>JAXLYP010000001.1:0-755904 GCA_046351395.1 Polyangiaceae bacterium
GGACAGCCCGTGCAGCCCGGCCAGCCCACGCAACCGGGGCAACCCATGCAGCCCGGCCAGCCCATGCAGCCGGGTCAACCCATGCAGCCGGGTCAACCCATGCAGCCGGGTCAACCCATGCAGCCGGGTCAACCCATGCAGCCGGGACAGCCCATGCAGCCGGGTCAACCCATGCAGCCCGGGCAGCCCATGCAACCGGGGCAACCCATGCAACCCGGCCAGCCCATGCAACCCGGGCAACCGGTCTATGTCGGTCCCGTCGACCTCGTGAATCCGCAGTTCGTGCCGGCGCCACAGGGTTCCATGGTCGCGGCCCCCGGATCGATGATCGTGATGCCCCCGGGGTACATGCAGGATCCCGGGCGATGGCCGAGGCGTGTCGATTGGGATCCGGATCTCGCGATCCCGCCCGGGTACCGACTCGCCGAGGAGCCCGTTCGAGGCCTTTGGGTCTCGGGATTGTCTGTCTTCGCGGCGGTCTACGGCGTCACCGCGCTCGTCGGCGGCGGCATCGCGTCGGGGGGAGAGGAAGAGGGCGCGCTCCTCATCCTTCCTTTCGTCGGGCCTCCCATCTTCATCGGCGTCGAAGGCGGAGGCGTCGGGAGCATCATCGCGATGTCGCTCCTCGGCGGCGTCCAGGCGACGGGGTTCGGTCTGATGATTGGCGGCTTCGCGACGAGCCGGAAGGTGTACCTCCGGAACGACGTCGCGCGCGCCGCGCCCGAGGCGCTCGTGCCGAAGGTGAGCATCGGCCCCGGGAGTGCGTCGGTCGGGTTCTCGTTCTGATCGCCGGCCCGATCAGGGCTTGAACTTCTTGTAGAGCTGAGCCTTCCGGTCGGGCGCGGGCTGCACGACCGGACGCGGCGCGGGCTTTGGGCTCTTCGAAGGGCTCGTGAGATCGTTCGTGGGCTCCGCCCAGACAGCGGCCTTCGGCGCCTTGGGATCCACCGAGGGCGCGGCGGCCGCGGCCTTCTGCTCGGCCTCTCTCTGCGCCTGCTTCTTCGCGAGGATCTCACCCATGTCCGGCGGCGCATACGTGTCGGTCGGCTTGGGCTTCGCGGGCGCGTCCTCCGCTCCACTGTCTGCGACGGCCGGCGCGGGCGCGACCGCCACGGAGGGAGACGGCGGCGACGGGACGACCACGGAGGGAGACGGCGGCGCGGCAGGTGGTGGCTCGTCGAGCACCATCGTCGACAGCACTCCCGGCGTCGCCGGGATGACCTTCGCCGGCACCAGGACGCGCTGCGCCGGCACCTTCATCGACGAGCGGCGCCGCGGGAGCGCGCCGCGCTTGAACGGGAGCGACGACGGCGGCTCGGAGGGTCCCGCGAGAGGCATCGTCCCGAAGGTCGCCTTGGGCCGCGCGCCGGCCGACCCGGGGCCGAGCTCGTCGGCGAGCATCGTCCCGGACGTGGAGGGGCGCGGGCCGGAGTCGTCCAGCATCATCGTCCCCACGACGGCAGCGCGGGCCGGACCCGCGGGCGGCGCGTCGGTCGCTGGGCTCATCGACTCCCCGTTGCGCACGCGGCGCCCCTTCGTCGGAAGGAGCGGGACGAGCGGCGGGAAGTGGTACTGCGCGGGGGGCTCCTCGAGCGCACCCGCGACACGTAGCCCCCTCAAGAACTCGGGCGTCATCTCGATGACCCCGCGGAACACGAGCTCGGCGCGCATCGCGTGGGGCTCGACGAACACCATGTCGAGGCGCGTGGGGATTTGCACGCGGCGACCGTTCTCCGCCTCCGCGATCGCGATCCCACGCACGTGAGGGATCGCCACGCGCAGCGTCGGCAAGTCGGGGTGCATCCCGACGAAGGCGAGCATGTCGCTGGGGAGGAGATCGTCGACCTGCTGGTCGAGCGGCGCCGCCTGAAAGAACGTCTCGTCGAACGCGTCGGGCATCGCCGCCCAGACGGCCTCCTCGGCCTCCATCCTCGGGAACGCGCCGAGCTTCGCGCGACGCACGGGCCACGACGCAGCAATGGGCCCGAACCCGCACGGCTCGATGCGGGGCGCGCCCGGCGTGTCGCTCCCGATCACGTTCGGCATGGTGATTCGTCCGCCGCCCTCCGCGCCGACGCCCACTGGATTGTCTGCGTTCCCGTGACCGCCGAACGCGCGCTCGTAGACGATGGGCATCTTCGAGAAGGGGAGCGGCCGCGGCACCTCTCCGTCGACGGACGTGCGATCGCCGACGACGCGAAGCTCCTTCGACAGGAGCATGCGATCGCCGCGTGCCACGGCGAGGCGCACCTTCATGTGCTCGACGGTCTGTCCACGAGGCGCGAACGCGGTCGCATCGAGCGAGATCTCGGCGCGGCGCAAATAGAGCGCGAGCTCTGCCGCTCGCCGCGCCGCGGCGAGCGGTGCGTTGCCGCGCGTCACGTCGCGAACGATCAGCGGCGCGGGCGCCGCGAGGCGCATCGGCGCGTCCTGCTCGAGGGTGAAAGCCGCCTTCACGATCGCCGTCAGGCGGTAGCGACCACGGTGCGCCCAGGCTCGCGCGCCGACGGACACGGGCGCCGTCGGGACCAGATCCATCTCGACCACGGTCGTCATCGGCCTTGAAAAATATCCCCCGAGGGGTGTTCGAGCAAGGGCTGCTCAGGTGAGGATCTGCTCACAGATCGCCTTCAGTTCGAGCACCGTGGAGGGCTCGAGCTGGAGCGTGACGCGCTTGCGCTCGTCGCCCTCGCGGTAGCGGAAAGTGAGCAGCGCGATCGGCATCGCGAGCCTCCCCCCGCGGTTCGAACTCGCGACGACGTCCATGCGCCAGTCGACGCGCTCGAGGAGGTTGCCGTGGTCGGCGAGCGTCTCGTGCTTCACCTCTCTGCGAACGAGCTCCTTCACCGCGTCGTAGCCCCCGGTGAGGACGGAGACGATCTCGCCGTCGCCGCCCGTGAGCGCGGCGATGTCCGCCGCGAGATCCTCGACGGGGAGGTCGATGAGGCTCGCCGCCCGGACGAGGAAGCGCGACGCGGCGAGCACCGGGGCGACGGCGACGCGCGTCGTCCCGTGCCGGCGACAGAAATCGTCGAGCGAGGACTCGATCTCCTTCGGGAGCGGATCCCTGAGCGCGGGCGCGAGGGCCTGCCAGAAGCGCTCGCGCGCGCTCTTAGGGAGGCTCGACATGCGCCCCAGATCCGCCGCCATCCCCGGCGGACAGCTCCGCCCCGAGAGGCACTTCAGCCCGGGCTCCGCGCCCGGCTCAGCCGGCGCGGACATCACCGCTCCTCGGCGCAGGGAGCACGCAATGACCGGCGCCGACGCGGATCGGCGCGCCCGTCTCGAGCGCCCGCGCGACGCGCGTCGCGCTCAGCGTGCCAAAGGTTGGACCTCCAACGATCTCGGCGCGACCGTTCGCCCGGAGCGCGCCCGCGAAGACCTCCGCGGCGGACGCCGTCCCGCGATCGACGAGGATCCGGATGGGCAGCGGAGCGTCCCCGACGCGCCAGTCGTAGGATCGCGCGCTCCTCCGGACGAGCTCGTCCCCGTCCTCGTCCACGAGCGTCGCGATCTCTGCCCCCATCGGCAGGAACTCGGCGGCGAGATCGATCGCCGCGTCGAGGTCGCCGCCCGGACAACCGCGCAGATCGATGACGAGGGACCGCATCCCCCGCGCGGCGAGGCCGCGGAGCGCGCCGTGCACCCGCGCGGCGGCGTCGGATGCGAAGACGCGGTTCTCGACGTACCCGATCGCGCCCGCGACGAGCCTCGATCGAACCGCGGCCGGCTCGCGCATCGCCGCGTCGAGCGACGCGACCGCGTCCGGCGAGAGCTCCTCCGCGGGCGCGTCGCCGCCCGCGTAGGTGAACAGCACGTTCGTGATGCTCGGGACGACCGACGCGCCAATGGGGTTGTTGTGGAGGTTCCCGTAGCTCGGGCACAGGAGGTTCAAGCCGGGGATGCAGTTCACCGCGATCTTCGGGTTCCCCACGGTCGCGCCCCCCATCATCTTGAAGATGACGTTCGGCGCGCCCGTCTCGTCGCCCATCGTCATCGGGATGAGCGACGCCATGTTGAGCGCGGGCATCATCGTGAGGAAGATGTTCGGCGAGAAGATGGCGGCGAGGATGTTCATCGCCATGTTCGGGTACGGGATCGGCACGAGCGCGGGGCCGACCGCCGTGAGGCACGGATCGGGGAACCCGATGTTCATGCCGACGCCTTTGTTCTGCGCAGGGAGCATGCGGTTCCTTTCGTCAGCCGAGCAGGACGCTCTTCCCGTTGATGCTCACCGCGTCCTCCGTGAGGATCGACGCGTTCTTCGCCTGCGTGATCGCGGATTTTTCGACGAGGGTGTGGGACTCCTTCGCGTGCACGGAGAGGAGCCCGTGGACGCGCTGGACCCAGGAGGTGACGCGCTGGGTGACGGCCTCCGCCACGACGCTGAGCTTGGTCGCCTTGATCTCCGTCGTCTCCCCCGTGACGCTCACGCGCGGCGCGGAGAGCTCGATCTGCCCCCCCGACTTGATCGCGATGTCCCCCTGCGTCTCGAGCACGAGGCGGCCCTTTCCCCGCAGCACGCCGATGCCGTAGTGCACGCCGTTTTCGCTGATCACCAGCACGGAGTCGCCCGCGGCCGGCTCGTACGAGAGGGCGAGCGCGAGCTCCGCGACGACGATCTCGCCGCCCGGGAGCCGCACCCGCACCGCGCGAGCGTCCCCGTCGACGACCGTCGCAGGGCCGAGGTAGCGCTCCGAAGAGGGCAGAGGGAGGACGGCTCGGGATGTGCTTCTCATGGTGCTCCTGTTCGCATTAGACGGGGCGCCGCGGCGGTCGGAACGCCTCGGCCTCGAGTCGATCGATGTCGGTCTTGCGCATCGTGAAGGTGGACGCGCCGGCGAACGAGGCGCCGTCCTCCTTCACGTTGTGGAAGAGCGCGTGGGAGAGATCCGCGTCCCGGAAGTCGGCGCGTCGCGCGTCGCTGTTCGAGAGATCCGCGTACGCGAGATCGGCGCCCTCGAAGCTCGCGTCCTCCGCCTTCACCTCGTCGAGCATCGTCTCGCGGAGCTTCGCGCCCTTGAAGTTCGCGGCCCGGATGTCGGCGCGCGTGAACGTCGAGAAGCGGAGCATGCACTGGGTGAAGTTCGTGCCGCGCAGGCTCGCCTCTCCGAAGAAGCTCCCCTTCATCATGGCGCCTGCGAAGTTCGCCTTGTCGAGCTTCGCGCCCTTCCAGTTCGTCATCTTCAGGGTGCAGTCGACGAACCTCGCGCTCGTCGCGTCCGCCTTGCCGAGCTCGCTCCCGGTGAGGTCGCACGACTTCACGGTGACGCCGTCGAGCGCGGCCTCGCTGAACTTGCAGCGCTGCATGCGCAGGCCCTCGAGCTTCACGTGCTTCAGGCCCACCTCGTCGAACACGACGCGTTCGAACGTCGCCCCCTCGAGCTTCGCCCCGTCGATGTTCGAGGCGCGCAGGACGACGGCGTTCAGCCGCGCGCGCGAGAAATCCACGGCGCCGAGCGCGCACTCCGAGAGGATCACCTTGTCGAGCCGGGCGCCGACGAGCTTCGCCCCCGTGAGATCGGCGCCGTCGAGCGTGACGATCTCGAGATCTTGATCGGACAGATCCACGCCGCGGAGCTTCGCTCCGGAGAGGGTGCTCATGGTGAGCTTGGTCTTCTCGAACGTCGCCCCCTCGAAGTCCGCGCCCTGAAAGTCGGAGAGCTCGATGCTCGCGTGATCCAGCCGAACGCCCCGGAGGGACGCGCGCCCGAACGAGGAGCTCTTGATCACGGCCTCCTCGAGGGAGCCGCCGTCGAGGTTCGCCTCCGCGAAGATGCTCGTCTCGATCGACGCGCCGCTCAGATCCGGCCGCTCCACGAGGACGCCCTCGAACGCGGAGGAGGTGATCTTCTTCGGGAGACGCGCGCCCCGAAGATCCGCGCGGCTGAAGATGACCTGATCGACGCGGGCGCCCGAGAAGTCCGCGCCGCGGAGCAACGCCTGCGTGAAGGACACCTGGGAGATCTCCGCGTCCGTGAACCGCGCGCCCGGCCCGTCCGCGAGGCCGAACATGCACGAAGTGAGCTTCGTCTTCGAGAAGTCCGCTCGCGCGATGTTCGCGTTGACGAATGCGGCCTCGGAGATCTCCGCCCCAGCGAGGTTCGCGCCGTCGAGGCACGCCGTCGCGAACGACACCTCCTTGCCCTCCACCGAGCGGAGGTCGGCGTTCGACATGTCGGTCGCTCCTCCGAAGACCGTCGTGCGGAGGCGCGCGGCGCCGAAGACGACGCCCGCCATGTCGCAGCCGAGGAACATCGAGCGCTCGAACGTGCTCTTCTCGAGCCGCGCGCCGCGCAGATCGCAGCCCACGAGCTGGGTGTCGGTGAAGCGCGCGCCGGTCAGATCCGCGCCCCCGAGGTTCACGTGGAGCAGGCGCGCCCCCGAGAAGATCACCCCGCTCAAGTTGCGCCCACGCAGATCCACCGCGTGGAGGACCGCCTCGTCGATGGGCACGCCGGCCCGCGCCTTCGCCTCGATCTCGTCTGCGGTCACGCTCGCTCCATCAGGGCGCGCTTCAGGTTCGCGTCGACGAAGTCGGTCGACGCGCCGAACGCGCCGAGGAACTTCGCCTCGTACAGGTTCGCGCCGCGGAACTTCACGCGAGCGAGGTCGGCCTTGGAGAAGTCGCAGCGGATCAGGTTCGCGGTCTCGAACGTCGCCCCCGTGAGGATCGTCCGGTAGAAGCGCGACCCTCGGAGATCGGCCGACACGAAGCGCGCCTTCTCGGCCTTCGACCCCGTGAAGTGGGACCGGAACAGATCGGCGTGGCGGAAATCCACCTCCTTCAGGATCGCGCGCTCGAAGCTCGCGGTCGTGCCCTTGGATTCGAAGAACGTCGAGCCCGTGAGGTCCGTGTCCACGAACGCCGTCATGTCGAACCGGGCGCGTACGAACGAGGCGCGCTTCATCTGGCTCTCGCGCACCATGCACATCTCGAGGGAGGCGCCGTCGAACACCGTGTCGTCGAGCTTCGCCTCGTTCCAGAAGCACTTCGCGAGCTTCGAGCGACCGAGCTTCGCGCCCTCGAGATCCGAGCCGAGGAACACGGCCATGAGCGCCTCGACCTCCTCCAGCACCGCCCCGCGCAGCGTGGCGCCGTCGAACACGGTTCGATCGAGCTTCGCCTCCTTGAAGGACGCGCCCTCGGCGATCGCGTTCGAGAGGATGCACATCGAGAAGTTCGTCGCGTCGAGGACGGCGTGGGACAGGTTCGCGCCGTAGAGGATCGCCCGCTCGAGGTTCGAGCCGGAGAGCACCGCCTCGCGCAGATCGGCGCCCGTGAAGTTCGTCCCGACCATCGCGCACGAGCGGAGATCGGCGCCGCGCAGATCCCGACCGCGGAGATCCATGCCCGAGAGATCCGCGCCCGCCTTCGGGTGCTCGTGGGGCGGCGGCTCCTCACCGAGCTTGGCGAGGATGGGGTCCTCGAACGCGGCCTTGATCTTCTGGAGATCGTCCGCCGGGATGGCCGCGGCGGCGAGGTGCGCCTCGATCTCCGGCAAGCGCGCCTTCATCGCGCGGATCTGCCCGCCCACCTCGGGGTTCGAGACGGTGGGCGTCTCGCCGGGCTTCACGAGCCGGAGGTTCGTCTGGGGAGCGGGCTTCTTCGTCGCTTCCCCGAAGCTCCGACCGGGCGGCCCCCCCGGGGTCTTCTCGCTCGCCGTGCGGAGCGCCTCCTTCGCTTGCGCGCGCGCGGTCTCGGTGTGCTCGCCGCCGATCGCGAGCGCGGCGTCGACCGTCTTCTCGAGCGCTTCCGGATCGTCGGCGCTCTCCTTCATCGTCTTTTGGAGCGCCTCGAAGGCGGCGTGCTTCTTCTCGAGCTCGCTCGTGTCGGGCGTGAGTCGCTTCTTCGCCTCCTCGTAGCCCGTCGGATCCTTTTCGAACGCGAGGACGGCCTCCTCGTAGTGGAGGAGCGGGAGCGGCTCTTCGCTCCCCTTCTCGGACGCGACGAACACGGTGCCGACGTCCGCGAGATCGTCCTCCCGCACGTCGGTGAGGCCGCGCCACGTGAGGTAGATCGCGCGGTCATCGAGGTCCGCGTAGAGCGTATCGAGGACCATGCGGACCTCACGAACCTTCACGCCGCGGAGGGCCGGGGTCCCGGACGCCGGGCCGCGCATCGACGAGGGCGCGGGCTCGGGCAAACCATCCACGTCCTTCACGAACGCGCGGACGCGGAGGTTCGGGAGCTTCGTCTCGAGCACCTGGATCTCGGGGTGCATGTTCTGGAAGACGACGACCTCGTCCCCGCGAAGCTCCTTCAGCCATTGGTCGGGCGGCGCGGATTGGAAGTGCGTCCAATCGAAGTCGTCCGAGTAGAAGGGCGAGCGCTCCTTCTTCCACTCCGCGCCGTAGTTCTTCCCGAGCTTCTTCGCGCGGAGCGGCCAGGCGGGGTTGATCGGGCCATACCCTCCGGGCTCCACCCGATCGCCTCGCGATCGCACGGGAGCCCCGGGGAGCTCCACGTTGGGGAGCTCCGCGGAGTCCACGCCCTTCCCCGCTGGGTTTGCGTCGAAGCCGGGGCCGCCGAAGGCGTGGGTCCACCCGAGCGGCATCTTGCTGAACGGCACGGGCGGGCTCGCCGCCGCGCCCGCGAGCCCGTCCGAGAAGACGCGTCGGCCCACGACGCGGAGCGATTTCGACCACGCGCCCACGCTGAATTTGACGGGGCACTCGGGCAACGGGCGGCCGAGCGGTGTGTAGCAGGTGCCCCTCAGCAGGACCTCCGGGTGCGGCTTGAAGTCCGCGAAGTCCCCGGGCTGGAGCGACTCGCCCTGGCGCTCGTCGTCATCTTCGGCGAAGACGTCCGCCGTCATGAACCCTTGGACGAGCGGGTTCATCGGATCCTCGATGAGCTCCGCCTCGCGCGCGTGCACGATCCGGAACTTGCCGCGCACGATTACGGTCATCTCGGGCCGCCGCGGCCTTCGCGCGGTGACCTTCGTGCCGAGCGGCATCGGCGTCAGGTTCTTGGTCTTCACGCGCGGGCGATCAAGTGAGGATGTGGGCGTTCATCAGCTGCGTCTTCAGCATCCCGAGGTTCACCTTCGTCGCACCGAGCTTCTGCTCGGTGCTCGCGATCGCGGTCTTGTTCGCTTTGATCTCCGTCTTGAGCGCGCCCACCGCGAGATCCTGCGCGGCGGTGATCTCCTGCTTCGTCGTGTTGATCTTGGTCTCGACGGCGGTGATCTTCGTCTCGAGGAGCTCCATCTCGTCCTTGAGGTTGTGGAAGTCTCCGCTGTAGCCGAAGGAGAGGCCGAGCGAGAACGGCCCGGAGATCTCGATCTTGCCGGCGAGGGAGAGCTCGAGCTTCAAGCCGGTGTACGCCTCGATCACGGCCCCCGCGTAGGCCTCGACCTTGAGCCCGCAGACCGTGCCCTCGGCGATGAAGCCCGCCTTCGTCGTCGCGAGCATGATGTCCGCCTTCATGTTCTCGGTGGTCATGTGGCAGTCGGTGCTCGACGTCATCGTCGTCGCGTAGGTGGTCTCGGTCATCGTGGGGACGCGGTTCGCGGCGGAGCCCGTCTCGCTCGTGATGCTCTTCGCCCACGTCTTCTCGGTGATGACGGGGTTCTCCTTGAGGCTCGTCGGCTCGTTCCCCGCGACGAGGCCGAGGGACGAGGCGACCTCGGAGCCGACCTGTTCGAACTTCTTCCGCCCGTAGAAATACTCCTCCACGTCGCCGTGATAGACGGTCTTCTGATCGCCCTTCTCGGCCTCCTCGGTGACCTTCCAGGTGCCGGAGTACGCGTCGCGGACCCACTCGATCTTGCTGATCGCGCCGGGCGCGACGTCGTTGTCTTGGGCGAGGCCGCCGGAGTAGTCGACCATCATCCCGTTGTCCGGCACGTCCTGTCGGCCGAGGACGAGGAGCTTGTAGTTGCCGCGGATGACCTCGACTTTGTCCCCCTTGGTGGTGGTGATCCGGTTGCCGTCCGAGTGATCTCTCCAGCCGCCTTTCGTGTGGAGGAGCGCGCTCTCCGCTTGTCGCTGCGCGACGGTGAGCCCGTGGCCGTCGGGGAACGCGTCGGTCGTGCCGCCCGCGCCGTCGCGGTCGCGATCGTCGTCGATGAACGCGCCCTCCGCGGGGACGAGGGCCGCGAGATCGGCGCCCGGCTCGACGACGTTGCCCGCGGGGATCGCCCCGAGGCGGAGGTACGAGGTCGCGTCCGCGCCGTCGTACCCGGGGACCTTGATGATGAGCCGACTCAGCGTGCCGCCTTCGCTCGAGTCCTCGATGCTGCCCGATCCGTCCGTCCCGCTACCCCACTGCTCCGGCATGCTGTCTCCTCGCGTGTGAGTCGATCCGATCGACTTTACAACGCTTGCCGCGCGCCGCGCGATTGGTTCTTCTGGTCGGATGGCAGACCGCACCACCCACACCGAGATCCGCCTCGAGTCGAACGATTTTCCGTGTGACAGACTGTGGGTCCGCAAGCTCGATGGGCGCGAGGCGATCTCCCAGCTCTTCGAGTTCGACCTCGAGGTCGTCGTTCGGGACGCAGCGGGCCTCGACACGGCGAAGGTGGCGGGCGCGATCGTGACGATCTTGTTCACGGAGAACAACCTCCCGACGAGGCGCGTCCACGGCATGGTCGCCCGCATCGACGATCTCCTCGACCCCGACGGCGACGCGCACGCCTACCGACTGTACGTGCGGCCTCGCGCGTACCGGATGGAGCTCATCGAGATGCTCGACGTCTACGTGAACGTCTCCATCGCCGACATCATCAAGTCGAAGCTCGAGGCGAGCGGGCTCGAGGGCGCGTTCGATCTCCGCTTCGACGCGGCGTACGAGAAGCGTGAGTTCATCTGCCAATACAAGGAGTCGGATCTCGCGTTCGTGTCCCGGTGGTGCGAGCACCTTGGGATCAGCTACTTCTTCGAGCACACCGAGACCGAGGATCGGATCATCTTCACGGACTATCCGTCGGGGTTCGACGAGCTCGAGGCCCCCGTCGGGTACCGCAAGCGAGGGCGCAATCACGACGTGCACCAGCTCGAGGTGAGGACGAGCGTCACGCCGAGCGTGTTCGTCGTGCAGGACTACAACTACCGCACGCCGCTCGTCGATCTCTCTGCGAGCCACGAGCTCGCGACGGGGTACGCGGGCGGTGTGGTCGAGTACGGCGCGCACTTCAAGACGCAGGACGAGGCCACGCGCTTCGCGATGGTCCGCGCGGAGGAGCGCCAGGCGATCGGGAAGGTGATCGTGGGCGAGTCGGATCTGCCGAACCTGACCGTGGGCCATCGGATGACCATCGAAGGGCACCCGAAGCTCGAGGACGGACACTTGCTGCTCGTGTCGGTCGAGCACCACGCGCACCAGGCGAACTTCCAGGCCGAGGCGGAGGCGAGCCGGTATTCGAACAAGTTCTCGGCGATCCCCTCGAAGCACACGTACCGGTCTCCGAGGCGCACGCGCTGGCCGCGTGTCCCGGGCGTCGTCACGGGGATCATCGACGCGGGCAACACCCCGGGGAGCAACGATCTCGCGCGGATCGACGATCAGGGGCGGTACTACGTGCGCCTCCTGTTCGACACGGCGGGGAGCGGCGAGCGGAAGGCGAGCCATCCGATCCGCATGGCGCAGCCGCACGCCGGTCCCGGCTATGGTCAGCACTTCCCGCTGCGACCGGGTGTGGAGGTGATCGTGGTGTTCGTGGAGGGTGATCCGGATCGGCCCGTGATCTCGGGCGCGGTTCCGAACCCGCTGAACCCGAGCCCGGTCGTGGCGGTGGACTCCACGGTGAACCGGATCCGCACACAGAGCGGGATCGTGATCGAGATGCACGATCGATGATGCGACGCGCGTCGTTCCTGGGCGTGGCGGTCGCCTGCGCGGCGTGTGCCGCGCCGGCGACGCCCGACGTGGAGATCCCCACGGCGTCGGCGCCCGTCGCAAGCGCGACGACGGCGCCCGTCGCGACCACGACGACCCCGCGCGCCCCGGTTTCCGTGACCACTCCTCCGCAAGAACCCGGCGTCGCGGCGGAGGAGTGTGATCGTCTGGATGCGTGTTGCCGGTCTTTGCCCCGGGGATCACTCAAGTTCTCGGATTGTCTCGACCTTGCCACCATCGCGCGCGACATGAACGACGCGAAGGGCTGCGTGACGGGGCGCAACACATTTTGCGGTCCGTGAGCCGCTGATCCGTTGAAGGGCGGCGCGGATCGCGGCCTATCATGCGCGCCATGAAGAGCCGCCACGCCCGCTTCGCCCTCGTCTCCGCGCTTCCCCTCGTGCTGTCGCTCGCGAGCGCACGACTCGCCTCCGCGGAGCCGGCGCGCTTGCGCGTGCAGCGTGGCGCGATCGTCCCGCCCGAGGGTCCCCTCGCGCTCGACGCGAGCGCGACCGAGGTCGAGCACGCCGCGCGGGCCGTCGTCCGAAGGGATCTCCCGAACGGCGAGCGTCTCTCTTGGGGCGTGCCCGTCATCCACAGGCTCGGCTCGGGTGACCGGCTCGTGAAGCTCCCGCAGATGCACGACGGGTTGCCCGTCGCGAATCGCGGCGCGACGGTGGTGTTCCGCGGAGGTGTCGCGCGCGTCGTCGCCGCGAAGGTCGAGACCGACTTCGCGAGCGAGACCGGCCCCTCCGTGGACGAGGGCGTCGCGCGCGCCGCGGCAGAGGCGCGCACGGGCAGCGCGGCGGTCGGCACGGCGCTCGTGTACTGGGCGTCCCCCGAAGGCGCCTCGCTGAGCTGGGCGGTGCTCTCGGGCTCCGTGGAGCTCGGTCACCGCTGGGTCTCGATCGTGGACGCGCGGACGGGCGAGGTCACGCTCGTCTACGACACGGTCCGCGAGCTCGACCACGCGAGCGTGTTCCCGTCGAACCCGGAGAAGTCGCCCAACCTCGTCGACACGGTGCTCCCCGTGGGGCCGAACGGGCTCTCGAACAGCCTCGTAGAGTCGTTGAACTGCATCGACAAGAAGACGGTGACGTCGGTGAGCGTCATGGGGTTCAACGTCGACGTCCACGTGTGCGATCTCCTGTCGACCGCGATTCCGGACGCGAACGGCGACTACACGGACATGCCCGCGGCGGACACGGCGCCCGAGGACACGTACGCCGAGATCTCGATGTTTTATCACGCGAACCGCGCGTACTCGTTCTTCCGGACCTGGGATCCCACGCTCGACGTGAACGGCGGTAAGCCGCTCGCGACGATCTCGAACCTCCGCATCCCGCAGGGGTTCGACACGTTCGATCTCAACAAGCTGAAGAACCCGGATCTCCCGCTCGCGCCGTTCCAGAACGCGTTCTTCGCGCCCGCCGATCCGTTGTTCTCCACCGTGTTCGGCCTGAACGGCGGGGCGATGTGGTTCGGTCAGGGACCGGCGCGCGACTACTCGTACGACGGGGACGTCGTCTATCACGAGTTCACGCACGCGGTCGTCGCGGCGACGGTGAACTTCACGGGCAACCCGCAGCTCGACGAGTACGGCACGGTCGACTCCCCGGGCGCGATGAACGAGGGCATCGCGGACTATTTCTCGTGCGCGCTCACGGGCGACCCGGACGTGGGGGAGTACGCGTCGCAGGACTTCGCGCCGGGCTCCCCCGCGATCCGGTCGCTGACCGCGACGGACCAATGTCCGGCGGCGATTGGTGGCGAGGTTCACCAGGACGCGACGCTCTTCTCCGCGGGGCTCTGGGACGTGCGCTCCAAGCTCGCGGACCAAGCCGCGAAGGACGCGTTCGACAAGTCGGTGTTCGACGCGATGAACGTCGCCCCGTCGGGGAACCTCGGATACGAGGAGTTCGCGCAGTTCATCATCGACGAGGTGAAGACGTCCGACTCCGCCGCCGCGGACGCGCTCACGGCGGCGTTCACCGCGCGCGGCGTGCTGCCGCATTGCACGCGCGTCCTCGAGTTCACGGGCCAGCCGCTGAAGGGCCCCGCGGATCTCATGAACCTTTGGTTCGCTCCGGGCACGCAGACCACGGGCGTGAAGGCGAAGGAGGGATGGACGCCCGGCGTGATCCAGGCGCACTACACGCTCCCCGCGAACTCGGGGAAGCTCACCGTCGCGTTCACGAAGGTGAACGTGGGCGGCGGAGGATTGGGCACGACCGGGACGCCGTTCACGCCGAAGGTGCTCGTGCGGTTCGGCGTAGGCCCGATTCAGTTCACGTACGGGCCGCTCGCCGCCGCGGAGACGACGCTCGCGGACGCGGTCGCGGCGGGCAACGCCTACACGGCGAACGTGGACGTCCCCGCGGGCGCGACGGACGCGAGCGTCATGGTGGTGAACGCGGGGCAGCTCGACGGCGCTTACACGGCGCTCTCGCTCACGGCCGAACCCGCGATGAACACCGGCACGGGCGGCGCGGGCGGCGCGACGAGCTCGAGCAGCACGGGCGCGGGGGGTGGCAACAACGTGAACCCGACGGACGACGGGTGCGGCTGCGAGATCCCCGGCCAGACGAGCGGGGGCAGCCATTGGGTCGCCGCGATCGCGCTCGGCGCGATCGCGATCGGTCGACGGCGGCGCGCGCGCTGAGCGCCCGATGACGATCGCGGAGGAGGAGGAGGTCGCCGCCGCGCTTCGAACCGTGGTCGACGGCGGGCGGCTCCGCGCGCTCGAGGGTCCCGCGCGCGCGGGGCGCGCCTCGGCGCCGACGGGGTTCGAGGCGACCGTCGCGGGTCGGCCGATGTCGATTGGGCTCGAGACAGCGCGCCACCAGGACCGCCTGGCGTTCGTGGAGATCCACGTGCCGACGCCGGAGCAGCCGTTCGTGATGCGCCTGGGGCCGGAGGCGTCGGCGCTCGGGGTCCCGCTCGCGACGACGGGGGACGCCCCGTTCGACGAAGCGATCCGGTGCTACGCGACGAACGAGGAGATCCTCCGGGGGGCGTTGGACGAGGAGACGCGGGCTCGACTGGTGTGCGAGCTCGACCACGGCTCGGTCGTCGCGTTCGGTCCGAAGGGGCTCGTCTACCGGCACGCCGTGCGCGACCGCAGCAAGCTGCATGTCACCGTCCTCGCGCCGATCGTCCGGTCCGCGATCGCCCTCGCCGAGCGCGCCACGACGGCGTTTCAGGCGGCCGCGCAGCGCGCCTCGCGCGAGGGGCGCGCGTCGGCGTGGCGGTCCGCGCAAGCGGACGCGCGGGACCGGGCGCTCGGGCGGCGGCGATCTCGGCGGGTACGCGCGCGTGTGATCGCGCTCTTCGTCGCCCTGCTCGTGATGGCGGCCGCGCTCGTTTGGCTCGTCGGGCTGCGCTGATCGGCGAAGGCGACGGCCACGGCGGGTTCCGCGAGCCGCGCGAGAGCGTTCAGGGTGACCGAGTGAGGGTCATCGCGGCGTGGTCGTTGCAACCGGAGGAGTGGTACTTGCCAGCGAGCGAGTCTTTGGACCCCGTCAGGTCGTACTCGTCGACGACGCAGAACCGCCAGCCGGGGTTCGGGTGGCTCTCGACGATCGCGCCGTCGTGGAGCGTGAGCGCGCCGTGATCCGCGCTCCAGCTCCCGGACACGCTCCGAACGTTGGAGCCGCTGCGCTCGCTCGACCACGAGAGCGTCCCGGTGACGCCGCCCTGGTCGTCCTCGCACAGGGTGCCCGCGATGGCGACGGACGGATCGTTCCCGCTCACGGTCCCCGACCAATGGGCGCACACGGGCGCGGGTTTCGGGGGCGCGGGCTTGGGGGGCGCGGGCTTCGGATCGTCGGTGGAGGTGGCGATCGCGGCGAGGGCGAGGAGGGCGAGGCGAAGCACCATGAGGGGAGTCTGCGCGATCCGCCGAGCGCGTCAACGCCGCGAGGACGAACGTGCCAAGGCGCGGGGAGGTTCCGTAGTCTGTGGGCGGTGGCGAACCTCCGTGCGGCCGTGGTCCTGCTCGCGTCGCTCGCGCCGTCGGCGTGCGCGTTTCCCTCTCTCCCAGCGAAGCTCCCGCCTCCGCCCTACGTCGCGGTGATGAGCGGGCAGATGCCCGCGCCGATCGACCAGGTCGCGCGGCACAGCTGGATTGTCCTCCAGCGCGTGGGACAGCCGCCGCGCCGGTTCGAACTCGGAGGGGGCGGACACTCGGACGACCCGTTCGACGATTTCGCGTCGGGCGACGTGATGCTCCACGGCGTCGTCCAAGGGGATGACGCGGAGATTGGGGAGATCGAGAAGTGCCTCGAGGACGCGGACCGCGCGTACTACGAGGCGCACCCGGACTATTTCCCCATCCCGGGTCCCAACAGCAACACGTTCGTCGCGTATCTGGATCGCACGTGTCACCTCTACGTGGAGCTCCCGGCGACTGCGATCGGGCGGGATTACGTGGGCATCGTCGGAGCGGACGTGACGGAGGGCCGGACCGGAATCCAGCTCGGTAGCATCCCAGTGGGCTTGCGGATCGGTCTGCGCGAGGGCGTGGGCGTCCAGATCTTCGGCCTCCCGTTGGGCCTCCACCTCGTACCGCCCGGGATCGACGTGCCGGTGAACCCGGGACGCATCGGCTTCCAGAGCGACGAGCACATCGAGCGCCATTCTCACGAGCGCCAGCAGGACCCATTCCCGGAGCGCGCGTCGGTGAACGGGGCGGCGTCGGTCACGGTGTACGCGGCTGGGTTTGGCTCGGTGCGTCCGCTCTTTGCGCGGGGCCTCGAGGGTGCGGGGTACGGGGGATTGTCTGCGAGGGTCGTCTACGGCAAGCGCGTCGGGTTCGCGGGAGGGCTCGACTTCGAGATGGGGGCGACGTCGCCGGTACACTTCGCGGGTGGGGTCCATTTGTACCCAGTCGGCGTCGGCGTCGTCATCAGTCAAACAGGGTTCGTGGGACTGTTCGGCGGCATCGGCGCCTCGGGGATGACCTCCCTCTTCCCGAGCGCGCTCGAGCTGCCCGTGGAGCTGCGGGCAGAGTTCGATCTCGGTCCGTACGCTCGCATTGGATTGTTCGCGCGGGAGAGCTTCAACGCGCTCGAGCAAGCCCGACAATGGGGCGTCACGGGCCTCGGGGAGGGGACCCTCGGGATCCGCGCGCGCTTCGGCGACAGCTGGGGGTTCGACGATCGCGGAGCGTACGGCTCGGGGTATTTCTTCGGGTTCGAGCAGCGCGAGATCGGCCACTCCTCCATGGTGGGCTTCCTCTTTGGAACGGAGATCGACGCGGGCTACAGCGCCGAGCGCGAGCTCCGGTGACGGACGGCGACGCCGCGCCACGAGCACGCGCAGGGTCGAGTCCGCGCCGTCGGGTGGGCGGGAAGCGCGCGGCCTCGCCCGTGCACGACTTGGTCGATGAACTCGAGCACGCTCAAGACGACTAGTATGGACGTACTACGTCGGGTCCGTCGAGCGCACACGACCACCCGCGGCGCTCAGTTCGGGGGGCCGCCGGAGCTCAGCTCGACGCGGTCGGTCCGCGCGTCGTCGGCCGAGCCGTAGCACTTCATGACCCACACCTTTTTTCCGCGTGTCGCGCGCCGCACTGTGGGCTCGATGGCGTCGAAGAGCGCGTCCGCGTGGGGACCATAGAGATACACCCCGGCCTCGCCCTGGCCGACGTCGTGGCCGTCGACGTAGCCCAGGTCGCCGTTCGCAAGGGCCTCGTGGAGTTGGTCCTCGAGCGCTTCGAGGAGCACTCGATCGGCTTCAGAGCCGAACGTGTCGTTCGAGAGGGCGAAATGGACGATGACCGCGTGCGGCGTGGGGAGGTCACGGGCCGGCAACGGGGCGGGCGCAGGCGGCGCGGCTGGCAGCGGAAGGGGCTGGGCACTGCGGGGAATGTCCGCAGCGCGGGGAGTGCTCACCTGGCTGCGCCGCCGGAGCCGATCGACGCCGAGCAGTCCGAGGGCGGCTCCGATGATCATGAGGGTGTAGACGTAGTCGGGCATTCCGGAAGGGAACGATGTACCGTAGCGGACGGTGCGTCCAGCGGGACCTCGAAGCCAACGCGCGCGTCGGGAACCGCTCGCCGTCGCAGCTCCTCGCTGCCGGGGCACCGCGGGACGACAGGGACATCCCGCGGGACGACGGTCCCGGGCCGGGATCATCTCCCGCCCTGACGCCGGTCGCGGCGATCTCTATGCTGATCACCGAAATGGACCATCGCATCGGCAGGAGGCGCCTCATCACCGGACTCGCGGCGACCGCGAGCGCCGTTCACGCCTGCGCGGTCCCGCGGACGGAGGCCGCGCCTGCCCCCTCGACCCCGCCGCTGACCCCGGCAAATGGGTGGTCGGCGATTCGAGGCGAGTTCTCGCTCTCCTCCGAGTGGATTCACGCCGGGGGCTTCCTCCTCGCCTCCCATCCAAAACGCGTGCGCGAGGCGATCGAGCGCCACCGCCGCGGCCTCGACGAGAACCCCGTACACTACCTCGGCGCGCACGAAGATCCGGACGCCGTGCTCGGCCCCGCGAGCGCTTACATGGGGGTTCCGAAGGACGAGATAGCGCTCACCGACAGTACGACGATGGGGCTCGCAACCCTCTATTCGGGGTTCCCCCTGCGCCCCGGGGACGAGGTCGTCACGACCGCGCACGACCACTACGCGACCCACGAGTCCCTCCGCCTCGCGGCCGCGCGCGCGGGCGCGTCCCTCCGCAAGGTCGCGCTCTACGCGCGGGCCGCCGACGCGACCGAAGAGTCCATGACGGCGGCCATCGAGGGCGCCATCGGGGAAAAGACGCGCCTCGTCGCGATCACCTGGGTCCACTCGTCCACCGGCGTGAAGACGCCCGTGCGGCGGATCGCCGACGCCCTCCAGCGCGTGAACGAAAAGCGCTCCGAGCGCGTGCTCCTCGCGGTCGACGGCGTCCACGCGTTCGGCGCGGAGGACGTCGCCGTCGGCGACCTCGGGTGCGACTTCTTCGTCGCCGGCTGCCACAAGTGGATGTTCGGCCCCCGCGGGACGGGCGTCCTCTGGGGGTCCGCCGCGCACCTCGCGCTCCTCCAGCCGACCATTCCGTCGTTCTTCTCGCCGTCCTACGGCGCCTGGATGCGCGGCGAGCTCCCCCCGCCGACCACCGCGGCGATGCTGACCCCAGGGGGATTCCACTCGTTCGAGCACCGATGGGCGCTCGGCGAGGCGTTCGCGTTCCACACCGCGATCGGCAAAGAGAACGTCGCCGCGCGCATCCGCGCGCTGAACCGCCAATGCAAGGAGGGCCTCCGAGGCATGAAGGGCGTGACGCTCCACACGCCCCTCGACGAGACGCGCTCCGCCGGAATTGTCTGTTACGAGATCGCGGGGCACGAGCCCAAAGCGATCGTCGCGCACCTTCGGGCGAAGCGCATCATCGGCACCGAGACTCCGTATCTCCCCACCTACGCGCGGCTCTCTTTTGGCCTGATGAACACCGAGGCGGACGTGGACGCCGTCCTCGCCGCGCTCCGCGAGCTCGCGTGACCCATTGCGCTTCGAGCGCACCCCTCACTCGAAGCGCAACGCCCCGGAGCTCGAGAGACCGCGGCGATCGACCCTTTTGACCGAAAGACCGCGGTGGCCACCGTCTTGCCTTAGGGCCTTCCGCACATGGCAACCGTCGAACTCGACTATGAGGGAGCGCAAGCAGCCGATTCGGACGCGCTGCGCGTGGTTCATTTCGATGTCCGCGAGGCGATCTCCCGGCTCTTCCGCGTAGAGGTTCGCTGCCTCTCGCACAGCGACGCGATCGACATCGCCGGCCTCGTCGGGCGGCGCGCGAGCCTCCGCATGGGCCGGTTCCGAACCGCGTCCCCGACGATGCGCACGAGGGTGTTCAGCGGCGTCGTCGCCTACGCCGAGCTCTCGCACGCCGTGCCCACGGGCGAGTCCACCTACCGCGTGCGGATCGAGCCCGAGCTCGGTCTCCTCGCGCACCGCGGCGGATGCCGCGTCTTCCAGGCGTGCACGCTGCCCGAGATCGTCCGGAAGGTGCTCGCGGACGCCGGCGTCGAGGCCACGTGGCGGATCGACGAACCCTCCTATCGAAAGCTCGAGTACCGCGTCCAGTACAACGAGACCGATCTCGCCTTCGTCGAGCGCCTGCTCGTCGAGGCGGGCATCTCCTATTTCTTCTCCGACGAGAACGGACACTCCGACCTCGTGATGGCCGACGCCCCCCACCTCGGCGCGCACCGCGCCGCGCTGCCCTTCATCGACAACGCGAGCCTCACGCCCCACCACGAGTACCTCACCGACGTGCACGTCGCGCACGCCGTCGCGAGCACCGCGCACCGCGTGCGCGACTACGACGCCCGCAACCCGGGGTACCGCCCCACGGGCACGGCGCTCGCCGACGGGACCACGCGCCGAGCGCCGCCCGGGCTCGACCAGTACCGTCACGCGCCCGGATACAGCGTCGTCGAGACCCCGGCGCGCACACCCCACAACCCGATCGGGGACGATCGCGGCGTGTTCCGGAGCGACGAGGCGTTCGCGAACGCGCGCGCGCGGCTCGCGCTCCAAGCCGTCCACGCGGCGCGGCGCGAGGTGCGCTTCGTGACGAACACCGCGGACTTGTCCCCAGGCACGGTCTTCGGCGTGTCGAACCACCCTCACCCCGAGCTCCCGGAGCGCGCGAAGCTCCTCGCCCTCGAGGCCACGCTTCGAGGAGTCCCCCAGACGGACGAATGGTCCTTCTCCGGCCGCGCCGCGCTCGCGGACGCACCCTATCGCCCGTCCGCGGAGACAGACAAACCCCGCGTGCTCGGCCCCCAGACGGCGATCGTCGTCGGCCCCAAGGGCGAGGAGATCCACGTCGACGAGCTCGGCCGCGTGCGCGTCCAGTTCCACTGGGATCGATCCGGCGAGTTCGGCGTGCTCGACGACCAGAGCTCCTGTTGGCTTCGCGTGAGCCAGGGGTGGGCCGGCGCCTCCTACGGCATGATGGCTATTCCGCGCGTCGGGCACGAGGTCCTCGTCGCGTTCCTCGACGGCGATCCGGATCAGCCCCTCGTCGTCGGGCGACTGTACAACGAGACCGAGAAGCTCCCTTACGCGCTCCCGCGCGACAAGACCGTCTCGACCTGGAAGAGCCTCTCTTCGCCCCGCTCCGACGGGTTCAACGAGATCAAGTTCGACGACGCGCGCGGCCGGGAGCTCGTCTATGTCCAGGCCGAGCGGGACATGACGAAGCTCGTGAAGCACGACGAATCCATCAGCGTCGGCGTCAACCGCTCCGCCAACGTCGGCTCCGTCGACACCATCAGCGTCGGCACCAAGCACCATGTCGTCGTCCGGCAGGCTCACCCCCCGGCGCCGACGATCCCCCCGACCGAGCTCACGATGGTCGACAAGAAGATCACGTTCACCACGGGTGAGGCGACGATCGAGCTCGACGGCCCCGACATCAAACTGATGGCCAAGGGCCACATTCTCCTCTCCGCAGGGGGCGGGATCTCCACCCTCGCCGTCGGCAGCGGCGCCCTCCCGGACGCCGCGCCCCGTCCCGAGCGCGGCTCGGTGGACTTCACCTCCAGGCACACGACGAACATCACCTCGCGCGGCGCGCTCACCCTCGCGTCCACGGACGAACTCAACGCGGTCGCGAAGGGCGTCCACATCGGCAGCACCACGAGCATGGGACTGAAGGCCCGAGAGCTCGCCCTGCATGGAACCCAGGAGGCGACGCTCGACGCCGCCTTCGTCCAAATCAACGGGCCGGGCCTCCCCTCGGGGCGCGTCGTCGACGCGGCCCCGGAGACCATTTTGCGCGGCTCCTCCACCGTGTTCGTCGGGGGCCCCACCACGCTCCGAGACATCACGCGCGATCCCAACGGCGTCCTCTGCTACGGCACCGGCGTTCGGATCGGCGCCATTCGGGATCCCGATGGAACGTGGAGACGCGCGGGAGGCGCCTACGAGGTCGCAGCGCTCCGCACCATCATGCGACTCGACAGCACGCCGCATATGCACGCCGCGTACGACGATCTCGAGAGGAGCCACCACACGATCACGTATATCCCCTACTCCTCCGCGGACGGCGTGTTCACGCGGCCGAGCTCGCTCTGGGGACCGTACAATGCCTACACGCACCCCGAAAACGCCGCCGGAGCTCGACAACCCGGCGTCGGGAGCGACTCCACGATTGGTTGGAACCCCGACGTACATGGGTTCGGGCCGCCCGGGACGACGGAGGCGTCCGGGCAGCCGGGCGCGGACATCATCGCGGCCCACGAGTCGATCCATGCCGTCCACAACGCCACGGGCTCCCAACCAAACGGTCCGATGACGGCGGACCGCTTCCCCCTGAACGTCGGCGAGGAGCGAAACACCGTCGGCCTCCCGGCGAGCACGTACAATCGCCCCACGCTCCCAGGACAAACGAGCTCCACGGGCGGTCCCGTGCCCGACCCGCTGCACGGCACGCAGCTCCCGGATACGACGCACCTCCCTTACACCGAGAACCAAGTCCGCCAGGACTACGCGAGCCGCGGCTGGACCTCACCGACGACGGGGCAGCCCCCCGTGCAGCGCCCGAGCTACTCCACTCCCGGACCGGGCGACGTCCCCGGCGGCCCGTTCTGACCGCGCGTTCCCTCGTTGGAGACCCCCATGAGCCCGACCTCTTCCAAAGCAGCCACTGTCCACTCCGAGCGCGTCTCGATGGCCGCGACCGTCCTCGTCGACGGGTCCACGATCGAGGTGGACGTCCGCATCACGAACCTCGGCACCGCCGACATCTACCTGACGGACGTCGTGCTCGACCCACGGACCCATGCGCGCGCCGAAGCGGCGCTCCAAGTCCGGTACGAGCCGCCCGTCGACGGCGCCCCGCCGACCGTCGTCCTGTGGCGGTACCTGAGCCCACCCGAACCGAACATCTCGTGGGCCGCGCCCCCGACCGCGTTCGTGACGCGCGTCGCGCCGAGCGCCACGCACCACATCTCCCTCCGGCCGCTCGCGCCCCTCCGCGTCGCCACGGCTGCGCCCCAGTACGGGCCCGACGGAGAGCTCACGGGCTGGACCGGCCCCGTCGTCGAGTGCACGCGCGTCCGCCTCGAGCTCGGCGTGATCACAGACAATGCGGATCTCGCGCCCCGCGCGTTCGCGTCCGGCGACGAGACGCTCTACTCGGTGGGTGGGGAGGCCCTCGACCACCAGACCGTCGTGGCGGTGGACGTCGACGACCTCCGCGTCCCGCTCATCACGCGGCGCGGGGCGCCATGAGCGCGCGCGGCGCTCGCGCGGCGCCCCCGCGCGTCACCCTTCGTACGGACGGGAGCGTCTCGGCGGAGTCCCTGCTGTGGCGCTACCGGGGCCGCCTCCACCTCACCGTCGCCGCGACGCGCATGTTCTCGCTCGCCTCCGACGGCGCGTTCGCCTCCGCCCGTGCAAACCGGCCCATCGTCTCCGTGCCCTACCTCCGACGCTGCGACGTCATCGTCGAGGGGATGCCCGCACCCTTGTCTGCTCCCGTCCGGACGGCGGAGCTCCAGATCGCTCGGGATACGACGAGCCTGCTCCACGGGGTCTTCGACATCGTCCCGCGCGGCGACCTCTCCCCGACGCTCACGGACGCGTCGATCAAGGAAATCCCGGACGCGACCGATTGGGATCGCCTCCAGCGGGCTCCGCTCGACCACCAGGTGGAGCACCTACGGGGCGGGGAGTGGGTGCGGCTCACGAGCAACCGACAAACGACGACGACTCGTTTGCCCCTTTGGCGCCCCTCCGGCGTGGTCCAAATCGCCGGGCGCCCCGGCGCGCACACGATGGAGATGCTCTGCGACACCGTCGCGATCGACGTGGACCGCCAGACGATGACGGCGGTCTGGCGCGGGTTCGCCGACGTCACGGACGCGCGAGATCTCGCCGCCATCGCGGTGATCGTGGCGCGCGACGACGCGCCCAGTTCGTCGAGCGGGTCGAGCCAAGCCCGGACGCTCGCGCTCGATCCCGCGCGCGGAAGGACACTCCCCCTCGAGGTGAGCCCCGCTCGAACCCGCCCACCCCTACCCCCGCCCCCTTCGTCGCCCCGAACGTCCCCCTCGACCGCGGCGACGCCGTGGGGCTCCGAGCCCGTCCCGCCCGCTCCGCCGCGCGCCAGCGCAGCGGCCCTCACGCTCGACCTCGCGCCCCCTGGGGACGTGGGGGAGCGGACGATCGCCATGCGCGCCGACGAGCACGCGCGGGTCGCCGCGCGCCGTGCGGCGCCGTTTCCCGAACCCGAGGCGCGCCCGACCGCCGTCGCCCAGCCGATCGCCGGAGCTCCCTGGGCCGCCGTCGCGGCTCCCGCGCCGCCGGCCGCCGTGCCCGGGGAGCAGACATTGTCCCTCGAGGACCGCTCCCGCTCCGCGCCACGCGCGAGCGCCCCGCCCGCGGCAGACGGGGCGCGGCGGCGACCTCCGATCCCCGTGGATCCGCTCGCCGCGCGGCTCCGCGCCGCAGGCGCGGACGGCGACGACGTCGCCGCGATGATCGCCGCGCTCAAGCGCTCACGGTGAGTCGACCATCACGGCGCCTGGCACGTCAGCTCGCCGTTGGCCTCGCCGCACGGGACACCGCCGCAGAGCGACTTCCCCATGCACGCGCACGACGCGACGCCCCCGCACTCCGCGTCGACGGGGATGCAATAGGTCTTCATCACGCCGCCACCGTAGTGGACGCACGCCTGACCCGGGCCGCAGTTCGTACAATCGGGGACGAACGCGCACTCGGACGCATCCACGCATGGGCCCCAGCAGGCGCCTTTGACGCTGTTCGCCTGCCCCGGCGGACAAATGGGCTGGGGCGCGGCGCACGCCACCTTGGTCGAGTCGCAGTCCAGGCCCGCGGTACAACGCCCGAGGACGCAATCGAGCGTGCCCATGTACCCAGCGTCCATGCACTTGTCGAGCGCGCATCCCGTGTCCATGCATGCCGGGAGCACTTCGCCGTTCGCGAGCCCGGCGCACGTACAGCAATTCCCCGCGAGGGAGCAGTCCGACGCGCTGGCGCACTCGGCGGTCGCCACACCGGAGCCGGTCGACGTCGAGCTCCCCGTCGCCGAGGAAGAAGAGGAAGAAGAGGTGGTGGTCGCGCCGCTCGACGAGGCCGTGGATCCCGTCACGGTCGACGCGCTCGTCGAGGTCGACGCGTGACCGCCGCCGCCCGTCCCGCCCTGGTCGTCACAGCCCGCGAGCATGGCGCAGGCGAGCCAACCCATCCATCCCAAGCGAAGCGAAGCGCGCATCGTCGACCTCCACGCTCAGTGTACACGCCGGGGCGCCGCGGCGTCGGCGGCGAGGAGCGCGAGCAGCGCGTGGCCCGCGATGTCGGCCCGGAGCGTGTCGTCCACCGGGGTCGCGCTGAATCCGCCGAGCGCGAGCCGCGGATCCAGGATCGCGGGGATTTGGCGCGGGAGCAGGTGGCGGCGGCGCACGAACGCGAGCGCGGCTTCGTGCGCTTCCTCGTGCGGCCCCCCCGCGAGCGCGTGCGCCGCGACCGCCGTGAGCCCCGTCTCCGGGACGCGCTGCGGGCCAGCGCCCCCGACGTGGGGAGCAGACAATCGAACGGACGCGGCGAGCCGCTCCGCCGCGCGCGCGGCGAGCGCGCGATCCCCGAGGGCGCGCGCCGCGAGCACCGTCCAGGGCGCGAATGGCTGCTTCGGGCGGTCGTCCGCGCAGGCGCGGAGCAGCGCGTCCGGCGCCCGCGGGCCGAGCGCGAGCGCGACCTGGGCCGCGTGCCACGCGTTCGAGATCACCTCGGGGCGCTCGGCGAGCGCGATCAGCTCGTCCGTGAAGTGGACCCCTGCGCACGCCGCGAGCGCGAGCGTCCCGGCGACCCGCGCCGGGTCCCGCGGCCACTCCGGGACGTCGTCGCCGGCGAGTCCGAAGCGGATCTCCCTGGCGAGCCAGGCGCGCGCCCGGCGCACCTCGCGCTCGTACCCATCGACGCGCGCGAGCGCTTCGATCGCGACCGCGCTGCGCGCGTGGTGGAGCTCCCCCGAGGGCTGGAGGATCCTTCGTCGCGGATCGAGCGCGAACGTGACCGCGCCGTCGGCACCGACCATCCGCGCGAGCCACGCCGCGGCGTAGTCCGCCTGGATCGCGTCGCCGTCTCCGCCCGCGCGAGCGAGCGAGTCCCGCTCCACGCGGGAGACGCGCGCGACGATGCGCTCCGCCGACCACGCCGCGAGACGGCCGCGCAGGCTCCCCGCCTTGCTGCGGAGGAGCTCGAGGAACGCCGGCGGATCGGCGGACCACTCGCGCGCGACGGAGGGCATGAGGAGGACGGGCACATCGTCGTCGCGGATGAGCGCCAGGCCCTCCTCGCCGACAGCGACGTCCGCGGGATCCTCGAGCCACCGCGCGGCGCGGCCGTACGTGATCTCGAGGTCGGTCGCGACCGGTTCGCCGTTCTGTCCGACCGGTCCGCTGGACGCGAGGAACGCCCGCTTGAGGCGATGCGCCCCGCTCCCGCCGGCCCGCGAGAGCGCGCAGTTCAGCATCTTGCCCTCGCGGTAGAGCGCCACGACGGGCGAGGCGACGGGCGCAGACTTCGCCGACGGGAACGCAGACAGTCTCCGGTGGAATTCGAGCAAGCGCTCGCCGACCGTCACGAGTCGGGCCCTCTCCCGAGGCTCGAGCGCTCGGCCGAGCAGCGTCAATCCCAGGTTCGGCGGCGCGCCTTCCATGCGTGGCTCGCTCCGAGACCGAGGCCGTCCAAGCCGGGGACGATCTCCTCCTCCATCGCGCGCAGAACCGCGGCGCGCTGCGCCTTCGTGTCGAGGACGCCGAGGGCGCGCGCGGCCTTCTCCAAGCCCTTCGGCGCGTCCCGCCCGCGCTGGAACATGGGCTCGATCTCCGCGATGAACGCGCCGGCGTGATCCGCCACGGATTGTCTGTCCGACACGGTCCACTCCGGGGCGCGCCACGACAGCCAATACCAACCGAGCCGCGCGTGGTGCACCTCGTCCTCGAGAAGCGCGGCGAAGAGCGCGCGCACGGTCGGATCTTTCGCGAGATCACGGGACGCCGCGAGGAGGGCGCACGCGAGGGTCTCGCCGATCGCGGGGATCTCGGTCATCGCGGCGTCGAGCTTGCGGAGATCGATCGCGCCGCCGAGCTCCTCGTACCGGCCCTTCGGCACCGGGAAGCTCACCGGCTCGCCCGCCATGGCGGACGCCATCCGAAGCGCGAGATCCGTGTGTCGAATCTCGTCGACCTGCACGCGCGCAGCGGCCGCGACCACGTCGATCGGCGCGCCCGCGAGCGTGAGCGACGCGGCCAGCTTCGCGAAGACGTCCACCGCCATGAACTCGCCCGCCGCGAGCGATCGCTGCGCGGCAGCGGCGATCTGGAGCGCGTCTGTGGGGTACGCGCTGCGATCGAACCGCTCCGGCGCGACCACCTTTCGTCGCCCGCCGCGCGACTTGCGCGCATCGCGCTCGAACGCGCGCGCGAGCGGCGTCCGGGTCAGGGTCCGCGACAGCCGGGGCGCGCTGCTCACTCGTAGGGGTCGGGGTTGCCGCGCGGAAACGCCGCGACGACGGGCGGGGGCGGTGGCGTGCCACGCGTGGGGAGGGGCACCGCGGTCGTGTTCGAGTTCGTGTTCGTCGTGCGGGCGGTCCCCGCGTCCCTCGGCGCGCCCGCGTCGACCGCGGAGGGCGTGGGTCCCGCGTCTCCCGCGTCCGCGTCGGGCACGCCCGCGTCCAACGGATCGGCGGTCAGGGGCGGATCGGGCTCGCGCTGGAGGTAGGCCGCGACGACCGGCATCGCCGCGACGACGGGTGCCATTCGCTGCGAACAGGCGACGAGGAGCCCCCCCGTCGCGCAGGCCGGGACCACTCCGACGGTGATCGCGCTCTTCAGCAGCCGAGGGACGATCCCGAGCTTCGCCTTGCGCCGCGCCATGAAACCGACTCTACACGATCGCGGAGGAACGATGGGCTTACTCGTGGATGGGGAGTGGAAGGACGTCTGGTACGACACATCCTCGACGGGCGGGAAGTTCGAGCGCGCCGCGGCGACGTTTCGAGGCTCCGAGGTGGAGCCCGAGGCGGGGCGGTACCACCTCTACGTGTCCCTCGCGTGCCCCTGGGCCCATCGGACGTTGATCGTTCGCGCGCTCAAGGGCCTCGAGTCCGCGATCTCCGTGTCCGTGGTGAACGCGTTCATGGGCGATCAGGGCTGGGAGCTCGCGGAGGGCGTGGATCCCGTGCTCGGCGCGCGGCGCCTCTACGAAGTCTATCGCCGCGCGGATCCCCGGTTCACCGGTCGCGTCACCGTGCCCGTCCTCTGGGACAAGCGCGCCGGGACGATCGTGAACAACGAGTCGTCCGAGATCATCCGGCTCCTCAACGAGAGGTTCGACCCCCTCGCCACGCGCGAGCTCCACGACCTCTACCCAGCCCCTCTCCGCGAGGAAATCGACGCGGTGAACGCGCGCGTGTACGCGACCGTGAACAACGGGGTCTACCGCGCGGGGTTTGCGACGAGTCAATCCGCGTACGACGAGGCCGTCCGTGAGCTCTTCGATTCGCTCGACTGGCTCGAGGCGAGGCTCGCCGCGAAGACGGCCCCACACCTCGTCGGAGACACGCTCACCGAAGCAGACATTCGCCTGTTCACGACCCTCGTGCGGTTCGACGCGGTCTACCACGGGCACTTCAAGTGCAACCTGCGGCGCCTCATCGACTACCCGCGGCTCCGCGCCTTCACGAAGGCGCTTTACGAAAGGCCGCACGTGGCGGAGACGGTGAGCGACGAGCACATCAAGGAGCACTACTATCGGAGCCACAAGACCATCAATCCGAGCGGCGTCGTCCCGCTCGGGCCGGCGGTCGACTACCGCGCCTGATCGCGCTCCGTTCCAATCGAGCGCCCCCCGTCGCGCGGCCTCGTGCGCGCTCCCCCGGACTTCGTACGCGCGCTGGGCGGCGGCGCGCGCGTGGTGGCTACCGCGCGATGCGGTGTGCGCCGCGGATTTTTCGCCTCACCGAGCGCCGTCGGAGCTCGGAAAACTTCTCGAAACAATCGAGAAACGCAAGCGACACAGGGGGCGGGTCACGCTCCTCGAATGAAACCCGACACCGGTGACACCGCCTGGCTGCTCGTCGCGAGCGCCTTGGTGCTCCTCATGACCCCCGCGCTCGCGCTGTTCTACGGCGGCATGGTCCGAAAGAAGAACGTCCTCTCGACGATCATGCACTCGATGGTCGCGATCCCGATCGTGACGGTCGTCTGGCTCGTCGCCGGCTACTCGCTCGCGTTCGGACCGTCGATCCACGGCGTGATCGGCAACCTGGACAACGCGTTCTTCGAGGGGACGATGAACACGCTCCACGGCACCGTGCCGACGCTCTCGTTCGTCGGCTTCCAGATGATGTTCGCGATCATCACGCCCGCGCTGATCTCGGGCGCGTTCGCGGAGCGCATGCGGTTCACGGCGTACCTCGCGTTCATCGCGCTCTGGTCGCTCCTGGTCTACGCGCCCATGGCGCACTGGGTCTGGGCGGAGGGCGGGTGGCTGTTCAAGCTCGGCGCCCTGGATTTCGCGGGCGGCACGGTCATCCACATCACCGCGGGCGTGTCCGCGCTCGTGTGCGCGCTCGTGATGGGCAAGCGACTGAAGTACCCCCAGGAGCGGCCCGTCCCCCACAACCTGACCATGACGATGACGGGCGCGGGGCTGCTCTGGTTCGGGTGGTTCGGGTTCAACGCGGGGAGCGCGCTCGCGTCCGGGCATCTCCCCTCGCTCGCGTTCGTCGTCACGCACGTGGGCGCGGTGGGCGGCGTGCTCGGTTGGGTCTTGGTGGAGTGGAAGCACGGCGGGAAGCCCACCGCGCTCGGCGTCGCGTCGGGGCTCGTCGCGGGGCTCGTCGCCATCACGCCCGCCGCCGGCTACGTCGCGCCGTGGGCCGCGCTCGTGATCGGGATCGTCGCCGGCGTCGCCTGCTTCTACGCGGTGCTGCTCAAGCACAAGCTCGGCTACGACGACTCGCTGGACGCGTTCGGCGTTCACGGCGTCGGGGGGCTCGTGGGCGCGCTCCTGACGGGCGTCTTCGCGGTGCAGCGCACGTTCAGCGACGCGGCCGCGCCGATCGGCGCCGACGGGCTGATCCACGGGGGGACGAAGCAGTTCCTCGTGCAGCTCGCCGCGTGTGGGGTCGCGATCGTGTTCGCCGGAGGGATGACGTTCGTGCTTTTGAAGGTGATCGGGCTCTTCACCAAGCTGCGCGTGACGGACGAGCAAGAGCGCGAAGGGCTCGACACGACGCTCCACGGTGAGGAGGGCTACGCCGGATAGCCGCGCTCCGACGCGGATCACGGGGCCGGGTTCCCGGCCCCCATTCTTCGAGATCGGTCCGTCGCTCGCGGATCAGCCGATGCGGACGAAGAGCGAATAGTAGGTGTTTGCGCTCTTCGAGTCGCAGTCCGTCGTGGACTCGGTCCAGATCAATCCGACATCCCCCGGGGTCGCCTGATCGAACCCGCTCAAGAAACAGCGCGCGCCCGGCCCCGAGAGGCCAGGGACGAGCACCGCCCACTTCGACCACTCCGTCCCGTTCGCGCCATAGCGCGCGCCCAGGATCGCGTTCGTGTCGTCGACCGTGAACGCGTACAGATAGTCGGCGCTGCACACCATGAAGAGCTCACGCACGCTCGACGTGTTCGGCGGCGCCGCGAGCTCACCGCCCGGGAAGTCGGACCAGGTCCCGCCGTTCATGAAGACGTGCGCGAACTTCGGCCCATCCTGGACCAACAGGTGCGCCGCAAGCTCCGACGAACCGTGGACGATCTTCGAGCACATGGCCCAGCTGCGGGCCACGGGCTTCACGTCCAACGTATTCGGCACTTCGGAGCCGTTCCACCCGGACGCACCGTCCGTGATGCGCGCCGCTGCGAGGGCGCCGACGAGCGGCCACGCCACGACGGGCGACGAGGTGAGCGACACCGCGGCGCGAGGATGCTGGCCGGTCGTCTTCGCGCTGAAGTCGAGCGGCATCTGCATCCAACCTCCGCCGTCGTTGGTCGTCACGCAGGACGTGCACGGCTGCCCTTTCACGACGAACGCTCCGAAGTCGTACGCTCGCCCGTCCGCGCCGACCGTGGTGACCGCGCCGTCCACCAGGATCCCCGATGGTTCCGCGTGGGTCGTCGCCGGATTGAACACGAACGGCGTCGCGGCGGACTCGGTGGGTGGAGCCTGCGCCTCGATGTGAAACGCGCCCGTTGCCCAGTCGGCCGCGAAGTGCACCTTCCCCGGCACCGTCGGGTCCACCGCGGCGCCGAAGACGCGGCCGTCGTCGAACGTGTAGTTCGCATCGAGCGAGATGCCATCCCCCGTGGGCTTCCACGTCGACCCCGCGTCGAAGTAGCTCGCTTGCAGGCGGTGGCCGAGCAGATAGAACACGTACCAACGACCCAGCACGTTCACGAGGTGCCGCTGGCCCGGGTTGCCCGTGCTCGCGATCGACTTGTCGAGCTCGCTGCTCGCGCCGAACTTGTGCGGACCGCTCACGGGTGGGGCCCAGTCGTACCCGGGCGTCGAGCCGCCTCCGCCGCTGCCGCTCGACGACGAGCTCGACGAGCTCGAGGGATCGATCGAAGCCTCGGGCAGGAAGCAGGCACCCGCGCCCGCGGTCACGAGTAGCAGGAGCGCGCGCCTTCCCATCAGAACATCCCCCTCCACGCGACGCCGTTCGGCTGCAGCACGAGCGCAGACTTCGGAGCGCGCGGCGGGAGCGCCGTTACGACGAGGACGACGCCGACCGCCGCGAGGGCGGAGCCCGTGATGAGCAGAGCGGTGGAGCCGACGCGCCCCTGGTTGTACCCGTCGACGTCACGCGTGAGCGGCGGCGGGCACACGAGGTCTTCACCACACGCATCGACGAGATCGCCGTGCTTCTCGATCACGACGCCACCCCAGATCGAGCCGAGGACGAGCGCCGCGCCGCCGAAGCCGATCACGACGCCACCGCCGATTCGGCGCCCCTTGCCCGTGTCCGGAGCCCCTTTGGGGTCGAGCGGGTGCTGCGGTTCCACGATCGGGGGCACCACGAGCGGGGGAGGCGGATCCACGATGATCGCCGCGGTTCCCTTGAGCACGACCTCCAAATCCTTCCGATCGGAGGCGACCAGCGTGACGGACGAGCGCTGCTCCTCGTCCGCCGACCGCACGGCGATCGCGTGGTCACCGGGATCGAGCTGGATGGGGGCGCCGAGGCTCGTGGGTTCGATCGGCTTTTCGTCGATCGTCACGCGCGCAGCCGCGACGGCGTCCGCAGGCCCGGAGACGCGAATCGTGACCGTGGGGATGCGGCCGAGGAGGGACTCGCGCTCGGTCTTCGCCTGCTGGATCGCCTCCTCTTGGAGCGCGCGCTTGCGCGGCTCGAGATCCGGCGAGAGCTCCATGTCGAGGACCGCCTGGTATCGGCCGAGCGCTTCCCCGAGGCGACCGAGCTTGTCGAGGCAGCGTGCGATGCGGAGCACGATCGTCTGCCGGCGCACGAGCGCGTCCGCGCGCTGATACCGCTCGAGCGCCTCCTGATACTGGCCGCTCGCGAACAGCTCCCCCGCCTGCTTCGTGAGCTCGACGGCCGTGTTGTCGTCCGCGCGCGCGATCGACGGCGAGACCGAGAGCGAGAGGGCCCCCAGCGCGAGGACGGCCAACGCGCGGACGAAGCTCGGGGGGAGGCGCCGGAGTCGCATCAGATCCCGAGATCTTCGGGTGGCTTCACCGACACGGGTGGCCGAGGAACATGCGGTGCGGCGCTGCCCAAGAGCTTGGGCGCCGAGCCCGAGGAAGGACTCGCGCTGGGCGGAGGGGCCGCTGAGGGGGGCGCGTGCGGCGCGGAGAGCGCCGCGAAGGGTGCGGCGCTGTCGCCCATCGTGACCGACACCGCGGGCGGGGTCGGCGCGGACGTCGGGGGGGCGGCTGTCCGCTCGTGGGTGACGGCCGTCTCCGACGAAGCGCCGGGGGACGCGTTCGGTCCGCTCGGGGAGCTCTTCAACGCGAAGGCCAAGACCACCGCACCGCCCACCGCGCCTGCGGCGACGACGATCGCTATCGCCGCCCTCTTGCTGCGGCGGGGGGAACCTCCGTGCTCGTCCGACCACGTCGCGAGCGTGCCGCCGCTGTGCTTCGCGATGCGCGGCTCGGGTGGGACGCTGGACTTCGCGGGGGCGGGCAGCGTCGTGCGGCTCCCGATCGCCCCCACGGTCTCCGCGGTGGTGCTCGTGAGCCTCGCGACACGGCGCAGCGCCGTGAGTTGAGGCGGGACGTCGAGCGCCGCGAACGGCTTCAGCGCGTCGCGCATCTCCGCAGCGCTCGCGATCCGCTTCTTGCGATCACGCGCGAGGCAGCTCGCGAGGACCGCCTCGAGCTCGGCGGGGACATCCTTTCGGAACTCCGAGATCGGGGGCAGATCCTCCTCCCGGATCTTCGCGAACACGTCCCCGATGGACTCCCCATCGAACGCGGTCTGCGCGCTGAGCATCTCGAAGAGAATGACGCCCAGGGCCCAGACGTCCGTCCGAGCATCGACGTTTTTCGTGCTGCGCACCTGCTCCGGCGACATGTAGCCGGGAGAGCCCAGGAGCGATTTCGTCGACGTGAGCGCGAGCTCCGGAGCGCCCGACTCGGAGGTCACCTTCGAGATGCCGAAGTCGAGCACCTTGATGTGCTTCGCCCCGCCCTTGGTGACGACGAACAGGTTCGACGGCTTCAGGTCGCGGTGGATGATGCCGAGCGCGTGCGCCTCCACGATCGCCTCGAGCGCTTCGAGGATGAACCGCACGGCCTCGCCGATGGGGATCGCGCCGTGGGCCTGCATGTAGTCCCCGAGGTCCTGGCCTTCGAGGAGCTCCATCACCATGAACGGTCGGCCGTCCTCGTCGGTGCCGACGTCGAACACGCGCGCGACCCGATCGGACGGGATCCGCGCCGCGGCGCGCGCCTCACGGAGGAAGCGCCCAATCATGTCCTCGCGCTCCGCCGCCGCGGGGAGGAGGTACTTGATCGCGACCTTCTGGCCGAGCGCCTCGTGCTCGCCCTCGAGGATCATGCCCATCCCGCCGGAAGCGAGGACGCGTCCAATCCGATACTTCCCGGCGATGACGGTTCCCTGGTCGGGCGCCAGGGAGAAGCGATCGTGCATAGCCCCGGTTGAAGCGTACACCAGCAGAGCTCGCACCGCCGGTGCGGTCGAAGCAGGTTGCGGGGGTGGGCGCACCGGCCTAGATCCCCGTGGTTCTGGATTCGGAGTCAGAGCCAACCCCGAGGACGCCGCCACGCTCGCCGACCTCCCGGCCGAGCCCGTGGATGCGTTACGTCTTCTACGTCGTCTGGGTACTTTGTGTTCCGGTGCTCCTCTCGTGGGGGCTCGTTTGGCTCGTCTCCCCCGCGAACATGACGGACGACGTGGGTGTCCTCCGTAAGTTCGTGGGTGGCCAACGCATCCCTTGCGGCATCTTTTTCTTTGGGGTGTTCGCGCTCCTTCTCTGGTGGCTCCGCCACGACCTCCCGCTCGCGTTCGCGATCGGGCCCGGCCGCCGGGATCTCCCGCCGAAGGTGCGCAAGCGCTTCGAGGAGGCGGGCGCGCTGCTCGCGGAGGCGCGGCGAATCCTGAAGGCGAAGAAGCGGCAGCTCGACAAAGCGCTGACGTTCCCGGAGCTCGAGCGCGTGCGGTACGCGCTCGACGAGCTCGATCACGCGATGGCGGACGAGCCCTTCAGCGTCACCGCGTTCGACGCTGCGCTCGGGCGCGCAGATCGGGCGGTCGGTGAGCACCTTGGGCGGTGGCGCAAAGGCGAGGTGCGGGAGATCGCCGAGAGCGTCCTCATCGCGTTCGCCGTCGCGGCGATGGTGCGGGTCGCCGTCTTCGAGCCCTTCAAGATCCCGACGGGCTCCATGATCCCGACGCTCATGGTCGGGGACCACATCTTCGTGAACAAGGCGAGCTACGGGCCCCTCATCCCGTTCACCGACAAACGGATCTGGGACAGCCTCCCGCCGGAGCGCGGCGAGGTGATGGTCTTCAAGTTCCCGGAGAAGCCGGAGATCGACTACATCAAGCGCGTCATCGCGGGCCCGAACGACACGCTCGAGGTGCTCGATGGGCGGCCGATCATCAACGGGTGGATCGTCCCTCGGTGCGACGTCGGCACGTTCGACATGGGCGCGCTCTCCGAGGGCACGCACGAGCTCTACGTCGAGTTCCTCGAAGGGAAGGCGTACTTCACGCAGTACCTGAAGGCGAACGACGACAAGAAGTGCAAGGTCGCGAACGATTGCGCGAACGGGCAGCTCTGCAAGGCAGGCTACTGCGGCTCGGATCTCAAGGGCCCGTGGAAGGTCGCTCCGCGCGAGGTGTGGGTGATGGGCGACAACCGCGACAACAGCCACGACTCGCGCGCGTGGCGTATGAACCAGGGCGCCGGCGTGCCCTTCGACAACATCCGCGGCCGCGCGATGTTCGTCTTCGCGACGGTCGGGAGCGAGGAGCAATCCTTTTGGGATCGCTTCCTCGTCAACGTGACGGGCCGGCCCACGCTCGCGTCCAGCATGAGCGCGCTGAAGCCGAAGCTCGATCAGTGTCTCCGCGAGATGCCCAAAGACACGACGCCCCCCGCGCCCACGAAGTAGCGCAGGAGCGCGAGGCTCAGGGACGGGGAGCGTCCGCGTCCGCGAGGATCACGAACTTCACTGGGTGCGGCCCGATCGAGTCTTGCGGACCGTTCAGGCCGAACCGCAGCTCGCCGGGGACCTCGTGGAGCCCGCCCTCCGTGAGCGTCAGCTTGATCGCGAACGTCATCTCCGTCGGAGAGGATTTCTCGGCCTCCGCTGCGCGGATCAGGCCGGACGCGAGCGTCACCCCGGGCGTCGGAGCGAGCTTGATCTTGGGGGCGGCGGCGGGGACGAACACGTACCCGGACGAGAGCGTGATGGTCAGGTGCGCGGTCACCTCCGCGCCGACCGGCGCCGTCGGCGGAGACGTGACGTTGACCGTGAAGGCGAGTTTTCCGTGGACCTCCTCGACGATCGTCGCGGGCGGCCGCGCGGGGGCCGCCGGGTCGGTGCTGCTCTTCGGCGCCGGGGTCGCCGACACCGGGGCGGAGGGCGGCGGGGCGGACGGCGGCGCAACGACCGTCGGCGACCCGTCCGCCTGCGCGAGCGCGCCCCCCGTCGGCACGAGCGGGGGTCGCGCGGACTCGCTGGCATCGCACCCGAGGACGAGCAGCACGGGGAGGACGACGGAGCTCAGGAGGAGAGGCCGCATGGATCGACTCACTTTCGGTTGCCGCGATCGACGAACGAGGCTCGGCGAGGAGCTCGGCGCTCCTGTCGGCGGCGGTGCCCTCCGCCGACCTCACCCCGATCCGCCAGCCTACCAAACCCCGACCGCGACACCGCTTCGAACGTGGTCGCTCGCGGCCGGGATCAGCGGGGCTTCGCGTCGGCGCAGCACCGAAAGCCAACCGAGTAGTCGTGGTAGGTCTGCTCGTGGGCGATCGTCGTGAAGTAGCAGCCCGGGCCGAGCTCCTCGCGCGTGGAGAAGAACCCGCCCATGAAGATGCCGTTGCCCTCGATCATGGGCTGGTGCTGGCGGTGCGTGCCGTCGATCAGGATCGAGCCGAGGAGCTCCTTGTCGACCTTCGTGCTGACCCACTCGTGGAGGTTACCGACCATGTCGAACGTGCCGCGCGCGTTGTGGCACTCGGCGTACTCACCGGTCTTCGCGAGGAACCCCGGCACCTGTGCGAGGCGCGGGTCGTTGAAGTCCTCGTACGAGAAGCCCTGCTCGCGGTGGAACAGCTCCCGCAGCAAGTGCCCCTTCGCGGAGTTGCACTTCCCCTCGACGCCCATCGCTCCATAGGGGAACGGCTTGTAGCCCTTGCCGCGACACGCGCTCTCCCACTCGCGCTTCGTGCAGAGCCGCTTCCCCGCCGCGGCGCACGCGGCGGCGGACTCCACCTCGCTCACGTACGACTGCGGGTACTCGCCCGCGCGCGAAGCGGCGCGGTAGCGCACCCCTTCGGCCGGGCGCGCGTAGTGAGGGTGGACGACCCAGGCACCGTGCTCGTCCTCACTCTCGAGGACGGCCTCGTACGGATCGACGCAGAACGTTCCGACGTCGATCATGTCCGCCGGGCAGGGCGCGGTCGCGCCCTCGCTCGACGACGAGGCCGCGACCGACCCGCTCGCGCGCGGGGGACTCACGGCGGGAGGGGCCTCGACGGAAGGCGCCGCGCTCGCATCGTTTCCAGCGCGACGCTCGGCGGTCGCGCGGGCGGACGTCACCTGGGCCGGCGGGCCCTCCCGCGCATCGTTCGGGGTGCATCCGATCCCGAGGGCGAGGAGGATCCAGGGATACGGGCGGGCGTTCACGCGCGCCCGCGAGCATAGGTCGATCAGCGCGGGAGCCGCACCGCCATCGTCGGCTCGACCACGACGCTGGCGCCCGCGAGGGCGAGCGGCTTCGGGGTCCCGTCGCCCCAGTCGTCCGCGGTGTTCCACCACTTCGTCGCGAACATCCCGTCCGGGGCCTCGAGCCGGAGCGGGAGCAGATCGTCCGTCGCGCACGACGCATCCAGCACGCCGTCGGACTCGACGAAGGACGTCGCGATCTTCGCGCCGCACGTCTTCGTGGGATCGCTCGCGAGCGGGGACTGTCCCATCGGCGTGTGGCTCGCGCCGTCGAGGCTCACGTAGTCGGCGCTCGGATAGACCTCGGTGATCTTCCCCGCCTGGGACACCGAAGCGTGCGCGTCGAGCTTCGCGCCGAGCCAGAGCATCTTCGCGGTCGTGTTCGCCGGGAACGGGAGCGCGCTGTAGTCGTCCGGGGGTTGGGGCCAGTACGCGCGCATATCGACGAGCTTTCCCGGCAGTGATCCGCCGGCGAGGAACGCCTGCGCGTCCGCGGCCGCGATCATCTCCGCCTTCGGCGGCTCGACCTCGCCGGGCAGCGCCCAAAGCTCGGAGAGGACGATGTTGTTCTGGAGGATGCCGGAGTTCACGAACGGCACCTTGTACGCGTTCGCGAGGAGCCCGTAGTAGGTGTTCGCGAGGAACACGAGCGCGTCCTGATCCGCGTCCGTGCACCGCTCGAGCCGGTGGACGGCGGGGAAGATCATCGCGCGGCCGCCCCACGGATCGAGCAGCACGGAGATGAGGGTCCGCGCCTGCTCCTTCGTGAAGGGCCCGCACGGCGTCGTCCCGAGGGTGTCGAGCACGGCGTGCACCTTCGCGAGCGCCCCGCCCGGGCCGAGGTGCGCGGTGCACGAGGCGTCCGCGTCGCACGCCGCGGCGAGCGCTTCTCCCGCCTCCTCGGCCGCGCCGTCGTAGTCGAGGAACGCGAAGTGATGAGGGGTCAGGAAGCCATCGAACACGACGCCGTCGAGGTCGTTCGGGGCGAGCTGCACCATGCGGTGGGCCCAGTGCGTGCCGTAGGAGGCGCCGATCACGAAGACCTTCTCCTCCGCGCTCGTGCGCGCGGCCGCGATCCCCGCGAGCACGTCCCCCGCGGCCTGGGTGGTCGTGAAATACGCGAGCCGCTGGAAGTCCCCCTTCGCCTTGAGCGCCTCGAGGCACGCCTCGCCGTCGATGGGATCGAGGACGTACCCGCCGTACGTGTTGGGCGCGTCCTGCTGGGGACACGAGAGGCGGTGCGAGTAGCCCGTGCCTCGGTGATCGGGGGCGAAGATGTCCGCGTCCGGCATCGCCTCGGCGAGCGCTGCGACGCGCTTGCCGTACACGTATCCCGCTTGCCCCGGCCCGCCCGCGAGGAGCCAGACCTGGCGCTTCGCGGGCTGCATGGCGGCGGGGTACCGCGCGAAGTGGAAGTCGATCGTCTCGCCCGGGTGCGCGTGGTCGAGGGGAACCTGGATCGTCGCGCACTCCGTGAGGTACCCCTCGGGGCAAGGGCCGTAGGTCAGCGGTCCCGATCCGCCGCCTCCACCCGTGCCGGAGCTCGAGCTCGTCGCGCCGCTCGAGGAGCTCGTCGCGCCGGTCGTGCTCGAGGAGTCCTCGACCGGATCGGAGCTGCACGCGAGGAGCAGCGCGCTCGAAGCCGCGAGGAGGGAGCGAGGTATCGTTCGAATCGAGGTCGTGGTGCTCATGCAACCGACCCTACGAACCGGCGCCCGTCCGCGCGATTGCTACGAGGCGACATCCACACCGTCAGAGGACTGACGGCGCGCCGCGAGTCCAGCGCGCTGAAGGCGCTCGATCACGCCGCGATCCTCCTCGGAAACCGCGCCCAAGACAGTGCGGAACGAGGCTTGCTCCGAGCGAGGGTCGAAGTGCTCCTCCTCCGACACGCGTTCCGCCCGAAGCGCCTCGACGTCGACTTCCGCCAGCAGGAGCTCAGGAGCGAGGACCTCATCGTCTGCCGCGCGCGGTTCAGCGGGGGGATGTTCGACGAGGTGCGGAACCTCCCGTCGGGGAGGCGAAGGCGCTGGTCGAAGATCCGCATCGTCCTCGCGGGGCATCTCTTCGCGCGGACGCTCCGAGGAGGCGAGATCCTCGGCCCGGGAGACGCGGTCATCTCGCGCGGCTGGGACGATCACCGCTGCCGGGCGCTCGACGCCCACACCGACTATCTCCTCGTGGCGTGGAGGCACGGGACCGCCGCGGGGGATCTCCCCGCGCAAGGAGGGCCCCTCCTGCTCCGCGGGCTCGGTGAGCGCGGCTCCCCCGGCGCGTGCGCCTCGGCGCTCGCTCACGCGCTCGACGCCCCGCTCCCGCGGCCGGTCGTGATGAGCCGCCTCGCTTCGGTGCTCGAGTCCCTCGTGCACCTCGGGCTGCCCGTCGCGGTCGACGCGCCGATCGCGTGCTCGGAAGGGATCCAGCCCGTCCATCACCGCTTCGCGCGCGCGATGGAGACGACGTTCTTCCCCCTCGCCGCGCGGCCGATGGCGGTCGACCTAGGCCGGGCGCTAGCGCTTGGCGAGCGCCAATCGCTCCGCCTCGCGAACGAGTTCCTCGTTCGGTTCTTCGTCACCGCGACCACCTGGCGAAGCTACGTGCGCGGCATGCGCCTCGAGCTCGGCGTGTTCCTCTCGTCGAACCCCGACGCGACGACGGACGCCGTCAGCGAGGCGCTCGGCTTCAGCTCGCCCACGGCGCTCTGCCACGCGTTCCAGAGCGGCGGGCTCCCGTCGCCCCTCGAGGTCCGTCGCCAGCTCCGCGACCTCTGAGCCGACCGTCGCGGCTCCGCCGCCCCGCGGCTCTTCAGGCGACGACGCCGAGCTCGCGACCGGCCTTCGTGAACGCGGCGATCGCGCGATCCACCTGGGCGGGCTCGTGCGCCGCCGAGAGCTGCACGCGGATGCGGGCCTCGCCCTTCGGGACGACGGGGTACGAGAACCCGATCACGTAGATCCCTTCGCCGAGGAGCTTCTCCGCGAGCGCCTGCGCGAGCTTCGCGTCGCCCAACATGATGGGCACGATGGGGTGAATCCCGGGCTTGATCGTGAACCCCGCCGCGGACATCCCTTCCCGGAACCGGCGCGCGTTCGCCATGACGCGCTCGCGGAGCGAGCTCTCGGTGTCGAGGAGGTCGAACACCGCGAGGCTCGCGCCGACGATCGAGGGCGCGAGCGAGTTCGAGAACAGGTAGGGGCGCGACCTCTGGCGGAGCAAATCGACGAGCTCCTTCTTGCCCGTCGTGAACCCGCCGCTCGCGCCGCCGAGCGCCTTGCCGAGCGTGGACGTGATGACGTCGATCCGATCGAGGACGCCGAGCTCTTCGGGCGTGCCGCGGCCCGTCGGGCCGATGAACCCGGTCGCGTGCGACTCGTCGACCATGACCATCGCGTGGTACTTCTCCGCGAGATCGCAGACGTCCGCGAGCTTCGCGAGGTAGCCATCCATCGAGAAGACGCCGTCCGTCGCGATCATGCGGAGGCGCTTCGTCACGGTCTTCTTGAGCGCGTCCTCGAGCGCGTTCATGTCGCCGTTCGGGTAGCGGTGACGCTCGGCCTTGCAGAGCCGGATGCCGTCGATGATGGAGGCGTGGTTCAGGGCATCCGAGATGATGGCGTCCTCCTCGCCGAGGAGCGTCTCGAAGAGACCGCCGTTCGCGTCGAAGCACGACCCGTAGAGGATCGTGTCCTCGGTGCGGAAGAACGCCGACGCCTTCGCCTCGAGCTCCTTGTGGATGTCCTGCGTCCCGCAGATGAAGCGCACGCTCGACATCCCGAACCCGTGCGTGTCGAGCGCGCTCTTCGCCGCCTCGATCACCCGTGGGTGGCTCGACAGGCCGAGGTAGTTGTTCGCGCAGAAGTTCAGGACCTCCTTGCCCGAGGCGGAGATGACCGCCGCCTGGCGCGTCGTGATGACGCGCTCCTCTTTGCGGAGGCCGGCCTCTCGGATCTCGTCGAGGGAACGCTGGTGGACCGCGCGCGCGTCGTCGTACATGCCCGACTCAGTACTTCACGAGGCGCGGGTTGACCATCGGGGGCTGCGCCGGCCCGGGCCCAGCAGGTTGTTGGGGCGCCTGGGGGTCCGCGTGACCGCCGTGCTGCGCGTAGCCGCCCTGCTGCCCGTATCCCCCCTGTGAATGCCCGTAGGCCGCGGGCGGCTGAGCCTGGCCGTAGCCGCCCGCGGAGAAGCCGAGGGGCGGCGGGACGTAGACGGGCGGCACCTGCATCGTCGAGACGAGCGCCGCGACCTCCGGGTGCTCGACGGCGAGGCGGTCGAGGAACGCTTTGCGAGTGATGTCGCCCGGCGTGTTGACGGGCGTCTGCTCGCGGCTCGCACGCACGAACTCGTGGTACCACGCGGCGAGCGACGCGTTCGCCTCGAGCAGCGCGCGCAGGGTCTCCTCGGAGAGGATGACGGTCCTCGGCATGGGCTCGGGAGCATACACCAGTGTCCGCGGAGGACGCGGCGTCGAGGTGCGCGCGTTGCTATCCTCCCGGGGCCATGTCGCCGCTGCGCGTGATGTCCTACAACGTTCGGTACTTCGGTCACGGCACGCGCGGGCTCGCGTCGACACGGACCGGCATCCGCCGGATCGCCGAGGGCATCGCGGACGTGGGCGCCGATCTGGTGTGCCTCCAGGAGGTGGAGACCCAATCCGTGCGCTCGACGCTGCTCGGCTCCTCCGAGCACCCGCGCCAGATCGACATGCTGATGGCCGACCTCGCGCGCGTGACGGAGGCCGCGGGAACGGAGCCCTACGTCGCCCACTACTTTCCTGCGCACGCGTACCGGCTGACGCGCGCGACCGCGATCTACACGACGGGTCTCGCGGTCCTCGCGAAGCGATCGATGCGCGTCGTGCGCCACAACGCCGACGAGCCGCACGACATCACGCACCGCGCGCGGCTCAAGAACCTGAAGCAGACGCGCATCTGCGCGCACGTCGCGTTCGAGAGCGAGAAGGGCGCGTTCGACGTCTTCAACACGCACCTGAGCCTCCCGAACGTCTTCGCGAAGGCGTTCTGGACGGAGCCCCTCCGGCTCGGCTACGGCAAGAACCAGCTCGAGGAGGCGAAGCAGCTCGCCGAGTTCGTCGGCCGCGTGTCGCTCAGCCCGAACTACGTCATCGTCGGCGACTTCAACTCCCTCCCCGGCTCCCCTGTCGACACGTTCCTCCGAGAGGAGCGGGGCCTTCGGAGCGCGTTCAGCCACCGCGCCGGAGACACGTTCTCGACCGCGGGGTTCCTGCGGCTCCGCATGCACATCGATCACCTCTACGCGTCGCCGTCCGTGAAATGGATCGACGGCGACGGCACCCACGGGTTCGACGAGCCCGGCCGATTCGCCGGGCTCAGCGATCACGTCCCGCTCATCGCGAGGTGCGTGACCGACTGAGCTCATGCGCGGCGATTCGCTTCGACATTTCGCCCTCGTCGGGCGGCCTGTCGTGTCGAGAGAGCGCTTCTCGCCGCGTCCGACTTTCGAGGCGGCGCGTTTCTCGGTCGAAGGTTGGCCATCCTCGCGAGGTCGAAGCGACTGTGCTTCATATGGCAGTCGAACAGTCCCTTGCGATCTTCACCTCCGTCCTCCCCCGGATCGCTCGCTGCACCCTGCCGCTCGTCGCGGTGTTGACCGCGTGCGGCTCGACGGGGGTCACCGCGCACGACACAGGCGCGAATAGCGCCGCAACGGCTCGTTTGACCGAGCGACGAACGCGGCCCGGGACGGGATGGTTCGTGCTCCCAAAGCAGGAGCTGTTCGCTGGCTTCGCCACTCAGCTGGAGGACGGCAAGTGCATCGCGGCGAACGATCGCGGAACCGATCGCTGGCTCGTGACGCCCAGCGCCGAGGCGGCGCCCGGGATCTACGGACTCCACGCGCCATGCGATGGCGTCGCCGTCGCTCTTCCGCCGCTCGACGGCGATGCTCGCATCCTCGGCGTGTTCCGGGTGAAGGGCTCGGTGGTCTATTGGCTCGCTCCGCCGCCAGGCGAGGTGAACCGCGGAGTCGCTCGAGAGCAAGCTGCGCCCGTCCCCGCGGACACTCCGAGTCTCGTGGTCACCGAGGGCGCCCTCGGTGCACCGGCGCGCCTCGACGCCCCGTTCGCCGTGGCGGACGCAGATGGAGCCCCCGAGGCCCTCTTCGTTCGATCCGCCGCCGGGGAGCTCGCGCGCTGGGATGGCGCGTGGACACGGCTGAACCCCGGCGAGGGGAAGGTCACGAACCTCGTGGCTCAGCCGGGTGTCCTCGCCGTCGTCCTCGACGAGGGCGTCGTCGAGATCAGCAGGGATGCGGGCGCGACCTGGAGCGAGGAGGCGTCGCCCATCCCGAGGATCGGCATGTTCGATGTCCCGCTCTACACGACGACACCTCGCCCCGCCGGGTATCCACCGAGCCCGCGAACGCTCGGCGTGAAGTGCTCCAACATGTGCAACACCGAGCAGCTCGAGCCGCCGGTAGAGCTCCCGGCGCCAATCAACTTTCCCGTCGTCGGCCTGCGCGTCGAGCCCCCCAAGGACGTCATGGCGTTGAACGGCCTTTCGCTCGACGACGACAGTGCATTGCGAGCGGCCGCCGAGAAGCAGTGTGGGCGGGAGCCGCTGCGCATCGCCGTCGACGCTCCTGGTGCCGCGTTCCTTTGCCGCGACGGGCTCTACTTCACCCCCAACTCGGGCCGCGACATCACGCGGATCGCGAGCCAGGAGGTCGGCGAGGAGATGAAAGAGATCGCGATCTCGCAGGACACCATCCTCGTGGCGACGCCGTGCGCGGAGTTCGCCCCGGCCAGCCGGTCGTGCGCGGAGGGCAGCGTGGACCTCTTCACCCGCGAAGGCTCGGCGTGGAAGAAGGATCGGCTGCAGCTGCCATCGACCCTAGCCCTCCCGCTCCACGTCGTCCCGCTCGGGGACGGCCGGTTTTCCATCGTGGGGGGCGGCTACACGGCCGGCGGTGGCCGCAGCCCAATCTCGATCCTCGCGATCGCTGGCGGACGCATCTCCGCGCCGAAGGAGATCGCGCTGGGCGCGCGCTGTCCTGCTCGCACAGGAAGCGCGGACCAACTCGAGTGGGTCCAGGCCGACGATCTCTACAACCTGCGCCTGATGGTGAGAGCGCTCGATGGCGGCTGCGAGCTGTACGTGCGCGCGTCGCCGGAGGGCGAGGTCCTCACGACCCAGTTGCTCCACGTTCGCAGCCCGTACGCCAACCATGGCTTCCTCGGGGATCACGTCATCCTCGGCGTCGACGTCGAGGACAAGACCCTCCTCCTCTCCGACGATGCGGGGGCGACGTCGAACGCGGTGCCTCTCCCCATCGAACACCCAGGCGCGACCGAGCTCTCCGAGAGCAAGATCGAGTGTTCGCGCGTGGGCTGCGACTTCACGACCGAGCACCATCGCGTGCTCTGGCGCTGGTCGGGATCGCCGTTCGAGATCCGCTGAGGGTCCCTCCGTGCGCCGAGTCGCGCGGCACCTGCTCGATCAGCGAGTGGGATCGTGCGACACGCGGGGGGAGGTCCCATGCGTTTTCAGGACTGCTCGGCGATCGAGAAGCAGACGACCTCCCCCGCACCAGCGAGCCGAAGCGCATCCGCCGCGGCGGCGATCGTCGCGCCGGTCGTCGTCACGTCGTCGACGAGCAGGACGCGCTCCCCCGCGAAGCGCACGCGCGCGGCGAACGCCCCGCGGACGTTCTCGAGGCGCTGCGCTCGGCCGAGAGAGGCTTGTGTCTCGGTCGCGCGCGTGCGCCGCAGCGCGCGCGGCAGGTGGCGAGCGCCGAGCTGCCGCGCGATGACGGCCGCCACCAGCGAACACTGGTTGAACCCGCGCGTCGCGAGGCGCGCGGGGTGGAGGGGTACCGGGACGACCGCGTCGAACCGAGGTTCGTCGAGCTCGCGGAGCCGATGGAGGGCCAAATGCGCGAGCGGCGCGGCGAGCTCCGCGTGCCCTTCGTACTTCAGCCGCGTGATGGCTGCCCGCACCGCGCCGCCGAAGCGCGCCGCTGCGCGCGGGGGATCGCCCTCCGCCCACTCGACCGTGAGCGCGCACGTGGGACAGAAGATCGCGCGGGCGCGCACGAGCGCGGCGCACGCCGCGCACCGCCGACGGCTGAGGAGGACTCCGACGAGCTGCGCCGCGCGCCCGAGGATCCAGCGGACGAGGTGAAAGCACCACATACCTCCATGTCGACAACCTGCGTCCCGAGTTGCGGTACCATGTCGCAAAAGGGAGCGACCCGGTTGGCTTCGAGCGTCTGGCGATTCACCGACGACAAAGGCGTGGAACGCGAGATCTCGACGGTCGATCTCCGTGCGGCGCTCATGAAGGGGTCGCTCCTCCCGTCCACGCTCGTCTGGCGCGAGGGCATGAAGGAGTGGGTGCCGGCCTTCACGTTGCCCGACCTCGCGTCCGCGGCCATCGCCGCAGCGCGCGTCGATCGGACGAAGGCGGGTCCACCCTCCGTGCCGCCGGGTGTCCCCGTCCAGAAACACAAGCCGACGCAGACGCTCCAGGGGATCGATCCCGCGTCGCTCGGCAACGAGGCGGCCGCCGCGCTCGCGAAGATCCGCGGCCCCCAGGCGCCCGTGCCCAAGGAGCCGCCGCGCGAGCCGTTCGAGCGCGCGTCGGCACCCGAGGAGTCCCTCGAAGAAGCGGCGAACCGAATCATCGCGCCCGCGGGCGATCCGATGGCGGTTCGGGTCGTGAAGACACAGCCCACGGGCTCGGTGGGCTCCGTGGTCGCGGGCTCGGACATCATCCCGAAGGCTCCGAAGCTCCCCACGCTGGACGCGGGCGCGCGCCCGAAGTCGATCCCGCCGCCGCTCCCTCCCCGCTCGGCGCGCGCCCCCATCCTCGCTCCCGCCGACACGCCGAACGTCTCGCCGGGCCGGCCCCCGCTCCCACGCAAGCAGACGCTCCTCGGGATGTCCGCAGCGCTAGGCCCCGGCCCCGCGCCGACATCACCCGCTCAGGGGCCGCGATCCGCCCGCCGCCGCCTCCCCGGCGAACCCAACCCTCGGTCTGCCCCGGGCGCTGCACCGCCCGCGCCGCGGCCGCGACGCCCCGACCGCCGCTCGTCGCACCGAAGCCGCCGAAGCGCTCCGTGCGTCCCCCCGCGCCCGAGGCGCCATCACCGGGCGCGCCGCTTCCGCCTCAGCTCACGCCGACGGAGCTCGCGCCCGTCCCGAACCAACCCGCACCCGCGGCGGAGCCCCGGCACGTCGGCCAGACGACGGCGACGCTCGGGACCGTCACCACGCCCCAACCTCCGCCGCCCGAGGCGGCGGCGACGCCCGTGGTCGAAGAGTCGACGACGGATTCGAGCCGCGCCCCCACGGCGCCGACCGCGTCGACCGGCACGGCGAAGATGGCGAACCTCGCGGACGAGGCGACCGATCAGCTCTCCAAATCGCAGCTCCTCGGCGCGCACGAGCTGCTCGCGTCGATCGGGCAAACCCAGCCGGAGGACGAGAACACCGTCACGCTGACCCGCAGCGCGGGCGAGATCGTGAAAGAGGTGCGAGCGCCCCAGGCGCGCGCTGCGAAGGTGCCGAAGCGCGTCCAGCTCGCGCAGCAGCAACAGCAACAGCAGGACGCGGCGATCGCGGCGGCCGCGGTCGAGCCGGAGAAGACCGGTCCACTGCCGATCTTGGGGGGCGCGGTCGAGCCCGCCTCCGCCTAGCCCGCGCGCGCGCCGCTGCCGCGCCAGCGCACGATGGAGATGTCGCTCAGCGACCACAAGGACGCCGCGATGAGCCAGCCGATCCCCGCGTCTCAGCGCGGCGCGGCGGTGAGCGTGCGGGGCGCGGAGTCGGCCTCGAAGGCCTCCACTCCGGCGGCGGAGCCGAAGGCGACACCGAGCACCGCGCCCTCGACGAAGAGCGCGTCCACCCCGCCCCCCGAGCACCGCGCGTCGAGGCCGGATCGGGCGTCGTTCACGAACGAGGACGAGAACGAGGACGGCGAATACAAGATCAAGCGCCGCGTGAAGCCTCCGGTGGAGGTCCCGCGCCGATCGATCGTCGGCGCGAGCCTCCTTTGGATGGTCGGCCTCGTGATCTTCTTCTTCGTGGGTCGGTGCGCGGGGTACAGCCGCGCGTCGCAGTTCGTGCCGATGAGGACGGGCGCGGGCCGCACGTTCCTCGCGTGGTCGATGAGCGACGGTCGGCCGGTCGCCCCCGTGAGCACCGCCCCGGAGGAGGTGAAGCCCTGCTGGGTCGCGCGGCAGCCCACGAAGTGGGCCCCGTCCGCGACGAAGTACGTCCCGATCGACATGGAGCCGATCGACGGATCGATGTCGTTCGGCTTCGGGCTCGGCGAGACGGAGGCCGCCGGGATCGTCGTCGAGCCGAAGAGCGGCAAGTTCGAGCAGGTGTTCAACAAGAAGCTCGAGGCGAAGGAGAAGGCGAAGATCGCGCGCGTCGTCCCCATGCCGTCGCGCGAAGGGGGCTACTTCATCTCGAAGAAGGGCGAGCGCGACTGGATGCCCATCCTCGGCGCCGATCCGTTCTTCCTCGTGTTCTCGAAGGAGTCGATCGGCTGGGCCGCGAGCGACGACGCGGAGCCCACCGAGATCTTCGCGCTCACGGGCACGGGAGACGTGACGTCCCAGCGGGTGCTCGACGAAGGGACGAACGGCTACTTCCTCTCGTTCCGCCAAGGCAACGTCGTCTACGGCGGGTACTTCGACAAGCAAAAGAAGGCGCTCGGCGCGCTCGTCGCGGTCCCGGGATCGAGCGAGAAGGCGGAGCAGGGGAAGCCGAAGAGCGGGTTCAACGGGGAGGAGACCGCGGTCATCTTCGCGGAGCGCGCGGCGACGGCGGAGAAGGAGCCGAAGGCGCCGTGGACCGTGCGCCTCGGGCACGCGAAGGCCGGGACGGTCCCGACGGCGACGGAGGTCCTCACTTTCCCGAGCGGTGGCCCCGGCGGAGACGTGTTCGCGCCCGACGTCGTCGGCCTGCCGGACGGTCGCTGGCTCGTCATGTGGACGGAGGGCGACGCGACGAGCGCGATCCGTGCCCTCACCTACTCCAAGGATTTCCAGCCGATCGGCGACCCCATCGCGCTCTCGCCGCCGGGCGACTTCGGGCAGGCGGTCCTCGGGAACGCCGCGGGATACACGATCGTCGCGTTCTTCCAGCGCAACGCACAGGGTGACTTCGAGCTCTGGGGAGCTGTCTTGAAGTGCGGATGAGCTACGCTTTCGGAATGCGAATTCCCAAGCGCGCCGAAGGCGCTCGATTCAGCCGCGGCTCCGTCCGCGGGATTCGCTCGATCCTCGTCGCGCTCGCGCTCTCGACCGCGTCCCTCGCGGGCTGCATGCCGCCGCAGGGCGACACGAAGATGGCGCGCGGCGAAGCGTTCACGACGGGCGATCCGAAGTACGACGAGTTCTTCCAAGAGGTCCTCGACGCGAAGTCGAAGGTCGAAGATCTCGACGGGACGACGGGCCTCAAGAAGACGCTCGGCGAGGGCCTCGGCTCGAAGAAGTCGATGTCGAACGACGAGCTCTTCGCCGCCGCCAAGTCCAAGGCGGACTCGATGAAGCAGGGGGGCGGCGGCTTCTACGTGCAGATGCTCCCGAGCGCGAAGCTCTACAAGCGCGGGAAGGCGGCGGACGGGGACGCGTTCGTGAAGGCCGTCGAGAAGACCGTCGGGGACGGCATCACACGGAGCGACGAGCTCTCCGGGATGGCGGTCCGCATCGAGCAGCTCGAGGCGAAGATCGACGGACTCGTCGAGGGCGCGGGCGAGGCGTTCAAGGACTCGAAGAAGAAGGAGGAGGTCGTCGCGGAGCTGGAGGGCGCGCGCGTCGTCCTCGAGAAGGCCCGCCTCAAGGCCCTCGCCGAGTCGGGGCGCGCGCTCAATTTCGTCGTCGAGCTCGCGCGCAACGTGGACACGGGCGGGGCGGACGCGGTGGCCATCGCGGACGCGGCGCCGGCGCCCGTCGCGACGAAGCCCACGGGCAACGTCGGGCGGCCCGTGACGAAGCGCGTCGAGTACGATCACTGATGGGCGTGCGCGTCGAGCGGCACGACGCCGTCACCGTGGTCGTGCTGTCGAGGCCCGACGTTCGCAACGCGGTGGACCGCCCGACCGCGGAGGCGTTGAGCGCGGCGTTTCGCGCGTTCGAAGCCGACCCCACGGCGCGCGTCGTGGTGCTCCACGGAGACGGTGGGCACTTCTGCGCGGGCGCGGATCTGAAGGCGATCTCGGAGGGTCGAGGGAACCGCGTCGACCCCGAGGGTGACGGCCCGATGGGACCGACGCGGATGCTGCTCGAGAAGCCGCTCATCGCGTCGATCGCGGGCTACGCGGTCGCGGGAGGCCTCGAGCTCGCGCTCCTCGCGGATCTCCGCGTCGCCGAGAAGAGCGCGAAGCTCGGGGTCCTCTGTCGGCGCTGGGGCGTCCCCCTCATCGACGGAGGGACTGTGCGCCTGCCGCGCGTGATCGGTCTCGGGCGCGCCTTGGATCTCATCCTCACGGGGCGCCTCGTGGAGGCGGACGAGGCGCTCGCGATGGGCCTCGTCAACCGCGTCGTGGAAGAGGGCGAGGGGCTCGCCGCCGCGATCGCGCTCGCGCGTGAGATCGCCGCGTTTCCGGAGCTCTGCATGCGCGGGGATCGGATGAGCACCTACGAGGCGCTCGACCTCCCCCAAGAGGCGGCGCTCGCGAACGAGCTCCGCCACGGGCTCACGTCCCTCACCGAGATGCCGGCGGGCGTCGCCCGGTTCGTCGCGGGGGCGGGCCGCGGCGGTAGCGCGACCTAGCTCGGACCGACTATCCTGCGCAACATGAAGTTGCGCTCGCTTGCTTTGGGATCGATCGGCCTCGCGCTGTTCTCCGTCGCCCTCGTGGGTGCTGGGTGTGTCGACACGGAGAACGAGCGCACGCTGGAGCTCGCGGTGGGTACGCGGTGCACGCTGAACTCGGACTGCACCGATCCCAACGTGTGCGTGTTCGGCGTGTGCCACGCGCAGTGCAACACGAGCGCGGACTGCGATCACGGCGAGCGGTGCGTGAAGGGCGACAGCAGCGGGAACGTCTGCCAGCTCACGAGCGAGTCGACCTGTGCGGCCAGCATCGACTGCGTGGGCGCGCAGGTCTGCGGCGTCGACGGCAAGTGTCGCGACGGCTGCAAGGCGAACGCGGACTGCTTGACCGCGCAAGTTTGCGCTCAAGGCACGTGCGCGGACGCAGCGGAGGTCGACCAGACGACGGGCAAGCTCCCCGCGGATCCCGAGCACACGGGCGAGGGTCAGCCGTGCGTTTACAACACGGACTGCCCCGATCCGCTGACGTGTGTCGAGAACACGTGCGCGTTCCAGTGCATTGGCGACAAAGACTGCGGGCCGGGCACGACGTGCGTCGAGAACCGGTGCACCATCCCCGTCGTCGAGACGCCCGAGTGCGTGCACAACGCCGACTGCGGCCTCGGGTTCCTGTGCACCAATCAGAAGTGCGTCGCGGGTTGCGCGAGCGACGCGGGCTGCGCGCTCGGCACGCGCTGCTTCGACGGGCTCTGCGAGAAGCCCGTGTTCGACGCGGCGGGCACGCCGGACGCGCTGGCCGTGAGCGGATCGAACCTCCTCACGATCTACTCGGGCAAGGTCCTCCGCTGCCCGACGGCGGGGTGCAACCCGACGAACGTCGAGGAGCTCTTCATCGCCCCCGATCCGTACTCCAACCAAGGGACGATCATCACGGAGCTCGTGCCGCCGAAGCCGCTCGGAGGCGCCTCGACCCATCACGCCGGCCGGGCGCACGCGCCCAAGGTGGGAGGGCTCGGCTCACCGAGCGGTCCGCTCAAGGCACAGCTCTTCGACGGCACGGACTACGATCTGCACTCCGACGGCGACATCACCGTCGTCGTGATCCCCGCCGACTTCAACAGCGACTTCATCTGGGGGTGCATGGATGCGAAGTGCGATCAGCTCGCGCGCGCCATCGAGTCCGGGCGATCGGGCGTCTCGGCGATGCGTGCGGACAACGGTCACGCCGTCCTCTACCGCGCGCTCTTCACGGAGGGCTACGAGGTCCATCGGTGCTCGCTCGACGCCGCGAGCACGTCCTGCCCGTCGGACTTCACGTTCTTCCCGAGCGCGCCCGCGCCGAACGCCACGATGACGGCGATCGCCGTGAAGAAGGGCCTCACTCCGGACGACGACGTGATCTACATGGGGTGGTCGACGGGGGACGTGGAGAGCCTCTCCGTCGCCGATTGCCTCAACGAGAACTGCAGCACGTTCCACGTCTTCACGGCGGTCGACGGCATCGGTCAGCCCACGGAGGTCGGCAACCTGCGCTTCGACGGAGACGATCTCTATTGGCTGACCGCGGAGCAATCCGGGAACGGCACGAGCTTCAAGGCGCAGACGTGCTCCACCGCGGCGACGTGCACCGCGTCGACCTTCTTCAGCGGCACGACGTTCGTGTTTCCGGAGATGTCGATCGGCAACGCGTCGATGTTCATCAACGACGACGGGAACATCTGGCGCAAGCAGCTCCCTTGATCGGACGCGACGCAGCCTTCTAGGTGCTCCGGCACGCTGGCCGCGCGGGAGATCGCGCGCCGTCGCGGCGCGCTCCGCGAAGGGAGCGCGCACTGCGTGAGGGTAGCCGCGAGCGGGGGATCGCCGTCCACCCGCGCTTCAGCGCGGGGCGGGCGGGGAGGTGGTGGGAGGCTCCTCGACGATCGTGCCGAGGTCTTCCCCCTGACACACGCGGAGGATGTTGCCGCGATCCGAGAGCTTGAAGACGCGGATCGGCATTTTGTTCTCCCGGCAGAGCGTGACGGCGGTGGAGTCCATCACGCCGATGCGATCGGCGAGGAACCGATCGTAGGAGAGCCGCGTGAACATCGTCGCGCTCTCGTACTTCACGGGATCGCGGTCGTAGATGCCCTCGACCTTCGTCGCCTTGAAGAGCGCCTGCGCCTGGATCTCCATCGCGCGGAGCGCGGCGGCCGTGTCGGTCGTGAAGAACGGGTTCCCGGTGCCGGCGGCGAAGATCACGATGTGGCCCTTGTCGAGGTGGCGCATCGCGCGGCGCCGGATGTAGGGCTCCGCGATCGCGCGGATCTCGAGCGCCGTCATCACGCGCGTGGGGACCTCCTGCTTCTCGAGCGCGTCCTGGAGCGCGAGGCTGTTGATGACCGTCGCGAGCATGCCCATGTAGTCGCCCTGCGAGCGATCCATCCCGGCGCTCGCGCCCTTGAGGCCGCGGAAGATGTTGCCGCCGCCCACGACGATCCCGATCTGGACGCCGAGCTTGTGCACCTCGGCGAGCTCGCTCGCGACCGCGTGGAGCGTCTCTTTGCGGATACCGAACCCACCCTCCTCGCCGCAGAGCGCCTCACCGCTCAGCTTGAGGAGGATGCGGCGATAGCGCAGCGTCGGAGCGGCGGGCGGCGGGGGCAGCGAGTCGTAGGTTCCGGGCACGCGCGTCGTGTAGGCCAGTCGAAACGCAGGCGCAACGCGCGAGCGGACAACGGGGGCGCGGTGTACTAGAACGCCCCATCATGAAGTTTGGCGTCGGCGCATCGTCCGTCCGCGCGCGGTTCGTCGGGCTCGTCGGGCTCGTCGCCGCGGTCGCGGTGGCTTGCAGCGATCCCCCCAAGTCGACCCCGGACGCGGGCGCCGCACCCGGCGGACTCACCGAGGAGCAGGCGGCGCGCGTGCTCGCGCGGATCGGGGATCGCACGATCACGCTCGGCGACTTCGCGGCCGCGCTCGATCGCATGGATCAGTTCGACCGGCTCAAGTTCCAAGCGACCGATCGTCGCAAGGATCTCCTCAACCAGATGATCGACGTCGAGCTGCTCGCCGAGGAGGCGAAGCGCCGCGGGCTCGACAAGGAGCCGGCGACCGAGGAGGCGATCCGCGCCGTCCTCCGGGACGCCTACCTCGTCGAGGCGCACAAGGCGCTGCCGACGCCGGCGGAGATCCCAGCGGACGAGGTGAAGGCGTACTTCGAGGGGCACGTCGCCGACTACCGGGATCCCGAGCGGCGCCGCGTCTCGGTCATCGTCCTCGAGGACAAGTCCCCGGAGGACGAGAAGCGCGCGACCGACGCGCTCGCGAGCGCGAAGAGCGCGACCTCCGCGGCCGAGTGGAGCAAGCTGTTCTTCGAGCTGTCGACGACCGCGCCGAAGGAGCGAATCGCGAGCGTGCCGACGGATCTCGCGGGGGACGTGGGGATGGTGGGTCCGCCCGATGATCCGAAGGGCGAGAACGACGACGTGCCGCTCGCGGTCCGCGCGGCGGCGTTCAAGGTCGCCAAGGTGGGGGACGTGTTCGACGGCGTCGTCCGCGCGGACGGCAAGCTCTACATCGTGCGGGTGAGCGCGATCACGCCGGGGCGCGAGCGGTCGCTCGCGGAGGCCGATCGCTCGATCCGACAGCTCCTCCTTGGCCAACGGCTGAGGGCGCTCGAGGACAAGCTCGAGCAAGATCTGCGGCAGAAGTTCAAGGTGGAGATCGACGAGGCGGCGCTCGACAAACTCAGCACCGCGCCCGCCCCCTCGTCGTCCTCGAAGCCGTGAGCGCGCGCGCGCCGCGATCGCTCTTGGAGCCGCGCGTGCCCGCGGAGTGGCAGCGCGAGATGCGCGAAGCCATCGGCACGCTCGAAGCGCTCGAGCGCGAGATCGCGCTCACGCCCGCGGAACGCGCCGGTGTGGAGCGCGCGGCGCGCGAGGGTCTGCCGATGCGCATCACCCGGCACTACCTCGAGCTGATGGATCGCGCGGATCCCGCGTGCCCGATCCGTCGCCAAGCCATCCCGGTCGCGGAGGAAGCGGACATCACGGCAGGGGAGATGGTCGATCCGCTCGGCGAGGTGGCGCACGAGGTCGCGCCGCGCCTCGTTCGGCGGTACCCCGACCGCGCGCTCCTCCTCGTCACCGATCGGTGCGCGCTCTACTGTCGCTTCTGCACGCGCTCGCGCATGGTGGGGGACGGGGGCGGCGCCGCGGCGGTGGACGCGCTCGGCCCCGCGCTCACGTGGCTCGCCGAGCACCCCGAGATCCGGGACGTGATCGTGAGCGGCGGCGACCCCTTGACGCTCTCCACGTCGAAGCTCGTGAGCATCGTGGAGCGCCTTCGCGCGATCGCGTCCATCGACACCATCCGCCTCGCGACGCGCGTCCCCGTGACGCTCCCCTCGCGCATCACGAGCGAGCTCGTGGACGCGCTGCGGCCACACCACCCGATCTGGGTGATGACCCACTTCAACCACCCGAAAGAGCTCGCCCCCGCGGCGATTCGCGCGCTCGAGCGGCTCGCCGACGCGGGCTTCCCGGTCATGAACCAGGCGGTCCTCCTCCGAGGCGTGAACGACGACCCGGACGTCCTCACCGCGCTGTTCCGGGGCCTCGTCCGGGCGCGCGTACGCCCGTACTACCTCCTGCAGATGGACCCCGTCGTCGGGACGTCCCACCTGCGCACGCCGCTCGCGCGAGGCCGCGAGATCATGGATGCCCTCCAAGGCCGGCTCTCGGGGATCGCCCTCCCCAAGTTCATCGTCGACACGCCCGGGGGGATGGGGAAGGTCCCCGCGGGCCCGTCGTTCGTCGTCGAGGAACGCCCGGGATCGACGGTGTTTCGAACGCACAAGACCGCGGCCGTCGAGTACGTCGACCCTCAAGAACCGCGCTGAGTCTGTCGTGAGGATCGCGACCGAGGGATCGATCGCGTGAGGCCCACCTCTACGGGCCGCCGCTCTCTAGGGGCCGCCCTTCTTGAGCTCGGTGAGCACGAGCTTCGCGACGGCCTTGAGCGTGTCGAACACGCCCTGCCCGCTCCGCGCGCACGCCTCGAAATCGGGGACGCCGGTCGGGTTGATGATCTCGCGCAGCTCCTGGACGGTCGCCACGTCCGGCATGTCGCGCTTGTTGTACTGGACGACGTACGGGATCTTGTCGAGCGAGTAGCCCTGCTCCGCCAGGTTCGTCCGGAGGTTCTCGACGGACTCCTGGTTCGCCTCCATGCGCGCCATCTGCGAGTCGGCGACGAACACGACTCCATCCACGCCCTTCAGGATGAGCTTGCGGCTCGCGTCGTAGAAGACCTGACCCGGCACGGTGTAGAGGTAGAACCGCGTCTTGAAGCCGCGGATCTCGCCGAGCGCGAGGGGGAGGAAGTCGAAGAAGAGCGTTCGATCGGTCTCCGTCGCGAGGGAGATCATCTTGCCCTTCGCTTCGGGGTTGGTGCGCTCGTAGATGTACTGCAGGTTCGTCGTTTTGCCGCAGAGACCAGGACCGTAGTAAACGATCTTGCAGTTGATCTCCCGCGCCATGTAGTTGATGAAGCTCATCTTGCTCCGACTGTTGGAGAGGCCGATGGCGCCGCCGATGGCTCCGGGTGGGAGGAGCGCACTGCGGTCAGAGTGCAGCTTTCGAATGTAGCCGATTCCATCGTACCTCGTTCAATCGTGGTGCGCGAGCGACTGGCCACCGAGGCCCTCAGGCCGTCGACGGCCGCTCGAAGGGGCCGGGACGGTGAGACCTAGTCGTTGAACAGGTTGTCGATATCTTCGTCGGTGATCTCGGCGAACGGGGAGTCCGCGCCGGGTTCCGCGACCTTCTTGAGCAGGTTCTCGAAGATCGTGTTCAGCTCCTCGCTCGCCTTGCGGACGCGGAGGCGAACCAGTCCGAGGCTCGACTTCGAGTCGAAGATGACGACCAGGATGACCCGGTTGCCCACGAGCTGGATGTGGATGTTCGCCTTCTCGCCCTCATGGAACTGGGTGGCGAACTCGTTCTCCTTGAGGAGCTTCGCCATCCCGCCGGTGGCGGCGATGTTGCCCGCCGTCAAGGAGGCCAGGGACGTGGTGTCGAGGTTGTCGACGTCGCCGCTCGCGGCGATGAGCTGCCCGTTCTTGTCGACGATGAAGACGACCTTCGCGTTCGCGCTCTTGACGAGGTGATCCACACACGACTGGATCTGATTGAACTCCTCCTCGTACATGACCATCTGAGGATTGACCATCATCCCTCCGGGGAACGAACGAACGAGACGCCGGGCACGATTTGCGATGCAGAGAGCTGCGATGCCGATGCAGAGAGCTGCGATGCAGAGAGCTGCGATGCAGAGAGCTGCGATGCGAGAGCTGCGAGATCCGGGAGCGAGTCTGAGAGACGTGCTGTCGATGCAGCGCGGAAGACGGAGCCTAACACGGCGGCTGGCTCTCTCGACTCCCGCTTTCTATCCGAAGGTCGGTCGCCCAAGCAAGGCCGGTTCTCTCGCTCCTTCTCCGGTCGGAGGCCCGCCGCGTTTCTCGATTGACGGTCTCGGGGGCGCAACGCATAGCCCCTCGATGGCGCTCCGAAGCCGCGTTTCCACCCTCCTGCGCCCGCGGGCGGGCCTCGTCGCCCCGGTCGTCGCGCTCTTCGTGTTCTCGCTCGCGTTCGCGACGCACGGGCGCGCGGAGCCGTCGGCGATCGATCCGCAGGTCTCGCGCCGCGTCGCGGCCATCCAGCAGGCGAGCGGTCCGCAGGTCTACGCGGAGCTCCGGAGCCTCATGGATCTCTGGGAGCTCGTCGATCCCTCGGAGGTCGAGGCCGGGCTCGAGGGCGCCGCGGCCTCCACGTCGCTCTCCGCGTCCGCGCGGGTGTACGCGAAGGTGCTGGTCGCCGAGGCCCGGCGTCACCGTGGGGACACGGCGGGCGCGAGCGAAGTGATGGGCGAGCTCGGGTTCGTGACGCGGTGGCTGTTCGTCGGCCCGTTCGACTCCGAGAACAAGACGGGCCTCGCGCGCGCCTATCAGCCCGAGGTCGAGCTCTCCGAGCCGATCGTCCCGGGCCGCGTGTTCGACGGGAAAGAGCGCCCCGTGCGCTTCCGCGCCGCCGCGGGATCGACCACGTTCGACTTCGGCGACTGGGTTCGCCCACGGGAGGACGCATGCGGCTACGCGTCCACGTTCCTCACGCGCAAGGCGGGCAGCTCACGGCAGCGCGCGACCGTGTGGGTCGGCGCGCAGGGCGCGTTCAAGCTGTGGCGCGAGGACGCGCTCGTGATGTCGGACGAGCTCTACCGCGATCTCGACGTGGATCGATCGGCGGCGTCGATCGAGCTCGGCGACGGGGTGACGCGCCTCACCATCAAGGTGTGCAGCGACAGCGTGTCCCCGCGCTTCGCGCTCCGTCTCGGGGACGACGCGGGCAATCCGATCGACGACGTCGAGGCGACGAGCGACTCGACGGCCTGGTCCGAGCAGCGGACCCAAGCCGCGAACGCGCCCGCGCCGAAGCCGGGCAAGCCGAGCGCCCCCGCGAAGTCCTCGGTGGAGGGCCCCGTCCAGACGTTCGCGCGGTTGACCGCGGACAAGGGCGCGCCCGCCGCGACCCTGGAGGCGTACGCGCGGTACCTCGTCGTCTCCGGTGGGGATCCGAAGGGGCTGCACGAGGCGCGCGACCTCGCGCAGCGCGCGATCGACAAGGAGCCGACCGTCGATCGCTACCTGCTCGCGGCCTCGCTCGCCGAGGATCGCAACCAGGTGCGCGCGTGGGTCGACAAGGCGAAGGCTCTCCACCTCGCATCTATCGGTGAGGGCGCGCCAAGCGGGAAGGACGCGGATCGCCACGCGATCGACATCCTGTTCGCGGAGGCGAGGCTCGCGCGCACGAGCGTGAACTGGCGCGACGCCGTCCCGTTCTACGACGCCGTGCTCGAGAAGGACCCGGAGAACCTGGTCGCGATCGTGGCGCGCGTGGACCTCTACGCGAAGGCGGGCCTGCCGCGCACGTCCCTCGCGACGCTGGAGAAGGCGGTCGCGCTCCACCCGCGATCGATCGCCGTCCAGCGCACGTACGCGCTCGAGCTCCGCGCCGTCGCGCGCGACGCCGAGGCGGACGAGGCGGACGCGCGCTGGTTCGCGTTCAAGGCGGACGACACGGCGTACCTCTCCGCGCGGCTCGACGAGGCGATCGCGCGCCGCGACGCGCCGAGCGCCGAGCACTGGCTCGCGCGGTTCGTCGCGTCCGAGCCCGACGCGGTGTTCGCGCAAGCCACCGCGTCGCGCGCGTACCGCGCGCTCGGCAAGGCCGACGAGGCGCGCCGCGCGCTCGAGTCCGCGCTCGAGATGGCCCCGGACGACGCGTCCACGCTGCGCACGCTCGCCGACTTCGCCGGCGAGGAAGGCCGAAAGGACGAGCAGCTCCGCCTCTTGAAGCGGATCCTCGTGCTCTACCCCCAAGCGAAGGACGTGCAGAAATACGTCGAGTACCTGGGCCCCGCGAAGCCCCGCGACGACGAGCAGTACGCGTGGACGAAGGAGGAGCTCCTCGCGGCGAAGGTCGATCCCGCGAAGGCGGGGGCGCGCGAGTTCCCGCGCCGCACGCTCCGAAACCTCACGGTCACGACCGTGTTCCCGAACGGGCTCGCGAGCCACTTCCACCAGGTCGCGTTCCAGCCCCTCACGGACGAGGCCGCGGCCGCCGCGCGGCAGTACGCGTTCGGGTACCACGGGGACAAGCAGGAGGTAGAGATCCGATCCGCGCGCGTCTACCGCGCGGACGGGAGCATCGCCGAGGCGATCGAGAGCGGCGAGGCCGCGGCGAACGACCCCTCGATCGCGATGTACACGTCCGAGCGCGAGTACTACGTGCAGTTCCCGCGGCTCTCCCCCGGGGACGTCGTCGAGCTCAGGTACCGCGTGGACGACGTCGCGCTCTCGAACGACGTCGCCGACTACTTCGGCGAGGTCGAGTACATGCAGTCGAGCGAGCCCATCGCGAGCGCGGAGTACGTCGTCATCACGCCGAAGACGCGCGATCTCGTCACCTGGGTCGGGATGGCGGGCGTCACGAAGGACGTGACCGAGAAGGGCGATCAGCGCATCTACTCGTTCAAAGCGAAGGACGTCCCCGCGCTCCAACCGGAGCCGATGATGCCGCCGTGGAGCGAGGTGCTCGGGCAGGTGCACGTGTCGACGTTCGCGTCGTGGAGCGCGCTCGGCGAGTTCTACTGGAACCTCGCGAAGGATCAGTTCGACGTCGACGACGTCGTCCGAAAGAAGGTCGCCGAGATCACGAAGGGCCTCACGGACGACAAGTCCAAGGTGCGCGCGATTTACAGGTACGTGACCGCGCTCCGGTACGTGGCGCTCGAGTTCGGCATCGAGGGGATCAAGCCGCGGCGCTGCGCGCTCTCGCTCGCGCGCGGCTGGGGCGACTGCAAGGACAAGGCGACGATGATCGTGACGATGCTCCGCGAGGCGGGGATCGACTCGACGATCGTGATCGTGCGGACGGGGATGCGCGGCGACCTCCCGAAGGACGCGCCCGCCAACATGGCCGCGTTCGATCACGCGATCGCGTACGTTCCGTCGCTCGATCTGTACTTGGACGGCACGGCGGACGGCGCGGGCAGCGAGGAGCTCCCGACGATGGATCGGCGCAGCGTCGCGCTCCAGATCAACCAGGGGAAGCCCGCCTTGGTGCGACTCCCCGATCCCGGCCCCGAGGCGTCCCCGCACACCCGGAAGCTCGACGCGACCGTGGGCTCGGACGGCAGCGCAGACTTCACGATGGACATGACGGTGTCGGGCGCGGACGCGGTCTCCTGGCGCATGCGCTACCACCCCGAGGGGTCGCGGCGGGACCGCGCGACGCGCGACTTCACGTCGATCTTCGGGCCGTTCGAGCTCGGGAAGGGGGCGAACGCGCTCGTGGTCGGCGGGACGGACGACGTGGAGAAGCCCGTCGCGATCAGCCTGAAGGGCAAGGCCTCCACGTTCGCGCGCGTCGAAGGGGCGAAGCTCAGCGTGCCCATCGGGCCGCAGCTCAACCTCACCTCCTCGCTCGCCGCGCTCTCGAGCCGGACGCTCCCGGTCGTGATCGGCGCGCAGAAGGTCACGACGGAGGAGCGCGTGATCCACATCCCCTCGGGCATGAAGGTGGAGACGACGCCCACGGCGCAGAAGGTCGAGACGCCGTTCGGCAAGGTCGTGGTCGCGGTCGAGTCGGCGCCCGGGAAGGTCACGATCACGACGACGGTGACGCTCTCGCAAGCGCGCATCGAGCCGAGCGACTACGCCGCGTTCCGCGCGTTCTGTGAGAGCGGCGACGCCGCGATGGGACAGCGCCTGGTGCTCGCGCCCTGACGGACGGGACATGAAGACCGAGACCGAGACCGAGACGAAGACCGAGGGGGCCGACGCGCCGTCTCCCGAGCTCCGGTGCCCCCAGTGCAAGACGGAGGGCCCCGCGTCCGACTTCGCCGACGAGCAGGGGTTCGCGTGCTGCAAGAAGTGCCAGTCGGTGTTCCTCGCGCCGGAGGGCGCCGGCGCGTTCAAGTCCTCCGTCGACACGCCGAAGGGGCTTCGGGTGGTGCGCGACGAGGGCGAGATCTCGATCGGGTGGCAGCACGACCGCCGACCCGCGACGCGCCTCGTCATCATGATCCTCGTGCTGGCGTCGGGCGTCGCCGGTCTCGTCTACTACTGGCTCGGGCACGACAAGCCGGTGTGGGCGATCATCGTCGCGGCGCCGCTCGCCATGCTCAGCGTCCTGATGACGTACACGCTGCTCCTCATGCTCGTGCAGTGGCAGCACTTCGACGTGAAGAAGGGGAAGCTCGAGATCCGCTCCGGGCCGATCCCCGTCCCGGGCGCGCGCGGGGAGTTCGAAGCGAAGGACGTGTCCGACGCGTACGTACGGCTGCGCCTCCAGCCCGCTGGGCCGGCGCGCGGCGGGCAGCCCCCGCCGATGTACGCGTTCTACGACGTGCGCCTCCGCGTGGAGAAGATGGACACGCCCATCGGCACGTTCCCGGAGGCGGATCGCGCGGTGTACATCGCGCGTGAGCTGAAGCGCACCCTCCACCTGGGTTGATGACTTGGGCGCGCGAATCACCTGCCCCGGGTGTGGCCGCGAACTGGGTCCTCGGGACCTCGCGGACGAGGCCGGCTACGCGCGCTGCACGAGCTGCGACAGCGTGTTCCTGTTCCCGCGCGACGTGCCGTGGGCGCCGAGCGAGACGCTCTACCGCAGCGAAGCCATGCCGCACCCCCGGGGGCTGCGCGTTCATGCTGACGTGGGGCCGACCGCTTCCCGCGCGAGACTGGCGGCGAGCCGCGACACCAAGGGATATGCTGCGACTGGCGATTACCGAAGGGCTGATCCATCGCTGCAGGAGAGCCTGACGATCGAGTGGGCGCTCCCGGGCGGCACCCCAGACTTCTGGATCGTCTCCGCCACGCTCCACCTGATCGGCGTCTTTCTGCTGGCGATGGCCGACCGGAAGGACGGTGTCGTCATGGTCCTCCTCGGCATTCCCATGATCGTGGCAGGGATCGTCTTCGCTCTCATTGCGCGTTCGGGCACGCGCCCCAAACACTCCGTCGAGGTCCGGGACGGCCGACTCAGGGTCAGGAGCCCGTCACCGCTCGACTACGACGTAGGAGAGATCCAGCACCTTCATGTCGCTCGACGAATCGAGCCGGGGCGCTTCGAGACCCGGTTCGGAATGAAAATGCAGAAACAGTGGCCCAGGCGCTGGTTCGACGTCGTCGGGCGGATCGCTGGTCGCGTCGTTCGACTCGCGACGTTCGCGAAGGTTGAGCAAGCCCTCTACTGCGAGGCCGAGTTGCGGCGCACGATCGCGCTCCCGCAACAGAGCTCGCGGGTGCGCCTCGAAATCATGGACACAGGCGGAGAGTCCGAAGCTCGAGCTCAACACGAAGCCGAGGTCGAGGAGCTCGCCGTGGCGGAGCAAGCCGAGGACTCCAAGCACGTTCGCTCGCTGTAGCGGCGCTCCGGTGCTAACGAGACGGCACCATGAACATCGCAGCGCCCGAGCCTCATCCGTACGCGGAGTTCCTGCACCGCGTGATGAAGCCCGCGCGGTACACGGGCGGTGAGGTCGGGGCGCGCCGCAAGGCGTGGACCGCGGACGTCGCGAGCGTCTGCCTCGCGTTCCCGGACGTCTACGACATCGGGATGAGCCACCTCGGGTTCAAGATCCTCTATGGGATCCTGAACGACGATCCGGGGACGCTCGCCGAGCGGTGCTACGCGCCTTGGGTGGATCTCGAGGCGGAGCTCCGCGCGCGCTCGCTGCCGCTCCTCTCGCTCGAGTCGCGCCGGCCGCTCTCCGCGTTCGACGTGGTCGGGTTCTCGCTCCAGTTCGAGCTGACCTACACGAACATCCTCACGATGCTCGACCTCGGCGGAGTGCCGCTCCGCGCGAAGGATCGCGGCGAGGACGACCCGCTCGTGATCGCGGGCGGTCCCGTCGCCACGCACCCCGAGCCGATCGCCCCGTTCCTCGACGCGCTCGTCATCGGGGACGGCGAGCGCCTCGCCCCGCTCGTCGCGAAGACCTGGAAGGAGCTGAAGAAGGCGGGCGTGTCGCGCCCGGATCGCCTCGTCGCGCTCGCGCATCTCGGGGGCGTCTACGTGCCCGCGCTCTACGGGACGACGCGCGTCGCCGAGACGGGGCTCGACGCCGTCGACCCACCCCGAGACCCCTCGCTCCCGTTCCCGATCGAGCGGGATCTCGTCGATCTCAAGCAGTACCCGTTCCCGGACGAGAGCCCGACGGGCGGGCCCGAGGCGATCTTCGATCGCATGTCGATCGAGATCGCGCGCGGCTGCACCGAGGGCTGTCGGTTCTGCCAGGCGGGCATGATTTACCGCCCGGTGCGCGAGCGCGACCCCGAGGAGATCGTCGACACCGTCGTCCGCTCCGTGAAGAAGTCGGGCGTGGACGAGGTGTCGCTCACGGCGCTCTCCACGGCGGACGTGTCGTGCATCTCGCCCCTCATCAAGAAGGTCACGGACAAGCTCACCGCGGAGAAGGTGTCCCTCGGCGTGTCGTCGCTCCGCGCCTACGGGCTCGAGCCCGAGCTCCTCGACGAGCTGAAGCGCGTCCGCGCGACGGGCCTCACGTTCGCGCCCGAAGCCGGGACGCAGCGCATGCGGGACGTCATCAACAAGAACGTCACCGAGGAGCAGCTCCTCGAGACCGCCGAGCGCGTGTTCTCGCGCGGGTGGCACAAGATGAAGCTCTATTTCATCTGCGGGCTCCCGACCGAGACGATGGAGGACGTCCAAGGCATCATCGACACGGGCGCGCGCGCGCTCAAGGTCGGCAAGCGCGCCGCGAAGGGCAACGCGGCCGAGGTGGTCGTGAGCGTCTCCGTCCACGTCCCGAAGCCGCACACGCCCTTCCAGTGGTGCGCGCTCGATACGCTCGAGCAAATCGGCGAGAAGCAGGCGCTGCTCCAGCGCGAGGTGCGCAAGCACAAGGGACTGAAGCTCCGCACGCACGACGCGGAGGGGAGCGTCCTCGAGGGCGTGTTCGCGCGCGGCGATCGGCGCCTCGCGGAGGTGCTCGAGACCGCGTGGAGGAACGGCGCACGGTTCGACTCGTGGGACGATCAGCTCCGGCTCGACGTGTGGGAGGCCGCGTTCGACGCGCACGGCATCCGCCCGCGCGAGCTGCTCGGGACGCTGCCGGTGACGGCGCGTCTGCCCTGGAGCCACATCGACGTCGGCCTGGAGGACGGGTTCCTCGAGCGCGAGTACCGCAAGTCGCTCCGGAGCCGCCTCAGCCCGCCGTGCGGCAAGGTCGCGGGGACGTTCGTGCACCACACCAACACCGCGGCCGCGAAGGCCGATGAGCGGAGGCTCGTCTGCTACGACTGCGGGGTCGCGTGCGACATGACCGCGATGCGCACCGAGCGCGTGACGTTCCTCGAGAAGCTCGAGGCGAAGAACGCGGCGGACGCGGAGGCTCCGCCGCTCGTGGGGCTACGCGTCGCGGGGGACGTCTACTCCTACCGGCTCACGTACGAGAAGCTCGGACCGGTGGCGCTGCTCGGTCACCTCGACATCGTCCGGGAGCTTCCGCGGATCCTGAAGCGCGCCGACCTGACCGCGCGCTACACCGCGGGCTTCCACCCCAAGCCCGACATGACCTACGGCCCGGCGCTCTCGCTCGGGGTGATGAGCCTGGACGAGCAGGTCGACGTGCGCCTCCACGACAAGCTCGACACGGCGGCGCTCGCGCGGCTCCCCGCGCTCCTCACGGAGTGTGCGCCCGAAGGGCTGCGATTCACGAGCGCGCGCGCCCTCTCGCCGACGGGGCCGAGCTTGTCGCGCGCGGTGCGCGGCGCGGCGTACGCGCTCGTCTTCGCGCGTCGCGCGCTCGAGCCCCTCGCGCGGGAAGCGGGCGCCCCCTCGGCGCAGGCGTTCCTCGAGGCCCGCGTCGCGGAGCTCCTCGGCCGCGACCGCATCGACGTGCGGCGCCCCGTGCAGAACGCACCGGTGCGGGGCGTGGCGCTCAACAAGCTGTTCGACATGAAGCTTTACCTTCGGTCGCTCGAGGTCGGCGGTCCGACCGTCGGGCGCGCGATCGAGCGAGCGGGGCTCGCGGGTGATCTGCTCGGTGTCGACGCGGTCACGACGATCCTCGCGTCCGGCGCGGTGAAGGCGTCCGAGATCGTGGAGGCCCTCGTCGGGGACGTCCCCCATCACGCGATCCGTACGGCGCTCGTGCTCGGCCCCCCGCCGACCTCGATCGAGGAGGCGAGGGAACCACAGACGTCTGAACCAGGTCCCCCTCCGCCCGTCGAGCTCGGGGCGGATCCCTCGTGAGCGATCCCGATCGGCGCGCGCTCGCGGGACTGCTCGGTATCGGCCTCGCACACGATCTTCGGAACCTCCTCAGCGTCGCGGAGACGAGCGCGTACCTCGCGACGCGCACGCTCGAAGCGGAGCCCGCGCGAGCGGCCACGCACCTCACGCGGATCACCGAGGCGGTCCGGGAGGCGCAGAGCCTGCTCACGGCGACGCTCGCGGTGTCCCGCGGCGAGCCCGTGTCGACGGAGGCGTGGGGCGCCTCCGAGCTCGTCGCGGCGGCGACGCGGTTCGTCCGCGGCGCGGAGGCGGTGGACGTCGCGCCCATCGCGGGGGAGCTTCGCGTTCGCGCGGCTCGAGCGCTCGCGACCGCGGCGCTCGTGAACGTGCTGAAGAACGCCGTCGAAGCCGCGCCCTCGGGCGTGCGCGTCGAAGCGCGGGCCGGGGTCGACGGGATGGTCGAGATCGTCGTGAGCGACGAGGGCCCAGGTTTCCCGGAGGGGTTCGCGATCACCCCCGGGACCACGACGAAGGCCCACGGCCACGGGATCGGCCTCGCCGCCGCGCGCGCGGCGCTCGAGTCGATGGGGGGCTCCCTCGAGCTCGCGACCGGCGCGCGAGGAGCGCGCGTGACGCTCCGCCTGCGCGCGGTTTGAGGGCGCGGTCAGTTCTGCGTCGGGTCGACGACGCTCGGCGTCGGCGAGCGGACGGCGTAGCTCAGCGCGAGGATCTCGATCAGCACGAGGCGATACACCTTGTGCACGTCGTCGACGTCCACCTCGTCGGCGTTCGCCTCGAGCGCGGCGTCGAGGTGCTCGTTGACGAAGGCGATGAGGTGGGGTTGCTCCATCGCGACGACGTCGTCCGAGTCGACGGCCTCGGCGGGATCGGAGAGCCGGATCTGCTCGTCCAGATCGAGGGACTCCTCGACGCCGCGGAGCTCGAGCTCGCTCACCTGCGCGACGCCCGCGCCGAAGGTCTCGTCGAAGCCGAGCCACACCGCGAGCGTGAGGAAGTAGCCGAGCGCGAGCGCGGTGTCGTCGAGCGGGCGCGCGAGCTCCTCCGAGACCTGCGCGGAGAGGAACGGCTGCGTCCGCTCGAACCGCGCGAACGCCTCGTCGAGCCGGAGCTTCGAGCCCTCTGCGTCGCGCGCGAGCTCGTCCTCGATGCGCACGAGCACGGCCTCGCCCACCTCGGCGAACCGCGGCACCGGCCGGATCGCGGCGCGTCGGACCCACATGCGGCGCTAACGTAGCCCGAATTCGAGGCGCGCGTGCTCCTCTCCCGCCGCGTCCTCCGCGGGCAGGCCGGGACGCGCTCCGCGTCCTCCCCCAATGCGCGGCTACGACCCGCCGAGCGAAGACACGTCGATCACAAACCGATAGCGGACGTCGCTCCGGAGCATGCGCTCGTACGCCACGTTGATGTCGCGCATCGGGATCACCTCCGCCTCCGCCGCGATGCCGCGCTCGGCGCAAAAATCGAGCATCTCCTGCGTCTCGGCGATCCCCCCGATGAGGGAGCCGGCGAACCTGCGCCGCGCCCCGATCAGCCCGAACGCGGGCACCGCGAGCGGTTTCTCGGGCACGCCGAGCATCACGAGCGTCCCGTCGAGCTTCGCGAGCCGGAGGAACGCGGACAGATCGTGCTGGCTCGAGACGGTGTCCAGGATCAGGTCGAAGCGCTTCTCGAGCTTCGCGAGCGCCTTGTCGTCGCGCGAGCTCACGACGTCGCTCGCGCCGAACTTCAGCGCGTCCGCCTTCTTCTCGGGGGAGGCCGAGAACACGGTGACCTCCGCGCCCATCGCGCTGGCGAGCTTCACGCCCATGTGCCCGAGCCCGCCGAACCCGACGATCGCGACGCGCTGGCCGCGCTCGACGTTCCACGTCTTGAGCGGCGAATACATCGTCACACCGGCGCAGAGGAGGGGCGCGACGCCGCTCGGCGGCTGGAGCGGGTCGACCTTCAGCGCGAACCGCTCGTCGACGACGATGCGCGTCGAGTACCCGCCGTACGTCGGCGTCTTCCCGTCGCGCTCGAACGAGTTGTACGTCCACGTCGTCCCGTCCTCGCAGTACTGCTCGAGCCCGCGATCGCAGCTCGTGCACGTGCGGCACGCGTCCACCATGCAGCCCACGCCCGCGAGGTCGCCGACCGCGAACTTCCGCACGTTCGCCCCGATCTTGTCGACCCGGCCGACGATCTCGTGGCCCGGCACCATCGGGAACTTGGAGGCGCCCCACTCTCCGCGCGCCTGGTGCACGTCCGAGTGGCACACGCCCGAGAACAGGATCTCGAGCGAAACGTCGTTGGGGCCGGGCTCGCGGCGCTGGATCGTGTGCGGCTTCAGCGGGCTCTTCGAGTCGAACGCGGCGTACGCCGGGGTGTCGATCATCCGCGACACGTAGGCGCGCTGGCTCATTTCGGCAACCCCGCGTGCTCTGCGGCGCTGTTCAGCGCGGATTCGAGCACGAGTGCTCGTGCTCGATCTGCTGTGCCTCGTACTCCTGCGCTAACCGCCGATCTGCACCGCTTTGCCGACCCACTCGTCCGTCGTCGCGCCCTCGAGGAGGAAGTCTGCCACGTCCGCGCGCGAGATCGCGTTCGGCACCTTCTCGATCGCGGGGATCTTCACGTACGTCTTCTTCCCCGGCTCGTCGGTGAGCCGCCCCGGCCGCGCGACCACCCACTCGAGGCCGCTCTGCATGACCATCTCTTCCTGGACGGCGTGGTCCTGGAACGCGGCCTTCAAGAGGCCGTCCACGAGGAGCTTCCGCGCGACGAAGTTCACGAGCGGCCGGCTCTCTCCCACGCCGAGCGCCGAGAGGATCACGATCCGCTTCACCCCGCTCGCCTTCATCGCGTCGATCACGTACCGCGTGCCGCGCGAGAAGAAGTCCTTGGTCTCCCGGAGCGTCTTGAAGGACGTCGCGCTCGCCGTCACGATGACGGCGTCGTGGCCGGGGACCACGCCAGCGACGGACGCGGCGTCGTGGAAGTCGCCGACCCGCTTGTCGAGGAACGTGTGCTCGAGCCGGAGCTTCTCGGGCGACCGCGCGAACGCGGTGACGCGCATCCCGCGCGCGATCGCCGCCTTCACGACGAGCGCGCCCGTCCCCTGCGATGCGCCGACGACGAGGATCCGCTTCTCACTCATGCGCGCCCACGTAGCGCGGTTCGGCGCCCGGCGCAGCACCGCTCGAGCGAGCCCGCCCTCGCGGCGCCCGCCGAGACCGCGTTCTGCCCGGGTCCTCCGCGGATGGCTTCACTGAGGGGCAGAGAACCCGTAGCGTAGGCGCCGGAGGCGCGCGAGCGGCTTGGCGAGCATCGAGGACAACGAACCCGCGTTCGTCGCGCGCCTTGTCGCGCGGGACGAGGCCGCGTTCAACGAGCTCGTCATCACGTACGAGCGGCGTGTCTTCGCGCTCGTGTTCCGCATGCTCGGGCGCCGCGAGGAGGCCGAGGATCTCGCGCAGGAGGTCTTCGTCCAGGTGTTCAAGGCCATCGAGCAGTTCCGCGGGGACTCGAAGCTCTCGACCTGGATTTATCGCATCGCGGTGAACCTCTGTAAAAACCGCACGAAGTACCTCTCGCGCCGCCACGCCTCCGACCAGGACGACGTCGACGCGATGGCCGATCGCGCGCCCCTCTCGGCCGCGAAGGGAGTGAGCGTCGGGGACATCAGCCGTCCCGACGAGCTCGTCGAGGGCATGCAGCTCGAGGTGATCGTGAAGCGCGCGATCCAGACGATCGACCCCGAGTTCCGGGAGGTCCTCATCCTGCGCGACGTCGAGGACATGTCCTACGAGGAGATCGCCGCCGTGACGGGCCTCGCGGACGGGACCGTGAAGAGCCGCATCCACCGCGCTCGCGCCCAACTGAAGGCGCTCGTCGAGAAGGCCATGGGGGACTCGCTCGCCCGCGCGCCGCAGGAGCCGAAGAAGGGAGGCAAGGGATGACCGACGAACGCGACCCGCCCGATCCCCCCGAAGAAGACGACGACGCCGTCGCGCGCGCGCTCATCAAGAAGGCGCTCGCGAAGAAGCGCGCGGCCGCCGCCGAGGAGCCCGACTTGCCTCCGGAGGTTGAAGACCTCGAGGGCGTGGACCAAGCTGAGGCGCCCGTGAGCCAAGCCCCCGCCTCGACAGGCGTCGTCGTCGACGACGTCGATCTGAAGGACGCCCTCCGCGGCGCCCTGCGCCCGCCCGCGGGCGCCGTCGCGCCGAACCTTTTGAAGGGCGTACAGCGCAAGCTCCGCGTCCGCTCGCGCGGAAAGTTCTACGGGGATGGTTGGAGCACGGCAGAGTCCCCGAAGACGACGTACCTCATCACCGCGATCATCATGCTCGTGCTGATCGCGGTCCTCTTCTTCGCGCTCGTACCGTGGAGCTCGGCGAGCCTTTGATCGCGCGCCCTCGCCCGTGGCGCGGCGCGAGCGCGTCTGTTATCCAAGCGGTGTGATCCCTCCCACGCCCACCGCAGGCAACCAGCAGATCCCGACGGGTCATCAGGCCGCGAGCATCATGCGCGCCGAGGAGACCATCTTCGAGGGGCAGCCCTCGCTGCTGCCGAGCATCAAGTCGCTCGGCCTGGTGGTGATCACCGTGGGCCTCGCGATCATCTACTTCCTGCTCCGCCGGAGCGGCACGAAGTACCGCATCACGAGCCAGCGCATCGTCATCGACAGCGGGATCCTCTCGAAGAAACTCGAGCAGGTCGACCTCTACCGCGTGAACGACTTCGTCGTGGAGCGGCCCCTCTCTCAACGCATCATGGGCACGGGCAACCTCACGATGACGACGACGGACAAGTCGAACCCCACGCTCCGCTTGTTCGGCCTGGGAACGGACGTGGTCGCTCTCTACGAGCGCATCCGCGCGGCCGTCGAGGCGGCGAAGCAGGCGAAGGGAGTCCGGGTCGTCGACAACGAGTGAGCGCCTCTCGCGGCTCCACCGCTCACGCGAGGGCGAGGGCGGGCTGCGTGCTCACGACTCGTCCGAGCCGGTGGGGTCGGTCGACGCGCTGTCCTCGCTGTACCGAAGACCGTTTCGAATGAGGAGGCGCGCCGACTGACGGATGCGGCGGAGCGCCGCCACGTTGAGGAGCGTGAACGAGTCGATGCGACCGCTCCGGTGGGACGCGAGCAGCTCCGCGAGGGCGGCCCGATCCTCCTCCGCGCGCTGGGCGAACATCCAATGTCCGCGCACGCAGCACTCCTCGATCAACCCGTCGTTCGCGAGGCTCGCGAGCGCCTCGCGCACGTCGGACGCGGGGAGCGAAAGGTTCTCCTGCACCTCGTCCAAGGACCAGGCGCGCGGCTCCGACTCGACGAGCAGGAGCACGGAGAGGCGCGCGGGCGACCGCACCCGCTCTCGCAGGAACTCCACGTCCGCGTCTGGGATCGACTGCACACGCGCCATGACCGTCTCCCCACGATGAGCCCGGCAGTAGGCTTGATCAATGGGGGGTTTTTGCCGCGTGGACGGCTCCGCTGTGGCGTCCTTGCCGAGCTTGACGCCTTCTCCCGAGAGATCTTGAGACACGCGCTCCTTTCTTGCGAGCGCGGGGCCAACAGCGCGACCCACAGGCAGCCGCAGAGGACCGCGAAATCCCGAGCGCTCGACGCAGCCGCGATCCTCCGCGGAATCCCGCGCGCGCCGAAGGCGCTCGACGCAGCCGCGGTCCTCCGCGGAATCCCCACGGTCGTCGCGCGGGCTCATCGGCTCGGTGCAAGTTCAAAAACGCCGCGCGCGGTGCGGTGATACACCGGAGGCGGAGCCCCTCGATGCCTCTCGCCGTCCGCTTCGCCATCGCGTTCCTCCTCGTCGCGGTCCTCGCGACCGGGCTCGCGGGGTACGGCGTCCGCACGACCACCCGGGAGACGATGGAGCGGGATTTCGCTGATCGCATCGAGGCGGCATCCACGGAGGTCCGCGCGGCGGTCGTCGAGGACGCGCGGGGCCTGCGCGACCTCATGCTCCCGCTCTGCTCGAACGGGACGTTCTTCGAGAAGGCCCTGCTCGATTTCGAGCGCGCGAAGGGGAACGTGGAGAGCTTGGACGCGGGGAGCCGCATCGCCCTCAAGCACCACATCCCCGAGGAAGCGGCCGCGCGGAAGCTCGACGATCTCTGGCTCGTCACGACGGACGGGAGCATCCTCTCCGCGTCGAACGTAGCGGTCATCGGCACGAAGGACCCGCGCCTCGGTCAGCTGATCTCGAAGGCGGATGTGGGCTCCCCGGTCGCGCGGCCGTCGACCGCGGGGACGGAGCCGGCGATCGAGGTGTGGTGCTCGCGCACGTCCCACGGGTACACGCTAGGGATGGTCGGGGCGCGCAAGATCAACTCGATGATCGAGCGCGTCGGCGCGGCGCACGGCGTCGGCCTCGCGCTGCTCGACGCGAGCACGCCGCGCAAGAGCGCGGGCGGGGACGTCGTGACGAAGGAGATCAAGCTCGAGGAGGTCGCCGGCCTCACGGTCCTCGCGACCGTCCCGCGCGACACGCTCACGAAGGCGCTGCGCAAGCTCGACCTCGAGATCCTCCAGAACGGCGGGGTCGCGGCGTTCGTCGCGCTGTTCTTCGCCGTCGTCCTCGCGCGCAGCCTCGCGCGCCCCATCGGCGAGCTCGCGCGCGAGACGCGCGAGATCGTCGGGGGCGAGCCGCGCCCCGTACGGCGCCGCGGGAGCCCCGAGATTCGCGACCTCGCGGACTCGTTCAACACGGCGATCGAGGAGCTCACGCGGATCCGAAAGCGCCTCGCGGCGACGGAGCGCATCGCCGCGAGGCGCGAGATCGCGCGCCAGGTCGCGCACGAGATCAAGAACCCGCTCGCCCCCATTCGCGCCGCCGTCGAGACGCTCCGCCGACTGCACGGCCGCGGGGACGACGCGTTCGAGGAGTACTTCGACGAGGCCACGAAGACGGTGCTCGAGGAGGTGCACCGGATCGCGAACATCGTTGGCGAGTTCACGAAGTTCTCGCGCCTCCCGCCGCCGAACCCCGCGCCGATGGATCTCGCGGCGGTCGCGAAGGGTGTCGTCGCGCTCCACGCGATGGATCCGGACGACGTGCGGACGGGCGGCGGGGCCCACCCGCGCGTCGAGCTCACGGACGACGGCGTCCCCGAGATCCGAGCGGATCGAGATCAGATGGTCCAGGTGCTCACGAACCTCGTGCAGAACGGCCTCGACGCCGCGAGCGCGATCCGCCCGGATCCGCGCGTGACGGTCGCGCTCCATCACCTGCCCGCGACCCCCGGGCCGAAGGGAAAGGCGGGCGCCGGGCACGTGCGGATCGTCGTCCGAGACAACGGCCCGGGCGTGTCGGAGGAGATGCGGGAGAAGCTGTTCGAGCCGTACGCGACGAGCAAGTCGCACGGCACGGGCCTCGGGCTCGCGATCTGTCAGCGGATCGTGTTCGAGCACGGCGGGGAGATCACCTACCGCCCGGCGACCAAGGGCGGCGCCGTGTTCGAGATCGTCCTTCCCGTCGCCGGGCCGAGCCTGCTCGAGAAGTCGATGGAGATCTCGAGCCAACCGCAGTCCCGGTTCGACGACCGTTCCCCGCGGCCGCGCGCCGCGGGAACAGACGCCGGGTAGGAAAGGTTGCGGGGGAGGTCTATCGATGCGACGAACGCCCTCATGATTCGCCGCACCCCTCCCGTGCGCTGCGCGCTCCTCCCGAACCTCTCGAGCTCGCTCGGCTCGCCCCGCTCACGGCGCCTCGCGCTCCCCGGTCTCGTCGCGCTCGCCGCCCTCGCGAGCGCGTGCGGGGGCCCGCCACCGAAGCCCGCGAAGGCGCCCCACACCGAGACGAAGATTCGGACGCCGGAGGCACCGCCGTCCCTCCTCGGTCCGGACGCGCCGCCGATCGACGCCTACTTCATCGGGAAGATGGATTCGGACGAGAGCCCGTCCGCGCTCGCGCGCCGCGGGAACGACGCGCTCGCGGTCTACACGCGCGCCGGTCACCTGTACGCCCGCAAGCTGGACGTCACGGTCGCGCCCCCGCCGGGCGAACCGAAGGACGAGATCGATCTCGGCGCGCACGGCGCGTTCGGCAAGGTGCCCCCGCACGTCACGGCGACGGACTCGGGGTACGTCCTCCTGTGGGACGAGGCGATCGATCAGACCGAGGTGTTCAAGCTCCGCGTGCTCGACGCGAGCGGCAAGCCGGTCGCGGACACGCTCTCGTTTCCCCCGGTGAGCGACACAGTCAAATATGCGGGCGTGGCGGCGTGGAACGGCGGCCTCATCCTCATCCACGAGTCGGGCGCGGACGGCACCACATCGATCCACGCGACCGCGGTCGATCCCGCGGGGACCAAAATCCTCTCGCCCCCGCAGCTCATCGCGCGCGGCGTGCTCGGGTGGGACTTCGCCGCGACCGCGAAGGACGTGACGTTCGCGGTCGTCGACGCGCCGACGAGCGCGACCGCGAACGACGGTGAGCCCCTCGGGCCCGTGCGCGCGTTCACGGTCGACGCGAAGGCCCAGAAGAGCGCGGAGGTCCGCGTCGTCGATCAGGACGTCTCGGACATCGACGTGCAGGTCGCATCCATCGAAGGTGGCTCGGTCATCGCCTACACGGACCACACGGACATGGACGGCGCCGTGAAGTTCGCCGTCGTGAAGGGCGGGGCGCTCGCGGTGCCGCCGAAGCGCATTTCCGCGCCCCTCGGGGACGCGGCGTTCGTCCAGATCGTCGCGGCGCCGCGAGGCGCTGGCAAGCGGGCGCTCGTCGCGTGGGAGAACATCGGCGAGGCGGGCACCGACACGCGCGTCCTCCACTACGCGTCCGTGGGCGCCGACGGCGGCGTCGCTCCCGACGTGGGTTCGTTCCTCGTCGACAAGCGCGCGAGCCACGAAATGGCTGCCGACGGCGACGGGTGGGCGATGCTGATGCTCGCGCCGAGCGAGCTCGCATCGAACGAGAACACACCGACGGCCGGCGAGGACGCCCCGCCCGTGCCGAATTGGCCGATGTTCGCGCGCGTCGGGGCGGATCTCTCGGTGCGGGGCTCCGAGCCCGTGCGCTACTTCGGCGCGAGTTCGAAGGAGGGCGTGCCGGACGTCGCGTTCGACCTGTCGTGCGACGCGGGGGCGTGCACGGCGCTCGCAGCGTCCGCGGCGGCGCCCACGTCGCTCTACCTCGCGGTGCTCCCGGCGCGCGCGTCGAAGTGGCAGCCGGTCGCCTGGAAGTCCGAGACGGGAAAGCGTCCCGCGATCCGGGACGCGCGCTCGCTCGTGATCGGAGATCCACTGTTCCACGTCGCGTCGACGAAGGTCTCGGGAGCGGGCGCGGTGACCGCGTGGACGACCTACTTCGTCGACGGGAGCACGCCGACCGAGGTGGCCCCGAAGGGCGAGCCGCCGTACGCGGCGACGCTCGCGCTCCGGTTCACGCACGACGACGGGACGCTCGGGGATCCGCTCGTACTCTCGAAGCGCGCCGTCAGCGAGGGGGGCGTCGCCGTGGCGGAGCTCCCGACGAAGGCGAAGAGCGACAGCGTCGTCGTGTGGGTCGCGAGCGAGAAGACTGGTCCCAACCTCTACGCGACGCGCGTGGACGCCGACGGGAAGAAGACGCAGCAAAAGAAGCTCACGACGCTCGACCGGAGCGGCAAGAGCAAGGACGCGGGCTCCACGGTGACGAGCGCGGCGATCGCGTTCGCGCCCGCGCCGAGCGATCCAGCGAAGCGCAAAGGCAAGGACGGCGGGGAAGCGTTCATCGTGGGGTGGGTCGACTCGCGGGACAAGAACGGCGAGGTCTACGTCGCGCGCATGAGCAAGGACCTCGACAAGACCGTCGGGGACACGCGCGTCACGAAGGCGGACGGGGACGCGGCGGACGTCGACATCCTCGTGCACGACAACGACGTCTACGTCGCGTACTCGGACATGCGCGAGGGCGAGAACGCGGACATCTACCTCGCGAGGCTCGAGGCCGACACGCTCAAGGTGAAGGACGAGGGCCGCGTGTACGCGTCGGGCGCGCACTCGCACGGCCCCAAGCTCGCGATGGCGGGGAACCAGCTCATGGCCGCCTGGATCGAGGACGGGCCGGAGGCGAGCACGATCGCGGGGGCGACGATCCGCGTCGCCGCGCTCGACCCCACGGGCAAGCTCGTCGCTGCGCCGTTCGTCGTCGAGGCGCCGAAGCCTGCGCTGGCAGCGATCACGGGTGTCGCGTCGTTCGCGTTCACCTGCGGCGCGACGGTGGACTCGTGCAAGATCGCGTTCAGCGCGCAGCTCGATCAGGGTCAGGTGCTGTTCGGCCTCCCCCTCGGAAAGGACGGCGCGCCCGGCGCGCCCGTCCACATCGCGTTCCTCTCGACGGCGCCGCTCACGGACACGAGCCTCGCGTTCACGGATCCGACCGCGACGACGCTCACGCTGCTCGAGCAAGCGAACGTCGGGCGCGCGCGGCTCGTCCACCTCGATTGGTAGCGGGGACACCCCGAGGGATCGGCGCGGGCGATCAAAAGTCGAGGGCGTCGAACACCGAGGCGTCGAACGCGCGCTCCGGATCGTCGAGCACGAGGAGAGACGGGCCGATGCGCCGAGTTCGCCGGACGGCGTTCGGCGGGGGCTCTTCGAACAGACGCCGGACGGCCGCGACACGCCCACCGCGCTCGAGGAACACCACGAAGGGCTGCGCGGTCCCGACCTCTCCACCGGGGACGATGGCCGCGTGGATGTCGTTCGCCTCGGCGGCCTCCACGATCCCGCGCGCGTCGAGCTCCCCGTGGCGGCGGGGCGGAGCCGACACGGGGGAGACCCCTGTCGCGCCCGGTACAAACCGGATCGGGTATACGACGTCGAATGGCTCCCCCGATTCGGGCGGGGGAAACGTCATGGACGCGAGGGACGAGACGATGCACGCCGTGAGCTGTGCGTCCGAGAACGTGCTCGAGGAGGCGTCGGCGTTCGTCACTGTCCCATCGCCGCCGATTCGGAGGCGCAGATTCAGCGAGCCCGTCAGGTTGGGATCGCGAGCGAGGGACGCGCTGTAGCAGCGGCGGAGACGTGCGACGTACCGCGCTGGGGAGTACGAGGAGAGATCGTCCGGAGGGCTCGCCGGCTTCGGTTGCAGCGGCGGAAGATCCGGGAGGGACTCGCAGTCGACGGTCGTGCACCCGGTCGGCCAGGGCTCGACGTGGAGGAGGTAGCTGAAGGCGATCCCGCGGCCGGGCAGCACCGCCCCCCAGAGGGACGAGAGGACGCAGCGGGTCGCGTCGCGCCCCGCGGTGGACGACGCGACGTCGAGCGCGCGCACGTGTCCCGCGTTCCCCGTGCGCCCGACGATCCACACGTCCGCCGAGGCCTGCCCCGGCGCGAAGCAGTCGAGCGTGGGGCGGCGCGCCCCGCCGAGGGCGCGCGCGACCTCCGCTTCACGGGGATCGCGTGGATCGTCGAGCTCGGCCGATGACGCGCGCGAGAGGACTCCATCCCCATCCAGCGCACCAAACGCCGGGGGATCTGCTGGTCCCGGGGCGGGACCGACGTCGATGACGCGGACCGACAGGCGACCCGAGACCTGGGGGTGGACGTACGCCGCGTCGGCGAGCTGCGCCGGCGCCTGGACGGAGGGCGCTCCCGCGCAGGCTGCGACGGACACCCCGAGGCCGACCGAGAGCGCGGCGCAGCAAAGACGCAGCATCGCCTCATCGACAACGGGTTCGCCCGCGTGTTCCCAGGATTCGTGCGCGCCTCGCGCCGCGCCGACGAGTTCGTCGAGGCGCCCGTCAGAGCGCGCAGTAGCTCGGGAAGCCCTGGGGCAGCGCTGACGCGTAGGGCTCGGGGTTCACCCCGAACGGGTGGTCCTCGAGGAACTGCCACGCAGAAGCGCGGCCGTCGGGCGGCACGGTGTGGCCCATCCCGTGATCGCAGAGGAAGGAGAAGCGCTGATGGTCGCTCATCCACTTTTGGTACTTGGTCTGCTCGTCCTGGAAGTTGACGATGACCACATCGTCCGGGCCGCCATGGAACAGCATGGCGGCGTAGTAGTTCTCGGGATCCTGGAGGGGCGGGTCGCCGAACTGCGCGCCCGAGTACACGACCACGCTCGCGAGGTACCCGGAGCGGCGCGCGGCGAACTGCGTCGTGTGGATCGCGCCCGCGCTGAACCCGACGGAGTGAACGTGCCGGAGATCGACGCCCTTCTGATCGAGGAGGCACGCGAGCACCTCGTCGGCGAGGCGCAGATCGTCGTCCCGCTCGCCGGTGTCGAGGAACCAAGGCAGCGTGCTCTGCTCGGGGTCGTGATAGGGCGCCGCGACCGCGCCGCCCATCGCGAGGATCTCCTTCACCGCGGCGTCGCCGAGCGCGTACGTCGCTTCGGTCGGAGACCCTCCAGCGCCGTGCCAATAGAACACGAGCGGGCCATCCATCGTGTCCGCGGCGGCGGAGAGGTGAAGCTCGACGGCGCGCGCGGGGATGCCCGCGGGCGCGAACGTGACCTTGCCGTCCACGAGCGTCGGACACGTCCCCGTCGCCTTGGGAACGAACGCGGCGCTCGGCGTCGTGTGCTCGGGGTGCTGCATCCACGAGCTCGTCGAGCTCAACGCGGAACTGGCGCTCCCCGCGCCGCCCGCGCCGGTCGTCGTCGCTCCGGCGTGCGCGTCGTCGTTCGCGCCGTTGCAGCTGAGAAGGAGAGCCGAAGCGAGGAGCAGCGAGCCGGATCGCATGGGGAGGTTCAGTCTAGCGCTCCTCGAGCGTGATAAGACGGGACCCGTGGCGGATGAAGCCTCCCGCGCGATCGCCATCTCGCCGCCGCCGGGGCGCGCGGAGACGCTCCACGTCGCGCGCGCGCTGTTCCTCGTGGCGTTCTGGTCGGTCGCGGCGATCACCACGCAGGCGAACACGCGGCGCTCCGCCGCCGCAGAGGGCGCGTCCGACCCGCCGTTCGTCGCGCGGTTCGGGTCCCTCGACCCGACGTCCCAGCGCGCGTACCGCGCGCTCCAGGAGGGTCTCGTCGAAGCGGAGCGGTTCCGCGCGCGGCGCGGCGCCTGGCCGACGGCCGCCGAGCTCGCCGAGGATCTCATCCCGCCGTTCGCGCCCGACCCGATCGACCGCGCGGGCTACGCGTGGACGTCGTTCGCGGCCGGGCGCATCGTGAACTACGTCGGCGTACCGACCGACCCGACGGCGCGCACGTTCGTCGCGATCCTCATCGAGCCCGAGCCCGGGGCGGCGATCGATCCGCGCCTCGTGCCGGACGAGATCCACCACGACGTCGCGGGGACGCTCGTCCACGTGAGCACGTTCGTGGGCACGGGCCCCGGCCCACGCGCCGCGGAGCCCAGCGTCAACTTCGCGGAGGGGTGGCAACAGATCCTGATTGGCCCCGCGAGCGTATTGGGTCGATAGGAACCCCGATGCGCCTCCGTCCCTTCTGGCTCCTCGTCGTCGCGCTCCTCATCCTCGCGGGCTGCGGAAACGGCGCATCCCCCACGGGCGCGGGGACATCCGCGGGCTCGAGCGCCGCCTCCGTGAAGCAGCCCCCGAAGCCGAGCGGTGCCTCGAGCGCGGACGCGGCGACGGCGGCGCCGATCGCTCCCCGAGACGCATCGAAGACGCTGAAGATCGGCGTGACGCTCCACCCCTACTACTCGTGGGTCGCGAACGTCCTCGGGGACGCGAAGGGCGTGGAGCTCGTCGCGATCCTCCCGGGCGACGTGGACTCGGGCGACTACCAGCCGAGCCCCGAGGACATCAAGAAGCTGTCGGACCTGGACGGGCTCGTCGTGAACGGCATCGGCCACGACGAGTTCATCCCGGACATGGTCAAGGCGTCGGGCAACGCGTCGCTCGTCGTGATCAAGGCGAACGACGGAACGCCCCTGCTCCCCGGCGCGCACGGCGAGGCGGTGAACTCGCACACGTTCCTGTCGTTCACGAACGCGATCCAGCAGACGTACGCGATCGCGAAGATCCTCGGGCAGCTGAGGCCCGACCTGAACGACGCCCTCCAGAAGAACGCGGACGAGTATGCGAAGCGCCTCCGGAAGATCAAGGCGAGCGCCGCGACCCAGCTCGCGAACGCGAAGACGAAGCGCGTCGTGACGGTGCACGACGGGTACAGCTACCTCTGCCAGGAGTTCGGCGTCTCGATCGCGGGCGTCGTGCAGCCGTCCCACGGGTTGACGCCGTCCGCGGAGGAGCTCGGCGGTATGGTCGACCTGCTGGGGAAGGAGAAGATCGACGTCATCCTCACGGAGGAGTCGTTCCCGGCGAAGCTCCTCGACGTGCTCGCGAAGTCCCGCCCCGTGCGCGTGTACGTGATCAGCCACGTCGCGAAGGGGAAGTACCGCGCGAGCGAGTTCGAAGAGGTCATGCAGCAGAACGTCGATACGCTCGTGAAGGCGCTCGTGACGGACGGATGAGCGAGCCCGCGCCCGGCGTCGTCCCTGTCGGAGAGCCCGCCCTCACGGCGCGCGGCGTGCGTGTCACGCGCGAGGGGCGCGCGCTCGTAGATGGCGTGGACCTCACCGTCTCGCGGGGCGCGGTCCACGCGATCATCGGGCCGAACGGCGCGGGCAAGAGCACCCTGCTCGCCGCGCTCCTCGGGCACGTCGACTTCGAAGGCGAGGTGAAGCTCCACGCGCGCTCGAGCGGCCGCGTCGGGTACGTCCCGCAGGCGTTCCCGGTGGACCGCACGCTCCCCGTGACGGTGATCGAGTTCCTCGCGCTCTCGCGGCAGCGCTGGCCGATCTGCCTCGGCGTGAAGAAGGCGCTCCGCGCGCCCCTCGAGGCGCTGCTCGAGCGCGTCGGACTCGGCGGGTTCGGAGCCCGCCGCCTCGGGTCGCTCTCGGGCGGAGAGCTCCAACGCGTCCTCCTCGCGAACGCCATCGATCCGGAGCCCGAGCTCCTTTTCCTCGACGAGCCCGCGAGCGGCCTCGACGCGACGAGCGAGGCGCGCCTCGAGGATCTCGTCGACGAGGCGCGCGGTCGGGGCGTCGCCACCGTGATCGTTTCGCACGACGCGGCACAGGTCCACCGCATCGCGGACGCCGTAACGTGGCTCGACGTGAAGGTGCAGAAGACGGGCACGGTCGCGGACGTGTTCGGGGACGAGGCGCAGTTCCCGTTCACGCGCGTCGCGAGGCCCACGAGATGAGCTCGTTTTACGCGTGGCTCGCCGCGCTCGCGAGGAGCGGGAAGCTGCCGCACGCGTTCGAGTACCCATTCATCACGCGCGGGATCCTCGCGGCGATCCTCCTCGCGCCCCTCCTCGGTGGCTTGAGCCACGTGGTCGTCGCGCGGCGCATGGCGTTCTTCAGCTCCGTCATCGGGCATGGCGCGCTCACGGGGCTCACGCTGGGCCTCCTGCTCGGCGCTTCGCCCGACACGCCGTGGCTCGGGATGATGGGGTTCTGCGTGATGCTCGGGATCGGCATCTCGTACGTGAAGCGCCGCTCACCGCTCTCGCCGGACACGCTCATCGGCGTGTTCATGGCGCTCACGCTGGGCCTCGGCGTGTGCCTTCTCGTCGCGGCGACCAAGACGTTCAACATCCACCAGATCGAGGGGCTGATGTTCGGCTCTCTCCTCACGGTGACGGATCTCGACCTGCTCGTCCTGCTCGTCGGGTCGGTCGTGATCGGAGCGCTCGTCGCTTGGCGGTACAACGCGCTCCTGCTCGACAGCCTCGACACGCGGCTCGCGTCGACGGCGCGCGTCGACACGACGTTCATCGAGTACGCGTTCGTCGTCCTGCTCACGGCGGCGATCGTGGTGAGCCTGAAGATCGTCGGCGCGCTCCTCGTCGAGGCGCTCGTCGTCGTGCCGGCGGCGGCGGCGCGGAACGTCGCGCGAACGGCGCGGGGCTACTGGCTCGGCAGCATCGCGATCGCGCTCGTCTCGGGCGTCGCGGGGATCTTCGTGTCGAGCGCGTGGGCCGTGCCCACCGGCGGCGCCGTCGTGCTGACGCTGAGCGCGGCGTTCTTCGTCACGCTCGCGCTTCGGCGGTTCGTTCGGTCGGGCTAGAGCACCACACGATCGGTGCTCGAGCCGAGCGCGCGCGATCTTCGACCCAGCGCCGAATCCACGCGCGCCACGCTCTTCACGCGCGCGGCACGTCGCGCGCTTCGTCTCCAACGAGCGCGGCGAGCGCGGGTCGCACCGCGCCGCGCAGGGCGTCCCGGCGGACGCGCGCGGCGTCGCGCTTGGAGACGCGTCCCCACGTCGCGTCGAGCGCGTCGGTCGGCCCCTCGGGCACGTCCTCCGCGGGGCTCGCGAGCTCCGCGTCGATCCGCGCGAGCTGCTCGCGGACGAACGCGGTGATCGCCGCGCGCTCGTCCGCGGTCGCGCCGCCGAGCAGCCAGGCGACGGTGGCGAACGCGAGCGTCGCGTGGCGGGCCTCGTCATCCGCGATGCCCCGAAGGATCGTCGCGAGCTCGCCAACCGCGCCCTCGCTCGCGAGTGCGGCCTCGATGCTCGCGATCGTCTCACCGACGCACCCGTCCGCGAGCGTCGCCTTCGCGAAGGACACGCGCCCGGATTCACCGGGCACGACGTGCGAGGGCTTCGACGCATCGAGCGGGAGCGGCCCAGGTCCGATCGACCGCTGCGCGAGCGCGCTCGCGAGCCCGAACGAGAGCTCGGCGTGGCGGACCTCGTCGAGCGCGGCCTCGTGTGTCTTCTGAAGGAGATCGGGGGGCGCGCCGAGGGCCATCAGCGAGAGGGTGACGCGCGAAAACTCGGCGATGCTCGCGTGCTCGAGCGCCGCGTCGCTCGCCCAGGCGTCCGCGAGGCGCGCGCGATCCGCGGGATCGAGCGCGGACGCGTCGCACGCGACGCGCACGAGCCAGTCGGAGCGGGACGCGGACTCGGCGACGATCGCGGTGCGCGCCTCGTCGTCCGCGCGGAGCGGCCGGCCACGCTCGGGCCGGTCGACGCCGTAGCAGCAGGCGTCCTTGACCTTCGCGCGCTCGTCCTTCGTCGCGGCGGGATCGAACTCGTAGCCGAACATCCCGTTCGGCTGGTCCGGCAGCGTCCGCAGCTTCGGATCGGCCCAGTCGAGGTCGCACCCCTCGGGCGAGCGGTTCGACTTCTCCGCGCCCGCTTTGTGCGTGTCGACCTCGGCGATGCAGTACGCCGCGCCGTGGCGCCACCCGGGCCGGCTGAGCTTCTCGGTCGCGGGGGTGATCGCGGCCGTCGACGTCGTCACCGCGGTCGCGACGGTCGCCGGGAGCGTCGGCACGGTCGTCGGGACGCTCGTGGCCGTCGCGACCACCGTCGTCGTCGGCGCCGCCGTGCCCGGAGGATCCGTCGCGACCGGCGTCTGGGGCGACGAGCACGCGGTGAGCGCGACGGGCGCCGCCGCGGCGACGAGCACGGCGCGGAGCGCGTCCGTGAAGGCGCGCGAGGGCGGGGTCGCGAGGGGGAGCGGTTTCGGCGCGATGGGGGTGGAGCTCATGTCCCGGTCCTCACTTCGATGTCGAGGTTCTCTGCCGTCGCGACGTCGTCCATCTTGGCGCGCACCGCGCCGATGGACGTGCTGCGCGGGACCTCCGCGGAGAGCTCGATGCGGAACAGCGTCGCGCCGGTGAACGGCGCGTTCCACTGCGTAGTCTCGAGCGAGACGACGTTCGCCCCGAGATCGTGGAGCGCGGAGGCGATCGCGCGAACGATGCCCTCTCGATCGAACGACTCGGCGGTGACGACGAACCCGCGGAGCTCCCCGCGGCGGTGCTCCTCGGGGCTCTTCGTCCTCCGGAGCAGCGTCCTCGACTGAGACCTCTCCTCGAACGCCGTGACGTCGCGCTCGATCCTTTCGATGGCCTCTCGGGTCCCCGACAGGAGCAGCGTCATCGCGAACTCGCCGCCGAGGATCGCCATCCTGCTGTCGTCGATGTTCGCCCCGCGCTCCCCGATGAACTCCGTGAGCTCACGAACGAGGCCGGGTCGGTCGGGCGCCATCGCGCAAAGGGCTAGGTACTCCTGGCTCATGGCCGCGAAGATAGCGCACCCCCCTCCTCCGCGCCGAAGGCGTCTGCCCTCTGCCCCGAAGGCGTCCCTCCTTCTGCCCCGAAGGCGTCTCCCCTTCTGCCCCGAAGGCGTCTCTCCTTCTGCCCCGAAGGCGTCTGCCGTCTGCCCCGAAGGCGTCTCTCCTTCTGCGCCGAAGGCGTCTCCCCGGGGAATTCCAAAAGGGGCGGAGCCCCGTTTGGTGCGGGGGGAGCGCCGAAGGCGCGTATGGGGGGCGGCAGCCCCCCACTGGGGGGCGCCGAAGGCGCAGGGGGGGCGGAGCCCCCCAGTAATTACTGCGGCGGAGGGATGACGGCCTTCGTCCACTGCGGGCTCACGTACTGGGCGGCGACGGTCTGCCCCGGGATCCAGAACGGCGGCGAGCTCGGATCGTCCGTGCCGTTCGCGAGCTTCTGCCGATCGATCGCCGTCACCCAGAGGTGCTTGCAGAGCCCCTGCCCCTGGACGAACCCGCACTGCCCGTTCTCGGGGCTCGTCGGCGTGAGCCGATGGCCGTAGGGGCGCTCCGCGCCGAACGCGAGCCACAGGTAGCGCGAGCCGATCGACGGCGCCCACTGCGGCCACGTGCTCGAGAGCGTCGTCCCTGGGCCGTTCGACCCGCGCACGAGCTCGAAGACGTGGTTGTCGCTGCGGCGCACGACCGCGATCTGCCCCGACCGGTTGATGAAACTCTGTTGCGTCTTGATGGACCACCACCCGGCGGCGCGCGTGAACGCGACCGCGGAGCCGTCCGGAGAGATGGTCGGCAGGAAGTTGTTCTGATCCGTGTCGGGCGCAGCCTTGCTCGGCGCCTGCACGAGCACCTTCGGCGCGCCGAAGTGGAACGAGGACGCGCCCGCGTCCCACGTGACGGGCACCTCGACGATCGACGCCGCCACGATGTCGTCGCCGAGGAGGCGCACGAAGTTCGCGTCGCTGTCGTACGCGGCGAACACGACGAACGAGCCATCCGCGGACCAGTCCGGCATCGTCGTGGCGTGGCCCACGGCCGGATCGATCATCGCGATCGACGCGGCGATGTCGCTCGGGAGGTCCATGTTCGTGTCGGGATCGCGCAGGCTCACGCGCACCGTGCCGGCGGTGTTCTGCGGGACCGTGTCCGGGACGGTCACCAGCATCGCCGGTCGCGTCGTCGGCTCGAGCGGGTTGAACGTCGCGTAGGTCGCGCGCACGTTCGGCTGGGGCGCGACCTTCTGCGTGAACTTTTGCGTCATCGGGTCGAACGCGAGCGCGCCGAACTCGAAGTTCCCGCCGTTGTACGTGTACGCGAAGCGCGTCCCGTCGCGCGAGACGCGGTGGCACCCGGAGCACGGCTGACCGGCTCCGAGCGCGGGCGCGTCGTTCGGGAGGGGGATGTCCGTGCCTGCCTGGATGTCGAGCACGCGGAACGATCCGGTGGACGACTGCCACACGTAGATCGCGCTCTCGTCGATCGAGTCCGCCGTGATCGTGAACGCGCGCGGCGCGCTCGCCCGCACCATGCCCGACGCGCCGAGCCCGTCGACCTCCAGCGAGACGGCGGTGTCCGCGGTGGACGCGCCGACGAGCGACCAGAGGTCCTTCGCCGCGGTGAGCTCGCGTGAGGTCGTGTAGAAGCTCAGGTCGAGGGTGTCCGCTGTCCTCATTCGGACGCGGTACGTCGCGTTGTCGGACGCTTGCGACCACTGCGCCTCGATCGGCGGCACGTTGCCCGGAAGGACGACGCCGTCCTCCGGGTACTCGATCGCGGGAGCCGCGCTCGTGTCCGGATCGGCCTGCGCGGTGTCGAAGGCGCTCTTCGTCGTCGCGTCCGTGCCGGGGCCGAACACGTCCCCGACGAGCTTCACGGTGATCGCCGCGGAGGCGGTCGCCGCGCCGAGCTGCGCCGTGACGTTCGTCTGGCCGCCTCGCTCCGCGAGCGTGAGCACGCCGTCCGCGCCGATCGATCCGAACGCCGGGCTGACGCTCCACTTCACCGCGCTCGTCACCTCGGACTCGGGCCCACCGTTCTCGGACGCGAACGCGCGGAACGGCGCCTTCGTCGTCCCGGGGGAGCCGAGCGTCACCACGAGGTTCGCCGTGGGCGGATCGATGCGGAGCATCACCATCTTCACGGGCCCGCCGCCCGAGCCGCCCGTTCCGCTCCCCGTGCTCGAGCTCGAGCTCGTCGTGTCCGCGTTCCCGTCGTCGCAGGAGAAGGCCGAGAGAGCCGCTGCCGCCGCGACGATCCAGATCAGCCCGGTGCGCAGACTGCGCGCGTACAAGCGAGGCATGAGAGAAGCGTATCCGGGATACGCTCGCGGCGTCCCATGATCACGCGCACTCACCTCGGGCTCCTCTTCGCGCTCATGCTCGTCGGATGTGCGAGCGGCCAAGAGCCCGCGACGCGCTCGACGAGCGAGCCCACGACGACGGCCCCGACGCCCACACCCACGACGCGCGCGTCGGCGATGTCCATGGCGCCGAGCTCCGCCTCCGCGAGCGCCGACCCGACGAGCCCCGCCGTCGCGATCGACGACACGTGCCGGTCCGACGCGGACTGCACGCTCGAGAACGTCTCCGAGGACACGTGCTGCTCGACGTGCGGCGACCGCGCGATGACGAACTCGCGCGCCGCCGCGCTCCACGCGAAGTGCGCGTCCCCGCGCAAGGACAAGGCGGGCGCGGCCCTCGAATGCCCGTCGCTCGACTGCCCCTACCAGCCCGTCACGCCCGTGTGCGACGGCGGGCGGTGCGCCGCGCGGCCGCGCCTCATGCCCAAGTCGTGAGGCCGCGCGCCCGCTCGCGCGCGCGATGCGGGGTCAGTCGCCTTCGTACTCGCAGCGTGCGTCGCACGTCTCGAACACGGTCACGCGCTCGAGCGGGGCGAGCCCGGGCTTCAGCCGATCCCAGATCCACTTCGCGAGGTTCTCGCTCGTGGGGTTCTCGAGGCCCTCGACGTCGTTCAAGTAGTTGTGGTCGAGCAGGTCGTAGAGCGGCCTCCACGCGTCGTAGAGGACGGCGTAGTCGATGAACCAACCCGTCGCGGGATCGACGGGGCCGCGCACGGACAGCTCGATCTTGAAGCTGTGGCCGTGCAGGCGCCTGCACTTGTGGTTCTCGGGCACGCGCGGGAGTTTGTGCGCGGCCTCGAACCGAAACTCGTGGACCAACCGAACGTTCATTTCTCCTCCGGTCCCTCTTTCGCCAGCGCGGCGAGGCCGGCGAGCGTGGCGAGGGACGTGGGGTGGTACGGCGGCCGAGGCGTGATGGGGTTCGACGCGTCACCGCCGCGCTCGCGAATGAGCCTCGCGCAGAGCGCGAGGCACCACTTGCCCTGGCAGTACCCCGTGCCGAAGCCCGTGTACCTCTTCACGGACTCGATGTCCGTGTGCCCGCGGCTCATCGCCGTCTCGAGCTCGTGCAGCGTCACGTCTTCGCAGCGGCACACGAGCGTCTTCATCGCGGACTACTTCTTCGCGGCGTCCTTCGCGGGGGCGGCGCCGCGCTCGGACGGGGTCGCCGCGGCCTCCTGCTTCGCGCGCCACTTGGCGAGGCGCTTCGTGTCACGGATCTTCTTCTTCTTTCGGACCATCGGCTTCTGAGGCATGCGCGCCTCTTAGCACGAGCCCACGTCCGTCAGACGAGTTCTTGAACGACGAGCGGCTCGCGCATAGGCCGCATCCGCAGCGACCGCTGCGCATTCGACCGGTAGTTCGCGCTCGCGAGGACAGTCTCGACGATCCCCGAGAACCGGACGAGCGATCCGGGCCGGAGCACCACCTCGCGGTACCAGATCGCGCCGGTCAGCTTCGCCGGATCGATGCCGAGGTAGGCGAGCTCGTCCGGGACGCGCTCCAGGCTCCGCTCCGTGCGCGGCAGGCGCCCAGCGACGACGATGAAATACCCCGCGGGGAGCACGACCTCGAACGCGTCCGCCGTCTTCACGACGAGGTCGTGCGGGGACGTCGCCGTCCCGAGCGGCTCGAACACGCGGACGACGCCGTCCTCCCCCTGCAGGGCGTCCGCGCGCCCGATCTGCCCTTGGTAGTACGCGCACGGCGCGCCGCTGAACGGCGACCTCGCCGGCTCCGTCGCCCGGACCTCCGCGACGAGCTGCACCCACCGCGGCGAGTCCACGGCGCCGAGGACCGAGAGCTCGTTCCCGCGCGAGAACCAGGACGAGATCGGGCCGTACTTCATCCGCCCCTCGAGCATACGAGAGGATCGAAAGATCAGGGCCGGCGTCCGCTCGCGGCGGCGAGGTTCACTGTCAGCTCGAACTCGCCCTCGGACCAGTACTTGAGGATCGCGGCGCGGGCGTACGCGAGCGCGTCCGTCGCGACGGCCGGGGCCATGTCGAGCGCGGCGCGCGTGTCCGGCGCGACCATCAGCTCGAACACGGGGTGCTGCACGAACTCGCGACCCGACGCGAACCGCACCCCCAGGAGCTGGACGTCGACCTCCACGTCCGTGAACCCGGCCGCCTCGAGCTCGTCCGAGATCGTCTCGGGCGTGGGCCGATTCGCCGCGCCGATCTCCACCGACTCGGCGAGCTTCGGGAGATCCTTCTGGAGCGCGTACTCGCGGATCATGTCCACGATCTCCGGGAACGAGCCGCGGAGCGGGAGCGCGAGCACGCCCTGCCCGCCTTCCACGAGGAGCCGCCGCATGTCGACGAGGAGCTCGCGCCGCGTCGGGCGCACGCACATGGGGTGAATCGCGAGCGCGTGCGTGAACCCCCGGTCCGGGAGCTTCGTGGGAGGCCCGCGCAGGATTTCGAACGAAGCGGCGAGCGGCCCACCTCGCGCGATCGCGCGCCGCATGCTCACGTCCGAGAGCTCGAGCCCCTTCAGGCTCGCCTCGGGGAGGCGCTCCGCGATGAGCGGCGCCTCCACGCCCGCGCGCGAGCCGACCACGACGACCGACGCCGGCGTCGACGGGACGAGCATGTTCGTCGCGATCGCGACGAACGACGAGAGGTACCGCGGCATCACCTCCTGCTCGAGCGCGTCGAGGTCGCGCTCGAGCAGCGGGGGTCCAAGGCGCGATCCGCCCGCGCTCGAGAGCGGCGGCGGTGGCGGGACCCTCGAGCTCATCCGATCAGCGCTTCTTCGCGCCCTTGCCGCTGCGCGCGGGTTCGGGCGGGGGCGGCTCGTCCCCTCCTCCGTCTCCGCTCAAGAGCTCGATCGCTTCGCTCGCGAGCTCGCCGAGCGTGACCTCGCTCTCGCCCTCGCCGATCTCGTCTGCGAGCTCGACGGTGCGCGTGTCGTCGAGGAGCCGCGTGAGGATCTTCGCGAACGCCGGATCGCCGATCTCGACGCCCACCTCGATCGCCGCCGCGACCGCGTCCGGATCCTCGTGCGACGCAAAGAGCGCGAGGAGCTTCATCACGCCGGGCTCCGGCACCTCGGCGAACACGTAGGGGAGCTCCGCGAGCGCGGGCGCGCCGACGGGCAGGCGCTTCACCGCGCGCTCCACGCCGGTCGCCACCTCCTTGAACCGATCGAACGCGAGCCCCTCGAGCGCGACACCCGCCGCGTCGCGCGGCTCCTCGAGCGCCGAGTTGAGGATGTCGATCAGCGTGTCGATCACGCGCGGCCCCTCGAACTCACCGAGGAGCTCCGCCACGAGCGTGAGCCTCAGCGCGGCCTCGTCTTCGTCCGCCTCGCGGAGCGCCGCGTCCGCCGCGCGCGCGAGCGCGTCCACGGCCTTCGTCTGGTCCGACGCGGCGATGTCGTCCTGCAGCTTCCGGACCTTGCGCTCGGCCTCGAATAGCTGTGGAAGAAGCGTGTCGAGGGACTCGATGTTTGCGGACATGCGCGGGGGCCTACCAACGATCGCGCGTCAACGCAAGGCGGCCGTCAGGGGAGCGCGGCCGCGTACCGCACCACGTGGTAGGCGATCCCGAGCGTCGCCGCCTGCCCGACGACGAAGAAGATCGTGCGCCACGGCTGCTTTCCCAGCATGTAGACGACGGCGTGGAGCACGCGCGCGCCCGAGAACACGCTGAAATAGATCAGGGCGTCGCGGCGCTCCACGCGGGTCAGCACGAACAGGAACGCGATGATGAGGAACGGCACGATGTTCGCGAACGCGTTCCGCCACACGCGCGTCGCGCGCTGGACCGCGGCGACTTCTTCATCGACGACCTTCGTCGACGCGCCCGCCGTTCGCCCCACGTCCTCCGGGTTGATCGCCGTCTTCGTCCTCACGCGGACGACCGAGCTCAGGCCGTCCAAGAGGAAGAGCAGCGTGACGAGGCCCACCGCGAAGTAGCAGTACACGCCGAACGCAGGATAGTGGTCCACAAGGCCTCCGGAACGAGGGTCAGGACGCGCGCACGAACGCGGAGAACGCGACCTTCAGATCGCTCGGCGTCATCGTCGGGCGGCCGAGGTCTTTGCGAGAGCCCTTCTTCACGCGCACCTCGACGAGCGCGGGACCGTCGCCCGCGGCGAGCTCCGCGAGCGCGGCGCGGAGCTCCTCTTCGTTCGTCGCGACGCGCGCGCTCTTGTAACCCGACGCCTTCGCGATGGCGCAGATGTCGATGCCGAACGCGACCGTGGGCTGCCCGCCCACGCTGTCGTGCGCGCCGTTGTTCAGGACGACGTGCTTGAAGTTCTTCGGGCCGAGGTCCGCGATCGTCGCGAGGCTACCCATGTGCATGATCACCGCGCCGTCCCCGTCCAGGCAGTACACCGGGCGCGCGGGCTTCTCGACGGCGACGCCGAGCGCGATGAGCGACGCGTGCCCCATCCCGCCGACCGTGAGCAGGTCCCCCTCGTGCGCCTCCTTGCGTCGCTCGCGCACCTCGAAGAGCTCGCGCGAGGGCATGCCGGTCGTGGACACTGTGCACGCCGACTTCGGGAGGGCCTCGACGAACAGCTCGATCGCGCGCTCGCGCGTCATCTTGTAGGGCGCATCGTCCGCCTTTTGGAGCTTGTACGCGTCGAACGTGCCCTTCTTCACGACGAGCGCGTGGGGTGCGTTGCGCGCCGACGCGTCCGCGATGGCGGCGTCGAGCGCGGCGACCGCGGCGGCCGCGTCGTCCGGCAGCACGGTCGACTTCACGCCGATCGCCGCGAGCGTCTCGAGCGTGACGGCGCCCATCTGCACGTGCTGCGGCTCGTCGTGCTCCCCGGGCATCCCGCGCCACCCGATCATCAAGAGCATCGGCACGCCGTAGATCGCCGGATCCGCGAGCGACGTGAGCGGGTTCACCGTGTTCCCGAGCCCAGAGTTCTGCATGTAGACGAGGCCGAGCTTGCCGGTCGCGAGGTAGTGGCCCATCGCGAGCGCGACGGCGCCCCCCTCGTTCGGCGTGATGACGTTCCGCTCCTTCGGCGTGTGGTCCGTCACGTACGCACAGAAGTCCTTGAGGAGGGAGTCCGGCACGCCCGCGAAGAGCGACACGCCGCGGTCGACGATGGCCTGGTAAAACGCTTGAGGGCTGATCACGCGCGCGACGTTATCAGCCCCCACGCCCCCCGCGAAGCCTCGGTCTACTGCACCGTGCAGGTCTCCGTCGCGCCGCCGAAGTTCATGACGGCGCACTTCGCGCCGTCGACGCCGTTCTGCGCGGGATCCGCTCCGTTGCCCTGGCCCGTGCCGCCCGCGCCTGCGGTGCCGCTCACGACCATCGAAGCGGCGTCGAGCGCCGGGGGTGTCGTCGTGAACACGATCGCGGCGCTGTGGCCGCCGCGACCACCGCCTCCGCCGCCGCCCCTGCCACCGAACCCGCCGTCACCGCCGTCGCACGCCGCTTGGACTGCGCCGAGCACCGGCACGCTCCCGCTGCTCCCGCCGTTGCCCCCTTGCGCCCCCGGCTGACTCACGCCGCCGTCGCCGCCCTTGCCCCCGCTCCCGGCGGTGAGCGTCGAGGACTTGATCGTCACCGTCGCGCCGATCGACACCAAAGCGAAGGACGCGCCGCCGCCTTGCCCGCCCTTGCCGCCGTCGCCGCCACACCCGCCCGCGCCCCCGCTGCCGCCGCCGGCGCCGGGTCCGGTGACGCCGATGGCTCCGCACGAGGAGCTGCCTTTGGAGCCGCCACCCCCGCCGCCTCCTTGCCCGGGTGCGCCGGGACCGCCATCACCCGCGACGCTCGGGATGAAGCCCGCGATGGAGAGCATCCCCTTGTCCGCGCCCGCCGCGCCGTTCGGCCCGGGCGCGCCTGGAGATCCGTTCGTCCCGCCGCCGCCCGTCGCACCGACGCTGCACCCCCACTGCCCGTTCTGAGGCTGGCCCACGCCGCCCTGCCCCGCGGTCCCCGATTTGCCGGGAGATCCGTTGTTCCCCTTGCCGACCTCGCCACCGCCGCCTTGACCACCGGACGAGGCGATCACGCCGTTGCACATCTGATCGACCTGCGGCCCGCCGTTCGTCGTGGTGCCCGCGCACGCGGCCTGGCCGTTCATCCCGTCCGCGCCTTCGTTCATGTTGGTTGGAGGCGCGGACATCCCTGGGGTGCCGCTCTTGCCCGCGCCCGCGGTCACGCTGACCTGATCGAGCACGAGGTTCACCTCGCTCGCGATCACACCCATCGAACTCCCGCCGTCCGTCGTCGCGTCCACTGCCACGATGTCGACGTGGGAGACCGTCGAGTCCCCGGGACCGGCGATGACGAGCGCGGGGACGTTCGCGTCGCTCACGAGCTTCACCTTCGTGGTCGCCGCGGTGTACGTCCACGTTCGGCAGTCGAAGCCCCCGAAGATCGAGGTCCCGCCCGGGATGCTCACGGAGCCGACGAGCGAGCTCGTCGCGTCGCCGCACACGTAGATGCGCTTCGGCGCGCCGGGGAGGACGGTCGAGAACGCTCCGGCGGGGGCTCCTTGTTGCCCGTTGCCCGTTCCCCCCTCCGCGATGAACGCCCCGCACTCCGCGGGGATCGCCATGCCCTCGGTCGGGATGCAGTCGGTCGGCGGAGCGCCGCCGGTGCCCGAGGTCGAGGCGGACGTCGTCGTCATCGTTGCGCCCGTGGTCGATCCCGAGCCGCTTCCTCCCGCAGACGCGGAGGAGGTCGAGTTCGTCGTCGTCGTCGTGTCGTCGCACCCGCCCGCTCCGACGAGCGCGGTCGCCGCCAAGATGGAAAGCGTGAGAAACCGGGGAAAGCGATCGTTCATAGAAGCACCTCCAGCCGCAGGGACGCGGAAAGTCACGTCCAGACATAACCTTACGGAACCGTATCAGTCAAGGCGGTCGGCGCAGAGGTGCTCGGGCTGGGCGCACAAGTCGCCCGCTTGCTCCGCCGCTCGGGAGTCGGGTCGCGGGGTGGGGTTTGCTGGGTTCGCGGAGTTCGCGGAGTTCGCGAGGTTCGCGGAGTTCGCGCGATCGATGGGCGCGCCGCTGCTGCCGCGGCTGCAGTCCGCGAGGATCGCGATCGCAGCTCGACTCAGCCCGCGTCGGAGATCAGCGGGACGTCTTGAGCAGGCGCTCCGCCGGAATCGTCTGGCTGGCGAGGGCGCGCGCAGCGGGCACGGGATCCGTGCGGGGCTTCACGACGGCCGGCGTCCGATCGCCGCGAGCGATCTTGTCCTGAAGAAGCAGAAGACCATCGATCACGGCCTCGGGGCGCGGCGGGCAACCGGGCACGTAGATGTCACAGGGGACGACTTTGTCGATGCCTGCGACCGTCGTGTAGTTGTCGTAGAAGCCGCCGCACGACGCGCACGTGCCGAACGCGAGCACGTACTTCGGATCCGCCATCTGCTCGTAGATCCGCCGGAGCGCGGGCGCTTGCCTCTGGCTGATCGTGCCGACGACCCAGAGGAGGTCCGCCTGGCGCGGAGAGAACCGCGGCGCCTCGGCGCCGAACCGCGCCATGTCGAAGCGCGGGCCCGCCATGCTCATGAACTCCATGCCACAGCACGCGGTCACGAACGGGTATTGGAAGAGCGAATACTTCTTCGCCCAGTTCACGAGCGCGTCGAGACGCGTGGTCGCGAAGCCTTGCTCGGAGCCCTCGAAGACGCGGGTCTCGGCCATGTCAGCGCTCCCACTCCAGGATGCCCTTTTTCCATTCGTAGACGAGCGCCACCACGAGCAGCGTGAGGAAGGGAGCCATCGTGAGGAGGCCCTTCCAGCCGTTCTCGCGGAACGTGACGATCCACGGGTAGAGAAGGACGACTTCGACGTCGAGGACGACGAACAGGATCGCCGTCATGTAGAACTTCACGCTGAGCTTCGAGTGGCGGCCACCCGTGCTCTCACTCCCGCACTCGTACGGGATCATCTTCTCCGGCGTCGGGTTCTTTGGGCCGATGAACGTCGACAGCGAGAACATCGCCGCGACGAGGACGGCCGCGATCAAGAACAGGATGAGGAGCGGGATGTACGTACCCATACGGTGGACATCATGACGTAGTCCCCCTCCGGGGGTGAGTCAATCTGCGCGCCGAACACCCCGTCGGCGCCCTCCCGTCGGCGACGCGCCGAGGCTCGCCATCCCGAGCCCGAACCCGCGCGCGGCGGGCCCCTGCGCTCATCCTCGAGCCGGAGGCTACTGGACGGTGAACGACTGCTTGAGCGTGTCGAGCGCCGGACAGTCGGCCCCGAGCGTCGTCACGTGGAGCGTGAGCTCGACCGTCGTTCCCGCGGGCACCGCACTGTCGGCCTGCACGTCGAACGGGACGACGGTCGACTGGGAGCCGAACAGCCCGAACAGCGTGTTGCCGCTCGAGGTGAAGCCCGGCGCGTCCGCCGAGACGGTGAACCCCGGGTAGTTGAAGTTGTCCGCCGGGCTCTGGTTCGTGAGCGTCACCTGCATCGACGCGGACTCGCCCGGGCTCCACACGCCATCCCCGCCCGCGTCCACGAGCACGAGATCGGAGAGCGTCACGTCCTTCATCGTGGCGCAGACGTCCGCGCCGCCGACACCGCTGGATCCGCTGCCGCCCGCGCCACCACCGGACGAGCCGGTGGAGCTCGACGAGGTGGGCGCCGACGCCCCCGTCGACGCGACGGACGTCGCGCTGGTCGACGTCACGCTCGACGTCGACCCCGACGTGCCGTCGTCTTCGACCTGGATGTCCACGGAGCACGCACTCACCATGCAGGCCAGCCCGAACGCGAAGGAGAAGTTCTTCATGACCTCCACTCTGCGGCCCGGAGCGTGTCCGCACAATCCGGATGATCCAATGCGCATTGTTCGGTCGAGCCGGACAAGGGGTCAGCGCTTCAAGAAGGCGAGCGCGCGCTCCTTCGCCTCGCGAAACCGGAGGCGCGCGTCCCCGTCGCGCGTGAAGAGGTTCCCGTACTTGGCGTCGAGCGTGGCCTTCTCGTTCGGCGTGATCCCGTACCGCGCGTACACCGCCCTGTGCTGATCCGGAGGCTTCACCTCGATCTCGGCGACCATCGCGCCGTACTGCTCCACCGTGATCGCCGCGGCTCCGCTCGCGGGCTTCGCGGCCGCGCGGGCCTCGACGAGGCGGTCGCGGTGGGCTTCGAACGCGCGCGTGAACTCCGCGCGCGCGTCCGCGCGCGTGTTGAGGAGCGGGCGATAGTGGTTCTCGAGGCGCGTGCGCGTCTGCTGCGTCCACCCGCGGCTCGCGAGCAGGATCGGCTCGTCCTGCGGGGCGACGAAGAGCTCCGCCGCGAAGACGCCGTACGCGGACAGCGTCGGGAGCGGCGGCTCCGCCTCGCCGCAGAAGCGGCGAGCCGCGTCGAACGTGGCGCGCTCGGCGGCGGCGCCCGATGGACTCGCGGCGACGGGGACTGCCCCCTCGAGTGGGGGCGTCGTCCCCTCCGCCGAGGCTCGGTCCTCCTCTGGGGCCGTGACGCGCAGCGCCCCTTCGGCCCCTTCCTCTCTTGAGGCGTTCGGGGTCTCCACGTCCCCGACGGGGGGCGATGCGGCCTTTCGCGGGGGCTCGGTCATGCGGGGCGCCCGATGCTAGAGCGACAAACACGTTGGAACGCGAGCAGATTCGCTCGAGTTCGTTCGTGAGGCGCACGCCCGAGGAGCGAGCACCGGAAGACCGCTCCTCCTACCCTGCGGAGCGCAGCGACGAGGCCGTGTGGATCGCGTCGAAATCGAGCGCATGTGCCGTGGTTTCAACATGTTTGTCGCTCTCGTGCACCGACCGGTCCGCTGGCCGGGGCATTCGCGCGAGTTCACGCCCCCCGGCGAGCGACCCAGCCTGTGCCTCGCTTCTACGCGAAAGCGGGGAGCGTCTAGCCGAGAAAGGTCATGGGGCGCTTTCGATCACGCTCCCACGGCCCGATCAGCGTCGCGAAACTCCTCGGACGGAGCCGCGGCCGAATGTGCGCCTTCAGCGCGCTCGTTGAATTCGCCTGCCGAGGCCCCGCTCAGCGATGCGTGGTCGGATCGTGCTCCGATCCGGGTCCGCCGTGGGTCGGCATGATCAGCGTGGTGTTGAGGGCGGGGGGCGCATCCCCCGTCGGCATCCCGGTCGCCTTCGGCTTCCTCTTGAACACGTTCCCGAGGTCGTCGAACAGGGAGTACGCGATCGGCGTCGCGAGCAGCGTGAGCAGCAGCGACATCGTCTGCCCGCCGATGATGACGAAGCCGGTGGCTCGGTTCGTCCCCGCGCCCGCGCCGCTCGAGAACACGAGCGGGATCATGCCCGCGACGAACGCGACCGTCGTCATCAGGATCGGGCGGAGGCGGTCCTTGTTGGCGAGGAGGATGGCCTGGTTCCGCTCCATCCCCTCCTTGCGGAGGTTGATCGTGTGGTCGACCTGGAGGATCGAGTTCTTCTTCACGACGCCGAAGAGCACGAGGACGCCGAGCATCGAGAAGATGTTCAGCGACTGCTTGAAGATGACGACGCTGAGGAGCGCGAACGGCACCGTGAGCGGGAGGCTCAAGAGGATCGTGATCGGGTGGAGCCACGACTCGAACTGCGCCGCGAGCACGAGGTACATGAAGATGAACGAGAGCGCGAAGGCGAGGAGGAAGTTGTTCATCGCCTTGCCGAGCTCCTTCGACTGACCGAGGGGGTTCAGCGAATAGCCCGGCTCCATGTTGAGCGACTTCGCGGCGGCGTTCAGCGTGTCGACGATCTTCTGCTGCGACACGCCCGGCTGGAGGTTGCACGACAGGATGACCGTCTTGCGGCGGTTGTAGCGATCGATGCGGCTCGGGCCCGTGCCTTCGGAGAACTCGACGATGCTGTCCAGCGTGACCGTGCCGAGCTTGAGGGACGGGACGGTGAGCCGCTTGAGGCGCTCGACGTCGTTGCGCGCGTCCCCGACCGAGCGGACGAAGATGTCGTACTGCTCGCCGCCCTCGGCGTAGTTGCCGACCTCGTACCCGCCGACGAGGAGCCTGAGAGCGCTCGCGATGTCGGCGACGTTCACGCCGAGCTCCGCGCTCTTCGCGCGATCGATGCGGACCCGGAGCTCCGGCTTGCCGACGACGAGCGAGGAGTCGGCGTCCACCGTGCCGGGCGTGTTCCGCAGCACGTCCAAGAGCTTGAACGTGTAGACCTCGAGCTTCTTCAGATCCTGCCCCTGGAGCTGCATCTGCACGGCGGCTTGCGCCGGGCCCCCGGAGAACGCGGGGACGGGGCCGATCGACGTGCGGAGATCCTCACCCGTCTCGGCCTTCCTCCGCTCCGCGAACGCCTGGACGCGCTTGCGCGCCTCGACGACGAGCTCGAGCTGGGACTGCTTGCGCTCCGTCGGGGGGACGAGCTTCACGTAGAGGTTCGCGAGGTTCGGCGTCTGCTGCACGTCGTCGCCGATCGTGGTGATCGCGTACGCCACGCCCGGCATCGACTCGATCTCGCTCGCGAGGCGCGTCGCGATGATGCGCGTCGCGTCCAGCGTGAGCCCCTCGGGCGCGCGCATCGAGACGGCGAACTGCGACTCGTCCTCGTCCGGGAGGAAGTTCTTGTTCGCCATCTGGCCGAGCGGCATGCAGCTCCCGAGCGTCGCCAGGCAGGCGATCACGATCACCCAGCGGTGGCGCAAGGACCAGCCCAGCACGCGCATGTAGCCCGCTTCGATCGCGCCGTAGACGCGCCCCGATTTCCCGTGCTCGACGGGCTGCACCTTGCCGTCGGCGAACTTCGCGACCTTCTTCTTCAGCATCCGGGACGCCATCATCGGCGTCAGCACGAAGCTCACGATCAGCGAGACGCCGATGGCGAACGCCATCGTCAGACCGAACGAGTTCATGAACCGGCCGACGATGCCCGCCATGAACGCAACCGGCATGAAGACGACGATGAGCGAGAGCGTCGTCGCGAGGACGGCGAGGCCGATCTCCTTCGTGCCCTGGATCGCCGCCTCCTTCGGGTCCATCCCCTTCTCTTCGATGTACCGGTAGATGTTCTCGAGGACGACGATCGCGTCGTCGATGACGATGCCGACCGCGAGCGTGAGCGCGAGCATCGTGAGCGAGTTGAGCGTGAACCCGGCGACGTTCATCAGCCCGAACGTGGCGATGATGCTGACCGGGATCGCGACCGCGCTGATGATCGTGGTGCGCGCGTTCGAGAGGAAGAGGAACACGACGATCGCCGCGAGGAGGGCGCCGAGCACGAGGTGCTCCTTCACGGCGCCGATCGCGTTGCCGATGAACTCCGACTGATCGCGCGCGACCTTCGCGCCGTAGCCCTCCGGCAACAAGGTGGACGCCTCCTTGAGGCGCTCCTTCACCTTCTTCACGACCTCGAGCGTGTTCGTCCCGCTCTGCTTGCGGATGCTGAGGAGCACCGCGGAGCTCGAGCCCTGGAAGCCGGCGGACGCGGGCTGCGCCATCTCGTCCGCGACGTCCGCCACCTCCTTCAGCCGGATGGAGACGTTGTCGCGCGTCGCGACCGCGATCTCGCCGAGCGCCTCGACCGACTCCACGCGGCCCAACGTGCGGAGCGTGAGCTGCCGCGAACCCGCCTCCACGCGGCCGCTCGGGAGCTCGATGTTCTGCGCCCGCAGCGCGCGCTCGACGTCGAGCGGGGAGATGTTCTTCGCCTCGAGCTTCTCGGGCTTGATCCAGATGTTGATCTGGCGCGCTCGCCCTCCGATGATCGTGATGTCACCGACGCCCGCGATCGACTCGAGCTCGCGCTTGATCTTCTTGTCCGCGACCTCCGTCACGTCCCTCACGGAGCCGGGGCCGGAGACGACGAGCGTGAGGACCGGGGTCGCGTCCGGGTCGATCTTCATGATCGTCGGCCGCTCGACGCCAGTTGGTAAGCTATTGACGATCGCGTTGACCTTCTCGGTCACCTCTTGGGACGCGATGTTCACGTCCTTCTCGAGGACGAACGTGATGAACACCTGGCTCACGCCCTCGGCCGAGACGCTCCGGAGCTCCTCGATGCCGCTGATCGTGTTGACCGACTCCTCGATCTTGTCGCTGACGTCCGTCTCCACCTGCTCGGGCGCCGCGCCCGGGACGATCGTGGTGACCGTGACGATCGGAAAGTCGATGCGAGGGAAGCGATCGATGCCGAGGCCGAAGTACGAGAAGATCCCGACGACGGTCAGCAAGAGCGCGATGACCGTCGCGAACACCGGGCGCTTGACGCAAACGGCGGCGAGCCACTGCATGGTGCGATCCTTTTACTGGACGGTTATCGGAGCCGAGTCGGAGAGCTTGTCGACGGCGTCGAGGACGATCTCGTCGCCCTCGGTGAGCTGGCCGCGGACCTCCATTTGATCGTCGAACAGCGCGCCTCGCGTCACGAGGCGCTCTTCCACGTGATCGCCGTTGCGCACGAACACGTGGTACCCGTTGCCGGTCGTGCCGACCGCGCTCTCCGGCACGAGCATCGTGGGGACGGGGTCGCCTCCGAGCGAGACCGTGGCGCGCGCGAACAGGCCGGGCTTCAGCTCGAACTTGTCGTTCAGCACCTCCGCCTCGACGGGCAGCGTGCGGCTCGAGAGCTTCACGCTCGCCCCGAGGTGCTTCACGACGCCCGGGAACGAGCGCCCGGGGTACGCGGCGACGTGCACGTCTACGTGCGCGCCCGCGACGACGAGGCCGATGTCCGCCTCGCTCACGTCGAACCGGAAGCGCAGGATGTCGTCCTTCACGAGGACCGCGACGACCCGGCCCGGGCTCGCGAACTCGCCGGGCGAGATGCGCTTCTCCGCGATCACGCCGTCGAACGGGGCGCGCACCTTCGTGTCCTCGAGCGTCTTCTGGCTGAGGCTCGACTGGGCCTGCGCGGCGCCGAGGCCCGCGACCGCCTGGCCCACGCCGTTCTTCGCCATCTCGTACTGGGCCTCGGCGCGCTGCTTGTTGCTCTCCGCGAGGTCGAGCTGGGCCTTCGGGAGCGCGCCCTCCGTGTAGAGCGCGAGCGTGCGCTTGTAGTCCGTCTCCGCCTGCTCGAGCGCCTCCTTGGCGGCCTTCACGTCCGCCACGGCGTCCACCTCGAAGCGCTTGCCCGGATCGATGCCGAGGCGCGCGAGCTGCTGCTGCTCCGTCGCCGAGGCGGAGGCGAGGCGGAGCTTCGCCTCGCGTGGATCGAGCTCGATCAAGAGATCCCCGCGCTTCACGCGCACGCCCAGATCGATCGGCACGTTGAGCACGACGCCGCCCGCTTGCGCGGCGATCTCGCTCCGCTCCTCCGCGTCGAGCGTGCCCGTGACGTCCAGTCGGCGAGGCAACTGCTTCGACGTGACCTTCCCGAGCTTCACCGGCACGGGCTCACGCGCAGCGGGCTTCTCGCTCGTCGCGTTCGGGTCGGGCTTGTGGCACCCGGCGACGACCATCGCCGCTGCGAGCACTGCACCAACGGCTCCAAGTCGGCGACGGTTCACGGGCTTCCTCCTAGTGCACCCCATGGAGTCGGTCAAACCTGCAAGAACCTGATCGTCCATGCCTTTACAAAACTTCTCAGAACGCACAGGTGGGGGCGTGGGCGCGCGTTTTCAAGATCGAGACGCGCGCGATCGTCAGGCCCTCCGCGCGCGACTCCTCGCGTGAGAGGCGACTCAGGCACCCGTGGCTCAGAGCTGGCTCCGAAAGAGGCTCCAGAACCAGTCCGTGAACTTCTCCCACAACGGGCGAGTCTTCCACTCCTGCAGCGTGTACCGCTGGCTGTCCCCGATGTCGCGCTCGTGGAACTTCACGATGGGCGCCGCGAACGCCTCCCCGATGACGACGACCGAGAGCTCGTAGTTGAGTCGGAAGCTCCGCTGGTCCAGGTTGCTCGAGCCGAGCACGGTGACGCGGCGGTCGTACACGAACGTCTTCTCGTGGAGCGTCTCCGCCGCGTAGAGGAAAATCTGCACGCCCGCGCGGAGCAGGCGCCCGAGGAAGTGGCGGCTCGCGGCGGCGACCATCGGCAGGTCGTTGTGGAGGGGGAGGATCAGCTTGCACCCCTGCTCCACGCGCGCGATGCGCGCGAGCGCGCGGCGGAGCCGGCCGCCGGGGATGAAGTATGCGCAGCTGATGCGGAGCTCCTCCTGCACGTGCGCGGCGAGGTGCCAGATCGCGTAGCCGAGGAGGTTCAGGAACCCCGGCTGGCTGCCGAGCGGGAGGATCGGGAGCTCCCCCATCTCGAGCGAGGCGAGCGAGGGGCGCTTCATGTCCTTGCCGGCCGCGTGATCCCACATCGCGTCGAACAGCGCGCCGATGCGCACCGACGCGGGACCGAAGATGACCGCGCCGCAGTCGCGCCACTGGCCGTGCCCGAGCGGGAAGCCCATGTAGACGTCCCCGATGTTGCGTCCGCCCGTGATCGCGAGCGCGACCTCCGTTCGATCCGCGCCGTCCGGCGGCGTGGGCGGCGGACCTTCGGCGTCGAACTCGGGGGACTTCGTCAGATCGCCCCACGCGGCGGAGGAGTCGCACACGAGGATCTTTCGGTGGTCCCGGTTGTTCGGGCTCCAATCCTGTCGGCGCCCGATCCGACTGATCCGGAGGCGCCACGGCGCGACGGGGTTGAACTCCGTGACGGCGCCGCCCGCGTCGAGGATGGGCTGGAAGAACGCCGGGCCGGCGTTCGCGCCGCCGACGGCGTCGTAGAGGAGCCGGACGGTCACGCCGCGCGCCGCCGCCGCGACGAGCGCGTCCCGGATCTTCGTGCCGACGGTGTCCGGCTCGAAGATGTAGATCTCGAGGTCGACGCGCTTCTTCGCGTGCCCGATCGCCGCGAGCATCCACTCGAGGTGGCGCTCTCCGTCGTGCAGGTAGAACGCGTGGTTGCCGTCGAGGAACACGGGCGCCCCCACCGCGACGCTCCGCCACTGCGTGAGCTTCGCGAGCCGCGCGCGCGTCTTCAGCTTGCGCTCGAACGCGCTTCGCCACCCGTCCGAGCCGAGCGCGGGGTGTCTCGACATGGCGCGAACATCGCACGGTTCGCCCGCCGAGAGCGGGTCATCTCGAACGTGACGCGAGCTTTCGCAGCGTGGGTAGGATCATGCGACGCCGGAGCAGCACCACGAGGCGCTCCGAGAGGATCGTCGCGGCGTCGAGGAGGGCCTCGAGGTCCTTCCCCGCGCGCGGGAGGATCCCGCTCCGGAGGAGCTCCACCTCCACGCCGACCAGCGCGCGAATCGCCTGCGCGTAGGGTTCGAGCGCCGTGAACGGGAGCATGTCGGGCGTGATCCCCGCGCGGCGCGCGCGGCCCAGCGTGCGGAGGAGCTCGAGATCGTCCCCCTCGTACGTCTCCTCGGAGGCCCCCGGTATCGGCTTCACGAGCCCGAGCTCTCGGAAGAAGTCGAGCTCGCGCTCGGGGAGCCCCGCTGCGACGAGGCGCGCGCGCGTCCGGCTCCCGCGCGCGGGCACCATGCGGTTCAGCGTGGCCTGGATCGCGCGCGCCGCGTGCTCCTCGTCCGGCTCCTCGGCTTTGCCGGCGAGGATGTCTCGGATGACCTTGAGGGGAAGGAAGTGCTCGCTCTGCAGCGCCTTGATGGTGCGGATCCGCGGGACGAGCCCCACATCGTAGTACGCCATGTTCCGGCTCGTTCGGAGCGGCGGCGCGGGCAGGAGCCCCTCCCGGATGTAGTGCTTGATCGTCGCCGACGGGACGCCGCTCTCCTTCGCGAGCGCGGCCATCTTCACGAGACCTTCGCGCTTCGGGCGCGGCGGAGGGGCCGGGGCACGTGCGGCCCGGCGAGGGGCGCGCGCGGGCTTTTCGCGCGAAACGGGGCGGTTCATCCGCGCCAGAAAATAGAAGTTGTAAGTCGAACTTTCAACTTCTATCGTCCCGCCCTCGCTCGACGTCGCGCGGAGGAGCCGCGCCAGAAGGGACCGCGCGCGGCGCGCTCCCTTTGAAAGGAACCCCGATGCGCCCCTCTCACTCGCTCTTCGCACTTCTCTCCCTCGCGTGGATTCCCGCCTGCGACGACAGCGCGGTGACGAGCTCGGCGGGTGGGGCCGACTCCACATCCACCTCGACGTCCAAAGCATCGAGCGGGACGGGATCGAACGGGACGACGAGCGCGAGCGGCTCACCCACCGGGGCGACCTCGACGGGATCCTCGATGAGCACCAGCACGAGCACCGGCGGGGGCGCCGTTCCGGATCCGGACAAGCCTGGGCCCTTCGCGACGGAGACGATCACGGAGACGATCCAAGTCCAAGCGACGAACCACTCCGTGCCGATCCGCTGCGTGTACCCCACGAGCGGCCCGGACGCGGGCCCCTACCCCGTCGTCGTGGTGTCGCACGGGTTCCAAATCCCCGCTTCGCAGTACAACGGGTACGTCGACCGGCTCGCGTCGTTCGGATACGTGGCGCTCACCGCCGACTTTCCGACGGGGTTCACCGCGAACAACGTCGCGAACGCCGAAGACGTCCTCGCGGCGGTCGACTGGGCAGCGGCGAAGCCCGCGCTTGCAGGTATCGCCGACGCGACGAACGTCGGCCTCACGGGGCACTCGCTGGGAGGGAAAGTCTCGCTGCTCGCCTCCACGATGGACACGCGCGTGAAGGCGTCGATCACGCTCGACCCCGTCGACGGCGCGATGAACTGCTCGCCTCAAAACTGTCCGGATGTGAGCAAGCTCATGCCCATCCCGATCCCGACGGGTTTCATCGGCGAGACGTTGGACAAGACCGGCGGCTCGTTCGGGATGGCGTGCGCGCCCGCCGCGGACAACTACGAGACGTTCTACGCAGGAACGAGCGCGCCGAGCCTCTCGGTGACCGTGAACGGCGCGAACCACATGAGCTTCATCGACGACGTCGTCGGCTGCGGGTTCATCTGCAACTTCTGCAACACGGCGACCGCGCAGAACGCGACCGTCAATGCCTTGTCAAAAGCGTTCGTGACCGCGTTCTACGAGCGATGGCTGAAAGGCCGCGTCGAGTACGACGCGTACCTGACGGGAGACCTCGCGAAGACGAAGTACGTCGACACCGGGCTCGTGACGATCGCGAGCAAGTGATCGAGCTCCGCTCCGCGGCGGTCCTCCGCCGAGTCCCTTGAGCGCGCCAAAGGCGCTCCGCTCCGCGGCGGTCTTCCGCCGAATCCCGTGCGCGCCGAGGGCTCCGCTCCGCGGCGGTCCTCCGCCGAATCCCGTGAGCGCGCCGAAGGCGCTCCGCTCCGCGGCGGTCCTCCGCCGAATCCCGTGCGCGCGCCGAGGGCTCCGCTCCGCGGCGGTCCTCCGCCGAATCCCGTGCGCGCGCCGAAGGCGCTCCGCTCAGCGGCGGTCCTCCGCCGAATCCCGTGCGCGCGCCGAAGGCGCTCCGCTCAGCGGCGGTCCTCCGCCGAATTTCGGGCGTCGCGACGCCGCACAAACGAACAAAGGGAGATAGAGGTCGAGCCGTGCCCGTCCCCCATCTCCCAGCTTCGCGCCTCCCTTCAGGAGAGCGCGCGGAAGCGTTCCCTCACTTCGGGTAAACGGAGACGCGCTTGCGCACGTTGCTCTGCCACTCGTACTTCACGATGCCGTCCACGAGGGCGAACAGCGTGAAGTCTCGGCCGGTGCCGACGTTGCGCCCCGCGTGGATCGAGGAGCCGACCTGGCGGACGAGGATGCTGCCCGCGGGGACTTCCTGTCCCGCGTAGACCTTCGTGCCGCGCATCTGCGCCTTGGAGTCGCGACCGTTGCGGGAAGACCCGCCGCCTTTTTTGTGAGCCATGACGTTCTACCTCTTCCGAGACTTCTTCGAGCGTGCTGCCGTCGACGGACGGAGCGCTCAGCCCTTGATCGACGTGATGACGACGTCCGTGAAGGGCTGGCGGTGGCCGTTCTTCCGGCGGTAGTTCTTGCGGCGACGGAACTTGAAGAGCGTGATCTTCGGGCCGCGATCCTGGGTCGAGATCGTCGCCGAGACGCTCGCGCCGGACACGGTGGGCTGGCCGACCTTCACGGTCTCGCCGCCCAGGAGCAGCACCTCGCCGAAGGTCACCGCCGCGCCCGGATCCCCAGGGATCTTCTCGACGCGAAGCTTCTGGCCTTCCGTCACCCGATACTGCTTTCCACCGGTCTTGATGACTGCGTACATGGTCGTCTACCTCGAAGGGGCGGCGACTATACTCGCGGGCGCGCTCGTTTCAAGCGCCTAGCGCAGTTTCTTCCGAGCTACGACTGCGTTCAGGGGTGCGTTCAGGGTCGCCGCCAAGTTCTTGGCTCGCCATCGCCCGGTTCAGGTATCGACGGGGGAAGGAGATCAGCATGCACGGCGGATGGATTCGTAGGAAGGCGGCGCACTTCATCGCGGGAGGAGCGCTCGGTTCCCTGGGCCTCGCTCCGAGCGCGGCGCTCGCGCAGACGAAGCAGACGCAGAGCATCGACGTGCCGAAGTTCGATCCGGCGCCCGCGGGCGATCGGTTCTTCGGCGTGCCCTCGCCGTACGCCCCCGGGAAGGCGACGTTCCACGGCGGCATCGTCCTCGACTACGCGCACGACCCCCTCGTGCTCGTCGACTCGGACGGCACGACGCTCGACCACATCATCGAGCATCAGCTCTTCTTCCATCTCAACGTCGCGTTCGCGATCGTGAACCGGTTCGAGGTGAGCGCGGACATGCCGTTCGCGTTCGTCAACGCCGGCGATGGCTCGATCTCCGGCGGGCCGTTCGCCTTCACGTCGCCGAACGAGGCGGGCGTCGGGGACCTGCGGCTCGGGGCGCGCGTGCGCCTCTTCGGCAACTACTACGAGCCCTTCCAAATCGCGATCGGCGGCTACGCGTGGCTCCCCACGGCGACGGACAACGCGTTCATCGGATCGGGGGCCCGAGGGCAGGTCCAGCTGCTCGTGGGCGGGCGCGCCGATCGGTTCATCTACTCGACGATGATCGGCCCGACGTTCCGGTCGGACGAGAGCGTCGGGAACGTCGAGCTCGGGCACCAGTTCAACTGGGGCGGCGGCCTCGGCTACCTCATCGGCGACAAGAAGCAGTTCCAGGTCGGCCTCGAGACGACCGGCGGCGTGACGCTCGTCGAGCCGTCGAGCCGCACCACGAACGCCGAGCTGCTCGTCGGCGCGAAGTACCGCGTCATCGCTCCCATCGAGCTCGGCGTGGGCGTGGGTCCGGGGTTCGCGACCGGCGTCGGCACGCCGGACTTCCGCGGCGTGTTCAACGTGTTCTACACGCCCGAGGTGCCCCTCCCCGTCAAGGACAGCGACGGGGACGGGATCTTCGACGACGTCGACGCGTGCCCCACCGTGAAGGGCGTGAAGAGCGAGGATCCGAAGAAGAACGGCTGCCCCCCGCCCTCCGATCGGGACAAGGACGGCATCCTCGACGGCGCGGACGCGTGTCCCGACGAGGCGGGCCGCGCCGATCCGGATCCGAAGAAGAACGGATGCCCGATCCGCGACACGGATCACGACAGCATCTTCGACGACGTCGACGCGTGCCCGACCGAGGCAGGCGTCGCCGATCCGGATCCGAAAAAGCACGGCTGCCCCATCCGCGACAAGGACGGCGACACCGTCGTCGACGACGTCGACGCGTGCCCGACGATCCCGGGTGTGCCCACGAGCGATCCGACGACGAACGGCTGCCCGCCCGACACGGACGGGGACGGGTTCCGCGACGACGTGGACGCGTGCCCGCGCGAGAAGGGCGTGGACGATCCCGACCCGGCGAAGAAGGGCTGCCCCAAGCTCGTCCGCGTCACGGAGACCGAGATCGTCATCCTGGAGCAGGTGCAGTTCGACTTCGGCCTCGCCACCATCAAGAAGGCGTCCGACCCGCTCCTCGACTCCGTCGCGCAGGTGATGAAGGATCACCCCGAGATCACGCTGATCGAGGTGCAGGGGCACACCGACAACAAGGGCTCGAAGGCGCTCAACGCGGGCCTCAGCGAGCAGCGCGCGAAGGCGGTCATGGAGGCGCTCGTCAAGCGGGGCATCGAGGGCGCGCGCATGACCTACAAGGGCTACGGTGACTCCGTCCCGATCGGAGACAACGCGACCGACGAGGGTAGGCAGAAGAACCGTCGCGTGCAGTTCGTCGTGAAGGCGAAGAAGTCGAAGCTCGACGCCGCGGTCACGAGCCCGGCAACGACCCCGACCCCGACCCCGACCCCGACCCCGACCCCGAAACCCACGACTCCGACGTCCACCCCCTCGAAGCCGATGACGCCTGCGCCGACCCCGGTGCCTCCGAAGGCGACGACGACCCCCACGCCGCCGGCGCCGAAGCCGTAGCATCGACGGGCGCCGCCTCTCCGCGAGAACCCCTTCGCGTCGGAGCGCGGAGGGGCGGGTCCGCTCGTTCATGACGAAGACGAGAAAGCAGCACGTCCTCCTCGCGCTCTCCATCGCGGCGGTCGTGGGCGCGTTCACGTTCGCGACCCGGTTCACGTACGGCGTGCTCGGCACGCACGACGCAGCTTGGCTCGTCCGCACGGAGGCGCCCCGGGAGACGCTGAAGACGCTGCAGCGGCGCTTCAGCGCGGACCAGCGCTACTTCGACATGAACGTCGTCGACGGCGGCGTGCGCCTGGTGGCGGACGAGCACTACCGCGACCTCGTTCGGGCCCGCGTCGCCTGGGACGGCGGCCTCACCGCTCGCCGCGTGGATCCGACCTTCGATCTGCCCGATCCACGCAACCCCGCGATTCAGGTCCTGCCCGCCGACGCGCGCGGCGGGCGGCGCTGGCGCGGGACGATGGACGCGCTCTTCGCGGATCTCGACGCGCTCCCAGAGGATCCGGCGCACGCCCTGCTCCTCGTCCGCCGGCGCGGGCTCGGCGGCGCGGGCATCTACGAGACGATCGCGGTGGATCACGACCCCGCGTGGAAGGTCGGCGGCACGCTCCCCGGCGCGGCGAGCGACGAGAAGCTCGAGGTGTTCCCCACGAAGGATGGGCGCGGGCTCTTCCTGATGCTCCCGCCCCCGGCCGCGACCGCGCTCGCCGAGCTCGCCGCGGCGGCGAAGGAGCGAGGGGATCGCTACGCGCTCAGCGCGGGGCCCTCGACCCTGGGCACGGAATGGGCGACCGAGGATCGAGGCCTCGTCATCTCCCTCGGCGAGGACGTCGCCGCGTACGAGTTCGCCTTCCGCAACTACCTTCGTCTCTCGAGCGGAGGGCTGCCGAAGAACCTGCCCATCGAGGAGACGCGGCTGCCGCTCGACATCGGCCTCGGTGCGCTCCACATCGCGCTGCCGCTGCTCGTCGCGGGCGTGTGGTTCGCGATCGCGCGGCGCCTTGATCGCGCAGCGCCCGAGCCCTGGTGGCTCGTGCTCCTCACCGGCGCGGTCTCGCTCGCGATCAACCCGCTCACGCTCTACCTCCGCAAGCCCATCGAGGGCATCGACTGGCTCGATCCTCAGCTCACCGATCGCGTCGGACGCCTCGAGGGGTTCGGCGACACCCTCCTCGCGTTCTTTCTGCACGCGGGGATCCCCGAGGAGCTCGTGAAGCTCCTGCCCGTCCTCCTCGTCGCGCGGTGGAGGAAGGAGTTCGACGAGCCCATCGACGGCGTCCTCTACTGCGCTGCCTCCGCCGCGGGGTTCTCGTGCATCGAGGAGTACGGCTACCTCTTCTACGGACGGATGCACGCCTCGCTCCTCGTGCTGCGCGCGACGAGCACCCCGCCCGCGCACATCTTCTTCACGGCGATCAGCGGGTACGCGCTCGGTCAGGGGATCGGCAAAGGGTGGCGCGCCATCCCCATCGCGATCCTCGGGCTGCTCGGCGCGGCGTTCGCGCACGCGCTCTACGACACGAGCATCACGTTCCCCGTGCTGCAGCTCGTGGGGCGCGCGCTCCTCGTCGCGCTCCTCCTCGTGTTCGCCTACCTCGTGCGGCGCGCGCTGCGAGGCTCGAAGCGGAAAGTCTCGGCCCTGCCCGGCGCCGTGGTCGTGCGCGTCGGCAACTACGTCGTCTTCGCGCTGATGACCGCCGGGATCGCGCTCGCGACGCTGCTCGCGCGCGAGCTCGCGCTCCGCTCCTCCCCCGAGTCGACGTACACCACGGGCACGACGATCGCGCTCCTCATCGCGCTCTCCGCGGCGACGGGGGCAGCGGCGTTCGTCCTCGTGGCGAGCATCCCCATCGACGCCGTCATCGACCCCGCGGGCGTGACGTTCTCCGGGGTGACGTACGCCTGGGACGAGATCGAGGGGATCGCGTACCGCCATCGGGTGGGGCGGCTCGGGCGCCGCTCGACGATCCTCGTTCGGCTCCGCGAGAAGGAGATCCGGATCGGCCCGCTCGGCGATCGCGCGGCCGTCGCGCTGTACGTCGCGATCGACGCCCATCGCCCGCAGCCAGCCCCCATCCCAGCGGCCGCTTGAGGGAGCGCGGGACCGCTGTGCAGGTTGCAGAGCCCTGCCGGTGGGAGTACCAGTGGGGCGGTGCGGGACGAGGTAGAGCGCGTCGAAACGGCGACGCCCGAGAGCGATGGAGCGGTCGTGTACACGCCGCCCTCGCAGCGCGTCATCGTCATCGATGACGACGCCCCCGAACAGGACGCCTACCCGCCGCCGCGCTCGCGCGGCCCCCAGCTCGGTCCCGCCGCGCCCTCCGCCAAGGCGATCGGCCTCGTCGTGGGAGGCGTGCTCGCGCTCGCGGCGCTGAACGTGTGGCTGCTCGATCGAGCTCGGTCCCCCTCCGAGCCCGATGCGCCCGCCGCGGCGGCGGCGCCGAGCGGGACGCCGTGGCTCGAGGCCGCTGCCGAGGGAGCGATCGTTCCCCCCGCCGAGGCGGCCTCCGCGCGCGGCGAGGGTGGCGAGCTCGAGGATCTCGCGCCGAGCGACGATCGCAAGCCGGACGCGAAGGACAAGGCGAAGAAGTCCACGGGCAAGGCGCCGACGACGGTCCTCGAGGCGATCGCCGCAGGGTGCTCCACGTCGAGCGTCGACGGGTTGAGCCGACAAATCATCGCCGAGGGGCGGTGCATCGATCCGGACGCGTTCGCCCCCGTGCCCGCGCGCAAGAACCTCACGGTCGGCTCGCAGGTGTTCCTCTACCTCGAGGCGCCCGCGCGCGACCACCTGCTGAAAGTGCTCGACGCGCATCCCACGAAGACGCTCGTCGTGAACAGCGCGCTGCGCACGATCGCGCAGCAGTACCTCCTCTCGAAGTGGGGCGCGAACAAGAGCTGCGGCGTCGAGCTCGCCGCGACGCCCGGGGAGAGCAACCACGAGAGCGGCCTCGCGCTCGATGTCCGCGAGCCGGGGACGTGGCGGCCCCTCCTCGAGGCCGAGGGCTTCCGCTGGCTCGGTCCGACCGACAAGGTGCACTTCGACTATCGCGGCCCCGGCTCCGTCGATCACACCGGGATGGATGTGACCGCGTTCCAACGACTCTGGAACCGCAACCACGCGGACGACCCGATCCGCGTCAGCGGGAAGTTCGACGCCGAGACCGAGGCGCGCCTGAAGAAGTCGCCGCCGGGAGGGTTTCCCGTGGGCGCGCAGTGCCGCCGGAGCGAGGGCACCAAGCCCCCGCCCGTCGCCGCCGCGCCGAAGGCGAACGACAAACCCGCGAAGGCGGACAAGAGCGACAAGAAGAAGAAGGCGTCCACCCACAAGTGACGGCCGGCGCTCGGCGCCGACGACCGAGATCCTTCTGGCGCGCGGTCATCGCGTAGAATGGCGTCGATGACCCGACGCTCGCTCTTTCTCCTCGGTTCGCTCCTCTCGGCGGCGGGGCTCGCTGCGGTGCTGGGCGTCGGCTGCGACGACGGGACGATCTCGACGTCCGGCTCCTCGTCGAGCGGTGCGGGCGGCGACAGCGGCTCCACGACGGGCTCCACGGCCGCCGGGACGTTCTCGTCCGGCACCTCGTCGCAGCTCACGCTCTCGATCGATCCCGCCGATCCGATCCTCGACGTGGCGGGCGCGCCGAAGTCCGTCGCGCTCACCGCGAAATTCAGCGACGGGACGATCCCCGCGAACGTGACGTGGACGGTCGACGACGTCGTCGTCGGGCTCGTCGATGCCACCGGGACGTTCACGTCGAAGGGCTTCGTCGCTGGGGACGCGAAGGTGACCGCGACCGCGGGGAGCGCGAGCGGATCCACGACCGTGCACGTGCACGTCCACATCGTGGAAAACCCGGGGAACCTCTCGGCCTCGGACATCGCGCTGCTCCAGGCGGGTGGGAGCGCCGACGCCGCGTTCAAGTGGCTCTACCCGTACGACAAGACCGTGTTCCCGCGCGGCCTGCGCGCGCCCGAGCTCCAGCTCGCGGGCGCCGCGGCGGAAGCGACCTACGTGAAGATCGGGTTCGGCAACTACCTCTACGAGGGGTTCTTCGGCGCCGCGAATCCCGTCCGCGCGACGCTCTCGCCCGAGATCTGGAAGAGCGTCACGGCGAGCGCGAAGGCGACCGACACGGTGCAGGTCGGCGTCACCAAGCTGAGCGGCGGCCAGGCGACCGGCCCCGCGACCGAGGCGTGGACCATCGCGCAGGGCGCCTTCAAGGGCAGCATCTACTACAACACGTACAAGTCCGCGCTCACGAGCACGGGCGCGGTCATGCGCGTCCGACCCAACGTCGACGCGTCCGTGTTCCTCGGCAACTGCACCGTTTGCCACTCGGTCAGCGCGAACGGGAACGTCGTCGCGGGCGGGCTGAGCTGGGGCAACGGCAACCCGCTCGACAGCGGCGCCTTCGACATCGCGACGGACGGCACGTCCGCTCCGCGATACACCGACGACGACGGCCGAAAGCTCGCGTTCGGGGCGCTCACCCCGGACGGGACGAAGCTCCTTTCGAACGGCGTCCCCGGATCGGGGAGCCCCATCCGCGGCCTCGGCGGAGCCTACCCGAGCAAGCTCTTCGACACCGCGACGGGCGCCGAGATCCCGACGCCCACGTGGCCCGTCGTGAACGCCCTCACGCCGGTGTTCTCACCCGACGGCAAGCACGTGGCGTTCAACCACTACGACGTCGCGCCGAACACCCTCGGGGTGATGGACGTGGATCTCGCGGCGTCGCCCCCCGCGTTCTCGAACCTCGCGGACGTGGCGACGTCGACGCGCGCCATCGCGGGTTGGCCGAGCTTCCTGCCGGACAGCGCGGCGCTCGTGTTCCACGACGGCGAGGCGTTCGATACCGCGGCGTATGGAGGTGGCCCGCGCCTCGGGGAGATCGCGTTCGTGGACCTCGCGTCGAAGCAAGTGAAGGCGCTCCGCGCGCTCAACGGTCGAAACGCCGACGGCTCGGTGTACCTCCCGTTCGGCGAAGCGGAGGAGGCGAACCTCGACTACGAGCCGACCGTCCTGCCCATCGCCGTCGGCGGCTACTACTGGGTCGTCTTCACGAGCCGCCGAGCGTACGGAAACGAGATCTCGCCCACGGGGACGGTCCCCGGTGGCGCGGACAAGTGGGGCGGCATCTTCAACGGCGTGGAGACTCCGAGCGTACGGAAGAAGCTCTGGGTGTCCGCGATCGACATCAACCACGTCGGCAAGGACGACCCGAGCCACCCCGCGTTCTACCTGGGCGAGCAGGAGCTCGCGGCGGGCAACATGCGCGCGTTCGCCGCGCTCGATCCCTGCAAGCCCGACGGGGAGTCCTGCGAGTCCGGCGCAGATTGTTGCGGCGGCTTCTGCCAGCCGAACGGGGAGACGGATCCCGACGGGAACCCGATCACGGTGTGCGGGATGAAGACGGGCGGCTGCTCCAACATCGACGAGGCGTGCGACAGCGCCTCGGACTGCTGCGATCCGAGCGCGCTCTGCATCAACGGCCACTGCGCCGTGCCGCCTCCGAACTGACCGAGCTCAGTCGTCTTCTTCGAACGCCGCGTGCGCTCGGGCGATCGCCCCGAGCGCCGCCGCGGGCCCGTTCCAGCCGAGGACGCGGACGTCCTTGTGCTTCGCGCTCCCGACGTGTCATCCGTCCCCTTGCCCGTCGGCCCGTGGCACTTCGCGCAGTGCGCGACGTAGAGCGGACCTCACTCCGCGACTTGATCCGTGTTGCCACCCGGCGCGTCCGGGGGTTTGCCGCACGCGACGAGGCAGGCGGCGAGCGCGATACACAGCAATGGGTTTCTCATGGCGAGCGGCTCAGCATCGAGCGTGCCGCTCCTCCCACGTCACGACGTCTTCCCTCGCGGGTCGGAGGTGGCGCGCAGCTTGCTGAATGAGCCGCGGTGAGGCGCATAAAGGACACGGACTTACTGGAGCATCATCGATTCGATATCGAGCGCGTCTTCGAAGCGATCGAAGAGGCCGTCGAACCCGAGGAGCGCGCCGCGCTCTTCGAGGGCCTCGCCGCGACGCTCGCCGCGGGGGCCGCGCCAGCGGAGCGCGCGGACACGGGCTCGTCCCTCGGAGCCGCGCCCACGATCGCCGCCGCTGCGGCAGCCGAGGAGCGCCCCTCCTGAACCACCGGCAGACCGAAGACGCCGCGCACGGAGCCGCGAACGCCTTCGAGGCGCGGGGAAATTCCGCGGGGGACCGCGGGTCAATCGAGCGCCTTCGGCGCGCTCATGGAATTCCGCGGGGGACCGCGGCTCAATCGAGCGCCTTCGGCGCGCTCATGAAATTCCGCGGGGGACCGTGCCGTCATCGAGCCCCTTCGGCGCGCTCATGGATCATGCGAGCATGCGCCGCATGAGCAAGGTGGCGGTCCTCGGATCGGGTCAAGTGGGCCAGGTGTTGGCGGATGGATTCCTCAAGCACGGGCACGAGGTGATGCGTGGCTCGCGCGAGCCCGCGAAGCTCGAGGATTGGAAGAAAGCGGCGACCGGCTCGGCCTCGACGGGGACGTTCGAAGAGGCCGCGAAGTTCGGTGAGATCGTGGTCCTCGCGGTGAAGGGCACGGCGGCGGAGTCCGCGGTGGACCTCGCGGGGTCGGGGCTGGAGGGCAAGGTCGTGCTGGACGCCACGAACCCCATCGCGGACGCACCTCCGCAGAACGGCGCGCTCGTGTATTTCACGGCCGCGAACGAGTCGCTCATGGAGAGGCTCCAGAAGAAGGCGCCGACGGCGAAGTTCGTGAAGGCGTTCTCGTGCGTCGGAAACGCGTTCATGGTGAACCCCGACTTCGGCGGCACGCGACCGACGATGTTCATCTGCGGGAACGACGCGGACGCCAAGGCGACGGCGGCGAAGATCCTCGACCAGTTCGGCTGGGACAGCGAGGACATGGGAGGCGTCGAGGCGGCGCGTCCGATCGAGGCGCTGTGCATCCTCTGGTGCCTCCCCGGGTTCACGCGCAACCAGTGGTCCCACGCGTTCAAGCTGTTGAAGAAGTGAGCGACGAAGAGAAACCCGAGAAGCCGGCGCCCCGGCGCCACGACGTGCGCGCCCCGCGCGTGTCCCGCTCGACGAAGGACTCTCCGCGGTTCCGCGCCGACGCTCCGAAGCCTCGCGCGCCCTCCGCGGAGGATCGATCGAGACCGCGCCCGCCCGACCGGCGCGATCGACCCCCTCCGGGCGCGCGCCCCGAGCGTGATCGCCGAGAGGAGCCGCGGCGCCCGGCGCCGGAGCGGCCAGCGCCCGAGCGCGATCGCCGAGAGGAGCCGCGGCGGACGGACGCCGAGCGGACCGGCCCGAAGCGCGATGACGCTCGCTTCTTCCCGCAGCGCCCCGCGCGCACGAGCCAGCGCGACGACGTGCGAAGGCGGCTCGAGGACGAGGCGAACGCCACGGCGAACGCGCCGACGCCGAGCGTGAGCGTCGTCCCGCCGACGAAGCCCGCGTCGAGGGAGAGCTCGGCCCCTCACGCGCCGAAGCCCGCGAGCGTCGCCGTCATCGAGCCGGCCGCGGCACCCGCGCCCGCTCAGCGGTCGGCGAAGGAGCCCACGGCGAACGAGATCCTCGAGGTCGCGTCCGCGAAGCGGGTCGCGGTGGTCGCGCCGAAGAAGGAGAAGCCAAAGACGGCCAAGGAGGCGATGCGCCTGCGCGTGGAGGCGGAGCAGTCGAAGCGCCGCGCCGCGCCCGAAAAGAAGGCAAAAAAGCCCGAGAAGAGCGCGAAGTCGGGGCCGGCCTCCGAGCCGCCCGAGGCGGACGAGGACCCGCCCTCGCTGACGAAACGATCCGAGGACGTAGCGCGCGTGACCGAGCCGCCGAAGCTCGGGTTCTGGGCGCGCGTGAAGAAGCTCATCGGGCGCTGACGGGGCGTCTCAGCCGACCATCAACCCGAGGTCGAGCAGCGAGACGTGCCGCTCGCCCGCGATCACGACGTGGTCGAGCAGGTCCACGCCCACGACCTCGCCCGCTGCGGCGACGGCGCGGGTCATCGACACGTCCTCCGCGGAGGGCGTGGGATCGCCGCTCGGGTGGTTGTGCACGAGCACCATGCCGCTCGCCGCGTCCCGGAGCGCGGCCCGCAGGATGTCCCGCGCGCGCACGGCGCAGCCGTGGAGCCCGCCCATCGCGACGCAGCGAGCGGCGCGCAGACCGTTCTGCCCATCGAGCGACAGCACCCACATCTCCTCGTGATCGAGCGCGCCGATGCGCGGCGCCATCTCGCGCGCCACCTCGCGCGACGTGGCGAGCTTCGGCCGCGCCCGTGCGCGCTCGCGGGCTGCGCGGGCGCCGATCTCGAGCGCCGCGGCGAGGCGGAGCGCCTTCACCGGGCCGACGCCGGTGTGGTCTGCGATGGCGCTCGCGCCGAGCTTCGTCATGGAGGCGAGCCCGCCCGTCTCCGAGAGCAGGGCGGTCGCGACCTGCGTCACCGGGAGGCCAGCCGTCCCCGTCCCGAGGAGGAGGGCGACGAGCTCCTCGTCGCTGAGCGCGGGGACGCCGATCTCGGTCGCGCGCTCACGGGGTCCTCGCTCTTTCGTGGTGTTCGCTCGGCTCATGAGCAACGCATGAGCAGCGGCCATGCCACCCGCGCCGGAGCGGGAAAACGAGCCTCTTTCGAATTTCGATCCCTCACGGATCGGCGGAATCGACTGGCGGCCGCCACGCCAGCGCGCTCGGGTTTTGCGCGCGCGGAGGCTTCTCAGATACCTTTCGCATCGGATGGCGCTGGTCGAACACGTCCGCTTCTTCGCCAAGACCGACGTGGGTCGCGTGCGCGATCTCAACGAGGACAACTTCCTCATCGATCGGCGGCTCCACTTCTTCATCGTCGCGGACGGCATGGGAGGGCACGCCGCGGGGGAGGTCGCGAGCGCGCTCGCGGTGCGACTCATCCACGAGGAGGTGAAGAAGCGCCACGACTTCATCCGCGACTACGCGGCGGGGAACGTGGGCCGGGACGGCGTGCGCGAGATCCAAGCGATCCTCGAGGGCGCCGTGCTCCGCGCGTGCTCGCGGATCCACGAGGAGGCGAAGGCGGATCCGTCGAAGCGGGGCATGGGGACGACGCTCTCCGCCCTGCTCGTGATCGGCTCGCACGGGTTCATCAGCCACGTGGGCGACAGCCGGATCTACCTCGCGCGCGGGGGCATGATCCAGCAGCTGACGGAGGATCACACCGTCTACAACGAGCTCGTGAAGCGCGGCCGCCTCACGAAGGAGCAGATCGAGAAGGTCGCGCAGAAGAACGCGATCACGCGCGCGGTGGGCGTGTACGAGCGCGTCGACGTCGACACGCTGATGCTCGAGCTGGTGCCGGGAGACCAGTTCCTCCTCGCGAGCGACGGGCTCCACGGGTACATCAACCACACGGCGGAGCTCGAGCCCTACCTCGACGAGAAGGACGGGGAGGTCGCGGTGAGCGACCTCATCGAGCTCGCGAACAAGAAGGGCGGCAAGGACAACATCACCTGCATCCTCGTCCGCATCGGGGGCGACGATCAGAACGACGGGAGCCGCGCGCGGCGGCTCGCCCAGAAGCGCGACGCGATCGCGAACATGCCGCTGTTCTCGCGCCTCCAGGATCGCGAGCTCCTGCGCATCATGGAGGTCGCGGAGCTCCTCAGCTACGAGCCGGGGCAGGACGTGATGCGCGAGGGGGAGCGCGGGGACCAGCTGTTCATCGTGATGGATGGCGTCCTGCACATCCTCCGCGGCGAGCAGGTCCTCTCCGAGGTGGGCCCGGGGGAGCACTTCGGGGAGATGGCGCTGATCCGCAGCATGCCGCGCTCCGCGACCGTGCGCGCCGTCGAGAAGAGCGAGCTCATCGCGATCCGGCGCGCGGACTTCTACGCGATCCTCCGGAAGGAGTACGAGGTCGCGGTCAAGCTGCTGTGGCAGTTCCTCGGGGTGCTCGCGGATCGCTTGGACCAGACGTCGCGCGATCTCTCGAGCGCGAAGGAGGAGCTCGCCGCGGAGGACATCACGGACGCGCTGAGCGACGCGGAGGCGGAGTCGACCGGGACGCCTGCGCTGATGGCGACGCAGCTCGCGGACGCGTCCTCGTTCGACAACCTCGAGGCGCTCGCGAGCGAGTCGGGGCCCGCGTCGCGCGCACCCCGGACGATGCGCCGGCCGACGGACTCGGTGCGGCAGCCGGCCACGACCGCTGCGGCGGCCACCGCACCGGCGAGCTCCGAGACGAGCACCCCCGCGAAGCCCGCGCCCGACGCGGCTCCGACCGAAGGCTCGGGGTGAGGCGAGCCGCCGTCGCGCTCGGCCTCACGATCATCGCGCAATCGGCGCGAGCCGCGGATCGGGAGGACGCGGGCGCGGATCCACCGCCGGAGGAGCCGATCGTCGCGAACGAACCGTTCGTGCTGCACGAGCCCGGATCGGTCGTGGACGTGCTCGACGCCGCGGACGGGCGAGACCCGTTCGACATCGAGATTTCGCTCGGGTTCGCGTTCTCGGCGCGCTGGGCGACGATCGCGCGCACCGACGCGGCGGGAGCGATCGTGGAGCGCGCGGCGTTCCGCGAGACGACGAGCCTGCTCGTCCCGCACGTCGAGGTGGGCCTCTATCACGACTTCTCGTTCGTCGCGGATCTCCCGGTCGCGCTGTCGCGCGATCACTCGATCACGCGCACGGAGGGATCGATCATCCAGCCGATGACGATCTTCTCCCCCGGCTTCACGGGGGAGTCGCGGAGCGGCCCGCTCCACCTCGCGCTCGGACTCCAGGCGGACGTGTTCAACCAGACGCGCAAGCCCAAGTTCCCGACGTGGCTCGTGGGCGCGGGCGTGCGCGTCCCGCTCGGCGAGCCGATCCACGCGTGCAACGGGGCCCCGCTCGTGGGCCAGGTGAGGTGCGCGGATCCGGCGGACGTGAACCGCAACGGAGCGAGCGACGTGGGTGAGCCGAGCGGCCTCGAGGAGCTCGGCACGGGGACGTCGAGCGGCGCGCTCGGCATCGACGTCCGGACGGTCGTGTCGCGTCGACTGGGCTACGTGGAGCCGTACGGCGGCGTGAAGGGATCCATCGAGGTCCCCGTGGGCTCGAGCGATCTCGCGCGCGTCGTGGACGCGGGGGCGGCGTTCCCGCCCATCGTCATCGAGGCGTCCGTCGGGGCGCTCATCATCCCGTTCGAGAATCGCGAGCGCTTCGGGCGCGTCTCGTTCGACGTGCGCGCGTCGGTGGACGCGCACACCGAGGGGACGGATGCGTCGCCGCTCTTCGACGCGCTCGGGTCGAGCGCGGCACCCTCGATCCGAGAGACGCCGGCGGGCGCGCTCCCGTTCTCGGGCTTCACGCGGGTCGAGGCGTTCCCGACGGGGCGCCTCTCGACGGAGGCCATCTGGCAGACGAGCCAATACGTGCGCCTCAGCTTCGCGACGGCCGTCGCGTACGACGGCAACCACGATCTGACGCTCGAAGATCCCACGCTCGCGACGTCCCGACCCTCGTTCGCGAGCGGCAAAGCGGGCTACAGCAGCAACGAAGCGTTCACGCTCTCCATCGCGGCGCGGGGCGCCGTGACGTTCTGAGCGACCGCCTCACTCCCCCATCTTGGGTGCGGCGGTGGACGTGGCGGTCCCGGTGGGCGCGGAGGTCGAGGTGCTCGTCGACGTCGCGCGGGAGGTGGACGTGGACATCGAGGTGGAGGTCGAGGTCGAGGTCGCGCGCGTCGTCGGCGCGGACGTGTTGCTGGATCCGCTGGTGACGGTGACCTTGCAACCGTCGCCGCAGCCCGCGAGCCCGAAGAGGAGCGCCCCCATCACGACCGATCGTGTTCGTTGCATAGCGGCAGACGATACCGAAACTCACCAGCCCGTGTGAACCGGATCAGGCGTCGGGCGAGGGGACGAGCTTCGCGAGATCCTCGGGGAGCTGCGAGGTCACGACGAACGCGGGGACGACCGCGTCCCCGGGCCAAGCGATGCGGTTCGCGTGGAGCGCGTGCCGCGAGAGCCCCTCGAGCGGAGCCCCGCGATAGAGCGCGTCCCCGTAGAGGGGATGGCCGATCGCCGCAAAGTGAGCGCGAATTTGGTGCCGACGTGCGCTCGGCGCGGTGGCCTCGACGAGCGCGACCTCGCCGTGCACCCGGACGACGCGGTACGAGGTGGTGGCCGGCTTCGGCGCGTTGCGTGCCTGGTCGCGCTCGTGGACGCACGCGAGCATGCGCTTCTTGTCTTTCGGGTGGGGCGCGAGCGGGATGTCGATCACCCCGGACTCCGGGAGATCCTTCGCGGGGCACAGCAGGAGGTACTTCTTGTCGAGGCGATGATCCTTGAGGCCGCGCGTGATCGCCTCGAACGCCGCCGTGGATCGGGCGGCGACGAGCAGGCCGCTCGTCGCCGTGTCGAGGCGATGACAGAGCCCGGGCTCGCGGAGGGAGAAGCCGACGCCCTTCATCTCGGGGTAGCGACCGAGGAGGGCGTTCGCGAGCGCGCCGCGCTCCCCGGGCTGAAGGGGCGCCGAGGGCTGCCCAGCGGGCTTCTCGACGACGACGATCTGATCGGTCTCGAGGAGGACCTCGAGCGGCGCGCCCTCGTCGGCGAGCGCCTCGGAGGACTGCTCCTCGACGCCGAGCTCGAACACCTGACCGGCGGCGCACACGTCCCCTTTGCGGGCGCGCTGCATGCGCTCGCCGCGCGGGTTCGCGAGGACGAGGTGGACGCGGTCTTCCTCGAAGAGGCGCTTCACTTGGGCGCGCCCCACCGCCGTGAGGTGCTTGACGAGGAGCTTGTCGAGCCTCGTCCCCGCCTCGTCCGCCGTCACCGTGATGCGCATCCCGAGGGACGCGTATCAGCGGAGCGGGCGTCGTTCAAGAAGCGCGCGTCGATCACGCTCGTTTTGCGCGCCCGCTCGAAGGCGTCGCCGGCGCACACCAGGTGCGGTGACCCGCGCGCGGCGAGAGCGCTCGCGCGCACGAAACCGCGCTCTTCAGTCGTCGAAGGAGGTCTTCGGGCGGTTCGCGTTGACGAGCGCGTCGCGCAGGGCGCCCGGCATCACCCGGCTGCCGAGCGTGGCGATCGTCATGGGCAGGGGGAAGCGGACGACGCGCGCGCGCCGACGAATGCCGCGCGCGATGATGTCGGCCGCGCGCTCGGCGCTCATGAGGAAGGGCATGTCGAACGTGTTCTTGTCGGTGATCGCGGTGCGGACGAACCCCGGGTGGATCGCCGTGACGGCGACCCCTTTCGAGCGGACGTCCGCGCCGAGGGACTCGAGGAAGAACGTCAGCGCGGCCTTGCTGACGCCGTAGTCGACGGCGGCGGGGAGCGGGACGTCCGCGGCGAGCGAGGAGACGCCGACGACGTGCCCGCGCCCGCGCGCGACCATGCGAGGGACGACGGGGAGGATCGTGGCGAGCGCGCCGAGGAGGTTCACGTCGATCGTGTGCTTCGCGCGCTCGAAGGTGAGCTTCGCGGCGGGTACGGGAGCGCTGCCGATCCCGGCGTTCGCGACGAGAAGATCGATCCCTCCGATGGCGTCGTCGAGCGCGGCGACCGCGCGCTCCGTCGCGGCGTGGTCCGCGACGTCGAGCGTGAGCGCGTGCGCGTCGTGGCCGCCCGCTCGGAGCGAGGACACCGCCTCCTCGAGGAGATCGGAGCGGCGCGCGGCGAGCCACACCGCGACCCCGTCGGCCGCGAGCTTCCTGGCGAGCGCGAGCCCGATGCCGCTCGACGCACCCGTGATGAGGGCCTTCTGCATCGCGGCTCTATACATTGGTTCGGAGGATGCGGACCGGGCCTACCGGGGCGCTCGTCGGCATCGCCGATTCGGACGAAGGCTCGCGGCAGCACCTCGAATCTGCCGGGTCGCGGCGCGCAGGGCGCGGCTCGGCACCAAGTTGGTGCGGCTCGTGCGGCTCACCTTTTCGATGGCATGCGCGACGGACCGAGCGCGTTGTCGCCATCACATGCGGGGTACCGAAGGTCGGACTCGAACCGACAAGCCCTTTCGGACAGCGGATTTTGAATCCGCCGCGTCTGCCATTCCGCCACTTCGGCCTAGTTGTTTGCGTTGGATACCCGAGTCTTCGGCCGGACACCACTCCGTCGAAGATGGAGGACGACGGAGACGCCCTCGGCTGACGGAGGCCGCGCGTGCCATCATCCGGCGCGTGACGACGCTCCACCGAAAGGCGTGCCTGCTCGCTGTGTTGCTCCTGGGCTGCTCGAGCGGGGAGACCGCGAGCTCGACGGGACCGGCGCCGAGCGGGAGCTCGCGAACCGCGCTGCCGCCCGCCTCCGGGGCATCGGCGCGGCCCCCGCCCTCGGCCGCGCCCTCCGCGAGCGCGGTCGCGAGCGCGCCGCCCGCGTTCCCGCCGCCCGCGCTGAAACCGCTCATCCCGGAGGTCGCGGCGCCGGGCGACGGCGAGTGGGCGGAGATGAAGATCGATGGGGTGAGCCCGGCGATCGTGGTGCGCACCGCCCTTCATCCCCGGAAGGACAACAAGGGCGCCGTCGTGCACATCGTCGCGTTCGACTTCACGAAGGTCGAGCTCGGCCTCCTCCCGGGCACGAAGGAGCCCGTGAGCCCGAGCGTCCCCTTCAAGGATCGTCCCGGCCTCATCACCACCGACCAGGTGAAGCGCCTCGTCGCGTTCACCAACGGCGGCTGGCTGAGCGCGCACCAGGGCCACGGGATGCGCGTCGGCGAGTTCAACTTCGTCGCGCCCCAGGACCGGTTCTGCACGCTCGCGCTCACCGACACCGGGCAGATCCGCATCGGGACGTGGAGCCGCATCAAGGGCGACGACGCGCACTTCGTCTGGCTCCGCCAGAACGTCCCCTGCCTGATCGAGGACGGCGAGAAGAACCCGAAGATCGGCACGTTCGAGCGCCACATGTGGGGCGCTTCGATGGACGGGGAGAAAGACATCCGGCGGAGCGCGTACGCGATCTCGAAGGACGGCAAAGTGCTCTTCTTCGCCATCGGACACCTCGTCGATCAAGAGGCGCTCGCGAACGCGCTCGCCGCCGCGGACGTGCAGGGCGCCTGTCAGATGGACATCAACTACGCGTTCACCAAGTTCATGTTCTTCGACCACGTGAACGAGAAAGGCCCCGTCGGGAGCGCGCCCCTCATGAAGGACATGACGATCGCTCCCTTCGAGGGTTGGTCCCCCGGCGCGGGCGCCGTGCGCGACATCTTCTACCTGCTGCGCCGACCCGGCTGATTCCACGGGCGGGCCCGCGCGCGAGCGGCGCGCGGGCCTCCGCGGACAGGTTGGCTCAGTTCACACCGACGTACGTGAACACGAGGTCGTAGCCCTCCCCGTTCGTGTCTTCGAGGTGGACGCGGTTCTCCAGCGTCCCGGGATACGTGGGCACGCCGTCCATCACGGTGACGTCGAACAGCGGGAAGTGGCTGTGCCCATCGACGTTGAACGGGGGGTTCAGGTTGTTGTCGAGCGGCGGCACGTCGAACGAGTAGTCGTAGTCGGGGACCATCACGTCGTTCTGGAACGCCGCCACCGCCACGTGGATCGGGAACACCGAGTTCGGGATGATCGGCGTCGACGCGCCGTCGGGCGACGCACCCGTCGGCGCGCCCGCGGACGGCACGACCATGTACGCGATGAGGATGCCGTTCGGCAGCCACGACTCGAGCTTCGTGAACGTCCCTTGATCGACGTAGCCCTTCGCGGTGAAGCCGGCCGCGAGCTCGCCCGTGTACGGCCCCGCGTGCGGGTCGCCTGGACCGACGCCGAGATCGGGGTGGTTCTTGTGGTTCGGCGGCGGCAGCACCCCGGTGAGCACGGCCTGGAAGTTCTCGAACATCGGTCCGATGTCCACCGACGCCTGATGGAAGTCGACGGGCTCCCAGAGCGGCGACCCGATCTTCGTCACCTCGAACGTCGGCGTGTTCATCCCGCCGGAGCTGGTCGAGCTACCGGTCGTCGAGCTCGTCGTCGAGCTGGTCGTCGAGCCCGTCGTGGAGCTCGTCGTCGACCCAGTCATCGAGGACGACGAGCCGGTCGTGGACGAGGACGTCGCGCCACCCGCGCCGCCCGTGCCTTCGCCGCTGGTGCATCCAAGGAGCGCGACGAGCGCGCCCGCGAGAAACGTGGCGCACGTCGCGCGCCGAGAAGTCTGCTGGTTCATCGAATCTCCGACAGAAAAAAACCGAAAGAAAGCCCGAGGCCGGACCTCCCGACCTCGACGAGGGCGCGCAAATTACGGACGACGGCTCGCGCAATCCCGCCATCGGGCTGCGGGATTGCGCCATTCTTTCGGACCCTTACCCATCGCCCCGGAGCCGCACCCGCTCCGTGCACGGCGCCCGCGGAGTCGACGCCCCACGCCGCGGACGAACGTGTGACGCGAGCCCTCGGGGTCTAGACCGTGCGACCGATGTCCCGCCGAAAGTGCTTTCCCTCGAACTGGATCGTCTCCGCGGCGGCGTACGCGCGCGTCCGCGCGACCTCCGGGTCGTGGTCGCTCGCGGTCACGGCGAGGACCCGGCCGCCGCTCACGACGAGCGCGTCGCCCACGCGCTTCGTGCCCGCGTGATGGATCTTCGCGCCCGTCGCGTCCGCGTGGTCGAGCGCGGTGATCGGGGCGCCCATGATCGGCCTCTCCGGGTAGCCCTGCGCCGCGAGGACGACGACGACCGCGGATCGATCCGCATCGACCGTCGCGCAGTGCACCTCGAGCGCCCCCTTCGCCGCCGACGTGAGGAGGCCGGCGACGTCCCCCTCGACGAGCTCCATCAGCGCCTCGCACTCCGGATCGCCGAACCGCACGTTGTGCTCGAGGAGGATCGGCGCGCCCTCTGGTGTGATCATGATCCCCGCGAACAGCACGCCGCGGAACGGCGTCCCGCGCGCCTTCATCCCACGCAGCGTCGGCTCGAGGATCTCTCGATCGATCCGCTCGAGGAGCTCCGCGTCCACGTCCCTCGCGGGGCAGATCGCGCCCATCCCGCCCGTGTTGGGGCCGCGATCGCCGTCGAACACGCGCTTGTGATCCCGCGCGGGCGGAAGGCGCAGGAACCGCTCGCCGTCGCAGATCGCGTGCACGCTCACCTCTCGCCCGGGGATCGCGTCCTCGATGACGACGACCGCGCCCGCGTCGCCGAACACGCGATCGACGAGCATCCCGCGCGCGGCGGCGATCGCCTCGTCCACCGTCGACGCTACGACGACGCCCTTGCCCGCGCAGAGGCCGTCGGCCTTCACCACGATCGGCGCGCCCCGCGCGCGGAGGATGCGCTCCGCCTCCTCGAACATCGTCGCGACGTCGTGCTTCGCCGTCGGGATGCCCGCCCCGACGGCGAACGCCTTCAGGAACACCTTCGACCTCGGGCGCGCGGCCTCCTTCGACGGACCGAACACGGCGATCCCCGTCGCGTCGAGCGCGGCCGCGACGCCCGCGACGCGCGGCGCCTCCGGTCCGACGACGACGAGTGCCGCGCCGAGCGTCTTCGCGAGCGCGACGACGGCGGAGACGTCCGCGAGATCCACCGCTCGGCGCGTCACCCGCGTCCCGTCGTCCGACCCGTCGTCCGCGATGCCGCCGTTGCCCGGCGCGACGACGACGCGCGCGACGTTCGGCGAGGCCGCGAGTCGCCGCGCGAGCGCATGCTCCCGCCCTCCGGATCCGAGGACCAACACCGTCGAGCCGTTCATGGGGCGACGTTTACTACGTCCGACGCGTGTGCAATACGGCGGACACCATGACCGCGCGGGCCACCTGGGACGAGTACTTCATGCGCATCGCGCGCGACGTCGCGACCCGCGCCACGTGCGATCGCAAGCACGTCGGCGCCGTCATCGTGCGCGACAAGTCGATCCTCGCGACCGGCTACAACGGATCGATCCGCGGCCTCGGCCACTGCGACGACGAAGGCCACCTGATGGAGGACGGCCACTGCGTGCGCACCATCCACGCCGAGGCGAACGCCGTCATCCAGGCCGCGCGCAACGGCGTCCGCATCGACGAGGCGACCATCTACGTGACCGCCAGCCCCTGCTGGAACTGCTTCAAGATGATCGCGAACGCGGGCCTGAAGAAGATCGTCTACGGCGAGTTCTACCGGGACGAGCGCGTCTTCGCGATCGCCGACAAGCTCGGCATCGAGATCAAGCGGCTCGAAGAGACCGCGCCCGCGGGCGAGTAGGGGACGTCACTCCCCGGCGAACGTCACCCGGTCGACGTCCTTCGTCGACGCGTTCGCCTCGATCGACCCGAGCTTCCACGCCTTGTCTCCCGCGGCCTCGAGCGCGGCGATCGCCTCCGCCTCCGAGCCTTGCTTCACGACGACAGAGAGGCCCACGCCGAGGTTGAACGTCTTTCGCATCTCCTTCTCCTCCACCGGGCCGCGCTCCGCGATCACGCGGAACACGTTCGGCCGCTCGTAGCTCCCGAGATCCAAGCGCGCGCCGAGCCCGTGGGGGAGGACGCGCGGCAGGTTCTCCGGGAGGCCGCCGCCCGTGATGTGCGCGATCGCGACGAGCTTCTCCCCGAGCGCGTCGACGAGCCGTTTCACGGTGTTCGCGTAGATGCGCGTCGGCGTGAGGAGCACCTCCGCGACCGACCGCGTGTCCCCGGGGAACGGCGCGTCGAACCCGAGGCCGAGGCCGTCGACCACGCGCCGCGCGAGCGAGTACCCGTTCGAGTGCAGGCCCGTGGACGCGACGCCGATCACGCTGTCCCCCGCCGCGGCGCGCTTGCCGTCGAGGATCTTCGCCTTCTCGACGACGCCGACGGAGAACCCGGCGAGGTCGTACTCCCCGTCCGCGTACATCCCCGGGAGCTCCGCCGTCTCCCCGCCGAGGAGGGCGCAGCCCGCTTGTTTGCAGCCCTCCGCGATGCCTCGAATCACGGCCTCCCCGACGTCCACCTCGAGCTTGCCCGTCCCGAAGTAGTCGAGGAAGAAGAGCGGCGTCGCGCCGCACGTCACGACGTCGTTCACGCACATCGCGACGAGGTCGATCCCGATCGTGTCGTGCTTGCCCGTCGCGAACGCGACCTTCAGCTTCGTTCCGACGCCGTCCGTCCCGCTCACGAGGATCGGGTCGACGAGGCCGCTCGGGAGCGCGCACAGTCCGGCGAACCCGCCGATGTCCGCGAGCACGTGGGGCGTCCGTGTCGGCTTCGCGAGCTTCGCGATGCGCGACACGAGGTCGCCCGCGCGATCGATGTCCACTCCCGCGTCTCGGTAGGTGATGGCCATGGCGCGCACATGCATCGGCGCGCGCCCGAAGGGAAGTCGACGCGGCGCACGGCCCGTGAAACCCTGGCTCGAATGGACAAACGAGCCCCCGTCATCGTCGCCGCCGCCGTGCTGATCGAACGCGGGCGCGTCCTGCTCACCCAGCGCAAAGCGGGCGCCCACCTCGGAGGCGCGTGGGAGTTCCCGGGCGGGAAAGGTCGAGCCGGGCGAAGACCCGCGCCGCCCTCGCGCGCGAGCTCGTCGAGGAGGTCGGCGTCGAAGCCCATCGGCGCGCCCCTCGAGATCACGTTCCACGCCTACCCGGAGAAGGACGTCCTCCTCCTCTTCTACGAAGCGCACCGATCCCCCGGCGGCCCCGAGCCCACGGCGAAAGACGTCGCCGCGTGGAAGTGGGCGGGCGCCGACGATCTCGACCCGTCCGCCTTTCCACCCGCGGACGTCCCCATCCTCGAGCTCGTCCGCGAGCTGCTCTGAGCGAGGCTACTTCTTGCTGACGGGCGCGCCCTTCGGCGGCGTCTTCGGATCCAGCGGCGGCGGCGGGGAGTACTTGCCGCGCACGTAGCTCAGCGAAAGTCCGCCCTGCTTGAGCGTGAGACCCGTTGCCTTGCCGCCGTCACCGAACTGCGCGGTCACGTCCACGCCCATGGCGCCGTTGAAGAGGACGCCGTCCTTCCCCTTGTGGAGCGACACGGCCGACTGGCCGTTCGGCGTCGCCGTGAGTGTCCCGCTGTCGTACGCGATCGTGAACCCCATCACGGTATCGAGGACGGCGCGCGGGACGCCCTTGTCGCTCGCGGCCTTCTCGGCCTCGGGCGTCAGCTTGTAGTCCCCGGCGATCGACGTCCCGTACGCGAGGTCCATCACCTCGAACTCGCGCTCCGCGATCGGCTTCACCGCGGGCCCACCGAGCGCCATCCCCATCACGTCCTGCCCGACCTGCGTCGCGTCGAACTGGAACGTGTTCGACAGGAACACCACCGCGACGTGCTTGTCCGGCGAGCGCCCGAAGTACGCACCGAACCCGTCGATCGCGCCGTTGTGCCACTCGATCTCCGTCCCGCCCTTCTTCTGGACGATCCACCCCATCCCGTAGTTCTTGTCGTTGTCCACGCTGAACAGGGACGCCTTGCTCTCCTTCGAGAGCACCTTCGTCCCCTCGAGCGCGCGGTCCCACGCCACGAGATCGTTCACGCTCGCGTAGAGGTAGCCCGCGCCGAACGGCACCGCGGGGGACACCGCGTCCGCGTCGACGAGCTTGTCCGCGGGGCTGATCATGTAGCCCTTCGCGACGGGGCCCGTGCCCGGCTTCACGGAGCTGTTGAACATCCCCGCGGGCTCGAAGATCGATGTCTTCATGAACGCCTCGAGCGTGCTCTTCGAAGCGCGCTCCACGACGACGCCGAGCAGGTAGTAGTTCGAGTTCGAGTAGGCCCAGCTCGATCCCGGCTTGAACGCGAGCGGCTGCTTCGCGATCCACGCGAGCACGTCCGCCACCGGGACGTCCTCCGCCTTGCGCCTCAGCATCGCCGGATCGTCCGTGTACGACGGGACACCCGCCGTCTGGTGGAGGAGGCGCGTGAGCGTGACGTCCTTGTACGCCTCGGGCAGCTCGCTCACGTACTTCGTGATCGGATCGTCGAGCTTCACCGTCCCCTTCTCGACGAGCTTCATCACCGAGGCCGCGGTGAACATCTTCGTGAGCGACCCGATGCGGAACTGCGTCGCCGCGTCCGGCTCCGCGTTCGACCGGCGATCCGCCTTGCCGTAGGTCCGCGTGAACACGACCTTGCCGCCGTACGCGACCGCGAGCACGCCGCTCGGCGCGTACGCCTCGCCCCACTTCGCGCCGTACCCGGACATGTACGTGTCGATCGCGCGCGTGAGCGAGCTCACCTCGCCGAACGGCGCGTCCTCCGTGCCCATGTCGACCGCCGACGAGCCCGCGGGGGACGCGCTGTCCCCGGGGATCGTGCGCGGCGGCTCGTACACGGGCGGCGGCCCCCCGGGGAGCGGCTTCACCGTCGGGCAGGCGACGAGGACGACGGACGCGAGCGCGAGGAGACCCGGTGCGACGAGGAGCGAGAACCGCATCCCGGCGGCTTAGTGCACCGATCGCGTCGCGGCAAACGGGGAGACGTCCACGCTCGGCCGCCGCCCGAGGACAAGGTCTTTGACGATCTCGGCGGTGATGGGCGAGAGCAGGATCCCGTTCCGATAATGGCCCGTCGCGAGCACGAGGCCGGGGAACGCTCCCTCGCCGATGAGCGGCAGCTCGTCGTCCGTGAACGGGCGGAAGTTCGACCACGCCGACCCGAGCTCGGCGTCCGCGAGCGCGGGCACGAGCTCGATCGCGCCGGCGAGCAGCGCCGCGACCGCGCCCGCCGTGACGCGCTTCTCGTAGCCGACGAACTCGAGCGTGGACCCCACGAGCACGCGCCCATCGTCGCGCGGACTCAGGTACGCGCGCGGCCCCACGATCAGCCGACGGAACAGCGGCGCGGGGACGCGCAGCTCGATGATTTGTCCGCGCGCCGGGCGGATCGTGCGCGCGGGGATCCCCGTCCCCGTGACGAGGTTCGACCACGAACCCGCGGCGAGGACGACGTGTCGCCCCCGGAGGATGGACCCGTCCGCGAGCTCGACGCCCACGGCGCGCCCCTCGGAGAGCGCGACGCCGCGCACCACGCCGCCGCTCCTGAACCGCGCGCCCTTCTTCTCCGCGGCGATGCGGAGGGCGCGCAAATAGAGCGGGGGATCGATCCGTGCGTCCCCCGGGAAAGAGATCCCGGCGCGCGCCCTCTCACCGATCGCGGGCTCGAGCGCCGAGAGCGCCGCGCGCCCCACGATCTCCGCCTCGAGCCCGATCGCGGCGTGCGCGTCCCGCGTCGCGACGAGCTCCGCCTCCGCCGCTTCGTCGAACGCGAGCTTGAGCGAGCCGCACGCGCGGTGCTCCACGTCGATGCCCGTCAGCGCGCGGAGCTCCTCCGCGAGCGCCGGAAAGCGCGCGCGGCTCTCGATCGAGAGCGCGAGGAACGGCCCGACCGCGTGCGCCTCGACCTGCGCCGCGAGCATGCCCGCCGCCGCGCTCGACGCCTCCGCCCCGGGCACGCTCCTCTCCAGGACCTCGACGCGCAACCCCTCGCGGGCGAGCGCCAGCGCGGACGCGCACCCCATGACCCCCGCGCCAATGACCAGCGCGTCCGCGATCGGCGGATCCGGGGTCGTCATGGATCGGGATCCGGCGCGGGCGGGGTGCTGTCGAGGATCTCGTCGTCGTCGAACCCCTTGAGCAAGAAGATGCACCCCTGCTTCGAGGCGATCCGCGGGTGATGGCTCCCCGCCTCCGCCCGCACGTACTCGCCGACGCGGACGTCGTGGTCACCGATCGTGGCCGACCCGCTGATCATCCACATCTCTTCGGGCTTGATGTGTCGGCGATGCGGGAGAACCGCGCCCTCGCCCAGCTTCACGAGCGCGGTGTACTCCCCGCCGTTTTCGGGATTGTGATACAGGAGTTTCATCGATGTGCCAGCCCACGCGGGGTGGGGTTGCCACTCCGCGATCGCGGCGCGCACGAGCGAGATCCCCTCCGCGAGCGTGGTCATCACGTCCGCCGCAGACCGCGCTCGACCCGCGGGCGGCAGCGTCGGCGTCGCGAGCCCGGCGCGGCTCCCCGACTCGGGCGGCGCGGAAGCCGCGCCGATCGATCGAGCGGCCATCGACGCCGTCGACGGCGAGCGCTTCGGCAGGGGCGGAGGCTTCCGCGGCGCGGCCGACGGCTCCATCGGCGCGCTCGGAGGATTCGGCGTGCTCGACGTCGCGGGGGCGTCCCGTACGGCGCGTCGCTGCGCGGACGAGATCGTCGTGCTGAGGCCCTCGAGGACCTCACCGCGCGCCGACGGCACGGCCTTGATCGGGACGCGCTTCGCGGCGTTCATCGGCGCGCTGGAGAGCGATCGCTCGAACGGTTCGACGGGGGCCGAGGGCGGTCGCAGCGTGAGCGGCTTCGGCGTGATCGGCGGCGACGACGCCGGCGCAGGGTCGAACGCGGGGACGCGCGGGGCACCGAGATCCAGGATCGGCTCCGCGCTGATGCGCTCGTCCACCGTCGGTTCGTCGCGTATCGCGGCGCGCGGGGGCGCGGACGGCCGTGGCGGCGGCGCGGAGGCCGCTGGGCGCGGCGGCGGCGCGGACGCAGCCGCTCGTGGCGGGGGCGCGGAGAGACCTCCATTCGAGGGCGGCGCCGACACTCCCTCGCGAGGGGTGGCGGCTGACCTGGGGAGTCTTTCCGGGGAGCGCTCGAGGGGCTTGGCCTCCGGACGGGGCGGGACGGGCGAGGAGGAGGCCGGGGGCTTCGAAGCCACCGGCGGCTTGGAGACCGAGCCCCCCGGCGCGGGCGGGGGCACGGAGGTGAACGCGCCCGGGCTCGCGAACACCGAGCGCTCGCCGCTCGCGCGCTCCGCCGTCTGGTTGACGGTGTCGATGAGCTCCATCACGCGCGCGAGCATTTCGCGCCGCGCGTCCGGCTGCGGCGGGATCGCGGCCCAGCGCATCGCGACGTTCCGGAGGCGCCTCGCCTCGATGAGCGCAGCCCGGACCTCCGCGCCGTTGTCGCTGTTGACGAGGCGGTGGATGAGGTCGTCGAGGACCTTCTCCACTTGGATCGCGCCTGGTGCGTGCGAGCTCAAGACAGCGCTCGGCCCTCCTCGTCCGATGGAGCCGGCATCGGCCCGCCGCGCGCGCGACCGAGGATCCGCACGAGGCCGACGACGTTCCACGCCGCGAACGCCACGAGCACGACCGTGAGGAGCAGCGCCCAGCGCGACGCGCGCGGCGACGTCGAGTCGATGAGGAGCCACGCGTCGTCCGGGATCCGGACGCCCGTCTTCTCGCTGACGTCACTCCGCAGCATCCACTGGCGCACGCCCGCGCTCGACATCCGCACGAGGCGGCCCGCGAACGCGTTCGGCGGGATGAACCGCGGGCCCTCGAAGCCCTCGGGGACGCGGATCTCGACCCAGAGCTTCTCGTTGCCCGCGACGGGCGCGAGGCGGAACGTGTCCCCCTCCGCGGCTCGGCCGTAGCGAATCGCCCCGGTGGTGCCGAGCGTGCCCGTGCCCCGGACGTACCGGTTGTCGGGTGCGCTCGTCGGGTCGAACTGCGTGAGATCCCCGAGCTCCTGGGGCTGGCCGTCGCTCGTCGCGTACCGCGCCTCCCCGCGCAACGACCACGCGAGGAGCAGCGCCGCGATCGTCGTCACGACCATGATCGCGACGGTCGCGCGCCTCTCGCCCTTCGGAGGGCTGGGCAACGCGATGAGCTCGGGATCCGGCTCCGCCACTCCACCGGGAGCGGCGAGAGCCCGCTCGGGGTGAGTGGACACGCTGCCGTACTATAGCGCTCTTCACCCCGATCGCGATCGGACGCACCGACCGCGCCGCGTCCTCCGGGAGTCGAGCGGGCGCAGGTGTACAGCGCTCCGCCGCTCGCGCACGGACCCGGAGCACCGAGCTTGCCCCTTTGGGAGCGGTTGCCTAGCCTGTCGGGCCACGACATGGCGAACGCCGACAAACCGATCGTCTGCCCGCAGTGCAGCTACCGGAACTCCGCCACGGCGCGCCGGTGCACCTCCTGCGGCGCCTCCTTCGATCAGGGCCCGAAGTCCCGCGCGGCGGCAGGCGCGCGCACGCCGCTGCAGCAGTCGGGGTTCAGCCTGCTGTGGTGCCTGGCCTCGATGCTCGTGCTCGCGGTCCTCACCGCGGCGCTCGTCATCGGCCTTCCGATGGTGGTGAGCGTGTTCGACTTCGAGGGGTCGGCCGGGATGCTGGTGTCGATCCCCGTCTGGTTCGTCGGCGGCCTGCTCATCGGGATGATCTCCCCGGGGCGGACGTTCGTGGAGCCCGTCATCGCCGCGCTCCTCGTCGCGGTTCCGACCGTGGGTTACCTGTTCGCGACGCAGACCGTGAAGACGCTCCCGCTCTTCATGTACATCATCATGGGCTGCATCGGCGTCCTGTTCACCTTGATCGGGGCCTACCTCGGCGAGCGGATCCAGATGGGACCGCCGCCGAAGCCCGTCGAGTGAACCGCCCGCGCGGGGGCGCTCCGATGCGCCTCTCGGCCGTCCTGGTCCTACTCCTCGCGTGGGTCGGCTGTGGTCCCTCCGCGGAGACGGTCGAGCGCGACGCGCTCGTCGCGCGGATCGAGGCGCTCCGTGACATCCCAGCCGAGGACACGTCGGCGCGGGCCCGCGCGTCGGAGGAGCTCGCCCGCATGCCCGCCACGGGTCCCGTGGCGATCGCCGCGCGCGACCGCTGCGCGAAGGCGTTCGGCACCCTGGCCGAGGGGATGCGGCTCACCTCGCTCGCCGAGTCCGGTGTGCACGCGACCTCGAGCGCCGACGCGGCGGCCACGCTTCGGGCCACCCTCGCCGCCACCCACCTGCTCGAGTCCGCGAACACGTTGCTCGACCAGTGCGCGGACGCCGCGGCCGCGCTGCGGCTGAAGCAGTAAACGCCGCCGCGCCCTCCCAAGCGTCGCTGCAGGCATGCTAAGCCACGGGTCCATGTTCGACACGATCGCGAAGGGCTTTCGACAAGCGCGCAACCGCCTCGCCGGGCTCACGGAGCTCACGGAAGGCAACATCGACTCCGCGCTCCGCGAGGTGAAGCTCAGCCTCCTCGAGGCGGACGTCGAGATCGGCGTCGTGAAGGCGTTCCTCGCGAAGGTGAAGGAGAAGGCGATCGGCCAGACGCACGCCGCGAAGGTGAAGCACGACGGCCAGACGATGACGCGCTCCGCGGACGACATCTTCGTCAAGATCTGCAACGACGAGCTCACCGCGCTCATGCAGTTCGACGGGCAGCCCGTGAACTGGGCCGAGAGCGGCGCGACCGGGATCATGATGGTCGGCCTCCAGGGCTCCGGAAAGACGACGAGCACCGCGAAGCTCGCGCGCTACCTCGAGAAGCAAGGCAAGAAGCCGATGCTCGTCGCGGCCGACATGCAGCGCCCCGCCGCCGTCGAGCAGCTCAAGGTGCTCGGCAAGCAGCTCGACATCCCGGTGTTCAACATCGCGGGAGAGAGCCCCGTGAACATCTGCGCGGCCGCGAAGGCCGAGGCGAAGAAGCTCGGCAAGGACGTCATCATCTACGACACCGCGGGCCGCCTCGCGATCGACGAGGTGCTGATGACCGAGCTCGCGGACATCAAGAAGGTCACCGAGCCGAACAACATCTACCTCGTCATCGACGCGATGATCGGCCAAGACGCGGTGAAGACCGCGCGCGGGTTCCACGACAAACTCGGCATCACCGGCGTCATCCTCACGAAGCTCGACGGCGACGCGCGCGGCGGCGCCGCGCTCAGCGTGAAGGAGGCGACGGGCGCGCCCATCCTGTTCACCGGCGTCGGCGAGACGACGGACAAGTTCGAAGAGTTCCGCGCCGAGGGCATGGCGAGCCGCATCCTCGGCATGGGTGACGTCGTCGGCCTGATGCAGGACTTCGAGGGCGTCGTCGATCAGAAGAAGGCGGAGAAGGACGCGGAGCGCATGCTCCAAGGCGACTTCACCCTCGAGGACTTCCTCGAGCACATCCGCATGATCCAGAAGATGGGATCGCTGAAAGATCTCGTCGACAAGCTCCCCCTCGGCGGGATGTTCCCGGGCGGCCTCCCGCAGGACGTGAACCTCGACGACAACGAGCTCGTGAAGGTCGAGTCGATGATCCAGTCGATGACGCGCTTCGAGCGGCGCGATCCGTACGTCCTCATCCGCGAGCCGAACCGCGCGGAGCGCATCGCGAAGGGCTCGGGCCGCAAGCCGCAAGAGGTGAGCGAGCTCGTCCAGAAGTTCGTGTTCATGAAGCAGATGATGAGCGGCCTCGGCCAGAACCTCGGGCTCATGGGGAAGATCCCCGGCCTGAAGCAGGTCGCGCAGATGAAGAACATGAAGAAGATGATGCAGGGCGGCGGCTTCCCCGGGATGCCCGGGATGGGCGGCTTCCCCGGCATGGGCGGCTTCCCGGGCATGCCCGGGATGGGCGGCTTCCCCGGCATGGGCGGGATGCCCGGCATGGCCGGGATGCCCGGGATGGGCGGCCTCCCCGGCATGATGGGCGGGCTCCCCCAGGGCGGCGACTCGCTGACGAAGATGAAGACGCTCACGGCGGCGGAGCGCAACGCGAAGAAGTCGCAGCGCAAGCGGGAGCGCGACGCGCGGAAGAAGGGTCGTAAGTGAGGTGCTTCGCCGCGTGTTCGATCGCGGCGATCGGCCTCTCCGCCTCATGGAGCGTCGGGTGCAAGGCGCCCGCGCCTGATGCCTCGGCCTCGGCCTCGGCCGCGGCGACGGAGGTCCTCCCGCAGTTCGACGAGGACATGATCCCCTCCGTGGACGTGCCGCGCCTCGAAGCGGACGTCGAGGGCACGATCAAGATCGACGGGGTGCTCGACGAGGCGGCGTGGGAGCGCGCGGTGCGCACCGGCTCGTTCGTGGACGTGGGCTCGGGCAAGCAGCGCAGGGACGCTCGGCTCCGCGGCGAGGCGCGCCTGTTCTACACCGACAAGGGGCTCTACATCGGCTTCGACGTGCGCGACGGGAACGTCCGCGGCGGTTGGGACCCGAGCGCGATCGATCCCCACCTGTGGGAGCGAGACACGGTGGAGATCATGACGAAGCCCACCGACGACGGGACCAACAAGGACTACTACGAGATCCAGATCAACCCGCAGAACCTCGTCTTCGATTCGCACTTCGACGACTACAACCAGCCGAACGGCGGTCCAGCTGGACCGTTCGGCCACCAGGACTACCGCGCGACGCTGAGATCGCAGGTGTCCGTGCACGGCACGATCGACAACGACTCCGACAAAGACGAGGGCTACACGGTCGAGGTGTTCATCGACTTCGCGTCCTTCGGTCCGCTGAAGACCGCCCCCACGTGGAGAGGCCGCACGCTCCGCATGAACCTCTACGCGATGAAGGACAACGGCGGCGTCGCGTGGTCACCGATCCTCGGCATGGGGAATTTTCACAAGGCCGCGCGCTTCGGACGCGTACACTTGCAGTAGCCGAAATCGAGGGATTCACATGAAGACACGAGAGCTCTCTTCGATGCGCGCGCGCATCCTCGCAGCCGTCGGCGCCGCCGCGGCCTCGATCGTCGTCGCGGCGTCGGGTGCCTGCAACGACGTCGACGCGGTGGACGACGGGGACGGGCCCGTGCCCTCGCTCGTCGCGCTGTCCTCCAGCCAATGTCAGACCTGCCTGATCAAAGCCGGCAAGATGACGTGCTGGGGCGACGGGTTCGGCGAGGACGTGACCGGCGGCACGCCCCGCGAGGTCTCGCTCCCGGGCTACCCCATCCTGATGGCGACCGCGCCGGATCACGTGTGCGCGCTCGTCCGCGACAAGGGCGTCTACTGCTGGGGGTCGAACGACGCGGGGCAGCTCGGGGTCGCGATCCCGGAGCCCGATCCGGCGGCGGTGCTGAAGCAGCCGCAGAAGAGCGGATTGCCCTCCATCGCCACGGCGTTGAGCGCGGGGTCGGGCTTCACGTGCGCGCTCGTCAGCGGCAGCGTGAAGTGCATGGGCGGCAGCATCTCCGGCACGCTCGGCAACGGGGACTTCTCGAAGTCCGTCGAGCCCGTCACCGTTCCGGGGCTCACGACGATCACGCAGATCGGTTCGGGCTTCGCGCACACCTGCGCGCTCGACAGCGCGGGCGACACCTACTGTTGGGGCTCGAACGACAACGGGCAGTGCGGGCAGGACAAGAACGAGCAGACGATCGATCACGCCCAGCAGGTGCAGATCCCGAAGGCGACGCGGCTCATGATCGGCTGGGAGACGTCGTGCGCGGTCACGAGCGACGGCACGTATTGCTGGGGGCGGAACAACTCCAACCAGTTCGCTGACATGGGGCCGAACGACGGCGCCCCTCGCAAGGTCCCGCTCGACGCGTACATCGACGTCAAACCCGGCGCCTCACGCGTGTTCGGGCTGCGCCAGGAGGGCACGGTGGACTTCTGGGGCCTCGACCTTTCGAAGATGAGCGCCGAGGCCGTGGCGCCGACGCCGATCCATGGCGTGAACAACTTGGCGGCGATCAGCGGCGGCTCGAACCACGGCTGCGGCATCACGGGCGGCCAGGTGTTCTGCTGGGGCGACAACACGTGCCACCAGCTCGGCGGCGCTCCGGGGGACCTCTCCGCGATCCCCGTTCGAGTGCTCTGAACGCCGAAGCTCCGCTCCGCGTTGGACACCGTCGCGTAGAGCGACAAGTCTTCGCGCGATGAACATCAAGCAGGTCTTCGCGCCGCCCGCGCTCCCCCTCCGCTCGGACATCGGCCTCCTGGTCGTGCGCGTCGCGGTCGGCGCGGCGCTGATGGTGCACGGCTTCCCGAAGATCCAGAACCCGATGGCGTGGATGGGGGCAGACGGGCCGCCGAGCGTCCTGCAGCTCATCGCGGCCGTGAGTGAGTTCGTGGGCGGTCTCGGCCTCGTCACGGGCTTCCTCACGCCCGTTGCCTGCATCGGGATCGTCGCGACGATGGGGTACGCCGCGTACACGCACGCTTCGAAGGGCGATCCGTGGATCGGCAAGGGCGGTCCGAGCTACGAGCTCGCAGGCATCTACCTCGCGGGTGCGCTCGCGTGCCTCGTAGCCGGCCCCGGGCGACTCTCGCTCGATCGCGCAGTGTTCGGCAAAGGCCGCGCCGAGTGAAGCGCGCGCTCCGTTCTCCCGCTCGTCAGCGAGCGGCGAGCGCGAGCGCGAGCGCCTGGTGGAGCTCGCGCTGCGCGCCGTCCGCGCCGGCTCCGGAGAGCGCGGCGACGAGCGCCGCGTGCGCGTATCGATAGAGCGCGGTCTGCGGCGCGTAGACCGTGGTCTCGACCGACGCGTCGGCGAGGCTCTCCTCGCAGTCCTTCATGCTCGAGGAGTTGCAGCCGCGACACGTGAGCGGGCGCGCCTCGTACACGGAGCAGCGCGCGTCGACGAGCAGCGCACACGGGATGCGCGCCTCGGCGCGCGCGTCCGTTCCGAGCGACGCGACGCGCGACGCGTTCTCTTCGACGCGCGCACGCACCTCCGCGAGCTCGTCCGCGCTCCGCGTCCGCCGCAGGTGATCCGCTAGGCGCTCCGCCTCGGCCATTGTGATCTCCGCGCGGAGGTAGCAGCAAAACGCGCAGCCCGAGCCGCACGCGATGGGCGGGTTGGGAGGGATCACCTGGAGGTGGTGCGCGAGCACCTCCCCGGCGACGTTCGCGGCCCGCTCGGCGACGCGCGCGAGGCCCTGCGGCGTCGCGTCTCGGGCGAGGAGCGAGGCCGCGGCCGCGCGCTCATCCCCAATGAAACGCGCCCGGTCGAACCCGATCGCATCCATCGTTCTGTCGAGGGAGTCGATCGGGGCCGCCGGGCGCGGGCGAGCCGGGACCTTGGGGCGACGCCGCCCGCGCTTGGTCACGGCGCGCCCAAGACCCGTGGGGTCACTTCTTCTTCTTCGCCTCTTCGTCGCGGTGCTTCTTGATGAGCTCCTCGCTGATCGAGTTCGGCGTCGGCGCGTACCGGCTGAACTCCATCTGGAACTCGCCCTTGCCCTGCGTGCTCGAGCGCAGCACCGTCGAGAAGCCGAACATCTCGGCGAGCGGCACCTCCGCCTCGACGTTGCTGAAGCCGGAGTCGTCCTCCGCGGTGCTCAGGATGATGCCGCGCCGCTGAAGGAGGAGGCCCGTCATTCCGCCCTGGAACTCCGCGGGTCCCTCGACGCCGACCTTCATGATCGGCTCGAGGATCTGCGGGCCCGCCTTCGCGTAGAACTCGCGCCACGCGCCGCGCGCCGCCTCTTGGAAGGCCGCGTCGCTCGAGTCGACCGCGTGGAACCCGCCGTCGTTGAGGGTGATCTGCACGTTCGTGACCTGCGCGCCGATGAGCTGGCCCTTCGCGAGCATGCTCTTGAAGCCCTTCTCGACCGACGGGATGTACTCGCGCGGGACGACGCCGCCGACGATCTCGTCGACGAAGTTGAACTGCCCCTCGGCCCACGGCTCCATGAAGCCCGCGATGCGGCCGAACTGACCGGAGCCACCAGTCTGCTTCTTGTGCGTGTAGGCGTAGTCGGTGCGCTTCGTGATCGTCTCGCGGTACGCGACGCGCGGCGGGCTCGTGACGACCTCCGCCGAGTACTCGCGCTTCATGCGTTCGATGTAGACGTCGAGGTGGAGCTCGCCCATGCCGGCGATGATCGTCTCGCCCGTCTCCGGGTCGGCGCTCACGCGGAACGTCGGGTCCTCCTTCGTGAACCGGCGGAGAGCCTTCGACATGTTCGTCTGGCCCTTCTGGTCCTTCGGCGAGACCGTCAGCGAGATGACGGGATCGGGCACGAACATGCTGCTCATCGCGTAGTTGAGCTTGCCGTCCGTGAACGTGTCGCCCGAGTTGCAGTCGATGCCGAACATCGCGACGATGTCGCCCGGATCGCTCGACTCGATCTCCTCCTGATCGTCGGAGTGCATGCGGACGAGGCGTCCGACCTTGTGGCGCTTGCCGGTGCGGGAGTTCGTGACCTCCATGCCCTTCGAAAGCTTGCCCTGGTACACACGGACGTAGCTGAGCTGGCCGAACCGGCCGTCCTCGAGCTTGAACGCGAGCGCGACGAGCGGCGCGTCCGCGTCCGTCGTGAGCGTCACCTTCTCCTCGTTCTTGTCGAGGTCGACGGCGTTGTTCGTGACCTCGCTCGGGTTCGGGAGGTAGGCGTTCACGCCGTCGAGGAGGAGCTGCACGGCTTTGTTCTTGTAGGCCGAGCCCATCATCACGGGGGCGATCTTGAGCGCGATCGTGGCGTTGCGGATGGCCGCCTTGATCGCCTCGGTCGTGACCTTCTCCTCGAGCATCGCCTCGGCGAGCGCGTCGTCGTGGAGCGAGAGCTGGTCGAGCATCTCCGCGTGGTACTTCTCGACGTCGTCCTTCATGTCGGCCGGGACGTCCCCGATGGCGATCTCCTCGCCGTTCGGGCCGCTGAACCGGTACGACTTCTTCTCGATGAGGTCGACGACGCCCTCGAACTTGTCCTCGAGGCCGATCGGCAGCTGGAGGAGGACGGGGTTCAGCTTGAGCTTCTCGCGGAGCTGATCCTTCACGCGGAGCGGGTTCGCGCCGGCGCGATCGAGCTTGTTGACGAACGCGATGCGCGGGACGCTGTAGCGGCGCATCTGGCGATCGACCGTGAGCGACTGCGACTGCACGCCGGCGACGCCGCAGAGGACGAGGATGGCGCCATCGAGAACGCGGAGGGCGCGCTCGACTTCGATCGTGAAGTCGACGTGTCCCGGCGTGTCGATGATGTTGATGTGGTTGCCCTTCCAGAAACAGTGCGTCGCCGCCGACTGGATGGTGATGCCGCGCTCGCGCTCGAGATCCATCGAGTCCATCTTCGCGCCGACGCCGTCCTTGCCCTTCACGTCGTGGATCGCGTGGATCCGCTTGGTGTAGAACAAGATGCGCTCCGTCAGCGTGGTCTTGCCGGAATCGATGTGGGCGCTGATCCCGATATTGCGGATCTTGGCGAGTTCACTCATGGCGTCGAAGCGTCTCCTGCTGCTCGCACGTCGGTGCGAAGGCGTGTTTCGCGGGCTTCTTAGTGGGTGAGCCCCTTCGGGGCCAGCAAAAACCGCTCCCACGGGGCTCTCCGGCGCGAGTAGGCTCGAACCCATGCGTTTCGCCGAGGTCGCTCCGCTGCTCCTCATCGGCTTGGTCGTCCCTTCGCTCGCGACCGCAGCGCCGACCGATCGCGCCTCGTTCCTCGACGGTGGGCGCCGCGTCGAGGTGCTTCGCCGCGGCCCCGCGGACGAGCGCGCCGCGCCCGCGGCGGAGGGGCTGTCGGGTCGTTGGTCCCGCGTAGAGATCACGTTCCCGAGGTACGCGCCCGTGGGAGCGCTCGTGGACGAGACCGCGATCCTCACCGTGGATCCCGGCACGGATCTCGAGGACGCGCTCGCGGGCGCGGGCGTCGAGGTCGTCCGCCCGCTGATGCCCGCGGCGGGGCTCTACCTCGTCCGCGACACGACCGGCGGGGACGGCGTCGACGCGGCAACCCGCGTCGGCGACGGCTCGCGGCGCGCTCGAGGCGTGCGCGAGATCGTCCCGAACCTCTACGTGCACATGCGATCGACTGGCAGCTTCACGCCCAACGATCCCCAGCTCGGGGGGCAGTGGTACTTCAAGAACCTGAAGATGGAAGAGGCATGGGGCCTCTCGAAGGGTGACGCGTCCGAGACGATCGTCGTCGTCGACACGGGCTGCGACATGACGCACGTCGACCTCGTCGCGAAGATGGATCCCGGGCGCGACGTCATCGACGAGGACGACGATCCGAGCCCGGTGCTCTCGGAGAACGGCGCGGCACACGGCACCGCGTGCGCGGGGCTCTCCGCGGCGGTCACGGACAACGCAGAGGGGATCGCCGGGGGCTGCCCCGCGTGCCGCCTCCGCTGCGTGCGGCTCATCAACGACACGGCGCTCCCGATCAGCAAGAGCGTCGAGGCCTTCCAGTTCGCGCTCGACACGAACGCCGCGATCGTGACGAACAGCTGGGGCTACACCGAGGCGATGCCCGCGCCGAAGGCGCTCGCGGACGCGATCAACCTCGTGTTCGACACGGGCCGCAGCGGGAAGGGCGCGATCGTCGTCTTCGCCATGGGCAACGACGATCGGGAGGTCGGCGCCGACGAGCTCGAGGGCGTGCGCGGCGTGCTCGGCGTGGGCGCGATCACGAACCTGGATCAGACCACGAGCTTCACCAACTTCGGTGCGCCGGTGGACGTCGTCGCGCCGACCGGGACGCTCTCGACGGACATCACGGGAGTCCCCGGCTTCGACAAGTCGGACTACACCGTGGCCTTCGGCGGGACGTCGTCCGCGTGCCCCGTGGTCGCCGGGATCATGGGCCTCCTCGTCGGCGCGGCCCCCGACAAGACCTCCGCGGAGCTCTACGACATCGTCGTGAAGACGGCGCGCGCCGCCCCGTTCGCGGAGCCCGACGCGAACGGCCACGACCCGCTCTACGGCTACGGGATCATCGATCCCGTCAAGGCCCTCCAGACCGCGCTCGGACAGACGGCCGGTGTGGGTGGAGCCGGTGGGACGGGAGGAGCCGGTGGCGGCGGCGGAGCCGTGAACGACGGAGGCGGGTGCTCCTGCTCTCTCGAGGCCCACGGCGATGGCCCTCGCGCATGGTTCGCGCTCGGCGCGATCCCAGCCTATTGGATCATGCGACGCGCCCGATCGCGAGCGACCGAAAGCGCGAGGCGGGCGCGCTCGAAGATCAGATCGTCGTAGCCCTGGTAGCCGGTCGTGCGGCGAGGAGCCGCGAAGGTCGGCCGCGTCGACGGGCTCGGCGCCCGACGGAAGCGAGCGCGAGCGCCGCAGCGGCCGCGATCCACGGCGAGTCGACGCTCTCGGCGCCCACCGAGCAGCTGCAGCCGCCGCTGCTGTCTCCGTCGGAGCCGCCGCCACCCGCGCCCGTCGTGGACGCCGCGCTGCCGCCTGCGCCGCCGGTTCCCGTGGGCATCGCGAGCGAGGCTTTGCACGCGGTGATCTCCTCGGGAGAGCCGAGGCAGAGCGCCGGGCGCTTCGATTCCCCGGTCATGTTGGTGTTCACGATGGCGAGGACGACGGCGTCCGCGCCGGTCGTGTCCACGGTGGCAGCGCCGTCGAGTGAGTCGAGCTTCGTCACCGCGTACGCGGAGCTCTTCTCCACCGCCGCCAAGAGGACGAGGCCGTCCGTGTCGCCGCTCGCCTTGCTGACGAGGGCCGCGCCCATCGCCGCTCGGCCGTCGGCGGGCGCGCGGAGGTACTGCGTCGAGGCGTGGTACACCCGGAGCGCGTCATCCTGATAGGGCGCGGTCACCGCCTCCATCGTGGGCGAGGGGTACTGGGCGCCGGCCGCGTACCCCTGCGCGGCGTCCGCGTGCTTGCCGGTAAACAGATTCCAGGTGGAGAACTCGACGAACGCGTCCGCGAACGAGGTGCCCGCGCCCGCCTTCAAGTGGTCGTCGAGCACCTCGAACCACTGCGGATCAGCGACGCCGTTCGCCCCGTCCTTCGTGCGCTCGATCAAGCCCTTCACGAGGCCGGGCGCGTAACGCTCCTCGAGGAACCAGAACCAGATCGCCGTTCCATAGCTGAACGTGTCGACGGCGCCGCCGAGCGGCTCATCGAGGGGCCGCGACGTGTTCTTCATGTACCCCGAGACCTGGCCCTCGAAATCCTTCAGCGTCGCGTCGAACGTCTCCGTGCCCCACGTCGCCGTGCCTTCGGCGAGCACGGCGCCCTGGTCCGCGTCGTACGCCGCCTGGATGGCGTGGAAGTACTCATGGCTCGCGACCGTCCGCACGGCGACCTGGAGGGAGGGGTATCCGTACGCTTTGAAGTCGTTCTCCTGCGTCATGAAGCCGGTGCACACCGACTTCTGGCACCCCTCGGTCTGGTAGTGCCCGTCGCCCTGCCCCGCGAAGTCGACGAGGTACACGTCGAATTTCCCGTCGCCGCCATTGTCTGCGAGCGCCGCGTCCGAGACGGGCTCGAGGAAGCCGGCCGACGAATAGTGATCGCGGACCGCCTCGTAGGTGGAGGCGACGAGCTCGACGTAGTCGGGCACGCCCGACGTGTCCGCGTCCGCGGGCGGCACCGCGTCCGCGCCGTTCCGCGTGTAGTGCACGACGAAATGCCCTCCCACGGAGGCGAACGTCTCCACCGTCTCCCCGGCGTCGAACGCGAACATGCGCGTGTTGCCGGGCGCGTCCGGGCGGATCTCGATCCCGCTCGACGGTGCGTCGATCGGCGCGATCGCGCCGTCCTCGACGGAGCACGCGCCCGCCGCGAGGGCGACCCCCATGACGGGTGCCGCTCTCCCCGCGAGCGCCCGGACGAGGCGCGACCGGCTCACGGGACGAACGCCCAGCGGACTTCGAAGCTCCCCGAGCCCGTGTTGCTCGCGGGGATCTTGTGTGTGGTGTCGCACTGCTCCTGCACGTCGGGGGAGTAGTAGTGCTGCACCTGGAACTTCACGTGCTTCCCGCTCGCGAGCTGGATGGCGTAGACGAAGTCGCTCATCGCGACGCAGCCCGGGTACGTCCAATACGTGGAGAGCGCGGTCGCGGGCGAAGCGGGCAGACCCGAGCCATCCGGGATGAGCATGCAGGAGTCGGGCGGCGTGAAGTAGTCGTCCGGGTGGTACGTGAGATCGCCCGGGACGGAGGTGAGATCGTCGTACGCACCGTATTTGTCCGGGATGCGAGACGCCGTCACGCACGACGGCCCGGAGTGGCCGCTGTTGATGCGGATGATGTAGCGGCGGAACGCGATGTCCCAATCCATCGAGTCGAGGGAGTCCTCGTCCGAGATGTCCACCTTCTCGAGCCCCGCCTCCGTGAATCGCGCGTACGTATAGGACTTGGTCGGCGTGAGCCCGCCGCCCGTCGCGTCGATCGTGGAGCGGAAGCCCGCGCCGTCCGGCGTGTTCCCGACCATCGCGTCCGTCACGGTCTTCTTGAGGCTCATCTGGAGGATGACCTCGTCCGAGCACGGGACGGCCGTGGGCGTCGTGCATTGGACCATCTCGCCCGAGCCCGTGGAAGAAGACGAAGAGGAGCTCGAGGTCGACGTCGAGTCGGCGGCCCCGTCGTCGCAGCCCGCGGCCCATAGGCCGAGCGCGGTGAGCCCGAAGGTGAAGAGAAGAGCAGCGCGTCGCATGGGATCGACGATGCCACAGAACGCGCCGCGTTCGGGCGCAGAAGTGCCCCAGTCGACGATCGCGGGCCGCGAAATCCGCCCGGAAGCGCGCGGCCCCGTTCGTGCTCGGCGGTTCGGGCATGAAGGGTCCACGGAACGGAACCTCGTTCGACACGGTCGTCATCGGATCGGGGCCCGGGGGCCTGACCGCCGCGCTCGCGCTCGCGCGAGCGGGTCAGCGCGTCGCGGTGTTCGAGCAGCACTACCTTCCCGGCGGGTGGACGCACAGCTTCTCCCTCGATGGTCACCAGTTCAGCCCGGGCGTCCACTACGTGGGCGATCTCGGCGTCGGGGGCGGCCTCCGTCGCGTCTACGAGACGTTCGGGCTCTCGGGCGATCTCGAGTTCACCGAGATGAACCCCGCGGGGTTCGACCACTTCCTCATCGCCGGGGAGCGCTTCGACCAGCCGCGCGGCGCCGATGCTTGGATATCCAAGCTCATCGCGCGGTTCCCCGACGAGCGCCGAGGGATCACGCGGTTCTTCGAGGTCATCCGGGGGCTCGCGGGGGATCTCGCGCGGTGCGACGAGCTCCTCCGCTTCCCCGAGATCGCGCTGCTCCCGCTCCGCGCGCCGCGCCTCCTCCGCTGGGGCTTCTCGACGCTCGACGCGCTGCTCGACGCGACGATCCGCGATCCGATGCTCCGCGCGGTGCTCTCGGCGCAGTGCGGGAACCACGGTCTCCCCCCGTCGCGCGTGTCCCTCCCCCTCCACGCGGCGATGACGGCGCACTACTTCGACGGAGCGTTCTATCCGCGCGGGGGCGCGAAGCGCATCGCCGCGGCGTACGTGAGGGCGCTCCGCCGCCACGGCGGGGAGATCCACCTCGACTGCCCCGTGAAGCGCATCCTGACCGAGGGCAAGCGCGCCGTCGGCGTGGAGCTCGCGGGCGGCGTCACCGTGCGCGCGGCCCACGTCGTGTGCAACGCTGACCCCGCGGTGACCTTCGGGTCCCTCCTGCCGCGCTCACTCTGTCCGAGGCAGCTCGCGAAGGTCGAGCGCACCGACTACACGGTCGCGATGATGTCCTTGTTCTGCGCCGCCCGGATGGATCTCCGCGCCATGGGGTACGACTCGGGGAACTACTGGTTTTATCGGACGACCGACGTCGGCGGCATCTACGAGCGCGCCGAGCGCGAGCTCGGCGCGCAGGTGGACGCGCTCTTCCTGGGCGTCTCCTCCCTCAAAGATCCGGGCCACGAGGCGCGCGGGACGCACACGATCGAGATGTTCGCGTTCGTCCCGTGGTCCGCGTTCTCGCGGTGGAGCCACCTCGAGATGGGCGCGCGCGGCCCGGACTACGACGCCCAAAAGGAGCGGCTCACCGCGCAGATGCTCGACGCGTCGGAGGAGATCATCCCCGGCCTGCGCGAGAGGCTGACGTTCGTGTCGGCGGGGACACCCCTCACGAACGCGTTCTACTGCCGCTCCCACCGCGGCGCGATGTACGGATCCGCGAAGACGCCCTGGCAATCGGGTCCGTTCACGTTCAGCGCGCGAGGCCCGGTCGATCGCCTCCACTTCTGCGGAGCGAGCATCCTGAGCCACGGCGTCGCCGGGGCGACGATGTCGGGCCTCGCGGCCGCGCGCGACGTCCTCGGGCTCGAGGACACGGGGTCCCTCGTGGGTCCCGGCGACGGAACGCTCCGGATCACCCACGCGGAGTCCCTCCGCGAGGCGAGCACCGCCGCCATCGCCGCGGAGTGATGGTCGCCTCGTCGACGTTGCTCAGGTCTTCGGGACGAGCAGCACGATGTTCCGCTCGTTCGCGGCGCCCGATCCGTCCTTCTGCCAGCCCGAGGTGAAGTCGGCGACGCCCCGCTTCCGCCCCTCCGCCGCGATCGGATCCCCCTCGACCGAGTAGTCGAACGCGATGGATTGGATGCCGTAGAACCCGTTGTCGAGATCCCAGATCTCGATGAGCCGCATCTGGTGCGGATAGTCCGCGAGCGCCGCCGTCTCCATCTCCCAGTACGCGCGCCCGTTCATCGGCTGGATGGGGACGACGTGGTGGTGGTGCGTGTGCCCCGCGAGGTGCATCAGGATGTTCGGGTAGCCGCCGAGCACGCTCCGCCACGCGTCCGTGGTGATCGCGTCTGCGTGCGCCTTGCCCCCGAAGCCGCCGCCGTCCGTGAGCTGCGACGACGAGTGGTGGGACGTGACGATCACGAGCTTCCCGTCCGCGACGGACTGGTCGAGGAACGGCTTCACCTTCTGATCGACGTCCCCCTTCAAAATGAGCCCGTCCGCGCTCCCCGTGGGCGAGGCCGTGTCCACGACGACGAACCGGATCGACGAGTTCGGCACGTCGAACGTGTAGAACGCGCGGCCGTAGTCGACGGCCGCTTGATCGATGCCGTGCCCATCCTTGTGCGTCCTCACGCGCTCGAGCAGCGCCTTGCCGACGAGGGGCTGGCGCGCGGGATCGGCGACGACCACGTCCCCGCTGAAGATCGGTCCGCCGGGCTGTGACCAGTCGCGCGTTCCCGCGCCGTTGTTGATCCCGAGGTACTGGTCCGACATCGTCGTGACCTCGAAATTGCCCTGATTGAGGACGTCGTGGTTCCCGGTGACCCAGAACCACGGCATCTTGAGGCCCTCGGCGAAGAACGGATCCTTGTTGTCGTTCATCGGGCCGGGCGTCGGATCGTCGTCCGCGCCGGAGTCGCACTCGACGCGCTTCGAACCGTCGAGGATGTCCGAGTACCAGTCCACCTCGTTGGTCTGCGCGTTGTCCGCGTTGTCGCCGCCGAGGACGACGAACGTGACGGGCATCGCCTCGTGGATCTTGTTGATCGTGCGGACGGTCGCGTTGAGGATGTTGCACTCGTGGCCCTCCTGCGGGCGGAACGCGCCCGAGGTCGCTCCCTGCGGGCTGTCCAAGCTGCAGACGCGCGCGGGCGACTCGTCGTCCGCGAGCTGGGCGTCGCTCAAGTGGACGAAGCGAGTGAGGAGCTTCGCGTTCGGCCCCTTCGCGGGGGCCGCGGACTGATCGAGCGTGCGCGAGACGAGCGGCTCGCCCGCGATCGTCATCTCGTCGCCGTAGCCCGTCGAGAGAAGGTTCTCGAGGTCCGCGGGGACGCGCGGGTCCTTCCCTCCCGCGGCCTGCGGCATCGTCGGCTGGAGGCGCACGTCCGTCGTCAGCGGGGCCTTCGTGAGCGCGGGGAGCGGATCGGGATCCGGGAACGGCGCTTTGCCGCCGCCTCCGCCCGTCCCCGTTGTTCCGTCGTCACAGGCCCACGCCCCCGCAGCGAGGAGGAGGAGCGCCGAAGCCCGAAAGCCAAGACCAGCCGCACGTCGCATAGGGCCAAGCCTAGAGCACCGACCGGTTCGAATCACCGGGTATTCGCGCGATTTCAGGTGCGATCCACGCGGCCTCGTCGCTGTGCGCCTCGGATTGTCAGCAGCCGTCTCCCGGCGCGCGCTCCTCGGGCGCGCGCCTCCCACCCAAACTCTCGCCCGGGACGCTCCACGTGAGGCCGCGCTCAGAAAAACGTGGAGTCGCGGTCGGAGTGAACTCGGTCCGTCGGGCGGATTGAGTTATGAGCGGTGCGGTGAAGATCCCCAGGCACATCTTCCGTGAGTACGACGTGCGCGGCGTCGCGGACCGGGACCTGTCGGACGAGCTCGCCTACGAGCTCGGCTGTGCGTTCGCCGCGATGCTCGCGAGCGACCGCCCGCGCCCCGTCGTCGCGGTGAGCCGCGACGGGCGCGTGTCCTCGCCGCGCCTCTTCGACTCGCTCGTGCGCGGGCTGCGGTCCGGCGCCGACGTCCTGTCGATCGGGATCGGGCCGTCCCCGCAGCTCTACTTCGCGGCGCACCACCTCGGAACGGACGGCGCCGTGATGATCACCGGCAGCCACAACCCCGCGCCGGACAACGGCTTCAAGATGATGCGCGGGAAGTCGAGCTTCTTCGGGCCGGACATCCAGCGGCTCGCGGAGCGCATGGAGGCGTCCGACGGCAGCGCGCGCGAGCTCCGAGGCGCGCTCTCGGAGGTGGACGTGTCGGACGCCTACGTCGACAAACTCCGCGCCTCCTCCCGGCTGACGGACGCGGCGCGGCGCGTGCCGTTCGTCGTCGACGCTGGGAACGGCGCCGCCGGGCCGCTCGCGACGAAGGTGTTCACCGCCCTCGGGCTGACGTTCGACCCGATGTTCTGCGCCATCGACGGCACGTTCCCGAACCACCACCCCGATCCGACGGTGCCGAAGAACCTCGACGCGCTCCGCGAGCGGGTGCTCTCGACGAAGGCGCCGTTCGGCGTCGCGTTCGACGGGGACGGGGATCGACTCGGCGCGATCGACGAGAACGGGGACATCGTCTGGGGCGACAAGCTCATGATCCTCTACGCGCGCGAGGTCCTGCGCGAGAACCCGGGAGCGACGATCCTCGGCGAGGTGAAGTGCAGCGAGACCCTCTTCGACGACGTCCGCAAGCACGGCGGGCGAGCGCTCTACGCGAAGACGGGGCACTCGCTCATCAAGACGCGCATGAAGGAGGAGCACGCGCTCCTCGCGGGCGAGATGAGCGGGCACCTGTTCTTCGCGGATCGGTTCCTCGGGTTCGACGACGCGACGTACGCCGCGCTCCGGCTGCTCGAGATCGTCGCGGCGAGCGGCAAGCGGATGAGCGAGCTGCTCGCGGACGTGCCGCGGACGTTCGCGACGCCCGAGCTCCGCTTCGACTGCCCGGACGCGCTGAAGTTCGACGTCGTCGCGCGCGTGCGCGAGCACTTCAAGGCCCTCTATCCGGTGCTCGAGCTGGACGGCGCGCGCGTCGATTTCGGCGACGGCGCGTGGGGCCTCTGCCGCGCGTCCAACACGCAACCGATCCTCGTCCTCCGGTTCGAGGCGAAGACGGAGGCGCGCGCGAACGAGCTGCGCGCCGAGGTCGAGGCCGTCGCGGACCGCGCGCTCGCCGAGCTGAAGACGCGAGCGTGAGCGCGGGCGCCGCAGAACCGTGGACGATCGCGCGCGTCCTCGCCTGGGCCGCGGACGATCTGCGCCAGCGCGCCGCGGAGACGCCGCGCCTCGACGCGGAGGTCGTGCTCGCGCACGTCCTCCGGACGACGCGCATCGCCCTCGTGACGGACGCGACGCGGCCGCTCTCCGCGGAGGAGCTCGCGCGCTACCGCGAGCTCCACAAGCGCCGCCGGGCCGGTGAGCCCGTCGCGTACCTCGTCGGTGAGCGCGAGTTCTACGGGCGCCCGTTCCGAGTGGATCGGCGCGTCCTCGTGCCTCGCCCCGACACGGAGACGCTCGTCACGGTCGCGCTCGAGCGGACGGCCGCGCGCGCGCTCCACGTGAGGGCGCTCGACCTCTGCACGGGTTCGGGGTGCGTCGTCATCACGCTGGCGAAGGAGCGGCCCACGAGCCACTTCCTCGGGACGGATCTCTCGGAGGACGCGCTCGCCGTCGCGCGCGACAACGCGGCGCGCCTCGGCGCGCTCCCGTGGCTCGGCTTCCAGCGCGCCGATCTCTTCGAGGGCCTGCGCGTGGCCCCGCTCGACCTGATCACCGCGAACCCGCCCTACATCCCCGACGGGGATCTCCCGGGCCTCAGCGTGTCGATCCGCGCGTTCGAGCCGACCATGGCGCTCGTCGGTGGGTCGGACGGGCTCGCGATCGCGAACCGGATCATCGCCGCGGCGCCGGGGCATCTGAGCGAGGGCGGCGTGCTCGCGATGGAGATCGGCGCGGGGCAGGCGAGCGACGTGAAGCGGGCGTTCGAGGCGCGCGGCTTCCGCGACGTCGAAGCGCGAAGGGACTACGGCGGGATCGAGCGGGTCGTGAGCGGCGTTTGGCCGGGCTGAAGCTCACGGCTCGAGGGTGCAGTGGCCCTCGGCGCAGCTCATCGGGATGAGGGGGCAGAGGCACTCGTTCGGCGGCGTGCCCGCGACCTTCGAGGCGAGCTCCGCCTCGTACTTCGACTGCTTGCTCACGCGCGATCGCCCGAGCAGACGGGCGCCGTCTGTGCTTCCCGCGCAGAATGGCGCGGAGTAGAGAGCCGCCCTCCGTGATCCCTCGCCTGACCGAGCTCCAGCCCGCGACCGCGGCGACGCGCGGCTTCCTCGCCGACGTGCGGCGCGCGGGGTTCACGGGCGATCTCTCGGACGACCTCGCGACGCGCGTCGTCGGCGCCACGGACAACTCGATCTACCAAATCTTGCCGCAGGCGATCGTCTACCCGCGCACGCGCGAGGACGTCGCGCTCTTGATGCGCACCGCCGCGTCGACCGCGTACAAGGGCATCACGCTCACGGCGCGCGGCGGCGGGACGGGGACGAACGGACAATCGCTCACGAGCGGTCTGGTCGTGGACGTGGGTCGGTACATGAACCGCATCGCGGGCCGCGCCGGCTCCGTCATCGAGGTTGAGCCCGGCGTCGTGCTCGATCAGCTCAACGCCCACCTCGCACCCGACAAGCTCTTCTTCGCGCCGAACCTCTCGCCGAGCTCGCGCGCGACCCTCGGCGGGATGATCTCGACGGACGCGAGCGGACAGGGGTCGCGCGTGTACGGGAAGACCTCGCAGCACGTGTCCTCGCTCGAGGTCGTGCTCGTCGACGGATCGATCCTCCGCACCCGACCCATGCGTCGTGCGGACGTGATGGAGCTGCCCCCCTGGGACGCCTCGGCGCCGCTCGCCGAGCGGCTGCCGCGCAAGGTCCTCGAGATCTGCGAGGAGGCGCGGCCCGCGTTCGTCGCGAAGCTCCCGCGCCTCGCGCGCTTCATCACCGGCTACAACCTCGAGCGAGCCTGGGATCCCGAGACGGAGACGCTCGACCTCAAGTGGCTGATCACGGGCGCCGAAGGCACGCTGGGCATCGTCACGAGGGCCTGGCTCGACGTGCTCCCCATCCCGACGGCGCGGCGCCTCGCGGTCCTCGAGTTCCCGAGCTTCGAGGCCGCGCTCGCGTCCGCCGAGATCGTCATCGCGACGAACCCCTCGTCCATCGAGACGATCGACGAGAAGGTCATGGATCTCTCGCGCGAGGACGTCATCTTCCCGAGCGTCGCCGCGTACCTCCCCACGCGCCCCGCGCCGTTCCCGAAGACCGCGGCGATCAACCTCGTCGAGTTCGAGGGCATGGACGCGACCGAGGTCGAGGCGTCGATGAAGTCCCTCGTCTCGGCGTGCGACGCGCACCGCGGAGAGCCGGGGTGGCCCATCGCGGTGTCGGTGGCAGCGAACGACGCGGATCGAAACGCCCTCTGGCAGCTCCGGGCGAAGGGCGTGGGCCTGCTCGGCAACACGCCGGGGAGGCGCAAGCCCGTGCCGTTCGTGGAGGACACCGTGGTGCCGCCCGAGAAGCTCTCCGCGTACGTCGCCGAGTTCCGCGCCCTGCTCGACGACGAGGGCCTCACGTACGGCATGTTCGGCCACGTCGACGTGGGCTGCCTCCACGTCCGCCCCGCGCTCGACCTCCGCGACCCGGAGGACGAGGCGCGCGTGCGGCGCATCTCGGATCGGGTCGCCGCGCTCTGCACGAAATACGGAGGCGTGATCTGGGGCGAGCATGGGAAGGGCTTCCGCTCGGAGTACAGCCCGCTCCACTTCGGCGACGCGTTCGTGCACGTCGAGGCGATCAAGGCGGTGTTCGATCCGGAGCAGCGGATGAACCCGGGGAAGATCGCCACCCCGACGGGCAAGCGCCGACACCTCGCGACGATCGATCAGCCCACGCGCGGGCAGCAGGACCGGCAGATCGAGCGCAGCGCGCAGGACGCGTTCACGCGCGCGATCGACTGCAACGGCAACGGGCAGTGCTTCCACTGGGATCCCGACCACGTGATGTGCCCGTCGTCCAAGATCACGCGCGATCGGATCCACACGCCCAAGGGCCGCGCGGGCGTGATGCGCGAGTGGCTGCGCCAGCTCACCAACGCGGGCGCCTCGCTCGATCGAGCGCGCGCGCTCACGGCCCCGCTCCGCGTCGCCGCGACGGTGGGAAAGGCACTCGGCGCCTACGACTACGCCCACGACGTCCACCGCGCGATGGAGGGCTGCCTCGCCTGCAAGGCGTGCGCGACGCAGTGCCCCGTGAAGGTGGACGTGCCCGCGTTCCGCAGCGTGTTCCTCGAGAGCTACCACGCGCGCTACTTGAGGCCGCTCCGCGATCACCTCGTCGCCGGGCTCGAGAGCGCGCTCTCGCTGATGGCGATCGCGCCTTGGTTCTTCAACCTGTTCCTCGGGTCGCGCGCGTTCCAGGCGGTGTTCGGTTGGTTCACGGGGTTGGTCGACACGCCGCTCCTCGCCCGCCGAACGCTCCGAGCGAGGATGCGGGAGCGCCGCATCCCGCTCCTCAGCGCCAGCGCCAGCGCCAACGCCGACGCGGCGCCGAAGACGGAGAAGGAGCGCGTCGTCATCGTCCAGGACGCGTTCACGAGCTTCTACGAGCCGGAGCTCGTCCTCACCGTGCACGACCTGCTCGAGCGCCTCGGCTGCGACGTGCAGATCGCGCCGTATTTCCCGAACGGCAAAGGCCTCCACGTGAAGGGCTTCCTGCGCGGGTTCGAGCGTCAAGCGCGGCGGACCGCGGGCGCGCTCCGCTCACTCGCCGAGTCGGGCGCCACGCTCGTCTCCATCGAGCCCGCGGTCGGCCTCACGTACCGCGACGAGTATCGGCACGCGCTCGGCAAGGATCTCGGCTTCGAGGTCGTCCTGCTCCAGGAGCTCCTCGCGCGCATCGTCCCGAAGGCCGCGCGCGAAGCGCCCGCCGCGAGCGCGCCGCGGTACCGGCTCTTCGGGCACTGCACGGAGAAGACCCTCGCGCCGGCGTCTCAGAAGCAATGGGTGGAGGTGTTCGCGCGCGTCGGCTTGAGGCTCGATACGGCGTCCACCGGGTGCTGCGGGATGAGCGGCGCGTTCGGCCACGAGCGCATCCACCGCGAGGAGTCCCGAGGCATCTGGGATCTGTCGTGGGGGCGCTGGACGCGCGACGATCCTGCGAGCGTGCTCACGACCGGGTACTCGTGCCGGAGCCAGGCGAAGCGCTTCGGCGACTTCAAGCCGAGGCACCCCGCGGAGGTGCTGCTCGAGCACCTCTCCGCGCCGACCGCCTGAGTCAGTGCTCCTTCACGTGGTCGACGCAGAACGGCGTCGGCTTGCCGCACTTCTCGCAGTTGCACACGCGAATGTCCGCCTCGCGCTGGTCGCTCGAGAGCCCGCACACGGTGCAGCTCCGAACCTCGGGCCCCGCGCTCACGGGCCCGCGCCGTCGGCGCCAGTCCCCGAGCCGGCTCCCCTGCCGGAAATAGGTGCGGAGGTAGCCGACGAGCTCCGGCCCGAAGAACAGGAGGTAGTTCGAGATGCCGACGATCGGGATGAGCTTCCGGAGCCCGGGCATCGCTTGCGTCATCATCAAGAGGACGCCGACGTCGAGGAGCGCGAGCCACTTCATCTGCACGGGGACGACGAACATCACCATCCGCTCCTCGTTCGGGTACAGCGTCGCGTACGCGAGGAAGAGCGAGAGGAGGAGCGCGCTCGTGTCGCCCGGCACGTCGAACACGACGGAGGTCGTCGCGGTCGCGAGCCCGCCGACCAGCCACCAGAGCGCGAACTTCGCGGCGCCCCACTCGCGCTCGAGGCGCGTGCCCACCTGGTGGAGCCAATAGAGCGAGCCGAGCGCGGGTCCGGGCGAGAGCGTCGCCGGAACGATGACGTACGTGAAGAGCCGCCAGACTTGCCCGCGCTTCACGAGCTCGGGATCGAGGCGCAGCCAGTCCACGAGATCCGGAAACACGAGCCCGACCGCGAGCGACATCGCCGTGAGGCCGACGAGGACGTAGGTGAGGTTTCCGGGCATGCGCGGGCCGAGCCTCCGCTCGAGCGCGCTGAGCCAACCGTCCATGCCCACAGGATACGTCAGCGCTCGAGTCGCGGAAACTCGCGTGCGGGCAAGCCTCTCGGGGGGCGCGTGCGGCTTGACGCACCCCACGAGAGCCGCGACGCTGACGCGAGAGGAGCGGGAACAATGAGGCGAAATCTGTGGTTGGGGCTCGGCGGGATCGTCGCTCTGGGGAGCGCCGTCGCGCTCGCGAACGGATGTGACGACTCGACGTCGGCCACGGGGGGGAGCACCTCCACGTCGGCGGCGTCCACCACGAAGGCTTCGAGCTCGTCCTCGTCCAAGGCGACGACGGGCGCCATGATGACGACCGGCTCGAGCACCTCCATCTGCGACGTGGAGGACGGCGTGTGCGACCTCCAGGCGCTCGAGGACTGCCGCTGCTCGGACTGCCTCGACACGGCGCTCTGCGTGCCCGACAAGTGCACCGACGACGGCGTCTGCGACGACGTGATGGACTCGTGCATCTGCCCGGACTGCGACGAGAGCGGCTTCTGCGCCGATCCCGCGAAGGGCAACTGTCAGGACGACGGCGTGTGCGACTCCTTCACGGAGGGCTGCAACTGTCCGGACTGCGCGACGAACCCGAAGTGCACGGACAACATCACCGTCTGCGACGGCGGCGCGCTCGACGGCGCGTGCTCCGCGACCGAGACGTGCGAGTGCGCGGACTGCCACGCGACCGCGAAGTGCGTCCCCTGCGAGGACAACGGGATGTGCACCCAAGCCGAGTCGTGCACCTGCCCCGACTGCATCGCGTTCGAGTACTGCACGAACCCCGCGAACTGCATGAACGACGGAATCTGCGCGATCGTCAACGAGGGCTGCGTCTGCGCGGACTGCGCGGGTATCCCCGAGTGCGCGACGGCGACGACGAGCTCGTCGACGACGAGCTCGTCCTCGAACAGCTCCTCCAGCACGGGTCCCTGATCCGCATCGACGTTCGGGGGCCGTGGTGGTAGCAACCGCCGCGTGCCTCGCAGGGACGACATCAAGCGCATCCTGCTGATCGGGTCGGGGCCGATCGTCATCGGACAGGCGTGCGAGTTCGACTACTCCGGGACGCAGGGCGCGAAGGCCCTGCGCGCCGAGGGGTACGAGATCATCCTCGTCAACTCGAACCCCGCGACGATCATGACCGATCCCGAGATCGCGGAGCGGACGTACGTCGAGCCGCTCGACGTACCGACGGTGCGCGCGATCGTGGAGCGCGAGAGGCCGGACGCGATCCTCCCCACGCTGGGCGGACAGACCGCGCTGAACCTCGCGCTCGCGCTCGCGGACGAGGGCACGCTCGAGCGGCTCGGGGTCGAGCTCCTCGGCGCGAAGCCCGCGTCGATTCGGAAGGCCGAGGACCGCCGCCTCTTCAAGGAGGCGATGGCGAAGATCGGCCTCGAGTGTCCGCGCTCGGGGTACGCGCGGAGCTTCGACGAGGCGATCCAGATCGTCGAGAAGGGCACACCCGAGTCGCGCGGGCCGACGGGGTACCCGGTCATCGTGCGCCCGAGCTTCACGCTCGGCGGGACGGGCGGCGGCATCGCGAACGATCGCGAGGAGCTGCGAGAGAAGCTCGCGTGGGCGCTCGATCAGTCGAAGGCGACCGAGGTCCTCATCGAGGAGAGCATCCTCGGGTGGAAGGAGTACGAGCTCGAGGTCGTCCGCGACAGGGCGGACAACTTCATTGTCGTGTGCTCCATCGAGAACCTCGATCCGATGGGCGTGCACACGGGGGACTCCATCACCGTCGCGCCGGCGATGACGCTCACCGATCGCGAGTACCAGCGCCTCCGGGACGCGGCGCGCGCCGTGATGATCGAGATCGGCGTCGACACGGGCGGGTCCAACGTGCAGTTCGCGGTGAACCCGCGGGACGGGCGCGTCGTCGTGATCGAGATGAACCCGCGCGTCTCCCGCTCGAGCGCGCTCGCGAGCAAGGCCACGGGGTACCCGATCGCGAAGATCGCGACGAAGCTCGCCGTCGGCTATCGGCTCGACGAGCTCGTGAACGACATCACGGGGACGAGCGCCGCGTTCGAGCCCGTCATCGACTACGTCGTCGTGAAGTGGCCGCGCTTCGCCTTCGAGAAGTTCCCCGGCGCGGACAAGCGCCTCGGCACGCAAATGAAGAGCGTCGGCGAGGTGATGGCGATCGGGCGGACCTTCGTCCAGGCGCTCGAGAAGGCCGCGCGCTCGCTCGAGATCGGTCGAGACGGGCTCGGCTCACTCCTCGGCGTCGCCGACTACCGCGCCCTCCGGCGCGATCCGAACTCCGGGCGCGACCTCTTGATGGAGGCGCCGCACGATCCCCTCGCCCCCACGCACGCGCCCATCGAGCCGGACGAGCTCCGCGAGATCCTCCTCGACCTCGCCGCCGTCCCCGCGGCCGAGCGCCTCTTCATCGTCGCGGACGCGCTGCGCGCGGGCGTGTCCGAGGCGGAGCTCTGCCGGCGAACCGCCATCGATCCGTGGTTCATGGCGCAGCTCGGGTCGATCGTCGCGACCGAGCGCACCGTGGACGCCTCCGTCCTCGGGGACGCGGAGCGGCTGCGCGCGCTGAAGCGCTTCGGCCTCTCGGACAGCCGCATCGCGAAGCTCCTGTCGCGCGGCGCGGTCGTGTACACCGAGGCGGAGGTCCGCGCGGCGCGCCACGCGCTCGGTGTGCGGCCCGTGTTCGCGCGCGTCGACACGTGCGCCGCCGAGTTCCCGGCGAAGACGCCCTACCTCTACTCGACGTACGAGGACGAGAGCGAGGCCGAGCCGAGCGATCGCAAGAAGGTCATCATCCTCGGCGGAGGCCCGAACCGGATCGGTCAAGGGATCGAGTTCGACTACTGCTGCGTCCACGCGGCGCTCTCGCTCCGCGAGGCGGGCGTCGAGACCGTGATGGTCAACTGCAACCCCGAGACCGTGTCGACGGACTACGACACCTCGGATCGCCTCTATTTCGAGCCCCTCACGCTCGAGGACGTGCTCGCGATCGTGGACGAGGAGCGCTCGAAGGGCGAGCTCCTCGGCGTCGTCGTGCAGCTCGGCGGGCAGACGCCGCTCAAGCTCTCGCAGGGCCTCGCGCGGGCCGGCGTCCCGATCCTCGGCACGAGCGCGGACGCCATCGATCGAGCGGAGGACCGCGCGCGCTTCGAGGAGCTCCTCACGAAGCTCGACATCGAGAGGCCGCGCGGAGGCATCGCGCGCGGCACGGAGGACGCGTTCCGAGTCGCCGCCGAGATCGGCTACCCCGTCGTCGTGCGCCCGTCGTACGTGCTCGGCGGCCGGGCGATGATGATTTGCCACGAGGAGGCGGATCTGAAGGCGTACGTGCACCTCGCCGTCGAGGCGGCGCGGGAGGCCGGCACGCAGACGATCCTCGTGGACGAGTTCCTCGCGGACGCGATCGAGCTCGACGTGGACGCCGTCGGGGACGGCGACGAGATCGTGATCGGCGGCGTGATGCAGCACATCGAGGAGGCGGGCATCCACTCGGGCGACTCCGCGAGCGTCCTCCCGCCGCACTCGCTCGCGCGGTTCGTCGTCGACAAGATCATCGAAGAGACGCGCATGCTCGGGAAGGAGCTCGGCGTCGTCGGGCTGATGAACGTGCAGTTCGCGGTCAAGCACGGCGTGCCGTACGTCATCGAGGTGAACCCGCGCGGGTCGCGCACGGTGCCGTTCGTCTCGAAGGCGACGGGCCGGCCCCTCGCGAAGATCGCGATGCGGGCCATGCTCGGGCAGAAGCTCCGCGAGCAGAAGGTCGTGGACATGGATCGCAACGCGCGCCACGTCGCCGTGAAGGAGTCCGTGTTCCCGTTCGCGAAGTTCCCGGGAGTCGACACCCAGCTCGGCCCCGAGATGCGCTCCACGGGCGAGGTGATGGGGATCGCGTCGAGCCTCGCGCTCGCGTTCGGCAAGGCTCAGATCGGCGCGGGGACGCTCCTCCCCGCGAGCGGGCGCGCGTTCATCTCCGTGAAGGAGACCGACAAAGAGGCGTCCTGCGAGGTCGCCCGGAGGCTCTTCGATCTCGGCTTCGAGATCCTCGCGACCGCGGGCACCGCGGAGGTGTTCGAGGCGAACGGGATCGAGTCGACCGTCGTGCGAAAGGTGCGCGAGGGCTCACCGCACATCGTGGATCGCATCCGCGCGGGGGACGTGTCGATGGTGGTCAACACGACCGTCGGCGCTCGCTCCATCCGCGACAGCTACTCGATCCGCAGGCAGACGCTCCTCTCGAACGTCCCCGTGTTCACGACGATCGCGGCGGCGCTCGCGGCGGTCGAGGCGATCGACGCGCGCGCGCGCGGCGACGCGGAGCTGCGATGCCTGCAGGAGTGGTACGAACAAGGGTAGATTGAGGCATGCGCTCCGGCCTCGTCGCCTCGCTCGCCCTCGCCCCCGCCCTGTTCGTCGCGCTCCCCGCCGCCGCGGAGGAGGACTCGTTCGGCGTCGGCACGGGCGCGGACGGCGCGCTGACGGTGACCTCGCCGACCGTGGTGAATGACTACGTGACCCTCGTCGCGGACGCGGGCGGATCCGTCCTCCTCACGAGCGACACGGGGGGCAAGTTCGGCGCGGGTGATCTCGTCATGATCTACACGTCGACGGGCAAGACGCCCGTCCCGACGACGCTCCCGGACATCCAGACGGCCGTCACGTTCGCAGGCTTCGGCGTGCAGATCGGGCACTACGAGTTCGCGCGCATCGCGAGCGCGACGAGCACGTCGCTCACGCTCACGAAACCCGTCGAGACGGGCTTCAGCGCGATCGTCACGCAGATCGTCCGCGTCCCCGAGTTCACGGACGTGACGATCTCCGGCGCGGGGGTGATCCACGCGGCGCCGTGGAACGGCGCGACCGGCGGCGTCGCCGCGTTCCTCGCGAACGGCACGGTCCAGATCGGCGGAGGCGGAGTGGACGTATCCAGCGCCGGCTTTCGCGGCGGCGTCGCCGCGGCCGGGCAGACGGCCCTCGGTGACTCGGCGAGCCTCGACGCGGATCCCTCGGCGACGCTGATCAACGCGATGAAGGGCGAGGGCTTCGGCCTCACGACGTACGGCGCCACGTTCGTCGGGAGGGGGAACCGGTTCGGCGGCGGCGGCGGCGGCGACTCGTTCCACGCGGGCGGCGGCGGAGGATCGAATGGCGGCAAGGGCGGGGCCGGCGGGAACTCGACGACCGGCGGCGCGGTGGGCGGGTTCGGCGGCGTTTCGCACGAGTACGACCTCCGCTTCCAATTGATCTTCGGCGGCGGCGGCGGCGCCGGGCACGCGACGAACGACGCGACGCTGAGCTCGGGCGCGTCGGGCGGGGGCGCCGCGATCGTCCGCGCCAAGACCGTCCAGATCGACAGCGGCATCCGCGCGAACGGCGGAGTCCCCTCGAAGACGACCGCCGCGGGGGCGGGCGGCGGTGGCGCGGGTGGGAACGTGGTCCTGCGCGTGACCGGCGCGATCTCGTGCGGCCCGGGCGGCGTGATTCAGGCGCGCGGCGGCCTCGGAGGCAGCGTCGGCGCGCTCGACGGGCCAGGCGGCGGAGGCTCGGGTGGGCGCGTGCTCGTGCAGGCGTCGACCCTCGCGCCGACCTGCGTGCCCGACACGGACGGCGCGTACAACGGCGTGACCGTGGGCGGCTTGCCGAGCGGCGCGAGCGCGGGGAGCGGCGGCGCCAGCATGAAGATCCTCGCGGCGTTTTGCGGCGTCGACGCCGACTGCCCTCAAGGAGAGCTCTGCGACTTCGCGGCGGACGCGTGCAGCTCGAGCACGGACCTCGATGGCGACGGCGTCCCGAACGCGAGCGACGACTGCGTCCACGTCCCGAACCCCGATCAAGCGGACGCCGACATGGACGGCGTCGGGGATGCGTGCGAGCCGCCGCCCGACGACTCGGATCACGACGGCGTCCCGGACGCGACGGACAACTGCCCGTTCGCGCCGAACACCGATCAGGCCGACGCGGACGCCGATGGCCACGGCGACGCGTGCGATCCCCCCGATCCCGCGATGGAGTGCGCGTCGGACGACGCCTGTGGGGACGCGACGAGCGGGTCGATCTGCGTCGACGCGAAGTGCGTGATGGGGTGCCGCGGGAAGGGCGGGAACGGCTGTCCTGCCGATCGGATCTGCAGCTCGGTGGATGCCCACCCGGGCACGTGCTCCGCCTCGGAGGGGACGTCCTCGTCGAGCGGCGGTGGCTACGACGACCCGAACGGGATCTTCATCGAGGGCAAGGGCGTGGCGTGCGCGCTCTCCGCTGGGTCGTCGAGCGCGCTGTTCGCGCCGATCCTCGCGCTGATCGCGGCGTTCGCGAGGCACATCCGGCGCGCTCGAAGGCCGGAGGTTGCCAGGGGGGAATCGCGCCCTACATTCCGGCGCCTATGATCTTCCAGACCCTCCAGCAGATGAAGAAGCAGCTCGGCCAGCTCGACAAGTGGCTCGAGACCGCCGCGCAGCACGCCGCGACCAAATCGTTCGATCCGAACCTCTACCTCGGCTTCCGCCTCGCGCCCGACCAGTTCGCGTTCGCGCGGCAGGTGCAGACCGCCTGTGACACGCCGAAGCTCGCCGCCTCGCGCCTCAGCGGGAAGGACGCGCCGAAGCACGAGGACAACGAGAAGACGCTCGACGAGCTGCGCGCGCGCGTCGCCTCCACGATCGCGTACCTCGACGGGTTCACCGCGAAGGACTTCGAGGGCGCCGAGGCGCGCACCATCACGCAGCCGCGCTGGGAAGGCCGGACGATGACGGGCGCCGACTACTTCCTCGAGCACGCGGTGCCGAACTTCTTCTTCCACCTCACGACGACGTACGCGATCTTGCGGCACAACGGCGTGAACCTCGGCAAGCGCGACTACCTCGGCCAACTCACGCAGCAGCCCGCGAAGTAGCGCGGGGGCCGCCCGCCTCACCGACTCTCCACGGAGGGGTCGCGGCGGCGCATGCGTCGCGCGGCCCTCTCGGGTCAGAGGCGCCCGAGCACCTCGAGAAAGATCTCGCCCAAGCGCGCTCGGTTCTCGGCGGCCTCGAGCTTCGCGCTCGTGCGCTGCGGTCGGAACGGGATGACGCGCGCGACGCGCGCCTTCGGCACGGACTTCGAGAGGGTGAACATCGTCCCGCTGATGTCGTCGTTCGGCCCGCGCTCGCGGGCTGCGAACGCGGAGGGGATCTGGAACGGCACGTCCTCTTCCGTCGCTTGGCGGAACGGCATCGAGAGCGCGGCCTCGATCAGGGACATGTGATCGCCGCCGAACACCATCGTCCCGAAGGGATCCCCGCTCTTTTGCGGCTGCTCTGGCTCGTCGAACGACGACGCGGCGGCTCGGATCTGCTCCTCGCTCGGTGACGAGGCGACGGCGGCGGTGAACGGCACCTCGCGGGGCGCTGGCGCGGCCGGTGACGTGAACGGCGCCGGCGTCCCCTCGGCGTCGAACGGCGTCGCCCGGCCGGCGTGGAGCTTCGCGAGGAACGCGTCGTCGAACATCATCGTCCCGCTCGGCTCGGCGGGCTGCGCGTCGCTCGCGGTCGAGCGCGCGGGAGGCGCGGCGGATCCGGGAACGAAAGGGAGGCTCGAGGCGCGATCGGACGGGAGATGCCCCTCGAACGAGAACATGGTTCCCGAGCCCTCACCGAGCGGTGAGGTGGGTACCGGGAGCGTCGAGTCGGGGGATCGCTCCCCGAACGTCGGCGCGACGGGGATCGCGCTCGGGCGGTCGAACAGCGGGGGCAGCGCGCTCTGGCGCTCGAACGGCGTCGCCGGCGGCGTGCCCCTTCGCTCGTGCGGTGGGGGCACGCTCGGCTCGAACTGCGGCGGCAGCGCGCTCTGACGTTCGAACGGCGTCGCGAGCTGCGCGGCCACCTTCGCGATTTCGAGATCGGACTGCAGGAGCGTGCCCGCGATATCGGGCGCGCCCGCGACGGGTGGCTCGGGGAACCTGGACGGAGAAGGGGGCGGCGGCGCGGGTGGCGGCGCGGGCATCTCTCTGCGCTTGCCCGGCACGAACCCGTGCTGCGCCGCGAGCCGGCGAGCCTCCTCCACGTCGCTCGCGGAGAAGAGCATCGTCCCCGGAGTCCCCGCGGGAGAGGGCACGACGGAGGAGGGGCGCGCCGCAGGCTCGACGATCGCGGGGCGCGGCCGAGGCTCGTGGAAGTGGGGCCACGCGACCGCCGCGCTCGTGAGCGAGGCGCCGATGGCGAGCGACGTGGGCGCGCCCGCCTCCGGTGCGGCGAGCTGTCCTCGCAAGACGAGCGACGCGATCTGGCGGTCGAGATCGAGGCGGAGGCCGTCGGGCCGCAAGACGCACGTCGACGAAGCTCCACCCACGACGCGCGCGTGCGCCTCGATGCGCACGTGCGGGATCCACCACTCGATCACCCAGCGGCGGGGCGCGTCTCCCATGACTCGCACCACGTCGCGCTCGTGGATCGCGTCGACTTGCTGATCGTCCGCCGCGGATTGGAAGAACGCGGGATCGAGATCGGCGGGCACGACGATCGCGTCGCCCGTGAGGCGCGTCGGGTCGTGCGCCCGAAGCCGCGCGGCGCGCGGCGCGGACGCCCTCGAGAGCGGCGCGAGGTCGCCGAGCGGGGCGCGCGAGGGTCGAGCGGTCTTGTGGAGGAGCCCGGCGGCCCCCCGCGCGTAGGCGAGCACCGTCGTCATTTGCCCGAGCGTGCTCCCCGTCACGACGACGTCCGCGCGCGGCCGAAACGGGACGAGATCGTCGGTCTGCGCCGCGTCCGCGGCGGACCACGGTTGGAGCGGCTCCGAGGGCGTCCACGCCGGCGCGCCCTCTCGCAGGAGGAAGCTGACCTTGGCGACGACCGTGAACACCTCGGGCCCACCGCCGGCCTTCTTCCAGAGGAGGGCGCGAGCGGCGATTCCCCGCGCTGCAGCGACCTCGATGGCCATCGACCGACTCGCCTCCCCCCGGATCAGGGCCTCAACACGCGCACCGCGCGCATGGGGACATAGCCTTCGCTCGCCCCCCAGCGCACGAACACAGTATCACCCTTCGGATCCCCGACCTCGACGCGCGACGCCTCCGGGATCGGGTTTTGGTTCGGGATGGCTCGGCCCTTCTCGTCCACGAACGAGGTCTCCCCCGCGACGACCACGCCCGGTCGCCGGTGCTCCTTCAACCACCGAGACGCGACGAGGAGCGGGACGAACGCAGCGAGGCCGAGCGCCGCGATGGGCGCGAGGACGCTGCCAGCGACGTGGATGGGCCCCGCCTTCTTCTTGCGGAGGAGCAGCCCGATCGCGAGCAGCAGGGACGACGCCATCGCGCAGTAGGACCAGTTTCGCTCGGTCGTGAGCGTCACGAGGACGCGGTCGAGCGAGGGGCGCACGACGAGATCGTCCTTCGCGCGCCGCGATCGGCGGCGCGCGACCTCCGCGCGAACCGCATCGAGCGCACTCTCGACGTCGCGATCTCCGGCGCGCATCAGGAGCGACTCCTCGAAGGCCGCCGCCGCTCGGCCCAGATCGCCCGGCAGCTCGTCCTTCGTGCGGGCGCGCTTCGCGTACGCGAGGCCGCGGTTGTAGCTCACGTCGGGGTGCTGGTAGCCGCGATCGGCGAGGAACTCGAAGTCCACGATCGCTGCGTCGAAGTTCGAATCGACGAGCTCCTTCGCCCCCCGATCGAACCTTTGCTCGGGCGACTCGCGCGCGTCCGCGCCGAGGCTGAAGAGCGCGACGAGGAACCCGATCGCGCACGCGCCCGCGACGCGCGGCCCCCGCCGGCCCGGCGCCCCCGATGCGCGAGCTCCACTCCACCGCGACGCCAACGTCGAGCCGGTCCGCTTCATCACGCGCTCTTGACGACCAGGTTCTTCGAGAGCGCGGTCGCGCGCTTCAAGAGGCCACTCATCGCCTCCGCGTCGACCGCGGGCGCGAACCGCAGAGACTCGCAGCTCTCGAGGATGTCCGCGGCCTCCCCGGCGACCTCGGAGGAGACGCCGAGCTCTTCGAGCTCGCCGATCAGCTCGCCCCGCATCACGCCTCGCGACTTGAGGCCGGTCGCGTCTTCGATGATCGCGTGCACCGCACGCTCCACGGCCGCGGAGACGCCCTTCATGTCGCCGGCCTTCTCGGCCGCGCGAGCCTCGGAGAGCGCGATGCGCGCCTTCGTGGCCTTCGACTCGCGCGTCTCGCGTCGCCGCCGGACGAGCGCCCCGCCGATCGCGGTCGCGGCGAACCCGAACCCCACGAGCAGCGGCGGGGAGGCGATCCCGAGGCCGAGCATCCACGTGGGGAACGCGTCGTCCGGCGGGCGCTGATAGGGCGAGAGCTTCGTTCTGCCGGTGGGAAGGGCCGCGAGGAGATCTTCATCGGGCGTCGCGCCGGAGGCGACAGGCAGCGGATCCGCGCCGGACCCGGCGACGTCGACGGTGAGCAGTGGAGCCTTTGCGATCTCGTACGAGCGCGTCGTCACGTCGTAGTAGGGGAGCTCGATCGTGCCGAGGTCGACCGTCCCCGCCTTGGAAATCTTCGCGACATACCGGAAAGTCCGCGTGCCGCGGACCTTCTCCTCCTTGAGCTCTTGCGTGTAGAGCACCTGCGGGTCGAGCCACTCGACGCCGGGCTGCTGCGGCATGTGGAGGCTCGTCGGCAGGTTGCCGATCCCCGTGAGCTCCACGGCGACGCTGATCGCGCCGCCCTGCGCGACGCGCCTCGGCTCGACGGTGGACTTGAGGCTGTACTGACCGACGGTCCCGATCACGTACCCCGCGGGCCTGCCGACTTCGGGTGGGCTCTCGACGTTGATCTCGACGTTGTTGCTCACGCGCTCCGCGTCGACCCCGAGGCGTCTGCCCGTGAACTTCGCGGAGAACGTGCCCGTCGTGAGCTTCCCGGGGCGCATCGGGAACGCGGCGACGCGGCTCACGAGACGCACGCCCCAGCGCTTTCCACCCGCGATCGTCACGCCGCTCGTCGTCGTCCGCATGTCCGTGAGCAGCGGCACTCGGATGAAGTCGCGGAGCGCCGCCTCCTTGTGCTCCTCCATCGACCAGTCCACGGCGAAATACACATAGAAGCTGACGGTGACTTGCTCACCGACGATCGCCGACGTCTTGTCCGCGACGCCACGGATGAAGATCGCGGGGTCGTCCGCGCGCGGGAGCGCGAGCTCCCTCGCCGTGAGGGACGGGTCGTTGATGTCCACGTCCCCCGGCGCCGCGAGCGCGCGCGCGCTCGGGATCGCGAGGCCGAACACGCACGCGAGGACGAGGAGGACGCGCTTCACTTGTCCTCCATTTCACGCTTCTGCCCGGGTCGCACGCGCGCGTTGTTCTTCTTCGCCTCCTCTTGCTGGTAGGTCGGCGTCTCCTCGAACTCGTCGAGGAGCTCGTCGTCGCCTTCGCCCTCCGCGCTCCCGGGATCGCCCTCCGGATCGGGCTGGTCGATCGGCGGATTGTCGTCGGGGTCGGCGTCCTGGAAGTCCCCGCCGTCGGCCCCGCCGTCTCCGCCCCCATCTTCGGGGTTACCGTCCTCGCCGTCGCCGCCGAACGCGTCCCCGTCCGCGTCGCCCGGCTTGTCGCCGGAGTCACCGCCGTCGCCGGATCCGTCGTTGCCGTCGTCGCCGTCTCCGTTGTCGCCGTCCGCGTCACCGTCGGGTCCATCGGGCTCGCCGTCCCCCGCGTCGTCTCCGTCCCCGCCGTCCCCGTCGCCGCCGTCGTCGCCGTCTCCGTCGTCGCCGTCTCCGTCGCCGCCGTCCCCGTCGCCGTCCCCGCCATCACCGTCCGCGCCGTCCGTGCCGCCGTCCGCCATGTTCTCGGCCATGCGTCGAAGCGCGATCGCGCGGTTCCACGCGGTGTCTCGGCCGATGCCGTCCCCGCCCGCCTCCTCGACCACGCCGGGCAGCAGCTTGAGCGCCTGGTCGTAGTACTCGACGGCCTTCGGATAATGGCGCCGCAGGAACTCGAGGTTCCCCGCGAGGTAGTACGCGCGCGCCCGCAGCTCGGGCGGAACGTCCTTGTCGTGAGCGATGGCCTGAAGGATGAGCTGCGCGCAGTCGATCTCCTCGCTGCGCCGCTCGAGCTCGTCCTTGTGCTGCTCGTCGGTGAGCGGATCTCCCTTCTCCTCGTCGCCGAAGCGGCGCCCGTAGTTCTCCGCGAGGTAGAACAGCGTGAGCCCGAGATCGAACGTCCCGTCGGGCTTCTGGCGGAGCGTGTCGGGGATGCCGATCTTCGATCCCTTGCAGATGCCCGTACCGAGGTAATCGCCGAGGATCTCCTGCGCGGATCGGAACTCGCCCGCATCCATCTCCGCGAGCGCCTTCTCGACCTCCGGCGCGTTGTGCGAGAGGGGATCGGTGGGGTCCCAGCCGTTGCACCCGACCACGCCATGCGTGATCCCGCCGCTCATGCACACGAGCCCGAAGAGGCCCCAGAGCGCCTTGTTCCGGATCAGCCGCTGTCGGAGCGAGAGCCGCCGCAACGGCTGGCGCTTTCGCGACTCCGCGCTCGAGGGCGGTACCGACGGACGCGAGCTCGCCGCGCTCACGGGTTCGCTCCTCCGCTCGGCCGAGCGGCTGGGACGACGGGGGGCTTGCCGAGCTCCGGAGGAGGCGGGGGCGGGGGCTGTTGCGCGAGCTGCGCGAACGGGCTGAGCGCCGCGGGCTGCACGATCCCGAGCGCCTCTCGCAGCGCCGGCGACATCTGCTTCAGCGGGGGGATCTTTCGCACGAACCGGCGGGCCGGTGCGTCCGTGATCGCGGCCTCCAAGAGGAGGAGGACGAGCGCCGCGATGAGCGGGTACATGAAGACGTCCGCGTAGACCGTCTCGACCTTCTCCGTGAAGTCGGTCTTCATCTGGCGCTGGAGCTCGCTCGCGATCTCCTCGATGCCCGTGGAGCCCTTGCTCGCCTGGATCACCTTCCCGCCCGTGGTCTCGGCGATCTGCTTCAGCGTCCGCTCTCCCTTGGGCGAGAGCTCCGTCATCATCGGCTGGTGGTTCTTCGTCTGGCGCCAACCGATGATGTCGCCCTTCTCTCCGATCTCCGGGATGGGCTCCGCGGATCCGTGCCCGATCTGGACGACGTGGATGGTCGTCTTGTCACCGCCGATCGCCTTCGCGACCGCGAGCGGGTTGCCCTCGAGATCCTCGCCGTCGGTGATGAGGACGATGATCTTCTTGTGCTCCTTGAACTTCGGATCGCTGCGGAGGATGTCGCGCGCCTTGTCGAGGGCCGTCGCGATCGCGGTGCCTCCGACGGGCATGTCGTTCGGCTCGAGGTGCTTGAGGAACGACGCGATCGCGGAGCCGTCCGCCGTGAGCGGGTAGCTCAGCGCCTCACCAGCGAACGCGACGGCGCCGAAGCGCGCGCCGCGGAGCTTCTGGATGAGGCCCTGGACCTCGACCTTCGCTCGGAAAATGCGCGAGGGCTCCACGTCCTTCGCGTACATGCTCTTCGAGTAGTCGAGCACGATGATCACGTCGACGTTGGCGTGCGGGATGAGGCGCTGGCCCTTGCCGTACTGCGGCCTCGCGGCCGCGACGAACGCGAGCGCGGTCGCGAGCATCAGGAAGATGCCCTTCCAGGCGCGCCGCTTCGACGCGTCGTGCGTGACGAGGGACTCGATCCGGGGCTCCTCACCGAACCGGATGCGCGCCTTGCGCGAGCGCAACGCGCCGAAGAGGAGGAGCGCCCCGTAGATGAGCGACAGCGCGGAGCCGATGAGGAAGTACGGCTGCAGGAAGTTCATGGGAACCTCCGGAGGAGGAGCGCGCGCAGGAGGATCTCGAGGCCGACGAGCGCGACGCCCGGCAGGAGCAGGATCGGGAAGAGATCCTCGTACGACGTCTTCCCCGCGTCCTCGAACCGCGTCTTGTCGAACTGGTCGAGCACCGAGTGCATCGTGTCGACGAGCTCCTTGCTGTCGTTCGCGACGTACGAGTTGCCGCCCGTGATATCCGCGATCTTCCGGAGGAGCTCCGGGTTCACGGGGAAGCGCTCCTTCGTGTAGGTCGGCTCGCCGTTGATGTCCGGCTCGCCCGGGAACTCGACGTCGTTCTCGTTCCCGATCTGGATCGGGAACACCTTCACGTTGTTCTTCTTCGCGATGTCGGCGGCCTTCTCGGGCGCGACCTTGCCCGCGTTGTTGTCGCCGTCCGTGAGCATGATGATGACCTTCGTCTGCGCGTCGCTCTTTCGGAGCCGCGCGATCGAGGTCATCAGCGCGTCACCGATCGCGGTGCCGCTGTTGTCCGCGACGTTCACCGTGAGCCTCGAGACGAGGCTCGTGAGGAGGTGGTAGTCGAGCGTCGGGGGCGACAGCACGTACGGCTTCCGGCCGAAGACGACGACGCCGATGCGGTCCGTGCGCCGCCGGCTGATGAAGTCCTTCACGACGGCCTTCTCGGTCTCGAGGCGCGAGAGCTTCTCGCCGTTCTTGAGCTTCCCGAGGCCCGGGACCTCCGCCGGGTCGCCGTCGTACACGGCGCGCATCGAGTCGGAGAGGTCCATCGTGATGACGATGTCGATGCCCTTGTCGTCCGTCGTGTCGTCCGCGACGATGTTCACGGGCCGCAGGAGCGACGCGATCAGGAACACGAGCGCCGTCGCGCGGAGCACGCCCGGCACGTCCCGCAGGTAGGGGCGGATACCGCGCGGCCCGTGCGTCAGCGCCGCCACGGTGCCGACCTTGATGCGCGGCCGTCGCTTGTCTTGGAGGAACGTCGTCCACACGAGGACGAGCACCGGGATCAGGAACGCGACGCCGAAGAGCACCCAGGCGAAATCACCGAAGAGCGCCTTGGACTGCTCGAGCGTCTGCCACTCCGCGTCCTGCAGATCGGTCATGTGCTTCGCCAGCGGGTAGGCGAGCGCCCCGCCGACCGCGACGACGATGGCCGCGAACAGAATGAGGATGCGCACCCAGAGCTTCACGAGGGTCGAGCCTCCTCGCCAGCGCCGACGTCAGCGGGGGGTGGAGCGGGCGCCGCGAGCCCGCCGCCCTCCGTCGGTGGTGGCGACGGATCGGTGGGTGGGCCGTCTTCCGGCGGCTTCGCGGACGCGGGCGGCGGCGCGGGCGCGACCTGCGCCTGGCCGAGCGTGAGGGCGCGGATGGGCTTTCCATCCGGGCCGAGCGCGGGCATCGTCCCCTTCACGATCGACTCCCCCTTGTCGAGCGTCACGCCGCACTCCTGCTCGCTCGGCGTGAGCCGCGCGAACTTCACGAGGTCGCAGTCGTCGAGGAACGACGCGATCAAATCGAGGTGCTGGATGGGCGGCTTCACGCGACGCAAGAGCGCGCGCATCTCGTCCGTCGTGGTGTCGAGTCCCTCGAAGCCGAGGTCCTCGAACCCGTAGCGCGCGCCGAGGTACTTCCTCACGCAGTCGCTCACGGCGTCGAAGTACTCGGCGAGCTTCCCCTCCTCGAGCATCTTGGAGCTCTTCAGAGACTGGAGCTCCTCGAGCGCGACCTCCCACGGGACGCGCTTCGGGATCTCGGGCTCGGGCTTCGGTTGCTTCAGATAGCGGCGCAGGAAATACGCGGCGACGAGGAGGATCACGAGGCCGAGGACGAACGCGCCGAGGAGCCATCGAAGGAGGATCCACGCCTCACGCTGGTGTCGCCCCGGCGGGTTGGGGCGGACCTTCGGGTCCATCTCCTCGAGGATCGGGTCCAGGGAGTCGATCTCGTGGGGCGACGTGCACACGGTCATGAGCTCGCCGTCGGCGCGCGCGACGCTGATGGGGAGCGCGGGGAGCTTGAGCGTGTGGTTGCCGCTCGTGAACGGCAGGAGAACGATGGGGATCGTCACCTTGGACACGGCCGCGTCGCCGTCGCTCTTCGTCTCGACGGTGACCGCCGTGTCGGACTCCGGGTCGAGGATCGCGAAGCCGTTCAGGCCGAGCTGCTTCGCGGCCTGGCTCTGGGAGACGACCTTGAACCCATTCGGCAACACGGTCTCGCCTTTGCCGTGGCGGACGGTGACGACGAGGTTCGACGCGAACCCGGCGATGCCCTCGTCCGGGAACTCGTCGCTCACGTCCGGGCGCGTCGCGCCGCTCGGGATGATCTCGACGCAGTCCGCGCTGATCTTTCCGCCGGGCGGCTTCTGAGCCCACGCCACGCTGGGCACGGCCCAGGCGAGCAGCGCGACGACGACGCCGACCCATGCGCGCTCGAGCGCTGCCCTCAACGGCGTCTCCTCGCGCGCTTCGCGAACAGGTTGCGGAGCGGGTTCGACACGCTCTGATCCGTGCGGACGACCACCATGTCGAGCGCGAGCTTCTTGAAGAGCTTCTCCCGCTCGTTCCTCATCGCCCGCATCGCGTCGCGGTAGTGGTTGCGCACCGTCTTCGAACCGGTATCGATGAGCACTTCTTCGCCGGTCTCCAGATCCTCGAACGACGCGAGCCCCACGTCCGGGAGCTCCTCGTCGCGCGGGTCCACGATCATGACCGGGATCACGTCGTGCTTCGAGGAGGCGAGCGCGAGCGCCTGCTCGTAGCCGCTCGTGAAGAAGTCGCTGATGAGGAACGCCACGCTCTTGCGCTTCGTGACCTTGATGAGGGTCTCCAGGGCGACCTTCAGGTTGGTGCCCTGGTATTCGGCTTTGTGGAACAGGATCTCGCGGATGACCCGCATGACGTGCTTGTCGCCCTTCTTGGGCGGGACGATCTTCTCCACGATGTCGGTCGCGAGGATGAGCCCGACCTGATCGTTGTTCGTGATCGCCGAGAACGCGCACAGCGCTCCGACCTCCGCCGCGACCTGGAGCTTGGGCGCCCTGCGCGTCCCCCACTCGGCGCTCTGGGACATGTCGACCACGAGCATGACGGTCATCTCGCGCTCCTCCGTGAAGACCTTCACGAAGGCGTCGTCCATGCGGGCGGAGACGTTCCAATCGATCCACCGGACGTCGTCGCCGGGGCTGTAGCTGCGCACCTCGCTGAAGCTGAGCCCCTGGCCCTTGAAGATGGACGAGTACGCGCCCGACAGCTCGTCGTTCGCGAGGTGCTTCGTCTTGATCTTCAGGCGCCGCAGCTCCTTCAGGAGCTCGATGGGCAAATCCCCGTGCGCCGACTTCTGCTTCGGATCGGCACCCGCCTTCCCTTTCGGGGCGGGCTTGCCTCCCTTCGCAGCAGCAGCCGTCGACGGCTTCGTGGCCGGCTCCTTGGTGAGGAGGCGGCTCACGGCACCTCGACCACCTCGAAGACGCGCTTGACGATCTGCTCGCTCGTGATCTGCTCCGCCTCCGCCTCGTACGTGAGCGAGACGCGGTGCCGAAGCACGTCCGGACCGATGGCCTTCACGTCCTCCGGCGTCACGTACCCGCGGTGCCGGAGGAACGCGTGTGCGCGCGCAGCGAGCGCGAGGCCAATGGACGCGCGCGGGCTCGCGCCGTACTCGATGAGGGAGACGAGATCCTTCATGCCCTGGTTCTGCGGCTCGCGCGTCGCGAAGACGACGTTCACGATGTAGTCCTTCACGCGATCGTCCATGTAGATGTCCTTGACGACCTCGCGCGCCTTGATGAGGTGGGCCGCCTCGATGACGCGGTTCGCTCTCCGCGGGGCGGGCGCGATCGCGCGGTCCACGATGGATCGCTCCTCCTGCCTCGACGGGTAGCCGACCTTGATCATCAGGAGGAAGCGGTCGACCTGCGCCTCGGGGAGCTGATAGGTGCCCTCCTGTTCGATGGGGTTCTGCGTCGCCATGACGACGAACGGCTCCGTGAGGGGGTACGTCTTGTCGCCGATCGTGACCTGGCGCTCCTGCATCGCCTCGAGGAGGGCGCTCTGGACCTTGGCCGGCGCGCGGTTGATCTCGTCCGCGAGCACGAGGTTCGCGAAGATCGGCCCCAGCTTGGACGTGAACTCGCCCTTCTGGTGGTTGTAGATGATCGTGCCGATGAGGTCCGCGGGCAGGAGGTCCGGCGTGAACTGGATGCGGGAGAACTTCGCGCCGATCGCGTCGCAGAGCGTCTTCACCGTGAGCGTCTTCGCGAGACCCGGGACGCCTTCGAGCAGCACGTGACCACCCGCGAGGAGCCCGATCATGATGCGCTCGATCATGTAGGTCTGACCCACGATGACCTTGTTCACTTCGGTGGCCAGCTCTTCGAGGAAGCCGCTCTCCTTCGCGACCATCTCGTTCAACGATCGGACGTCTTGCATGTGGTCTCGAGTGTTAGCAGGGATCTTCCGCCGAGACACACGTAGACGGCCCGGCCCCTCGGAAGTTGCAACGAGAGCACCACTCGTGACCCAACCCTCCGCGAATCGCCCCCGCGGGCGGGCGGCCCCCACGCGCGGCCTCGACTCGAGATGCCGCTTTCGCGTGCGATCGGGCCTCCCGTCGCGGCGCTCCACGGGGGGAGTCCTCGGCGGGGCGCCCCGGAAACCGGGCCCGCTTAGGGCGGCGGTTCTTTCTCTTTTGCGCGAATGATCGCCGCGCCTCGGCTCTTTCCGTAGAGCTGCCAGATATCGACTTTGTATTCCCCGCCCTGCGCGATCACGAACGTGATGGGCGGCGCGCTCTGAGGCTTGCCCGTTGGGAGGTCACGAAGCACGCGCTCGACGATGACCTTCCCCGCGGGGGAGGTCACCTTGCACGTGTAGGGCGGCTCGGAGTCGTCGCCCGCGCGGAACACGAGCTTCAGAGTGTCTCCAACCGAAACGCTAGAGACACCGCAGACGGTCTCGATCGACCCAGAGACTTCGATAACGGGAGGCACGTGTGAAACGAGAGCCAACCCCTGACCACGCGGGGCACGACTCGCTACCAGTCTAGTCGAGGGCCGCGCGGAGGGCGAAATTCCGCGGACGGAGCGCGGCTGAAGGAGCGTCTTCGACGCGCTCGAGGAGATTCACGGCGAAGCGGTGGGTTCGCGAACGGATTCGAGACGCCCGCTTGGCCGGCGCGGCTCTACGGGGGGACGGGCGCCTCCGGCCGGCCGGGCTCTCCGTTGCCCTTGTCCCAGTCACCGCCGCCGCCGAGGTCGCGAGCGCTGGTCCCGCCGATCTTGTCGAGATCGGGGACCACGTTGCGCTGCTTGATGGCGTCGATGGGGTCGCCGGTCTCGTCCTTTTGTCGGCCGATCTCCCCGGTCACGTGGTCGTCCACGTTGTCCCCGGCGGGCCGCTTGTAGACGAGGTAGCCCTTGCCGCTCCTCGAGGTGTTCGGCCCCACCGCGCCCGTGTCGTACTCGGTCCAGTCGAACTTCAGGAGGTTGCCGTCGATGCTGCCGTGGAAGTCGGCCCACTTGTCCCCGTGGGGGCGCTGCCACTTGCCGCGCACTTCATTGCCCTTCGCGATGATGATGATCTTGCCGACCAGCACGTCGTAGTACTCGGCCGACCATTCGCCGCCCGCGGGCATCTCGCCGGGCTGCACGTTCGCGACCTTCGGCGCCGAGGGCCCCGAGCTGCATCCGACGCTCGTGAGACCCAACGCGACGAACGACCCCATGGCGAGTGCCGCCAAGATCTTCCTCATGGCGCGGACTTTACCACCGACCGCGCACCACGGGAGCGCGAACCTGCGCCCCCACCCCGAGGTCCCGCGTCGCGCTCACGAGACCCAGAGCTTGAGCCCGCCCAGCATCCCCGCCTTGTTGTCCACGACCGTGACCCACTCCGGCAACACGGCGGGATCGAGGCGCACCGCGTTCCCTCCGCCGAGGTGGAGGCGGCGGAAGTTGATGATCGGTTTGAGCTGCTGGATCACCTCGAGCACGCGCTTCTGCCACTTCTTCTTGCCGATGCGCTTGCGCTCGGACTCGCAGACGCGGTCCTCGTAGGACGTGCGCCCGTCCTTCCCGAAGCCCGATGGGTGATGCGCGAGTTCGAGCGGGATGCAGTGGCCATCGACGTAGAGGCCCGCGCCCATGCCCGTGCCGAGCGTGAGGACGAGCTCCACCCCTTTGCCCTCGATCACGGCGAGCCCTTGGATCGCGGCGTCGTTCATCACGCGAGCGGGGCGGCCCGTGCGCCGCTCGAGCTCTGCAGCGAGCGGGAAGCCCGCCCAGTCGCCGTCGAGGTTCGGCGCGGTCTGGATCACGCCATCCATCACGACGCCCGGGAACCCGCAGGAGATCCGATCGAACTCCCCGGATCGCGCCGCGACCTCGACCGCCGTCGAGAGGACGGCCTCGGGCGTCGCGGGGCGGGGGGTTTCGATGCGCGTGCGCTCCGTGAGCGCGCTGCCGTCCTCGGCGTACGTGGTGCCCTTGATGCCAGTGCCGCCGATGTCGATGCAGAGCGTTCGGTTCCCCATGAGGCGGGAATCTACATGGGGAGGGGGGGGAGAGGGGAGAGGGAGAGGGAGAGGGAGAAGATCGAGCACGAGCACGAGCACGAGCACGAGCACGAGCACGAGCACGAGCACGAGGGCAGAAGCAGAGGCACGCTCTTACTTCGCCATCCGAAGCTTCTCGAGGCACCGCACGACGAGCGCGGTCCACCCCGTCTGGTGATCCGCGCCCTGGCCCTTGCCCGTGTCCGCGTGGAAGTACTCGTGGAAGTGGAGGAGATCCCGGAAGTGCGGGTCGTCCGCGAGCGCTCGGCCGTATTCGCCGAAGCAGGGGATCGAGCCGTCTTCCCGGGGAAGGAAGATGCTCGAGAGGCGCCGCTCGATCTCGCGCGCGACCTCGTCGAGGTTCTTCATCACGCCGCTGCCCGTCGGACACTCGATCTGGAGATCGTCTCCGTAGAAGTAGTGGTAGCGCTCGAGCGCCTCGATCAGGAGGAAGTTGATCGGGAACCAGATCGGCCCGCGCCAGTTCGAGTTGCCGCCGAACATGCGCGTCGTGGAGTCCCCGGGGGAGTAGTCGACGCGGTACTCCTCGCCGCCGATCTCGAGGACGTATGGGTTCTCCTTGTGGTGGATCGAGAGCGAGCGGATGCCGAACGGCGACAGGAACTCGTTCTCGTCGAGCACGTGGCGTAGCGCTCGAACGAGGCGCTCGCGGGACGGGATCGCGAGGAGTCGGTGCACCCCCGCCCCCCGCGCGACGCCGTCGCGCTGAGAGGGGGCGCTCGGCGTCTCCATCCACGAGATGTAGCGCGCGAGATCCGGTCGGTTCTCGAGGAGCCACTGCATGCGCTTCGTGAACGCGGGCATCTTCGCGAGCGTCTCCTCCTCGAGCACCTCCGCGGTGAAGAGCGGGATCAGGCCCACGATGGAGCGGACGCGGAGCGGGACGGTGCGCCCCTCGAACTGCACCTGGTCGTAGTAGAACCCGTCCTGCTCGTCCCAGAGCCCGGTGCCGCCGAGCGAGTTGATCGCGTCCGCGATCGCGATGAAGTGCTCGAAGAACTTCGACGCGACGTCCTCCGCGGCCGGGTCCTCGGCGGCGAGCTCGAACGCCATCGCCAGCATGTGCGCGGCGAAGAACGCCATCCACGCGGTGCCGTCCGCCTGCGCGAGGTGCCCGCCCATCGGCAGCGGCCGCGAGCGATCGAACACGCCGATGTTGTCGAGCCCGAGGAACCCACCGGAGAAGATGTGGTTGCCCTCGGCGTCCTTGCGGTTCACCCACCAGGTGAAGTTGAGGAGCAGCTTCGAGAACACGCGTGAGAGGAACACGCGGTCGCGCTTCCCGCGGACGCCGCTCATCTTGTAGACGCGCCAGCAAGCCCACGCGAACACGGGCGGGTTCACGTCCCCGAAGTTGAACTCGTACGCGGGGATCTGCCCGTTCGGGTGCATGTACCACTCGCGCAGGAACAGGACGAGCTGGTCCTTCGCGAACTCGGGATCGATCTCCGCCATGGGGATCATGTGGAACGCGAGATCCCACGCCGCGTACCAGGGGTACTCCCACTTGTCGGGCATCGAGACGACGTCCCGGTTGTAGAGGTGCTTCCAGTCCGCGTTTCGATCGCGCGTCTTCGGGGGCGGCGGCTGCCCCGGATCCCCCTCGAGCCAGTCCTTCACGACGTACCAGTAGAACTGCTTCGAAAAGAGCAGGCCCGCGCGCCCCTGCCGGATCACCCGGAGCTCCTCGGGCGTGGGCTTGAACGGCGTGCGGAGGCGGTGGAACTCGGAGCACTCGTGGATGCGTCGCTCGAACGTCGCGTCGAAGCTCGCGTCGAACGCGCCGCGCGCGTTGTCGCGATCGGTCGTCGAGTACAGCCGGAGCTTGAGCGTCGCCGCGCCCCGCGCGGGGACGTCGAGCACGTAGTGGAGCGCGGCCTTCGTGCCGACCTGATCCGGGTTCACGGCGCTCGTGTCGCCGTGGATGACGCGCGCGTGGAACGCGTCCTTCACGTGGCGCGCCTTGTTCGGGGCGCCCCAGAGGCGCTCGAGGTTCGACTCGTTCTCGGTGAAGTACGTGGCGGGCACCTCGCTCCCCGGCCCGGGCCCGGAGCGCGCGGCGGCCGCGAGCTCCACGCGCCCGAGGCTCGCGTGCTCGCTCCAGAGGAGCGCGGACACGCCCTCCGGGGGATCGACTTGGCCGATGGTCGGCTTGCGCCAATAGCCTTCACCCGTGCGGCCCCACGCCCAGGTGTTGCGGAACCACAGCGTGGGCAAGACGTGCAGACGCGCGGCCTCCGGCCCGCGGTTCGCGATCGTGAAGCGGACCAGGATGTCTTGCTCCGTCTCTTTCGCGTACTCCGCGAACACGTCGAAGTAGCGACCGTCCGCGAACACGCCGGTGTCGATGAGCTCGTACTCGTGCTGTTCGAGCGAACGGCGCCGGTTCTGCTGGATGAGATCCGCGTACGGGAACGCGGCCTGGGGGTACTTGTAGAGCGACTTCATGTACGAGTACGTCGGCGTCGCGTCGAGGTAGTAGTAAAGCTCCTTGACGTCTTCGCCGTGGTTGCCCTCGTGGCCCGTGAGGCCGTAGAGCCGCTCCTTCAGGATCGAATCGCGCTCGTTCCAGAGCGCGAGTCCGAAGCAGAGGCGGCACTGGCGATCGGTGATCGCGAGCAGGCCGTCCTCTCCCCAGCGATACGCGCGGCTCCGCGCGTGGTCGTGCGGGAAGTAACCCCACGTGTCCCCGGTCGCCGAGTAGTCCTCGCGCACGGTCGCCCACTGGCGCTCGGCGAGGTACGGGCCCCAGCGCTTCCAGTTGTTCTGTCGGGTCTGATCGTCGGAGAGCCGGAGCGACTCCGCGTCGACGAACTCACGCAATCTAGCCATCTACGCTCCCGTCCCTCGATGGATTCCCAACCGCGGACGGTACCACGCATCTTTCTTTCGACGACGGGTCTCCCTCTCGAAAATCAGCCGGATTCTTCGAGGGATCGCGCGCTCCGCGGCGGCCGAGCAGAGCTCTCCGCGCGCGTCGAATTGCGCTGATTGCGGTGTTCAACATCGCTCGGTTCTGAGGTATTCATGTCGCCGCGCGCGTCCGCGCCGTAGGAACGAGGAGAGAACAGATGAGCCAAGGTGGATACGGAGGCGGTGGCGGCTGGGGCGGGGGACAACCACCTGGCGGTCAGCCGCAGGGAGGGTACGGAGGTCCGGCGCCGGGCGCGGCTCCGTACGGAGCGCCACCGGGAGCGGCCTATGGCGCCCCGCCGATGGGCGGCGCCGCGATGACGTACAACGCCGGCGGCATGGGCGGCCAGCGCGTCGTGTTCAGCGGGCAAGGCGGCGATCTGCTCGGCAAGTTCTTCCTGGTCTACATCCCGATCGTCGGCACCGCGATGCAGCGGAACGGCTTCAACGAGTGGCGCTGGAACAGCACCACGATCGACGGTCAGCAGTGCCAGTACCAGGGGCAGTGGGGCGACCTCTTCTGGAAGATGTTCCTCGGCGGCCTGCTCGTGATGATCACCTGCGGCTTCTACCTGCCGTGGTACGTCGTCGACCTGAAGAAGTTCGAGTACGAGCGCGTCACCGTGAACGGCCAGCCGGGTCGCCTCCGCTACGAGGCGACGGGCGGCGATCTCTGGGTGAAGCAGCTCATCGGGCAGCTCCTCCTCATGGTCACCTGCGGCATCTACATGCGCTGGTTCGTCCAGGACATGTTCGAGTTCCACTGGAGCAAGACGACGTTCGACGGGCGGCCCTTCAGCTTCCGCAAGGACGTGGGCGGCTACTTCAGCACGATGTTCGTGCCCCAGCTCCTGACCGGCCTCACCTGCGGCATCTACTTCCCGTGGGCGATGGCGGTCTCGCGCAAGTGGGAGTGCGAGCACGTCTCCTGAACCCGCGCATCGCGCACTCTGCCTGAGCGAACGAAAGCGCTCGAACCCCTCGGGGTTCGGGCGCTTCGTGTTTTTGCCGTCGCGGACGCGAAGCGCCGCCGGCCGAACCGCGCGAGCGGCGGGTCACTTTTTGGGAGCCACGGCTCTACACTTCCATGATGTCGCGAGTCGTTCGGGGCGTGAGCGCGGCGGCGGCGCTGGTGTTCCTCGGGTGCGGCGGGGGGACGGCGCCCAGAGGCCCGAGCAGCGTGGAGACTCCCTCGAACGAGGCGTCGAGCGACGCGCGCCGCGAGCTCGACGGCGTGATCGCGTCCGAGATGAAGAACGCGCACGTGCCCGGCGTCGCGATCGTCGCCGTGAAGGGCGACGCGGTCGTCCTCAGCGCGGGCTACGGACTCGCGGACATCGCGTCGGGCCGCAAGATGACGCCGGACGACGTGATGCTCGTCGCGTCCATCTCGAAGACGGTGACCGCGACGGCGCTGCTCCAAAAGAGGGAGCGCGGCGCGATCGATCTGGACGACGACGTGAACGCGAAGGCGCCGTTCGCCGTGCGGAACCCGCGCTACCCGCGCGAGCCGATCACGTATCGCATGCTGCTCACGCACACCTCGAGCATCGCGGACTCGGACGTCCTCGAGGAGCACGTCGTCACGGGCGGCGACTCGCCCGAGCCCCTGAAGGACTTCCTCTCGAGTTACCTCGAGCCGGAAGGCGAGCTCTACGCGCCGGAGCACTGGGCGAGCAAGCGCCCGGGCGAGGCGTACGACTACTCGAACGTCGCCGTGGCGCTCGAGGGCGCGCTCGACGAGGTGCTCGCGGGCGAGACCCTCGAGGCGGACTGCAAGGCGCACATCTTCGGCCCGCTCGGCATGGCGGAGACGTCGTGGTCGTACGCGGCGCTCGATCCCAAGCGCATGGCCACGCTCTACGGGTGGGGCCACCCGGAGGGGGAGAGCGCGGAGCGCTTCGAGGCGCTCGAGCCGTACGGATTCCCCGACTACCCCGACGGGCAGCTCCGGACGAGCGCGCTCCAGCTCTCCGTGTTCATGCGGATGCTGATGAGCGGAGGCACGTTCCAGGGCGTGAAGGTGCTCGATCGAAAGACGGTGGAGGCGATGCTCGAGCCGCAGGTCCCCGAGCTCGAACCGTCCCAGGGGCTCGCGCTGTACTATGAGGACTTCGGGGACGCGGACTCTCACCTCTGGCACCTCGTCGGGCACTCGGGCTCGTACGACGGCGTGAGCGCGGACATGTTCTGGGATCCCGTGACGAAGGTCGGCTTCGTTCTGATCGCGAACAGCGACGTGTACCTTCGCGCCGACGAGCGCGAGGAGGACGCGCTCATGGCGATCGAGACCGCGGTGCTCGCGTACGCGAGTCGCTAGAGCACCGACCGGACTCGGCTCTCGGGGTCAGCTCGGGATCAACCGGAGGAGGTGCTTCGTCCGCGCCTTGATGTCCGCGTCGCTCCACGCGAGCTCGACGCCCCCGGATTGGAACGGGTCGAGGAAGTCGCCGTAGTGGTCGGACGCGGGGTTGCCCGATTGACCGCCGAGGATGGAGAACCGGGAGCGCGGGAGGTCCCCGAGATCGATGACCGCGCGGAGGTTCGGGACGCCGAGCGCGTTCGACGCCGGGGACACGAGATCGATCGCGCCCTGAACGATCGTGCTCGAGTCACCCGCGCCCGGGATCGGGCCGAGCCCGAAGACGCGATCGAGGAGCGGGTTCACGCGGCTGAAGAGGTGGACGAGCCGCAGGGGCCGGACGTCTCCCCAGGCCCAGCGCGCGCGATCGTCCCCCCGGAGCTCGCGGAGCGCTCGGACGGCCGCCGCGAGCGAGCTCGCGATCGCGGACGGCCAATCCTCGAACGTGCCCTCGGGGCGCTCCTTCATCGCGCGCACGAGGTGGCCGATGCGCCGACCGATCATCGTGTTGTGCGGGAGCATCGGGTTGAACCCCTCGCCGAGGACGCGCTTCGCGGAGTTCGGCGCGACGCGCTCCACGAGGCGCTTCGTGAGGTCCGAGGTGAAGAACGCGTACACGCTCGCGCCCACCGAGTCGGACGCCATGCGCCCATCCCACGCGGTCAGGAGCCACCCCGCGAGCGCGGCGTCGGCCTCGTCCTTCTTCGCGGTCGCGCGCGTCACCGCGGCGGAGAGGACGACGTCGCGCATCTCCTCCCAGGGGATCGATCGCACGTCTCGCTGGGCCTCGATCGTGGACGCGAGATCCCAGTCGGCGCGCGCACGGAGCAGGTCGACGATCGCGCTCACGCGGTATCCATCGAGGAAATCCGCTCCGAAATAGGGGTCGGCGCACGTCGTCGGCGCGTTGTTCGCCGTCGCGACGAAGCCCTCCTTGGGGTCGAGCACACGCGGGAGCTCCTCGAACGGGACGAGCTCGTCGTGGAACCCCGTGTCGGGCTCCCACCCCGGGAGCGGGATCTTCCCGAAGCCTCGCTTGCGCCTCGGCACCTCGACGGAGAGGCGATAGCCGATGTGACCGTCCACGTCCGCCGAGACGAGGCACACGCTCGACGCGGACGCCTCGCGGAAGAGCTCCTGGATGTCGCGCGCGCTGGTCGCGCGGTGCGCGAGCAGGAGCCCCGTGTAGGGCCGGGAGGAGAGCCACGTCGCCGAGATGGAGAGGCCGACGCCCGCCCCATCGAACGCCTCGCCCACCATGGGGCCGCGGGGCGTGAGGTGCACTTTGTCGACGAGCGTCTCGCCCCCCTTCACGCGGATCGCCTCGAGGCGATGGGGACAGGGGACGAAGCGATCGCCCTCGCGAATCGTGTCGTTCTCGCCGAGCTCCTCGAGGAACAGATCCGTGTTGTCCGCGTGCGCCGCCGTGACGCCCCAAGCGACGCGGTCGTTGTGGCCGACGGCGAACCCCGGGATGCCCATGAAGGACGCGCCCCGCACGCGCCACGTGGGCGTGACGAGGTGGGCGAGGTACCAGTGCGGTGGGACGACGGGCTCGAGGTGCGGATCCGCCGCGAGGATGGGCTTGCCGGACTTCGTGCGCGCTCCGGCGACCGCCCACGCGTTCGAGGCGCCGCCGACGGGCAGGACCTCCGCGAGCGCCCGGAGATCGGCCGCGAGGCGCTCGGCGCTCGGACCGAAGCGCGCGTCGGGCGCGGCGGAGACCGGCAGGTGCGCGGGGTAGCACGCGTCGAGGAGCTCGACCGCGCGCGGCCCGTCGCGGCGGAGCACCTCGAGGCGAAGGAGCTCGACGTCCCAGTTCGCGGCGAGCGCGAAGCAGAGCATCACCATGATGCCCTGCGCGTCCTCGGGTTCGAACGGCGTCGGCCCGCAGCCGAACAGCACGAGATCGTGCGCCTTCGAGGGCCCGCCGGTGCGCGTGCCCGCGTTCACGCCGCGCGCGTACGCGCGGATCTGCTTGTCCACCTCGGCGCGGGCGTACGCGAGCTGCTGGCGCGCGACGCGCCGGAACCCGAGGCGACGGGAGAGGCGATCGATGGGGACCGCGTCCGAGCCAGCGATCTCCGCGAGCGTGCCCCGCACCGTGCGGACGAGGATCTCGAGCTGCCCCGCGCGGTCTTGCCCGTGGCAGTACCCGAGGCCGAACCACGCGTCCTCGTCCGAGCGAGCGACGATGCTGGGGACGCCGAGCGCGTCGCGGTGGATCGCGACGTCCGCGTGGACCCCGGACACGCGGACGTCTCCGGAGAGGCGCGCGAGGCGGCGCCCGAGGATGCCTCGAAACGCGGTCTGGAGGAGGCGCGACGCGGCGGAGGTCACGACGGCGAGCCCTCGATCGCGAGGCCCACGCGGCGCGCGAGCTCGGCGAGCGCGGCGTCGTCCCGGGCGATCGCGTCCGTGCGATCGTCGGTGCGCGGATAGGCGAGGTTCACGGCGTCGTCTTGCACGTAGACGTGCGCCGCGTCGAGCGCGCCGTGACCGACGCCGCGCTCGTGCAGCGCGCGTATCGCGGCGACGAGCCCGCGCACGAGGCGCGGCGTGAGGCGCGCGCCGTCGGCGACCGAAGCACCGAGCGGTCGCGAGACCCAGATCTCCCGCTCCGCCTCGCTCGCGCGCAGCACCACCGGGAGGGGCGCGTGCCCGACGCCCGCGAACGCGCGCGCGAGCTCGAGGGCTGGGGGCTCGAACGGGATGACGACGACGTGCCGATCGAACCAAGCGTCGAAGCGGAGGCGCGCGGCGTCGCGCCCGTCGAACGTCTCGCGCGCGGGGTGCAAGCGGCCCGCGGCGGGCGGCGGGACCGATCCGCGCGGACGCACGCTCGCGGGGGCTGCGCGCGCGAGGACGCGGTCCGACCAGCGCAGGGACTCGATCGCCTTGCGCGCCTCGAACGTGTCGCGCGGGCGCTGCGCGGGATCCTCCGCGAGCAGCGCGCCCACGACGCGGTCGTGCTCCGGACCGAGATCGACGTGGTATGCGCTCGGCGGTTCGCTCCGGTTCGAGGGCTCTCCATCGACGGCGGAGCGGAAGCGCCCGCCCGCCAGGGGGAACGGGACGTCGCCCGTGAGCATCTCGTAGAGGAGGGCGCCGACCGCGTAGATATCGCTGGCGACGCCCGCGGGACGACCGAGTCGCTGCTCGGGGGACATGTACACGAGCGTGCCGATCGCCGCGGCCGTCGCCGTCGCGGCCGAGTCGGAGAGGTGCGCGGCGCCGAAGTCCGCGAGGCGCGGCGTGCCGATGCCGTCGAACAGGACGTTCGCGGGCTTCACGTCGCGATGGAGGATGCCCAGGCGGTGCGCCTCACCGAGCGCGCCGAGCACCGCGACCGCGATCTCCACGGCGCGCGCGGGCGCGAGCGTGGTCTTCGCGAGCAGATCGAACAGGCTGCCTCCGGCCATCCACTCGAGGACCATCGCGGGACCGTCCTCGAAGTACGCGAGGAGCGCGACGATGTTCGGGTGCCGGAGCTGCGCGAGGGCGCGCGCCTCCCGCTCGAACCGGACGAGGGCGTCACGCCCGGTCCCGATCGCGGCGGCGTTCACGAACTTGAGCGCGACCTCGGCGCCGTTCACCCGGTCCTTGCCGCGCGCGACGCGAGCGTTCGGGGTCTTCGCGACCTCGGCGACGATCTCGTAGCGCCCGAACACGACCTGACCCGCGGCGGCGACCTCGGCGACGAGCCCCGCGCCCGTGTCGTCGCCCACGGGGATCCCGAGGACGTCGAGCTCCTTCTCGATCTCGAGCGCGGCCTCCACGAGCCCGAGCGCGCGGAGCGAACGCGCGAGCAGCGGGAGCGCCGCGCGCCGCTCCTGGGTGCCGTGGCGCATCGCCTGGATCGCCTTCACCGCGGCCTCCGTGCGGCCGTGGCGCGCGAGCAAGCGGGCGAGCTCGAGCCGGCCCTTCTCGTTCGACGGGTCGTCCTTGAGCGCGCGCTCGAGGGCCTTCGCGCCCTCCGCGGGCTTGCCCGCGCGCTCGTACGCCTGGGCGGCGCGGATGGGATCATGGCCCACACGGAACGCCTCGCCGGCGCGCTCGAAGCGCTTGCAGCACTCGAAGAGCTCGCCCGCGGGGAGCGCGAAGCCGCGCGCGTAGAGATCCTCGGCCGCGTTCTCGATCTCCTCGGGGGTGCCCGCGTCCGCGAGCGCGTCGATCGCCTCGTTCAGCGTGCCTCGATCGCCCGCGAGCGCGGCGAGCCGAACCGCGTCCCGGCGATCCCCCGCCGCGAGCGCGGCGCGTGAGGCGTCGGTGAACTTGCAGTCGCGCTCGAGCGCGCGCCAGTCGGCGTTCACGCGCGGCGAGCTACGGTTCGGAGGTGGAGAGCCCGCTGTCGCGCGAGACGGCTGCGACGCGGCCGGAGCGCGCGTAGTCGAAGCGGACGGACGTCAGCTCCTGCGCCGCGCCGGGCTGGAGATCCACGCGCACGCTCTCCTCACGGACGCGGTGGATGGAGATGACGACGAACTGCGCGTCGTCCTCGGAGGAGAGGACGTCGCTCGGAAGGATGGCGCTGCCGGAGTCCCGGAAGGTACAGCGGTACGCCTTGGACGCGTGCACGTCGACGTAGACGAGACCGTCCCCGGCGCCGCGCGCGGGCTCGGGATCCCACTCGATGGGGATGTCTCGACCCACGACGACGCTCGGATCGCGATCCTTCGCGAAGGACTGGCCGGCGACGCGCACGTTCGTGGGGACGGCGGGGGCGTCGACGTCGAAGGTGAAGGGGTCGACGGAGGCGGCGCCCGTCGCGGTGACGGTGTAGCGCCCCGGAGCGGGGAGCTCGAGCTCGAGGTTGGGATCGAACGCGCCGTCGGGCTGCGTGTAGAACACGCCGGAGACGAGGGCGCCGATGTCCGGGAAGGCACGCGGGGTGAGCTGCCAGCCTTGAGCCGCTCCTTGCTGCTCGAGGTGCCGCTCGTGATTGGAGCGGAGGCTGAGATCGCCGACATCGACGAGATCGACGGGGCGGCGCACGAGGCTGGAGGCAGCGCGAGTGTCCGCGGGGAGGGTGCAGTCGCCCTCGTTCGGGATCTCGAGCTGGGTCCCCACGAGCCGCTCGGCGCTCGTGATGTCGTCCGCCTGGGCGCGCAGGAATTTGGCGCTGATCGTGGACGCGACGCCCTCCTCGCTGACGGTCCGATCGACGCGGATCACGCCTTGGACGACGGCGGAAGCAGCCTCGGACTCGGACTCGGTGGGCTCCGCGGAGCAGCCGACGAGCGCGACACCGGTGACGGCGAGGGCAGCGACGAGGCGCAACGAAGAAAGCTCCATGCTCGACATTCGACTCTAGGAAGTCTCGGCACCCGCCGCAAGCTCGTGCGCCCTCGATCGTCGCCGCTGATCATCGGCGCAGGCGCGAGAGCACCGACCGGTTTGAATCACCGCGATCTCAGGTGCGATCCACACGGCCTGGTCGCTGTGCTCCTCAGATTGTCAGCAGCAGTCTTCCGGTGCGCGCTCCTCGGGCGCGCGCCTCCCACCCAAACTCCCGCGAATCCACCGCTGATTCAAACTCTAGAACGAGGCGATCATCGCGCCGGCGGGGGCGATGGAGAGGTTCTCGGAGGACGCCTCTTCGGGCCCGAACGTCCCCGCGGCAAAGTGGTAGTTCACGTCGAGTTCGAGGGCCGCGTGAAAGTGACGAAACCCGACGCGAAAGCCGAGGAGCCCGCCGGCGTAGACGTGCTGCCCCGAGAGGTCGTCGAACCGGTTGTCGCTCCCCCCGGCGACGAACTGGTTCTCGAGGACGCGGCCGCCGAGGATCTCGAACCCCACCCGCGGCCCGAACCAGAACGAGTACAGGTCGGCGTCGCTCTTCCAGCCGACGAGGAACGGGAGGTCGGCCCCCGCGCCGTAGACGCTCCCGGAGTCCCCGGGGAGGGGCTTCGGGAGGAGGACGGTCCCGCCGAGGCCGAGGGAGAGCGACCAAGGCTTGAACGTGAACGCCTTTCGCCCGTCGATGCGAATCTCACGGCCCGTGTAGGTGAGCCCGGCCTCGAAGCCACCGGTGATGCCGACCCGACCCGCGACGAACGGAGAGACGCCGGGCGCGACCGTGATGCTGTCGAGCAGCGGGGCGCCCCGATCATCGGGGCGCGCGGGTGGCGGGGGATCGAGCGCGCCGAATTGCCCGATGACGCCCGCCCCGAACGAGACGTCCCCGGGGTTGAGGACGTGTGCGGGGTGGAGGAGCGGCGCGCCCCCACCACACCCGGCGAGCGCGCTCGCGAGGGCCGCGGTGACGGCGACGGCGCTCGGGCGCACGCCTACTTGCGGAAGCGCGACGGGAAGTTGTTCGCGTCCGCCTTGCGCTTGAGATCGCCGTCCTCGGGGTGGAGGTGGAGGGCGCGATCGAGGAGGACCTTCTCCTCCTCCTTGCGGTCGGGGTCGGGGAGGCAGCACTCGACGGGGCAGACGGCCTGGCAGGCCTCGTGGTCGTGGAAGCCGACGCACTCGGTGCAGAGGTCGGGGTCGATGACGTAGATCTCGTCGCCCTCGGAGATCGCTTCGTTCGGGCACTCGGGCTCGCAGGCGCCGCAGTTGATGCAGTCCTTGGTGATGTACGTCGCCATGTCTTTTCGCCTCGCTCGAGAGCTCTCCTTGGGGTCGGCTCTCTAGGCGCGGCTCGGGCTCGTGTCAATTCGGCCGCGGTCCTCCGCGGAATTGTACTCGTGGCGCGACGGACGGAGTTCCACTAGGGTCCAGCGCGAATGGACGTTCGCGGGCTCGCCCTCTTCGCCGTCGCTGTGCTCGCGAACGGCTGTACTCCGACGATCGGTGATCCGTGCGTCACGTCGCTCGACTGCTCGCAGCTCGGCGACCGGCTGTGCGACGCGAGCCAACCGCTGGGCTACTGCACCATCTTCAACTGCGAGCCCGACAAGTGCCCCGATGGGACGATGTGCTTGTCGTTCGGGGACAAGACGGATCCCGCGTGCGCGCAGTACGACCCGAGGTGGGCGCGGTTCGAGCGGAGCTTCTGCATGGCCCCGTGCACGACGGACGACGACTGCCGCCTCGACTACGTGTGCGTCGATCCTGCGTCGCGGCGGAGCGTGCAGATCGACACGGATCCGGACCTGCTCGGCCAGAAGGCGTGCTTCCCGAAGTCGGGAGCGCCCGCGGAGCCGACGACGGACGCGCCGTCGTGCGCGCCCCCTGGTAGCTCGGGGAAGTGACGTGTTCGGCGTGCAGTCTCTCGCCCGGAACCTCGGCGCGGCGCTGCGCGATCTGAGGGACCCGAAGCCGAAGGTGCGGGTGAGCGCGGCGCAGGACCTCGCGCGCCACCTCGAGGACGATCGCGAGAGGGTCGTCGAGGGCCTGCTCGGCGCGCTCGACGACGACGCGGTCGAGGTGAGGACGGTCGTCGCGGAGCTCCTCGGGGACGCGAAGGCGACGGAGGCGCTCACGCCGCTCATGGCGCTGATGGATCACGCGGCCGCGCCGGTGCGGGAGGCGGCGATCCGCGCGCTCGGCGCGATCGGGGATGCGAAGGCGGCCGCGAAGCTCGAGCGGGGGACGCGCGATGCGCGGCCGGACGTGAGGTTCCAATCGGTCATGGCGTACGCGCGCGTCGCCCCTCGCGAGGACGCGGTGAAGGCGCTCGTGCAGGCGACGCACGACGACGACGAGTTCGTCGCGCACATCGCGCTGCGGATGGGGGAGGAGATCGCGGATCGGGAGGGCGAGGGGGCTTTACGACCGGCTTGGTGGAGCGCGCCGCGCGCCTCCTCGCGCACGAGAAACCGCGGCTGCGCGCGGTCGCCGCGGTGATCCGCGAGCGCGAACGACGCGCGCGGGGACGACGCGCTCGCGAAGGTGGTGTCGGGCGAGATCGCGACGCCGGACCACGAGGACGTGGCGGCCGCGCTCGAGCTCGCGGGCAAGCGCGGCCTGCGCGAGTGCATCCCGGCGCTCGAAAAGCGCGCGTTCGGGGGCGTGCTCGGGTTCGGGCGCGACCCGCTCGCGTGGCACGCGCGCACCGCGCTCGCGGAGCTCGAGCATCCGCGCGCGACCAAGGAGATCCTCGCGGAGCTCCGCGCGCGGCAGCGTCACGTGCGCACGCTCGCCGTCGCGGCCGCGGGCCGCGCGCGCTTGCGGGCCGCGGAGCCCATCCTGCGGGACATGCGCGGGAACGACCGGAGGGCCGAGCCCGCGGCGGTGGAGGCTGCGCTCGCGGAGATCGCGGGGGAGAGGGCGCCATGAGCGAGACGTTCTCGGAGGCGGATCTCGCGCCGAGCCCGGAGGAGCGGCGCGCGAAGGTCGCGCTCTACGTGGACCGCTTCGCGAGCACCGTCGCGGTGCTGTCGGCGGCGGCGATCGTGGGCGGGCTCATCGCGCTGGGCGCGTGCGCCGCGCCGTTCGTGTTCCGCATCACACCCGCGCCCTACTCCGGGGACGCGATGGGCGCGGCGTTCGCGCGGTTCGACCGGTTCGCGATCGGGGGGTGCGTCGTGATGCTGGGCGCGGAGATCGCGCGGACGTTCATCGCCCGGCGCGATCCCAGGAGCGCGATCGCGCGCATCCGGAGGCTCGTGAGCATCGCGTTCTCGGCGTGCGTCGTGTACGTCGCGGCGACGATCACGCCCGCGATCAACGATCTCCACCGGGCGGGCGCGGTGCGCGGCGAGGGCACGGACGGCCAGCGGCTCGCGGAGCTCCACGGGCGCGCGGAGTTCGCGGGGAAGGTGGAGGCGGGGCTGGGCCTCCTCATCGTCGCGTTGCACGTGTTCACCCCGAAGCGTCGGCCGGAGGACGAGGAGCATTTCGTCGCGCCGGGGATCCCCGGCGGGGGCTGACGCGTAGGGGCGGGCGCATGAGCCGAAGAGACCTCCTCGCGTCCGTCGCGCAGACCCCTCGCTCGACGAGCGCGGGCCCGTGCGATCTCCCCATCCTCTATCGCGATGGCGCGCAGCTCGGCGTGTTCTACGCGAGCCCGCTGGAGGCGGCGCGGGCGGTGCTCGCGCGCACGTCGCTGGAGCCGTGGCCGCTGTTCGGGCGCGCGATCACGACGATTCAGGCGTGGTCGTACCGGGACTCCACGGTGGGGTCGTACGGGGAGGTCGGCCTCGGAATCGTCGCGCGCAAGAAGGGGAGCCGCCCGAGCTTGCTCAAGCTCGGCATGGATATGCGAGACCAGGAGGAGCAGGGCATCTGGGTCTGCACGCTCCCCGTGACGACGGAAGCCGCGTGGGCCGCGGGAGTGGAGCTCTGGGGATACCCGAAGTACGTGACGCCCATCACGAGCGACTTCGGCGCGCGCGAGGCGCGCGTGCGGCTGGGTGACGAGCTCGAGATCACGGTGGAGGCGGGCCGCGGGCTCTCACTCCCGAGCCTCCCGGTGGTGACGCTCACCTCGCTCGGGGGTCGGCTGATCCGAACCGTGATCGAGACCCAGATGGCCCTGCGGTGGACACTCGGGCGGACCGCGAACGTCCGGATCCTCGGCCGAGGGCCGACCGCGGATGCGTTCGAGGCGCTGGGGCTCGAGGGGGTGCGCCCGCTCTCCGCATTCCGGACGGACGCGTTCCGCGCGGTGTTGCCCGAGGGTCGGGACATCGGGGCAGCCGGATCCGGCTGAGCACTTTGTGCCCCGCGGATAGTCGCCTCGCGCGCGACCTTGTTGCTACGATGCGAGCACAGAGGTCAGCGATGAAGGCTTATCCGTATCTTTTTCTGGGCGCGATCTTCGTCGCAGGCTGTGACACGACTACCGGGACCGGTGGGACGGGCGGAACCGGGACGACGTCGTCGACGGGCACGAAGATGACGTCCACAACGACCACGACGGGCGCGTCGATGATGACCTCGTCCGGCGCTCAGATGACCTCGACGACGGGTGCGTCGATGATGACGACGAGCTCGTCGACGGGCAGCGGAATGGTGATGTGTACCGACTTGCCTGGGGTGACGGACATTCCCCAAACGGAGTGCGACCTCCTCCAGCAGGACTGCGACGGCAACCTCACCTGTGTCCCCGTCGGCGACGCCAATGCCGTCACCGGCACGCAGTGCGCCTCGAACGGCGGCCTCAAGATGGCCGGGGAGTCCTGCTTCGACAACCCCGAGTGCGAAAAGGGCTATTACTGCATCGGGGTCAACGAGATGACGGGGGCGCCCGGCTTCTGCTCACGGATCTGCTGTCCCGACATGAACGAGGAGCCGTGCGGCCCCGGAGACTGCGACATTCACGTCACGTTCGACAACGCTGACCACTTCGCGATGATGTGCTCCTACTCGCCGGCCTGCATGCTGCTGCAGCCCAACCAGTGCGACGCCAACTCGGATTGCCATCCGGGAAAGAATGGGCTCGCCGTGTGCAGCTTCCCGAGCCCGAATCCAGTGGGCCCCGGGCAGGTGTGCATGGCGCCGAACGATTGCGGGGACATGCAGGACTGCGTGAAGATTACGAACGAGACCGACTTCACTTGCCACTATGTGTGCAAGCTCGGCGACACGACGAATCCCCCCGGGCTCGGCGGCTGTCCGGCGGGTACAACGTGCAAGAACATCTCCGGATTCGGGTTCCCAGGGATGGGTCTCTGCGGGATGTAGTCAGTCCGAACAACAGAACGTCGCGACTGGTCCAGCAGGCGTGACCGTGCCAATCGGGCTGCCCCCTCCTGGTGGGCAGCTCGGATTGAACGACGAGATGAACGGCGCGGACGAGTTGGAAACGGGACCGCTGATGCACGTCCCAGTGTTGGCAATTTGAGTTGGAGTGCCCGTGCAGTCCGCCGACGCATAGACCTGCGTCTTAAAAATGCAGCTGGCCGTTCCTCCCACACAAGTACATGCGGAACACGTTCGCGAATCAGCCAGGTTTGATGGCTCATTCGTGAGGACGTGCCGAGTCGCGAAGCCACTCGGGCACCCAATGTCACCGTCGCGCATCACACAAAGGTGGAATTCGGTAGGCGTGACCGACACGCAATTGGCTCCGGTGCATCCGCCTCCAAGGCCGTTGGCCGCGCATGCCCGCCCCTCCGACGACCAGACTGCGGGGGCGAGAGTGCCGGGAACTCCGCCAGACGGGGTGCACGTCGCGGACGATGTTCCTGCCTGACCAAGGAACTGCGTGCTGTTGTTGACTGGCAAGTTGGTGCACCCGGACTGCGCAAACCCGATCGCATTGAAGCAGTTGGCCTGGGTCGAAGAACCGAAAGAGCCGGGCGTACAAACTGCGTGCGGGTTCAAGCACTGACACGCGCTACAGGACGCAGGCTGGAACGTCAGGTCGGCGGACCCATGGTAGACCTCGACGTCAAACCCCGGCGGGCAGCTGGAGGGCGCGGTAGGACCGATGCCGAGTGCAACGGGCAGCCACCCAACCGGAAGATCAATGCACGTGTGATCCGCGCAATCTGGATCCGCGCAGTCGACGGTAGCGTCACCGTCGTCGTCTTGGCCGTTTTCGCAGTCTTCGAGCGCTCCGCCCGACGACGACGAGACGCTGGACGCCGTGCTCGTTCCGGGGCCAGACGTTGTCGTCGTGGAGGAAGCGCCGCCGCCTCCCGCGCTCGCGACCGATGTGGTGGAGGCGGTCGAGTTGGTTGCTGTGGTGGCCTTGCCGCCGCCGGCACCGCCCTCTTTGTACTCGTCGAGTCCGAGGATCTGCTCACACCCGAGGCCGAGCGCCGCACTTGCGATCGCGAAGGTGAAAGCGAAAGCGATGTTGACGGACCTGAGCTTCATCGTCCCCCCGAGACCAGGAGCGACAGCATACACCCGCGTGGGTCGGGACGAGGGGCACTTCGATGGATGCTCTGTCATGCACTACTGTCGCGCGCTCGTACTGCCGATGGACAGGGCGAGAGCTTTTTTCGCGATCTTCTTCGATCTGGGCGCGGAGGTGCTGGGAGCGGGAGCGGAGCGGGAGCGGGCGCGGGCGCGGGCGCGGGCGCGGGAGCGGGCGCGGGCGCGTGGGCGCGGGCGCGGGAAGCGGCGCGGGGCGCGGGAGCGGGCGCGGGAGCGTGGGAGCGGGAGCGGGAGCGGAGCGGGCGCGGGCGCGGGCGCGGGCGCGGGGCGCGGGAGCGGGCGCGGGCGCGGGCGCGGGCGCGGGAGCGGGCGCGGGAGCGGGAGCGGGTTCGAGCTGCGAGGCTGTTCGTCCGCTTGGCCATTTGATCGTCCCTCCGTGCTCGGGGTGGTCAAGACCGAGCCGTGCTCGCCATGCTCGACGCTCGGCTTCGCCTCGCGTCTGCGCGTGGTTGCGCGTGGCCCGCTGCGCTCGCCGAGGGTTGACCACCCCTCCGCGCGGAGGGGCGGGCTGCCCAATCGGGCAGAAGGCGACTCCGATGCTGCGACCGGTCCTGGGTATTGCTTTCGTTGGTCGCCGAGGTTGGGCCGCTCGTGAGGGAGCTGGAGCGGCGAGATCCGGACTTGGCTCGACAATGTCGGCGCGCGCTGTCGAGCGCGCCGCTCAATGTCTGCGAGGGGAGCTACTCGCGGGGGGCGAACCGGAACGCTCCCTATCAGAACGCGACGGGGTCGCTTCGCGAGGTTCGCAGCTGCTTCGAGGTCGCGGCGGCGCTCGGGTATGTCGCGCCTTTGCGGGCGGAGATGGTCAACCGGTTCGACCACGTCATTGGCACGCTGGTGAAGATTCCAGGGCGGCGGTAGTGCGGCGGCGATGCGCTCTCCCGCCTTCGGGCGGGAGAGCCGCCGCCCTTCCCTCTCCGCGCATGACGGCCCGCCAGGCAGACCTCGAGGGAGGGTTGCATGCGAGGAGCGACTGCCGGCCGGCGTTTCGATGTCGTCGAGGGCCGCGTCAGCGCCGCTCGGCGACGGCGGTGCAGGCGTCCAAGTCGGGGGTCAAATACCTGGGCCACGCGGGGTCGGCTTCGTCGCTTGCGAGATCGAACATCCCGACCGGTGTCAGGAACGACGCGCCATCCGTGTTCACCTCCCACGCGAACCCGGCGTTCGAACCGCCGAACACGATGTGCGTGAAGGCGGTTCGCCCGGTGACCGCGTCGACGAAGAACCCCATGTTGCTGCCGTTGACGATGACGAAGCGGTCGTCGTCGCCATCGCCTCGATCGAGAAACCCGGGGGCAGAAGGACGGTGTGGAGGACCTTTTGCGCCAGCGTGTTGCCGATGAGCAACCCTTGCACGCTCGGTGTAGCCGCGGGGTCCTTCGACACCGTCCCCGCTGCGAAGAACCCGCTGGAGGTCGGGCCGACGAAGCCTCGCTTGCGCTGCGTGGTCTGCCCCAGGAAGGACCGATCCATCGGGAGGAGCGCGCGTGCCTTCACGTCGAGGTCTTTCTCCGCGACCGCGTTCCCCCCGTCGTCGATGGCTTGCGACGTCGCCGTTTCGGGCGCGGGCGGCACCTGGACCATGGCCCCGGTGTCGGTGACGAAGCGCGCGAGCACGCGATCCTCGCCGCGCCTGCCGTGCGCCACGAGGTCGACGTAGTTCGTGTCGAACACCAGCTCCGACGCATGCATGACCTCACCGGTGAGCGCGACGTCGATCGTGGACATCTTCGCTCTCGGGCCGAGCTTCAGCAGGCGCAGCCGCGCGTTCTCCTGCCCCAGGATCGCGAGTGTCTTCTTCGAAGGCGAGAGGGACCCGATCCCTCGCTCCTGGGCGAGGACCTTCCCGGTGTGCTGATCGAGGACTGCGGTCCACTGCGACCGCCCGTTCCCGCCGCAGACGACGTAGTCGTCGCTGACGAGATCGATCGAGTCGGAGCCGATCTCGAGCGGCGAGGAGAAGCGCTGTGTGAAGGTGGCGACGTCGTAGACCGCGAGCCCTTCGAACGTGCGCACGGCGAGGAGCTTTCCATCAGCGGAGGCCGCGAGGCTCCCCGACTCGGGCAACGGAGTGAGCTCACTCTCGCCGGAGAGTACGTTCGTCCCGAACGCGCTCTTCACCGCGAGCAACTCCGGCCGTCCGGCAAAGACCGCGACGTCCTCAGGCTCCGCTCGAACGACGAGCCTCGGCTTCACCTTGAGGGACGTCTTGTCGACGTCTCCGACAAAGAGGAGCTGCCCCTGGCCTTCCATCGCGACGGTCCAGAGCGGGTGCCCGGCGGCGAAGCCGCCTGCCCCCGTGATGATGCAGACCGGCGACGGTGCGGGCTGGGCGGCGGAGAAGGGCGGGACGATGAGGGGCGCGGAGCTCGTGGCGGCCGAGGCGGACGCGGACGTGGGGGTCGGAGTCGGCGATCGGGACGAGCCGCACGCCGCAAGGGCGACCGCGGCGAGGAGGAGGTCGACGGCGGTCGTCTTCATATACGGAGGCGAACGATTCTACTCGCGGAGGTCGCGATAGGCGTCGAGGTCGGGCGACAGGACCGGTGGTCGCGAAGGGTGCAGTCAGCGCACAGTGACGACGCGGTGCTCCGGACGACGGTGGAGGCGAGGGCGGCGAGCGGCTCCACTGCGTGATAAGCCTGAGGGCGTCCACCGGGGGAGCGCGTGCGAGCGTCTCACCGACACGTCGTCGAAGGCGTGGAGCGCCCTGGGACGCCCGATGTGGGCCGTCCGCGTGCTGTCGCGCGAGGTTTCTTCCAGTGCTCCACGAAGTGGAGCCGACGCACCTCCGCCCGCGGTTCAGCCGAGACGGTCATCCCGTCCAACCCGAAGCTACCTGGCACAGGTCGCGAGAGTGGCCGAGGCCCTCGAATCGCCGCTGGTGCGCGCCCACGCGCTGCGACTCTCGAAGGCACGCCGGCGACGCGTACGCGCTCAGACGCTGAGGCGCCCGCAGTCGTTGGGGAAGACGCAGCCATACGGCATCGCGGGGCAATTCTGGTAGACGTCGTTCCCTTGAAGCTGGTCGCCCTGCGGTGGCGACCCCGCCATGCAACGCGCCGGAGCCGCCGGTGGGCAATGCCCCGCCTGGGCCGCGCGACCGCCACAGGGCGTACAGGGATGAAAGCAATATTGGCCCGCCGGGCACGCCACGTCGCCACACACGGTCTCGCCGGGCCGCGAAGTCGCGACCGACGTCCCGGTGGCCGTCGTCGTGCTCGTCGTGGTGCCCACGGGAGTGGACGTCCCCGTCGAGCCACCTGCCGTGTTCGCGTCGACCGGAGACTTGCTCGTGGGTGAGTCCGAGCAGGACGCGGAGACCGCGGCGCTCGTCAGGATCGCGGCGCCGAGCGCGTACTGCGCGGCGCGCGAGAGCCCGTGGGTGACCGCGTCCCGCGGCGCGACCGCGATGGGCGCGTCGCAGAACGGACATTGATTCTCGGTCTCATGAACGTGCCGCTCGCACGCGCCGCACACGACGAGTCTTGCCATGGTCTCCGCCTTCCGGGCCAACGGTACACGACCACCGGCCGGAGCGGGCGAGCTCCGGGACGATTTTTCGGTTCGACGAACTCACCCGGCTCAGGGATTGTAGACCCAACCCGGGGGCGGCGCGGCCTCGCTACAAGTGAACGGAACGTCTCCCGGTCGCGTGTCGGTCGGCGAAGCCGGTAGAGAATAGGAGAACGCCACCTCACCGTTCTTCTCGCGACCGGAGAACGACTGGTTCGGGTTGGTCATGAGGTCGACGTCCCGGTAGGTGCGGACGTAGTCGACCCGGACCGCGTCCGGCCCCACGGTGACGTCCAGGTACCCCGTGTTGGGGAGCCGCACCGCATACGAAGGGTCGTACACGCCATAACCCGGGGGCCCCGACCATTGGATCGACGGCGGTGCGTAGGCGTCGCAGTTGTACGCGAAATAGCTGTTGTCCCCCGGGTTCGGGACCTCCTGGTACACGACGCCGTCCACCTTCTCACGGGCGAACAGGTGATCGTGGCCTTGGAAAAAGATCGTCACGTGGGTGTCTGCGAAGAGCTGGTGGATCGGATTGTCCCAGCCGGGGCGATGCTGCGCAAACCCGGGCTCGCCCCCCCACTCCTCGACGCCGACGATGGCGGCCGCGCCGCGGTTGTTCCCGTTCACGTGGTGCGCGAACACGAACTTCCATTTCGCGTCGCTCGTCTCCAATGTCTGTTTCAGCCAGGCGTACTGGGCGTCCCCCAGCGTCGCGCCCCACTTGGGCTCCGGGTCGTCGAACAGGGTGCTGTCCGGCGACACCTCCTCGGAGTGCCAGTACGGGTCGAGGGTGACGAAGAGCGCGTCGCCCCAGGTGAACGCGTAGTAATCGCGGAGCAGGCCATCCGCCGCGGCGAGCGTCGGGTACCCGTTCTTCGCCGCGAGCGCCGTCGTGTCGCCGCCGTAGAAGTCGTTCGGCGCGGGCAGCGGGTAGTACTTGAGGCGCGCGTCCGCCGCCCAGACGGCGGCGTTGTTGAAGATGCCGCCGAGGTTCGCGAGGTGGGCCTGCTCGTGGTTGCCGTTCGTCAGAAAGAGAGCCGTGGCCCCCGACATCGCGCCGAAGTACTTCTCGCGCATCTCGAGGTATGCCGCGTTGCTCTGCGGCGCCGACACACCGTCCACGATCATCGGCTCGGAGAACGGCGCCGGCAAACCGAGGTACGTCGAGAGCGGCGCCGCGCCCTCCACGGCCTTTTGGAAGGTGTGCCCGGCCGGGAAGTTCGCCGCTTTGAAGTTCTGGATGATCTTCTCGATGCTGAAGTCGTCGCCGAGCGTGAAGTACAGATCCGGCTGCCGTTTCTGCACCTCGGCCATCGTGAGCGCGAAGAGCTCCGCGTGGAACATCTTGTTGTTGAATCGCTCCGGGTGGGTGTCGCCCTGCACCCCAAAGTGGAACGTCCTGCCCGGCGCGCGCTGGGTGTGGAAGCTGTGGATGTGGTCGGGCGCATCCCCCTGACCTCCCGAGGCGAAGTGGACGCGGTAGTAGTACTTGGTGTCCGCCGACAGCCCGGTGAGTTCGACGACGATCGGGGCGCCGTCGGGCGACGCGAGAGTCGGGCTCGAGGCACCATCGACGATCGACGTGAGGTCGCTGGAGACCGTCTTTCCCAGTTCGACGAACACCGCGTCCCCCGGCTGATCGGGCAGCACGCTGATCGCGATCGATCGATCCGTCGGACGTCCGAGGACCGTATTGTGGATCGACGGGTTCACGATCACCGGCCCGTCCCCCCCGCCCCCGGAGCCGCCCACGCCCGTCGTGCTCGTAGTGCTGCCGGTGGCCGGGGCGGCGCCTCCGCCCGTCGTCGTCGACGACACACCCTCGCCGCCGCATCCCGCGAGGACGAGCGCGCAGCACGAGGCGCGGGCGAGTCGCGCGCCGTGACGAGCTTCGTTCGCGCGCCCGAGAGGCCGCACCGCTCGCGACGTGGTCAGGGCGGGCACGGGCCGCAATCCTCCGGGCACGTGCTGCACGTGTCGCCCTTTCCGAATTGGCAGAGGCCGTTGCCACAGGACGCGGGCGGGCATGCCCCGCAGTCTTCGGGGCACGTCTCGCATGTCTCTCCCTTGCTGGGATTGCACTTGCCGTTCCCGCACGAGGCGGGCGGGCACGCGCCGCAGTCCGCCGGGCACGACGCGCACGTCTCACCTGCCCCGGCGAGGCAAAAGCCATTGCCGCATCCGGTCGGACAGGGCCCGCAATCGCCGGGACACGATTGGCAACTCTCGCCGAGCTGGGGTTGGCAGAGCTGATCGCCGCACCCTGCGCAGGCGCCACAGTCCGCGGGGCAGGAGGCGCAGTCGTCACCCAGGGCGACCTCGCACGCGCCATTGCCACACGGCGGCGGGCAAGCGCCGCAATCGCCCGCACACGTCGCGCAGTCTTCCCCCTTGGATGGATCGCAGACTTGGTCGCCGCAGCTCGGCGGGCACGGGCCGCAATCGGCGCCGCAGGTGACACACGTCTCGCCCTGCATCGCTTCGCACGCACCGTCCCCGCACACAGGAGCACAGACCCCGCAGTCGCTCGGGCACGTCTCGCAGGACTCTCCCAGCGCGCTCTCGCACCCGTCGGAGCCGCACGCCGGGCCGCACGTCCCGCAATCCGCAGGGCAGCTCGTGCAACTCTCGCCGAGCTCAGGTTGACACCCCGACACGCCGCAGCTCGCGCAAACGAGCGCGCAATCGGTGGGGCAGCTCTCGCACGTCTCCCCTGCAGCGGCGTCGCACTGCGCGTCGCCACAGGCACTGCCCGCGGTCCCGGTCGTCGTCGTGCCGCCGCCGGTGCCACCCTCGATGTCGATCGTCCGGCCACAAGCCGTGACCCCGAGAATCAGCGCCGCGCCCCCCACCGCCGCCACCATTCGCCCGGCCTTCCAGGGACCGATGCCCCGGTCCGAGCGCACAATCACAGCCCCTCCGCGGCGTCGTCGCCCCAACATCCGAATGTCCAGAGTTCGCGCGTTCATGGCGTGCATGGTCCTTGTCGGGCGTGGGCACCGCCCACCTGCCACCCACCTCCGCCCGAGGGGACCCGAACCTTCAAAAAATTCCACGCCCGCCCCTTCGGGGCGTCGTGGACAAAACCGCCGAATGTCCTCGTGCCGTTGGCACGGCACGAGGAAATCCCCACCCGGCGCTTCGGACCGTCGGGACCGGGCGTCCGAATGTCCTCGTCGCCGGGCGGCGACGGAGCAATCTTTCGAACGCCCAAAATGAAGGTCGTGCCGTCGAGCGGCGGAGTACGGAGGTGATCGGCCGATCCTCGCAACGCCTGGTCGGGGCGAGCCTCCTCGCCGCGTGCGGTGCGTTGGCCCCGGCCGCCCGTGGCGACGAGGCGTGCGCCGTCCGGGTCACTCCGGTCGACGCGCCGCCCGCGTGGCAAGCGGCGAAGAGCGACGCCGAGCACCGGCTCGCGACGTGGCCCGCCGCCCACGATTGCAGGCAAATCGAGCTCCTCGTCCACCCCGACGGGGGGGCGACACTAACCTTTCTCACGTCGGACGGAAGAGGCACGGCCCGCGCGCTGGAGCAGCCGTCGGAGGTGGTCCCCGCGCTCGAGGCGCTCCTCGTCACCCTGCCCGCACCCGTTCCCGAGCCGGGGCCGCCCCCGGCCCCCCCGCCCACACCTCCCGTCCCCGCACCGCCGCTGCTCGCGCCCCGAACGCAGGCGCCCGCTCCGGTGGTCGACCCACCGCGATCGTCCGCGCCCGCGGTGCACGTCGTCGTCGACCTCGAAGTGGGGGCCCGCTTCTCTTTCGGTGAGACCCAATATGCGTCGCCGACGGTCGCGGTTCGACCCGGCGTCTCGTTCGGCCCCTGGGAGCTGGATCTGCGGCTGGACCTCACCCCACTCTTCGCACCGCTGGATCGAGCGGCGCTGGAGGGCTTTGCCATGTCGTCGGTCACCGCGGGCATTGGCTTCGGACGCCGGGAAGTGTTGCCGAGCGCCGCGTTCGGCTACGGCCTCTGGGTAGGCGTCGCTGCCGTGAGTCAGGAGGCGACCGCGTCCCCCGCACAGACGACGCCGCGAGAGCTCGAGGCGGTCCAACCGCACATTGGCGCGGCGGGTCGCGTCGTCTTGCCGAGCCGTGGCTGGGGTCGTGCGCTCTTCGAGCTGAACCTCGACCTCGCGCTCGCGCGCCTGCGTCCCGGCGCGGTGCGCGAGCGTGCGCTGCTCGACTTGCCGCGGTTCGGCGCCGTCGTCGCCGTGGGCGCGGAGTTTGGGGTTCTCTGATGGCCTCGACCGCGCGTCGCCCCTCCGCCCCTTCTGCCGACGCGACGGACGCCGAGGTGATCGCGCGCGTTCGCGAGGGCGATGTCGGGGCGCTCGGTCAGCTGTTCGATCGGTACGAGCGCGACGTGCGGCGGGTCGTCGTCCGGCTCGGCGTTCCGACGGGCGACGCGGACGACCTCGTGCAGGCCACGTTCTTGGACGTGTCGCGCTCCGCGGCGTCGTACGACGGGCGGGCCTCCGCTCGTCCGTGGCTCGTCGGACTCGCGATCGTACACGTGAAGCGCCGACGCCGATCCCTCGCTCGACTCGCCGAGCGCCTCGCGCGTTGGGCACGCGAGCCGGTGCCGCTCGTCCGTCGCCCCGACGAATCGACCGAGCTTGCCGAGACGGCCGCGCGCGCGCAAGCGGCGCTCGACCGATTGTCTGCAAAGAAGCGCGAGGCGTTCGTCCTCATCGCGCTCGAGGGACTGACAGGTGAAGAGGTCGCCGCGGCGCTCGACATTCCGGTCGCCACCGTTTGGACACGACTTCACCATGCCCGGCGGGAGCTCCGAGAAGCGCTCGCAGCGGAGGATCGATGAGCTCGGAGCGCTGCGATCGGAGCTGGGAAGCGGAGGCGATGGAGGATGGTCGCCTCGGCGCGTCCGGGAGCGCGGCCTACGCCCGACACGTCGTCGGTTGTACGGTCTGTCGTGCCGAGGTGGAAGGGCTGCGTCGACTGCGCGAGGCGTTCTCCGTACTCCCCGAGCCCGCGTTGCCGGAGCTCGAACGTCGGCGCGCTCGTCGCGCGCTTCTCCGCGCTGCCGACGCGCAACTCGTGGGACGAAACCAAGGCGAAGCGCGCATCGGCTGGCGCATACCGGCCCTGCTCGCGCTCGTCGCAGCGTCGGTCGTCGCCGTGTGGTGGCTCGGCCGAGTTGGCGACGCGCCGCGTATCGTGGCGACGAGCGCCCTCCCCACCGCAGACATCGTCGGCGCGGAGGGCGCCCAGTGGTCGGAGCGCATCGACGGTGAGACGCGCCGTATCACGGTCAGCGTGGGCGAGGTCTCCTTCCGGGTCGACCACGTGGCCCCGAAAGCGCGCTTCGTCGTCGAGCTCCCCGATGGCGATCTGGAAGTGCACGGAACCCAGTTCACCGTCGACGTCGAGGGCGGGCGAACCCGCTCGGTGGTCGTCTCCGAGGGCGTCGTGGAGCTCCGGGTCCCGGGATTCCATGGGCGGGTGTACGCGCACGAGGCGTGGCGTGCCCCCGTCGCGAGCGCGTCTGCGACGCCGTCCCTCTCGACGACCGCCGCCGCGCCCCCGAGTGGCGCGCCGTCGACGTCGCCTGCGCCACCAACATCCCATGACCCGAGCGCCTCTCCCTCGGCGACTCCGCCGTCGGCCGGTGAACGCTTCGCCGAGGCGATGGGGGCGTTCACCAGCGCGGACTACGGCCGCGCGGACCATCTCTTCGCGCTCTTCATGCAGGACTTTCCACGGGACAGTCGCGCCGAGGACGCCATGTACCTCCGCGCCGAGGCGCGGCTCCGTGCCGGGGACGCGAGCGGCGCCGCCGCGATCGCGCGCGCCTACCTCGGCGCTTTCCCGAAGGGGTTCCGACGTCCCGAGGCCGAGCGGATCGCGGGGCTCGCTCCGGACTCCCCCCCCACGCCGAGCGCGCCCCCGCGCTGAGCGGATGCCCGCCGCAAAACCTCGTGGACGCTCCGCGCATCACCGGGTCGTCGGCGTCCCGATCCTCGCCCGGTTCGTACCCGACGAATGTCTGCGGGGATGCCGCCGGCGCCCAGGCGCCGATGGCCCCGGGTCCGCAGGGATCAGAAGGCTAGGTCCAATCCGTGGCATGGGCGCGACCGGCATCGTCGCGACGTCTACGTTCGGCAGCTCCTACACGGCGCCCCTCGGCACGCCCAACAACGCGTACTCACTATCGAGCACTACCGTCACGCTCACGGCGTCGCAGCGATCCAATCGCCGCCACTGGGCTGTTCGCCCGTCGCGCGCGGCTCCGAGATCGCGCGCCCGCTAGGGACGGCCGCGAGATCGCGCTCGCGCCGGATGTGGCTCCTCGGTGGGACGCGGAACTTGCCGCGCCTCACCGCGCGCCCACCTCGCCCGGCGCGCTCCCCTCGGAGAGGCGCGCTTCGCAGAATCGGCGAAGGGCTTCGACGAGCCGATCATCGCCCTCGACGAGGTGCCGCAGGCCTTCGACGAGCGACGCGAACATACGAGCGTTCGCCGTAGAGCGCGTGACGGTGAGGATGCCGGTGATCGTGCTGCGGTGCAGAGCCTGGAGGAAGCTCGCGCCGAGGACGACGCCCGCAGCGCGGTCGATATGGCGCACGCACGCCGAGGCGACCTCCGCGATCGCCCGACGCACTTCGCTCGAAGGGGGCTTCGACGTGGAAGGCGGCCAGACAATCAAGAGGCGTATCGGTCGGACCGGAGAGCGAGACAATCGGAGGATCCGACGCGCCGCCGCCTGAATGTGGCGCGGGTCGGCGTGCGCCCCCTCGTGGAGGACGACGATGACCACGCCGCGGCACGAACCCACCCAATGGTTGGGCGTCGACTCCTCGGTCTCTACCCACACGTCCTGGACAATCTCGATGTCGCGATCCATTGAGCCCTCCCTCGAAGGTTCAGAACGCCACGGTGAGGACACTCGTGAGCGGCCATACGCACTGGGTCGACACCCTCGCGGAGGGCGCGGCGAGCCGCGCGATCGCCGCGAGCTCGGGCTCCGAGAAGAGCCGACGCGCGCTGATCCACGCGTCGTGCGTGAAGTCGCGATCGAGGCTCAGCGCCGCGAGGACCGGCAGGCCGACGAGGAGTCGAAGGCTGCGGTGCCCGTCGATGATCACGACGTGCGTGCCGCCCATCGCTTGCGCCGCGGCGATGAGCCTCGCGAGCTGACCGGCGGAGAAGTGGTGCGCGCTCTGCGCGACGAGCACCACGTCGAACGCCTCGGACTGGACGGCGGACGCGAGTTCGAAGGCGTCGATGAGCCGAAACGTCGCGCGCGACCCGCGTGCGTGCGCGCGCGCGTTCGCGTCGTCCACGTAGGCGGGGACGATGTCCGAGCCCGTGACGTCCACGTCCCAACCTCGCCGCTCCATCTCGGCGGAGAGCGCCATCGTCATCTCTCCCGCGCCCGACGCCAGCTCGAGGACGCGCACCCGTCGATGTCCGCGCCGCGCGCGCGCCTCCGCCACCACCGGCTCGAGGACCCGCACGTACCGAACGTACGATCGCAGCAGTCGATTCTGGAGGTGGAGCAGCTTGATCTGCTCGAGCTTCCGCGCCTCCGGGTGATCCGGTTGATCGAGCGTCTCGACCTCCGTCGATCGGACCCGCGCATCGAGCCAGCACCCGAGCTGATCTCTCCGCGTCGTCGCAAGCTCCGCGCGGGCCCGGCGGAGCGATTCGATGCGCGCGTCCGCCTGCCGCTCGAGCTCCTCCATCGTCTTCCAATCCACGTCTCCGACGCGACTCGACGCGCGACGGTTCAGGTCGACCATCTGGAGCATGTCTCGACTTTGCAACGAGCGCGTTCGCCGGAGGAGTGCCGCCAGCGGCCATCCGCTGGCCGCGTGGCGGCCGCTCCCCTACTCGACGAGCCTTCCGGCCTCCGGGACGGGAGCCGGAGCGGGACGAGAGATCCCTTGGAGCAGCTCGATCGCCGAGAGGATCCGAGGGACCTGCGAATGACCGGTGGGCATGACGATGCGGAGTGTCCGCTCCCGACCCACGACGTCGTCGAGCACCGGCACGAGCTCGGGACCGGCGGCGAACTCCGCGGGCAGTCCGCCGTCCGCCCCGTAGACCAGCCCAAGACCATCGCTCGCGAGCGTGCGGAGCACGTGTAGATCCGAGCTCACGACGACCGGCGTCACAGGGAAGGCCCCGCCCGCGCGAAGTGGAACCGTCCCCGCGCGCCGTTCGGGGGCCTCCCAGACGAGGAGGTCGTGCGACGCGAGATCCTCGACGCGCGTCGGGGTCCCGCGCGCCGAGAGGTACGCAGGGCTCGCCATGAACCGCTCCGGGATGCGCACGATCACCCGCGTCACCCAGGGGCCTTCGGCCGGCGCGTCGCCGAAGGACACGGCGACGTCGATGTCGTGCAGGAGGAGGGCGATGGGATCCTCCGCGAACCGCACGTGGAGACGCAACCCGGGCTGCGTCGCGCGCACGGTCGAGAAACAGAGCGACATGAGCTTCGGGGGAAGACCGACCGGGAGCGCCACGCGGAGCGTGCCATCCGGCGTCGCCCCGAGCTCGCGTACCGACGACACGAGCGACGAAGTCTCGTTGAGGAGGATCCGGCCCCGCTCGGCGAGGAGCTCCCCCGCGCGTGTCGGTGTGGCGCCCTGTTCGCTCCGCACGAGCAGCGGCACACCGATGGACGCCTCGAGCTCGTCGATGCGCCGGCGCACCGACGCGCGCGAAGACCGAAGCGCCGTCGCGGCCGCGACGAACGAGCCCGACTCGACGATCGCGAGGAAAGCACGGAGCGCCTCGGGGTCCATGGCTCGAGATACCACGCCCCGCGAAACCGGTCGCCCGAGAGCTCCGACCGCCTTGAATCACCGGTGGATCGCGGAGTCTGGTGGGACAGGGCACCGGGAGACTGCTGCCGCTGACAATCGAGCGCTCAAGGCGCCGCTATGGCGCCCATGATCCAGCCGTTCACGCCGTCCCGATGCGCTTGAACGACGAGCGTCGAAGGGAACGCTCCCGCGCTCCGCGGGAGCTTCGTCCCGAGGGGCGCGACGAGCTCGACCGTCGCGTCCGTCGCCGTGTCGGGGAGCTCACTCGGGGCGGGCTTTCCGTCGATGGTCAGGACGGCTTGCCCGTGGAATTGCGCGCCGTGGAGATTGTCCCAAAGGGCGGCTGCGCTCGTCTGGACGGCGGGCGCGACCATGGCGCGGGCCGTGGCGGAAGAGTCTGCTTCGAGCCACTCCTCCACGAGATCCTCGGGCGCGGAGGCCCACGGCGCGACGCGCGTGAACCGAGCACCATCACGCCGATAGGAGCGAACGTATTCGCGCCTGATCCGCTCCGACAATGTCTCCCAGGATTGGTAGCGGACCTCGAAGCCATCCGCGCGGGTCGTGAGGGTGCCCGCGGCGTCCGCGCCGAGGAACGCGCTGTCGCTCACGCGGAATACGCGGCGGAGCGCGGGCGGAGCGCTCGTGGGCTCGAGCACTTCGTAGGTGATTCCCCTCCAGTTCGACGTGATCCATGGGTGGCTGTACGCGTCGACGATCCACCACGAGCCGTCCGGGTAGGGCGGCGACAGCGCGAACGTGGAGGCGAACCGCGCGTCCGTGATCGACGCGTACCCATCGTGCCGAAGCGCCGCGAGGAGGCGGGGCTCGGCGCCCTCGATCGACACGACCAGCGCGACGTCGTCCAGCGCCACGTCGCCCCAGATGGAGAAGCAGACCGCGAGCCAATCCGCGCGACCAGGGAGCGGCTCGAGCTCGATGGCGGCGAGCTTGCCGCGCTCGTCCCCCACGACGCCCAGCCCCGCGAACGCCTGCGTGAGGACGGCTCCGAGGTCCGCGGCGCGTGCACCTCTCACCGCAGGACCGAGCGCCCGGACCACGTCCAGCGAGACCGCGGTGGCCGCGTCCTTCAGCTCCCGGAGCAGAGACGGCCCCCCGCGATCGAGCAGAATGTCTTCTCTCCCCGTCGCGGTGCGCGCTTGATGCGTCCCGATCTTCCCGAACGCGGCGGACGCACGGACGAGCTTGTCTCGATGATCCGCGGGTACGGCGGCCGGCGGAAGAACGAGGGGCGGGCGGGGCTTCGGCCGCGGATCGACCGTGGGAATCGGCGGCGGCTGGACGCTGTCATCCGGCGCCGCCGATGGGCTCGCGATCGCCGAGAGAGCCGGCTCGCTCGCGCTCGAAAGAGCGATCGTCCCCGCGGGCGTCGTGTCCGGCGCACACGCGGCGACGAAGAGGGCGAGACCTCCCGGAGCGAAGCAGCGCGCGACGCGGCGAACCATCGCGGACGAGATACCGCGAACCGACCCTCGGCGCGACCTCACCCATCGGCGTCTCCGACGGGCGTTCGACCGCTGGGACAGACATTACCTCGTACCGAATCCGAGCGAAGCGACCGCTCAGGGCCAACAGCGGTCGAACGGATACGCCTTCAAGAGGGCTTCCCGGAGCTCCGGAGCGTGCCGCTCGAGCGCCTCGATCCACTGTCCAATCTCCTTGTCTGCGGTCGCGCGCAGGGCCGCCTGCTCGCCGTCGTCGAACCGCTCGAACCTGCAGTCCGGAAGCGATCCGATGAGCGCACCAAACGCGCTCCCTCGCGCCGCGGCTCCGTCCGTCGAACTGGGTGAGCGCTCGAAACACACGGGCTTCTTCGCGCCCAGCTTGGAGATCCGCTCGAAGACTTTGTCGCGCAGCGCGACCAAGCGCGGGACGAAGCGATCCTCGAGGGCGTCTGGCGATAGGGCGGCCTCCTCCAGCTCATCGTGCGGGCTGCCGGGCACATCGAGCCGGACCGTCTCGAGGATCTCCGACCGCCAACGGACCGAATAGGCGACCGTCGAGCCGAGCGGGACGACGGCGATCGGCGCCGGCTTTCCCTGCGAGAAGAGATTGAACCGGAGTTCGAACTCCCCGCGGTGCAGCGGATCCGAATAGGTCAGGCGCGCGCCCCATCCGGCGCCCGGGGGGACCGAGATCGCCTCGATCATGAAGCTCGAGACCCTGAGGCCATCGTCGGTCAGCACCGGGAGCTGCACGGCGCGCTGATCCCGATCCCACTCGAACTGCGCCGCCACCGGGCAGCCCCTCCGCGCGCTCCGGCCGGTGCACCAGCCCGCCGACTGTCCGACGCCCGGCGGAACATGCTGCCACCCCGGCGTCGGCGTCGCCTCGTCGAGGCAGCGCGAGATCGTGGACAGGTGGTCGCGAATCTTCGCGGAAGCGAACGACACCCCCGCCTCGTCCGTGACCTGGGTCGACTCGGGCGGCGCGGCCTTCCTTTCGGGGCCCAGAGCGGGCGGGGCGGAGCTCGCACACGCGATCGCCGAGAACGCGAGTCCCACGGCACGGACGTTCGAGAGCAGCGAGGGCATCCGATTCTTCTACGTCGGAGGGCGGGCACGCCTTGGCTCTTCTTCGACTCACGTCGCGACGGGAGGGACACGCTCCGTCGGAGACGCCGTTGGAGTATGGTGGCGACATGCCCCACGCTGGTGACGGTTCGTCGGTCGCTCCCGAGGTAGGACTCCTCCGCGTCCTGCGAGACGACGGGACCGCCGATCCGTCCACCGACCCGATGCTCCCCCTCGAGACGATGCTGCGCGCGTACCGCGAGATCAAACGGCTGCGCGTGCTCGACGCGCGGATGGTCTTGATCCAGCGGCAGGGCCGCATCGGGTTCTACGGCGCGTGTACGGGCCAGGAGGCGACGCCGATCGCCACGGCGCTCGCGCTCGAGCCCTCCGACTGGGTGTTCCAGGCGCTGCGCGAGAGCTCGATGATGCTCGTGCGGGGCTTCCCGCTCGAGAAGTACATCGCGCAAATCTACGGGAACGACCTCGACATCCTGAAGGGTCGCCAGATGCCGAGCCACATGAGCGGCAAGGAGGTCCACCAGGTGTCGTGGTCGAGCGTCATCGGCCCGCAGATTCCTCAGGCGGTGGGCGCCGCGTGGGCCGCGAAGATCCTCAAGCACAAGACGGTCACCGTGGGCTTCATGGGCGACGGCGCGACGAGCCAGCCCGACTTCCACGCGGGCCTCAACTTCGCTGCCGTGTTCAAGACGCCCTGCGTGCTCATTTGCCAGAACAACCACTGGGCGATCAGCGTGCCCTCGTCCCGCCAGTCCGCGTCCCTGACGTTCGCGATCAAAGGTCGGGCGTACGGCGTCCCCTCCGTCCGCGTGGACGGGAACGACGTGCTCGCCGTCTACGCGGCGGTGCGCCCCGCGATCGATCGCGCGCGACGCGGCGAAGGTCCCACGTTCATCGAGTGCCTCACCTACCGAATCGGGGCGCACTCGACGAGCGACGATCCCACGCGCTACCGATCGCAGTCCGAGGTCGACGAGTGGACCAAGCGCGATCCGCTCCAGCGGCTCCGCCGCCACCTCGACCACCTCGGCGCCTGGGACGACGACCGCGAGGCCGCGCTCGAGGCTCAGCTCAACGAGGAGATCGGCCGCGCGATCGCCATCGTGGAGTCCCACGGGCCGCCGAAGCGCGAGACCCTGTTCGACGACGTCTACGCCGACGTCCCGTGGCACCTTCGCGAGCAACGCGAAGAGCTCGCGGAGAGCCCGACCGCACCCGCCCCGCACTGAATTTACGCGGGCGCCACCGTCCGAGGCAGACGCACGCGCTCGAGGGCCACGCCGTCCGAGGCGGACCCGCGCGCTCGAGGGCCGCGCGGTTCGGCGCCTCGCGCTACTTCTTCGGCGCCTTTCCCTCGAGCATGTCGAACGCGTCGTCGATGGAGGGAAGGGCCTCTTGGACCGCTGGCATCACGCCCGATCCTCGGCCGAGCCGGAGCCCCGATCCGTTGCTCTTGCGGGGCTCAGGTCCCTTGAACGGCTGTGGGGGAGGCGTCGGCTCGTTGAAGACCTTCGGGACGAGCGCCTTCGCGTCCGGCGCGAACACCGTCTTCTCCTCCTTGAGTCCCGCCTCGAGCCCCGCGCTCTTCATCGCGTCCTCGTACGAGAAGATCCGCGTGCGCGGCTGGGCCTCCGCGGCCGCGGCGGGGGGAGCGGGCGCGGGCGGCTTCTTGATGAGCGGCGTCGTCGGTGCGTCCGTGATGTAGAGGTCCTCGTCCGTGAGGCGAATGCCCGTCGTCGTGTCGTCCGCCATGAACGCGGGCTTCCTCGCGAAGGGCGAAGGCGGGGGCGTGGCCGGGGGAGCGGGTACGGGCGGCCCCGTGAGCGCGGGCGCGCGCGCGTTCGGACCCGTCGCCGCGAGATCCGCGGACGACGCGCGGCGCCCGCCGCGCACGGGGAGAGGCGCACCCCCACCCATGTCGTGCACGGCGACGGACAAGTGACGCGGCACCATCGACGGCAGGAGCTTGCGCGAGCCGCGCAGGAGGAACGCGATCGTCCACTCGGAGACGTCCACGAAGCAAATCCGAGACGTGAGCACGAGCCGCTCCACGTCGCTCCACGTCGCCACGAGCCCGAGCTTCGGGAGCTTGCACCAGCGACGCGCGTCCGGTCGATCCCCTCCCTCGACGACGAGCCACTCGTCCCCTCGCTTGCCCGCGATGGTCGTCTGCATGTTGTTCACGAGCGGCGTCTCGACGGAGAGGTCGCCCGACCCGAACCCACACTCGACGAGGACGCTCGACCCGCGGCGCAGCACGACGCGCCCCGGGTGCGCGCGACGGCCGCGGGCCACGATTTTCCGGGCGGCGTCGCGATCCACCTCGGCGGGCGCGGGCCGCTCCTGGTGCCACCCGGGGAGCTCCGGGGAGCCGATGATTTCGACGTGCCCGTCCAGTCCCAGCGCGACGACGATCTTCCCCACGATCGTGAGCTCGACACCACCGGTCGCCGGGGTCACCCACGCGAGCGCGGACGTGTGTCCGACCGGCGTGACCGCAATCTCGGATGGCGCGCTCGTGCTCAAGATCCCCTCGCGGGGACGAGTGTATCCCACGCGCGCGGACCAAGGCACGTATCTCGGACATAGCCTGGCGGACCCTCCCGGCGATCCGGGGCGATCCGCGGCTCCGGTCGTACTACGGTCGATGCCCCGACACGCCGATGAAGCCCCCTCACGATCAGCGATCGCTGTTCGAGCCCGCGGCCTCGAAGAGCGCCGCAGCGGCCGAGCACACGGTCGAGGGCGAGGTCGTGCGCGTCACCTACGAGAACGACACGACGGGTTTCCGTGTCATCAAGGTCGCCGTGGACGGAGAGCCCGGCGAGCGGACGCTCGTCGGCGTGTTCCCCCCCGCGCCCATCGGGAGTCGCGTCCGCGCGACCGGCAAGCGCCAGCGCGACGAGAAGCACGGCGAGCAGTTCCGCGTGGAGACGCTTCTCCACGTCGCCCCGTCCACGCTCGCGGGCCTCGAGAAGTTCCTCGGGTCGGGCGTCATCCATGGCGTCGGCCCGGTCATCGCGAGGCGGATCGTGGACGCGTTCGGCGCGAACGCGCTCGAGGTGCTCGACAACAACCCCGAGCGTCTCCGGGAGGTGGAGGGCCTCGGCGGGCGCCGCGCGGAGCAGATCCAGAAGACCTGGGAGTCGCACCGCGCCCTCGGCGCCATCATGATCTTCCTCCAGTCGCACGGGGCGTCCCCGTCGCTCGCGACGCGCATCTACAAGCGGTTCGGCGCGCGCGCCGTGCAGATCGTGTCCCAATCGCCGTACCGCCTCGCCCTCGACGTGTGGGGCATCGGGTTCAAGACCGCCGATCGCATCGCCGAGTCCCTCGGCATCGCGCGAGACGCACCGGAGCGCGCGCAGGCGGGCGTGCTCCACGTCGCGATCGAGCGGGCCGGCCAGGGCCACGTGTACACGGAGCGGGAGCAGCTCGCCGCGCACTCCGCGTCGATGCTCGAGGTCTCCGAGGAGGCCGCCCTCGGCGCGATCGACGTACTCGTCCGCGAAGGCCGCGTGAAGGCGGACGCGGTCGAGGAAGGGATCGCGGTCTACACGCCCGAGCTCTTCGACGCCGAGGTCCGCCTCGCGCAGTCCCTCGCGGGCCTCGCGCTCCGACCGGCCGCCTCGAAGCCCCTCCTGCCGCTCGTACCTTCGGCGCTCGAGGCGTTCGAGCGGGACGCGAAGGTGTCTCTCGCCCCCGCGCAGCGCCGCGCGATCGAGCTCGCGGCCGCGCAGAAGGTCGTGGTGCTCACGGGCGGCCCCGGCGTCGGCAAGACCACCATCGTCCGCGCGCTCGTGACGCTCTTCGATCGCGCGGGCATCAAGACGCTCCTCGCCGCGCCGACGGGCCGCGCCGCGAAGCGCGTGAGCGAGGCCACGGGCCGCGCCGCGATCACGCTCCACCGCCTGCTCGAGTTCGATCCCAAGCTGCGCTCGTTCCGGCGCGACAAGGACAACCCCATCCCCGCGGGCGCGATCGTCGTGGACGAGACGTCCATGGTCGACCTCCTCCTCATGGACGCGCTCGCGGACGCGATCTCGCCCGAGTGTCGCCTCGTCCTCGTCGGGGACGTCGATCAGCTCCCGAGCGTCGGCGCGGGCGCGGTCCTGCGCGACGTCATCCAGAGCGGAGTGATCCCGACCGCCGCCCTGACGACGATCTTCCGGCAGGCCGCCGGGAGCCGCATCATCGAGAACGCGCACCGGATCAACCGCGGGGAGATGCCCGAGGGCGAGCAAGTCCAGTCGGGCGAGTTCTACGTCGTCGAGCGCAACAACGACGAAGCCGCCGCTGCGACGATGCTCGAGATGATCACCGAGCGCATCCCCAAGCGGTTCAAGCTCGACCCCATCAAGGACGTGCAGGTCCTCACGCCGATGCACAAGGGCGCGTCCGGCACGATCGCGATGAACGAGGCGCTCCAAGGTCTGCTCAACCCCACCGGCCCGACCGTGAAGATCGGCGCTCGCGTCTTCCGCCTGGGGGACAAGGTGATGCAGCTCAAGAACGACTACGAGCGCGAGGTCTACAACGGCGACATCGGCTGGATCGCGTCCCTCGACGCCGAGAACCGGACGATGAGCGTGCGCTTCGACGATCGACTCGTCGCTTACCAGGAGGGCGATCTCGACGATCTCGTCCTCGCGTACGCGACGAGCATCCACAAGAGCCAGGGCAGCGAGTACCCCGCCGTCGTGATCCCGATGCTGATGAACCACTTCGTCATGCTGTCGAGGAACCTCCTCTACACCGCGGTGACGCGCGGCAAGCGCCTCGTCGTGCTCGTCGCCGATCCGCGCGCGGTCTCCCTCAGCCTCGCGGAGATCCGTCGCGAGGCACGAAACACGCACCTCTCCGCGAGGTTGCGCGCGGCGATCGCGCCGCGCTGAGGTCCCGGGCGAAGACGCGCTGCGCCAAGAACTAGAGCTCACGACGAAATGCGGGCCACAATGGAGGCATGCAGCTCGGCATCGATCTCGGGACCACGCGGACGGTCGTCGCGGCGTTCGATCGGGGGAACTACCCGGTCGTCGAGTTCACCGTCGGGAACGGCGATCTCATCGATCACTACCCGACGGTGACCGCGGACGTCGGGGGCAAGCTCATCCACGGCATCGACGCGGATCTCGCCGCGCGCGAGGGCGCGCCGAACATCCGCTCGTGGAAGCGCCTGCTCGCGCAGACGCGCAAGGACGAGCCGCTCGTCATCGGGTCGGTCGAGACGACGCCCGTCGCGCTCGTCACCGGGTTCCTCGGTTCGCTGCGCGACGATTTGAGGTCGCGCAGCAGCATCGGCAGCATGCTCGTCGGTGACATCGAGGCGGTCGTCTCGGTCCCCGCGAACGCGCACTCCACGCAGCGGTTCACGACGCTCGATGGCTTCAAGCGCGCCGGGTACGACGTGCGCGCCGTCCTCAACGAGCCCGCCGCGGCCGGCATCGAGTTCGCGCACCGCCACAGCTCCGCGCTCAACTCACGGCGCGAGCACGTCGTCGTCTACGACCTCGGGGGCGGCACGTTCGACGCGGCGCTCGTGTACGTCGGCGAGGGCCGCCACGACATCGAGACGACGAGCGGGATCTCCGAGCTCGGCGGGGACGACTTCGACGCGCAGCTCCTCGCGATGGCGCTCGAGAAGGCCGGCCGCGACTTCCCCGAGAACCCCGCGGCGCGCGCGGATCTGCTGCGCGAGTGCCGCCACGCGAAGGAGTCGATCCACCCGAACACGCGAAAGATCGCGCTCGATCTGCTCGCGCTCGGGGACCTCGCGCCCGAGGAGTCCGTGATCCTCCCGGTCGCCGAGTTCTACGAGCGTACGAAGCCGCTCGTGACGCGCACGCTCGAGGCGATCGAGCCGCTGGTCGCGATGCTCCAAGAGGAGCACGAGGGCGGCATCGCCGGGATCTACATGGTCGGCGGCGCGAGCGGACTGCCGATCGTCCCGCGCACGGTGCGCGAGAAGTTCGGTCGTCGCCTGCACCGATCGCCCCACCCCGCCGCCGCGACCGCGATCGGCTGCGCGATCGCCGCGGTCAACGAGAAGCGCGGGGAGCTCTCGGTCGCGGAGAAGTTCACGCGCCACTTCGGCGTGTTCCGTGAGGCGGAGCGCGGCGGCCGCGCGATCTTCGACGGCATCTTCGCAAAGGGCACGCCGATGCCGCAGAACGGCTCGATCGTGAAGACGCGTCGCTACCGCGCGGCGCACGACATCGCGCATTTTCGCTTCGTCGAGGCGGGCGACGTGGATCCGTGGGGCAACCCGACGGGCGATCTCACGCCGCACGCCGAGATCCTCTTCGCGGTCGCGCACCAGCTCGAGGGCCTGCCGCTCACCGGCCGCCCCGTCTCGCTCCTCGGCCGCGAAGGGCCGCTCATCGAGGAGCGCTACGAGGTGGACTACGCCGGCGTGATCTCCTTCACGATCTCCGACCTCGACACGTCCCGCGTGTCGAAGTTCGTGCTCTGAGCGACCGCGAGCGCCGCGCGCTCAGGTGCTCATCAGTCGCTCGGCAACGTAGAACAGGCTCGGGTAGGCGCTCGTGTCCGCGCCGGGCTGGAGCGAGTGTCCGTCGGAGTCGAACACATCCAGGAGGCGGAGCCCGCTGCGCTCGAGCTGGGCGCGGACGGTGTCCCAGGACGCGTAGTAGTGGAGGCACGCGAAGTTCTGGCCCGTGTCGTTGAGCAGCGCGTACTCCGACGTGACGCGCCGGTGACGCTCTACGCGCCGATGGTTGCGAATGCTCGTGACGAGGCTGCCGACCCTGCGCGCGAGCGTGAACGGGTTGCGGCTCCACTCGAGCTTCGGGCCCTCGTAAGCGTGCGCATAGTCGACGTTGTGGGACGAGAACGCGAAGAGTCCGCCGGGGCGGAGCACGCGCGCCGCCTCCTCGAGCGCCGACATCCGATCCTCGTGGCCGAACGCGTCGATGACGTTGTCGGACGCGAGCACGACGTCGAACGCCTCGTCCGCGAACGGCGTGAGCGCCCGGAAGTCGGCCTCCCGCACGCTCGTCCCCGGGAACGCGGCGCGCACGTGAGCGACCATCGCGGGGGAGTAGTCGACGGCCTCGTAGCGCCGAGCGACCGGGGCGAGGTACCGCGTCGTGCGGCCCGCGCCCACGCCGATGTCGAGGACGTCGCGCCCGGCGACGCGCGGCTGGTACCGAAGGAGAAACGCGACCTCCGCGGGCACGAGGCTCGTCGAGTGGTAGTAGCGCCACGCGTCCGGCCGGTGATAGACCTCGCGGTTCACTTCGTCTTGCGTCGTCATTCCCAACCTCTTCGAGGTCGACGTGTGCACACGAGGTGCCGCCGCGAATCCGCCTCGATTTCGGGCCGGGGGCGTCGCGCATCGCCGCATCGCGCATTTTCGCGACAGACAGCGCTCACGGTCGCGGGTCAGTGTCCGCGCCACGGAGCGGAGGATCGGGCCGTGCCCGAGGCCCCGGTCACCGGCGGGTGCGGGGCCTCGCGCGCTCGCGGATGAGCTCCGCCGCGCCCCTTCGTGGGGAGTGTCCCGCCGCCGCGCCACGGACATCCAGTCGAGCCATCGAGGTGGGCGCGCCTCGCCGCGAACGCGCTGGATCGCGCCGTTCGCCGGGGCGGGTCGCGGGTGCCATCACCGCTCCTCGACGGCGGAGGCGCGCGCGAACACGGTCGCGAAGATCGCGGCGGTGACGAACATCACCAGGCTGTAGATCGCCGCGGGCACTGCCATTCTGGGGTTGTTCAGCAGCGTCGCGCCGGACGCGATCGCGATCGCGAGCGTCCCGTTGTGGATGCCGATCTCCATCCCGATCGCGACCGACTGTCGCTTCGGGAGGCGCGCGAGACGCGGGACGACGTACCCCACGGCCATGCTCGTGAGGTTGAACACGAGCGCGGCGGGGCCGACGGATTTCGCCATCTCGGGCAGGTCGGCGCGCTGCTTGAGGATGGACGCCACGACGATCGCGGCGAGGAACAGCGCGGACGTGATGCGCACGGGCCTCTCGAGGCGGAGCGCGAGCGCCGTCTTCTTGAGGCGGATCGCCATGCCGATCCCGACAGGGACGAGCACGATCGCGAACACCTGGAGGATCTCCTTGAGCTGCAGCGGGATGACCTTGCCCTCGCCCATGAACGCCTCGAGCGAGAAGTTCACGATGAACGGCAGCGTCGCGAGCGACAGCAGGCTGTTGATCGCGGTCAGCGTGATGTTCAGGGCGACGTCCCCCTTCGCCAGGTGACTGAAGAGGTTCGCCGTCGCGCCGCCGGGGGATGCGGCGAGGAGCATGAGGCCCACGGCGAACTCCGGCGACAGATTGAACAGCTTCGCGATGCCGTAGCAGGCGAACGGGAGGATCCCCATCTGACAGACGAGGCCGACGAGGATGGCGCGCGGGATCTTCGTGACGCGCTTGAAATCGTCGATCGTCAGGCTGAGCCCGAGCCCCAGCATGATGATCCCGAGCGCGACCGGCAGCAGGACCTTGGTGGTGAAGCTCTCTTCCACGTTCCCGCGAGGGTCTCACGGCGCCCGTGAACCTCGGGGCAGACTTTCGTCGTCTTTTGTCAACGAGGGGTCGTGGGGCGGCGCATCGTCCAGAGCGGAGGGCCGCCGTGCTCTTCGATCGTCCGCTCGACGCGGAATCCGAAGCGCTCGTAGAGGGGCAGATTGTCTGGGTTGCCGGTCTCGAGATACGCGGGCAACTCAGCGGCGTCGGCGAGGCCGGTCACGTGTCGCAGCAGCGCTCCGCCGAGGCCCTTGCCCTTGTTCTCCGGGGCGACCCCGATCACCGACAAGTAGACGTGGGGCTCGACGGGGTGCTCGTCGCTCATGCGCTTGAGGAGCTTGAGCCCCGCGACGGCGAGGCGCTTCGTTGGCGCGCGTCGCGGAAAGGGGATCGCGCGGAGCGTCGACCAGAGGGAGAGCGGCCAGCCGCCCGGCGGCACGAGCGCCATCGCGCCGGACGCGGGCCCGCCGGGTTCGAGTGTGAACGCGCCGCCGAGCGGCGCGCATTGCGCGATCGAGAAGCGGTGAAACCACTCGAGCCAAGTCGAGCATGACGCTTCCTCGGGGAGGAGCCAACGGAACAGCGGGTCGTGCATGAACGCGTCCCGCAGGGTGAGAACGGCGGTCGTCGTCTCGCCCTCCTCGAGGGGTCGAACCCGGATCGATCGGTCCATCACCGACACCTCTACCCCATGGCGCGCGAGGGCAGAAACGCGACGGTGGCGCGTACATCCACTGGCTGGCCCCATGACCGAATCACCCGCTCCCATCACCGGGGGACCCTCGAACCCCTCCACCGAACTACCCCTCGAGGCCTACGCGACGATCCTCGCTCGAATCCTCCACCGCGGAGGCGCTCCACCGACCGCAGTCCTCGCGGAGTTGGGTGTTTCGAGCGAAGCCTTCGCGCGGGCTCACGAGCGCTTCATCCAGGAGCTCGGCCGCAGCCTCGAGCGGCGCAAGGGCATCCTCGCGATGACCTTCGCCTCCACGTTCGCCCGCACTTCGCGCCTCTGCCCGCCCCTGGATCTGCCTGGGCTGGAAGGTGCCGAAGAGCGTCGTGCGGCGCTCGCGGTCCCGAGCTTCCTCAAGGGCGAGCCGGAAAAGGATGCGAGCCCGTCGACCGTCGCGCTGGCAGTGACGCCGCAGACCTTCCTCGCCGTTGGGCCGACCAGCAAGGCCCTCCCGTTTCAGGCCGCGCCGCCGCCGCCCATCGAGGTGACGACGCCCAAGCGCGCGTCTCAACGGCCCCAGGCACCGGAACCGGCGCCCCCTCGTCCCGCGGCGACGGGGACCGTGCTCGCCGACGTCGGCGCGACGGCGTTCTTGGCCGAGGCCACGCTCCCGCTCACCATCCAGTCGTACGCCGCGTTGTCCGTCGAGCTCACGATGCGCCCGCCCGACAAGCTCGCCGTACTCGCCCGCTACGGCCTGAAGAGCCTCGAACAGCACCGCGCGACCGACGAGACGATGCGCACCGCGCTCGAGCAGAACGCGGGACTCCGCGGCCGCTTCCAGGCGCTCGTGATGCACTACTCGACGACGATGAGGAAGCCGTGAGCGGCGCGCCGTTCTCCTTCCGCGTCGCCTCGCGCAACCTCCCGTCGACCGTCCTCTCTTTCCGCGCCTCCGAGCGCATGAACGGCCTGTTCGAGGCGGACGTGAAGCTCGCGCTCACCAGCGCGGAGGACCTGTCGACGCTCCTCGACGAGCGAGCGAGCCTCGTCCTCCACGACGCGATCGCCGGCGTCCTCGCGCCAGTGCGCGCGTTCCACGGCGTGATCTCTCGCGTCCGCGCGCTCGGCGACGCAACGCACGATCGCCACGCCATCGCCGTGCGTCTCGTCCCCGCCCTTTGGATGCTTCGACGTCGACGGACCCGTCGCATCTTCCAAGACAAGACGACCCTCGAGATCGCGGCCGAGATGCTCGCCGAATGGGGCGTCCCGCTCCGCGTCGCCGTGCAGCGGGGGCTCCCGAAGCGCGGGTTCTGCGTCCAATACGACGAGACGGATCACGGGTTCCTCATGCGCCTCCTCGCGGAGGAGGGACTGATGACGTTCTTCGATCATCCCGTCGAGGGCGAGGAATCCACCTTGGTCATTGCGGACACGGCGACCGACTACGCCGACATACTCGGGGATCCGCGGCTCGTCCTCCACCGAGTGGACGGCGCCGCGGCTCTCTCGGGACGCGAGAGCCACGTGACGACCTTCGTCCCGGAGCTGCGATCGCGATCGAAGCGCGCCCTTCTTTGCGGCTACGATTTCAGGCGCCCGCCGCTCGATCTGCGCACGGAGATCGGCGCGGCCGAGGATCGCCGGGTCGTGTACGAGCACGAGGGGTCGTACGAGTCGGATCCGGGCCAGCGCTCGGCGAGCGTGCGCCTCGAGCAGCACCGCCGGGAGGCGTCCTTCGCGACGGGGGCGAGCTTCTGTCGCCGCCTGTTGCCGGGCGCGCGCTTCGTCCTCGAGGACCACGATCGCGGCGGTACGGACCGACAGTGGGTCGTCGTCTCGGTCGAGCACGAGGGCTTCGCGCCCGAGGCGGTACCCGCGGGCAAGACCGTCTATCGAAACCAGCTCCGCGTCGCGCCCGCAGAGCAGACAGTCCGGCCCGAGCGGAAGACGCCGCGCCCGCGACAGACGAGTGAGACCGCAACCGTCGTCGGCGCTGGGGACAGCGAGATTTGGACGGATCCCATGGGTCGTATCAAGGTGCGCTTTCACTGGGATCTCCGCGAGGGCGCCGACGCGCGAGACGATCGCCGCTCCTGCTGGATCCGCTGCGCGCAAGCGTGGGCCGGCGCGGGGTTCGGCGCACAATTCATCCCGCGCGTCGGGATGGAGGTGGTCGTGACCTTCCTCGGCGGAGACCTCGACCGGCCGCTCGTCACCGGTTGCGTCTACAACGCGACGCACCCGCTGCCATTCTCACCTCCGGAGAACCAGACCCGGAGCGGCTTCCGCACGGCGAGCACGCCCAACGCGACGGGCGGCAACGAGCTCTCGTTCGACGACAAGGCGGGGGGCGAGCAACTGTATGTCCACGCCCAAAAGAACCTGGACGAGGTCGTCCTCAACAACAGGAGCAGCCACATCAGGGGGAGCCGTACGGACGACGTGGCTGGCAACGCGAACGAGAGCATCGCCGGCGTCGCCTCGCTCGCGATCGGCGACCAGCGCTCCGTCACCGTCGGAGGCGACGACATACGCGAGGTCCGCCGGAACGCCAAGGATCTCATCAAGGGCGACCTCTCGCTGACCACCGAGGGCGAGACGAAGATCGCGACGCAGAAGGGCCACTCGACCGAGGTGCGAGGCCACTACGCGATCAGCGTCGGCGAACCAGACAAACCCTCCGCGAGCGATCACCACGTGTTCGGGACGCTCTCGATGGGCGCCTCGGAGCGCATCGTCGTCAACGCGGACGAAGGGATCTCGCTCGTCTGTGGCGAGTCGTGCATCGAGCTTCACAAGGACAAGATCGTCCTCAAGACGCCGACGCTCGAGCTACAGGCCACCAAGGCGATCGAGGCGTCCAAGCCGGGCGGCCCCTCCCTCACGCTCGGGGACGACGTGGAGATCCTCTCGAAGAAGCTCCGCATCTTCACAGAGTCCACGGCGCTCGAGCTCGACAAGGAGATCAAGGCGAAGGGCGACGCGATCAAGCTCGGATACGAGCCGAGCGCGCCGGAGAAGAAGGCCGGCGAAGACAAGCTCGAGACGCAGAGGTTTTCGCACAAGTTCGCGGACTATTTCCTCAAGCCTTACGCCGGAAAGAAGTACCACCTCATGTGCGAGGGCCTCCGCTTCGAGGGGGAGACGGGAGACGACGGGAAGGTGGAGGCGGACGTCCCGAAGACGGCCAAGCAGGTCGTGGCGCGCCTCTGGGTGGACGAGTATCCGACTGGGCGGCAGCGCCTGTACACGATCGATGTCTCGAAGCTCGACCCCGTCGACGCGGTGATCGGCGCGAAGCAGCGGCTCAAGAACCTCGGCTATTGGACGGGGCCGATCGACCCGAGCCGGGGCCCGGAGCTCGCGACCGCCGTCGGAGAGTTCCAAGACGATCACCACGACACCCACGGGCTCGAACCGAACGGCGAGCTCGACGGCGGCACCGCGGGTGCCCTCGAGGAAGTCCACGGCAGCTGATCCGGACGAATATGGGACACCCACATTACAAGGCGGAAGTCGACGGCCAGGGCGGCACCAACCTCGTCGCGGACGCGACATACACGGCGCCGCGCCTCTCGAAGGCGCTCCTCGAGGCGAAGATCGGACAGTACTCGACCACCAAGACCAAGCTCGACAAGACGGGCAAGAGGATCGACCTCCGGAGCGACTTCGAGAACCAACTGAAGGAGCTTCTCGAGCACATCGAGGAGCGCCTCAAGTTCGGCCTCCACGAGGCTTGGTTCAGTGAGTTCGGGTACGACCTCCAGATCAAGGAAGACCAGGTCGCCTCCCAAGAGGAGGTCGTCAACATGCTCGAGGCGATGGAGTTCTCGAAGTCCGACGAGGAGTGCTGGGCCCGCGCCTTCACGGAGCTCGTCCTCTTCTCCGCGTACGCCCAGTTCGAGAACTACCACCACAGCAAGGGGATCGCCGGGTTCCTCCAGGCGTTCCCGAAGACGTTCCCGATCATGATGGAGTGCCAGGATCTGAGCACGCTTTGCATCCTCTCGCGCGGGTTCCCCGCGGAGTCGATCCACGGCGCGGTGTGGGGATTGTCCTGTTCCGCGGTCTCCCTCGGCTACAAGAAGGTCTTCGACAAGACGGAGAAGTTCGAGTGCGGCAAGCACACGTCGACCGCGGCCATGATCAAGTTCGGCATCACCCCGGGTGGAGTGGTGTGCTTCAACCCGGGGGGGCCGGAGGAGACGACGCAGGACAAGTCGTCCAAAGGGAGGATCACGCACATGGCGACCGCGCTCCGCGTCAGCGGGACGCGGATCCAGTTCATCGACACTGGGATCTGCACCGGTAAGGGCGAAACCTCCGGCGAGGGCGGGACGGTCGATCACGCGTTCAACGACGGCACGATCCAACAATCCGCCACGCTGTGCGGCGTCGGCGGCCTCAAGCCCGCGCCGGATCTCAAGGGGATGGCCGAGGCGATGAAGACGTCCCGACCGCTCGGCTTCGCGCGCCTCGTCATCGCGGACGTGTCGGGCGGGGACGGCGCAGCGAAGCCGCTCTACGTGAGCAAGCTCCTCCATATGCGCTACCCCGTCTCGCGGCTCATCTGGTCGCTGCGCGGCCTGCCGCTCAAGGGCCTGAGCGTGCTCTGGTACGTCTACGCGCCCGAGAGCGCGAAGCCGAAGAAGAGCGAGCCGCAGGACACCGCGCCGCGCCTCATCGAGGAGCTCATCGCGTGCGACATCGAGACGATCACGCCGGCGGCGCTGATGGCGAAGCGGGAGAAGAACACCTTGATGCTCACGAACGTGATCCGCGGCCACGAGGACGGGAAGGCCTCCGTCTACCGGCGCAAGCGCGGCGGCTCATCGAACGGGTTCATCCTCAACTTCACCGCGCCCATGTCCCCCCCGAAGGATCCGCCGGAAATGCTGCGGAACATGAAGGTGGGCGAGACGAACGTGAAGCTCGAGGACTGGCTCAACGATCGCGCGAACTTCGACAAGCGCTGGACCCAAGATCCGTCTTCCCCGAAGGACGGTGCGACCGCGTCGGTTGGCAGCGCGGACGCGAACGACTCCGGCGTCGCGCACTTCGACGCCGCGACCAGCGGAGACAACGCGGCGCTCGCCGAGGGTGAGGTCGTGGAGGACGGCGAGGTCTTGGCCGAGAACGATCCGCCGCCCGCCGAAGAGCCGGCGGAGTCGCCGCCGCCCCAGCAAGACAGTCCGGCTGCGGTGGCCTGAGCGCGTCGCGGTTGCCATCGGACGGTCGCTCGCGTCTCCTCGTCGCCGCACATGTGCGGTCGCTTCACCCTCGTCGTCCCGTCGGCTGATGATCTCGCCCAGGCGCTCGGCGTCGAGATCTCCGCGGAGACCCGCGCCGCCTACCGGCCCCGATACAACGTGGCACCGACGGATCCCCATTGGGTCCTGCGGATGAAGAATGGCGTGCGCGAGCTCATGGGGGCGAGCTTCGGGCTCGTGCCCCGGTGGGCGAAGAGCACGGCGGATCGTGCGAAAGCGATCAACGCGCGGAGCGAGACGATCGCCTCGATGCCCAAGTTCCGCGACGCGTTCGCGCGGCGGCGCTGCGTGGTTGTCGCGGACGGCTTCCTCGAGTGGCGCTCGGTGGACGGCGCGAAGCGCCCCCTCTGGTTCACCCCAAAGAGAGGCGGGCTCCTCCCCATGGCCGGCATCTACGAGAAGTGGAGCGCGCCGGACGGGTCGACGCTGCGGACGTTCTCGATCGTCACCACCGCCGCGAACGACTTCATGCGCGACGTGCACGATCGAATGCCCGTCCTCCTCACCGAGGCCGAGATGGAGACCTGGATGGGCGGGCCCTACGCGACCGACGACGGCCGCGCGCCCGCCGTGACGGACGAGGTGCGCGCTCTCTTGCGCCCCGCACCGAACGACTTCCTCCTGATGACGCCCGTCTCGTCGCGCGTGAACTCCGTCCGAAACGACGATCCCGCGTGCCTCCTCACGGGGGAGGAGGAGCCCCCACCGGAGAAGAAGAGGCGCGCGCCGCGCCGCGCACCGAAGCCGGCCGAGGAGCTACCGCTCTTCGCGCAGACGGGCGAGCATCGAGCGCGCAAGTGACGAGCGAAGCGCCCCAAGAGAAGGCAGCGAAGAACACCCTCTACCTGCAAGTGCTCGGCGGCATCGCCCTCGGCGTGCTCCTCGGCGTGGTGGCGCCGGAGTTTTCGTCGAAGCTCGAGCCCGCGAGCAAGGGATTCGTCCGCCTCATCAAGATGCTCGTCGCGCCCCTCGTGTTCTCGACGGTCGTCGTCGGCATCGCGAAGGCGGGCGATCTGAAGCGCGTGGGAAGGATCGGCGTGAAGGCGCTGATCTACTTCGAGCTCCTCACCACCGTCGCGCTCTTCATCGGGCTCGGCGTCATGCACATCGTCTCGCCTGGAAAAGGGCTCAACGTGGATCCGGCGAAGCTCGACGCGTCGAAGCTCGAGAAGTACCGAAAGCCGGCGCAGTCCACGGCGGAGTTCCTGCTCGACATCGTCCCCGAGAACGTCCTCGGGGCGTTCGCCGAGGGGAAGATCCTCGGCGTGCTCCTCTTCGCCGTCCTCTTCGGGATGGCGCTCTCCCGCATGGAGAAGAAGGCCGCGCCGCTCGTCGACGTGCTCGATCGGTTCGCGAGCGCGCTCTTCGGCGTCGTCGCGCTCATCATGAAGCTCGCCCCGTTCGGCGCGTTCGCGGCGATGGCGTTCACCGTCAGCACGTACGGCGTCTCGTCCCTCGCGAACCTCGGCGGGCTGATGGCGGCGTTCTACGTGACGGGTCTCCTGTTCGTCATCGTCGTCCTCGGATCGATCACGCGCCTGCTCGGCCTGAGCCCGGTCCGGCTGTTCCTCTACATCAAGGACGAGGTGCTCCTCGTCCTCGGGACATCGTCGTCGGAGTCCGCGCTCCCTCGCCTCCTCGCGAAGCTCGAGGGCCTCGGGTGCGAAAAGAGCGTCGTCGGCCTCGTCGTCCCCACCGGATACTCCTTCAACCTCGACGGCACCTGCATCTACCTGACGATGGCGGTGCTCTTCCTCGCGCAGGCGACGAACACGCCGCTCACCGTGGGCGCGGAGCTCGGCGTGCTCGGGGTTCTCCTCGTCTCCTCGAAGGGCGCGGCCGCGGTGACGGGGGGCGGGTTCATCACGCTCGTCGCGACCCTGGAGTCGACGCGCACGGTCCCGGTCGAGGCGATCGCGCTCCTCCTCGGGATCGATCGGTTCATGAGCGAGGCGCGCGCGATCATCAACCTCCTCGGCAACGCCGTTGCCACGCTCGTCGTCGCGCGCTGGGAGAGGGCGCTCGACCGAGAGAAGGCGCTCGCCGTGCTCTCCGGAGCCGCTGCGGCCACCGAGGCACCCCGCGAGGCACCGCGCGCCGCCTGATCGGCGATGGGGTCGGAGGCGGTTCGACGAATCTCCTCCTTCCGAGCTCGTGGACATCCGTGGACATCGACGTTCGGCCTGGGGGGAAGCCCGCGGGGGCCTCGGTAGTAGGCGCGTCACCCGCGCTGCGAGCGCCCCGAAACAGAGGGTCCTGAAATGTCGAACAGCTTCGAAAGCTCCTCCCCCACCCCGAAGAAAAACTTCGCGCTCATCGGCGCCATCGGCATCGCGATCTCCGCGATCCTCCTCGGCCTCTCGGCCGCGTCCAAGTCGTGGTTCACCCTGCCCGAGGCCGGGAGCGGCCGGTACTCGATGAGCGGCGGCGTGGGTCCGCTCCTCGCGGAGATCTGCCGCTCGGGCGAGTGCGAGACCGAGATGACCCTGAAGGGCGCGAAGCACGACGCCGAGCTCTTCGGGTTCATGGGCCTCGGCTTCGCGGGCATGGTCGCGGGCCTCATGATTTGGTTCGCGGTGACGTTCATCCTCGGCCTCCTGAAGAGCCGCGGGAACCGCATCCTCGGCTGGGTAGTGCTCGCGTTCACCGGCATCACGATGATCAACGGGCTCGCGTTCTTCGCGATGAAGCCCGAGAAGATCAGGCTCGAGACCGGCTCGGGCGTGGTGCTGATGATCCTCGGATCGCTCATCGGGATCGGCGCGTGCGTGATGAGCGCGCTCGGCGCTCCGCCGAAGGCCGCCCCCGCGGCGCCAGCTCCTCAGCCGATGCCGTACCCGCAGATGGCGCCGGGCTCGATGCCCCCCGCGCCGCCGTACGGCCAGCAGATGAACCCCGCGGCCTGAGCGCGCGTCCTCACGCGCCGAACGAGAACGCCTTGCAGCGCTCGGCGCGCTCCGCATGGAGCGCGTCGAGCGCCTCGATCACGGCCTCGATCCCCCCGTCCTTCACCATGCGCGTGAACGTGTCCGCGAGCGCGGGCGCCTTGGGGAGGGGCTCGCCCTGCATCACGGTCCCGCCCGCTTGCATGCCGGGCGGGATGAACTGAAGGAACGCATCCGGCGACCGCCGAAGGAGGCCCACCAATCGGTGGGCGTTCTCTCGTCCGCCGACCATCGCGGGGTGGAACGCGGCGTGGACCAACGGGTCCCCGCCGTCCTTGCGGAGCTTCTCGGCGACCGAGTTCCCGAACCGCTCGAACGCGGGGGAGTTCTCCCGATCCACGAGCGGGAAGACCACGTGGACCACGTCTCGCTCCGTCGCCCGAATCGCGCGCGCGGTCGCGTCCGGATCGGGGACGCGGTCGAGGGCGACCACGACCGCGCCGAGCCCCGCCTCCACGTTGTGAAGGAACGGGCAGAGCTGGTTTTTTGCGACGATATCGCGCGCGTACCGGTGCATCAGATCCGCGACGATCTCCGCAAACGCCGCGGCTTCGGGGGCGTCCGCGTGGGCGCCGAAGAGGGCGCAACCACCCCGATTGCCTTTCGCTTTCGTTGCCACCATCTGTGATAGCGTACGCCGCGCTGTGCTCTCGGTGCACCCGCGTCGAGGGAGAGCCACCAGTTCCACGAAGTTGAGTTCGGTCCGCCCCTCGCCTTTTCAGAAGGGCGGGCGGCACGAGTCCCGGCCGGATGCCGGCGGAAAGAAGAGTGGTTTGTGCAAGCGAAGCTGACGCTGACCGTCGGGGGTAGCGAACAGAACATCGATTTGCCCGTCATCGAGGGCACGGAACAGGAGCGCGCGCTGGACATCGGCGCCCTTCGCGGAAAAACCGGGTACGTCTCGCTCGACCCCGCGTTCATGAACACGGCGTCGACGACGAGCGCGATCACCTTCCTCGACGGCGAGCAGGGGATCCTTCGATACCGCGGCTACCCGATCGAGCAGCTCGCCGAGAAGAGCGACTTCGTCGAGGTGAGCTACCTGCTCATCTACGGGAGGCTCCCGAACGCCGCCGAGCTGGACGCGTTCCGTACGAAGCTCACGCGTCACAGCATGATCCACGAGGACATGAAGCGCTTCTTCGACGGGTACCCGTCGACCGCGCACCCCATGGCGATCCTCTCGAGCATGGTGTGCTCCCTCTCGAGCTACTACCCGGACGCGCTCGACGCGAAGAACGCGAAGGAGCTCGACATCACGATCGTCCGCTTGCTGTCGAAGGCGCCGACGATCGCCGCGTACTCGTACAAGAAGTCGATCGGCCAGCCGTTCGTCTACCCGCAGAATCACCTCGGGTACTGCGCGAACTTCTTGAACATGATGTTCAGCGTCCCCGCGGAGCCGTACGTCGTGGACGAGGAGATCCGGAAGGTCATGCACCTCCTCCTGATCCTCCACGCGGACCACGAGCAGAACTGTTCCACGTCGACGGTGCGCCTCGTCGGCAGCTCCCAGGCGAACCTGTTCGCCTCGATCGCGGCCGGCATCCTCGCGCTCTGGGGCCCGCTCCACGGCGGCGCGAACCAGGAGGTCGTCGAGATGCTCGAGCAGATCAACGCCGACGGCGGGGACGTGTCGAAGTTCGTGAAGCTCGCGAAGGACAAGAACAGCGGCTTCCGCCTGATGGGCTTCGGTCACCGCGTCTACAAGAACTTCGACCCGCGCGCGAAGATCATCAAGGCCGCTTGTGATCGCGTCCTCGGGAAGCTCGGCATCAAGGATCCGCTCCTCGAGATCGCGAAGCGCCTCGAGGAGGCCGCGCTCGAGGACAGCTACTTCGTCGACCGGAAGCTCTACCCGAACGTCGACTTCTACTCGGGCATCATCTACCGCGCGCTCGGCTTCCCGACGAACATGTTCACCGTCCTGTTCGCGCTCGGCCGTCTCCCCGGCTGGATCGCGCACTGGAAGGAGATGAACGAGACGCCGAGCACGAAGATCGGCCGTCCGCGTCAGATCTACACGGGCGCGAACGTGCGCGACTACGTGCCGCTCGAGAAGCGCTGACTCGCGCGTCGCGGACCCGAGACACCGGATGCTGCGCCTTGGGGCGCGGCATCCGGGGCGCGCTCTCACGAGCCGCTAGTTGATCGTCGGGCGCTCCGCGTCCTCGATTTTGTCGGTCGCCGCCATCAGCGCGCGCGTCGTCGCCTTCACGTGCTCTTCGCTCATCCGAAGCGTGACACCGGAGGCCGCGAACGTGAGGTGAACGGTGCCGCATCCGCACTGCGTGATCTTCACGGACGCGTTGGAAGAGAGCTCCACGTGCTTCCCGCAAGGGCGTTTCTCGGCCATCGCGGATCAGCATAGTACGGATCGCGCGCGCGAACGACTGAGCGGTCAAACTCGTCGAGGGGCGCTCCTCGTTACGCGAAGCGCGGTCCCACTCACTCGCCGAGCGCCCGGAGCTGCTCGCAGCCCCACTTGCTCCCGTCGTTGCAGCCCTTCTTGAGCAGATCGATCCCCTTCGAGCGGTCCGTCGGAACACCGCTCCCGTGCACGTACGCGAACCCGAGCTGTGCGCATCCGTCGGCCTTGCCGGCGGTGCACGCGCGATCGTAGAGCTCCGTCGCCTTCTTCTCGTCCTTCGGGACGCTCTGTCCCAAGGCGTACTGCGTGCCGAGCATCATGCAGGCGTCCATCTCGCCGAGGGTGCACGCCTTGTCGAGGAGCTCCGCTGATCGCTTCTCGTCTTTCGGCACGCCCTTGCCCTGCAAATAGAGGATGCCGAGATCGTTGCAGCCGAGGCCGTCGCCGTCGTCGCACGACTTCTGGAGGATGGCGACGGCGCGGCCGAGATCCTTCGGGACACCGATCCCGTTCGCGTAGAGGACGGCGAGGTTCGAGCACGCGAGGCCGACCCCTCCGTCGCACGCTTGCTGATAGAGCTCCGACGTGCGCTTCGGATCCTTCGGCACGCCGCGCCCGCGCAGGTACGCGAGCCCGAGGAGGAAGCAGCCCGTCTCGGCGCCACCGTTGCACGCCTTCAGCGCGAGCTGCGCCGCGCGGTTCTCGTCCTTGGGGACACCTTCTCCGTTCGAGGTGTTCATCGAGAGCATCCAACATCCGCGGAGCTCCCCACCGTCGCACGCTTGCGCGTAGAGCTCGTCGGCGCGCTTCTCGTCCTTCAGCACGGCCTTGCCGCGATCGTAGGCGCCGCCAAGGAACGCACAGCCGAGGAGGTTCCCGCCCTTGCAAGCGTGGTCGACGAGATCGAGCCCCTTCTTCTCGTTCTTGGCGATGCCGCCCACACCGCTCAGGAACGCGTCCCCGAGGATCGCGCACGCGAGCTGCACTCCGGCCGCGCACTGCACCTCGAGGACGCCCTGCGCCGCGAGCTCGTCCTTGGGCACGCCCTCGCCATACATCGTGGCCCACGCGACACCGGTGCAGCCGAGGCCGAAGCCCGCGTCACACGCACGTTTCATGAGTTCGATCCCGCGCCCTCGGTTGTCGGGGTTGCTCCGATCCCGATAGAGGCGCAGCCCCTCGAGGCTCGTGTCTTCCACGGGCAGAGGCGCGGGGCTCGGGGTGATGCTCGCGACGGGCTGTGACGTCGGCGGGGGCTTCTTCTTCTTCTTGGGCGGAGGAGCGCCCGTTTGCAGCACGATCGCCGCCGTGATCCCGCCTCCGATCACGGCCATTCCTACGAGGATCCCGAGCGCGACGATCGCCTTCGATCTCCGCTTCTTCGGAGCGGGCGGCGCGGTCATCGCGGGCGCTGGTCCGGCTTGCACCGTCGCGCCCTGTGCGAGGGGCGCAGCGTGACCGCCGCTCGCCTCCGCGCCGCGCGCTTGCACTCCGAACGAGGCTCCGCGCGCGGCGAGGTAGGCGTCGGTCGCGAGGCTCGCCGAGGCCTGCTCGCTCGGGATTTGAAGAGAGGGGACGTGAGACGGGAGGGGTGGGCCCGTCACCGCGGGAGAGTTCGCCACGGCGTCGAGGGCCGAGAGCAGCGCTCGCGCGTCCGGGAACCGATCCCGGGGCTCGAGCGCGAGGGCCTTCGCGCACACCGCCTCGAGCGCATCCGAAACGCGCGCGCCGAGGCGCCGGGGTGTCGGCCGGTCCGGGGCTGCGCTCGCCTCGAAGTAGTCGAAGAGCTCCGAGCCTTGGTACGGCGTGCGCCCGCTGAGCACCTCGGACAGGATCAGCCCCAACGCGTGCACGTCCGTCCACGGACCGGTCGCGCCGAAGCGCTTCGAGCGGAACTGCTCCGGAGCGCCATAGGGAGGGGAGAACGCGCTGAACCCGCTCGACGTTCGGGTCGAGAGCGCGGCCTCGATCTCCCCCTCGTTCATCGACTTCGCGATCCCGAAGTCGAGCACCTTGAGGATGGAGCCGGAAGCGACGCGCGTGTGGAACAGGTTCGCGGGCTTCAGGTCGCGGTGCGCGATGCGCAGCGAGTGCGCGAGCGCGATCGCGTCGATCACGGGGCGGAGCATCGCGAGCGCGTCGCGTTCGCCGAGGGGTGGGATGCCCTTCGCGCTGCGCTCGGCGAGCGATCGCTCGAGCTCGACGCCGTCGAGCCACTCGAGGACGAGGTAGGGGACCTCGGGGACGCGAGGGCTGTTCGTCACGTTCAGATCGAACACCCGCACGATCGCGGGGTGCTGCGAGAGCCTCGAGAGGAAGGTCGCCTCCTCGCGAAACTTCCGCAGGAACAGCGCGCGCTGCGCCTCGTCGAAGCGCGTGTCCACCTTGAGGCACTTCACCGCGATCGCGTGCCCGAAGGCGAGGTGCCAGCCGCGATAGACGACGCCGAACCCCCCCTCACCGACGACACCATCGATCCGATGGCGGTTGTCGAGCGTGCTCCCGACCAGGCCGAAGGGGTCGCCCGCCATGCTTCGATCCCTATTCCCTTCCCCTCGCGCGGAGAGCTCGTGGATCTCGCCCGCGCGTCATACGGCGGACGATACCCCAACTCGACTCACGAGCACGACCGCCCGTCTCGGGCTCAGTCTGCGCACGCTCCGCCGCGGCTCAGCTGCCCGGTCGCGCTGCACGCGACGACGCCGCCGTTCAAGCAGACGCGGAGGCCACAGCCGAGCTCGAGCTCGCCGCTCGGATCGTCGACTTTGCAGCCGCACGACGCTCCGCCGCACGACTCGCCGCGCGAGAGGTGACCCTCGGCGTCGCATCGCAGCCATCGGTGCTCGACGCAGCTCTCGGCGCCGCAGGAGATCGACAGGTCGAAGCCACCCGCGTCCGCGGGACACGCGCATCCGCTCGCGCGCGGAGGCGCGACCACCGAGCCGAGGGGCTCTCCCGCGTGCGGATCGCTGGGCGACCGAGCAGGCGGCTCGCTCGATGGGACCGGCGCAAGCTGTGCCGGTGCCGAAGACGGTGCGCCCATGGCGCGGGTGGGGCGGGCCAGGGTGCCCCGAGCCGTGGCCTCGGTGGGAGGTTCCGCGTACGCAGCCCGATCGGGGCTCTCGGGAGGCCGGCCCTCCTCACATCCCAGGATCGACACGACGGGGAGGAGCAGATGCAGCGGCCGCATGTCCCTTCGGTTGTTGGCACCCAATCGTTCATTCGAAAGCGTGGCGCACGCGACGCGACACCGCGGTCAGGGTGGGCGTTCGGACTCGGGCTGGCTTCGCGCGAAAATCACGCCGCGGGACCGTTTGTCGACGCTCGGCATGATTGTGGCTTAGGCTCGCGGCATGGCTTCGTTCCGCGTGGGCGTTTGGGGGATCACAGCGGCATTCGGGTTCGTTCTTGCGGGCTGCCCCAACGAGCCGAGCACCACGGGCGGCGCCGGAGGTTCGACGTCGTCGTCCACCTCTTCGACGGGCAGCAGCATGAACCCGGACGATCTCGCAGCCCCACCCAAGGGTCAGGGCGTCCAGTTCGAGACGCCCGAGATCTCCATCAACCCGGGGGATGAGGTCCAGAACTGTTACTTCTTCAAGGTGTCCGACCTCGCGGCGATGGGCGGGCTCGACCCAGCGAAGGACATCAACCTCCACCAGGTGCAGATCGCCCAGCGGGACGGGTCGCACCACATGAACATCTTCCGGGTGAAGACGATCGTCGGCCTCGATCCGAAGAACGGACCGAGCCTCGGCCTCAACGGGATGGGGGAGTGCTTCAAGAGCCCGAACTGGGCGGATTGGCCGCTCATCGCGAACACGCAACAGGACGGAACCCTCGATTGGACGTTCCCGGACGGAGTCGTGAACAAACTCCAACCGGACGAGTGGCTCATGCTCCAGACCCACTGGGTGAACGCGACCTCGCAGAAGACGCCCGAAGGCGGCAAAGTCGTCGTGAACTTCTGGCACCTGCCGGACGACAAAGTCACCGACGAGATGGGGACGATCTTCGCGACCGCGCAGTCGATCCGGATCTGCCAGAGCAACCCGAACCCCACGTTCACCAAGTCGTGTCAGATCAACAGCGCGAAACCGGTGACGGTGATCGGCGCGAACGGCCACTTCCACAGCCGTGGAAAGAAGTTCGACATCTACGCGTGGGACGGCGTGAGCGTGACGACGCCCCCCGCCACGGATCGGTTCTACGAGTCGACGGCGTGGGACGAACCGCCGATGCTCCACTCGCCGGAGCTCGAGCGGCCGCTCGTGGCGAACGGGGGCATCCTCTACACGTGCGAGTTCCAGTGGGCTCCCCCGGACCCCGCCATCGGTTGTCAGGGCCTCAACGAGTTCGACAAGACGAAGTACATGACGCCCGACGCGAACCTCGATTGTTGCTACACGTTCGGCCCGACGGTGGAGAAGAACGAGCACTGCAACGCGTTCGTCTACTACTACCCGAAGCAGGACGACGTGAACTGCTTCTGACGGACCGTGCGCCTCCTCCTGCCCACGATCCTCGCGCTCGGCGCCACCGCCTGCCCGGCGCCCGCGGACGACGACGGACCGCCCACGAAGTGCCCCGGCCTCTACGTCGGAGACGTGAGCGCGGCACCGGAGCTCGAGATCGTCTACCTGGACGCGGCGAACGCGACGCAGGACCTGGGCGACGGGAGGATCCCGCTCGTCTTCCCGCCTCAGGGCGGGCGCGTCTTGTTCGTGGGGGCGCGAGCGAAGAACGTCGACCCGTGCGGCGTCCTCCTCACGGGCGCGATCCGAGATCCGGTGAGCAAGAAGCTGCAGCTCGACAAGCGCACCGTGAACCTCGTGCCGACGGCGGACGGCTGGGGTGAGTCCGCGGAGGGGGACACGGCGTCGTTCGCGAACGTGCCGGCGTGCCCGAATCAGTGGGCGGAGAGCGACCTGTTCGACGCCCCATTCGAACTCACCGTCGCCCTCGAGGACGCGAGGGGGAAGACGGCGATGAAGACGGCGACCATCACCCCCTTCTGCGGAGAGCCCGCGAACGAGGCGCAATGTCGATGCATCTGCAAAAAGGGTTACGTCTTGGGCGAAATGTGCGCGGCCCCCTGATCGGCCTCGCCGCGCTCGCCGCCGTCGGGTGCCCGGGGCCCACGCATGGGACGGGTGGGGAGGGAGGCGGGTCCGACGCGGCGGCGTGGCGCGTGATCTTCGACGACGGCGCGCTCGACCGAGCCGTGCTCAGCGTCTGGGGAGCGAGCGCGAGCTCCGTGTTCGCGGTCGGTGGGCCGCTCGGGAACTCGGGGCTCGAAGCGCTCGCGCTCCGGTTCGATGGAAAGGACTGGACGGATCTCCACGCCGGTGGGGCCGAGACCTTCTGGTGGGTGCACGGGCTCTCGGCGAAGGACGTCTGGATGGTGGGCGAGAAGGGCCGCATCGATCACTTCGACGGGACCTCGTTCTCACACGTGACGCCGCTCACGAACGCCACGTTGTGGGGCGTCATGGCGCTCGCCCCGGGCGACGTGTGGGCCGTCGGCGGTACCCCCGAGGGTGACGCCACCGAGGAGGACGACGTCGTCCTCCATTTCGATGGGGCGACGTGGGTCCGTGAAACGCTACCGGATCCGCCGCTGCATCGCGCGCTCTTCAAGGTGTGGGGCCGGAGCGACGACGACCTGTTCGTCGTCGGCGAAGGCGGCGTGATCTGGCACCGCACGAGCGCGGGCTGGAAGCTCGAGTCGGACCCGCCGCTCACGTCCGGCGCGCTGTTCACGGTGACCGGGTGCGGGAGCTCCGCGTGGTCGGTCGGCGGCAAAGATCTCCTCGAGAACGACGGGGCGGCCGGGTGGAAGAAGGTGGACGTCGCGCTGACGAACGGCGCGAACGGCGTGGCCTGCGCGCCGAACGGGGATCTCGCGATCGTGGGTTTTGGAGGCCTCAAGCGGCGCCGTGTCGGCGGGGCGTTCCTGGACGACTTCACGGCGCCTCCCCACGGAGACCTACACGCGGTGTGGGCGGATGAGTCGGGCGCGTTCTGGGCCGTGGGGGGCGACTTCGTGTCGAAGCCGAAGGCCAACGCCCCACGAAACGGCGTCATCGCGCGGTTTGGTCCGGGAAAAATCGGGGCCACCCTGCGCTGAGGCGCTCGAGTGTGAACCGCCAAACTGTGAACTCCGCGCCGGGTCGCCGCGGCCCGACGCCTCACGGAGCACGGCTGGGACGCGTTTGCCGCGCGAATACGGGGAGCGCACGTGAATCTCGCGAAGGTGGCGGGCGTCTTGCTATGGGTCGGAGGAGCTGCTCGTGAGCTTCACCCCAACTATGCTTCTGTGTTCGGGCTCCGCGCACCGAACCTCGAGACCGCGGCCAACCCGCGGAAGGAGACCTATTCCCATGCGTGCAACCACCTGGCTTCTCACTGCTACCTCGCTCTCGGCCTCCATGTTCGTAGCGGGGACTGCGTTCGCCGGGACGGACGCCTGCGGCGGCTTCGCGTTCTCCGCGAACAGCTCGTGCGAGATCAAGCTCGCGGGCGGCTGTACGGCGTCGTGCACCGACCTCTCGGTCGACACCCAGTGCCACGGCGAGCTGTCGATCAGCTGCGACACGCAGTGCAACAAACTCCCCTCGGTGGACTGCAGCGCGAGCTGCAAGGCGGACTGCAGCGCGAGCTGCAAGGCGGACGCGAACTTCAGCTGCCAGGCGGACTGCAAGGCGTCGTGCGACGGCGACTGCGCGGGCAACTGCAGCGCGAGCGCGAACAAGGCGCAGTGCGAGGCGTCCTGCAAGGCGAGCTGCTCGAGCAGCTGCGAGGGCTCCTGCGAGGGGCAGGCGAGCGCGAGCTGCGATGGCAAGTGCGACGGCTCGTGTGAGGGGCAGTGCAAGGTCGACGCGAACATCGACTGCCAGACCGACTGCCAGTCGAAGGGGTACGCCGAGTGCGTCACCCAGGTGAAGGGCGGCTGCGTCGCGGCCTGCACCGAGCCGACGGGCGCGCTGTTCTGCGACGGCCAATACGTCGACGTCGACAACCTCGATGACTGCCTCGCTCAGCTCGTCGCCGAGTGGGACATCAAGGCGACCGGGTACGCCTACGGCAACTGCGAGAACGGCACCTGCAGCGGCCACGCGGAGGGCTCCGTGAGCTGCTTCGACGAGCCTGATCGGCGCCGGCGACTACACGCTCGGCGTGGTGGGCGTCCTCGGCATGATCGGCCTCGGCCTGGCCTTCGCGCCGGCGCCTCATGAAGCGGGCGTAGTCTCGGCGGCTGGCCCCGCGCGCCAGCGGTGGCGGCGCGCGACGCGAGCTCTTCGTCGGGCGCTTCCCGTCTCGGGGACGGTGGACTAGGGTCCGCGCGTTTCATGGCGGCGATGAGGCTCTCCAGACGTGGCGTGCTGTCGGTGCTCGGCGTCGAGGCGCTCGCGCTCGCCGGCTGTTCGAGTGATCCGTTGAAGCCCACGTCCACGCCGAGCGCGTCGAGCGCGTCGGCTCCACCGATCGCGAGCGACAGCGCGCCCATCGCCTCGGCCTCCAGCGAGGTCCCCGTCGCGGCGCCGGAGTACAAGCAACCGGATCCACCGAACCCGCCGATCGCGCTATCGCCAGGCGGAAAGCGCGCCGTGAAGGGCGAGCTGGGGCTCGTCACGAGCGTGGAGGAGAACGCCACCAAGGCGGGCGTCGCGATCCTCGAGGCGGGTGGCAACGCGATCGACGCGGCCGTCACGGTCGCGTTCTGCCTCGCGGTGACGCACCCTTCGGCGGGGAACATCGGCGGCGGCGGCTTCATGGTCATCAAGAAGCCGGGCGAAGACGCGGTCGCGATCGACTTTCGCGAGACCGCTCCCAAGGCCGCCACCACCAAGAAGGTCCTCGACGAGATCGCTGCGGGCGCGTTCGGCTGGGCGTCGACCGCCGTGCCGGGCACCGTGGCGGGGCTCGTCCTCGCGCGCGAGAAGTTCGGCACGAAGCCCCTCTCGGATCTCCTCGCGCCCGCGATCAAACTCGCGAAGAGCCACAGCCTCGCCGCGCGGGCCGGCACGGTGCTCGGTTGGCAGTGGAACAACCTGAAGAGCGACCCGACGGCGAAGGCGATCTTCGGCGCCAAGGGCGGCAAGGCGGCCCTGAGCGCGGGCGACAAGCTCGTGCAGAAGGATCTCGCGAAGACCCTCGAGGCGATCGCGGCGAACGGGCACGCCGGCTTCTACGAAGGCAAGGTGGCGGACGCGATCGCCGACGCGATGAAGAAGGGCGGCGGGGACGTCACTCGCGAAGACCTGGCCGGGTACAGCGCGGTGATCCGCAAGCCCCTCCAGTTCTCGTACCGCGGGTTCGAGTTCGCCACGATGCCACCTCCCTCGATGGGCGGGATCGCCGTCGCCGAGATGCTCCTCGAGATGGAGCGCGTCCACGCGGACGCGAACGCCTCCGACTCTCCGGCCGCGATCCATTGCTTCGTCGAGGCCGCGAAGCGCGCGTACGCCGACCGGCGCGGGGTGGGCGCCGATCCGATGGCTTGGAACGGCACGGAGCTCGACGACGCGATCGCGAAGCTCCTCAGCCCGAAATACCGGACGGAGCGCAAGCCCGCGTTCGATCCAGCGAAGGCGACGCCCGCGAAGGACATCGTCGATCCGAAGCCCATCCCGCACGAATCCCCGGAGACGACGCACTTCAGCGTCATCGACAAGGACGGCGTCGCGGTCTCCTGCACCGTGACGCTCTCCGCGAGCTTCGGCGCGAAGGTCGTCGTCCCGAAGACGGGCGTGCTGCTCTCCAACGCGCTCGGGGCGTTCTCCGCGAGCGGCCCGAACGAGGTCGCGCCAGGCAAGCGGATGGCGAGCTCTATGAGCCCGACGATCGTGAGCCGAGGGGGGCGACCGGTGCTCGTGGTCGGGTCCCCGGGCGGCGACACGATCCCCAACACGACGGTTCAGGTGCTGCGCAACCTGATCGACTACCGCATGACGGTGGACGATGCCGTGACTCACGGTCGGATCCACCATCAGCTCGATCCGGACGAAATCCGCACCGAGAGCCTCAACGCGCTCCCGGACGCGACGTTGAAGGCTCTGCGCGACATGGGTCACACCCTCAAACCCGATACGACACCGCTCGGGGACGCGAAGATCATCCTCGTCGACGAGGCGACCGGCGTGTTTTGGGGGTTCGCCGATTCTCGCGAGGGCGGGCTCGCGCTCGGAGTCGCGAAGCCCAAGTCGAAGTCGAAGTCGAAATAGCCGTCACGCTCGCGAGAGCGCGCTCACGCGGACACGGATGAGCCCGGAGGAGAAGGGCCCGAGCGTCGCCATGCACAGCCAATCGCCGAGCTGCTCGCGCTCACCGAGGAGCTCGTGCATCGACACGTTGAACCACCCCGACGCCGTGCCCCCGCGCCGCTGATCATCTCCATCGAGGAGCACGTGCCGAGCGAACGGCTTCATCGCGAGCGGCCGGTGCTCGTCGTGGAGCTTTGCGACGAGCACGATGTGCCGCTGGAGCGGATGGCCGGGCTTTCCGAACGGCTCGAGCGGCACCTGGAACGAGCCCCTCAGCGTCGCGAAGCCCGCTCGATCATAGTCGGCGACCAACACGATCCCTTCGGCCTGGAGGGGCGGGCTCGCCTCGTGTCGGGCGACGTCGAACGTGTACGCCATCACTCCTCCGAGCCGAGCTCGATCCTCACGACGTTGGAGACGGCTTCCCCGATCATCGCATAGACAAACCAGGTACCGGGCTCGGCGACGATTTGGGGACCGATGTCTCGATTGAAGTACTCGATCACGGTCACCCCGCTGGAAGGACCGCCGGTCCGCGGCAGCTCGTCCTCGGCGCGTTCGCCCAGCTCTGCGACCGCCGGCCCGACGAGGACCCGCTCCTGCCTCAAGTCGCTGGCGACAATCCAGACACCTCTCTCCAGTGAGGTACCGAGCCCCGCGTAGTGGAGGGGCAGGTGGTAACCGCCACAGATCATGACGCTGGGCCGCTGCCCGCCATTCTCGAGGCGAACACGTGAAGGCGCGGCGATCCGGATCCCGAGGAACGCGTCGTCGTCCTCGATGGGGGGGCTACACGGTGACGGGAGTAGGCTGCCGTCCTCGACAAGCGCAAAGTCCGCGTCCGACACGATCAGCCCCCACCGTCGTTCTGGTGCGGGACTTGGCCCGTCAAGTCAGCAAGCCTCAGATCCTCTTTGCACGCTGGGCACAACACGCTCTTTCGATTCCTGTGCGCCTCGCCGAACATCACGCACTCGGGAGTCCACTGGTCGTAGGGCGCCTTGAACGACGGAACGCCCGCTTTGCAATGGGGCCCACGGTGGTAGGAAGGCGTGTCCTTCATGTCGCTGTCGTAATAGTCGCGGCTCGTGTCGGGGGTGTTCGCCTCACGCCACGTCTTGGAGTCTGCGTCCCCCGAAGCGGCTAGCCCGAAGCGGTGACCGAGCTCGTGGAGCAGCGTAGCCTTCTTCCCTCGCGCGGGGCGTACCCGCCAGTTGGTTCGATCGGCGATCGCGATGACGGGGGTCCCCGTAAACGAGAGACCGTTGTTCCAACTGGCGACCATGAACACCCCTGCGCTGACCTTGAGTGGGCGATGGCGATGGTGCTCGAGCGTCTGCCACACGTCCTTGAGATCGACCGAAAAGGCCACGTACCCACCCCACTCAGTCGCAGGCGGCCCCTCGATTCGTGCGTGAGACGCGTTCCGCTGAATGATGAACCCGTTGGGCGGATGGCCGAGCGTGATCACCAAGCCGTCGAGGAACTTTCCGGCTTTGTCCTCATCGACGTCGAACCCGTGCCACAGGTAGGGTCCGCCCTCGGCGCCCACCCAGATGTTGAGGCGCTTCTCGCGGTCGTCGAAGTCCCAACGGATACTTCCGGCGCTCCCCGCCCACTCCTCGACAGTCCCGGAAAACTTGATGACGCTCCTCTTCTTCACGGGTAGCCAGGGAACCCACGCGACGGCGACGCTCACTCGCGGGTCGACCGGTTTGAACGCCTTGTTTACGCGCTCGAGGAACGGCTTGTAGGTGCTGCCGCTTCGCTTTTTGGGATCCCGCGGATCCTCCATCTCATAGACGGTCATCGGCTCCACGGCACCGTCGGACGCGACGTGGACCATGTCGATCGCTAGATTGTCTTTCTTCAGCGCGTCGACGACGTCTTTGATGATCGCGTCCATGTCCTTCAAGCCGCTTCCGGTGCCGGGCTTGCCGTGGGGCGCGCCGAAGACGCCCTTCATCGCCACCACTTGGTAGTCGATGCGTCGGCGCGTCACGATCGTCGTCTTGGACGTCACCTTGTTGCCGACGGGATCGATCGCCTCGAGCTTCCACTTGTAGTCGCCGGCCTGCGGCAGGGCGATGAGCGACGCATCGACCTCTTTCGGCCCGTCGGGCTTGACGGTCTTGAGCCCGATCCAGAGCGAGAAGCCCATCCAGCGCTCGCGCTCCTCTTTCGAATAGGGCGGAGCCGGGCCGTCCGGCACGATGCGCACCTTCGCGGAGCCGGGTATCGCGTGCTTGAACGACAGTCGAGGTGTGATGACGCTGCTGACCTCGTCGGCTTTCTTGATGTGCTTCCCGTCGACGTACTCCGAGCTCTTCTCGGCCCAGAGGTTCACCCATTGAGTACGGTCGGCCATAGGTCCCTCGTCGATCCTGAAGCCCCACGGCATCACCCCGCCGCTCTGGGGTCAAGCGCCGCGCGACCCTCACAAATACGGACAAATGACTATGGAGACGGCGTAGCGACTCGTGCCATGCACCGCCGCGCTTAGCCTTGGGAAGGTTCCGGGGCGAGGTCGCTCGCCGTGCCGACACTCCGGACGAGACGAAGGACGACGAGAGAGAGAGCTGCTCTGCCGGTTCTGTTTGCTGCGAGCGGGGCGCGGTGAGAAGACGCGCCACCCATGATCCCTCGGTACACGCCGGCCGACTTCGCCGAGCTCTGGTCCGACAAGACGCGCTTCGACGTGTGGCTCGAGGTCGAGCTCGCGGCCTGTGAGTCGATGGAAGCGGCGGGCCGCGTTCCCGCGGGAACGGCCGCCGAGATTCGGGGCAAGCGGTTGACGCTCGTTCCCGAGCGCATCCTCGAGATCGAGCGGACGACGAAGCACGACGTCATCGCGTTCCTCACGCACGTGGAGGAGCTCGCGGGGGCCCCGGCGCGCTTCCTCCACATGGGGATGACCTCGAGCGACGTGCTGGACTCGAGCCTCGCCGTGCTCCTCGTGCGGGCGACGGACCGGATCATCGAGCGCCTCCACAAGTTCGTGGGCGCGCTCGCGAAGCGCGTCGAGGAGCACCGGCGAACGCCGATGATCGGCAGGAGCCACGGCATCCACGCGGAGCCGATCACGTTCGGCCTGGCGCTCGCGGGTCACCTCGCGGAGGCGAAGCGCGCGAAGGCGCGCGTCGAGGCCGCGCGGAGGGAGATCGCCGTCGGCAAGATCGCGGGCGCCGTCGGCACGTACGCGCACCTCACGCCGGACGTCGAGCGCGCGGCGCTCGCGCGGCTCGGCCTCGCGCCCGAGACGGTGAGCACCCAGGTCGTCGCGCGCGATCGCCACGCCGCGCTCTTCTCGGCGATGGCGCTCACCGCGGCCATGATCGAGCGCCTCGCGACGAACGTCCGGCACTGGCAGCGGACGGAGGTGGCCGAGGCGGAGGAGAAGTTCGAGCGCGGCCAGAAGGGCTCGAGCGCGATGCCGCACAAGCGGAACCCCATCGCGAGCGAGAACCTCTGCGGCCTCGCGCGCATCGTGCGCGCCGCTGTAATCCCCGCGCTCGAGGACATCGCGCTCTGGCACGAGCGCGACATCTCGCACTCCTCGGTGGAGCGCATGATCGCCCCCGACACGACCACCACGCTCGCTTACATGCTCGATCGCGCCACGGCGCTCGTGGACGGGCTCGTCGTCTACCCAGAGAACCTCGCGAAGAACCTCGCGCGCTCGGGCGGCCTCTTCTTCAGCGAGGCGCTGATGCTCGCGATGGTCGAGCGGGGCCTCGCGCGGCAAGCCGCGTACGAGCGCGTCCAGCGGTGCGCCATGAAGGCGTTCGCGGGCGAAGGCGTCTTCCGCGAGCTCCTCGAGGACGACGAAGCCGTGCGAGAAGTGCTGGATTTGGAGGCGATCGGGCGCGCGGTCGATCTCGATCACGCGCTCGCCCATGTCGATGCGATCATCGACCGCGCGCTCGAACACGACCCGTAGAGCGACAAACATGTTGAAGCCACGGCGGACGGAGGGGAACAGGTGACCATGCGAATCCGACGACAGTGGATCGCCCTCACGCTCAGCGTGACGGGTGCGCTCGCCGCGCTCCTCCCCTCCGCGTGCTCGCTCCGGCCCGTCGCCCCGTCGGCGCCGTGCGGCCCGAGCGAGGCCGAGATCGTCCTCGACGAGTATCTAGAGCGCCAGCCCGCGTACGCGCGCACGCTGGGCATGCGCGAGTTCGACGGTCAGCTCGCGGACTACTCCGCCGCTGGGATCGCGGAGCGCGTCGCGTTCCTCAAGCGGTCACGCGACTACCTCGAGGGGATCGATCCGCGGCGCCTCTCGGCGGACGATCAGCTCGATCGAAAGCTCATGCTCCTCGAACTCGAGCAGCAGCTCTTTCGCATCGAGGACATGGATGAGTGGCACAAGCGTCCGATGTTCTACGAGGAGCTGTTCTCGATCGACGGCTACCTCACGCGTGACTACGCGCCGCTCGACATCCGCGCGCGCGGCCTGTTGAAGCACGTCGAAGGCGCGCTGAAGCAAGTGCACAACGTGACGGACAACCTCGTCGGCCCGATGGCGACGCCGATCCTCCTCACGGCGATCGGGATCTACCGCGGGTACGCCGAGTACCTCGACGGCGACGCGATCACGATCCTCGACGGAATGAACGACCGGAAGCTCCACGACGACGTCGTCGTCGCGATCCACGAGCTCGCGAAGCAAGCCCGACAGATCGCGGATCACCTCGAGCAGATCGAGCTTCCGCGCGGGGACGACAGCTTCATCCTGGGTGTGGAGCGGTACAAGAAGCTCCTCCACGCGCAGGAGGCGCTCGACATCCCGCTCGACGAGTTCGAGCGGCTCGGAGAGGAGAACCTCGCGGAGAACAAGAAGGCCTACGAGGCCCTCGCTGCGAAGGTCACCATGAAGCGCCCCGCGGCGTCCGAGCTGCTCCAGACGGCGACGGATCTCACGAAGCGCGCGAAGGCGTTCATCGAGGAGAAGCACCTCGTCACGATCCCGGGCGAAGACAAAGTACAGGTGCGCGAGACGCCCCCGTTCATGCGGTACAACGCGGCGTTCCTCGATCCACCCGGCCCGTTCGACAAGCCGGAGCTGCCGGGCTTCTACTACATCACCCCGCCGAACCCGGCGTGGTCCGCGAAGGAGCAGGAGGAGTACCTCATGTTCACCGGGACGCTCCTCGCGACGAGCATCCACGAGGTGTATCCGGGGCACTACCTCCAGGGCATGTGGATCGGCAAGGCGCCGACCAAGGTGCAGAAGTCCCTCGGGAGCTACTCGTTCATCGAGGGTTGGGCGCACTACGGCGAGCAGCTCATGATCGAAGAGGGCTTCGGCGCCGAGAACGAAGAGAACCACCTCGGCCAGCTCGGGGACGCGCTCCTCCGGAACTGCCGCGTCGTCGTCTCGCTCGGCGTTCATACGAAGGAGATGTCCCTCGAGGCCGCCGCGAAGCGCTTCGTCGACGACTGCAAGCAGGACCCGGCCACCGCGCGCGAGCAGGCGACGCGTGCGACGTTCGACCCGGGCTATTTCGCGTATACGCTCGGGAAGGTGCAGATCCTCAAGCTCCGCGCCGAGGTGAAGGACAAGCTCGGCGCGAAATTCGATCTACAGAAGTTCCACGACGCGCTGCTCTCTCACGGCTCGCCGCCCGTGCCGATCGTGCGCGAGCGTGTGCTCGCCGACTTGGGGATCCAGTGAAGGCGGTCGCGCTCGCCACGCTCGGCGTCGCGCTCGTCGCGTGCGACGGCGGCGGCGGGACGGGGTCCGGAGGAGCATCGTCCGCCGCGTCGACGACGTCGACCTCCTCGGGCACGGCCTCGTCGATGTCGACCGCCTCCTCGATGGCGTCCGGCTCTTCGACGTCGACCTCGTCGTCGATGTCCTCGTCCATGTTCCAGCCCACGCCGCTCACGGACTGGCAGTGGCAGCTCTCGGGCGCGATCGACACGAGCGTCGACGTCGGTGTCTACGACGTCGATATGATCGAGGCGACGGACGCTGATTTCGCGAAGCTGAAGGCCGACGGGCGCAAGATCATCTGCTACTTCAGCGCAGGCTCGTACGAGCCGTACCGCCCGGACGCGGACAAGTTCGCGATGTCCGATCTGGGCAACGAACTCGTCGGCTGGCCGGGCGAGCGCTGGCTCGACACGCGCTCGGCGGCGGTGCGGGACATCATGAAGGCGAGGCTCGACGTCGCGAAGGCGCGCGGGTGCGACGCGGTCGAACCCGACAACGTGGACGGCTACTCCAACGACTCCGGCTTCCCCCTCACGGCGGCGACGCAGCTCGACTTCAACCAATTCATCGCGGCCGAGGCCCACGCCCGTGGCCTCAGCGTCGGCCTCAAGAACGACCTCGATCAGGTCGCGGAGCTCGCGCCGTTCTTCGACTGGGCGCTCAACGAAGAGTGCGTCCAGTACGACGAGTGCGGCGTCTACAGCGCGTCGTTCATCGCGGCGAACAAGGCCGTGTTCCACGCGGAGTACGTCGACGCCTCGGAGCTCGCCAATGTCTGCGCGATCACGAAGCCCCTCAAGCTCTCGACGCTCGTGAAGAACCTCGATCTCGATGCGTACCGCCTGACGTGCCCGTGAGCGACGAGCGCGGAGGACGGAGCTTCAGTACGACATGTCGACGGCGTAGGTGTCGCACGCGTCGGCGCTGGTCGAGCGGACGCTGACGTACACGTCTCCGCTGTCGTCGCTCGTCGCGCAGTCGAGGTCCCACGACTCGTAGAACCCCGCGGACGATCCCGTCCAGCAGCAGCCGGCGCTCCCATCGGGGCCATCGATGTAAGTCGCGCAACCGCCGCCCCCGGGCTTCGACCCGTCGGTGCAGGACACGTACGCGCAGAGCTCGATCGTCGGCGCGCTCGACCAGGCGGCGAACCGCAGAATGTCGGTTTGGAAGTCTCGATCCTTCGCGTAGAACGCGAACCAGTCGACGTCGTCCGTGTCGAGGAAGCCGCACTGGGGGCTCCCCGCGAACGACGTCGGAGACGCCGACGAGTCGTTGGTGGGCTCGTTCGTGCCCTCGCTCCCGCACGAACTCGGGTTGGAGGGTGTGCACGTCATGCACGTCTTTTCGAAGCAGAACCCGGACGCACCGCAAGCCGTCCCATCCGGAAGGGGGGAGAACGTCGGTCCGAGGTCGGTGCACGTCGCGGTCGCGCACGGCGGGTCGGCCGGTTTGTCTGCCAAATCGGGCGTCGAGTCGATGTGCCCCGCGTTGCACGTCGTGGTCTTACAATCGCCCGTGACGGGGTCCGGAGTGTCTGTGTCGTCGGCCACGTCGACGGGCGTCGCGGTCGATCCGTCGCAGTTCACGCGCCTGCAGTCCCCGTCGGTCTGCTCGGGCGCGGGCCCAGCGGGAGCGATGGTCACCACGCAGGCGTGGTTTGCGACGTCGCACGAGGTCGTCCGGCACATCGTGTCCGCGAACGAATTGCAGTCCCCATCCGACGCACATTCGCAGATGGGCGACCCGACGTTGCTCTTGGTCGTACAGATTTCGTTGAAGCACGAGGGGAGCCGGCACGGATCGTTCGTGTCGGGACAATCCGAGTCGATGGTGCAGTCGGGGACGAAGTCGTCGTCCGATCCGTCGTGTCTGAAGCAGGCGCTCAGCCCGAGCACCATCCCACCCAAGAAGGCCGCGATTGCAGTCGTTCGCATAACCTTACGTATGGCAGCGTTTGTGCCACCTCAACACCAGCACTTTCTCCGGAAAATTCGTGCTTCGGCGCGGAAGGGTGCGCACGAATCTCGGCCGATGCGCAGCGACGTACGCACGACCGACGCGTAGCCGACGGGCGACTCTATGAGCGCGCCGGCATCGCCGAGGTCGCGACGAAGGCTCACTCCTTGTCGAGCTTGTTCTCGACGACCACGGTCGTCTCCGGAGCCCAAGCGGCGCGGATCCGTAGCCCGAGCCACCAAGCCACGCTCGGGAGCTCGGTCACTTTCACCTCGTGGTCGTGGATCGCGTGACCGATGAACCCGTCGAGCCAAGCGCGGAGGTTCTGCTCGAGCACGTCGAGCGTGCTCCAGGATCCGATCCGGTCGCGTTGGAGCGTCTTCAGGTAATGGACGAACCGCCCGCCAATGAAGAGGCTGCGCAGATCGTGGTGCAACGCCCGCTCCTCGTCGGTGAGCGCGGCGCCGCGAATCCCGAGGGGGGGCCGCTCGCGGGGGGACGCCCAGGTTCGCGACGAAGCGATGCGCACGCCTTCGGCCGTGCGCGCAAGGCTCATCACACCGTGGTCCGCGAGGTGTGCATCCAGCGCGTCAGACAGCGGTGGATCGAGGTCGAGCGCGTCCACCGCGAAGGTGAGGTCGGAGGCGATGCGCCACTTCGCGAAGCTTTGTGCGGCCGCCACGGCCACTATCGCGCTTCCGCAGAGCCACACGCGGTCGTCGGCGCCCCGCGCCGTCTCCTCCAAGCGTGCGCCCTCCTTCGTCACGACGCTGAACGGTGTTCGCGCGGCGAATCGCTGCCACGTGCCGGCGACGAACTTCGCGGAGTCGAACGCGCGGTGCGCCTCTCTCATCATGAACCGTATCGCGGTCGACGGTTGATCGGGCGGCAGCGGGGCGAAGCCGGTGATGAACGGTATTGCGGCGCATGCCGCGACCGCACCGCACTGCCCGAGGAACGCGGAGTCGGCAGGCCCGGGACCGAACACGTAGTTCGCGATGATCGCGCCGAACGGGCGCCCCCCGTACGACGCGTACTCCCCGGAGTAGACGATCTTGTAGAGGCCCGATTTGACGATCTCGGGGGAGGCGTCGAAGTCGTCGAGCAGATCCTCCATCGAGCAGTTGAGCACCTCGACCCTGACGTTCTCCTTGAAGGCGACGCGATCGACCACGAACTTCACCCCGCGCCACGCGCTCTCCGCCGCGCGCAGCTTCGGGTGATGCAGGATCTCGTCGACCTGCGCCGAGATGTCGCGGTCGAGCGCGTCGAGGACGACGTCGAGCGCGACCTCGCCGGTCGTCACGAGCGGGTGCACCGCAGACAATGCCCGCTTCAGCGCGCGGTACGCCCGAGGGTGATCGAGCAGATCGGCGGCCCCCGACTGCGCCTCGTCGATGAGGGACACCAGCTCGCGCACGATCGCCGTCATGGGCGGAGCGTACGACTACTTCGCGTCTTTGGATTTGACCGCGTCGGGATCGGAGATTTTTCCGGGCGGCAAGGGATCCCAGCGCAGGGAGTCCCCGACGAGCGTCGACACGCGCTTCAGGTGGCGACCGTCCGTGCGCATCACGTAGAGGCCACTCCCCTCGCCGCTCTTTCGGGTCGAGAAGAACGCCACGAGCCGGCCGTCCGGACTGCACGCGGGGGACGAGTTCATCGCCGAACCGGCCGTCAACCGGCCGATGCCTCCGCCCCGCTCGCTCGTCGTGAGGATGTCGCTCGCGTTGCCGCCCACGCTCACGGAAAAGACGATGTGATCACCGTCGGGCGAGCGGCAATACGACGGGCTCGACGCATAGATCCCATCGGGGGTGATGGGCTGATCGTCGACGTAGATGCGCGAGCCAAAGTGACCGTCGCCGGCGAAGAGGAGCTTTCCCTCCGGCGTGAACTGAGGCCGGAGGACGCCGCCGACGGAGCCGTGCGGCTGGAGTTTGTCGAGGGACGGGCCCAAGAAGAGCTTGATGGAGTCGCTCACGCCAATCGCGACGGCGACCTGCGAGCGATCCTTCGACCAGGTGAGCCCGTACACCGAACCGTCGACGTTGAGCGGGAGCGCGTTGGGCGAGGTCGTGTTGTAGACCTTGTAGATGTCCTTGTTCTCGGAGCCCGAGTAGTAGAGCTCCTCGTTCGGGCCGTACGTGGGCGCGAGCGCCACGCGGTTCGCGGGCGAGATGCTCTTCGCGTTGAAGCCGTCCGCATCCATCGTGTAGACCTGCCGCACTCCGCCCGAGCCGAGCGCGAAGGTCATGTGGCTCGCGAAGGATCCGTTGTGGCCGGTGAGCGCGCCGATCAGGAGATCCGTGAGGCGGTGCGACTCGACGCGCAGATCCGCGAGGGGGACCTGGAACTTCTTGTCGTAGAGCGGGTCGTCTCCCACCTCGACGATGAACCCCTGGCCGCGGAGCTCCACGGTCGAGTCGTTCACCTTGTGCGCGGACACGCGAACGAGATACTCCGCGCCCTTCTCTTTCCAGGCCTTCGAGTCGACTTTGTCCGCGTACGCGCCGTCCGGCGCGGAGGAGTCCGGCATCACCTCGAACTCCCCACACAGATCGAGATCGCGCCGGGCGACGCTGTTCAACGTCGCGTCCTCGATCTCGGCGGAGATCGACGGAATCATCCCGAGCTTCGGCAGCGGCATCGCCGCGCCCGACGCATCGCCCATGATCGTGAACGACGCGATGATCGCGTTCTCGTCCGGCTGCGGCTCGGACTGCGCGAAGCTCTCGGTCGTGTCCGCGACGCTCACGGCTGCGGCCATGCCGACCGTGAGGCCAGCGAGGAGGAGACGAGAGCGGGAGCGGTTCTTCATGGTGCGGGAGTCTTCTTGGGGCATGTGAAGTTGACGGGCGACGGCTGGAAATACAGGTCGGGGTAGTTGTCGGGAGGCGCTGGGATCGTGGCGCCTTGAAGGAACTCGAGGCCCGTCCCAGAGACACCGGTAATCGTTCTGCCAGAAAGGGTGATCGTGCCGCTCGCCGTGGCGTTCTCGTCGGTGCAATGCGAGTTCCACATGCCTTTCAAGAAGGAGTACACGCGCGCGTAGTAGGTCTTCTTGGCGTTGGCCTTGAGCGGATCTTCCGTATCTCCATCGGGGACGCCGTTCGGATCACCAATCGTTCCCGTGCCAGCGTCGAGCTCGTTCTCGGTCCCTGCATCCGAGGGGTCGGTCTGTGCGCCCCCCGCATCACTGTCATCCTTGGTCTCGCCTGCGTCCGTGGGGTTCGGCTCCACGCCCGCGTCGGCCATTTCCTTCTTCTTGTCGTCGTCTTTCGGGGTCTTGTCGGGATCGGTCTTGGTCGAGGCGAAGGTCTTGTCGACCGCGGGTGCAGGAGCCGGGGGCTTCGGAGCGCCCCACATGTCCGGTAGGACGGGCATCTTCTGTCCCTGCTTCAATGTGAGGCCCTCGAGATCGAGGACGGGCTTCACCTCGACGGCCACTTCATCGTGGCAATCCACCTCGTCGGCACGGTCGATCAGGCCGTCGAGATCGTCGTCGATGCCGTTGTCGCAAATCTCGGGCCGCGGATCCGGCTTCAAATCCCCGTGAGGCACGAGCACGTAAGTGGCGCCGCCCTGCAGTCCTGCCGCGACGACGACCGCGATCACGATCTCGTAGGCGGCAATGTCTCTCACTTCTTCCCCTTCGGCGGGGCCGGAGCGGGTTTGGTCGCGGGCTTGCCGGTCGGCACCTCGGGCACAGGAGTCACGGGGCTCGTGGACTCGCCGGCCGCCGTGTCGATCTCGGGCTGAACGAGGAGGTTGAGGGATTTCACGCCGGCCTTGCGAGCGGCCGCGATGGCCTTCGCGACGGCGCCGTACTTCGCGTCCTTGTCGGCGCGGATGTAGAGCTCCTTCTCGCGTTGGATGCGCTCGTTGCCTTGGAGGGTCTTCTCCACGCTGTCTGTGACGTCCACCTCGCTCAAGAAGATCCGTCCCTCCTTCGAAACGGACAAAACGAGCTTCGAGTCCTCGACGGTCGTCTCCTTCGCCTGGACGTTGGGCAGGTCGACCTTCAGCGTCGTCGTGAGGAGCGGCGCGGTGATCATGAAGACGATGAGGAGCACGAGCATGACGTCCACGAGGGGCGTCACGTTGATGTCCGAGAAGCCTCCTCCGCGCCGACCGCCTCCGACGCTCATGCCCATGTCGGTCTCCTCCGCGTCAGTACGTTGGGAATGATGGCCGGGCCGGCCCCTGCGAGCCACTCGCCGGGTTCGCGAGCGTGGGGCCGCCGCCTCGGCCGCCGGCTCGATCCGAGTCCGCGATGATCGTGACCCACGCGCCGCTCGCCGCCTCGAGCTCGCTCACGAGCCCGTCCACCCAGCGGTTGATCAAGTTGTACGCGACGAGCGCCGGGATCGCGGCGACGAGACCGACGAGCGTGGTCACGAGCGCCTCGCCGATCGCCGGGGCGACGACCTTGAGGGACGCGCTGTTGTTGCGGCTGATGTCCACGAACGCCTTCATGATGCCGTAGACGGTGCCGAGCAGACCGATGAAGGGCGACGCCGCGGCGACGGACGCGAGCACCGCGAGCAGCGAGGTCGCCCGTTGCTGCTCCGAGACGATCGCGCGCTTCGCGACCGCCTCGAGGATCCCGTGGCTGCCGCCGCGCTTCGCGATCGCGAGCACGACGCGCGCGCCCGGCGACCGCTGATCGCGGCGCGCGACCTCGAAGAGCTCGCCCGACTCGACGGCGTTGAAGGACTCGCGCTCGAACCGGTGCAGCTCCCCGCGCAGCCGCACCAGCTGGATCGCCTTCAGGATCGCGATCAGGATACCGAGCACCGCGAGCGCGACGAGGCCGAAGAAGATGGCGAGAACCGCCGCGTCCCCGTGGAGGACTTGATCGAGCGGGCTGCGGATCTGCTCCGACGACGTGGTCTGCGTCGCGGCCTCGACTTGCTGGAGGAGAGCCATTCGAGATCAGTCGCCCAGAAGGATCTCGACCTTGCGGTCCTGCGCCCAGCCCGTCTCGTCGGTGCCGGTGGCCTCGAACTCACCCTTCGAGCTCGTGCGGACCTTGCTCTGCTCCATGCCCTTCTTCTGGAGGAAATCACCGACGGATCCCGCGCGGCGCTGACCGAGGCGAAGGTTGTACTCCGTGTCGCCGCGGGGGTCGGCGTAGCCGATCAACTTGATGGCGTGGCCCTTGAGCGGCCCCGTCACGAAGCACCGCGCGATCGCGTCGAGCGCGTTGGCCGCGTCCGCTTGGACGTCCGCCGCGTCGAACCCGAAGTGCGCGACGGGCACGTCCCCGCACGCCTTCAGGATCTTGTCCTCGATGGAGACGTTGCTCTTTTGGTCGTCGTTGCCTTTGCTCGACGTGGTGGGTGCGGGGGCCGTCGACGCGGTGCGATTGCCCGACGTGTTCGCGCCATCCACCGTCTGCGCGGGGGGCGTATCCGAGCAAGCGACGAGCGCCGCTCCAGCGAGGGCGACCGCGCCCGAGAGCGCGACGCGGCGGAGAGTGGTTCGTGACGAGCGCATGGATCCTCCTTGGTCAGGCGGTTAGCGAGCGAAGCTTGGCCCTACCACACGGGGGGCGGGCGTCCAACTATCACCCGGCTCTCCATCCTTGCGAGAGCCGTGCTAAGCCCCGAGACATGAGCCTGGTCGAAGCCCTCAAGGAAGAAACGAAGCGCGACGCGATCATCAAGGACTGCCTCGTCCTCGTCGACGAGGAGGTCGCCGCGAAGAGCGGGATCTCCGGTTTCGCGGTCAAGACGGGCTACGGAGCCGTGAAGGGCGTGAAGCCTGGGTTCGTCCAAGAGGTGATCCGCAAGCTGCTCCCGGAGTGGGCGGAGAAGCTCGATCCGATTTGGGTCGAGGGCCAGAAGAACGGCGGGAAGCCGGCGGCGCACATGGAGAAGAACGCATCACACGTGGCGGACGAGCTCCTGAGTGTGACGGACGCGAAGATCAGCGGCGCGAAGAGCAGCGTCGTTCGCAAGACGTACTCGAGCCTCCGCGGCTCCGCGAAGAAGAACGTGGAGGTCGCGGTGCCGCGCCTCGCGAAGCTGATGGAAAAGCACGTCGGCTGAGACGGGTGTAATGCGGGTGCGCGTCGTAGCCGTAGCCGCGCTGGCGCTGAGCGGCCTCGCGGTGGCGTGCGGCGCGCGCACCTCGCTCGACGAGCCGGCCGACGCGCAGGGCGGAGCGGCGTCCGCGTCGAGCTCCGTGGGCTCGACGAGCGGCGCGAGCACGAGCAGCTCCGCGACAGCCGCACAGTCGTCGTCCACCGGGCCACCGTGCACGTCGGACCGACAGTGCGACGACGGGGTGTCGTGCACGATCGACGCGTGCCTGCCCGATGGTTGCGCGCACGAACCGGATGACGCGTTCTGCAGCGATGGTGCGTTCTGCACCGTCGATCATTGCGATCCGCGGGCGGGCTGCGAGAACACACACAGCGACGCGATCTGCGACGACGGCATCCCCTGCACCACGGACGTGTGCGACGCGGACGATGACGCTTGCCACAACGATCCCTGCGACGCGCTCTGTACGGACAGTGTGTTCTGCAACGGCGTCGAGCGGTGCGACTCGCTCCTCGGGTGCACCGCGGGCCCACCGAGCTGCGACCTCGATCTCGCGTGCAGCGCGGACACGTGCACGGAGGCGACGCAACAGTGCAAGCACGCAATCGGGCTGGGTTGTGCGCCGAACGTGCACCTGCTCGTGACGGACAGCTCGGGCGCGCTCCTCGACCTACGGCCCTACACGGGCGTGTCGACGGTGATCGCGACCGCGGGCACGACCCACCTCGACATCGCGATCCTGCCGGGCCCACCCGCGCGCTGGTTCGCGCTCGACGCGACGACGATCCTCGAGCTCGTGCCGAACTCCAACACGACCAAGACCTTCCTTCCCGGCGTCTCCGCGAATTCTCTCGCTGCGGGCCCGGACGGCTTCCTCTACGCGGCCGGCACCGAGGTGTTCCGCATCAATCCGAACTCGGGCGCGAGCTCGACGATCGGCGCGCTCCCGCCAGGGGAGTCGTCGAGCGGTGACATCGTCTTCTTCGACGGCGAGATGATCATCTCGACCGACGGCCCCTGTGGTGGCGGGCTCGCCCGCTTCGACCTCGCGACGGGCACGAGCGCTCTCCTCGGCGGGGATGGGCTGGGCTGCGTCTACGGCCTCGCGACGAAGTTCGGGACGCTGTTCCTGCTGAACTGCGACGGGACGATCGGCGCGTTCGACCCGTCCTCCGGCGTCGCGCGCATCCTCACCACGACGAACGTGACCGCGTATGGGGCGGACGCGCTCTGATCCACGTTTCTCCTCTGGTCCAGCGCCACTTTCGGGTAGGGTCCCCGCGTGCCGGGGAGGGACGCACAGCCAGTCGCGATCACGGTGATCGGTGCGGCGCGGGGGACGACGCTGCCGTTCTCCCTCGATGGTGTCACGCGGGTCGCGGTGATCCTGAAGGCCACGTTCGGGCTCGCGGATGGCCTCCCGATGATCGCGGCGGAGCCGCAGGCGATCGCGGAGGCGGACGTGCACCCCGACGGGGACGCGTCGAGGAGCCTGCTCGTGGCCTCGGATCTCGTGCCTTACCGGCCGAAGGCGGATATCCTGCTGAGCGGCAGCGCGTACGCCCCCTCGGGCGCTCCGGCGCCGCGCGTGCAAGTCCGGCTGATGGTGGGCCGGGGAACGCAGACACTCCTCGACAAATGCGTGCTCGTGCAGGGTCCGCTCGGGCCCGCGGGCGGGCCCGCGCCGTTCGTCTCCGCTCCGCTCTTGTGGGAGCTCGCGGCGCGCGGACCAGCGAACCCGGGCGGGACGGCGGCGGAGGGTTGGCCCCGGATCCTGGACGCTTGGGGGCGGGCCGTCCCGGTCGGTGTGGGGCCCCTGCCCGCCGCCTGGCCGACGCGGCGCGCGTTCGGCGTCGCCCCCTCGGTGGAGGGGGGTGCCATGCGCCTCTCGAACCCATCGAGCGCGCACGATCACGCGCAGCACGGCTTTCCGTGGGACTACTTCCAATGCGCCCCGCCCGACCAGCGCCTCGAGTATCTCCAGGGGGACGAGTGGGTCGTGCTCGAAGGGGTCTCCCCAGACAAACCGCGACTCCGATCCGCGCTTCCCGGGGTGAAGGCGGCGGTGCGCGTGGCGGGTGATCCGAAGAACCCCGTCGGCGAGGGCGTCCGGATGGTCGCGGATACGCTCCAGATCGACGCGGAGAACCGGCTCGTCTCGATCGTGTTTCGAGGGAGCTTCGGGGTCGAGAGCGAGGCGCAACTCGGAAAATATGGCGTGTTCGCGAAGATCCACTCGGACGCGCCGAGCCCGCAGCGCCAGGGGAGCGTCGCTCCCGGCACGGGCGGACCACGATCGCGTCGCAAATACGACCGCGTGGAGATGAAGGTCGCGCCGCGCACCGATGGATCGTTCCAGGACACGAAGCCTCCCTCGACGAAGCCGAGCCCATCGCAGACCCTCGTCGGCGCAGCGCTGACCCCACCGACACCGGCCACCCCGTTCGCGGCCGCCGTGAAGCCGCCGTCCGTCGCTCCGAGCGCGCCCCCCGATCTGAGCGCGACACCGTTCGCCCGCGCGCGGCCGTCGGAGCTCCACTCGACCCTTCCGATCGACGCGCTGCGCGCCCCCACACCGATGCCGTTCGTCGCGCCCGTGGCGACCGCGCCTGCACCGCCGCTCACCGCCAAGAAACCCGGCGCGAATCTCAACGCGACGATGTCGTTCGATCCATCGATGCTCGCGAAGGTGGCGCGCGCGCACAGCCCGATGCCGTTCGCAGCGGTCTCACCAGAGCCCTCGCGCGGGGACGTCGATCGGGTGCCGCCGGAGATCCGGCACGAGCAGGATCGAACGCCGTCTCCGCTTCCATTCGTCGCACCGACGCGCGCGCCTTCCCAGTCTTCCGCGCCTCCCCCGCCCCCGCCGATCGTCGCACCCATCGACGTGTTGGCGGAGGACACGGGAGCGCCCTCGACGAGACCGAACCCAACGTCCGTGCCTCCACCCGCGGTGATGCCGTTCCATCCAACGCCGGCCGAGGACGTCGTGCCGAGCCCACCCGCGCGGGTCGATCTGCCGGCGGAGCCCGCAGTGGACGGGGAGGAGCCGAAGCTCGGAAAGGCGTTCCTCGCCGCCATGAAGCGCGCGAAACGAAGCCACGAGCGAAGGCTCTGACCGTCTTTCGCCGCTTGCCTGTCGGTGCGCGATCACGAACAATCCTGACCCCTGGCTGACCCACGGGGGCGGGAAGGTGGATCGCCGACGCCGCGCCTTCACTGGGGACGCGAGGGAGTCATGGCCCAGACAAGGGGCAGTCAGGTGGGTGTGAACGGATGAAACCTCGATCGGATGGCTCCTCGGACGGGACAGCTGAAGAGAGCTCGACAGCTGAAGAGAGCTCGACGCGCGATCTCGTGGAGCTCGTGCTCGAGGACCACGCGCGCCGAGCCGAGGCGCCTCCGCCGGAGCGCATCGACGGCGTCGTCGTGGGGCGGGTCGTCGCGCTCGCGAAGGACGGCTCGCCGATCGTCGAGTACGACGAGTGGACAGCGGGGCCGCTCGTCGCGCGGTCGATGGTCGAGCCCACCCCGGCCGACGTCGGGCGAGCGTGCGCGCTCGTGTTCGAGGGCGGGAAGCCGCAGAGGCCTTTGGTGATGGGCTGGATGTTCGAGCCCGCGCAAGCGCCCGACCGCGCCGCGGCGCCGAGCGTCGACGGTGCGCCCTCCGAGCCGGAGGCCCCCGCGGCGCCGGAGCGCGTGCTCGAGAGGAACGGGGAGCGCCTCGTCTTCGAGGCCGAGCAGGAGATCGTCCTGAAATGCGGGCGCGCGAGCATCACGCTCACCCGCGCCGGGAAGATCCTGATTCGAGGAGCCTACCTGCTGGCGCGTTCGTCCGGTGTGAACCGAATCCAAGGTGGATCGGTCCAGATCAACTAGAGCACCGAACCCGTCAAGCGCGGACTCAACACCTCGACGCGCGATTGGGCGTACCCGGTTAGGCGACCGTGAACCGCGCGAGGTCGTCGATCCCGAGCGCGGCCTCGATGGCACCCGCTCGCTTCACGACGTCCTCGAAGCCGCCCTCCCCGAAGAGCGCGTGCTCGCGATCCTCGAACTTCTCACCAAGCTCGCGGTAGCCCGAGTCGTCGAGCGTTCGCCGAAACGCGGGCAGCAGCACGGTCTCCTCGCGCGCGGCGTGCGGCCGGTACATCCGGACGAACGCGCGCAGCTGCGGGGCGAGCGCGGCCTGCTCCGCACCTCCCGCGCGCGCGATGCGGAGGATCTCGTCCGTCGCGCGCCTCCCTCGGCGGTGCTGCTCGCGAAGCGTCTCGACGAGCGGTCCGTGCTCCGCCGACCGCGCGAGCGCGGGGAACACGAAGTCCTCCTCTTGCTTCTCGTGATAGTCCTCCACGAACGATCGGATGATCGTCGCGGCGTCCACGACGATGCCCGGTTCGAGCGCCTCGGCCCGCTCGACGCGATCGGCTGCGGCTTCGTAGATGAGGAGCACGCGCTCGAGGAGCCCGTGCTCCTGCATGAGATCTTCGCCGGGGGTGACCTCGGCTCCCTCTTCCTCGCTCTCCTTCTTGTCCTCCCCCCTCGGGTGATCGGCGGTCTTCGCGGGAGGCGCGCACGCCGTGAGCACGAGCGCCGCACCGCCCCACATCGCACCGCGCGCGGCTTCGCGGAGGAATCGGCGGCGTTCGGCGACTGCGGGCCAGGTCGGGCGTCGTGGGTCCATACGGATCTCCTACCGCGCTCTACGGGCGGTGCCTTGATGCACTTTGCCGCGACGCGCTTTGGGCACGCGAAGTGCTCCGCCCTCGACCATGCAGCTCACGCAACTGTGTCTCTGCGCCGCATTCGCAGCGGCGTTGTGCTGGGGATGCGAACGGGTCGTGGAGACGGAGGAGGACGTCGCCGCGGACGACGCGGCGGCGAACCCGCTCGGCGGCGTCGACGTGATCGACTGCCCCTCGAAGAAGCCGTGGGCGGCGACGATCGTCGCGACGGACGTGGGCTTCAGCCCACCGCTCGTGCGTGTGGCGCAGGGCCACATCGTCATGTTCGCTCGGGCAGAAGGGAGCAGCGACGAGATGATCGCGGACGATGGTTCGTTTCGAACCGACGAGCCCGGCGACGACCCGTCGAGCGATCCCGTGTGCCTGCGGTTCAGCCGCGTCGGCGCATACCCCTACCATTCGGACCGCGACCCAAGTGGGATGCGCGGCATCGTGGAGATACATTGAAGCAACGATGCGAGTCTCCGCGCTCCCGTTGGGTCTAGTGGCGCTCTCTGCGTGCGGCGGCACTCGACCCGCCCCAGCCGTGTTCTCGACGACGCCGACCACGGTCGGGTCCTACTGCGGAGGCACGGACGAGAGGAAAGCACTCTGTGATCAAGCTTGGCGCACCGACGGCGGCGGCCGACTCGTGCTCGACCCGGAGAGCGCGGACGCGCGCTTCACGCTCGTCACGGAGAACGGCCGCACGCTGAGCGGAGCTTGGGAGCTAGAGAACGATCGCCTCGCGCTCTCGCCGAACGAAGCGGGCGTTCGCGTGTGCGGCGTCGTCTCGGCCGACAAGCAGACGATCCTCCTCGAGCCCGACGCGACGGAGAAGGCCGACTCCGCGTGCTTCGTCGACGTCACCTGCCGGTCGGGCTGCGCGTCCTACCACCGCTGAGCGGCCTCTCGCGGTCGCGCTTCGGCGCTACCTCCGCGCGAGCTTCTTCTCCATCGCCTCGAGCCCCGCGAGGAACGCGGGGCGAGTGACCGACCACGCTTGCGCCTCCGTCTCGTGGGCGAGCGCGTCGTCGTGCGTCGGCGTGTCCAGCGCGCGCCGGACGGTCTCGACGAGCTTGCGGCTGAACGACCGCTCGAGGCCGTCCATCCCGCGCGCCACGGCGAGGGCCTTCTCCACGAGCACGCCGTCGTCGTGAACCGCGGCGACGAGCCCGGCCTGCGCGGCTTGCTCGGCGTCCCACACCTCTCCGAACGCGGTCGCGAGCATCGCGCGCTGCGGACCGACCGCGCGCGCGAGGAGGTACGCGTGCCCACCGCCGGGGTGCAAATGAAGCTTCGAGAAGCGCGTGTCGAAGAGCGCGCTTCGACCGGCGAGCCGCACGTCGCACGCGAGCGCGAGGTTGAACCCCGCGCCGACGGCTGGGCCGTTCACCGCCGCGATCGTCGGCAGAGGCGAGCGAAGCACGCGGAGGAAGCCGTCGTACACCTTGCGGACGAGGTCGAATTTTCCGTCCGCGGCGGCGCGCAAGACGGAGAGCTCCGCGCCCGCACAGAACGCGGGGCCCGCGCCCGTGAGCACCACGACGTTCACGGATTCGTCGGCTTCCATGGCGTCGTACGCGGCGCCAATCGCGTCGACCAGCGCAGCCGAGAGCACGTTCCTGCGCGCGCCTTGTTGGAGGGTGAGGAGCACGGCGTTCCCGTGCTGTTCTCGGGTGACCAGTTCGTCCGTCATGCGCCGCACCCTGTCATGGCTCCGTCCGGCGCACGAGCCGAAGCCGCGCGACCGGGGAAGCGCAGTTCGCGCGCAGCGACACAATAGCGTTGGCGCAACCATCGCGCGGTTCGGCGCGCGCGTGGGAAGGGCGGGCGGCGTGTAACATCGATCGGTCCGATGCTCGGCGCGCAGCGAGTCCGTACGAAGCAAGCGTTCACGGCGGGGATCGCGGTGGCGGTGCTGGTGGCGTGCACCACGCCGGAGACCTCGACCCGCGGCGCCGAAGAGCCACCCGTCGACGCGCTCGACGACGTGCGCGCGCTCGCCTCGCGATTCGTCGATCCGCGGACGTCCGGCCCGATCCTCGGCGCGGGAACAGCGGCCGCTCATGGGGTCGAGCTCCCGGCGCTCGCGAATGACGAGACCGCGCTCGCCGCGCGCGCCGACTCGTCGATGCGCCTCCGTTTCCGGCTGATCGGCGCAGCGCGCTCGCCAAAGGAGGACCTCGATGGGCTCGCGCTCCACCGGGACGCGCTGGGCCGCGGGGCACACCTCGTGCGGAGGGTCGCCGAGGATGGCGTGGAGGACGAGCTCCTCTTCACCGAAAAGCCCGAGCTGGAGCGCGTCGGATGGGAGATCGATCTCGAGCACGTCGCCGGGCTTCGACTGGTGGGGAGCGTCCTCGAATTGCTGGACTCGACCGGAACGCCGCGGATGCGCGTGGTCGCGCCACACGTCTACGAAGCCGCGCGCGAGGGCGCGCCGAGCCGCTCGAAGGACCTCGCGATCGACGTCGAGGGCTGCGCGATCGAGCGCGGCGGTCCGCTGCCGTGGGATCGGCCTGTCGTCGATCCGGGTGGCTCGCGCTGCACGCTGTGGGTGAGCTGGAGCGGCGTCACGTATCCAGCGCTCGTCGATCCGGTGTGGTCCGCGACGACGACCGATCTGGCGGGCGACCACGAGCGCGGCACGGCGACGCTCCTCCCCGCCGGGCGCGTCCTCGTCGCCGGCGACGGCTATTCGAAGTACGCCGAGGTCTTCAACGCCAGCAGCAACGCTTGGTCGGTGTGCAACCCCAACGTCCCCGCGGCGACAGACCGCGCTGCGACGCGGCTCCCCAGCGGGGAGGTGATGCTGATTGGTGGCGACGTGACTTTCGCGGCACCCACGGTCGCGGTCTACACGATCGATCCGCAGCTCTGCACGCTGGGCATCCCCGCGGGGCTCCAGGTCGGGCGCGCGTCGCACGTCCTCGAGACGCTCCTCGACGGGCGCATCCTGGTCGCGGGCGGTGACGCGAACGACGCGACCGCCGAGACCTACAGCGACGCGAGCGGATGGGTCCCCACGCAGCCCATGCTGGAGCGTCGCTCGGGGGCGCGCTCGACGCGACTCCCGGACGGACGCGTCCTCGTGGCGGGAGGGCTGCGCCCCGACTTCACGCCGATCGACTCGACCGAGATCTTCGATCCCGCGACGAACGCGTGGACGGCGGGCCCGAACCTCGCGAAAGGCCGTTGGCAGAGCCCCGCCGTCACCGACGCGAAGGGGCGCTTTCTGCTCTTCGGCGGCTACTCGATCGGGGCTCCCGAGACGTCTGTCGAGGCGCTCGATCCGACGACGCTGACGTTCCACACCTTGCCGTTCGCGCTGGCGCAGAACCACCAGGGAGGCGCCGCCGTGGAGCTCGCCTCCGGACACGTCCTCGTCGTCGGGGGAGGCACCCCGGGGACGAACTACGCCGAGCTCCTCCACCGCGACACGGACGTCATCGTCGGCACGGCGAAGACGCTCGACCATCGCACGTTCACCACCGCCACGCTCCTCGAGGACGGTCGCGTGCTCATCACGGGGCGCTCCGACAGCTACGGCCCGCACCGATCGGAGCTCTATCGGCCCGACGACCTCGGCGATGCATGCACGGTGGACGTCACGTGCTCGAGCGGGTTCTGTGTGGACGGAGTGTGCTGCGACGCTGCGTGCGACGGCCCGTGCGACGCGTGCACGGGCGCGCTGAAGGGATCGGGGATCGACGGCAAGTGCGGGCCCGTCGCAGAGGAGACCGATCCGAAGGGCGCCTGCGCGACGGAGTCGACGAGCACGTGCGGGACGCGCGGCGTCTGCGACGGCGCCGGACACTGCGCGCTCTACGGATCCGAGACGGCGTGCGGACCGCCCGCCTGTGCGGACGGGACCGCCACCAAGGCCCGGTGCGACGGCGCGGGGACGTGCGTGACCACGGCGGAGTCGTGCGGTCCGTTCATCTGCTCGGGCGGGGGATGCGGGACCAGCTGCAACGGCGACGAGACGTGCGCTGCCGGCGCTTGGTGCAGGGCCGCCGACACGACGTGCGTCCCGGTGAAGGCCGACGGCTCCGCGTGCGCGCGCGACGGCGAGTGCGCGTCGGGCGCGTGCCTCGCGTCCCGCTGCGCGACGACCAACGCGTGTCTCGGATCCCAATTCGTGGACGCGTCCGGGGCGCTCATCGAGTGCGCGCCCTTCGCGTGTACTCCGCTCGGCTGCTTGGACGCTTGCTCCTCCGTGCTGCAGTGCAGCGAGCCCTTCGTGTGCGACGCAGAAGGCGCGTGCGTCGTCCCCCAAGCACCGACGGTCGCGTCCGGCTGCACGCTCGCCCCCGGACAGCGCGGCGCCGCGCCGATTGTCTTCCTCGCCACCGGACTCGCGCTGTCGATCTGCGCGCGCCGACGCCGGAGGTCGGAGTGATCGGAGCGCGCGTCGCGGTCGCTGCGGCAGCGGGCGCGTTGGTCACCGCGTGCACCGCGGAGCGACCCACCGAGGCCGAGCTCGCGCCCCCGACGGCGCGCCCGGATCTCGTGGAGTCCATGACCCGGCTCATCGCCCGCGCGCGCCCGGCGGAGGGCGACCGCGGCTCGTTGGAGCTCGTCGACGGCGTGCTCACGCGCCCGCCGCAGCGCGGCGACGAGGTGCTCGTCGGCCTCCCCGGCCGCGCAGCCGAACCGACGCGCGTCGTCGATCGAAGATCCTCCATCGCCCTCGAGATGCGCCTCGTCGGTGCTTCGAACGTGACGGGAGAGGCCGCTCGGGACGTCGCGGTGTACCGAGGGGCGCTCGGCTCCGACGCAACCTGGGCGCAACGCCCCTCCGGGAAGGGCACGGAGGACTTCCTGCTCTTCGCGACTCCGCCGTCCGAGGCGCGCGTGCGCTACGAGGTGAGGCCGATCGGCGCGTCCCACGCGCGGCTCGTGTCGGACACGTTCGAGCTCCTGGACGCGCGCGGCTTCCCGAGGCTGCGCGTCGCGCCACCTCGCGTGTTCCCGGCGTCGTGCCTCGACGAACACGCGCTCTGCGAGCCGCGCGCGGCGCGCCTTCGCGTGAGTGGGTGCGGTGTCGACCACGATCCGCGCGCTCCGTGGGGAAGAGAGCTTCCGCGCCTCGGCGAAGGGTCGTGCATGCTGGAGGTGGAGTGGAGCGCCTCGGACGCGGACTATCCGCTGCTCGTCGACCCGTCGTGGAGCGCGACGACGTCGATGGCGGCCGCGCGCACCGAACACACGGCGACCCTGCTCCCATCCGGAGACGTCCTCGTTCTCGGCGGCGACCAGGCCAACAAGCGCAGCGCGGAGCTCATCAGCCCTTCGGGCGTCTCCGCCGCGACCGCGAGCTCGGGCGCCGATCGCGTCGAACACACGGCGACGCGGCTCGACGACGGGCGCGTGCTCGTCACCGGCGGCTACCAGAGCAATCGATTCGTCGAGTACTACGCGAACGGCGTATTCACGGACGATCCGCCGGGAGCGCTCCTCGAGCGGAGCGCCGCGAGCGCGACCCTCCTCGCCGACGGGCGCGTGCTCGTGCTCGGGGGTTCGAGCACGTCCGACAGTGGAGAGATCTACGACGCGAGCGGCGTCGGGTCGTGGACGCCGATCTCGATGACCATGGACCAGAGCACCATCTCGTTTGGTAGTTACCACGTCGCCACGCTCCTTCCGGACGGTCGCGTGCTCGCGACGGGCGATTGCTATGCGCCCACGGCGGCCCTCTACGATCCCGTCTCGAATGTTTGGACGGCCGCCCCCCCGCTCCCGACGCCGCGTTGCTATGCGGTCGCTGCGCGGCTCTTGGACGGACGCGTGCTCATCGCGGGGGGACTCACGCCCGCATCCCCCTTCGCTACGAGCGACGCCGACGTCTTCGTCCCGCCCACGGGCGCGGGCGGAGGGAGTTGGGTGTCCGCCCCTCCGCTCACGACACCGAGGTGGGCGCACGGCGGCGCTACGCTCTCGAACGGCCAGGTGATCGTCGTCGGCGGAACCGTCGCGTTCACCGATCTCCCCGACGCGACGATCTACGATCCCGCACAGAACTTGTTCTTTCCAACAGCGGGCCTCACGACGGGCAGGCACGGCTTCACGCTCACCGTGCTCGACGACGATCGCGTGCTCGTCGTCGGTGGCACGAACGAATCCGTCGGCGCGCTCTCGAGCATCGAGATCTTCGCGGCGGGAGCGAACGGTGCGTCCTGCTCCCTCGACGCGGAGTGCACACAGGGTCACTGCGTCGAAGGGATGTGTTGCGACGCTCCATGCGACGGGGCGTGTGAGAGCTGCTCCGCCCTCGAGAAGGGAGGCGGCGCGGACGGCGTCTGCGAGGCGCTCCCGGTCGGCGCGAGCGATCCGCGATGTCCGGACGAAGGCCCGGGTTCGTGCGGCACGACAGGGCTCTGCGCGGCGGGCGGTGTCTGCGCTGTCCGCGCCGCGGGCACGCCGTGTGGCGTCAGCGCGTGTGTCGCGGACACGTTCACGGCCGTGGAGTGCGACGGCGTTGGGACGTGCGGCTCGGTCCCGCACGCGTGCGCTCCCTTCACCTGCGCGAACGGCGCGGGGTGCGCGACGACGTGCCTCGATCCTTCGGACTGCACCCCGGGTCATTACTGCGACGCGGGCGCGTGCGTCCCCAAGGTCGGAGAGGGCGCGGCTTGCGCGGACGATGGCGCGTGCACGAGCGGAGTCTGCGCCGACGGCGTCTGCGGTGGAAAGGCGTGCCTCTCGTCGACGACGCTGCGGCTCCCGAACGGCGATGTGGAGGACTGCGCGCCCTATGTCTGTCGCGAAGAGGCGTGCCTCGTGGAGTGCTCGTCCGTCCTCGACTGCGCCGGGGTCGGAGTGTGCGACGCGAACGGCGTGTGCGTCCGCCCGACCGCGCCCCCTTCGTTCGCCGGATGCTCGTTCGGCGAAGGGGGCGCGAGCGGCGCAAGTCTCTGGTTCGTAGCGGTCGGCGTCGCTGCGGCTCATCGCGCGTGGCGCCGCGTCCGGCGTCGCGCTATCGACGGGCGATGAGCACGCTGCCCGGCGACGAGCGCGAAGATCATCGAGCTCTCTTCCGGCTCGATCCCGCCGTCGTCCACCTCAACCACGGCTCGTTCGGCGCCTGCCCGACCGAGATCCTCGAAGCGCAGTCGGAGCTCCGGGCGCGGCTCGAGCGCAACGCGATGCAGTTCTTCCTGCGCGACTTGGAGGGTCTCCTCGACGGGGTGCGCGAATCCCTCGGCGCGTTCCTCGGCGCGAAGCCCGAGGACCTCGCGTTCGTCAACAACGCGACGACCGCGGTGAACGCCGTGCTCCGTTCCCTCCCGTTCGCGCCGGGGGACGAGCTCCTGACCACGGACCACGCGTACGCCGCCTGCAAGAACGCGATCGATTTCGTCGCGGAGCGAACGGGAGCGCGCGTCGTGGTCGCGGACGTGCCGATCCCGCTCGCGGGGCCGGACGAAGCCGTCGAGGCGGTCGTCTCGCGCGCGACGGCGCGCACGAAGCTCGCGATGGTGGACCACGTCACCAGCCAGACGGCGACCGTCATGCCCATCGATCGAATCGTCGCGGCGCTCGACGCGCGCGGGATCGACACGCTCGTGGACGGCGCGCACGCGCCCGGAATGGTGCCGCTCCACCTCGACGAGACGCGCGCGGCCTACACGACCGGCAACTGTCACAAGTGGCTCTGCGCACCGAAGGGCTCGGCGTACCTCCACGTCCGCGCGGATCGCCAGGGGCTGGTCCGACCGCTCACGATCAGCCACGGCGCGCGGATCGATCGCGCGGATCGGAGCCGCTTCGCGCTCGAGTTCGACTGGCCGGGGACGTGGGACCCCACGCCCGTGCTCGTGATCCCGGCGTGCCTCGCGCTCCTCGAACGAGCGTGGCCGGGCGGTCTCGTCGGTCTCCGCGAGCGCAACCGCGCGCTCGCCCTCCGCGCGCGAGCCGCGCTCCTCGCGCGCGTCGGCGGCGAAGCGCTGGTCCCGGAGTCGATGATCGGCTCGATCGCGTCGGTGGAGCTGAGCGAAGACCTGCCCGGGTTCGGGGATCCCCACCTCGAGGTACACCGGGTCGCGCCGCACATCGAGGTCCCGGTGTTCCGGTGGCGCTCGCGCCGCCTGCTTCGCGTCTCCGCCCAGCTCTACAACCGCTGGCCGGACTACGAAGCGCTTCTCCGAGAGCTCCCCGAGCGGCGCGCTTGACGACGCACGCCCGTTCGACCATATAGCGCGACCCCGCTTCTTTCTGGCTAGAACGGCGCTCCGGCAGTCGGCGCGCGGCCTCGAGAGAGCGTTCGACGAGGGCACCATGCCGAAGATGAAGACCAACCGAGCCGCCGCCAAGCGCTTCAAGGTGACGGGCTCCGGCCGCATCCGCCGCAGCAAGGGCGGACTCAACCACAACATGCAGGAGAAGAGCCGCAAGCGTTGCCGGCGCCTCCGCAAGAACGACATGGTCGACTCCACGATGGAGAAGCGCGTGAAGCTCCTCCTCCCCTACGGTTGATTGGGAGGGACTGACACATGCCTCGCGCAAAACGTGGATTCAAGGCCCGCCGCCGCCGCAACCGCGTCCTCAACCTGACCGAGGGGTACCACCTCGGCAGAAAGAACCGCTACCGCCAAGCGGTAGAGGTTCTTCGCCACGCCTGGGAGTACGGCTACATCAGCCGTCGTCTCAAGAAGCGTGACTTCCGCCGCCTCTGGATCGCGCGCATCAACGCCGCCGCCCGCACCGTGGGCACGAGCTACTCGCGCCTGATCTCGGGGCTCAAGAAGGCCAACGTCTCGATCGACCGCAAGATCCTGAGCGAGCTTGCGATCCACGATCCGGGCGCGTTCGCTGCGGTCGCGAAGCTCGCCTGACCGCGCCTCGAACACCGCGAGGGTGCTTCCGCATCCTCGCGGTTTTGCATTTCGAAGGGGCGACCGAACGACGATCTCCTCGTGCACTCAGCACCGTGGGACATCCACGCGGCGCAATCGAGCGTCGAGGGCTAGAAGTGTCCGCCGAGGCCGATGAAGCCGCCGTGAGTCGTGCTTCGAAGGTTGAGCTCCAGGGAGGCGTTCGCGGGGGGCGGCGCGGGCGTTGGGTCTTCCTTTCCTGGCTTCGTAACGGGCGTCGTATCGCTGGGCGCAGCGAGCACGAGCGTGAGGCCGACGCCGACGCACACCGCAGCGCTCACCGCGAACACGTTGATGAGGGTGCTCGCTGTGGTGCCGCGGGTCACGTCATCCGTGTCGGTGCAGAGCTTCGTCGGATCGGGGCACGCCGCCTCCGCCCCGGAGAGCGCGTCTTGGCGGATCCCGATCGACACCCCGAGGCCAACCGCAGCGAGGCCCCCGAGGCCGAGCGCGATCCCTCCTCCGATCGTCATCCCGCGAGCCGTCGCGGCGCGGCTCGTGTCCTGTGCACCTGGGACAGGCGTCGTTCCCACCGCTCCCTTGGGGATGTCGATGACGAGCTTCTCGTGGGACGCCTCCTTGATGACGGTCGTCGCGGAGAGAGGCGTCGCGGCGCCGTAGTGGACCTCGAGCGTGAGCGCGCCGTTGTCCTGTTCGAGCTCGACCCCGATGAGGCGCGGATCGAACGTCTTCCCGTTGAGCTGGATCCGCGTCCCCTCGGGGCGTTCCCCGTTGATCTGGACCGTCACGTAGCCCACGCGAGTGTCGAGCGCCGCCTTCGCCGTGGCCGCATCCGCGTCCCAGCCCTCGTACTTCGGCGAGCGTGACTGCAGCACGGCGACGCGGAGGTCGTTCCAATCGCGCCGAGCCGACGCGAAGAGCCCGAGCTCGGTCTCGCACTCCGCGATGTTGCGGAGGGAACCGAGGCCCTCGGGGTACGTGTCGAGCGCGCGGCGGAACACGATGATCGCCTCCGCGCACTTGTTCTCCTCGCGAAGCTTCCGGCCCTCCGCGAAGAGGGTCTTCGACTCGGGCTCACCCGCGAACGCGACCTGTTCACGCCCTACCGTGACGGAGCAGGCGAGGAGTACGGCGCAGCCGAACCACCAGGGGGAAGGAAGTCGTCTCACGTTCTCGAGTACCTCATCCCCACCAAGGAGAAGACAGACGTAAGGATACGTCTTCCGCACTCGTGTTACGAAATGTTTTCCCTATTGAACGGAGCTCGGGTCGAAAGAGCCTTGGGGCCGCGCGTGCGTCGGCGGGGTACGGACGGGGGCCGAAGTCGCGGAAGCGACGATCGGAGGTTGCACGCGCGGCTTGAAGGAGCTCGAAGGGGCGACCGAGGGGACCACAGAAGGTTCCGCGGAGACGGCGGGGGGCGCGGTCACGGACGGGAGCGCGACCACCGCAGTGTCTACCGAGGGCGCTGCGGGAACAGCGCTTCCAGCGGCGCTCGTGGTCTTTGGTGGAGTGCCGAGCAGCGTGATCCCCGCCGCGACGCAACCCATGACGCCGGCGCCGATCGCGAAGTGCGCCCACCCGAGGCGCCGCTTCTTGGGCGTGACCGGCGTCTCGTGCGCGAGCGAGTGCTCTCCGCTCTGGGCCTCCAAGCTGGCCGCGAACGCCGCGCACATCTCGGCCGCAGTCGAGTAGCGATCCCCGGGTCGCTTCGCGAGGGCGCGCTCGAAGAACGCATCGAGGCTCGTTCCGAGGTCGGGTCGGACGAGCGACGGAGGCTTGTGCGGGCGACCGGAGATCTCCATCGCGAGCTCGGTCAACGAGACCGAGTTGAACGGCAGCTGCCCGGTCAGCGCCTCGTAGAGCACGACGCCGAGCGCCCAGAGATCCACGGACGGTCCGTAGCTCTCGAGCCCCCCGATCTGCTCCGGACTCATGTACGCGGGCGTGCCGACGATGAGCCCGTCCGCCGTCTTCCGCGGGCCCAAGAGGTCGAGCTCCTTGTGACCACTCATCCTCGCGACGCCGAAGTCCGCGAGCTTGTACGTCGTCTTTCGATCCTCGCGCTCGACGGCGAGGATGTTGGCGAGCTTCACGTCCCGGTGGATGATCCCGAGCGCGTGCGCGCTGTCGAGCGCCTCGGCGATCTGCTCGAGGACGTCGATCAGGAGCGCAGGCTCCACTGGGCCCTGTTCGCCCACGACGTCGTCGAGGGTTCGCCCCGGTGCGTACTCCATGACGAGGTAGGGGATGTCCCGATGGATCCCAGCGTCGTGCACCGCAACGGTATGGTTGGTCCGCCCCGCCAACCGCGCGGAGATCTGGGCCTCGAAGCGGAACCGGTCGAGTCGGATATCCATCTCGTCGGGATCGAGCACCTTCGTGCGATCCAGAAACTTGATGGCGACGGATGAGCTGAGCGCGATGTGCGTGGCCAGCCACACGCTCCCGACGGCCCCACGACCGAGCAGCCGCTCCAGCCGAAACCGCTTGCCCACCAACACGCCTTCGTGGAGCGGCGCGCTGTCATCCACTTCGACCATGGCCCGGGATCAGGGTACCAAGGTTCCCTTTGGAGACAAGACGCGTATGCCGTGACGAAACACCAATTTCGGTGAGCGCTCCGAGGCGCGCTCAGGGGAATTGCGATGGCCGCTCGGTTCAGTCGCGGTGAACGGTGTCGAGGTCGAACGCAGGGAGACAGATGGCCACGTACTCCGCTCCCTCATCGTCGGGGGTGGAGTAGCGAACCCACTCGCCGGGCTCGGTGACGATCGCCTGACCACCCACGACGTCGAGCGCCCCCCCTTGGTGCTCGACGCGCAATCGGCCCCGCAAAACCAATGTGATCTCGCGGAACTCGGGCGTCTGCCCCGGCTCGACCCACCCGCCCGGACTGCGCATGTGCGCCACGCTCAGGGCGGTGTCCTTCGAGTTCACCCTACCGACGTACTCGTCGATGAGCTTCGGCTTGTTGCCCGCGGCTTCCACGCGGGTAGGTCGTTCGATCAGTCGCGGCATCGTTCCTCGTCAGTGGTTCGGCAACAGGAAGTCCCATCCGATGGAGAGGTTCGCCCCGAGCCAAAGTCCTTGGAGAGACTCGGGTGCGTCGAGCAACACTGCGCCCGGCTCGATTTCGAGGCCGAGCCAGAGCTGCTCGGTCGCTCGCACCTCGAGGCTCAGGTGCGCCGCCGCGCGCAGGGTGAACGCCCCGTCCTCGGCGTCCGCTCCGAGGTAGTCCGCGCGCGCGAGTCCGAACGTCGCGCCGAGCTCGCTGCGCACGCGGGACGTGAAGACGAGGCGGTGACCGAGCACAGCGCCGAGCTCGAGCCACCGTAGGTTGCCGCGATCGCCCGCCCCTCCGAGCGCGCTCAGGGACAGCTCCTCGAAGAAGAACCGTTGGTGAAACCCCACGCCAAGGCGCGACCCCACGAGGCCCATGCCGCCACTCGGAGCGACCGCGCCGGCCACCTCGCCGAGCACGCGGATGGCGGGGGTCTCGCGCAAGAGGGCCGCGAGCTCCGCGTCCGACGGCTCCTTGGGCTTCGTCGGGCGCTTTCGGATGGGGGCGATCTGCGACCGGACCGCCTCGCTCGCCGCGACCGCGGTCACGCGCGCCGCGACGTCCCACGAAAGGCCGCTCACGTCGACCCTACGCATCTCGAGGCGGCGCTGAGGAGCCTGGACCTGGATGGTCACGACCGATGGCTCGGGCAGATCGACGTACAGGCGGACCGCGTTCTCGTCGAGGGGCCCCACCGCCGCTTCGGCGAGGTGGACGGACTCCGGAAGCTCCAGCTCCATCAACCGGCGAACACGGGCCTCCGTGAGAAACGCGGCGGCTTGGTCGGAGAGCGCCAGGCGGACCGTCGACGGCGGGACGGGCTCGTCCGGCGCGGGCGCGGGCGCCGTCGCCGACGGCTGCTCCGCCGCGGCCGGCGTCGCGGCGGCAGCCAGCGCGAGGGCGACGACGGCGAGCTTCATCGAACGGGCCAAGGCCCGCCAAGGCAACACGCTCCCAGCGGAGGTGTCAGCACAGATCTCCGCTGGGGAACGATGGTCGGCCGAGCTCCTCGTGGCTCGACCAGGGCCGCGCGCGGAGGAACGGCGCGCGTCGCGGCGGGTCGTCGACGGATCACGCTTGATCCGCCCTCGATCCGGCAGGACGCTCGCGAGCGGATGTTCTGTCCGCAATGTTCGCGGGCCTTCGAGGAGGGCCGGATCGAGTGCCCATTCGACGGCGCTCAGCTCACCGATCGGTTCCTCGACTTCATCCCGAACCAGCGCTCTCGCACGAGCGGGGCGATCCTCGCCGACCGGTACAAACTGCTCGGCGTGATCGACCGCGGGGGCTGGGCACGGATCTTCCTGGGCGAGGACCTCGTCGCGAACCGCCCGGTCGCGGTGAAGGTCCTCGACGCGGCGCACGCCAGCGACCCCGTGAAGCGGGAGCGGTTCCTCCGAGAGGCGGAGGCAGCCAAGATCATCGAGCACGCGAACGTCCCGGACACGTTCTTCGTCGGCACGCGCGGGGACGGGACACCGTTCTTCGTCATGGAGTTCCTGTTCGGCGAGACGCTCGGGGCGATGCTCCGACGCATCGACGCCGTGGCCCCGACCGTCGCCATCGGCATCGCGATCGAGGTCGCGCGCGCGCTGGAGGCGGCGCACGCCATCTCGATCGTTCATCGCGACGTGAAGCCCGACAACATCTTCCTCGTTGGGAAGATCGACGCGTTCCATGCCGTGAAAGTGCTCGATTTCGGCCTCGCGAAGTCCTCGGAGCGATCCATCACCGCGGGCGGCATCGTCCTCGGCACGGTGGAATACATGGCTCCGGAGCAGTGCTTGAGTGAACCGGTGGACGGCCGCACGGACGTGTACGGGCTCGGCGTCGTGCTCTACCGCGCGCTGAGCGGGCGCCTCTTCGCGGACGGCGAGACAATGGAGCAGAAGCTCGCCCAGCAGCTCTCGACGATCCCAGCGCGCCTTCGGGACCTTGCGCCCCACGTCCCCCCCGGGTTGGACGCGATCGTGACGCGCGCGCTCCGCAAAAACCCAGGCGAGCGCTACGCGACGATGACCGAAATGCTGCACGATTTGGAGTCCGTCTCGAGGGGGGAGGAGGTCCCCAGCGTGGCGTTCGGCGAGGACGTTTACGTGCCTCGCTCCGCGTTCGCGGGCAAAGTCATGTCCGTGCTCGTGGAGAAGCTCCAGACGGGGCAGGCGTGATCGACACAGCGCCGCCCCGCACCCCAGTGGTCGCGCGGCGGGAGAGCACGCCGGCGGTCGTGAAGGGCGCGATCGCGGTCGCGGCGCTCTCGGCGCTCGGCCTCTGGCTCGTCCCACGGACGGAGCCCCCACCCGGTGCGGCAGCGTCCGCCACGCCACCCATCGTGATCCCCACGGCGCTCGACTGCGGGCCGCGAGCGATCCCAGAGGGCACGCTGTGCATACCCCTCCCTCCACCGCCCGGAGCGACGGTCGCGAGCCGCCGGTCGATGCGCGAGAAAGTGAACGAGTCGATTCCACGGCGGCCGGATCGCCCCGATAGCCCGATGGGCCTGCTCTACCCGCTCCCCGGTCCGCCGATCATCCTCTTCGGTTTCGACACCGCGACCGACGCGGAGGACGTCGAGTCGCAAAAGAATCCGGTGAGCGTGGATCTCTCCGCCGAGCGCGGCGAGGAGGTGAAGGTCGTCCCGCTCCGCGCCCAGAAGGGGCTCGCGGAGGTGATCGCGATGGGGGAGCTGTTCGGCAAGACCGTCGTCACGCTCCACGAGGTCGAGGAGGGCGGGCGCAAGCGCCAGTACATCGCGATCCACGCGCGCCTCGACGCGTTCGCCCCCGATCTCAAGGTCGATCAGAAGGTGAAGGAGGGCGAGCCCCTCGGGTACACGGGCGACTCGGGGACCACCGGGTTCGTGCACCTCCACTTCGAGGTGCGGCAGGTGCGCGACGAGATCGACGTGCGCCCGCTCGACATGGCGCGCCTCTGCGATCAGGCCGTCTCGATCCCGATCGATCTGCGCAACGTGCTCGCGGACCGTTCGGGGGACTGAGCCTCCCGCTGCACCATCACATGACGAGCTTGTAGCCGAACCCGTAGACCGTGAGGATGTGGGCGGGCTTGTCCGCGGCCTTCTCCACCTTGCGCCTGAGCTTCACGATGAAGTTGTCGACGGTGCGGTTGGAGGGCTGCGCCTCGAGGCCCCAGATCTTGTGGAGGATCTCGTCACGCGAGACGGGTTGGCCGACCTTCTCGTGGAGGAGGCGGAGGAGCTCGACCTCGTAGAAGGAGAGCTGCTGCGCCTGCCCCTTCCGCACGACCGAGTGGGTCGTGAGGTTGATCTGCGCGTCGCCGAGGTTGAACGACTCCGGGGTCCCGCTCGGACGGCTCGTGCGGCGGAGGATCGCGCGCATCCGCGCGATGAGCTCGCCCACGCTGAACGGCTTCGTGACGTAGTCGTCCGCGCCAGCGTCGAGCCCGCGGATCTTGTCCACCTCCTGGCCCCGTGCCGTGAGCATCACGATCGGGACGAACGCGTCCCACCGCCGAAGCTCCTCGCAGACCTTGAAGCCGTTCGTGTCGGGGAGCATCAGGTCGAGGAGGATCGCGTCCGGTTTCTCCTGCCGCGCGAGGTTCACCCCGTCGCGACCGCGGTTCGCGGACACGACCGCGAAGCCCTCGAACTCGAGCGCGTCCGTCAACCCGAGGACGATGTGGGGTTCGTCCTCGATGACCAGCACCTTCCTCCGCGGCTGCGACATCCGAACCCCGGACGTATCACCTTCCTCGGCCGCTTTGTAGCCGCCACGCGCGCGGTCAGGCGGCGAGCGCGGCCTCTTCCTCGGAGAGAATCTCGAGGCACCCGGCGAGGCTGTCGCAAAACAGGAGGCGCTTCCGGATCGCCCCCGCGTGCGGAAGGCCTCGCAGGTACCCCGTGAGGTGGCGGCGCGTGACGCGGACGCCGTGCGGTTCGCCGCGCTCGCCCACGTTCGCGATCAAGTGCTCACGGCAGAGCGCGAGGCGCGCGGCGATGGAGGGTGGGGCGAGCTCGCGCCCCGTGTCGAGCAGCGCCCGCGCCTCCTCGAAGACCCACGGGTGATCGATCGCAGCGCGACCGATCATCGCGCCTGCGCACCCGGTCTCGTCGAGCGCGCGCTTGACGTCCGCGGCCGTCTTGATGTCGCCGTTCACGACGACCGGAATGGAGACGACCTCACGCGCGCGCCCGGCCCACTGCCAATCGGCGGCGCCCGTGTGCCCCATGTTCGCCGTGCGGCAGTGGATCGTGAGCGCGCGCACGCCCACGTCTTCGAGCCTGCGCGCGAGATCGATGATCGGCATCTCGGACTCCGGGCCCCACCCGATGCGCGTCTTCACGGTCACTGGCAGATCGATCGCGCTCACCACGGCCTTCGCCATCGCGACCATCGCTACCGGGTCCCGCAACCAGCCTGCGCCCGCGCCGCGCCCCGCGATCTTCGGGACCCAGCACCCGCAGTTGATGTCCACGAACGCGGGCCGCGCCGCCGCGGAGATGCGCGCCGCCTCGATCAGGCGCTCGGGGTTCGACCCGTAGATTTGAATCGCCGTCGGCGTGTCGTCCGGCTCGAGTCGGACCTTCCGCGCCGCCGTGCGGCAGCCCCGCACGAGCCCCTCCGCGTTCACGAACTCCGTGACGCAGAGGTTCGCACCGTGCGCGCGACAGAGCCTGCGGAAGACGGCGTCCGACACGTCCTCCATGGGCGCGAGGATGACGGGCGAGCCCTTGAAGAGCTGAGAGAACTCCGCGGCTCCACCATCGCTGAGCGGAGCGCCTTCGACGAACGGCTTTTCCATCGCTGATCCGACGCGGGGACCCTCCCACGGCGGACGCCGCGCGTGGAACTTTCTCGACAGCAGATGTTTTTTGAGATATTCCCGCTCGCCAATGTTGCTCGACGTTTCTCTCCTGCGCCGCGCCCGCCTCGAGAATATTGAACGCCTAGCCAAAGCCATCGGAGTGGACGCTCCGAAGCGCGCCCGACGGGACACCGTCTACGCGAGCCAGCTCGTCAGCGCCGTCGCCAGCAAACTGCGCCGCGACGCGATGATGGACGAGCTGAAGCGCCTCACGACCCTCCGCTCCTAACTCCCGGATCGAGCGCCAGCGCCGCTCCTCTCTTCCAAGCGAAGCGAGCCCTGCGCTTCCGGCGAAGCGAAGCGAGCTCTGCCCTTCCGGCGAAGCGAAGCGAGCCCTGCCTTTCCGGCGAAGCGAAGCGAGCTCTGCCTTTCCGGCGAAGCGAAGCGAGCTCTGCCCTTCCGGCGAAGCGAAGCGAGCTCTGCCCTGCAGCGGTAACCGACCAATAGGGTCAGCGCCACAGCAGGGCGTGCGTGGCTAGGGAGCCGCGCGGAAGCGTGGTCTGCCCACGCTGAGCACGGCGACCGACGTCCACGCGCGTCCTGCGCCGGCGATGACACTATTGGTCAGCGGAAGCGTGGCCTGCCCACGTCTGCCCACGCTGAGCACGGCGACCGACGTCCACGCGCGTCCTGCGCCGGCGATGACCCTATTGGTCAGCGGAAGCGTGGCCTGCCCACGCTGAGCACGGCGACCGACGTCCACGCGCGTCCTGCGCCGGCGATGACCCTATTGGTCAGCGGAAGCGTGGTCTGCCCACGTCTGCCCACGCTGAGCACGGCGACCGACGTCCACGCGCGTCCTGCGACGGCGATGACCCTATTGGAACTGGTTGCAGAATTGGCCGCCGGGACAGCAGCTGTCGACGCCACCGAGTTTGTCGGTGTGGAAGCACACGCGAGCGCCGGCGTTGGGGTAGTAGTAGCCCCAGAAGAAGCACATCTCGTCCTCGGCGGACTCACCGAACTTGATCTGCTTCGTGCCGGTGTTGTCCCAGTCGCAATGCAGCTGGAAGCCACCGTTCGCGGGAAGGACGACGGGCGGGTCGTGGTAGACGGTCGGCGGTTCGCTCCATGAGAACGCGGCGCCGACGTCGTAGACGGGCGTCGTCGCGGCCCCCTTCGTCCCCATGTCGACGGTAACGCTCGTGCCGAACTGGTGCTCGTGGCCGGTGAAGCCGAAGTAGTTCTTCCCCGTGAGATCGGCGGGCATCTTGATGAACTGATCGACGCTCGCCTTCGACATCGGCGCGATGTCGATGTCGACGCTCCCCGCGAAGAGGAAGCCCGCTTCGTTCTGGAACTCGGCGTCCGGCATGGGCACGAAGGTCGCGATCCCTTCGACGCTCGCCGCGTCCGCGGTCGGGTTCACGTAGTGCATCTCGAGCCGGATCATTTGGTTCGCGTCCAAGTTGAAGGCGACCCCCTTCGGCAGCGTCAGGGTCTCGCTCGACTTCTGCGTGATCATGATCGGCGAGCCCTTCGCCGGGTCGAGCGCGTCCGTGAACGGCTGGCAGTCCACGGGGTCGGGCTGCTCGACGGCGTCGTTCACCTTGTAGACGATCATGTGGTGCGACACGCCGACGAGGTCGTTGTGGATCGTGCCGACGTGGATGGCCCCCATGTTCCCGAGCCGCTTGGTCACGCACTGGGTCTTCTCGGTGCCCGCTGGCACCGCGATGGGTCCGAGGTGCATCTCGAACGAGCCCTCCGGCGGGTTGAAGGCGCCGCCCGTGCCGCTCGCCGCTGTCGAGCTCGCGTTCGTGCCGAGGGCTCCACCCGTGCCCCCATCCGTCTCCCCACCATTGCAGGCAACCGCGAAAACGGCCGCCGAGGCCACCACCAAGGAAGTACGAACCTTCATCCTCACACCTCGCGCGAGAGCGTATCACGCAGCCCTGAATCGCTGGTAAGAGCCCCGGGGCGATGAGTGCGAGCCACGGCCTGAACCCCGCGCAAACCACGGCGGTCGAGCACGATCTCGGTCCGTTGCTCGTGCTCGCGGGCGCGGGCTCGGGCAAGACGCGCGTCGTCACGCAGCGCATCGCGCGGCTCCTTTCCCGCGGCGTGCACGCGCGGTCGATCCTCGCGATGACGTTCACCAACAAGGCCGCGCGCGAGATGCGCGAGCGCATCGAGGCGCTCGTAGGCGCGAAGTCCGCGCGCGACCTCACCGTCTCGACGTTCCACAGCTTCGGGCTGAGCGTCCTGCAGGCCGAGACGAAGGCGCTCGGGTTCCGCGGTGGGAAGTTCGTGATCTTCGATCAGGGGACTCCGCCGGCGTCGTCCGTGAGGCGCTCCGCTCGATCCGCGCGGACAAGACGTTCGACGTGGGCGCGATCCTCGCGCGCATCTCCGCGCTGAAGAACGCCGGGATCGACGCCGACGCGTTCGCCAAGGGTGAGGTGAAGGCGGACGACGCGAGCGAGTACGACGAGATTACGAGCCTGGTGTATCCGCGTTACGTCGCGATGATGCGGGGGTTCCAGGCGTTCGACTTCGACGATCTCGTGTGCGAGGTCTCGCGGCTCTGGAAGAAGCGCCCCGACGTGCGCGACAAATACGTGAAGCGCTTCCGGTACATCATCGTCGACGAGTACCAGGACACGAACCGCGCCCAGCTCGAGCTCGTGCGGCTCCTCGGGAGCGAGCACAAGAACGTCTGCGTCGTGGGCGACGACGACCAATCCATCTACGCGTGGCGCGGCGCGGACGTGCGCAACATCCTCGATTTCGAGGAGCACTTCGCGGGCGCGAAGGTCGTGCGCCTCGAGGAGAACTACCGCTCCTCGAGCGAGATCCTCGCGGTCGCGAGCGTCGTGCTCGACAAGAGCAGCGCGCGCCGACACAAGAAGACGATCATCGCGACGCGGCCGGGCGGGGCGCGCGTGCGCGAGGTGGTCTGCGCCGACACCGAGGTGGAGGCTGCGTTCGTCGCGCGGACGATCGACGATCTCGTCCGAAGCGGCGAGGTTCGCCGCAAGGAGATCGCGGTCCTTTACCGCTCGAACCTCCAGGCCGCCGAGATCGAGTCCGCGCTGAAGGAGCGGGCGATCCCGCTTCGGATGGTGGGTGGGACGCAGTTCTACGAGCGCAAGGAGGTGAAGGATCTCCTCGCCTACCTCAAGGTCGCGCTCACCCCGTTCGACGAGATCTCCCTCCGGCGCGTCATCAATTACCCGTCGCGCGGCATCGGAGACGTGGCGCTCGAGCGCCTCGCGAGCCACGCGACCGCGCACTCCATCTCGCTCTTCACCGCGGTCACGCGCGCTCACGCCGTGTAGGATTTGTCGCCCGCTGCCGTCGCGGGGTGCACGGAGTTCGTCCGCATCATCGACGAGGCGCGCGATCGACTCGCGCGCGGCGAGACGTCCGCGGTGGTCGCGCGCGCCGTCGCGGACGCGGCCAAGCTGAAGAGCGACATTCAATCCGGATCGACGTCGAACGCGGCCGCGGCGCGCCGCTGGAGCAACGTCGAAGGCATCCTCGGGGTCTTCTCGCGCCGCGACGATCGCGGGCTCGGCGATCGGGACCGCCTCGAGGAGTTCCTTCGCCTGCTCGCGCTGGGCGACGAGAAGGAGGAGGCCGCGCAGGGTGACGTGGTCACGCTCACGACGATCCACGGCGCGAAGGGCCTCGAGTTCGACGTGGTGTTCCTCATCGGCCTCGAGGAGGGGCTCATGCCGCACTCGCGCACGCAGACGGAGCGCGTCACGGACGTCGTCCTCGAAGGGACGTCCGGAGTCGAAGAGGAGCGCCGCCTGTTCTACGTCGCCGTGACCCGCGCGAAGAACCAGCTCTTCATGTCTCGGTGCGAGCGTCGCGCGTTCCGCGGGAAGGTCGCCGCCCGTACGCCAAGCCGCTTCCTCGCCGAAATCCCCGCGGAGCTCCTCGACCGCACGAGCGAAATCACGTCCGCCGTCCCGGACATGAAGACGATGCTGAGCGGCGCCGCCGCGCTCCTCGCGGCCCTCGACGCACCTCGACGAACCTGAGCCGCGCGGAGGCTAGTACAGCCGGCCGGAAGTCTTCTTCCGGATCCGGCTGTACCGAGAGATGATGAGTCTGAGGGGCAAAGCGAGGGATTCGCGCCCTCAGTACTAGTTCGCTTCGGGCTCTTCGAGGGCCGCGTTCACTTCGTCCGCCGTGGCGTCCGCGTCCTCCTGCGTGATGCCGAGCGTCGCGATGAGCTGGAGGTCGAACTCGAACTCTTTGTCCGCCGCGTCCAGGTCGCTCATGGCCATGAGGTACGAGACGCGGTACGCGGCGAGCTTCGCCTTCGGATCTTCCCCGAGGCGCGCCACGGCGGCCTCGAGGCGGCCGTCGAACGTGTCGCGATCGAGCTTGTCACCGAACCGATCGAGCCACTTCTTGAGCGACTCGTCGTCGAGCCGCTCGCCGTGGGAGCGTCCCTGGAGCATCGCCGCGGCGATCACGCTGAACGCCTCGATCTCCTCGTCGCGGAGCTCCTCGTCGACCGCCATGGTCAGGTAGGCGATCTCGAGGATCGACTCGACGGCGGCGCGCGTGAACGGGCCGACGCCGGTGAGCGCGCGCTCGACGGCGAGACGGAAGGTCGACATGCGGCGGTATGCTAGTACACGAGCTGACAGAATGGCTCCGATGTTCTCGATGACCGATCTCGAGCGCGCGCTCCTCGCGACGCGCGATCGATCGCGCGAAGAGGTCGTCGACGCGACGAACGCGCGACCGAAGGCCGCGGCCGTCAGCGCGATCTTTCGCGAGACGATCGGTGGGCTCGAGGTGCTCCTCATCCGACGCGCGAACCGCGAAGGTGATCCGTGGAGCGGTCACATGGCGTTCCCCGGCGGCCGTCGAGACCCGAGCGACAGCGATCTGCTCGCGACGGCGCTCCGTGAGACCCGCGAGGAGATCGGCCTCGATCTCGACGCGGACGTCGAGCTCGTAGGCCGACTCGACGATCAGGACACGTCCCACCGAGAGCGCAACGGGTTCCTCATCCGTCCGTTCGTGTTCCGCATCGCGCGCGCCGTCGACTTCAACCCGAACCACGAGGTCGACGAGGTGGTGTGGGCCCCCATCGGGCCCATGCTGCGCGGCGAGATCGACAGCTCCATCGAGGTCGCGTTCGAGAACGTTCGCTACACGCTGCCCGCCTGGAACGTGGGGGGCCGGACGGTGTGGGGCCTCACCTATCGAATGCTGCAGGACGTGTTCGGCCGGGTGCGCGCCGCCGGGTGACGCGCACACCGTTGCGCGGTCGCAGCGTGACGGACGGGTCGAGCTCGAGCCGAAAACCGGGGACGAGATCGAGCCTCGCGCGCTGGACGATCATCGGCACGACAATCTGAAGCTCCATCATGGCGAACGCGTTGCCGATGCAGAACCGCGGGCCCCCGCCGAACGGGAGGTAGTGGTGCTTGCCCCGCGCGCCGCTCGACTCCGGTCGGAACCGCTCCGGATCGAAGCCCTCGGGGTTCGGATAGAGCTCGTGGTTTCGATGGAGAATGAACGGGCTGATACCGATCATCGCGTCCTTCGGGACGGCGACCCCCGCGACGACGTCCGCCTCGATCGCCTCGCGCTCGAGGATCCACGCGGGCGGGTAGATCCGCATCGCCTCCTCGATCACCATCGTCGTGTAGGCGAGCTGCTTCAGATCGCCGAGCGTCGGCGCCCGATCTCCGAGGACGCGCTCGACCTCCGCCGCGAGCTCGCGCATCGCGCCGGGGTGCAACGAGAGCAGGTAGAACACGAACGTCAGCGCGTTCGCGGTCGTCTCGTGACCCGCGAGCACGAGCGTGAGGAGCTCGTGTCGGAGCTGTCGATCGCTCATGCGCTCCCCGGTCGCGTCGTCCTGCGCGGCCATCAGCATCCCGAGGAGATCGCCGCCCAGATCCTTCGCGCGCCGACGCTCGGCGACGATCCGATCCACGAGCGTCTCGATCACCTCCTTCGCCTTCGAGAACCTCAGGTTCTTCGGCGTGGGCACCCACGGCGGCACGCGGACGAGCGACTCGACGTAGTCGTTCGCCCAGTCGAGCGCGACGTTCAGCGCGTCCCCGATGTCCTTCGCCGCGCCGTCGAGCTCCGTCGATAGCAGCGTCTTCCCGACAATTCGGAACGTGAGCCTCATGAGCTCGCGGTGCAGGTCGAACGGCGTTCCGTGGTGTTCTCGATCCCAGCGATCGAGCATGTCGCTCGTGCACGACACCATCGACCCCGCGAACGCCGCGAGCCGGTCGCGGTGGAACGCGGGCTGCGCGAGCCTCCGCTGCTTCCTCCAGAAGTCCCCCTCGCTCGTCAGCAGCCCCTCCCCGAGCATCACCTTCAGGCCCTGGTAGTTCCGGCTCTTCCGATAGTTGGACGAGTTCTGCACCAGCACGTGGTGGATCGCCGCGGGATCGTTGAGCAGGTAGTAGTCGAGCGAGAGAAACCGGAGCCGCACGTTCGGCCCGAACTCGGACGTAGCGGCAGTGAAGAGGCGGAGGGGATCGTCCCAGACGTCGAGGAGGCTCCCGAGGACGGGCAACCCCTTCGGTCCGGGGAGAAGCTCGGTCGTTGGACTACGCATGGGCGGGCTTTATCAATGCCTTGACCAATAGGGAGTTGCGGGCCATCGTGCGGCGCATGGGGCACAGCCTCACAGCGCGCAACCAATTCTACGCCGACGCGATCGACCGGAGGCTCAAGAAGACCCCGGGGATCCCGAAGCACGCGACGGTCGCGCTCTATCACATCGTCTCCGCGCACGACCTCCTCCACGCTCACTTCAGCGTCGTGATCGCGAAGTACGGCGTCTCGGTCGCGGGCTGGAACATGCTGAACCTGCTCTGCACGTCGGAGTCGGGCGCGCGGCCGATGCACGAGCTCAGCGAGCTCATGCTCGTCTCTCGCCAGAACATCACGCAGCTCGTCGACGGCCTCGAGAAGAAGAAGCTCGTGGTTCGACAGACCAGCAAGGAAGACGGGCGCGTGAAGAACGTCGAGGTGACGAAGGCCGGACGCGATCTCGTGGACAGGGCGCAGCGACCGCACTTCGACGAGATCCGCGCGGTGTTCGCCGATCTGCGAGATCCCGAGGTCGAGCTCCTCTGCGACTACCTCGTGCGGATCCAGGAGCGCATCCTCAAGCTCCGCGCCGAGCGCGAGAAGCCGTAGCTGCGCCAGATCGTTCAGCTATTGATGAATCGTCAGGGCGCCGCGGCGAGGAGCTCGAGCTTCGCGACGCGGGCGCATCGATCGCTGATCGAGCGCATCAAGCGGAGGCGGTTCGCGCGCAGCGCGAGATCGTCGCACATGACGAAGACGTCGAGGAAGTAGCGCTCCATCACGGGCGCGATGGACGCGATCTCGCCGAAGAAGCCCACGTAGTCGGCTCGCTTGGCGAGCTCGTCCGCGCGGGAGCGGAACCGCGTGAACGCCTCGTAGAGAGCCGCCTCGCTCGCGTGCGCGTCGCCCGTCGGGGGCGTGGGCTCGCCCACCTCCGCGTCCTTCGCGATGTTCGTCGCTCGCTTGAAGACCTCCCCCATCCGGGCGCGCGTCGTGTCGTCGAGGGACGCGATGGCCCGCACGCGCGCGAGGACGTCGAGGGGCCGGTCGGCGCCCGCACCGATCGAAGCGCGCACCGCGTCCGCGGGGTGCTTGTCGGCGAGGAGACCGCGGAGCCGCTCCGTGACGAACTCTCCCACCTTCGCGGCCGTCTCGGCCGGGCCTTGGTCCACCTTCACGTTCGCGTACTTGGCGTGCGCGGCGAGGGCGAGCTTCTCGATCGACACGTCGAACGAGCGCTCGAGACAGGTCCGCAGGATGCCGAGGCACGCGCGGCGAAGGCCGAACGGATCCGCGGTGCCGGTCGGGACTTGGCCGATCGCGAAGCAGCCGACGAGCGTGTCGAGCCGATCCGCGATCGCGACGAGCGCGCCCGCGTCCGTCGGCGCGACGTCGTCGCTCGCGCCTTTGGGCCGGTAGTGATCAGCGATCACGTCCGCGACGCTCGCCGAGACACCCTGCGCGAGCGCGTACGCGCGGCCCATCTCGCCCTGGAGCTCGGGGAACTCTCCGACCATGAGCGCGACGAGGTCGCACTTCGCGAGGTGCGCGCCGCTCACCGCCGACATGATCGTCTCCTCGGCGAGGCCGAGCCCGAGGCCGATCTCACGCGCGAGCGACTCCACGCGATCCGCCTTCTCGAGCACCGAGCCGAGGCGCTTCTGGAACACGACGCCAGCGAGCTTCTCGCGCCGCTTCGCGAGCGGAGTGTCGAGATCCGTCTTGTAGAAGAACCTCGCGTCGGCGAGCCGCGCGCGCATCACGTTGTCGTTGCCGCGCTGGATCGACGCCGGGTCGAGGGCCGTGTTCACCACTGCGAGGTAGTTCGGGAGCAGCTTCCCCGCCGCGTCTCGCATGCCGAAATACCGCTGATGTCCCTTGGCGACCTCGAGGATGACGCGCTCGGGGAGCTCGAGGAAATGAGGCTCGAAGCGGCCCACGATCACGTGAGGCTCCTCGACGAGGGTGAGGTTCTCCCCCATCAGGAACGTGTCTTCGATGAGCGATCCACCCGCTCCCTGCGCCGCGGCGCGCAGCGCGCTCTCGAGCGCGGCGAGGCGCTCCTTCGGGTCGACGAGGACGTGCGCGCGGCGGAGCGCCTCGACGTACGACGCGGGCGAGGCGATCTCCACGGGCACCGGCGCGCGGCGCTCGTCCGGGGAGATGAAGCGGTGCCCGCGAGAGACACGACCCGCGGTGATCCGCGCGACCTCGAGCGAGACGACGTCCTCCCCGAGGAGGGCGACGACCCATTGAATCGGCCGCCCGAACGCGAAGTCGAGATCGGCCCAACGCATCGATTTTCGGAACGGGATCTCTTTGATGATCGCCGTCAGGACCGCGCCGATGAACGCCGCGGTGGGCTGACCCTTCTCCCGGCGCGTCCCCGCGAGGTACTCGCCCTTCGGCGTGTCGACGCGACGGAGCGCGTCGACCGTCACGCCGAGCTTCTCGGCGAACGCCTGGGCGGCGCGCGTCGGCGCTCCGTCCTTGAACGCCGCCTTCACGGGCGGACCGGTGAGCTCCTCTTCGAGATCGGACTGCCGCGCGTCGAGCCCTTCGACGATCAGCGCGAGTCGGCGCGGCGTGCCCAGCGCGCGGATGCTCGTCCATCCGAGACGAACTTCGCCGAACCGCTTTTCCGCGATCGAGGGCAGCGCTTCGAGCGCCCCTTCCACGAACGACGCAGGGAGCTCTTCGCAGCCGAGCTCGAGGAGGAGATCGCTCTTCCCAGTGGACATGGCGCCCCAATAGCGCGGGTCTGGCGCGGATACCAACGCGCGTGCGACCGTATCGACCCGCGCGGACCGCGTGCCGGGTCACCGCCTCCGGAACAGGCGCGCCTCGGAGATGCGCGGGCCGTCGAACATGGCGACGACGACGTCCGCCCCGACGCGGCAGACCGGCTCGGCGATGGACGCCTTGAACGCGACCAGATCGTGGGACGGCCAGAACTCCGCGGTCACTCGACCGATCTCTTCGTAGTCGGCGTCCGCTGGGAACGCGGCCGTCGCCTCGAACTGACAGCTCGCCCGAGGCCGCTCTTCGACGCCCGGGAGCAGCACCAAGTCGTACTCCGGGGCGCAGGCCGCCGAAGCGAACGTCAGGGCGATGGGGGCGAGACGTCGGAGGTGCATCGGGGGAGTCTGCCCCGTCAGAGCTGCCGACGAAAGCGGCGCTTCTGCTCCACCATGTGCTGTTCGATGCTCGACCGGCCGTCGAGGTTCTCAACGAGCGTCCAGACGTCGTGGAGCTCCGAGCCGCCCGTCTCGCCGAGGAGGATGTCCGCCGCGCGCGCGGCGGGGATCACCTCTTCCTGTCGACCGGGGAGCTCGACCACGCCCGTGCGCGCGGAGAGCCCCTGCATGGCGCGCAAGATCGTTCGGAGGAGCACGGTGAACGCCGCCTCGTCGAAGCGCTTCCGCTCGCCAGCGCCGAACAGGAGGAGCTTGTCGAACGAGAGCCGCGGCTTGCCCGGGATCATCACGACCTCGCCGAACGCCCCCGTCACGAAGCCCGTCCGCATCAGGTTGGAGAGCCGGCCTCCGAGCCGAAAATCCGCGAGCCCGACGACCCCGCGCGCGGGTCGTTGATCGACGAAGACGCTCCCGACGAGGATCTCCCCGTCGATCTCGTCGAGCTTCGAGAGGTGGGGGAGGACGAACCGGAGCTCCACGTTCGACTAGAGCACCGAAGAGGTTGAAACCCGAACGAATGCGCTCGAGTTCGAGGGTGAGGCGCACGCCCGAGGAGCGAGCACCGCAAGACGACTCCTCGTCATCCGAGGAGCACAGCGACGAGGCCGTGTGGTTCTCTCCGAAATCGGGCGCATACGTCGGCGTTTCAACCTGTTCGGTGCTCTAGACGCTGATCGCGCCCTTTCGGAAATCGCTCCCCGCGATCTTCACGTTCACGCACGCGGGCTTCCCGCTCGCGAACGCCGCGTCGAGCGCCGGCCCGAGCTGCTCGACGGTCTCGACGTAGGCGCCGAACCCGCCGACGGCCTCGACGACTTTGTCGTAGCGCGTGTGCGCGAGGCTCGTCGCGACCGCGCGCTCCGCGCCGTAGAGATCCACCTGCCCCCGGCGAATCTGCGTCCACGCGGCGTCGTTCCCGATGACGCTCACGACGGGGATGTTCTGCCGCACCATCGCCTCGAACTCGAGGCCGTTGAAGCCGAACGAGCCGTCGCCGTACACGAGCACGACGTTGGCGTCCGGCCTCAGGAGCTTCGCCGCCATCGCGTACCCGGGGCCGACCCCGAGCGTGCCGAGCGGTCCGGGATCCATCCACAGCTGCGGCCACTCGAGCTTGAGCACGTACGCCGCGGTCGCCACGAAGTCCCCGCCGTCCCCGATCACGATGTCGCTCTTTCCGAGCCGCTTGCCGAGCTCGGCGCAGACGCGGAGCGGGTTGGGAGGATTCGCGTCGCTCTCCACCTCCGCCAACATCTTGGCGCGCGACTTGTCCTCCGCGGCTCGGATCGAGGCGAGCCAATCGGGGAGCGCCTTCGCGCCGACCTCCGCGAGGAGCTGCTCGAGGACGAGGCCGCTGTCGCCGTCGATCGCGAGATCGATGTTGCGGTTGCGACCGATCTCGGCGCCGTCCAAATCGACCTGGATGACCTTCGCGCTCGCGGGGATCGCGCGGCCGTACTCGAGCCGGAAGTCGAGCGGCGTTCCGAAGACCAGGCAGAGATCCGTCTGCGCGAGCGCCACCTTGCGCGAGCGCGTCATGAGGTTCTTGTGCTCGTAGGGGAGCGCGCCGCGCGCCATCCCGTTCAGGTAGAACGGCGCCTCGATCGCGTCCGCCACCTTGCGCACCGCATCCATGCGTGGGGACCAGCGGAGCTGGCTGCCGACGATGAACATCGGCCGCTCGCTCTTCTTCAGCCACTCCGCCGCGCGGCCGATCGAGGCCGGATCGCCGGCGGGCCTCGGCGGGCGCTCGGCCGCGTTGCGCGCGGTCGCGGGCTCCGCGTCGTCCGCCCAGTTCATGAGGAGATCGAGCGGCATCTCGAGGAACACGGGCCCCGGCACGTTCGCCTGCGCGATGCGAAATGCGGAATCAATGTACTCTTGCAGTCGATCTGTGGATGGGACGCTCACGCTCCACTTGGTGATGGAGCGCATGAGCTCGACGTGGTTCATGTCCTGGAGCGAGCCCATGTCCGCGAGCGCGCGGGGCCCCGCGCCGCCGATGATGATCAGCGGGATCCCGGCGCGCTGCGCGTTCGCCGCCGCGGTGACGACGTCCGTCACGCCGGGGCCCGCGGTGACCGCACAGACCCCGGGTCGCCCGGTGACGCGGGCGTAGCCGTCCGCCGCGTGGCCCGCGGTCTGCTCGTGCCGCACGTCGACGACGCGAATCCCCTCGTCGATACACCCGTCGTAGATCGCCTGGATGTGCCCTCCGCAGAGCGTGAACAGGTGGGTCGTGCCGTGTCGCTTGAGCGCCTTCGCGACGATTTTTCCGCCGTGGACCTGAGCCATGAGCCGGATGAGCGCAAGGCTCGTCCGAGGCGTCAAGCACTCACGCTTGGAGCTCCTTGCAGGCGCGTTTCGCGCAACCAAGAGCAGCGCGCCGCGAGCGCCCGCCCCCGATGGGGTCCGTTGCGCAAACTCAAACTTGGCGGTCGCGCCAGCGGCCACGCTGGAACACGCGGAAGACGATCGCGCTCTGCGCTGCCCAATCGGCCGTGCTCGCGAGCCAGATGCCGGTGAGCCCCCAGCCGAGGCGCGAGACCAAGAGGTACGCGAGGGGCAGCCGGATGCAGAACGTGCCGACGAGGGTCACCCAAAGCACGGTCGAGGTCGCGCCCGCGCCGCGGAGGCTCATCCGGATCACCGTCGCGTAGGCCATGAAGGGCTGCGCGATCGCCATGACGGGGAGCGCGCGCGCGCCCATGTCGACGATGGCCTCGTCGTCGGTGAAGGCGCGGAGGAGGAGCCGAGGCGCGCACGCAAACACGACGGCGCACGCCCCCAAGAGGCCGATCGCCATGCGCGTGGCGATGGCAGCCACCGCGCGCGCATCGTCCTTCTCTCCTGCGCCGAGCTTCCGCGCGACGAGCGCGCCAGCGGCGATTCCGAATCCGTCGGCGGACAGGAAGCACACCGCCTCGATGCTCACCATCGCTTGGTTCGCCGCCATCGCCGCGTCGCCCAGGCGGGCGATCACGACGACGAAGAGGACGTACCCGCCGTTGTAGACGAGCTTCTCGAGGTACGAGGGAGCGCTCACGCGGAGGAGGCGCCGGAGCGTCTCCCGAACCCGGAGATCCGCCACCACCCCTGCGAAGGGCAGCACGTCACAGCGGCGAGCGAGCGCGTAGACCAGCATCGCGCCTTGGATGAGCATCGCGGACGCGGCGCCGATCGCCGCGCCGCGGATCCCGAGCGCGGGGAGGCCGCCGACGCCGAACACGAGGCCCGCGCTCAGCACCAGGTTGACGGCGTTCGCGACGAGCCCTGCGAGGAACGGCGTGCGCGTGTCCCCTGCGGCCTGGAGCGACGCGGCGGCGGACGCCTCGAGGAACGCGGCCGGGAGAAACGGCAGCACGATCATCAGGTACTGCTGCGCCTTGTCGAGGACGTTCGCGCTCGCGCCAGGGAAAACGAGAGGGAGAAGTGGGCCCATGGACGCGAGGACGATCGCGGTCACGGCGATCCCGGACAGGGCGGCGAACCCGAGCGAGACCACGGACGCGCGCCCAGCCGCAGCGGCGTCGCCAGCGCCGAGCGTGCGCGCGACGATCGCGACGGTCCCGGCGGAGCCTGCGGTGAAGATGGCGTAGAGCGTCCAAACGAGCACGCCCGAGATCTGGATGGACGCGAGCTCGGAGTTGTCGTGGTGCCCCAGCACGAGCCGGTCGATGAGGAACACCAGCGTCACCAGGAGCATGTGCGTGATGGCCGGCCACGCGAGCGCCCACACCTCGCGGTGCAGGGCTTTCTGCTGGGACGGGGAGCGCTCCGGCATCGAGAGCCCCACGGATCCCATCAGCGCCGACCAGCCGCCGTACAAAACGTCACGAGCGGGCCGTCCGAGGGTCCGCTCGCGCGCGCGCGCCACCGCGTGTACGGAGGCGGGCATCGCGGTTTCGGCCGAGGCGTCCAAGCCTCGAAAGAACGCCTCAACCGCGCGCCATCAATCCCACTCGCCCGTCACGACGAGACTATTTCGATTCGAACTTGAACTCGGTGGGGTTCCCGCACGAATCGAGCGCACAGATCACGACCTTGCCCTCACCCGTCACGCCGTGGTCGGCGGTGACGGTGAACGTCGCGCTCTTCGCTTTGCCTTCGTGGCCGGAGTCGGCGAATCGCGCGTCCGCCTTCGTGAGCTTCTCCTGACTCACGGTGCCCCCCGCCTTGGGCGCGAGCTTGATCTTGATGTTGTAGTCGGTGTTGACGAAGTACTTGTCCGAGCTCGGCTTCACGACGATCGTGACCGTCGAGCCGCTCTGGGTCGCGGACACCGAGAACTGGTTCGAAGGATCGTCACCCGCTTGGGCGACGCGCGTGTCGGTCACGAACGCGGCGGCGGCGAGGCCAGCGGCGGCGAGGATCGAGAAGGCCAAACGCGCGGGGCTCGCTCCAAACAGTGCTTTCATTCCAGGCTCCTTTTCGGCGTTGCTCGCTCAGCTACAGCGCCAAGCTAGAGCACCAAGCGTGCCGGCGGGTGAAGGGACGAAGATCCAAAGGATCTCTCGGGTAAACAGCGCGAATACCGCTCGGCGCATTCCCCTCTACTCAAGCGGGGGGCGGTTCGTTTCTCCGGTTGGTGGATCACGCGTTGACCAACGGCGAGGTGCTGCTGAGAGCGCTCTCGACGGCTTGTAAGCGCGCGCAGACCAAGGCATCGTTCGCAGGTCGATGTCTGCGAGCAACCGACGCGAGCCCAGGTTCCGGGCCCAGGTACCAGTCGTCCTCACGGTCGGGAAGAAGTCCATCGCCGCGACGACGGGGGACATCAGCTATCGCGGCCTCTACATCCAAACCGACGACAAGCCGGGTCTCCGGCAACTCGTGCGGGTGGAGGTCCAGTTTCCGAACCGGCCCACGGAGACCTTCCAAACCCACGCGACCGTCGTTCGCCACGGGGATGACTACGGCCGCGAGGGCGTGGGACTCGAGTTCTTCGGGCGCACGGACAGCGCGCAGTGGGATCAGTTCGTCCAGGAGGTGCAGCGCAACCCACCCCTCATCGTGGATGCTCCACCAGCTCCCGTGAGTCCGCCGGCGGTTGCGCCCGCGCCTCCACCCCAGCCGAAGCGCCCGCCCCCGGCACCTCCGCCGGGAGGTTTCTTTCCGTCCAACCCCAGCCCGCCGTCGCCTCCCGCCGCGGTCCCACCGGCTCCGCCACCCGTACCGCCGCCCGCGCCCTCGGGGGAGCGCATCTCCGCTCCTCCGCCGCTGCCGCCACCTCGTCGGCCGCCGCAACCCTCCGACCCCGGCGGCGGTCGGCCTCCTCCTCCGCTCCCTCCTCGCTCGCCCGCACCCGCGGGAAATCCGGCGGCGGCTCCGCCCGCAGCTCCTCCGCTCGCGGCACCGTCTCCGTCGCAAGTTCCCCCGGCGCACCCGCCAGCGGCTCCGTCTCCCCAGGCTCCCGCAGCGGCCGCACCCGCAGGTCCACCCGGCACCGAACGCCGCCGTTACCCACGAATCGCGCTCAACCTCGAGGCGCGCGTGCGAACGTCCCGATCGATGCACGTCGCACATTCGATCGACGTGTCGCTCGGGGGCGTGAGTTTGGCGGGGACCGATCTCGCGCTGTCGATCGGTGAGCAGGTCATCCTCAACCTGCTCAAACCTGGAACCATCCTGAGTTTCCGCCTCGACGCCGTCGTTCGTCGAACGTTGCCCTCACCCTTTCCGGGCACGTTTGCGTTCGGCTTCGAGTTCCTCCCGATGGATCCGACGCGGCTCGCGCTCTTCAGCGAATTCCTGGAGACCGCGGTACCCGCACCCCCCGTCTGACGGAACTCCACTGAAGTGTTGGAGAAAAATGCCGCATGTGTGCGCTTTTCCCCGCCCGTTCGTGCAAGCGTGAAATTGCAAGATTGCTCGCACACTGCATCGATACGCTACACATTTCAAACGATACCCAATCAGTCGAAACATTGCGGAGCGTTTTTGGTCAAAAGTGCGGCCTCGCCGCTTCTCTCCGGCGAAAAGTCCCGTCGTGAGCGGCATGGCACACCGCCTGCTTAGTCCTATCGTCGAAGCGCCCGCGACGGTTCCCCCCCCGCCGTCGAACGGGCGCTTCCCTATTTTGTAGAAGCGCCTGCAACGGTTTCCCCCCAACCGTTGAACAGGCGCTTTGTTTTTTGTCCGTAAGAGCGCGCGACGAGGCGACGACGACAGTGCGCGGTCGATACGGATGCGACGCCGTCGGAAAAATTCCTCGCCCGCCCCTCGGGGTGTCGTAGGCGAGCGGCTGCGCGAACGAATTACTTCTTCTTTTTCTTGTCGCTGATGCGTTTTCGCATCTTCTGCGGCAGCGTCGGTCGGGGGCCGGCCTTCCCCGTGTCGACCCAGGGTGCGTCCGTGTTGACGGGCGCCATGTCGACGGGGAGGTCCTTCTGGCCTGGGATGGTGACATCCATCGAGGTCTGCACCTCGATGTGCTTCTCCGCGCCGATGTTCGACGCGTCCGCCACGGCGGACACGCCGATCGGGATGCACGGACGACCGTGCTCGTCGGTGAGCAGCGGTACCGTCGACCCCTCGTTGGGGGACGCCGGCTTGTTGTCCGCGGAGTCGATGAGGTCGTTGATGACCTGGTTCGCGCACACCGGCTTGACGTCCGCGCCCTTGGCCGTGCCCGTCGGGTAGACGTGCTTCTGCACGACGCTCAGGCGCACGACCGCGCCGGTCTTGTCCGCGTCGCCGAGTTGGAGCGTCTGCCCGACCAACGAGCCCTGAATGGCCTTCGCGGCTCCCTCCCACGCGCCTGCATCGCCAGCGGACGCGCTCACGACGCGCGTGGAGGTGACCTTCCCGCCCGGCGCGATCGTCACTTCGATCGTCGCGCGCGCGTTGTGGGGGAGTGAGACGGAGCGCACGGCCGTGGTGACGGTGCCCGAGACCACACCCGCGCCCGGAAACGTGATGCCCTTCTTCTTGTCGAGCGTCTGCACGGTGCTGTTCAGAACGCGATCGACCGTGGCTCCCGTGACGGGCGCGGCCCCAGGGATCGCCGTCGGAGCAGCCGCCGCGACGGGGCCGAGCGCGAACTGCGAGACGACGGAGCCCGAACCGAACGCGGGGCCCGGCGTGGAGTCTCCGTACTCGTCGACGAGATCGCCCGATCCTCCGCGAGCCACGGGACCGGGCGCTCCATCCGCTACGGGCGCGCCCGGAGGCGCGGCGCCGTTCGGTGCCCCCGCAGGCGCGGACTCGTCCGTTCCTTCCGGGTCCTCCGATGCCACCTCCGGAGGGGCGACGCCGAGCGGTTGAGGAGCGACCCGCGCGACGGTCGCCGGTGCGACTTTCTCCTCCTCACGCTCGACCTCGGCCGCAGGGGGTGCGTCGGGTTCTTTCGGTCTCTCTGGCTCGAGCTCCTTGGGAGAAGCGACGGGCTTCACCGTCGCGAGCTCCTCGGAGTCGAGGTCCAGATCGATCGCGGCCTCCCGCTCGGGCGCGACCCCGAGCAGGTGCTGGATCGGCGGCATTCGCGCCGCGACGGCCATCGTCGCGGTGTGAATGCTCGCGGCGATCAAGAACGAGCCGATCCCCACCCACCGCGCCGTGACGAGTCGACTGCTCCCCGTCGCCATGTTCCGAAGCCTAGCTGTGCGGGAGGCTCCGCACGTGAAGAAGCGTTAGGCCCGACCTCGACAGTGAGGCGGGGCTGACTCTCCTACGGAGCGAGGACGATGTCGTTCATCGTTCGGGCGCAAATCTCTTCGTACTTCGTCATCGACATCGGGGGCTGGAACTGCGCGAACACGCCCGTGACGGACGTGAACTTCGTCGTCTGGCCCTGCGTGAATCCCGTGAACACCGCGCTCGGAAGGAAGAACGGGCTGAGGCTCGTGACCTCTTCGAGCGTCCCCATCGGGCCGAGCACGGTGTCCCAGAGTCCGAACGTCTCGTCCGGCAGCTGCGGCTTCCCGCTCACCCCCGCGACCTGGACGAGCGCGGGACCGTTCGCTTCGTAGTACGGGGTGGTGAGCTCGGGGAGCGTGACGGCCACGGGCGTCGGGTTGCCGGTGCCGACGACCTTCGCGCAGCCCCGCAAGGCGGGCGTGACGAGGATCCCGAGCTCATTTTTTCCGTTCTGTGTGTTGCGGAACGCGGAGCCGTAGACGTCGACTTTGTCACCCACCTGAATGCCCACGAAATGCTCCGCGACCGTCGGCGCGATGCCGATGGGAAGGCTCTGCTTCGCAGCCAACGCGAAGGTCGCGTAGCTCTCGCTCTGCTGGATGAAGATCTCGCAGGACTGCCCCGCGACGCAGCCCCCGCGGGCGACCGCGGTGACGAACACGCCGGGGAGCCAGACCTTCGTCGGCAGCGCGGGGTCGTCGGCCCAGACCTGTGGGATGGTCTCGCTCGTCGAGCCCGAGGGCTGCGTGTCGCACGTGGGCCACGGGGTGGCGCCGCCCGCGCCACCGGTGCCTCCGCCGACGCCCGACGATGTGGCGTCGGTCGAGGAGCTCGCGTCCGCGGACGAAGCCTTCGCGCTCGATGACGACGCCTTCGACGAGCTCGAGCCCGAGCTGCCGGAGGTGGTGTCGTCGACGAGATCGCTCGAGGTGCAGCCGACCAGCACGAGGAACAAGGGTCCGAACAGGCGCGCGGATGAAGCCATGTGACAGTCGTAGAGAAGCTGATCGAAGAGAGCAATCGGGATATGCCGGAGAGATGGCCGGCTCGATCCGCTTTCACTACGACTTCGTGTGCCCTTACGCGTTCCTCGCCTCGCTCCGCGTGGAGGCCGTCGCGCAGCAAATCGGCGCTCGCGTGAGCTGGGAGCCCATCCTGCTCGGCGGGGTGTTCAAAGCGATTGGAGCGCCGGACCGCCCTCGGATGTCCGAGGGTCGGGCGCGCTACAACCTGATCGATCTGAAGCGCCAGGCCGACCGCGCGGGCGTCGAGCTCCGAGCCCCGAGCGACCACCCTCGGCGGACGGTGCTCGCGCTCCGCGCGGCGATCGGGTCGAGCGACATCGTCGCCGCGTCGCGCGCGCTGTACGCGGCGTATTGGCTTCGAGGTGAAGACCTCGAGGATCCGAGGGTCGTCCGATCCGCGCTGGACGGCGCTGGGCTCGACGGCGCCGCAGCGCTCGAAGCAGCGCATTCGGAGTCCGTGAAGGCGGACCTCCGCGCGCGCACCGACCGGGCGATCGCGTCCGGGGTCTTCGGCGTCCCCACGATGCTCGTCGGCGACGCCCCCGAAGACTTCTATTGGGGGAACGACCGGCTCGATCTGCTTCTCCCACCACGCCCCGCGGCGCCCGATCGAGCCCCCGATCCAGCTCGAAAAATCGCGTTCTATTTCGACTTCAGCTCGCCCTACGCCTACCTCGCCTCGACGCAGATCCGGGCGCTCGCGCGGCGCGCCGGCGCGACCATCGACTACCGGCCGATCCTGCTCGGCGGACTCTTCAAGGCGATCGACACGCCGAACGTCCCCATCTTCGAGATGCCGGCGCCGAAGCGGCGCTATCAGGGCGTCGAGCTCGTTCGGTGGGCGAAGCGGTGGGGTGTGCCGTTCACGTTCTCGACGCGGTTCCCCCTACAGACGACGAAGGCGCTGCGGCTCGTGCTCGTCGCACCCGACGAGCAGCGCGAGGCCCTCATCCACGCGCTCTTCGAGGCGGCTTGGGCGCGCGACGAGGATCTGTCCGATCACGCAACCCTCACCGAGATCGCCGCGCGCGCGTCCGTGTCCTTCCGCGAGCTCGCGCCCCGCACGGTCGAGGACGCCGTGAAGCTCGAGCTTCGAAAGCGGACCGAGGCAGCACAAGCGGCGGGGGTGTTCGGAGTGCCGACCTTCGCCGTGAACGACCCCTCCGACGCGCGCGCCGAGGGCGCTGCGGTCGGCGGCGGTTCCGCCGAATGGTTCTGGGGCCAGGATCGCCTCGACGAGGTGGAGGAACGCCTCAGCAGGTAGGTCGACCTCCTACCCAAGTCGTGGCCGGTGCGAAAAGGCGGTGACAGCTCATGCGTGGTGCGGCGAGTATCCGCAGCCGATGCGATCCCGTTGGCTGTTGCTCGGCTCGATGCTCCTCGCGAGCACGATCTCGTGGTCTCGCAGCGGCTCCACGTTCGGCGGCCCCACATTCGGGGAGGAGGCGCGCGCCCAGGACGTGGAGATCAAGGTCGGCGCGGACCTCATGGCGATCCAGAGCGTGTCGCTCGATGACGCGATCCTCGCGGTGGGCGACCACGTGAGCGTCGTCGCCACGCAGGTTCAGGGCGGCGCGCTCTTCGTGGACGTCTCCCTCGCCGACGGTCACGTCGTGAAGAGCGTCCCGATCGACCACATCCGGAAGAGCTTCCGCGTCGTGGGCTGACGCGAGCCGTTCATGGGCGGAAAGAAGCGCGTCGCCATCGTCTTTGGGGGGCGCTCGGCGGAGCACGAGATCGCGATCCTCTCCGCGCGCTTCGTGCTCGAGTCGCTCGACCGGGACGCGTTCGAGCCCGTGCTCATCGGGATCGACAAGCACGGCAAGTGGCTCCTCCAAGAGGAGGCGCTGCTCCTTCAAGGCTCGCGCGATCCCCGCCTCGCGCGGCTGAACCAGGGGATGCCGGAGGCCACGCTCGCGCCTCACCCGGGCGCGGACGGCGGTTCGCTCTCGGTGGCGGGGCGAGAGGGACTCGGCGTCGACGTCGTGTTCCCCGTCCTCCATGGTCCGTTCGGCGAGGACGGCTGCATCCAAGGGCTCCTCGCGATGGCCGGGCTCCCGCACGTCGGCGCGGGCGTGCTGGGCTCCGCGGTCGGCATGGACAAGGACGTGATGAAGCGCCTCCTGCGAGACGCGGCGCTCCCGCTCGTCCCGCACACGGTGATCAGCGCGAGCGCGTGGGAGCGGAGCCGGGCCGCCTGCATCGAGCGAGCGGCCTCGCTCGGCTACCCCGCGTTCGTGAAGCCCGCCTGCCTCGGATCCAGCGTCGGCGTGACCAAAGCGGCGGACCTCGCCGGGCTCGTCCGCGGGATCGATGAGGCGTTCGCGTTCGACGTGAAGGTCGTCGTCGAAGCGGGCGTCCCCGACGTCCGCGAGCTCGAGTGCGCGATCCTCGGGAACGACGAGCCGCGCGCGTCGCGCGTCGGCGAGATCACCGTGAACCACGCGGACGGCTTCTACTCGTACGCGGCGAAGTACGTGGACGAGCACGGCGTCGAGATGCACATGCCCGCGCGGATCCCCGAGGAGGAGGAGCGCGCGGTCCAGGCCATCGCGCTCCGGGCGTTCAAAGCGCTCGAGTGCGAGGGCCTCGCGCGGGTCGACCTCTTTCGGAGCGGCGACGGCAAGCTCTACGTGAACGAGATCAACACGATCCCGGGCTTCACCGCGATCAGCATGTATCCGAAGCTCTGGGAGCTCAGCGGCGTCCCCCCGAAGGAGCTCGTCTCCGAGCTCATCCGCCTCGCGTTCGAGCGGGCGGCGCGGCGATCTCGTCTCAGGACGAGCGCCGCACCGTGAACACGGCGATGAAGTAGCCGTCCGTCCCGTCGGCGTGCGGCAACAGTCGGAGAGCCTGCTCCGGTGGCTGCCCGAACGCCTCGACGACCGCTTCACACTCCTCGGCGAGCACCGAGCACACCGCGTAGACCAGCCGCCCGCCATCCCGCACGTGCTTCGCGGCGTTCGTGAGGATCTTGGCCTGGAGGGCGGCGAGCTCGGCGACCGTCTCTCGCTCGCGCAACCACTGGATCTCCGGCCGCCGGCGCAACGTGCCAATCCCGGAGCAAGGAGCGTCCACGAGGACGCGGTCGAAGTCGGTGCGGAGGCCCGCGCCACCGACCGACCAGTCGACGCCGCGCACCTCGACCGCGTGGGGGAGCGCGTAGCGAGCGAGCACCTCGAGCTTCTTGGGGTGCAGGTCCGTCGCCGTCACGCGTCCGTCCGGGCCGACGGCGTGCGCGAGGAACCAGCTCTTGTTGCCGCGCCCCGCGCACGCATCGAGCACGCGGTCACCGGGCCGCGCCTCGAGCGCCATCGCGACGCGCTGCGCGCCCTCCTCCTGGACGATGAAGTCGACATCGATCCCCGTGAGCTTCGATGGGTGAACGCCACCTCGAACGAGGACGCCGCGCGGAGACATCGCGCTCGGAGCGAAATCGAGATCGGGGTGCGCCTCCACGAGGCGCGCGACGACGCGGTCGCGATCCTCGGCGGAGCGCGTCGCGAGCCCGAGCGGGGGAACGTCCGCGATCGCGGCGAGGAACTTCGAGGCATCTCCGCGGCCCAAGGACCGGCGGAGCGCGCCGCGTAGCCACCCCGGCGCGCCCTCCGCGATGGCGGTCGCGAGCGTCGGTCGCGGGCGTGTCTCGAGATCGCGCGCGATCGATCGGAGGAGCGCGTTCGCGTAGCCGGCGGCGTTGCTCTCGATCGCGCGGACGGCCTCGACGGCCTCGTTCACGGCCGCGAAGGCTGGGATTCGGTCGAGGAAGAACAGGGTGTACGCGCCGATCAAGAGAGACGCGCGGAGCTCGACCGCGCGCGGCAGATCACGCGTGGAGCGCGCGCGGAGCTGCTCTTCGAGGAACCCTCGCGTTCGGAGCACGCCGTACACGAGCTCCGTCGCGAGGCCGACGTCTCGCCGGTCGAGCTGCGGATGCCGCGCGATCTCCGCGTCGAGCGCGGCCGCTGCGAACGCGCGATCCTCGATCACGCGGACGAGCACGGCCCTCGCGATGGAGCGCGCCGAGAGGGGGCTCATCGGTTGAAGAGCTCGCGGATCTGACCCTGAATCACGTCCCAGCGGCGCTCCACGTCGTTCTTGAAGGCGATCCCCATCAGCCCCACGAGCAGCACCATCCCGATCAGGCTCGCGACCTCGCGGACCCGAAGCGGCGGCTTGCGACGGAGGATCGCCTCGTACAGAAAGAACAGGAGGTGTCCGCCGTCGAGGACGGGGACGGGCAACAGGTTGATGAGGCCGAGGTTGATCGAGATCACGGCCATCGCCCAGATGAAGTAGCTGATCCCCTTCTGGCTCTCCGCGCCGACTACGTCGTACACCGTGATGGGGCCGCCGAGCGTCGACAGGCTGACCTTGCCCTGCACGATGCGGACGATGCCCACCAAGATGAAGCGCGTGACGTCGTACGTTTCGCGGAGCGCTCCCTCGAACGCGTGCCACACCCGGTGAGGGCTCGTGACGATCGGCTCGGCGACGACGGGTAGCCAGTTCTTCGCGGCGAGCGGCGGGTAGCGGAGACGCTCCTGGCCGTACTCGTCCGTCCACTTTTCGCGCCTGAGGCCGATGTTCCCCGTCTTCCGGACGCCCTGGCGCTCCCACACGATCGCGTGCGTGCGCTCGGGTGCGGCGAAGAGCTTGTCCTCGAACATCGTCCACGCGGTGACCTCGATGTTGTCCACCGAGAGGATGCGATCGCCGTAGCGGAGCCCCGCGGCGAACTCCGCAGAGCTCTCGGGCACGTCCGCGACGTAGAGGTCAGCGAGCTCGATTCCCGTGCGCTGCTGGATCGTCCCCCCGACGTTGATCTCCGGCGTGAGCGCGGCGACGCCCGAGTCGTACACGGAGAGGTCCGCCATCGTCCCGAGCGCGCTCGGGACGCGCACCGGGCGCAGATATGCGACGGGGACCGTCTCGCCCTTGTTGTCCGCCAGCGTCGCCTCGAGGTCGCTGTACGTGCGGACCGGCTTGCCGCGGACCTCGATGATCACGTCGAACGTCCGGAGGCCCGCGCGGTACGCCGCCGTAGTCGCGAGCGGGACGCCGATCACGGCCGCGGGCTGGTGCGGCGTGATCCCGATCTCTCCGATCGTGTCGACCAGATCGAGCGGCTTCTCGATGCGTTTCTCGTTCGGGGTGATCGTCACCTCGACGCGCTCACGGTTCCGAAAGACCGTGAACGGGAGCTCCTTTCCCGGGTTCTTCGAGATGATGTCCTGGAGCTCCGCGAACGTGTAGATCGACGTGCCGTTCACCTCGAGCACGCGATCGCCCTGGAGGAGCTTCCCCTCTGCGGGGTGGCCCGGCATCACCTGCCCGATGGTCGGCGGCGCCGACCCTCCGTCGCCGAGATAGACGGCGAAATAGAGGAGGATCGGGAAGATGATGTTCATCAGCGGACCGGCGAGCACGATGATCACGCGCTTCCAGATCGCCTGCGCCTCGAACGTTCGCCCGCGATCCTCCGGGAGGACGGTCTCCCGTGTCTCCTCGAGCATTTTGACGAACCCGCCGAGCGGCAGCAGCCCGATGCAGTACTCCGTCTCCCTGCCCCGCAGGCGCACGATCTTCGGGCCGAACCCGATCGAGAACGTGAGCACTTTGACGCCGAAGATCTTGGCCCACACGAAGTGGCCGAGCTCGTGCACGAAGATGAGCGCGGAGCACAGGATCGCGAAGTAGACGAGATCCACGGGACGGACGTCTTAGCCCGGAGACCTCGTGGGCGCGAGCTATCCGCGGGCAGACCGCGGCAGAAAAGCGCGCGCGTTCGCGACGAGGACGCCGAGCGCCAGTCCGCCGGCGCACCACAGGACCTCTTTCCAGTCCGAACCGTAGAGAAGGACGATGGAGCCCACGCCGCCGAAGATGGGGAGGACCATGCCGAACGGGACGCGGAAGCCCTTCGGCGGCGGCTCGCCGCGCTGCGCGCGCTGGCGGCGGAGCACCGGCACCGCGGCGCACGAGAGCGCGTATTGGATGACCACCGTGATGTTGGAGAACCCGACCAGCACCTCGTAGTCGAACGGAATGGTGAGCACCGCGGCGAGGAGGGTCGTGACGACGATCGCGACGTGCGGCGTCTGGAACCGGGGGTGCGTCTTCGCGAGGTGGCCCGAGATCTGGTCCTGCGCGCCGATCGCGCTCGCGTATCGAGGCGCGCCCAGCGCGCTGCCCGCCGTGAAGCCCCCGATGGAGACGATGCTCCCAATGAAGACGATGGTCCCCGCCGACGGGCTGATGAACCGCGCCGCGTCCACGAGCGGGGTCTCGCTCTTTGTCGTCGCGAGATCGGGGTAGCTGAGCTCGAGCAGCGACTGGACGACCACGTAGAGGAGCGCCGCGAAGAGCAGCGACGCGATCGTCGCGAGCGGCATGTTGCGCTCTGGGTTCTTCGTCTCCCCCGCGGGCACCGGGACGACCTCGAACCCCTGGAACGGGAACAGAGCGAAGTAGACCCCGCTGCCCACTCCGGCGATCCCGTGCGGCAGCGGACCGCCCAGGCTCCCGGGGTGAGCGGCGGCGATCGCGAACCCGATGAAGCAGAGGATCGCGGTGACCTTGCCGAACACCACCGCCTGAATGACAGAGGCGCCAGGGCGGACCCCGACGTAGTTGATCGCGCCGAGCACGAGGATCGCGCCGACGCACACGAGGTGCGCGACCACCGGGTTCTCGACGCCCACGAGCTTCACGAACAGCGTCGTGTTCGCGGCCCAGCTGATGAACGCGTTGAGCCAGGCGCTCCAGCCGACGATGAAGCCCACCTTCCGCCCGAACGCCTTCGTCGCGTACAGGTACGGGCCGCCCGTCGAGTCGTTCGACGCGGCGAGCTCGGCGAAGCAGAGCGCGACCGGCATGAGGACGATCGCGCAGAGCACGTACGCGAGCGGCGACGCGCCGCCCATGACCCGATGCATCTTCGTCGGTGCGGAGAACACGCCCGAACCGACGATCGCGTTCACGCCGATCGCGAACGCGTCGATCAGGCCGAGGGATCGCTTCTTCGCCGTCACGCCGGCAGCATAGGCGAGCCGTGCGCGGCTACGCGACGGCGATGCGGATCTGCGAGGCGCCCCCGGCGATCTCGACGTCGTACGCTGCGTCCGCCTCCGGGAACCCGTGGCTCTCCCACCGGAGCAGACCCCCGATGGCCTCGAAGTGGAAGGAATCGAGCGAGAGATCGCTCGCGCCGCCCTTCACGCGCACGCGCACGCCGACCCCCGCGGGCCTGCGCAAGGTGAACTGGCTGACCCCGCCCGCGACGCGCACCGAGCAGATGCCCTCCGGGCGCCCCAGCTCGAGTTCGACCTCGCTCGCGCCACCCGTGACGTCGATCGCGCGCAGCGTCGCCCGACCGAGCTCGCCGCGGATCCGAGAGACTCCGCCTCGAAACTCGATCGCCCACGGTACGTCCTCGCGGAGCGCGATCGAGCTCTTCACCTTGCTCCAATGCCACGGCCAGAGTCGCGGCCACTTCACGTCGACCGTTCCGTCGTGCTCGGTGAACGTGGGGCGCTTCGGTCCGTGGAACTCCCCGCGGACCAGACCCGAGACGTTCGCGTCCGTCGTCAGCGTGAGGTTCCCGGCTCCCCCTTTGAAGAGGAGCTTGCCGAACGTGTAGGCGGGCTCGATGCGGTAGGCGCTCATCGGATGAACGACAGGATGGGTCCCGCGACGCGTGAGCACCAGTGATGGGTCGTGATAGGCCGTATCACCGTGGTGAATCTCTCGAACGTCGACCTCAACCTGTTCCTCGTCTTGCACACGGTGATCGCCGAGGGCAGCGCGACGCGCGCCGCCCAGAAGCTCCACGTCACCCAATCCGCCGTGAGCAACGCGCTCGCCCGCCTTCGGGCGGTGCTCGGAGATCCGCTCGTCACGCGGACCCCGAGCGGCCTGGTGCCGACGCCGAAGGCCGCGCAGCTCGCGCCGCTCGTCGCGCGCGCGCTCGATGAGCTTCAGCAGGCGGTGAACCTGGACGTCGTCTTCGACCCGGCGGAGACGACGCGTCGGTTCACGCTGGCGTGCAGCGACTACGAGGAGGTCGTCGTGCTCCCCGCGATCGTCGAGCGCCTCGAGGCGACGATGCCGAACGCGCAGATTCGCGCGGTGACGATCGACTACCTGATCGCGGGGAACGGCCTCGGGAACGGGGACATCGACGTGCTCGTCGGCATGCCTCCTTCGGTGCCTCCGGGCTGCGTCGCCGAGGAGCTCTTCGAGGACGAGATCGTCGCGGTCGTCCGAAGAGGCCATCCCCACGCGAAAAAGTCGATGTCCCTCGCGGAGCTCGTCGCGTACCCCCACATCCACACGGCCGTCGTCGGCAACGGGCACCGGTGGCTCGACGATCTCCTCGCCGCGAGGGGGCTCGCGCGGCGAGTCATCCTGACCGTCCCGCATTTGACGATCGGCGCGATGTCCGCCGCGCGGACGAACTGGGTCCTCCCGTTTCCGCGACGAATGGCGAACGCGCTGGCGAGCGCGTTCGGCCTCGACGTGAAGGCCGTGGGCGAGTTGAAGGAGGGGCGAAGGATGGCGACGAGCCTGGTCTGGCACGCTCGGACCGACGCGGATCCGGGCGCGCGAGCGTTTCGCGAGGTCGTGCGCGCGGCCGCGACGACGCTCGGGGGCTTGAACCCTCGTCGCCACCGCTGAAGGTCAGTCCGCGCGACCCCAGAAGCTGAGGAGGCCCTCCACGCTCGCGCGGAGGTCGTGGATGTCGAACGGCTTGGCGAAGAAGGGCCGCTCGGCGCTCGCGCTCGACGGATCGATGCGGCTCCCGCAGAGGAACGCGAACCGCGCGCCCTGATCGGGCCAGCGGGCGGTGACGAGCTCGTAGAGATCCGGGCCAGAGAGACTCGGCATGCTGTTGTCGCAGAGGATGACGTCGAATCGGGCGCCCGACTCGAGCAGGTCGAGGGCCTCGCGACCGTCCGCGCAGGTGGAGACATCGTAGGCGCGCGACAGGAGCCGTTGGAGCGTGTCCCTCACCATCCGCTCGTCATCGATGCACAGTATCCGTGGGAGTTCGGCGGGAGGCGCTTGCACGTCGAGAACACAATCAGCACGCCGCGTGCCGAGCCGAGTGGCCCTTTTTCCCCGCGGAATCTTGGTTTCTTCACCGCAGAGCCGAGACGGCGTTGAGGCGTGCACGCCTCAACTCTTTCAAAGCCGCGATCCGCTCGATCTCCCGAGCGCCGCGGAACCGTGGTCGCACGCTCTTCTTCGAACCGACATCTGCCGCTCTCGAGCCGACGGGCTCGGCTACTTCAGGGCTGCGATCTGCTCGAGGCCCTCGAGCCGCTGGAACGTGAAGCGCTCGGTCGGAGAGAAAGAGCCGGCGCGCTCGCGCATCTGCGCGATGTAGTCCCGAAGCAACCTGAGGTTCACGGACTTCACCTTGCGCACGACGCCGTGGAGCTCGTCCACCACGGGTTGGCTGAGGAGCTTGCTCCCGACGGAGTGAAGCTCGAAGACGTAGTCGACCCAAGCGCCTTTTTGGCTCAGCGACGCGAGCTTCAATGCATACGTCGTGACCTGCTCGGCGGTCGGACCGTCGAGCGCCTTCTTCCGCTGCGCCTCGAGCACCTCATGGAGGACGGGGCCGAGGAGCCGCTCGGCCTCGTCGGGCTTGCCGAGGCCGAGCGCCTTGTCGGCCATGCCCGAGAGGAGGCGGAACGTCGCCACGAGTTTGGGCTGGCTCGCGACCGGGCGCTCGCGGCTCTGGTCCTTGACGGCGTCGGTGAGGCGACCGTCCGGCTGGCTGCTCCGCGTCGCCGCCGGCGTGGACGAGCGCCCCTGTGCCCCCTCGAAGGGCGCCGGGACGTGCGTCGGCTCCTCCGCGACGCCCGAAGCGAGGGCTCGATGCACCTCAGCGAGGCTGATGTCGCCGAGCGTCTGCGACAACGTCCGCGTCGCGACGCCCATGTCCTCGCTCGTCACCTCGCTGAGGATCATCTCCTGCCCGCCGATGGTGACCCGATCGTTGTGCTTGAGGCGCTTCTCCCCCTGCACCTTCTCGCCGTTCACGCTCACTCCGTTGCGGCTCCCGAGATCGGCGATGCTCACGCTCCGGCTCGAGACGCGGAGCGCCGCGTGGCGACGCGACACGAGCGGATCGTCCAGGGCGAGCTGACAATCGTCGCTCCGGCCTATCACGAACTCGCCGAGCGGCAGCTCGAGGTCGTGGGCGCGGTACCGCAAGCGGAACTGCATTCAAGCGGCAGGTTACTTCAGGGCCGCAAGCTCGACGAGCCCTTCGACGCGTGACAGCAGGAACCGCTCATTGTTGCTCATGCTACTGATCTGCTCGTTCAAGATCGCGAGGTACGCGCGCAGCTTCGCGACGTCGATCCGCATGCGACGGACGAGCGCGTGGAGCTCCTCGATCGTCGGCGCGAGCGGGAGGATCCGCTGCGTCGCGTGCAATTCGATCACATAGTCGACCCACTCGCCGTTCTGGGTGAGCGCGGCGATCCGAAGGGCCAGCGCCGTCCCCCGACGGATCGCGAGCTCGTCCACGGGGTTCGCCTCCTCCCCCGATTGCACGCGCTTCGCGCGCGCGAGCATCTCCTTCAGCGGGCGATCGAGCAGGCGTACCGCGTCGTCCGTGCGTCCGAGCTGGAGCGCCTTCTCCGCCACGGCGCCGATCAAGCTGAGCTCGTGCACGCGCTTGTCCGGGCTCTGGATCCCCGGGATCTGATCCATGTGCGTGCGCGTCGGCTCCTCGAACAAACCGGTGTCCGGGAGGGTGGCGTTCGCGGCGCGGAGGCGCGGGTCCCCCGCGGTGATCGTGTCGTAAATCGGGCGATTTTGCCGGTCGACGAGCCCGTGGATCGTCATGTCCTGGCTGCCGATCGTGATGATGTCCCCGTCGCGGAGGGGCTGGCGCCGCGCGATCTTCTTTTTGTTCACCTGGACGCCGTTTCGGCTCCGAAGATCTTCGACCGTCGCCGCACCGTTCTCGACGAACAGGAGCGCGTGCTTCCGCGAGACGAGCGCGTCGTCGAGCGAGAGCTGACAGGCCGTGCTCCGGCCGATGAAGAACTCCCCCTCGGGCACCTCGAGCGTGTGCCCCATGTATTGGAGGCGGATCGTCATGGCGTCACGTCGCCACCGCGCGGCCTTCGACGCGCGCCCTCGCGGTGTCGGATGGGGGTGAGAGCAGCCGGAAGAGTCTCACGATCGTGCGCGGATGAGCCCAGAGACCGTAAATCTTCACCTCTCCGATCGCGAGCAGACGGAGGGCGTGCGCCAAGGCGCGCGAAGACGCTCCGCGCGACACGAGATCTTTGAGCCCGGGGGTGTGCAGCGCGTCGATCGCCGCGAGATCCGCGGTCGGGAGCCCGAGCGTGACGGACGGAACGCCGATGTTCCCGTCGTGAACCGCCAGGCGGCCGAGGTCGAACCGGAGCGTGAGCGCGTTGCCCGTATCGAACGGGACGACCATGACCGTGCTCTTCAGCGCCAGGAACGACCGCTTTCGCCCGGGCTCGATATCGATGCTGTCGCGGATTCGCTCGACGATCAGGCGCGCGAGCGGGCTCTCCTCCGCCCCGGGCGCGAGATCGATGATCGGCTCCACGCCGTTGAGGATGAGCCGGGTCCGTGCGCCCGGTCAAGCCGGGCACGTGCTTCACGCCGCAAACGGGAGCGACGGCTCCTCGCCCGTGCGAAGGATTCGCTGGATCTCCGCCACGTCGTCCACGCGCTTGAGTACGGGGAGGAGGCCGCTGCCCGCCGCCTCGCCGAACGCTCCGCTCGGCGCGAACGCGCGGGCCTTCGGTCCATCGAGCACGAGGAACACGTCCCTCTTCCCGCTGTTCCCCGGCGCGTCGATCACGTCCACGATGCGGTGGCGGTCGAGGTGGAGCTCCTCGTCCCCGCGCTGGATGAGGACGCGGCGGTCCGTGATGAGGTAGCGCGTGTCCCGCTCGAGGCGAGCGGGGCGAACGACCGAGAGGTACACGACCAGCACCGCGGTCGCGCCGAGGAGGGCCACGGAGAGCGTGATGGTGGCGAGGAGCGCGATGAACGACACCGACTCCGGCTCGAGGCCCGCAGCGAGCACGGTCTTCACGCTGTGGACCGCCTCGAACGTGGCGCGGACGGCGCACGTCACCAAACCGAGCCCGAGGAGCAGAGAGAGCAGCGCGCGGCCGTTCTCCGGTAGCCACTTCCTCCACCCTTTCCCGGGATTCGAGCTCCAAAGCACCCGCTCGCCCTGGTCGAGCCGCTGGGACAGGAGCCGATGCCCGTCGCCCGCCGGCGTCGACGGGGTCACCCCGCGAACGAACGCCCACACCCGATCCGGTGCTGCGAGGCCCGTGAGGACGAGCGTGAGGCGGCGGCGGAGCGCGCCGGTGGGCACGGCTCGGACGAGCTCCAGATCCCCGACGCCCGGGTGCTGCGGATCCCAGTGGATGCGCGCGTAGCTGATCGCGGCGCGGTCGATGTAGCGGCGGATCTTGCCGCGGCTCACGACGATGTTGCGCTCCGTGATCGTGTAGACGAGCTCCGAGCGCCACCACATCGGGAACCGCCAGAACGCGAGCGCGAGCGTCGCCATCCAGGCGGCGAAGAGGAGCAACCCGCCGATCGACGCGTGGAGGGCGGTCTTCACGGCGACCGCGCTGAGCGTCGAGATCAGGGCGACCACGCCGAACGCCCACGCCGCCACGCGGTACATCATCGGGACGCGGAGGACCTTCGGCCTGCCAGTCCAGACGATGGGGTCACCAAAGAAGGAGTCGCGATCCATGAGCTCGGCGGTCGAAGCGGTCGGTGCCTTACAGCGTGACGATTGTCCGTCGTCGTCGCAAGCCTTCCCGTCAACGAGCCGCGGTCGTCGGCGGTTCAGGTAGGGTCAGCACCTCCGCCTCGAGGAGCTCGACGCGCTTGCGCGCGATCTCCACGTACGGCCCCTCCGGAGGGGCGTGCTTGAGGTAGTCGATGAAGCCGTCGATCGCGGCTCGGTACGCGACGACGCGGTCGGAGGTGGCCGACGCGGTCCGAGCGCGGAGGAGAGCCCCGAGGGCGCGGTACCACGCGGCGTCGTACTCGGGGGAGAACGTCCACTGCTCGTCGCTGAGGGAACGATCCATCGGGTCGTACTGCCGAGCGATCCCGATCGTGTGGAGCGCGTCGGTCGTCGCCCCCGAGCGATCGAGCGCAACCGCCAAGCCCCAAAACGCGGTCACCGCGAGCACGAGCTCTGGGCCGCGCAAGCAGTCGATCGACGCTCGATACCCGGCGATCGCCTGCCTCAGGTCGCCGGACGCCATGTACGCCTCCGCCTGGTTCGCGAGGAGGTCGGCCCTCGTCCACGCGTCCACGCTGAAATCGAGGGCGCGCTGGAACACGGCAGCTTCTTCGATCGCGCGGTCGAGCCGCGCGAACGCGTAGCCCTGGCTCTCGAGCGCGTCGACCCGCAGGAGGACCGGGCCGCTCGCGGCGGCGATCTCGAGGTACGGCAGGGCGCGCTCGCGCTCGCCCGTGAGGCGGAGGAGATCGCCGTACAGGAAGGCGATCATGGGTGTCGTCGTCGTCTCCGCGCCCGCCTCCTCGAGAAAGTGGAGCGCGAGGCCGCGTCTCAACGGGCTCAGCTGGACGACGTTGCGGCTCTTGCCGACGAGCAGATCGATCTCGCGGATCGCCTGGCTCTCGGCACGCGCGCGAGGCGATGCCGTCGCACCCCAGACCGTGGGCTCCGCGCGGGCGTCGGCGGCCGCGGCCGAAGCTGCGACGAGGCCGAGCGCCGCGACGAGGCGGACGCGGCTCACCGCTTCGCGGGCTTTCCGGTCTTCCCGAGGTTCGTCTTTCGATCCCGCGCCGCTTTGGCGAACACCTCCGGTGGCGTGGCGTCGAGGTACTTCTGCCAGGCCGCGGAGGCGCTCGCGGGGTCGCTCACCTCCGCGCTGATCGCAGCGAGGGCGAGCTCGTCGCTCGGGTCGGCCACGTACCGGTCGGTGTCGGGGACGGTGGACGCGCGCACCCGTCGCGCCTCGTCGAGCGCGGCCGAGGCTTTCGCGGCATCCCCCGCGCGGTCGTAGACGAGCACGGCAGCGACGAGGGCGTCCGCGTAGAGAGCGGACGTCGTGTCCGTGCGCGCCTCGGAGAGGTACGCCTCCGCATCGGCGAAGTCGGTCGCCGCGGAGGACGGGTTCGCCGCGGCGTGCGCCATCAGCGCGAACGCTGCACGAAGGAAGACCACGGCGCGCGCCCGATCCGGGAGGAGGTTCGCCCGCGGCACGAGCGCCCGAAAGACCGGCGCGGCGTCCGCCGCGCGCCCGGCGCGGACGAGCGCCCACGCGAAGTCGTTCATCGCCTTCGGTTCATCGAGGGCACGGCCATCGATCTTCTTGGCGCTCTCGAACGCGGTGACGGCCTCGGTCACATGCCCGATCGCGAGCTCGGCGCGGCCGATCGCGGTGAACGTGCTCGCGTGCCCCGGCAGCGTCGCCTCTGCGGACTCCGCCGCCGCGAGCGCTCCCTCCGGGTCGGACTCCATGAGCGCATGCGAACGGGCGATCGCGTCGCAATAGGAGCCGAGGTTCGGGTTGCGCGACAAACGCCAGATGTTCGTGCGCCTCGCGCCCTTCTTGCCCTTGCTCTCCAGCGCGCCGCACTCGGGGGGGCGATCGGTGGCCGCCGCGAGCGTCGACAAAGAGGGCGACCCGCTCGTGGAGGAGTCCGCCGAAGCGACCGCAGGTGCGAACGCGACGATGGCCACGCAGGGAAGCAGGCGCCGGAGCATCGGGCCCAGATTCTACTTCAGGCGGCGAAGATGTCCCGCCGGACGATCGTCGCGTCCCGCGCGGGGCCGACGCTCACGAGGTCCGCCGGGACGCCCGTCGACTCCTCGATGAACGTGACGAGCGCGCGCGCCTCCGCCGGAAGATCCTCGAGCGCGCGCGCCGCCTCGATGGGCGCGCTCCAGCCGGGGAACGAGCGGTACACCGGAGCGAGCTCGGCGATTCCATCGCTCGGGAGATCGTCGATCCGCTCCGCGTCGGCGCCCGATCGCGTGTAGGCGACGCAGACCTTCACCTCGTCGAGGCCCGTCAACACGTCGAGCTTCGTGATCGCCCACGCATCGATGCCGTTGACGCGCGCGGCGTACCGCAGCGCGGGCAGGTCGAGCCACCCCGTGCGACGGGGCCGCCCGGTGACGGAGCCGAACTCGCCACCTCGCGTTCGGATGCGCTCCCCCGTCGCGTCGAAGAGCTCGCTCGGAAACGGCCCCTCTCCGACGCGCGTCGCGTACGCCTTCGTGATCCCGACCACCTTCTTGATGCGGCTCGGGCCGACGCCCGCGCCCGTGCACGCGCCCCCCGCGACGGCGTGCGACGAGGTCACGAACGGGTAGGTGCCGTGGTCGACGTCGAGCAGGGTGCCCTGCGCGCCCTCGAAGAGGACCCGCTGGCCCGCGCGGATCGCGGCGTCCGCGGCGGCGCTCCCGTCCGCGAGGAGCGGAAGGACGCGCTCGACGTACGGGCGCAGGCCCTCGATCACCGCGTCCGGATCGATCGGAGCGCCACCGAGCGCGGCGATCACAGGGGCCCACGCGTGCGCGGTCGCCTCGACGATCCGTCGAGCGCGCGCGAGGTCCCGAAGGTCGACGAGGCGCAGGCCGCGCCGCGCCGCCTTGTCCTCGTAGCAAGGGCCGATGCCTTTCTTGGTCGTCCCGATCTTCCCGGCCTTCGCGCTCGCCTCGCGGAGGCCGTCGATCTCGATGTGGAACGGCAGGATGAGGTGCGCGCGATCGGCGACGATGAGCCGGCCCTTCGTCGACACGCCGCGCTGCTCGAGCGCGTCGATCTCTCCGAAGAGGACGGCGAGATCCACGACCATCCCCTGGCCCATGATGCACCGCGCGTGCGGCTGGAGGATCCCGCTCGGCACGAGGCGCACGACGACCCTCTGGTCCCCGACGACGAGCGTGTGCCCCGCGTTCGGTCCGCCGGCGTAGCGGATGACGACCTCGGCCCGCTCCGTCGCGAGGTCGACGATTTTGCCCTTGCCCTCGTCGCCCCACTGAGCACCCACAACGACCGCGGTAGACATCGTGCGGGCCTTATACAGCGGCGGCAGCGGCGCGGGGCCGGGTCGTGCTAGGTCTTGGTTCATGGGAGAAGACATTCCCCGAGTGGACGTGGTGGAGCGAGGCGGCAAGGGCCCCGACGGCGAGGTCCTGACGCTCGATCGGCGCCTTTTCGTGCAGCTCCTCGTGTTCGATTGCGCCCCTGAGACGAACCCCACCGGGGCGATGTCCGCGATCGCGACGAAGTTGCAAGAACGGGGTGTCGCGGCCGTCGTGTACGCCGACGTGAACGCCCCTCGCGGCTTCGGCGTCCTCACGTACGACGAGGATCCCGCGGTGTTCGTCGACCGCGTCCGGCCGGCGGTGAACGACCTCGGCGCCCTGCACGTCGTGCCTCGGCCGGACTTCACGATGATTGGGCGCTCGTACGCGGGCGGACACGAGACCGATCTCCCGTTCTGGTTGATCGACCGGCCCAAGAGCGTCATCGGGGAGCGCCGCGTGGGAGCTGGGCCGTCGATACCCGCTCCGGCGGGCAGGCGCGTTGAGCCTCGACGGGCGCGAACAACGAGGATCCTGCGGGAGCATGCGATCATCGGGCGCGCGTACGGGGCCGAGGATCTCGCGCACGACGTCCGCCTCGCTTGTCACGGCCTCGATCCGCACGACAACGACTTCCTGATCGGCCTCATCGGCAAAGATCTCCACCCGCTCTCCCACGTCGTGCAGTCGATGCGGAAGACCCGCCAGACCCGCGAGTTCATCACGCAGATGGGGCCGTTCTTCGTCGGGCGCGTCGCCGCCCGAACGCGCGAGGCCCAGGCGAAGCCATGACCCTGCAGGCCGGGCAGATCCTCGCGGACAAGTACCGGATCGTGAAGCTGCTCGGGAAGGGCGGCATGGGCGAGGTCTACGAGGGCGAGAACGTCCGCATCCGGCGGCGCGTGGCGATCAAGACGCTCCTCGCGAGCGTGTCCCAGAAGCCGGACGTGCTGCAGCGCTTCGAGCGCGAGGCGCAAGCCGCGGGGCGGATTGGGTCCGAGCACATCGTCGAGGTGCTCGACATGGGCGATCTCCCCGACGGGAGTCGCTTCATGGTGATGGAGTTCTGCGAAGGCTGCACGCTCTCCGAGCGCATCGTGTCGCGCGGGCGCGTCCCCCCAGCGGAGGCGGCGCGCATCGTCGGTGAGCTCCTCGAGGGGCTCGCCGCGGCCCACGCGGCGGGGATCATCCACCGCGATCTCAAGCCGGCGAACGTGTTCCTCCTCTCGACGAAGCCCAACCGCCCCGACTTCGTGAAGATCCTCGACTTCGGCGTCTCGAAGTTCAGCGTGCTCGGCGACGAGATGAGCATGACGCGCACGGGCGCGGTCGTGGGCACGCCCTATTACATGTCGCCGGAGCAAGCGAAGGGCGCGAAGTCGATCGACGCTCGGAGCGACATCTACTCCGTGGGCGTGATCCTCTACGAGACGATCACCGGGCAGGTCCCGTTCAACGCAGAGACCTTCAACGAGCTCATCTTCAAGATCGCGCTCGAGTCACCGCCCCCTCCGGAGACGTTCGTGCCGACGCTCGACCCCATGTTCGGCGCGATCATCCGGAAGGCGATGGCGCGCGAGGCGGACGATCGTTTCGCCTCGCCCGCCGAGTTCAAGGCCGCGCTCGATCAGTGGGCCCGCGGCGCGACCGCCGCGCCCGCGCCGACGCAGGCGTACGGCGCGCCTCAGTACGGCGCGTACGCCCCCGTCCAGCCGCACCCGCAGCACGCGCAGCAAGGCCGCCTCGGCTCGGGGACGGCCGTCATGCAGCCGGCGCCGAGCGGGCCGGCGCCGACGGTCGTCGGACAGTATGGTGCGCCGCCCGCCAACGTCGGTGCGATCCCGCCCATGCCTGCGATCCCCGGCCCGAGCGGGGTGATCGCGGCCCCGCGGCGCCCCGCGAAGAAGGGTTCGGCCCTGCCCCTCATCGCCGTGATCAGCGCGCTCGTGTTGGGTGGAGGCGCCGCCGCGATCTTCATCTTCACGCGTAAGCCCGCCGACGCACAGGCCGACACCGCGTCGAAGACGTCCGCGACCGCGCCCACGGCAACCACCACCACGACCGCGATCGCTTCGGCAGCACCTCCGCCCGCGCCGCTCGCGTCGACCGCGGCACCGGCCGCGGAGAGCTCCGCGCCACTCGCCGCCGCCGAGCCCAGCGCGTCGGCCCCCGCAGAGTCTGCGACGACCTCCCCGATCGCCGCGCTTCCTCAGGGCCCGTCCAAACCTTTCCCCAACACGACGACGCCCCCCGCCACGTCGAAGCCCGCGACCACGCCGACCGGAAAATCGACCGGTCGAACGATCGACGGAAGCCTCTAGCTTCACCGACGGACGTCGGCCGGACGCTCGGAGCGTTCGCGCGCTCTCGGTCCGGTCTCCGCGGCCTACAAACTGCCGTCGATCGTGCGCGGTCCGCCGCCGGGTGGCGGCTTCTTCACCGTGCTCGGGGTCGGAGCGACGACGGGCGGGCGCGTGCCCGGGCCGTTGTTCGCGATCACCGTCGGTGGGGCGGACGCCGTCGGCTGGGTGGAAGCTTTGGGATCCGCGGTGGGCGCGCTCTCGACGGTGAGGGGCGCAGACGACGACGCGGCCGGAGGCGCAGAGGTGGCGGGGAGCGAAGGCGACTCCGTCTTCTCGGCCGTCGGCGCTTCGGTCGCGAGCGCGATCGCAGTCCCAGGGGTCGTGCTCGCCGCGGGACTGGGCGACGCTCCGACGAACTTGTAGGCCGCGATGCCGCCGCCCACACCGAGCACGGCCATCACGGCCACGATCGCGACCCATCCGCTCGACTTCTTCGCCGCCGGCGGCGCTGTCGCGACGGCGACTCCGACCTGCGACTGGTTCATCGCAGGGTTGAGGAGCGACGGGTTCGTGGGCGCTGATCCGTACGGGGGCACCCCCCCGGGGACAGGCGTGTTCGCGAACCCATGCGACTGTCCCGGGTGCGACGGCGAAGGATATCCAGGCCCCGAGGGTGCCGCTTGGGGGTATGGATACGAGCGCTGCGACGCGGGCGCTTGGGGGTACCCCTGCATCGGGTAGCCCCCCGGCTGCGCGTGCTGCCGCCACATCGCGATCGCGTGGGCGAACTCCTTCGCGCTCCCAAACCGATGCGCGGCGTCCCGCGCCATTCCCCTGGCGATGATCTGCGAGAACGCGGGATCGAGCCCGGGCGCGTGCAGCTCCGCGGGCTCCGGGCTCTCGAGCGCGATCTTGAAGAGGAGCTCGTTGAACGTGTCCGCGTTGAACGGCACGCGCCCCGTGAGCATTTGATAGCCGACGACGCCCACGGCGTAGAGATCGCTGCGATGGTCGATCTTCTGGCCGCGCGCCTGCTCCGGCGACATGTAATACGGCGTCCCCATCACGGCGCCCGTGCGCGTCATGCTGAAGGTCTCGTCCGTGGACGAGAACTTGGAGACGCCGAAGTCCACGATCTTCACGAAGTCGGGGCCGGCGCTCTTCGATCGGACGAGGAAGACGTTGTCCGGCTTGAGGTCGCGGTGGATGATCCCGGCATCGTGCGCGGCGCCGAGCCCCTCGAGGAGCTGCTCGAGGATGCGCGCGCAATCCGCGGCGGGCATCTTGCCGACGCGCTTGATGCGGTCCCCGAGGGCTTCGCCATCGAGGAATTCCATCACCATGTATCGCTCGCCCGAGGGGAGACTCCCGAGATCGAGGACCTCGACGATGTGCTCGGAGCCGATCCGCCCGGCCGCTTGCGCCTCGCGCTCGAAGCGCTGGACGATGTCCGCTTTGTTCGCGACCTCGGCGAGGAGGACCTTGATGGCGACGCGCCGATGGATGCGCGTGTTCTCGCCCTCGTACACGGCGCCCATGCCGCCCTTTCCGAGCACGCGGACGATCCGGTATTTGTCGTCGACGATCTGGCCGGTCTGGAGCGTCATTTTCGGGGGCCTCTCGCGCACCAAGCATACGCGATCCCCGTTTCGTGCGCTCCCTTCAGGCTGCTTTACGCCCCCTCAAGGGAGCTCGAGGCGCGTCGCGTAGAGGTACAAACCATCAGGTGGGGCCGTGATACCCAGCGCCGTGCGCTGCTTCGTTTCGAGCCCCCGCGCGATCGCTCCCGGGGCGAGTCGCCCTCGCGCCACGTCGACCGCGGCGCCCACGATGATTCGAACCATGTTGTGCATGAACCCGCTGCCCGACACCTCGATCGTGAGGAGCCGTGGGTCGTCGCTCCCCCGCGACGCGGACGCGGCGAAGATCGTGCGGATCGTTTCCGTCCTGGGATCCGACGCCGAGCGAAACGCAGCGAAGTCGTGCTCGCCCACGAGCGCCTCGAGCTCGGATTGGACTCGCGTCACCGCGTCGTCGATCGCGTCGAGGGAGACATCGTGGAGCCGCCAGGCGCGCGCCTCGAACAGCGGGTCGCGCTCCGGGTCCAAGAGAACGAGGTAGCGGTACGTCTTCTCGACGGAGTGGAAGCGCGGCTCGAACCCACGCGGAGCGGACGACGCTCCGCGGATCGCGATCTCTGCGGAGAGCTCGCGGTTGATCCAGTGCTGCCAGGCGCGGGGTGGCATCTCCCTCGCGGGGTCGAACGCGACACACTGGTCACGCGCGTGAACGCCCGCGTCCGTGCGGCTCGAGCCGCGAATGGCCTTCACCGCGGGATCCACGGCGCGGATCGCGCCCAGGAGCTCCCCGCGATCGTGCGTCGATCGGGCTGCGCGGCGAACCCGGAGAACCCGCGGCCGTCATACGCGACCCGGAGGAGGATCCCCCCGACGTCCGCCACGCGGTCAGTTCGCGATCTTGAAGTTGATCGGCACGCTGACCGTGACGCAGCCCTCTTCGGGCGCCGGCCACGACTGGCCCTGGAAGCGGCCGAGCACGCAGGACGAGATCTCGGAGTTGCCCACCGAGTCGCTCACGATGCTCGCGCCACACGAAGCGCCGCCCGCTCCCACGGAGACCGCGACGACGAGCGTGCCGGACGCGGCGCTCGTGCGGAGCGCGCGGTTGTAGCAGCCCTGCGCGGAGCCCGCGACGGACCGGACCTTCGCCTCGAGCGCGGAGGAGGACTTGCCTTTGCCGCACTTCGCGCAAGCGCCGCTGTCGCCCGCTGCGGCGACGCCCCCGGATCCGTGTTTGCCGGAGGAGGAGCTCGGCGCGGCGGACGCGCTCGTCGCCGCCGACGCGGTCGGCTCGTCCTCCACTTCGTCCGGCGGGGCAGGAGGCGCCGGCGCGTTCAGGCGCTTCGGCGCAGGGGGTTCTTGAGTGGTCGCGGCGACGGTCGCGGTGGCCGACGTCTTGTCGCCCCCTCTCGTCGCGAGGACGATCCCCACGATCGCGGCCGCGATCACCACGAGCCCGATCAGGTAAATCCCAGCGCCGCCACCCGAACCTTGCTCCCCGGAATTGCCGGTCGCCTCAGCCACGTTCTAGACCTCCGCAGGGCGGCGAGCATACAAGCGCCCGGAGGAGATTCAATCCGTGAATCGGTGGAACACGCGGAGATCGGTGGCACGCGGAGCGTTGTTTGCGTGTTGGGTCACCGCATGTAACGCGCCACCCACGTTCGGAGGCTCACCGCCCGCGAGCGCCGTCGGCTCGGTCGCTCCGACGTCGTCCAGCGTCGCCGCGGCCCCGGCCGAGTGCGCCGCCGACGCATGCGTCGACGAGTCCACGCTCTCCGTGTGCGCGAGCGGCAAGGCCTCCACGAAGACGTGCGCTGCGGACGAGCTCTGCGCGGGCCGCGCGTGCGTCGCGGTCACGGATCCCGCGGGCGCGAAGGTCCCGCGCGCGCGCGCGCGACGCGCCGTGGGTGACGGGTTCATCAACGCCTGGTCGTCGATCACCCCGGTGCAGGTCAAGGCCGCGAGCGCGTTCCTGGCGGACGGCAACATCGACGCGATCGGCGGGGCGAAGGCGTTCAAGGCGGCCTGCGCGCCCGATGGGTATGTCCAACCGAAGAAGGGCGGCGTCGGCAAAGACTCGGGGAACGTGCTCTCGCTCGCCGCGGCGAGCGTGTGGATCGACAAGGCTCGGACGCTCGTCCTCGCGGTCGGGTCGTCGGGGAAGCTGACCGTCGCGGTGAACGGCAAGACCGTGATCGAGCACGCCGAGGCGAAGGGGATCGGGAAGCGCGCTTGGGCCGACGAGCAGAGCGTCGAGGTCGACATGCCCGCCGGCGCATCGCGCGTCGCCGTGATCCTCGACGCGCCGAAGGTCCTCGATCGAGCCGGAGGCTTCTATCTGCGCTTCCGCGAACGGAGCGGCGCGCCCGCGGAGGGGCTCGTCGCGATGGAGGCGGTGGAGGAGGCGGCGTGCGCGCCGTCCGAGCTCGTGGATCTCAAGGTGAGCCTCGACGTCGACAAGGACGGCCTCTTCGCGACGACGAAGCCCACGTTCCTCGATCTCGTGCCCACACAGCGCGACGCGAAGCTCGCGCTCGCGCTCACCGGGAAGTCCCCCGCGACGGCGGACGTGTCCCTCGAGGAACCGCTCGCGCCCCTTCGGCTCACCCCCGATGGAGCGGCCGAGCTCTCGATCAAGGATGGGGAGCGCGCGCTCTTCAGCGTGAAGCTCCCGGCATCGCCCGCGCTCGTCTCGCGAGTCGCGGCGCTCGTCGCGGGGATGGAGGACATGAAGTCCACGAAGCCGGGAGCGCAGGCGAGCTTCGAAAACCACGTGCGCTACCTCGTGAAGCTCGTCACGACGGGGGACGACGACACGTCGTTCATCGAGCGACACGTCCAGCGCGCGGAGGAGATCCTGGCGGCCGCGCGGCGCGGCGAGGATCCGTACGCAGAGCGCACGGGCGTGATCTACCGCGCATACCGATCGAAGGTCGACGGGCGGCTCCAACCCTACATGCTCTTCGTGCCGCCCTCGTACACGAAGGGCACGCCGCTCCCGGTCGTCATCATGTCGCACGGGCGAAACCGTTCACCGGAGCTCGGGCTGCGGACGCTGATCGGGCAAGCGCCGGACGACAAGATGACGCTCAAGTGGGCCTCTCGAAACTGGCCCGCGTTCCCCGATCAGCACGCGATCCTCGTGTCCGTGTACGGCTTCGACGAGGGCGCCGCGCACCCGCTCGGCGAGGAGGACGTCCTCGACGTGATCGACGAGCTCGAGCGCGAGTACCGCGTGGACCCGCTCAAGATCTCGCTCACGGGCTTCTCGCTCGGCGGGACCGTCGCGTTCTTCGTCCCCATGCACTACCCCGACGTCTTCAGCGCGACGTCTCCGTTCTGCGGGTACCCGAACCTGCTCGGCTTCCAGAACGTGATGGGGGTGAAGCGCGCGCCCTGGGAGGACGCGATGCTCGCGAAGCGATACATCGTGAACTACGCGGAGAACGGCTCCTACGTCCCCGTTCACGTGGTGCACGGCGGGCTCGACGCCCCCGAGCGATCGCAGGTGTTCGTCGACCGGTACCGCGCCGTCGGCAACACGGCGCTCTTCGACGTGCAGGACGACCTCAACCACGACGTGTGGGACTACGGCTACAAGGACGGCCGCATGGTGCACTGGCTGTCGAAGAAGTCGCGGCCGGAGTCACCGAAGCGCGTGCGCTTCGTCACGGGCGAGTACCGCTATGACCGCTCCTATTGGCTCCGCGTCGTCGCGATGCACGACAGCACCCTCCCGGATCGCGCGACGATCGACGCGAAGCTCGACGAGAAGGCCAAGCGCATCGAGATCAAGACGGAGAACCTCGACGCGTTCGAGATCGATCGGAAGCGCCTCACGCCCGCGGCCGTGTTCCAGGACGCCGTGACGCTCGCGATCGACGGCGCGGAGCTCCCGGTCCCGGCGGGGGATGCGCCGCTCCACCTCGTCAAGTCGTCCGGCTGGTCCCTCGCGGCCACGGAGCCCGCGCGCGACGGGATGAAGCGTCACGGCGTCTCGGGACCGCTCGCCGACGTGCTCCGGCACGCCATCGCCGTCGTGTACGGGACGAAAGATCCCGCGCACGCGAGCGTGAACCGCATCGTCGCAGAGACGATCGCAGCCAACGGCGGCGGACCGGACGTCGAGTACCTCGTCACGGCGCGCTTCCCCGTCATGAGCGACGTCGAGGCCACCGACGCGGCGATCGCGGACAAGAGCCTGATCCTCATTGGGTCTCCCGACGACAACGCGCTCACGGCGCGCTACGCGGACAAGCTCCCGGTGAAGTTCGCGAACGGCGGGATCGAGATCCGGAAGGAGCGCTACACGGGCAAGGGCGTGGGCGTCTCGTTCATCGCTCCCCGGCCCGACGATCCCGACGAGTACGTCGTCGTCCACGCCGGGCTCGACGTCGATGGCACGCTCGCGGCGCGCTCCCTGCCGCGGTTCGTCCCGGATTTCGTGGTCTACGACGCGCGCCTGAGCGTCCAGCGCGGCGGCCTCCTCTTCGACGAACGACCGTGGCTCGCCGGCGGTTTCTTCGACGAGCGGTGGCAGTGAGGGATCCGCGCGCGCGGGTCGCGCGTCATCCGGGGTAAGCTCGCGCCCCGGGAACGACGATGACCACGAAGGATCCGCTCGGCATCCTCGGCCGAACCATCAACGGCAAGTACGCCATCGAGGCCGCCGTCGGCGAGGGCGGCGCCGCGATCGTGTATCGCGCGCGCAACACCGAGTGGGCGATCCCCGTCGCGCTGAAGTTCTACGTCGCGCTCTCTCAAGCGCCCGAAGATCAGCGGGAGAAGCTCCTCGCGGAGTTCGTGCAAGAGGGGCGCCTCATGACCCACCTCTCGAGCCGGAGCGCGGCGATCGTGCAGCCGCGGGACATGGGCGCGTACACGACGGACGACGGGATGTGGGTCCCGTACCTCGTCCTCGAGTGGCTCGCCGGCGCACCGCTCGACGCCGTCCTCGTCGCCGAGACGGAGCGGGGCACCCCTCCACGCACGCTCGAGGAGACGCTCACGCTGCTCGAGCCCGTCGTCGAGGCGCTCGACATCGCGCACGGCGAGGGCATCGTCCACCGCGACATCAAGCCCGAGAACATGTACCTCATCGGCGCGCCCCGGGATCCGAGCGCGCGCCTCAAGATCCTCGACTTCGGGATCGCGAAGCTGATGGACAAGGCCGGCGCGCTGCTCCAAACGGCCCTCTCGGCGACGCCGTTCACGCCCCACTACGGCGCTCCGGAGCAGTTCAGCCGCGCCTACGGATCGACGGGTCCGTGGACGGACGTCTTCGCGCTCGCGCTCGTCGTGCTCGAGGTCATGCGCGGTGGGAACCGCGCGTTCGCCGGGAACGACTACATGGAGCTCTCCCGCCAGAGCCGCGACGAGCAGACCCGCCCCACGCCGCGGTTCCTCCGGCTCGTCGTCAACGACGACACGGAGGCCGTGTTCGCGCGCGCGCTCGCGGTCCAGCCCGCCGCGCGCTACCAACGCGCCGGCGAGTTCTGGGTGGCGCTGAACGGCGCTGTGTTTCGCGATCAGGCCGCGCCGACGATCGCTGTTCGCCACCTCTCCACGAACCCTCCAGGGACGCGCTCCGGGGCGCCGCCGGCCGCTGCTGGAGCGGGCTCTGCGGTGACGCGGCCTCGCTCGCTCGTGCCTTTCATCGCAGCCGGCGGCGTGCTCGCCGCTGCAGGCATCGGCCTCGGGGTGTTCCTGTATGTCTCCCGGCCGAGCGACCCGAAGCCCGCCGGCTCGGGCGCGGCGAGCTCGGGCTCCGCGTCCGCGACGACGCCCGTGCCGTCCGCGTCGAGCGCAGCGCTCGCTCCGTCGGCGTCGGCGTCGGCTGCGGCGTCCGCTTCGTGTCCGCCGAAGTCCGTCATCGTCCACGGCGGTCGCGTCGAAATGGGCGACGACGCGATCGCGAACGCGTCTCCCGCGCACACCGCGTTCGTCGATGCGTTCTGCTTGGACGTGGGCGTGGTCAGCGCCGACGACTACTCGTCCTGCGTGGCCGCGGGCGCTTGCAAGAAGCCCTCGGACGCCGTGGCGGACTCGCCCGATCACCCGAAGAAGCCCGGGGTGTCGTGTCGAACGAGCGGCAGCGAACCCGTGAACTGCGTCGACTTCGACGACGCGTCCGCCTACTGCGCCTGGCGCAGCATGCGGTTGCCCACGGAGGCCGAGTGGGAGTACGCCGCGCGCGATCGGAAGTTCCCGGACATCGGCAAAGCCATGAGCGAGTGGACGCACGACCTCTTCGGCCCGTATCCGGAGGATCCGCAGGTGAACCCGAAGGGCGCGTCGACGGGGGACAAGCGCGTCACGCGCGGAGGACCGGGCGTGAAGAACCCCGCCATGAGACTCCCGGAGTCGGTCACGTTCCACCACCCCGACGTCGGCTTTCGGTGCGCGCGCGACGCACCGAAGTGATTAGACCTCCGCTCCGACGCGGAGCAGCGTGATCCCCGTGTCCCCGTAGCCTCGCTCGTCGAACGGCTCGAGCCCTGCGCGCCCGAAGGTCGCGCTGAGCTCGTCGCGCCGCGCGTGCTCGAGGACGACCGTGGCGGACGGCGCAAGCTCCCGGGCGAGGGCCGCGACCGCGGCGATCGCGGCCGCGGCGTGCGCATACGGGGGGTCGGCGAAGACGAGCCCGAACGGCGCATCCGGCGCGAGCGCATGGCGCGCGCGCTCGACGGTGGATCGAATCACGCGCGCGCGCGCGCCGAGCCCGCACGCGGCGAGGTTCCGGCGGATCGCGTCCTCCGCGTCGTGCGCGCTCTCGACGAAGCACGCGCGCGCCGCACCGCGCGAGAGCGCCTCGATCCCGAGCGCGCCCGAGCCCGCGTAGAGGTCGAGAACGACCGCGTCGGTCACCGCGTCCCCGAGGATGCTGAAGAGCGCCTCCTTCACGCGATCCGCGGTCGGGCGCGTGGACCGATCGCGCGGCGCGACGAGGCGCCGCCCACCGAGCGAGCCCGCGATCACGCGCATGTCCGCGTCAGAAGCCGCCGGAGACGGAGACGAACGAGCGCTCGGGCGTGACGATCGGCACGACGGTGAGCGAGCCCGTCTTCGCGGGCGCCTTGCCCTTCCAGTCCGAGACGGCGAGGAGGATGACCCCCGTGATCGCGGTGGCGCCCGCGACGGGGTAGAACACTTCTTGGAGGAGCGTGTGCTTCGCGGAGCGGTCGCAGAGCGACTCGAGCTTCCCCGTGTCGTCGATCGTCTTCGGATCGTCGCAGCCGTCCTTGTTTTGCTCGACGAGCGACTTGAAGTTGAGGTTGAAGTCGTCCTGGATGCCGGGGATTTGGAGACTCGAGTAGAGCCCCGCGCCCGCGAACCCGAGGCCGACGCCGAGGAGCCCGAAGCCGAACGGGATCTTCAGATCGAGCGGCTTGCCGAGCGGAGGCGGGGGCGTGAGCGTGACGACCTCCGAGCCGTCCGGCTTCACGTTCATCTCGGCGCTCATGGATCGTCCGTCGGGCAGCTTGACCACCAGCTTGTGCTTGCCCGCGGTGGTGATGAACTGCCCCTTCCCGTCCTCGAGCTTGCCGACGGACTTGAGGTCGTGCGGCGGCGCGTCGTCGTCGACGAACACCTCACCGCTCTCGCTCCCCGCGACGATCCGGAAGTGCGCGGGAGGCGCGCCCGCGCCCGCCTTCTTCAGCGCATCGCGCGCCTTGCCGATCAGCGTGTCGTCCGCGGGATCGGTGAAGTTCGCGGTGTAGCTGATGTCCGCGGAGCCGATCGCCGAGCCCTTTTGATAGAAGTAGATGGAGCCCTTCACGTTGTCGCCCTCGCGCGTGATGCGGCCCCAGATGTAGCGGTCCTGCTTGATCTTCTCGGGGATCTTGTCCTGGCACTCGGCGTCCGGCGGCGTCTCGCCCGGGAGGCCCTCGGACCCGGCGCAGCCGAGCGTTTGCATGAGGACGTCCACCGAGTAGTTGCTCTTGTCGTCGAGCGAGCGCCCCGCCGTCTCGCTGACGACGCGCTTGATCGCGCCCGTGAGGGCCTCGGCCTGCTCGAAGGAGTCAGGCGTCTGGATCGTCAGCACCACGATCGGGTCCCCGCCCTCCGCGCGCGCGGCGTGCCCCGAGAGAGCTGCTGTGAGGACGCCAGCGGCTGCGACGACGCGCGAGAGACGCATACGTCGCGACGATACGTGGCGAGGTTTCGCCAAGCAAGAGAACGTCTTGCGTGTCGCTACCGCACCACCCGGTGGGACAAGTTCACGTTGGAGCGTGCTCGGGCGCACCTCCGTGAGGAGCTCCCACGCCCGACGTACCCGAAGGGCGGCGCTAGTTCGTGTCGACCCGGAAACAGTAGTCGGGGTTCGTCGCCATCGACGCGCCGTAGACCCGCGCCAAGTAGGTTCCTGGACCGAGCGGCGCGGTCACGGTGTAGGTCGCCGTGTCGTCGTCGTCGTCGGTGTAGCCGCCCGCGAGGTACTGGAACGGGCTCACCCCGTTGTAGATCTCGAGATCCAGATCACCCTGGCCCGCCTTGTACGTGATCTTGGCGGTCAGGTTGTTCGTCACCTGGAACTTGAACCAGTCCACGTCCCCCGCGCAGACGCTCAAGTCGCAGTAGTCCGTGCCCGACGCCGCGAGCTTCGCGTTCGGCGAGGTGTTGTTCACCTCGAGCGCGTCCGCCATGCAGGCGCAGATGCCGCAGTCTTGGTAACAGCTCTTGCAGTCCTCGTCGGGCGCGCACGTCCCGTCGCCGCACATGGAGCAGGCGCCGCAGTCCTTGGGGCACGTCTCACAGTCCTCCGTGGCCGCGTCGCACGTGCCGTCGCCGCAGGGGACGACGCACTCGCCGCAGTCCTCGAAGCACGAGGCACAGTCCTCGAAGTCCTGGCAGACCCCATCGCCGCACGGTCCGCCGCCGCCGACGCCTGTCGCCGTGCTGGCCGGGCCGTCCGTCACGCCGGCTCCGCCACTTCCGCCCTGACCCCCGCTCGTGGGGCTGTGCCCGCCACCGCCCGAGGTGATGGGGTCGGTGCTCACGCACGCACTCGTGAGGAGGAGGAGCCCGACGATCGAAGAGCGACGAAGCGAAGGCACGCCGTCAGACAGTGTAACCGAAGTCTCAGTCGAACGAGAGGAGGCGCCGGAAGCGCGCCGCGGCCGCGCGCAAGTTCGACGGGTGGTGGCTCGCGAACACCTTGCCGTTGTGCCCCGACACGGCGACGAAGTAGGTCTCCCCGGAGGAGCGCTGCGCCTCGCCCGTGTACCGGTACCGCGTGAAATAGACGGGGTAGAGGACGAAGTGCGAGCTCCGCACGGTGGGCTCGTACTTCGAGTAGAGCGCGTTCGACGGCGCGACCGCCCGCACGACGATGTTCTGCGCCTCGCGCTCCGCCGCCTCGCGGGTGACGTCGGCGTCGACGCGTTCGTCCAGATCCATGTCGAAGCGAGCGGTCGAGAGGGGCTCGATGTCGTGCACGCCGAACTCGATCGGGGACTTGCCGGAAAACAGCCCGTTCAAGAACGCGGGCATCTCCGTCTCGAGGGGGAACGTGCTGCGCGCGCGGACGATCAGCACGGCCTCTTTGTGGCGCGCGCCGCCCGTCGGGAGGGGGATGCGGGTGCCCCCCGATCCGACGCTCATGTTGCCCAGGCTGATGTGGTGGCCATCCACCGACACGTCGACGCGCCACAGCGGGACGAGGAGGAGGCGCGTCGGCTCCACCGCTGCCGTCGCGATGTCCGCGGGCCGCAGGGTCCGGTCGAAGATCTCCGCGCGCGTCGTGGCCTCGGCCTCCGTACGACTCACGGAGAGCGGGGCGAGGAAGGACTCTGCCTCACTGGGATTGACGGGTCGCGCGACCTTCTCGTACAGCCGTTCCATGCGGAGCAGCCTACGCCGTGGCCCGGGGCGCGCAAAGTCGGCCTGGGGCACCTTTCTCGGCGCCTTTTGGGGGCTTGGGCTCGCCGCGTGCTCGAGCGATGTCGCCACGCCACCGGCCGCTGCGTCCTCCGCAGCGCCCACGGCATCCAACGCGACGAGCGCGCGCGCGCCCGCGGCGAGCGGATCCACGGCGCCATCGCCCGCCGCAGCGGGAACGAACAAGCGCGCGCGCGATCTCCTCACCGCGGCTCGCACGCTCGAGCACGACGAGAAGTGGAAGGACGCCACGGCAAAGCTCAAAGAGGCGCGCGGCCTCGCGCCCGACGACGTGGTGATCCTCGCCGAGCTCGGCTGGTCCGCGCTCCACTCGGACGATCTCGCGACGAGCAAGGACGCGAGCGAGAAGGCGCTCGCGATCGCGAAGGAGCCGCGGCAGCGCGCGTCCGTCCTCTACAACCTCGGCCGCGTGCTCGAGGCGCAGAACGACAAGGAGGGCGCGCTCGCGCGGTACCAGGAGTCGCTCGCGCTTCGGCCGTCGAAGGCGATCGAGGAGCGCGTCGCGTCGCTCGGCGGGAAGGCGCCCGAGCCCCCGAAATCGGAGCCCCTGCCCTGCCAGAAGGTCTACGCGAACACCGCGGATCTGTGCTCGTGCTTGCTGCCGAACCCCGCGCCCGCCGGGGCGACGTGCGCGACCGATCCGAACGCGCCGAAGCTCCCGAGCGGAGATCTCGAGGTCGTCCGCACGTCCACGGCGACGGAGGGAGAGACCGCGCTCTACCTGGTAGCGAACGCGGGTGGGGGCATCACGCCGGTCGCGGACATCGGACGGGACTACCACCCGGACGCGTTCGGGCTCGACAGCTCGATCAAGATCCTGTCGCTGACGGAGCAGACGCTCGGGCAGCGCATCGCGGAGCTGCGGACGGAGCAGCTCGACACGAGCACGAACGCCGGCGGGGCGGACGTGGCGACCCTGCGCGTCGTGCGGTCGACCGTGTGCGTCCTGCGGACGGCGTCCTCGCCCACGAAGTGTCCGCTCGTCGTCCCGATCGACACGGAGGACAAACGCGTCTTCGCGACCGACACGAGCGGCCTCACGCCCGAGCAGAAGACCTACGTCGAAGCGCACCAAAAGGAGGCGCGCGACGTCGAGGTCCACCTCACGCTCAAGCTCTCCGCGAAGGGATACGCCGAGGTGGGCTTCGGGAAAGGGGACAAGTCCGCCGTGCCCTCCGGGATCCTGGGCCGTCACGAGCTCTTTTGAGGGGGGCCGAGCCGAGGCGTTTCGGTTCGGGCGGGGCGGCGATCCGCCGTGGATCGCACCTGAAATCAGGTGAATACTCGGTGATTCAAGCCGGCCTGTGCTCTAGGGTAGGGACATGCTTCGCATCGCGCTTTTCACCGCTGCTTCCTGCTTGCTCGCGCTCGGTTGTGAGCCCTTCACGGGAACGGGCGGGGCGGGCGGGGCCTCGAGCGGCTCCATGTCCACCGCGTCGACCCAGTCCACCACGACGACGTCGAGCGACTCGAGCTCGTCCACCGGGATGGATTGCACCGCCACCGGGTGCCCGGCCGGCGCGAACGCGACCGGCGAGTGCGTGAAGGGCCAATGCGTCTACACGTGCGCCAAGGACTTCGCCGACTGCGATTCGAACCCCGCCGACTGCGAAGCCGACTTGTCCCTCGACGGCAATTGCGGCGCCTGTACCGTCAACTGCGCGAAGTCGTGCGAGCCGTTCGGCGAGACGTATGGCTGCACGGAGGTCGTGCAGATCGCCGCTGGTGGGAGCCACACTTGCGCACGGACAGGCACCGGCGTTGTTTGGTGCTGGGGCGACAACGCGAAGGGGCAGCTAGGAATCGGAGGCGGCGTGAACGGAACCCCGACGCCGACGAAGGTCGCTCCACTGATGCCGGCGGGCCAGATTTCGGCTGCTGGAAGCGCAACATGCATTGTTGGCCAGAAAGGCGAGCTCGCATGCTGGGGCTCTGACGGCAATTCGACGACCGGCCCGCTCGTCTATGCGAAGCTACCTCCAATCGAGCGCGTTTCCGTCAGCGGAGCCGGCAAGACGCTCGTGATGTTGGGTTCGGGGGAGGTGCGACAGTTCACGCTTTCCAACGTCACAGAACCCACTGCGGCCGGCGTGACGACTAGCCAAGCGGGCATCGCTGCGGGCGCCCAGCATGGCTGCGTCTTCGACGCGGCGTCGAAGGTGAGGTGCTTCGGTGACGATAGCTACGGGCAGCTCGGACAAGGGTCGCCGAACAATTCGTCGAGTGTGCCCATCGAGGTCGGCGGTTTGACAGCGGTCGCGCTTGTCGCCGGCGACGCTCATACATGCGCTCTCGATCAGACAGGTCTGATGGAGTGCTGGGGCTCCAACGGCTTCAGCCAGGTCTCGAGCACGGTGGCGAGCATCATCCCATCCCCGAGCCTGATAGATCTGGTCTCGGTTCAGTTGATGGCAGCTGGCCGATCACACACCGCGGCTTTGGCGGAGAACAAGCTCTATCTATGGGGGGACAACACCTCCAAGCAGTGCGCGTCCGTTGCGGACCTCACTATCGAGAATCCGACCGAGTATGCCGTTCTTGGTGGGACAGTCATGTCGCTGGCGCTCGGCGGCGCACATACGTGCGCCCTTCTCAAAGGAGGGATCGTGAAGTGCTGGGGTGACAACACGGCCGGGCAAGTGGGCGTCCCGAATTCCGCGCCAGTGGCGACCCCCACGATCGTCAACATCCCCTAAATCAACGCTTGCTGTCTGGTCCGAACGCAGGAAGCTCGATCGCGAAGCGCGCGCCGCCGAGCGGGCTCTCCTCTGCGGTGATCGTCCCGCCGACGGACTCGACGAGGCCTTTGCAGACAGACAATCCGAGCCCCGTCCCTTTCCCGACGTCCTTGGTCGTCGCGAACGGTTCGAACAGCGTCCCCGCGATCTCTTTGGCGATCCCCGGGCCGTTGTCGTCGATGAAGATCGCGACGCCACCGCTCTTGCTCCGCTCCGCGCGCACGTCGATCTCTCCGCCGTTCTCGGGCACCGCGTCGCCCGCGTTGAGGAGCAGGTTCAGGAGGATTTGCGTCAGGTGCTCCTCCGACAGCCCCACGGGGGGCAGACCGTCCTCCACGTGCTGCTCGAGCGCGACGCCCTTCAGTCCGCGCTGAGGCGCGATGAGCGTGACCACCGACGCGACCGCGGCGCGCACGTTCCCGGGCTCGACGGCCCCATCCGTGCGAGGACGGCGCGCGCGCGCGAAGTCCAAGAGGTCGCGCAGGACCGAGTTCACGCGCTCCGTCTCTCGCTTCATGCGGACCAGAAAGTCGTGCGCCTCGTCGGGCGGGAGGCCCCCTTCGATGAGGAGCTCCTCGAAGCCCAAGATCGCGGCGATGGGGTTTCCGATCTCGTGCGCCAGGCCCGCCGCGAGCCGCCCGACGGACGCAAGCCGCTCGGAGCGTACGAGGGTCTCCTGCGCGCTCTTGAGCTCGCGCGTCGCGGTCTCGAGCTCGTCGACCTTCGCGCGCAGCGACTCCTCCTCGGCGCGGAGCCGCTCCGTCATCGTCGCGAGGCTCTCGCCGAGCTCCGCGAGCTCGAGCGTCTTCGTGGGCCGGAGCTCGAGCGTGCGGCCCCCCTCGGCGACGCGACGCGCGGCGCGCGACAGATCCTCGAGCGGCCGCACCACGAGCCGCGTCATCAAGAAGTAGCCGAAGACGAGGAGCGCGAGCGCCACCACCCCTGTGTAGAGCGCGATGAGCCGCACGAGCGGCCCGAGCGGCCCGGTGGAGGAGTCGATCGAGAGCAGCACCGCGGCGCCGAGGTGATCCGCCCCGGCGCCCGGCATGACGACGAGCAGGCGCACGCGCGGGGACTGGCCGAGGACGCGCGCGACCTCGCGCGGCTCGATCGCCTCCGGGATCGCCTCGAGTTCGCTCCCGGAGGAGGCGACGCGCTCCCCCGCTTCGTCGTAGAGCGCGACCCCGATCACCCCGCGCCCATCCACCTGCGCGTCCAAGAGCGCGCCCACGCGCGCGGGGTCGTGCGCCGATGCGCTGCTCCCCACGTGCGCCGCGATCGCCCGGCCGAGCTCGCGCGCGGATCGCTCGCGCACGCCGAGGAGGGACGCCTCGGTCAGCCGAGATACGGCGAAATAGAGCGGGATGAACGAGAGGACAAGCAGCGCCCCGAACGCGATCAGCCACTCGAGTCGGAGACCTCTCTTCACGCACCCACTATACCCAGCCGTTAACTGGGCCCGAGCGCCTCGCCTCTGGTACGGCCACGACCGCGTCGATGACTCCGCTGGTCAAGGTGTCCCTCCTCCTCCGGCGTGGCCTGCGCGCCGGGCTCGCCGTCTCGGTCGCGATCGGACTCGCGGCGCTCGTCGTGTACGACGCCGCGCAGCCGATGTCGGCCGTGCGGGCCGGCGCGCTCGGCGTGATCCTCGCCGCACTCATCGGCCGCAGCATCGCCCGACGCGTGCGCGCCGTCGACGCGACCTACGTGAAGGAGGCGGAGCTCGGCTGCCTCGTCATCATCGGCGCGTTCTTCCTCGTCATCCGCGCCGATCGCTCGTTCGGCGGCGACGCGTACCCCGCCGTGTTCGTCTGCCTCTCCGTCGTGAGCGCGTTCGCGCGCCCCGCGGCCGCGCTCACCTCCCTCGCGCTCGCGGTCGCGCTCGAGCTCCTCATCCGCCGCGTCGCCCTGCCGGGCAGCGCGCCCGCGGTGAGCTTCACGAACATCGGCTTCATGGTCGTCTTCACGGGCCTGAACGCTGCGGTCCTCCGCACGGAGGTCGCGCGCCTCCGGAGCGTCTCCGGCGCGGAGCTCAAGGGTGAGCTCGACAAGATCCGGGACGACGCGCGCTCCTACCGCCTCCTCGGCGCGCCCGCGGCCGAGCCGGCAGCAGCCGCTCGGCCCGCCTCGGGCGAGGACGAGGAGCGGCTCACGCGATCGGGCGTCGAGGAGATCCACCAGTCGGTGCTCTTCGCCCTCCGCCTCGTGCGCGAGACCATGGGTCTCCACACGGCGATGCTCCTCTGGCAGAACGACGCGGGGACCCACCTCCGCATCAGCGAGCTCGTCACGGACGCGCCGGACCTCGTCGACGGGCCGTTCCTCACGGGCGACGGCATCTTCGGCGCGGCCCACGCGCAGGGCTCCCCCGTGAGCCTCTCGGACCTCAAGCCGACTTACAAGCTCCCCTACTACGCAGGCCCCTGCCCCGTGAACGCCGTCGTCGCGGTGCCCGTCTTCGAGCACGGGACGCTCCGCGGGATCTTCGTCGCCGATCGCATCGGCGATCGACCGTTCACGGCGCGCGAGGAGTCGATGCTCGAGGAGGCCTCGAAATACGCCGTCCGCGCGATCCACAACGAGCGCGTCTTCCTGCAGCTCGAGCGCGCCAAGGTCGAGCAGGGGAAGCTCTATCGATCGGCGGAGGCGCTCGGGCGCGCGAAGACGGAGCCCGAGGTCATCGACGCGGGCGTGAAGAGCGCGCGCGAGATCACGAGCGTCGACTACGCCGCGCTCACCCTCTACGACGAGAAGACGCGGACCCACGAGATCTCCGCGACGAGCTCGGACTTCGCGCAGGGCACGGACATCGCCGGCACGAGGTTCCGCAGCAACACCGGGCTCGTGTCGATGGCGCTCGAGAACCGCCACCCGCTGCCCTACCGGGGCGCCTACGACGCGCGCAAGCAGGTCGTGTTCACGCGCCACGTCGTACCCCCGACCATGCCGTCGATCCTCGTGCTGCCGCTCGTCGCCCACGAGCGCCCGCTCGGCACGCTCGTCCTCGGATCGCGCAAGCGCGGCGCGTTCGGCGAGGCCGTGCGCGGGACGCTCGAGGTGCTCTCGAGCCACATGGCCGTCTCCCTCGAGGGCGCCCGCATGGTGAAGCGCCTCGAAGACCTCGCGACCACCGACGGGCTCACGGGGCTGCTCAACAAGCGCGCGATGCTCGAGATGGCCGAGGCGAAGATCACGGCCGCGAAGCGGTTCGGGCGCAACCTCGCGGTCCTCGTGACCGACATCGACCACTTCAAGAAGGTGAACGACACCTACGGCCACGACGTGGGGGACGTCGTCATCAAGGGGCTCGGCGACATCCTCCGCCGCGCGAAGCGAAACACGGACGCGGTCGCCCGCTTCGGCGGCGAAGAGTTCGTCGTGATCTGCGAAGAGACGGACCAAGCGGGCGCGCTGCTCCTCGCCGAGCGCGTGCGCGAAGAGCTCGGCAAGACGACGTTCGTCGCGGGCGAGGGCGTGCAGTTCCGCGTCACCTGCTCGATCGGCGTCGCCACGTTCCCCGCGGCGGGATCGACGTGGGACGCGCTCTTCAAGGCCGCGGACACCGCGCTCTACGCCTCGAAGCAGGGCGGGCGCAACCGCACGACCGTGCACAGCGGCAAGGCCTCCGCCACGCACGCCGCCTGAGACGGGTCCCCGCCGCGCCTGCTGCTACGATGAACGCGAGAGACGATGACCGACAAGCCGCGGAAGTCACAGCTGGAGGAAGCGATGGGATCCCTGACGAAGAACCTCGGGCGCGCGGCGAAGGTCGCCGGCATCGCGGGGCGCGCGATCGGGCGCGAGGTCAAGAAGAGCGGCGTCGGCAAGACGATCGAGGACGGCGGAAGAGAGGTGCTCCGCGCAGGGACGAACGTGGCGACGCGCCTCGGCGCGGGGCTCGAGAAGCTCGGCTCGAGGCTGGACGAGGTCGTCACCGGGAACACGCGCGCCGAGGCGAGCGACCGGGAGTACCCGAAGTCGCGCGAGGAGTTCGAGCGCCGCTACGGGGAGGTCGACGGGGACTGGCCGCGCACGCCCGAGGAGTTCGAGAAGCGGTTCGGTTTCCCGCCGGGCGACAAGCCCGTGGGGCCCACGAAGAAGGACCCCGGCTTCCGGATCGCGAAGGACTGATCCACCCCCCGCCGCGCGTGGTGCGACAACGCGCTACGCGGGCGCAGAACGCGCGCGGATCCAGACCGGCCGATCCTCCAGCCGTTCGGATCGTCGCTCCAACACGCGGAATCGTCGCAAAAACAAGGACCACAGCCGCTGTCGAGGCGTGGCACGCGAGCTGCTGGGCGCTCGGCGTGACCCCCACCCGCCGAACGCTCGCGTTCTTCTCCCTCGTCCTCCCTTTCGCCATCGCGGTCGGCGGGTGCGCGGTCACGCCGCCCGACGAGGAGGTCGACGCGAACGAGCCCGCGGAGGAGAGCGCTGACGCGGTCGTCTCCGGGACCGTGGCGGACAACGTGACCGGCAGCTGCTCCACGGCGAGCGTGAAGCCCCTCTCGGAGCAGATCATCGCGGAGATGCGCTGCATGTCGCCCACGTCCCTCGCGAAGATCCCGTCCCGTCCGAACCTGGTCCTCGGTGGCGCCGTCTTCCCCTACCTCGTCAAGAAGGGGCGCGACTCGCTCGTCGCGTCGCTCGACGCCCACCCGGGGACGACGATGACGGTCAACTCGATGTTTCGAACCGTGGCGCAACAGTATCTCCTTTACCGGTGGTACCAGACGGGTCGCTGCGGGATCGGCCTCGCCGCGAAGCCCGGCAACTCGAACCACGAGACCGGCCTCGCGATCGACATCCAGGAGTCGAGCACGTGGCGCGCGTCCCTCGAGAACCACGGCTTCGACTGGTTCGGGTCCGCGGACGTGCCGCACTACGACTACGAGGCCGCGAGCCAGAAGGGGCTCGACGTGAAGGCGTTTCAGCGCCTCTGGAACCGGAACCACCCGAGCGACACCATCGACGAAGACGGCGCGTACGGGCCACAGACGGAGGCGCGACTGAAGAAGTCGCCGGCCGCCGGATTCGCGAAGGGCGCGAGCTGTGACCCCGACGCCGCCGCGGGCGGCGATCCGGCGCCCGCCCCGGCCCCCGACCCCGCGCCGCAGAGCTGCATGGGATTCTCGCCGACCGAGTTCCAATGCTCGGCGGACGGCACGTCCCGCGGCATCTGCGACGACGCGGACGGCACGGTCGAGGCGTGCACGAACGGGTGCCTGCGCGTCGACGGCGGTGCGGACGTCTGCATGGGCACGTCCGGCTCGGGGTGGTCGTGCTCGGGCACGACCGGCAAGACCAAGCTCACGACGGGCAACTACTACGCGACGAACTTCGGCTGCTGGACGGACGCAAGCGGCGTGAACCACTCGGATCCGGGGGACAACTGCATCCCCCAGTGCCTCTCGAAGCTGCAGGCGAACGGCGACTGCGCGGGCCTGAGCGGCCCCGAGTGCGAGCGCCACATCAACTGGTACGTCGCCGATCAGGATCGCTTCGGCTGCGGTGCGCACCTCCGCGTGACGAACCCGGCGAACGGCAAGAGCGCGATCGTCGAGGTCATCGATGGGGGCCCTGCGTGCTGGGTGGAGAACGACGCGGGCAACGGGATCGTCGACCTCTCCACGCGCGTCGCGATGCACCTCTTCGGGAGCGAGGTCGGCTGGTCCGACAAAGCGAAGATCCACGTCGTCGAGGTCGACCGCTCGATCCCGCTCGGGCCCGCGCAGTAGCGGTGTAGAACGGAGCGATGTTCCAGCTACCTGGCCATCGCATCGAGCGCGCGTCCGCCGACGTCCGAGTGGGGGAAGGCTTCTTGGGGGTCCGCGAGTCCCGGCTCCGCGTCGGGTACGCGGACGGAACCGCGAGCGACGAGTTCCCGTATTCCATCATCGACCGCACGAGGCTCGACGCGGTGGTCATCGCCCCTCACTTCGTGGGCCCGAACGGCGTGCGGTACGTCTGCTTGCGCTCGGCGCTGCGCCCACCGGTCGCGCTCCGCTCGACCGCGCCGGGAGAGGAGGGCGCCGCCGATCGAGGCCCGTTCGAGCGCTCGTCCACGGGCGAACTATGGGAGCTCCCGGCGGGGCTGGTCGAGGTGGAGGAGCGGAGCCCGGAGGGCGTGCGGAATTGCGCGCAGCGCGAGCTCCTCGAAGAGATGGGCTACGCCGTCCCGCCCGAGGCGCTCCGCCCGCTCGGAAAGCCCATGTTTCCCGCTCCCGGGATGATCGCGGAGCGCCAGTTCTTCTTCGAGGTGACCGTCGACCCAGCCACGCGGCGCACGCCGACCGAGGACGGCTCGGCGCTCGAGCGATCCGCGCGCCTCGTCGAGGTGCCCCTCGAAGACGCGCTCGCGGCTTGCCGGACGGGCGTCATCGAGGACAGCAAGACAGAACTTGGCCTGCGGCGGCTCGCGGAGCTTTGATTCACTTCGGCCCATGCCCTCCTCGTCGCGTCCGCGGGTCGCGCTCCTCGTCAAACGAACGGCCTGGCAGGTGTTCGTCAAGGAGCGCAGCGACGATCGCCTCCGCGGCCTCCTCAAGCGCGGCGATCCGACGGTGGCGCGGCTCCGCTCGACGCACGAGGCCCACCTCCGGACCATCGACGAGGTGTCCGACGCGCTCGCCGAGCTCCACGCCCGCGTCACGGAGATCCCCGACAAGCCGCGGGATCTGCGCGCCTCTTCGTTCGACCTCGTCCTCACCGTCGGGGGGGACGGCACGCTCCTCCGCGCGTCCCACTTCGTCGTGGACGTGCCCATCCTGGGCGTGAACAGCGCGCCGGGCTCGTCCGTCGGCTTCTTCTGCGGTGCCGCGCGCGGAGGCGCGCTCGACGCGATCGGCCGGGCGCTCGACGGGCGCCTCCCGAGCGCCACGCTCGCGCGAATGCGCGTCACGCGGAACGGCCGGACGGTCGCCAAGCGGGTCCTGAACGACGCGCTGTATTGCCACGCATCACCCGCCGCGACCTCGCGCTACATCGTCGAGCTCGGCAAGGTCGTCGAGGAGCACAAGTCGAGCGGCTTTTGGATCGGCCCCGCCGCGGGCTCCACGGCCGCGCAGCGCTCCGCGGGCGGGAAGATCCTCCCTCTCGCCTCGCAGGATCTCCAGCTGGTCGTGCGCGAGCCCTACACGCCGCTCGGAGAGAAGTACGGCATCAAGATCGGCCTCGTGAAGCCGCACCAGTCCCTCAAGGTCCGGAGCAAGATGCGCGAGGGCGTCATGTTCTTCGACGGCCCCGAGGAGTGCGTGCGGCTCGAGTTCGGCGACCTCGTCGAGTTCTGTCGGTCCGACGAGCCGCTCACGCTCCTCGGGATCTCGCCGGCGCGCCGGCGCGCGCAGCGCAAGACCTGGTTGCCCGCGGCCTGAGCGACGAGCGCGAGCTCGAGGGAACTACGGCGCGATGAGGACGATCGTCCCGACCTTCGGCGTCGGCGACTGGTCGAAGTAAGCGGCCACGACCTGCGACGGGACTGGATGGTTCGCCGGCAGCGGCGGCGGGTCGAACAATGGGTTGTTGGGATCGTCGTCCGCCCACGCACCCGAGCTCTGCCCGGATGGAGTCGCGGCATTGTAATAGTGGGTCTTGCCGTCCGACATTCGTCGGTAGAACTCGAACCAGGTGGGATCCGCGGGCTGCATGCCGCACGCATCGGGGGTGAAGATTTCGAAGTCCCAAAGGAAGTTCACGTTCGCCGGGTAGTCGTCCGGGTAGCAATCCACCTTGTAGTCCCGCTGCACGAGCAGCGACGTGCTTCCACCGGAGGTCCGCACATAGTCCGTCGCGACGCTCGGCCCCAAGAAGATGACCTCTTCGTTCGTTCCGCCCGCGCCGCACCCACCTCCGAGCGCGGGCACGTGACCCATCACGTTCACGTTCGTCATCGAGACGGGGGAGCAGGGCAGCGTGCCCATCATGTTGCACGCATTGTCTTTCTTGCAGGCGGCGGACGGCGGCGGGAACATCGTGTCGACGGGCGTGGTGGACCACACGCCACTCGAGCGCATGTGGATCATGTTGTCGGACGTGAGCAGCATGAGGACGGGCTGCAACTGCAGCTTCACCGCCGCGACGATGCCGTCCTTCGGGACGTTCGGATCCGTGCCAAACTCGCTCGCGAACGAGCTCTTCGTCCAATTCGAGCCTGGTACGAGCGGGAACGAGCGTTTGTAGACCGAGAGCGGGTCGGGGACGCTCCCTGAGCTCGAGGAGGCGACCGTGGAGGACGCGTCGCTCGTGCTCGCGACCGACGTGGACGCGTTGGTCGACGCGTTCGAGGAGGCGTTCGTCGAGGACGCCGTGGACGCTCCGCCGCTGCCGCCCGCGTTCGGGATCGTGAAATCGAGGTCGCAGCCGGCGCCGAGCAACGCGACCGAGAGCGCCAACCATCGCGACGAAGCCATTCGTTGAAGGGTATCAGCGGGCGCGTCTCAGCGCTTCCCCCGTGCCCGCTTCGCCTCCCGCCAGTCGGACTCGGTGACGCCGTACTCCTGGAGGATCTGCGCGAGCGGGCGCTCGCCCTTCCACACCTCCCGCTGGATGGCCTTCATCGTCTCCTCCGAAGGCCCCCGCGGCGCGTCGGCCGGCGCCGCGACAGCGACCGCCGAAGGTCGAGACGGCGGCGCTGGGGCCGCGCTCGGCGACACGACCGCCGACGGTCGAGACGGCGGCGGCGCCGGAGCTGCGCTCGCCGACACGAGCGGCGGTGGGGAGACGCCGAGCGGCGCCATGCCGAGCCCTCGCTGCGGGGCCGTGGGCAGCGATGGCTCGAACGTCCTGGATACTTCCACCGTCCGCTCCTCGACCGACGGCGCTGGCACGCTGGGCGGCGGCGCGCCAGGTGAGGAGGGCAGCGCTCGAGCCGCTTGAGTCATCGCGCGAGGCCGAGCGACGTGCGTGTCCCCGCTCGTCTCCCACGCCGAGGGCACCGCGGGCCCCTGCCGAAGCTCCGCGAACGACTGCGCGTCCAGGGTCTCGCGGCGCTCCGGCGGCGGCGTCGACGCGAGCCTCCGGAAAGGCAGCGTCATCGCCTTCGCGCGAGCTTGCGTGGGGAACGTCTCCTCCGCGGGTGGCAACGCCGGGACGAGGCGCGTCTCCGCGGAAGGCGCCTGCGACGGCTTCGGCTGGCTGCGCGGCGGGTCGTCCGCCGTCGCAGGGATCGCCGGGATGAGCTGCGTGCCCTGGGGGCGTGACGACGGCGGTCCGAACGGGAGCGCGGCTTTGCGCCCGATCGCGGGATCCAGCGCGCGCGTCTCCTCGGGGAGCGTCGCCTCCCCCACGGACGTGGGGGCGCGCTCCGCGCGAACCATTCGCGGCTCGATCACGCGGCCCCCGAACGGGTAGCCGGGCGCAGCCCCAACCGTGGCGAAGTCGACGACGAGCAGCGTGGGGGGCGTGGGCCAGCTCGAGACGGTGCGCCAGACGAGCGTCACCTTCGCCTCGCGGGGCGCGAGGAGGACGGTGTCGAGCGCGAGCGGGAGCGTCGACACGATAGCGCGGCTCGCGCGATCGAGCAGCTTGATGACGGGCTCCGGCCCGTCGAATCGGGCGTTCATTCCCACCTCGCCGCGCCGGTACTGGAGGGTGAACGGGGGCCGCGGGAACGCGACGCGCTGATCGGGGGCCGCAGTCTGGAAGCGAGAGAAGTCCGCGTTCGGCGCCCCCCACACGCGCATCGCAGCCGGATCGGTCGGGTCACCCCCTGGGCAGAACGTCTCGCGCGCGCCGAGGCTGACCCTCGGGGCTGCGCGCTTCTCGGCGCGTCCGATCGCGATCGATCCCTCGACTCCGCGGGCGGCGACCTCCGCTCCGGTGACCACGACGTCGCACGCGGGTTTGTAGGGCGCGAAGTCGGACGGGTACACGAGCGTGCCGCTCGCGTCGCTCACGTCGAGGCTAGGCGCTTCGGGCGCGTCACTCCATTGCAGCTGCGCCGCTGAATCGCGCCAGCGAGGAGCGAGCTCCACAGGCACGCGGAGGGTCCCCTTCACGACCAGCGTGAACCGACCGGTCGGCCAGGTGAGCAGGCCGATCGAGCACGGCTGCTGCGCGTAGAACTCGTTCCACATCTCGGCAGCGTGGAGGCTAGCGCCTTTTCTCGTGGGCGTTGTGGATGCGAGCGCGCGCCGAGCGCGCATCCGCCCGCAAAGAAGAGCGCGGCGGTGCGCCCGACGCGTCGACGCGCCTTCGCGTGAGGGCTCGTGGTTCGAAACCACGGCGCAGAAAGACGAACGGCGCCACGAGGGCGCCGTTTCGTCACACCGAGGGTGCTTGATCGCTCAGGCGACCGCGTCCTTGATCGCCTTGATGGGGCGCGCGCGGACGGACTTGCTCGCCGGCTTCGCCGGGAACGTCTGCGGCTGCTTCGTGAAGGGGTTGATGCCCTGGCGCGCCTTCGTCGCGGCCTTCTTCACGACGCGGAATTTCGCGAAGCCGGGGAGCGTGAAGATCTGCGCGCGCTTCAGCTCCTTGTGACCCACGTCGACGAGGGCGTCGAGGATCGCCTTCACCTGCTTGCGAGACACGTCCCCCACGCTCTCGACGACCGCGTTGATGAGGCCGCTCTTGCTGAGCGTCGCGGACTTCTTCGACTCTTTCTTCGCTTCGGTCTTCTTGACAGCCATGATCCATCTCCTGATTCGCGCACCCAGAGGGTGCTTTCCATGATTCGACTCTTCTCGCGGGGCTCGGGGAACGAACCAAGCACGCACGAGTGCTCGGAGAGCGTTCCCCGACGCTCCGGAAAAACCTGGAACTGCAGCGGGCTCTCGTGGTGTTCGAGGACCGCTGAGACCCCTCGGCGTTCGATGCGGCCGCCGATCTCTCCGTCGGAGAGAGCGCGGCGAACGATCAGAAAGACTCTGCGTTCACCGCTGGAATGGCGGGATAAAAGCACTTCACCTGTTCATTGAAAAGCAAGAAAACGATCTCGGTCTCAAAAAAACACCGATAAAACAGGTCCAAAACCATCGTCCACGGCGAGGCGATTCGACACGCTCGCCGGCTCGACGCGGCGAGCGCTCTCGAGAAACCGTGCTTTTGCGGCGGATTTCGCGGGTTTTGCGCGAAGCTCCTCGCCCGTCGCACGAGGTCGCGGAGCCGTCGCTCCCGTTTCGGCGGCTTCGGGCCCGCGCACCGGCGCGCCGAGTTCGCCTAGAATCCGGCCGTGTCCTTCGATCGTGTTCGCCGCTCCGCTCCTCTCCTCCGCGCGTCCTCCATGGTCGTGTGCGTCGCCGCATCGCTGATCGCGTCCCCCGCATGGGCCGATCCCTCGCCGCAAGATCGCGCGCTCGCGAAGCAAGATTGGACGAAGGGAAAGCAGCAGATGGCGGTGAAGGCGTTCGACGCTGCCGCGGATCTGTTCGCGAAGGCGGACGCGCGCGACCCCAAGGCGCAGTACAAACTCGATCTCGCGCGCGCCGACATCGAGCTCGGAAAATGGATCGAGGCGGCCGCGCTCCTCGAGGACGTCGGCAAGACGTCGGAGCCGAACACCTCGCAGGAGAAGGCCGCCGCGAAGTCGACGCTCGACAAACTCGCGCCGCGCATCCCGGTGGTGAAGCTCGTCATCGAGGGGTGCACCGCGGGCGACGTGACGGCGTCGATCGCAGGCGAGGAGATCCCCGTCGGCGCGTCCGTGCGACGGAACCCCGGGCGTTACACGGTCGCGCTCAAGTCCGCGCACTGCACCGCGGACGACAAGACGTTCTCGCTCGCGGAGGGTGAGAGCTACGATCTGAAGGTCGCGTTCAAGCAGACGGACGCGGAGCCCGCGGTGAAGGCGCCCGACGAGAAGCGCACTGGCGGCACGATGGCCCCCGCCGCGGTCGCGTTCGCGGTCGGCGGCGCGAGCCTCGTGGTCGGGGCGATCTTCGGCGGCATCGCCTACGACCAGACGAGCCAGCTCGCGCAGGTCTGCAAGAACAACGTGTGCCCCTCCGCGTACCTCCCCGCGCTCGAGGAGACGCTGACCTACGGCAATGTGTCGACAGCGACGATCGTGGTGGGCGGTGTCGGCGTGGCGCTCGGCGTCGTGCTCGCCGTCACGGTCGGCAGAGGATCGTCCGCGCCCGCGGACGAGAAGAAGGAGTCGGCGTTCGTCGCGCCGTTCGTCTCCTGGGGCGAGGGCCCCGCTGGGGTGAAGGCCGCGGGCGTGCGCGGCGCGTTCTGAGTCGCCCCGACGTCGCACACTGACTTGAGCGCGCTCAGAACGTTGCGCGGAGACTCGCGCGCGCAGGGCCGATCTCGAACGTGACCGGCTCCTTCTTCTTCTCGCCACCGCCCCACGGGACGGCGAGAAGGCCGAGCGCGAGGGTGAGCGCGCCGACCCCGCAACTCACTCCGATGAGGACGTTCGTCCGCGTCTGTGCGGCGATGCCGTCCTCCGCGAGAGCCGGCTTCTGATCGATCGGCGCCGCGACGAACGCGTCGTGGATGTTCATCGCGTCGACGCCCGATCCGATCGTCCCCGCGACGAGCCCTGCGGTCAGCCCGATGCCGACGAACGCGAACGCTGGATGGAGGAGACGAGTCGACGGCGGTGGCTCCGGGGCGGGCGGGGCAACGGGCTCGACGGGCTTCGGCGTGCGATCGACCTCCAGCTTCAACGGCGTCGTGGCGCTGACCTCGATGTCCTTGTCGAGGGAGAAGTCGCCCTCTTTGATCGACACGTGGTGCGGGCCCACCTTCGCCCACGCCGCGCCGCCCTCGATGGGCGCACCGTCGATCTTCGCGGTGCACGCGGCGATGCAGCGGATCTCGACGCGCCCGGCGCGACCGTCGAACGCGGCGTGCGCTCGCTTCATGAGATCTTTGCTCAGGGTGTCGTCGCGCTTCGCGCGCTCGAGGAGCTCCGCGCCGAGCGGCACGTCGTTCGCGAGAATGCTCGTGTCGAGCGCCGACTCGAGGGCGATCTTGTTCGGGCTGAGCGAGTCCGCCTCCGCGAACGAGTGCGCGGCGGCCTCGTAGTCGCCGCGCTCGGATTGTTGGTTGCCCCGCTCGAACGCCTCGTGCGCGCGCTTCTTCGCGTCCGCGTCCGGCGCGGCGTCCGCGCGCGCGCAGACGAGCACCGACACCGAGGAGAGGACGGCGAACGCCGCACTCCAAGGTCGAACGAGTCGAGCGCTGAGCCCCATGACACTCCTTAGTAGGGGTTCTGGCGCGGCGTGAAGGTCGTTCTGCGCGGATCGATGGGCTTCGGGCCAGTCGTCACGGACCGCGGAGCCGATGGATTGAGCGTCGCCACATCCGGCGAAGCCGATCCCGGCGCCTGCGGGGATGACGCGCTCGCCGAGGCGCTCGCCGCCGTCGCGTCCAGCACGAGAGGCGAGCCCGGCTCCGTGGTCGCGCTCGCGGCGCTCGCGATCGGCGCTTCGGCGACAGCGCGCTCGCTCGCTGCGGGCTCGGCGCGATCGGGCTCCGCGGACGTCCCCGCGGCGGTCGCGCTCGACGGACGGTCGCGCAACTTGAGGATGCCGAACACGGCGAACGCCGTCGCGATCATCGCGCCGAGGATGGCGAGCGGCAGCACGCGAGACGAAGAGACGCGCGGCGAAGCCTGACCCGGGAGAGCGTGTTCGGCGGGTACGTGTTGCGTCGTCACCAATGGGGCGGGCGACGCGCTTCGTACGCCCCCGGGTCCGAGCGAGGGGCGCCGCGCGAGGCGCACCGGCGTCGCCGCGAAGACCGGCGAGCGGGGCGCGGCGTGGCCCATCGGCGCGTGCGCGACCGGCCCGGGGATCGGCGGGGGCGCAGCGCCGAACGACGGGGCGGGCGCGACACCGAAGAGCGGAGGGCGCGGAGCCACCTGCGGCAGGGCCGAGGGTGGCGCGGAGCGGGTCGGGTCCCACGTGCCCGCGGGAAATGGCCCGAGCGCGACCGTCTTTTGGGGCGCCGATTCCGGCGCGCGACGGCGCGCGATCGTCCGGTCCCCGAGCGCGTCGAGCGCCTCGTTCACGAGCGCGCGACGCGCAGCAAGGTCCTCTCCGAGGTAGGCCTCCATCACGACGCCGACCTCGGCGGGAGCCGCGATGCAGTCGAGCGTACGCGCGGCGGCTTCGAGCTCGCGGGCGAAGTCGGCGGCGCTCGCGTATCTCCGGGCGGGATCCTTCTCCAGCGCGCGCGCGATGACCGCGTCGATCGACGGATCGACGAACGCCACGTCCGACACGAGGGGCGCGGGCGCGTCGTCCAAGATCCGCTGCATCGTCTCGACCTCGTCCTCGCTGCGAAAGAGGCGCTTGCAGGTGATCCCCTCCCACGCGACGATTCCCATGGAGAACACGTCGGAGCGCGGCGACGCGATCTTTCCCTTGAGGTACTCGGGCGCCATGTACGCCGCTTTGCCCTTGAGGACGCCGCTCTGCGTGTTCGTCCCTTCGTGATCGATCGCCTTCGCGACCCCGAAATCGACGATGCGCGCCACGCCGTCGGCGCCGACGAGGACGTTGTGGGGGGAGACGTCTCGGTGGACGATTCCGAGCAGCCGCCCCGCGTCGTCCCGCGCGGAGTGCGCGGCATGGAGCCCCTCGATCGCGTCGAGCGCGATGCGGATCGCGACGGCGGGCGGCAGTCGACGGCTCGCGCGCTGCGCCGACGCGAGCAGATCCGAGAGCGACGCTCCCTCCACGTAGTCCATCACGATGAGGAGCTCGCCGTCCGACTCGTCGATGTCCGATACGCCGACGACGTTGGGGTGCCGAATGCGCGCTGCGAGGCGCGCCTCCGCGACGAACATCTTCCGAAAGACGGGATCCTCGAGGAGGTGCGCGTGGGCGCGCTTCACCGCGACGAGAGGCGCTCCGCCGCTCTCTCGCCGGGCGCGCCCCACGTAGACGGCGCCCATTCCACCCGCCGCGAGGCGCGCGATGAGCTCGTACTTCGAGCTGGGCTCGAGCTGCTCGGAGCGCTTCAGTTTTCGGGACGGCGTCATCGCGGTGCTCGAGGAGGGGTGCTGCGGGACCGCGAGGGGTGCCGAGGGACCGCCCCCGAAAAATACCACCTGCCGCTGAGCGGCGCGACCGACTCCGATGCACGCGCAGCGCGGCGCGGGCCCGCCGAGCCCTAGATGGAGAGTCGCCGCCGGAGGAGCTCCTCGAGCGCCCTCATGTCCGCGTCGGCGCGCAGGCGCTCGAGCGCGCCGAACACCTTCGTCAGCGTGGGTTCGACGTACTGCAGGAAGCTCGGGTTCTTCTTCACGCGATCGATGAACACGAAGCGTCCCGCGTCCTTCAGCTTGCGCTGGACGGTGACGAGGTCGAACTCCTCACCGATGGCGCGTCGCTCGGGCCCGAGCGCGCGCGCCTCGGCGTAGTCGTCGAGGCGCGCCTCGATGAAGTCGCGCGTGAAGGACTGATAGCTGTCGCCGAGGAGCGCCACGAGATCGTAGACGCGCGGCCCCATGAGCGCGTCCTGGAAGTCGATCCACACGAGCTCGGGCGTGCCCGTGACGGGCGTCGCGACCATCAGGTTGCGGCTCTGGTAGTCGCGGTGCACGAAACCCCGCGGCAGCGCGGCGATCCGCGCGCTCAGTCGATCCGCGATGGCGTCGAACGTCGCCCGGTCGTCGGCGCCGAGGGACAGGTCGCGCGCGTCGAGCCCCCACTCGCGGAAGTGGTCGATCTCCCAGCGGAGGAGCGTCTCGTCGAACGCGCGCGTGCGGACGATCGAGTCGGCCGGTAGCTCCGCGAGCGCGATCTGGGCGCGGCCCAAGTCCCGCACCGCGACGCGGTACACCTCCTCCTTTCGGCTGGGGGATGCGTCGAGAAACGCGGCGAGCGTGAGGTCGCCCAGGTCCTCGAGGGCGAGCAGTCCGCTCGCGCAGTCCTCCGCGAGGATCCGCGGGACGCGCACGCCGCGGGACTCGAGCAGCTCTCGGATCTCGAGGAAGGGCCACCGGGTCGGCGGCGCGCCGCTCGTGATCTCGTCCGGCTTCGCGTCCGGGACGAACATCACCACCGCCCCCGCCGCGGGGCCGATCGCGCGGAAATAGCTGCGCGTCGAGGCCCCTCCGGGCATCGCCTCGATCGCGATCGAGGTCGGTTCGACCCCGAGCGCACGGGCTGCGAATCGCGAGAGAGCGGGCGGATCGAGCGTGAGCATGGCGTGACGGCTACCCCTCGAGCACGGGTCGGGTCAAGTTGCCGTCCACCCCGTATCATCGGGGCGAATGTCTCCCGAGCTGCTCCCCCTCCCCACGGCCGTGAACGGTGAGCGCGTGCGCGTGCGGCCCTATCGCCGCGGGGACGGCGGGGCCCTGTTCGAGGCCATCGACGAGGATCGCCCGCACCTCCGGGCGTGGCTGCCGTGGGTGGACGCTCACAAGACGGTCGCGGACAGTGAGGTGTACGCGCGGAAGGCGAGCGCGTGGTGGATCCTGCGCGAGGATCTCCCCGTCCTGATCGAGTCCCACGAGGGCCGGCTCCTCGGCGGGAGCGGCCTCCACCGCTTGGATTGGGCGGCGCGATGCTTCGAGATCGGGTACTGGATCCGCAAGTCCGCGGAGGGGCGCGGCTTCGCGTCGGAGGCGGCGAGGCTCGTCTCCGCGATCGCCTTCGATCGGCTCGGCGCGACGCGCGTGCAGATCCGGTGCGACCTCGACAACGACCGGAGCGCCGCGGTGCCGCGTCGGCTCGGGTTCGAAGAGGAGGGGACCGTCGTGACGAGAGACGACGACCTGGACCGTGAGATGCGCGTGTTCGCCCTGGCACCGGACTCGTACCGGGCGTGCGAATGGGCGCCGAGCGCGAGCCGCGCGGTGGAGGTCGCCGATCGCGATGGGTAGAGCCCCAGCACGCCGCGACTCCCGCGCCCTACCTCGCCCGTCGTCCCTCGACCGGGAACGGAGGTGCGAGCGCGATTTCGCAGCTCGTTCGCGCGCCCGACTGGGAGGGCATATCACTTGCTAAGGTCTCGGCCCGTGGCTCGACCGGCGGAGCGAAAGGAGAGGCGGCGACTGAACGTCCTGTCGCGCGACTTCTTCCCCGCCTACGTCGTGTGGGAGCTCACGCTCGCCTGCGACCACGCGTGCACGCACTGCGGGTCTCGCGCGGCCGTGAAGCGCGAGACGGAGCTCACGACGGCGGAGGCGCTCGGCGTGGTCGCGGAGCTCGCGGCGATGAAGACCCGCGAGGTGGTGCTCATCGGGGGGGAGGCGTACCTCCACGAGGGGTTCCTGGAGATCGTGTCCGCCCTCGCGCGCGCTGGCATCCACCCGACGATGACGACCGGTGGGTTCGGCGTGGACGAGGCGCTCGCGCGAAAGATGAAGGCGGCGGGGCTCCGGCAGGTGTCCGTCAGCGTCGACGGTCTGGAGGAGACGCACGATCGCATGCGCGCGAAGCGCGGGAGCTTCGCCGCGGCGATGCGCGCGCTCGAGAACGCGCGCGCGGCGGGCATCGAGATCACGGCGAACACGAACGTGAACCGCTTCAACCGGGGGGATCTCGAGGCGCTCTACGGCGTCCTGCGCGACAAGGGGATCGTGGCTTGGCAGGTCCAGATCACGACGCCCCTCGGCCGCGCCGCGGACCGGACGAACATGGTGCTCCAGCCCTACGACTTGCTCGATCTCGTGCCCCGCGTCGCGGCCCTGAAGCTGCGCGCGATCGAGGACGGCATCCAGATCCTGCCCGGAAACAACCTCGGGTATTTCGGCCCCGAGGAGGCGCTCCTGCGCTCCCCGATCGACGCGGCGAACCCGACCGGCGGGTCGGACCACTGGGCGGGCTGCCAGGCGGGGCGCTACGTGCTCGGCATCGAGTCGGACGGCGCGGTCAAAGGTTGCCCCTCGCTCCAGACGAAGAGCTACGTGGGGGGCCACCTCCCGGCGCGATCGCTCGCCGCGATCTGGGGCGAGACGTCCGAGCTCGCGTTTACGCGAGACCGAACGACAGACAATCTTTGGGGGTGGTGCAAAACGTGCCCGTTCGCGTCCGTTTGTCTGGGCGGCTGCTCGTTCACGGCGCACGCGGTGTTCGGCCGCCCGGGCAACAACCCGTATTGTCACTTCCGAGCGCGGACGCTCGCGCGCGACAACCTGCGTGAGCGCCTCGTCCCCGCCACGCCGGCGGAGGGGACGCCCTTCGACAACGGCACGTATGACGTCGTCGTCGAGCCCCTCGACGCATCCGAACCGGCCGTTCCGCGCGAGGAGCTCGTCCGCATCACGCGGCGCCCACGGCGGGGCGCGGAGGACGCGCGCTGATCGATTGTCTTTGACGAACCGGCGCTCGCAGAGTGTCTGTCCAATGTCTGCTTCAACGAACTTGAGAGGAGTCCCTTCGATGCTCGGTCGCTGTCCCGCCTGCCAAGGTTTCCTGCCGTCGACCACCGCCGCCTGTCCGAACTGCGGCGCGTGCCACCATGAAGCGACCGGCGCGCCGAGGCGCGGCCTCCTCGAGCGCGCGGGGATCCTCGCGGGCGCGGCCGTCGCGTCGATGACGTTGATGGCGTGCTATGGCGCTCCCTACGACTACGACGCGGGTTGCTACTCCGATGCGGACTGCGGCGCGGGCTACACGTGCGACACCTCCATCAACCAGTGCTTGGCCGCCCCCACGGAGCAGTGCGGCAACGGCATCGACGACGACGAGGACGGCCTGGTCGACTGTGCGGACACGAACTCCTGCAACTGCACGTTCGAGACGAGCTGCAACAACGGGTTCGACGACGATCACGACGGCCAGGTCGACTGCGCGGACGCGGACTGTCAGAGCGTCTGCCCGAGCCAGGAGATCTGCGGCGACCACATCGACAACGATCACGACGGGCTCACGGACTGCCAGGACCCGATCTGTGGGTGCGGGTTCGAGACGAACTGCGCGAACGGCGTGGACGACGATCAAGACGGCTACTTCGACTGTCAGGATCCGGACTGCGCGTCGCAGTGCAGCGTCCACGAGTCCGAGTGCGCGAACAAGCTCGACGACGACGTCGACGGCCTCATCGACTGCCTCGATCCGGACTGTCTGTCCCAGGCGATCTGCGGCGGGCACGAGCTCCAGTGCCACGACGGCAAGGACGACGACGCGGACGGCGCGATCGACTGCAAGGACGGCGACTGCCCCGCGTGCCCGGACACCGAGTCCGTGTGCAACGATGGGTACGACGACGACGCGGACGGCGCGATCGACTGCGCGGATTCGGACTGCACGGCGACCTGCGCGATGGGTGGCTGCGGAGACGGCGTGGTCGTCGGGACCGAGGAGTGTGACGACGGAGCGAACGTCGATGGCGACGGGTGCAGCGCGAACTGCGCGGTGGAGCCTCAGGCGTTCTGCGACGGGCTCGGCGAGCTGCCGATGGGCGTGAGCATGGGGACGACGGTCAACCAGACGAACGCGTTCGCCGGGACGTGCACGCCGGCGAGCGGCTTCGAGGTGGCCTATGCGTTCACCCCAGCGTCGAACGGCACCCTCTACCTGACGCTCGACGCGCAGGTCGACATGGCATTGGTCGTGAACGTCGGGTGCGGTGACTTCGCGAGCGAGCTCGACTGTCGGAACGCCGCGCCTGCGGGCCAGCTCGAGTCCGTGGCGATCGACGTGCCCGCGGGCGCGCCGCTCAGCGTGTTCGTGGACAGCGCGGCCGGGACGCCCGGCGCATACACGCTGATCGCGAACTTCGTGCCGCAGAATTAGGCGGGACGTCGGAGGCGCGCCATACTCTGCGTGTGGCGCGCGCCGTGAGACCACCCCCGGGTCGCGTTGCCCTCGTCCTCGCGGGCGGCGCGGCCCGCGGCGCGTACGAGGTGGGCGTCGTGCAACACGTCCTCGAGAACGTCTCGAGGGACCTGGGGCACGACGTCCGCTTCGACATTCTGTCCGGGACCTCCGTAGGTGCGCTGAACGCGTGCGGGATGGCCGCGTTCGCGGATCTCGGACCGGCGCGCATGGGGCGCGTGGTGGACGTGTGGACGAGCCTCGACATCGTCGAGCTCGTGCGGCCCGACGCGCGCGGGCTCCTCGAGATGACCACGAAGCTCCTGCGCCGTTCACCCGTGAGCGTGGGGGAGAACGTCGGGGGGCTCATCGATCCGACGGGCCTCGAGGAGCTCGTGCACCGCACGATACCGTTCGACCGCATCGACGCGAACATTCGGGCGGGAGCGCTGAGCGCGCTCACCGTGTCGACGACGCACGTGCGCACCGGCCGCACGGTCGTGTACGTGCAGTCGAGCGATCCCCGCGTCCCCACGTGGAGGAGCGACTCGACGACGCGCGCGGTCGCGACCACGATCACGGCGAGGCACGCGCTCGCGTCGGCCGCGATCCCCATCCTGTTCCGCGCGGTCGCGATCGACAACGCGTTCCACTCGGACGGCGGGCTCCGGCAGAACGTGCCGCTCTCGCCCGCGCGCCGCCTGGGCGCGTCGCGCGTGTTCGTGGTCAACCCGAGGTGCATCTCCGCGGCGCCGATCGTGCCGGACGAGCCGGAGCAGGCGCCCGGTCTGTTGTTCCTGCTCGGAAAGACGTTGAACGCGCTCCTCCTGGATCGAATCGAGTCCGACCTTTCGCGGCTCGGGACGATCAACCGCATCCTCGAGGCGGGCACGCGCGCCTACGGGCCGGACTTCATCGACGTGCTGAACCGCGAGATGGGTCGGACCGAGGGCGGGTTCTACCCGATGCAGAACATGCTCGTGCGCGCGACGGAGGACATCGGCCGAATGGCGGCTGACTTCGTGCGCTCGCCCGCGTTCAGCCGAATCGGCGGGATGACGGGTCAGCTCATGCGTCGACTCGCCGAGCGAGACGCGAAGAGCGAGGCCGATCTCCTCTCCTATTTGCTGTTCGACGGGGAGTTCGCGCGCCAGCTGATCGAGCTCGGGCGGCGGGACGCGCGTGCGCGGCACGAAGAGCTCTGTCGGTTCTTCGCCGAGCCCGCACCCTGACGCCAGGGGCCGCCGAAGAACTTGGCTCTCCACCGCGAGGCGCGGAACCATGCGACCGTGGACATTCGCCCCGAGGCAGCACGCAACAACTGGGTCTGTGAGAGCGCCGTGAAGACAGCGCCCCTCCGAATCGGGACGGCGTTGGTCGCCCTGGGGCTCCTGCTCGGGGGATCCCACCTCGCGGGATGCTCCAAGTACCGCGTCGTGAAGCCGCCACCCACGCCCACGGCGGTCCCGACGGTCGCGGAGGTCGCGCCGCCGCCCGCGCCCGCGGCGCCGGTCTGTGAGGCGCTCCACGTGGACGTTCCGCCGCTGGACGACTCGGAGATCGCCGCCCCCGAGGTGCCGCTCGTCGACCCGACGGGGAAGGGCATGACGTGGTTCTACGAGCGGCTCGCGCGCGTCCTCCGCGGGCGCGCGAAGGACCACGTGCGCATCGGGATCTACGGCGACTCCAACATGACGATGGACTTCATCGCGGGCCCGATTCGCCGCGATCTCCAGACCACGTACGGGGACGCGGGGCACGGGTTCATCGCGCTCGCGCGGCCGTGGGCGCACTACCACCACATGGACGTCGGGCAGGAGCTCAGCACGGCGTTCGAGTCGTACGCCGTGACGACGAAGCCGACGCACGACGGCGCGTACGGCTACGCGGGGATCGTCTCGGAGAGCCCGGCGCCCGGCTCCAAGGTGCGGATCTCCACCGCGCCCGAGAGCTCGCCCGTCGGCAAGAGCGCGACGCGCTTCGACGTCTTCTACTTGAAGGGGACCAAGCGGGGGGCGTTCGACCTCGTCATCGATGGGGCGAAGGTCGCGTCCCTCGACAGCGAGGCGCCGTCCCGCTCGGTCGGCATCTATCGCGCGGAGGTGCCCGACGGGCCCCACACGTTCGACGTCGTGATCCAGTCGAAGAACATGAAGTACGTCCGCTTCCTGGGGAGCGCGGTCGAGCGCGGCGCGCCGGGGATCGTCGTGGACAACCTCGGCGTCGGCGCGATGAGCACGCGCTGCATACCGATGGAAGATCCGAAGGTGTCGACGCCGATGCTCGACTACCGCCGGTACGATCTCGTCATCCTCATGACGGGGGCGGCGGACGTCCTCTCGATGGACACGCACGAGAAGGTCGTCCGCGAGGTGATCGAGCTCCACCGCAAGTCCCGCCCGAACGTCTCGTTCTTGCTGGTCGCCCCACCCGATCGGGGGATTTCGCACTCCACCCAGAACCTCCTGAAGCTGGGCAAGGAGCGCGCGGAGATGGCCGAGACGGACGGCGTCGGGTTCTGGGATTTGCTCGCGGCCGAGGGCGGGGCGACCTCGATGGAGAAGTTCATGCGCAAGAGCATGGCGTTGCCCGATCAGATCCACTTCACGGACAAAGGGGGGGCGTGGATCGGGCGCCGGCTGGAGCACGCGCTTCTCGCGGGGTTCGCGAAGTATCTCGAGGAGCACCCGGATCTCGGCTGCGACGATCCCAACCAACAGGAGCTCGATCCCTGGCCAGTGGGTCCGCATGAGCCCGAGGCGATGGCGACGCCCGCGATCGCGGCGAAGTAGAGCGCATCGTCCTCCCTCCATCTGGAGCTTTGACACTCCGCAGCGATCCCGCAGCGATTGGAAGAGCAGCGGTTTGGGACCGGACATGCGCCGAGCGGAAGGTAGCGCCAAGGGGGGAGGTGGGCGTTACCCTGGGCTCGTGAAGAGCTCCGCACGCGGCCCCAACGTTCCGGTTCGCGCCAACGGCGGCGCGACGATCGCCATCCTCGCCGCTCTCGTGGCGTTCGCCGCGCCCATCGCCGGGTGCACGACCGACTCGACCGGCACGGGCGGTGGAGGCAGCGGCTCGTCGACGACGGCGGGTTCGACGAGCAGCTCGAGCAGCGGAGGCTGCACGGCCGCCGACTGCACCGCGCCGGGAGAGGCCTGCGTCTCCGGGGTCTGCAAGCTGGACTGTCGGCACCCGGGCGCGACGCCGTGCGCAGCCCCGTCGGTGTGCGACGCGTCCGACCAGAGCGCGGGCCTGTGCGTCGCGCCGGACGCGGCGTGCGTGACGACGTCCGCGCCCGAGACCTGCGGCGACCGGACGTGCGGGCCCGGGACGGCGTGCAACGGGAACGGCAAGTGTTATCCACGCGTGCCGTGCAACGCGATGGAGTGCGACGCGGACGGCTGCTGGGGCACGGAGTGCCGGTGCGAGCGCGCAATTGGCTGCTCCCCGGCGCCGCTCGGCGCGCCCGGTGACGTGGGCACGCTCCACGACGACGCGTTCCGCGCGGGGCTGGTCGATCTCGACTTCGATCCGGACTGCGGCGCGTGGGGCGCGACGCTGATCTCGGGGCCCGATCACCTCCGAACGATCTCCCCCGGCGGCGTCGTCTCGACGTTCGACGGCGTGACCAACCTGAACATGGGCGAGGTCAGCGTCCTCAAGCAGGTCGTGGTACCGCAGTCGGCGCCCGCCGGTCCCGGGCAGGGCCCCGCGCTGCCCCACGTGCCGCCCGCGCCGCCCGTCGGGCTCGACGTTGCGCTCACGTACATCTGCTGCGCAGCGTGCGGGTGTCAGCTCCAATCGACCCCCCAGGGGGTCGCCCGCTTCGATCCCGACATGCAGACATTGCCTCTGGTGATTCCATCGCAGACATTCACGACGGGCAACGGTCCGTTCGGCGCACCCGTGATCGACACGGGACCCGCGGGCCTGTCCTATGGGCTCGACCGCGTGCTCCACGTCGGCAACGTGAACACGAACGGCGACTACTATCGGCTCGATCTCGCGACCGCTGCGGCGATGCTCGTGACGACGTTCCCAGCGCGCGTGCACGCGTCCACGCCGTTCGACGCGGTCCACATGCTCGTCGCGCTCGAAGGGGGAGAGATCCGTCTCCTCGCGCCGAGCGACGGGATGTCGACGCTCTTCGCGACGACCGCAGCACCCGTCGTCGGCATGGTCCGCGACTTCTTCGACGGCACCGTGTACGTCGCGCTCCGCGATGGTTCGATCTTCGCTTACGACGAGTCGGGGACCGGCGCGCTCTACCAAACGACGCCCGGACCCGCGCGGATCACCATCGCGCCGGACGGCTACCTCTACGGGCTCGTCCTCACGCCGCCGTTCGCCGACACCACGCCCACGGTGACGCGCTGGGAGCTACCGAAGACGCGCTGACTGGGCGCGCACGTCGCGTGCCTCCAATCGTGTCCACTCTTCGTCGCGCGGGCGCGCTGGCAATCCATGCGAGCGTCCCTACGCTCTCCGCATGACGATCGGATCCCGCTCGAATTCGGCCGCTCAGCGCGACTTCGCGCGAGCGCTGGCGGGCGTCGCGCTCCTCGCGACGTTCGCGCTGACCACGTCGGCGTGCTTCCTCTTCGGCAAGAAATCACCCGCGTGCACTGACTTCCAAGGAGGAAAGTTGAGCGCGACGTGGTCCGGCTGCCCGGACGGGGTGAAGCGCGAAGTGAAGTGCGAGATGTTCGTGGGTTCGCTGAAGTGCGACTGCTACGAAGACGGGGTCAACAAGTGGTTCTTCCAGGCGAAGGATCCCCCCCTCGAGGATCGAGCGGACGCGACGCGCGTCGCCAACGCGAACTGTCACTGGGGCCTCGAGTAAATGCGCGCGGCGCCTCACGGATGGAGGACGGAGCCGCCCGTGACCTCGCCGTTCCACTTCGCGAGCATCGCCTCCTTGTATTGATCGATCGGGTACGCGCGCGAGACGACGGGGCGCAGCTTGCCCTCGCGCGCCCATTCGAGGATCTGCGCGAGCCGCGGGGGGCGCAGTGAAGGGTTGTGGACCGTGCCGATGACGGTGGGACAGCCGAGGACGTCCAACCCCTTCATCATGATGAGGTTCGTCGGGAGCTGGTTCGCGTTGGGCGCGCCGCGCTCGCCCTTACCGCGCGCGACGAACGGGGTCGCGGCCCAACCGACAATCAGGTACCGCGCGCCGAAGCGCACCGCGCGCAGGCTCTCGATCGAGATGTCACCCCCGACGCCGTCGTACACGACGTCCACACCCTGGCCGTTCGTGAGGGACTTCACCGCGTCCCGGAAGCCCGCCGACGACACGACGTGATCGGCGCCCTCGCGCTTCACGCGCTCGAGCTTCTCGGGCGAGCGCCCCGTCGCGATGACCGTCGCCCCCACGAGCTTCGCGACGTGGACCGCGGCGACGCCCGTTCCCCCCGACGCTCCGTGGATGAGGACGGTCTCCCCCTTCGTGAGGCGCCCTCGCACGACGAGGCAGTGATAGGCGGTCTCGTAGTTCCCGAGCAGATTGCACGCCTGATCGAAGTCGAGGTCCCCGGGGATTGGGTGGACGCCGGCCGCGGGCGCAACGGCTCGCGACGCGAAGCCGCCCCATGCTTGATACCCGCCGAGGGATCGTGGCCCCGTGAGGAATCCATCGGAGAGGACGCGATCCCCGACCGCGAGCGGGCGGTCCGGCGTGGACGCGGACGGGCCGACCCAAGCGATCACACCAGCGTACTCGAGGCCCGGCACGTAGGGCGGCTTCGCCATGTGCTGGTACTGCCCGCTCGTCATCAACAGGTCGACCCAGTTGATCGACGCGCTCTTCACGTCGACGACGACATCCGTCGGCGCGAGGAGCGACGTGTCGATCGGGGCCTGCTCCTCGAGTCGAACGTACTTCTCGAGCGCATCCAGCGGGGTCTCACCGAACTCCGAGACGACGACCCGTTTTCCCATGGCGAAGAGCTACCAGCGATCCGACCGCAGCGGAGGTGCGAAAAGACACGACTCATGAATGGCCTCCGCGTACCGCACGCGAGGCGAGCACGTCCTGCGAACGCGCCGCGGTCAAGTGCATCGCAGGCGATGCGAACGCTGCACGTCGTAGGCGGAGCGCTGCTTGCAGGGCGCGAGAGCGAGCGCTCGTGGGGTCGAGAGCGAGCGCTCGCAGGGTCGAGAGCGAGCGCTCGTGGGGTCGAGAGCGAGCGCTCGTGGGAGCGAGCGCTCGTGGGGTCGAGAGCGAGCGCTCGTGGGGTGCGAGCGATCGCTTCGCCGTCAGCGGGACATTCGGGCGCCGATACCGCCCATCCATTCCTGGACGGCGGAGCGCTCCTCCTCGGACATTTCGGCGAAGGGAATGCCCCCGTGCACGTTCGTGAAGAGGAACGCCCAGCTCCCCGTGTTCGACTCGACGTTGTAGTGCGGGCCCTTGAAGGGATCGTAGTCGAGGCGAAGTCGGATCCAGGGCTTCGTGAACTCCACGCCAACTCGTGCGCCCGCGAGGGGATTGTTCCCGCCCATGTTCTTCGCGATGACGATCTTCGTGTACGGCCCCCCGTGCCCGCCCTCCTGCGCGAAACGCGCGAGCGCTTGGTTGCGGGCGTTCTCGAGGCTCGTGCACTGAACGATGATCTCCATGTTCTCCCTCCGTGTTGGCGGGCGGAACTGTTCCTCGTCACGGGCGGTTCGGCAAGGTCGTTCGCACAGCGGGCAGGATGTCGCCCGTGATGTATGGTGCGGGGCCATGGCGAGCACACGAATCGAGATCCAGACCTCAGACGGGACGGCTCCGGCTTTCGTCTTCGGAGACGCCGCGGCGCCGGGAGTTCTGTTCTTCATCGACGGGATCGGCATGCGCCCGGCGATGCACGCGATGGCGGAGCGCCTTGCCGCCGCCGGGTTCCACGTCCTGATGCCCGACTTGTTCTGGCGCCTCGGGCCGTACACCGCGCCCGATCCTAGGACGCTGTTCTCGGATCCCGCGACGCGCGGCGCCTGGTTCGGCCGGGTCATGTCGACGACGACGGCCGACAAACTCGCGAAGGACGCGTCCGCGTACCTCGATCACTTCGGCGGTCGCCGGGTCGGCCTCACGGGATATTGCATGGGTGGGCGCATGGCGATCGTCACCGCGGAGACCTACCCGGAACGGGTGGCGGCGGTCGCCGCTTATCACCCGGGCGGGCTCGTGACCGACGCGGCGGACAGCCCGCACCTCTCCGTCGCGAAGATCAAGGCGCGCGTCTATGTGGGCGCGGCGAGCGACGATCCGTCGTTCACCGACCTGCAGCGCGCAGCATTCACCGACGCGCTCGCCGCTGGCGGCGTGGATCATGCGGTGGAGCTCTACCCCGCGAAGCACGGGTGGGTGCCCGCGGACACACCCGCTTACGACGCCGCGCAGGCCGAACGCCACTGGGAGACGCTCGTCGGTCTGTTCAAGGGCGCGCTCGGCTGATCGGATTTGTGCGCGGGAGCGGGATGGCGGGCGCCGGTCGTGGCGGGCGCCAGCCCGATCCGCCGGTTCGTCAGGGGTCGGATCGCGGAGACGACGCAATCACTGGGGCTGCGCTGATGGCACGCGTTCTGCCATGGTCTCGGGTGCCGGTCGTGGGGACGCGTACCCTCGGTCGGCTTTCGATCGCGCAGGTGCTCGTGGCCTGCGCAGAAGAAGCAGGGACGCCAAGGGACGGTAGGGAGTGGCGTGTCGTCGAGAGCGATCCGGTTGACTGACCCGCGGAGTAGTGTCGGGCGGACCGGGGCGCGCGGCGGCGCGGGAATGCGGCGGGTTTCTGACCTATTGGTGCCGCTGTAAATTTTCGGCTGCTTCGAGCAGCCAGTCGCGCCAAGGGCACCCCTGGCGGGCGGAGTGAACGACCACTCCCGGCAGGCAGCTCTCCATCCGGCGTCCGCCGTCCCGTCGTTCGCCCCGCTTCCGCACGCCTCTTGAGCGGTGTAGAAGCCAGACCCTACATCTCGACGAGACACAAGGAGCCCCCCGTGAAGACCTACGACGCGATCGTCATCGGCGCCGGACCCGGCGGTTACCCAGCTGGCATCCGCCTCGGCCAACTGAAGCAGAAGACGCTCGTCATCGAAAAGGAGTACGCCGGCGGCGTCTGCCTCAACTGGGGATGCATCCCCTCGAAGGCACTCATCTCCGCCGCCCACACGTACGAGAAGGCCAAGAGCCAATCGATGGGCATCAAGGTCGACAACGTCCGTCTGGACGCCAACGAGCTCCAGGACTGGAAGGGCGGCATCGTCAACAAGCTCACGAACGGCGTGAAGAGCCTCCTCAAGATGAACGGCTCGGACCTCGTCATGGGCGCCGCGTCCTTCACCTCCCCCAACACCGTCGAGGTCGTGAACGCCGAGGGTCAGAAGGAGACGTACAAGGCCGAGAAAGCGATCGTCATCGCGACGGGCGCGACGACCGTCGAGCTCCCCACGTTCAAGTTCGACGGCAAGCAGATCATCGGCGCGCGCGAGGCCGTCTCCCTCCGCGAGATCCCGAAGCGCCTCCTCGTCATCGGCGGCGGCATCATCGGCCTCGAGCTCGGGATGGTGTACCAAAAGTTCGGCAGCGAGATCACCGTCCTCGAGTTCCTCCCGAACATCCTGAACGGCGTCGATCCCGAGTGCGCGAAGGTCGTCGAGCGCCGCATCCTCAAGCACGGCGGAAAGATCCACACCGGCGCGAAAGCCCTCGGGTACGAGCGCCAGAGCGACGGCAGCCTCGCCGTCGCGTTCGAGAAAGACGGCAAGCGCGACACCGTCGTCTGCGACGTCGTCCTCGTCGCCGTCGGCATGCGCCCCAACACCAAGGGCCTGAACCTCGAGGCCGCGGGCGTGAAAACGAACGACAAGGGCTTCGTCCCCATCGACAAGCAGGGCCGCACCAACGTCCCCAACATCTACGCCGTCGGCGACGTGAGCGGCCCCCCCCTCCTCGCCCACAAGGCTACGAAGGAGGGCGAGATCGTCGCGGAGGTCATCGCGGGTCACAAGGCGGCGATGGACTGGGTCACCATCCCGGGTGCCATCTTCACCGATCCCGAGATCGCGACCGCCGGCCTCACCGCGGAGGAAGCGAAAGCGAAAGGCATCGACGTCGCCGTCGGCAAGTTCCCCATGGCCGCGCTCGGCAAAGCCATGGCGATGGGCGACACCGACGGCTTCGTGAAGATCATCGCGGACAAGAAGACGAAGCAGATCCTCGGCGTGCACATCGTCGGCATCGAGGCCTCCACGATGATCAGCGAGGCCGCCCTCTCCCTCGAGATGGCCGCGTTCCTCGAGGACGTCTCGCTCACCATCCACCCGCACCCCACGCTCGGCGAGGCGTACATGGAGGCCGCCGCGCACGCCCTCGGTCACGCCGTCCACATCGCGAACCGCTGACCCCCACCCGCGTCGAACTTTCGTCGCACGGAGCCCCGCGCACACCCCGCGGGGCTCCGTTTTTCGACGCCTTAAAAAAGTAATCCACGCGTAGCAACTCGAGCCCGCTCGCGTCGACATCCCCTCGAGCAAACCAGCGCGCGCCCCGCATGACGCACGGGCGCGTGGTGGTCCCTTTGCGCCCCAAACGCGGGGCGAACGCGAGGCGCTGTCGTGAAAAAAGTAGTTTTTGGGGTCCTCTCCATCCTCGGTCTCTCGCTCGTCGCGCCCCACATCGCGCGCGCCGAACCCTCCGCCCCCACCGCGTCCGACCGCGTGGACGACGAGGTCACCCTGAAAGACGGCGGCGCGCTCCGCGGCGTCGTCGTGTCCGTCGAACCCGGAAAGGAAGTGAAGATCCTCGTCCCCGGCGACAAGGACGCGCGCGTCCTCCCCTGGTCCCAAGTCGCGGACGTCCAGCGCGGCAAGTACGCGAAGAAGTCCACCGTCGAGGCCGGCTCCGCGGGCGAGGGATACGGCGACGCACCCCCTCCGAGGAAGCCCACGACGCCCCCCACCGACGACGGCGGGGCCCTCGATCCGAACCATCTGCACGTCCACATCGAATCCCCCGAACCCGCTGAGCTGAAGCACGTCACCGCGATCAGCGACGGCGTAATCAACGGGCACTACTTCGTCGTCACGTCCGTCGAGAGCGTCTGCCAGTCCCCCTGTGACGCGGACATCCCCATCGAGCCCGGTGGGAGCTACTACATCGACGGGAAGTACCCCCGCAGTGGGACCTTCTCCTTCGCGACCCACGGAAAAGACGCCGTCGTCGACGTGAAGCCCGGCAGCACCGGTCGGCGCGTCGGCGGGTGGCTCGGCCTCACCCTCGGCCCCGCAGTCGCGCTCGGCGGCTCCCTCCCACTCGTCTTCAAGAGCATCTCCTGCAGCGCCGGCTGCAGCCGCGAAGAAGCGGACGACATGACGCCCGAAGCGCTCGGCGGATCGTTCATCACGCTCGGCGTCGGCGGCTTCATCTCCGGGATCGTCCTCTTCGCGACCAGCGGCACGACCGCGACCCCGCGCGCCGCCGACGAGCCCGCCGTCGGTGTGTGGGTCGGCGCCCCGCGCGAGACCCGCGCCGCGCTCATCCCGCCCGTCTCCCCCATCAGCGGGCCCACCGTCCTCGGTGTCCAGGGGGCGTTCTGACATGCGACCCGCACCCCGCATCCTCGCCGTCACGCTCGCCGCGGCGGCCACCGCGTCGTGCGTCCACCCCACCGACCGATACCCCGCCACCGATCCGCCCGGCGACGCTCGCGCGAAGCTCGCAGGCCCCGGTGACGGCGGAACGAGCGGCGGATCGTTCGCTTTCCGAGAGTCCGATCTCACGCACATCGCGGCGAAGTTGAGCGAAGCCCGCAAGCTCTCCGTCGATCACCCCGTCGCGATCAGCCTCCTCCCGAAGAACGAGTTCCTCTCCGAATTCCGCGCGCACGCGTCCCACGACAAGCGCGCGGCGCGCGCGAGCGAAGCGTTCGGAAAAGGGTTCGACCTCGGCGACGCCGGCGACACCGACGACCTCGTCGCGAGCCAGCTCCTCGGGTTCTACGACCCGAAGAAAGATCGCGTGTTCGTCCCCCAAGTCGTCGAGCCCACCGCCGACAAGCTCTTCCTCGATGGGGGCGTCATCGCGCACGAGATCGAGCACGCCCTCCAGGCCCAGCACTTCAAGAACGTGCGCGAGCCCCAGACCTCGGACGAGGGCATCGCGCTCCTCTCCCTCTTCGAGGGCGACGCGCAGCTCGCCATGGCCGCGTACTTCGGCGCCGAAGCGGGGGCTCCCATCGGCCGCACCGTCCGCCAAATGGCCGACGCGACGAAAGACGTCCCCATCGCGGCGCTCGCCAAAGCGACCCCCGGGAGCACGCTCGCCCTCGCGCGCACCCAGGAGCGCCTCGACTTCCCGTACGCCGAGGGCATGATGTTCGTCTCCGATCTCTATCGAGCCGGCGGCTTCCCCCAAATCGACGCGGCGTTCGCGGACCCACCCACCACGAGCGAGCAGATCCTCCACCCCCAGAAGTATCTCGCGGGCGAGGGCGCGCGCCTCGTGAAAGAGCCCCGGATCCCCGCCGGCTGGAGCGGCGTCGTGACGGACGTCCTCGGCGAGCTCGACACGCGCATCATCCTCTCACGCTGCCTCGAGAAGACCACCGCCCACACCGCCGCGGCCGGCTGGGCGGGCGATCGGTTCGCCGTGTTCGAAACCGACGAGCACAAGGTCGCGATGGCCTGGGTCTCCGCTTGGGACACCGAAGCCGACGCGATCGAGATGGAGACCGCGCTCTCCTCGAGCGAGCGCTGCTGGCAGAACGGATCCGACGAGCACCTCGCGTCGAACGGAGAGCGCGTCGTCCAGCGCCGCGGCACCCTCGTCGTCTTCCTCCGCGGCGTCCCCGCCGCCGCTCGCCCCGCGATGACCGCCGATCTGTTCGCCGCCGTCGCTCCCCCCGTGCGCCCCAAGGCGCGATCGTCCGCCCTCATTCCCGAGCGCGTGCCCCTGCCCCAGTTCCAATCCGGGAAGATCGACGACGACGTCTACCAGAACGACTGGCTCGGCATCGTAGGCCGCATTCCCCCGGGCCTGGACGCCCAGATCGGAGACGACGACGTCGACCTCACCATCAGTCGTCCCGGCACGATCATCCACGGCAGCGTCACCGTCTCCACGCGCGTCTCCAACGACGAGCAGAACGAGCGCACGTTCGCGGAGTTCCAGCACGGGTTCCAAAAGACCCTCGCGAAGCACGGCCTCACCCTCGACTCCCAGGGAACGAGCCCCGTCACGACCGCCCTCGGCAACGGCGTCGAGCGCGTATGGAACATCCACGGCACCGAAGGCGCCCTGCACATGACGCTCGTCCCCGTCTGCATGGGCACCGGCTCCATCGTGTTCGTCGAGGGCTACGGCGACGCGAAAGCGAAGCGCGTCCTCGACGCCTGGCGCGCCTCCTTTCGCTGGGCGAACGGGCGCAACATCCAGGCGTGCGACTACTTGGATCCCAAGTGACGCGTCCCCCCTCCCCGTTCGATGAGGAGGGGCCGCGCGCGGCGCCGACAACGCGACGCCGCCCCCGCGAAGCGACTAACTCGCGGACATCGCGGCGACGAACGCCCTCTTCGCCGCCGCGATGGTCCGGTCGATGTCCTCTTCCGTGTGCGCGCCCGACAGGAACGCGGCCTCGAACTGCGCCGGTGGGAAGTAGATCCCGTCCGCGAGGAGGGACTGGAAGAACCTCGCGAACGCGCGCCTGTCGCACCCGTCCGCCTCCGTCCAGTTCCGGATCGGGCCCTTCGCGAAGAACACCGTGATCATCGAGCCCACCCGCTGCACACACGCCCCCGCGCCCGTCTCCGCGATCGCGGCGTTCAGACCCGCCTCGAGCCGCGCGCCCAGCGTCTCGAGCTTCGCGTAGAGCTCCGGCGTCAGGCGCTCCAGCGTCGCGAGGCCCGCGCTCACCGCGATCGGGTTCCCGCTCAGCGTTCCCGCTTGGTACACCGGCCCGAGGGGCGCGACGACGTTCATGATCTCCGCGCGCGCGCCATACGCCGCGAGCGGCATCCCCCCGCCGATGATCTTGCCCAGCGTCGTCATGTCCGGCTTGAGCCCGTACTTCTCCTGCGCGCCGCCCGGCGCGAGCCGACAACCCGTCATGACCTCGTCGAAGATCGAGAGCGCGCCGTGCGCCCTCGTCACCTCGAGGACCGCCTCCAAAAATCCCGGCGCGGGCGCGACGCACCCCATGTTGCCCACCACGGGCTCCAGGATCACCGCCGCGATGTCCCCGCCCCGCGCCGCGAACAGCGCACGCAGCGCCGCCTCGTCGTTGAACTCCAGCGTGAGCGTCGTCGCCGCGATCCCGGACGGGACGCCCCCCGAATCCGGAACACCGAACGTCGCCAGACCGCTCCCCGCCTTCACGAGCAAGTGATCCGCGTGCCCGTGGTAGCACCCCGTGAACTTCACGACGTGGTCGCGCCCCGTGAACCCGCGCGCGACGCGGATCGCGCTCATCGTCGCCTCCGTGCCGCTCGACACGCACCGCATCTTCTCCATCGACGGGTAGAGCTCCTTCACCCGCTCCGCGAACCGGACCTCGAGCTCCGTCGGCGCGCCATACGACAGGCCCCGCGTCGCCGCGTCCTGCACGGCCCTCACGACGTCCGGATGCGCGTGCCCCAGGATCATCGGGCCCCACGATCCAATGAAGTCGACGTACTCCCGACCATCCCTCCCGACGAGGCGCGCGCCATACGCGCGCTCGATGAAAACCGGCTCTCCCGAGACGGCACGGAACGCGCGGACGGGGCTGTTGACCCCGCCCGGAATGGAACGGCACGCGCGCTCGAAGAGCGCGCTCGACATCGCGTCGGACATGCGAGCGTCGTATCCGTCCAGGCGCCGCTGATCAACCACGCGCACCCGCCCCGACCGGGGGGCGCTCAAATAGTTGGCACGATTGCGCGGATTCGTTCCGCATGCTGGTACCTTCCCGATCGAATGCGCAACGCTCCGCCCGTCCTACCCGGCTCGGGGGGTACGACCGAGTCCCCCTCCGATCGCGCCCTCGCGCTCACCCTCGCCGGCGAGCGCGACGCCGCGCTCCGCTGGGCCGCCGCGATCCTCAAAGCCGATCCCGCCGCGCCCCTCGCGCTCATTCTCGTGGGGCGCCACCTCGGTGAAGCGAACCGCCAGGAGGTCGCGCGCGAGGCCTGCACCGTCGCGATCGAGCGCGCGATCGATCTCGAGAACCTCCCCCTCGCCGTCATCGCGGCGCGCGAGGCGGAGCGCTTCGGCGCGGACATCGGCCCCCTGCTCGACGGCATCGCCGACGCGTTCGCGTCCACCTCGCGGCGCTTCGGCGCGGGCGCCGTCCCGCCCGCCGTCCTGCCCGACGTCGACTCCTTCCAGCCCCTCGCGTCCGTCCTCGGCGGGACGCTCCTGAACAACAAGGCGACCGAGATCGTCCACGAGGCGCGCGCGAAGCTCGAGAAAGCGGAGCGCCCCGGCCTGAACCGACAGCCCCTCTTCTCCGCGCTCGACGCGGCCGCGCTGCGCCAGCTCTGCGAGGGGATGCGCCCCGAGTGGTTCGCCGCCGATCACGTGATCATCGAGCAAGGCACGCAAGGCGAGGACGCGTTCTGGCTCGCGCGCGGTGAGCTCGAGGCGCGCCGCACGCGCCGCGGGGCGACCATCCCCCTCGCGCGCCTGAAGAGCGGCGCCCTCTTCGGCGAGATGGCGCTCCTCTCGCGCACACCCCGCGCCGGCAGCGTCGTCGCGCTCCGGCCGAGCGTCGTCGTCCGCATCAACAAGGCCACGCTCGACGCCGTCGCCGCGCAGCACCCCATCGTCGCGACCGAGATCGGCGTCCACTGCCGCGACCGCATGGTCTCGAACCTCCTCAAGACCAGCGAGGTCCTGAAGGGCCTGCCCGAGGCCGATCTGCCCGCGCTCATCCAGCGCTTCCAGATCCAGACGTTCGAGCAGAACGAGCACATCCTCGAACAAGACGAGGTCGCGAAGGGGATCCACCTCATCGCGAGCGGCGAGATCACCATGGTCCGGCGCGACGCCGAGAGCGATCCCCTCGTCCTCGGGACGCTCGGCGCCGGGGACGTCGCGGCCGACGTCGCCGCCGTGTTCCGCCGCAAGACGAACGTCGCCCTCGTCGCGAGCCAGCCCACGGTCACCCTCGTGCTCCCTGTCGGCGAGGTCGTCGGCATCGCGAAGACCCACCCCGCGATCCTCGCCCAGCTCTACGTCCTCGCCGCCCAGCACGACGAGGAGACGACCTACATCATGGACGAAGAGGCGAGCGTCGCCGAAGACTTCGACCTGATCTGAGGACCCAATTGCACCCAGGCCGGGTCGAGAGATCGCCCGCTGCGACTGACGCAGACTCTTCGACTACTGCCAGGCGACGACGGCGCGCGACCCTGTGACCTTCGCGGTGTAGCCCTTCTGCCAGAGCGCATCGACCATCTGCTCCGCGCCGTCGCGGCTGCACGCGGGGAACACCGCGTCGACGACGACGTTGTTGCTCGCGTAGTCGACCGACACGTCCTGCACGCCGTTCACCTGCGCGAGCGCGGCGCGCACGCGGATCGGGCACCCGTCCTCGCAGACCATCCCAGCGATCGCCAGGTTCACCTGGCACACCTTGCGGTCGGGGACCTCGGACGCGCCATTGTTCTTTCCGCACGCGCCCCCGAGGAGGGCGAGCGCCGCCACGCCGAAGATGCCGAGAGCGCCGAGCCGCATGATTGCAGTCGTAGCATGCGCGCCCGCGCCCCATGAAGTTCCCCGAAGACCACGGCCGAACGTCCACCGCGCGTGGTCCTCCCGCCCACCGCGCGCATCGAAGTTCCGCGGAGCGCCGCGGCGGAAAAGGTAAGCTCCGAGCGCGATGCTCGACTGGAACGACCTCCGCTATTTCCTCGCGGTGCACCGGTCCGGGAACCTCGCGCGCGCCGGCGCGGAGCTCGGGATCAACGCGACGACCGTGAGCCGGCGCCTCACCGCGCTCGAGGACCAGGTGCACGCGCGCCTCTTCGACCGCACGCCCGACGGGTACGTCCTCACGAGCGCGGGCGCGAACCTCGTCGCCTACGCCGAGCGCATGGAGACCGAGGCGCTCGCGCTCGAGCGAAAAGTCGTCGGCGCGGACACGCGCGCGGAGGGCTCCGTGCGGATGACCGTCACCGAGATGCTCGCGACCCGCTTCATCATGCCCTTCCTCTCCCGCTTCCGCGCGCAGAACCCCGGCGTGACGCTCGAGATCGAGTGCACCAACCGCACCGTGAGCCTCGCCCGCCGCGAGGCGGACATCGCGCTTCGCCTCGCGCGCCCCCGCGAGGACAACGTCGCGACGAAGAAGCTCGCGACCATCCCCATCGCGCTCTACGCCTCACAGGCCTACGTCGCGCAGCACGGCCTCCCCCCCAACCCCGACGAGAGCCTCGCCGGCCACGTCGTCCTCATGTTCGCGAGCTCGCGCACCTTCGAACTCGAGAACACCTGGCTCGAGGCGCGCACGCAGGGCGCGCACATCGCGCTCCGCTCCGACTCCGTGAGCTCCATCTACGCCGCGACCGTCGGCAGCCTCGGCATCGCGCTCCTCCCGCGCGCCGTCGCCGACCGCGACACCCGCCTCACGCGCATCCAAACCACGAGCGCGCCCGAGCCCCGCGTGATCTGGCAAGCCGTACACGTCGACCTCCAGAAGAACGCCCGCATCCGCGCCGTCCTCGACTTCCTCGGGGAGATCCTCGTCCCCCCCGAGGGCGATCCCTATTTGCCCTCGCCTCGCCGATAGCCCGAGACCAGGGCTCGAGCGCACCCAACCGAAGCCGCGCGCTAGCCCACGTACTTGCGGATCGTCTCGACCATCTCCATCCGGTCGAACAAGTGCTCGATGTAGTCGATGCGGTCCGTCTCCACGACGATCGCCTCGCTCGCGTTGTACCCCTCGAACCACTCCTCGTAGAGCTCCTCCAAGCTCTTCAAGTACGCGCGGGGGATCTTTTGCTCGAACGCGCGCCCCCGCTGCGCGATCCGCTTCACGAGTGTCTTCAGCGGGCAGCGCAGGTAGATCATCAGATCCGGCGGACGGATCTCCCGCGTCAGCGTTCGGTAGAGGTCCTGGTACATCGCCCAGTCCCGATCGTCGATGTGCCCCGCCCGGTGGAGGTGCGCCGCGAACACCTCCGCGTCCTCGTAGATCGTCCGGTCCTGCACGATGTGCCGCAGCGGCTCGTCCAGCGCGCGCGGCGACGCCGCCCGCGCGTCCATGCTCTTGTGGATCTCGAACCGGCGAATCAGGAAGAACAGCTGCGAGTGGAGCGACCACCGCTTCATGTCCCCGTAGAAGTCCGCGAGGTACGGGTTCTCGTCGTTCGGCTCGAAGAACGGGACCATGTCGAACTGGTTCTCGAGCCAGCGCACGAGCGTCGACTTGCCCGCCCCCATGTTGCCCGCGACGGCGATGATCCTCGGGGTGCGCATGCGGCTAGAGGATCAACGAGACCCCGAGCGATTGTCGATAGGTCGCGTCCGCGTGCGGGAGCGCCCCCGCGTGCCCGATCCGCCCCTGCTCCAGCACCTGCACGGGGACGAACGCGTCCCCGTCCTTGTAGAACATCGGTGCGACGTCCAACGACAGGTCGACCGAGAGCCAGCGCGGAATCACGAACAGCGAGGCTCCGACGCCCAGCGGGAGCGTGAAGAACGACGCGCCGCGCGCCGCGATCGTCGTGCTGTAGCCCTCGGGCGCGCGCACCCCGACCTCGGGGAACTCGAGGCGTCCGAAGCCCCCGCCCACGATCGCGAAGAGCGCGACGTACCGGCCGAGCGGGAGCATCGGGTAGAGACGGATCTCGCCCTCGACGCGCGCGAACCCCTCGCTCTCGTACGCCCCCTCGACCCCCAGCGCGTCCCGCGCGTACTCCACGCTCGGCACCGCGAACGTCGCGGAGACGCCCGCGTCGAGGTACCGGAAGAGGGGGAACCGGAGGTCGACCCCCGCCCCGATCGTCGGCGCGTACTCGACCGCGCGCGCGGGGCGCGGATCGCCCTCCCGGTTCGAAGGCATATCGAGCATCACGAGTGATGCCCCGAGCGACAGATGCCGTGTCCTCGGGTGCTCCGTCGACACGAGATCGTCCTTGAACGGCGTCGGACGAACGGGCGCACCCGCGCCCTCGGCGGACGCGACGCGCGGCGCGGCAGCCACCGCGAGGCACAAGAGGAGCGCGCGCGTCCCGCCCGACTTCATCGCGCCGCAAACTAGCACCGTTTCTCTCCGGCTCGCTGTCGCGCCGCCGGTCGCAGGCCGATCGCTCGCGCGCGAAGCGCCCTCGCGTTCTTTCCGGCCCGTCTCGAGTGCGCGCGGTATCTTCGCTCCGTGGGGAGCCTCGCCACCCTGATCCGCTGGCTCGGACCGCTCGCGCCCGAGGGGAAGCCCGCTCACGTCTCGCGCGCGGAGATCACGATCCCCGGCGGCGCGCGGGCGCTCCGCGCGTACGTCCACGTGCCCATCGCAGCGCCGAAAGGGGTGTACCTCCTCCTCCCCGGGCTCCACTACCTCGGGCCCGACGACACGCGCCTCGATCGGTTCGCGAGCGTCCTCGCGGCCGCGGGGTTCGTCGTCGTCGCGCCCTTCTTTCCGGACGCGATCGAGCTCCTCCTCGCGCCCACGATGTTCACGGACGCGGAGACCGCGCTCCACTTCGCGATCGCCGAGGCGGAGCGGCGATCCCTCCCGCCCCCGGCGCTCTTCTCCATCAGCTTCGGATCGATCCTCGCGCTCCACCTCGCGGCGCACCCCGAGTTCCGGGGGCGCGCGTCGCGCGGCCTCCTCTTCGGCGGGTTCGCCGAGCTCTTCCCCGCGGTCGAGTACGCCGTGACCGGGCGCGCGCTCTACCAGGACAGCGCGCTCCGCGCGAAGCGCGACCCGCTCAACTCCCCCGTCGTGTTCATGAACCTCCTTCCCCACCTCGCGCTGCCCGCGGGCGCCGATCGCGAGCTCCTCCTCCGCGCGTGGCGCACGATGGTGCATCGGACCTGGGGCCGCACGGAGCTCAAGCTCGACGGCGCGCGCGACCCCCACGCGCACGCGATCGCGCGCGGACTCCCGGACGAGCTCCGCCTGCCGTTCCTGCGCGGGTGCGGCGTCGCGCCGGGCTCCTTCGGCTGGTTGAAGGAGGGCATCGCCGCCGCCGGCGACGCGATGACCCGGTTCGACGCGGGCGATCGCCCCGCGCGCGTGCACACGCCCCTCACGCTCGTCCATGGCCGCGACGACGACGTCATCCCGTACTTCGAGTCGCTGAAGATCGCCGAGCGCCTGCCCCCCGAGATGCGCCGGCGGACGTGCATCACCGGGCTCTACGGCCACACCGCGAGCGCTCGCCCCACCCTCGGCGCGATCGCCGCGGAGGCGCGCGCGCTCTATGGAATGCTCTCCGACCTCGCGGGCGAGCGCTGACGCGCGCTGCCCCGGAGCGAGCCTATTTGCAGGCGGGGACGAGATCCACCCCGCCGAAGAACATGTCGACGATCGCGCTCCAGCTCTTCGCGTTCTCCTCCGGTCCGCACTTGAAGCGCCCGTCGGGGAACGACTCGCCCCGGATCGCGGCGCGCGTCTCCAAGTAGTAGCGGGACGCGAGCTCCGCCGCGTACTCGTGCACGCCGTCCCCGTTGTCCGGCTGGAACGCGTAGTACGTCCCCCCGCGGACGGTCGTCTTCATCGGCGTGTACGGCGTGAGGCACGCGATCTTCGTGCCGCACTTCGCGACGATCCCGTCGTAGAGCGCGCCGAGCGTCGCGCGGGACCAGTCGTTCGCCTCGCCGTCGTTGTCGTGGAAGATCTCGTGCACCATGGTGTCGCGCACGGCGTTCATCGACTTGTTGAGCGAGCCCGACACGTTGTAGCCCACGCGCCAATCGTTCGCGTACGCGCTCGGCGTCGTCCGGCCGACGGACCGCATGAACTTCCAGCCGATGGGCTTGTAGCGGTAGCGAACGTCGTGCGTCTTCCTCGCGTCGATGGCGGCGAACACGTCCCGAATGTCGCGCTGGGCCGCGAGGATCCAGTCGAAGTGCGTCTGGTACTTCCCGATCGGGCGCTCCGGGACGATGTGGATCGTGCCCCGGAACCCGCCCTCCATGTCGTGCTCACCCTCGACCCCCGGGATGCTCCCAAACTCGTCGTAGAACGCGAGCGCGGTGGTGAGGCCCGCCGCGTCGTCCCCGTACCGGCTCCGGATCAGGCAGCGCGCGATCTCGTCCTCGTCCCCCGCCGTGCACCCGAGCTCCGCGAGCGTCTTGCCCTCCGGGTAGAGGAGCGCGAGCGCCTCCTCCGACGTGAACCGCGGCGCCGCGACGGGTGGCGCGGCCGCGCTCACCGACGCGGACGCGGACGCGGCGACGCCGGGGGCGGCGCTCGAAGCCGCTGCAGCGGACGCGGACGGCGTCGGCGGGACGGTGCGCTCCACACCCGTCGAGCACGCGAGCGCCGCGGCAGCGAGCGCGATCGGAACCGCGCGAAACGAGCCCCTCATCGCGGTCAGTATAGGTGGCGCCGCTCCGCGCGCACGAGCGCGACCCCACGCCTTTCTTGATCCGCCCGCGACGCGTTCTCTACGCTGACCTTCGCATGAGCGAAGAAGCGGCGTCGAATTCGGGTAGCGCGTCGACCCAGAAGAAATCCTTCCTGCCCGCGATCGGCACGTGGAAGTACCACCTGCTCCTCGGCAGCGTCGCGATCTTCATCCTCGGTCCCCTCGGCGGCGTCACCGCGTCGTACATGAACTTCTCGCTGGGGTTCTTCGTCGGTGGGCAGGTGCTCGCCGGCATCCTCGGGAGCGTCATCACCTACGGCTACGGCGCCGAGGGCAAGCACGGCGCGAACTTCATGCAGACGATGGCCGCGTCCGTCGCGAGCATGGCGGCGATGGGCGTCCTCATCCAGGCGATGTACTGGCTCGGGCTCACGCCCCCCGAGCCCTGGAAGCTCGTCATCTACTTCCTCTGCATCGGCATGTTCGGCGCTGGCGTCGGGATGCTCTTCACGCCCGTCCTCGTCGACCGCCTCCAGCTGACGTACCCCTCGGGGCTCGCGGTCGCGAACATCCTCCGCGCGCTCACCGACAAGCGGCTCCTGCGCCGCTCCGTCGGGCAGCTCGGCGGCGGCACCATCGGAGGAGTCGGCGTCGCGGTCGCGATCGACAAGGCCGAGGGCTGGATCCAGTCGCTCCAGCCCGCCGTCATCGTCCCGAAGCCGCTGAACGGGATCCTCCTCGGCGGGGCCACGTTCCTCAGCAAGCTCTCCGTCTCGTCCATCGGCGCGGGCCTCATCGTCGGCGCGCGCATCACGCTGTCCGCGCTGGCCGTCGGTCTGGCGGGGAAGTTCATGACGCCGTGGCTCGTCGACATCGGCTACCTCCACGAGGGCGAGCCCTTCCGGAAAGTCGGCTTCCTCGTCGCCCTCGGCTCGATCATGGGCGCGGCCGTCGTCGACCTCACGCTGATCTTCTACTCCGTCGGCAAGCGCGTCGTCGCGATGCGCGCCGAGGCGAAGACGAAGCCCCAGGCATCGGACGCAGCGGACGCGTGGAAGCAGACGAACTCGAACCGCCTCATCGCGTGGGCCGTGTTCTGGGGCGCCGCGGTCATCCTCGTCGCGAAGTTCCTCATGGACCTGCCGCTCGCGTACGTCCTGTTCGCGGTCGGGCTCGTGCTCCTGTTCGTCGTGATCAACGGCATCTCGACGGGCGTCTCCGACTCGAACCCCATCTCGAGCGCGTTCGTCGTCACCGTCCTCTTGATGTCCGCGGTCGGCCTCGCCGACAAGCGCGTCGCGCTCCTCTGCGGCGCGATCCTCCTCGTGGCCGTGAGCGTCGGCGTCGACATGCAGCAGGACCGCTCGACCGGCTGGCGCCTCGGCTCGAACCGGGTGACGCAGTTCCGCTATCAGGTCATCGGCGTGACGATGGGCGCCGTCATGGCCGTCGCGATCTCGGGCGCCTTCATGGCGGCGTACCCCGAGCTGAAGGCGGATCCCAAGGAGGGATCGCAGTGGACCAGCGCGATGACCTACAAGTTCGCGGGCGTGCTCCGCAAGCTCGGCACGGACGATCCGAAGACGACGAAGCTGCTCCTCATCGGGCTCGCGATCGGCTTCGGCCTCGAGCTCATCCGCAAGGTCGTGAAGACGCGCGCCGCCTACAAGGGCTTCGTCAAGTCCGGCCCGGTCGGGTTCGTCGTCGACTTCCTGTTCGACGCGCTGTTCGTCCCGAGCCCCTACGCGGCGAGCTTCGGGGGCTTCGTCCCGTTCGAGACGAGCGTGAACTTCGGCGTCGGTGGCGTCCTCGGCTCCATCTGGAACGTGCTCGGGAAGCGGAGCGCCGACAAGAAGAAGGCGGAGGCGATCCGCAAGAACGGCGGCAACCCGCTGCCCGAGGGCGAGGAGCTCCCCGAGGACATGAGCACGACCTCACTCGTCGGTGGTGGGCTCATCGCGGGGGAGTCGATCGCCGCCCTCGCGATCGGCATCATTGGCCTGATCGCGCTCATCAAGTAGACCGGAGGCATGTTCTCCGCCACTTCACCCGGCGCGGGGCCGAAGGCCCCCTCCGCTTGGTTCCAGAGCGTGAGCGGCGCTCCGAAGCGCTACTCGCTGAGCGACGTGATCTATCGGTCGGACGAGGGCGATCTGCTCGAGGTCGTCCACGACATGGAGGCGCTCCGGTCGCGCTCGGCGGCCGAGTGGCGCGCCCTGTTCGACAGCCGCTACGGCCGGACGTCGTGGCCGTACGGGAGCGGCGTGTGGAGCAAGCACGAGTGGGTGCAGCCCCACGTCCACCCGGACAACGTCGTCTCGCTGTTCGAGGGGAACTCGAACCTCCTCTGGGCGGAGCGCTACGGCAAGGCGCTCCGCGGGCCCACCGGCGAGGGCCTCGACGATCTCTGGATCAAGCAGTGCGGGACGAGCCACACGGGCTCCTTCAAGGATCTCGGGATGACCGTCCTCGTCTCGAGCGTGAAGCAGATGATCGCGGACGGGAAGCCCATCCGGGCGATGGCGTGCGCCTCGACGGGCGACACCAGCGCCGCGCTCGCGGCGTACGGCGCCGCCGCGGGCATCCCCGTCGTCGTGCTGCTCCCGAAGGGAAAAATCTCGGCGGCGCAGCTCATCCAGCCCATCGCGAACGGCGCGATCGTCGGCAGCCTCGACACGGACTTCGACGGCTGCATGCGCGTCGTGCAAGAGCTCACGAAGGACCCAACCATCTACCTCGCGAACTCGATGAACAGCCTTCGCGTCGAGGGTCAGAAGACGATCAGCATCGAGATCGTGCAGCAGTTCGACTGGACGGTCCCGGACTGGGTGCTCGTGCCCGGCGGGAACTTGGGGAACGTCTCCGCGATCGCGAAGGGCTTCATCGAGATGAAGGAGCTCGGGCTCGTCGATCGACTGCCGCGCATCGTCTGCTGCCAGACGGAACGCGCGAACCCGCTCTACGAGGCGTTCCAGCGCGCGAAAGCAGAAGGCCGCGCGCTCCGCGAGACGGATCTCGTCCCCGTCGTCGCGCAGACGACGCTCGCCTCCGCGATCCAGATCGGCGCACCCGTCTCGTTCCCGAAGGCCGTGCGCGCGCTCCTCGCGTGCGACGGGCTCGTCGAACAAGCGACCGAGGCGGAGCTCGCCGACGCGGCGGCGCGCGCCGATCGCACGGGGATGTTCAACTGTCCGCACACCGGGGTCGCGCTCGCGTGCCTCGAGAAGCTCGTGCGCGCCGGGACGATCAAGCGCTCCGATCGCACCGTGGTGGTCTCCACCGCCCACGGCCTCAAGTTCACCGAGTTCAAGGTGCGCTACCACCAGGGGGCGCTCGACGCCCCCTCGCAGTACGCGAACCAGCCCGTGGAGCTCGGCTCCGAGCCCCGTGCAGTCGTCGAGGCGCTCCATCGGGTGCTCGACCGCGCTTGAGGTGTCGAGAGGCGAAGGTGCGCCCAAGGGTGCAATCGTTTGCACGACCCCCGGGGCAACTCGTTGCGCGCCCAGGTTTCGCCGGGCCCTCGAAGACACCACTTTCCCCGCTCATCGCGCTCGGCACGCGCCCTGCTTCGAGCTCAGCCAAGCGCGCCCGAAAGGAGGAGCTTGGGGCGCGTGGAAAAGTAGGGTGCGGATGCGCAGCGCCACCGGAGCAAGCCACGGCTCCGCGTGGCGCTGCACCGCTTTGAACAGCGCGAGGGCGCCAAAGGCGCTCGATTCAGCCGCGGTCCGCGCGATTCAGCGCGGTCCGCTCGATTCAGCCGCGGTCCTCCGCGGAAGTTCGTTTTTGGTGTTTGCGCGAGGAGCGAGCACGATTCGCGCGCTCCTCGAGACGCCGAGAAAAGCTGTAGAACCGGCGAAGTCAGAGGCTACACTTGTGCCGCGGGTGTTCGGGAGGCCAAACGAAGTATGAACAAAGCATCGATCGTCGCAGCCATTGGGATGTCTGCGCTCATGGCGGGCTGCGCGGGCAACCAGGACGTGATCTACGTCCCCGTCGACGGGAGTCAGGGCGGCCCGAACCCCTACGTGTCGACCAACTACGATGCGGGGCAGCCCCCCGTCGAGAACACCGACTCGAACGCCGACGTCGCGCCGTTCGTTCCGCCGCCGCCGCAAGACCCCGGCATGGCCGCGGAAGATCCGCGCTACTTCCCCGAGCTCATGAAGTCGACGCGCGCGGCGATGAGCCAGCAGGACCACGGCCTCATGTCGGCCATTCGGTTCCTCAACCAGTCGACGAACTTCCGCATGAGTTTCCTCGTCGGTGACGGCGAAGGCTTCACGCCGTTGAAGGACGACCCGAACCGGTACATCGCGTTCCTCACCGGCGTGGACGGTGAGGTCCTCACGCTCTTCGTCTCGAGCCTGCAGCCCGGACACTACGAGTGCAACGGAACGGGCTTCGCGATCGGGTTCTCCTTCACCGGCGAGGATCCCCTCGCCGAGAAGACCGCGTGGTCCGACGTCGGCGATGGGTATTGTTCGTTCGACATCAGCAAGGGCCCCGGCCCGGACGATCTCGAGGCCCGTTACAATGGACTCATCACCGCGAACGATCACAAGGCGACCTACCTGATCGACGACGGCTACTTCTTCAGCCGGAAACCGCAGCGCAGCGTGACGCGCAACACGACCCCGCCTCCGCCTCGTCCGGGGACCGGCGGCAACAACCCGCAGCGTCCGAAGGGCTACAAGGGCCGCTGATCAGCGCGGACTCGAGGTGCGCGGATCCCGCCGCGCGCCTTCGAGATGAGCGCACGGCAGGCACTCGTTTGCGGCGCGGGGCGACCCGCGCACCTTCGAGAAGAGGCGCCGCACGCGCGCGTTGAGCGCGCCGCACGCGCGCGTTGAGCGCGCCGCACAACCGCGCCTCGAGGCGCGCCGTGGCTCCTTGGAGGCGCGGATCGCCCCGCGCAATTCACGGACCTGTCGCGCCAGATCCCGCAGGTGGGCTCGTGCCGATCCCGGGGAACGACGGAAGGCTCGTCGGGAGGATGAACGTCGGGAACGGCGATGCCGATCCGTTCGGCGTGGGCTTCGGATGCGGCGTCGTCGGCGTGGGCCGCGGGCTCGGAGTCGGATCCTGCGTGGTCGTGGTCGGCTCCGGCGTCGGCGCGGGAACGTCGGGCGCGTGCGTCGGCTGAGGAAGGGGCGTGTTCGCCGAAAGGGAGCTCGCCGCTTGCGGTGGCGGGGTGCGGCTCGAGATCGACGCGCGCGCGCTCTTCTCGGGCTTCTTCGCGGGAGCCTCTCCTCCAGTCGAAGAGAGGAAGATACCGAACGCGACGAGCGCCGCGATCATGAGCGCGCCCACGACCCACACGAGCGGGTTCGAGAGCGGGCTCGGGGCCTTTCGCTCGACGCGCCGCTGAGCCTTCGGGGGCGCAGCGGGGGCGACGACGCGGTCGTCCACCGTGGGCTCGAGCGGGTGGGCGTCCGGATCAGGGAGAGTCTCGCGGATCGCTCGCTTCTTTGGTGCGCGCGGTGTGACGGGCGCGTCCGCGGCGACGATCGGGACCTGAGGCGGGTCCGGCTGCGTGTCGTCGATCTTCGACTTGCGCTTCTTCTTGCGCGGCGTCGTGCTCGGTTCGGGAGCCTCGCTCGAACGCGCGGCCGGCTCCGCCGCGGCGCCCGCGAGGACGGGCTTGTCTTGCGCCCGCTTCAGCGTGATCACCTCCTCCTCCGAGGGAGAGGACGCGCGCGACGCGGGAGGACCCGGATCGACGATCGGATCCGCGTCGGACATCTGGACCGTGCGCGTGATGCCCTTCAGTCCCGCGATCGCCTCGTCCGCGCGCTCGGGGTCCACCCGGGTGTCCGGCGCGCGCTCGTCGATCGTCGTGGGCGGACCGTCGTCGCGCTTCGTGCTGAGCGCCGCGGACTCGGGCTGCGTCTCGTCCGTCGGCATGTCTCAGGACCTCGGCCCGAGGCTCGCGTCGCCGCGACGAGCGCTGCCGAGCACGTCGCACACGTCGCTCATCGAGAAGTGATCCGTCATGTGTTGGTTCGCGTGTCGGAACAGCACGCAGCCATCCCGATCGACGAGCAGGGCGCCCCCTTGCTGGTAGAGGTCGCCATCTCCCGCTTCGCGCGTCGCGAAGTGGCCCTGCGCGTAGAGCCGCACGGCCTCCGCGATCGTCGTCACGTTGATGAGCGACCCGAACGATCGGACGAGCTGCGCGGCCTTGTGCGTCTCGAGCGTCGGATCCGTCACGACGTCGACGAGCCCGCTGTCGAGGTGCATGCGCTTCGCGAAGCTCGGGATGCGGTTCGGCGCGCTCGTGGCGACGAGCACGACACGCGTCCCGTCCCGCCGGAGCTCGGGGAGGTAGGGCGACACGATCGCGAGCTGCTCGGAGCAGCCCGGACACGCGAAGTGTCGAAGGAACACGAGGAGCGATCTCCGATCCGACCAAAACTCGCGGACGCGCTTTCGCGCGCCGTGCTCGTACTGGACGATCGACTGCGCGAGCGCCTCCGGAACCATCGCGGCCTCCGAAGCGGAACCCATCGCGTCTCGAGTATACCTACTCGGCGGCCTCGGGCTCCCTCGTCTCGAGCAGGAGCGCGCGCCGCTTTCGTCGCGTCTCGTACTGACCGAGCGCCCAGAGCGGGAAGTATGCGCGATAGAGCGCGTAGTCGAGCAGCGCGGTGTGGAAGAAGACGCCCGTCGGGGCCTGCTTCGGCCACTCGCCGCTCCCGAGCTGCGCGTTCGCGAGGAAGCGCGCGGCGCGCTCGATCACGTCCCAATCCGGATCCTCCGCCTCGAGCAGCGCCGAGAGCGCCCACGCGGTCTGCACGACCTGGCCCTCGGCCTCCTCGGCGTACACGTCCACGGGGCTCGAGCTCCCGCCGATCGTCCCCGGGCAGAGCCCCGGCGCCTCGCCCCAGCTCCCGTCGGGGCGCTGGCGCGCGCGGAGCCACGCGCACGCCTTCCGGAGCGACGGATCGGTCGGCGGCGCGCCCGCGGCGACGAGACCGCGGATGCCGAACATCGTCCCGTAGATGAGGCGAACACCCCACGCGCCAGGCCACGACCCGTTCGGGTGCTGCGTGCCGCGGATGTACTCGATCGCGCGCCGAACCGGCGCGTCGACGAGCTCGGGCTCGGCGAGGTATGGGCGCGCCTTCACGAGCGCGGCGACGCACGACGCCGTGCACTCGACGAACGAGAACTCCGTCATCGAGTCGCCGAACATCTCGGCGGGGTTGATCCATTCGAGCGAGAACGCGACGCGCCGAGGCTCGTACGTCGAGAAGCCTCCATCCCGGTTCTGCTCCTGGAGGATGAAGCGCACGCCCATCTCGACGTCCGCCTTCAACGAAGCCTCCGACCGAGCGAGCTCCGCGGAGTGGATCCGACCGAGCAGCGCCTCCGCCGTACAGTCGCTCACGGGCCAGCCGTGCCACACGCCCGCGAAGCAGTAGCCGCCCTTCGGATCGACGCGGTCGTACGCGCGCGCGTCCGGGAACGTCTCGCGGATCTGGTGCGCCTCCAGGTAGTGCGTCGCCTTCTCGAGCGGACGGCGAACGTCCACGTGCGGCGCCACCTCGGCGAGCGCCTGCATCGCGAAGCCCGTGTCCCACGAGGCCGATCGCGCGCCCGCGATGCGCGCGCCGTCCACGTCGTCCTCCCAGATCCAGCCATCGATGGTCTCGAACGCCTTCTGCGCGTCCGGGTCGCGCGCGTTCGACACGTGGAGCGCGAGCACGTTCAGGATGCCGCTGACCGGGGAGATGCTCGTGTGGTTCGTCGTCCGGAGCTCGTAGCGGATGCGATCCCGGAGCTTCGCGATCTCCGCCTCCCGGCCGCCCGATCCGAGGATCGACGGGCGGAAGCGGATGATCCGGTCGGCGACCCCGAGCGCTCGGTAGGCGAGGTCGAGCGGCTTGCTCCACGGCGTGAACAGGTCGTCCGCGCGGAGGGACGTGCGCGCGCGCTTGAAGTCCACCGACGCGTAGCCCTGCGGGTAGAGCTCCTCGCGCAGCCGCTCGATGAGCGCCGTGCGCGGGCCCTGGTACCGCTGGCCCGAGAGCGCGGACATCGCGAGGTAGATGAGGCGCGTGTGACAGTAGTAGTTCGACGGGTGCAGCGGGAACCACTTCGGCAGGCGCCAGATCTCCGGAAGCACCGGGCTCACGCCGTCCCACTCGTAGAGGTTCGCGAGCGCCAGCCAGAACTTCCCCCAGCTCGGGATCGCCGTGGCGCCGCCCTCGTCGCGGATGAAGCGCAGCCCGTCCCGGAGGATGGGATCGTCCTTCTCGAGGCCGAGGAGGCGCGCCGCCACGTACACGAGCGTGGTCGTGAAGAGGTACGGCTGCGACGTCTCGTGCAGGCCCCAGGTGCCCGAGGCGAGGCGCGTGCGATCGAAGTGGAGGATGAAGCGCTTGCGCCGCTCCGCGCTGATCGGCCGGCCCATGAGGTGACAGGCGATGACGTACTGCGCGGCGAGCATCGGGCACCAGGCGACCTCGCCCTCCCAGGATCCATCCTCCGCCTGCTGCGCGACGAACGCCCGCACGCCCCGCTCGAGCGCCTGCGTCACCACGCTCTTGTCGGGCAGGCGCGCGGACGCGGCGCTCGGGAGCTCCACGACGTCGGCCTTGGCGCTGGACGCGCGGAGGGCCGCGCCGAAGCGCTCCTCCGCGGATCCACTCTCGGCGGATCCGGGCGGTTGCTGCGTCGGGTGCGGGGGCGTGAGGTGCAGCGCGCCGCCGAGGAGCCAGCGCGATCGCTCCGCGAGCTCGCTCGTGACGAGCCGCACCTGATCCCAGCGCCCGGTGGTCGCGCCGCGCCGCACGAGCGTCTGGGACGCGATCAGCATGGCCTTGAAGAACGAGGAGCCGAACGCGGCGGGGTTCGTGTTCTGGCACCCGAGGAACCGCATCGTCTTGAAGCGCTCGTCCGGGGACCTCTGCCAGAGCTCGTACACGGCGGATCGCATCGCGACCGTCTCGTCCGACGTGTCCGCGAACACCTCGTAGAGCGCCACCGCGAGCAGCTCCGGGACGCGGCTCCGGAGGATGCGCTCGCGCCGGTAGGCCTTGAAGCTCTTCGCGTTCGCGAGGCACACCGCGTCCTGAAAGCCCATCGTCATCCCGACCGCGGTGAGGGGGTGGTGGTACCCGACCGCGTCCCCGACGAGGGCGAGGCCCTCGCGGCCGAACTCCAGTCGCGGCCGGATCTGGTTCGTCGCCCAGATGATCGGGTTCCTCGCGAGCGCCACGCGGAACGCCGGCCGGAGCGACTCGGGGAGCGCGTGCGAGTACGCCTCGTAGAGCACCGCGTGCCGATCGCGGCGCAGCCGCAACGAGAGCGGGACGTCGATCTGGAGGCGCACGTGCCGCGCGTCGATCCGGTACATGAGGATCGGTCCGAGCCCTCCGAGGCAAACGTGCCCGTAGCCCTCGAACGGCATCTCGATGTTCTCGAGGACGAGGCCCGCCATGCGCGAGTACGTGCCGGACGAACGGCGGATGCCGAGCGCCGTGTGCGCGACGCTCATGCGACCGCCCGCGCCCACGAGCAGGCCCGCCTTCGCCGTGTGCGTGGAGCCCGCATCCATCTGGTACGTGAGCGCGTTCGGCTCGAGGCGCGTCGCCCGCGCGTACGGCACGTAGTCGACGAGCGGATGCTCGTCGCAGTACCCGCGCAGCGTGTCGACGAGCGCGCTGTGCTCGAAGCTGTACGCGCTCGATCCCGATTCGTAGGGCAACGCGATGGGCCGCGAACCGTCATCCGGGTAGACGACGAAGCCGCGCCCGCTGTGGAACGGGCGCTCCGGGCGCAGATCGATCCCGAGGTCCTTCAGGATCTGCACCGCGGGCGGGTGGATCCACTCTCCCGCGAGGCGCCTCGATCCCGCCGGGTTGGCCTCGAGCACGAGGACGCGCGCGCCGCGCTTCGCGAACGAGAGCGCTGTGACGCATCCGGCCGGCCCACCGCCCACGATCGCGACGTCGTAGTTGTCTCTCGTGGCAAGGCGAGCACCAGCTCGGAGCGATGCGTGAGGCGAAGAGCGAGTGGCCATCGAGTACTCCTTGGGACCGCGGCGCCGGGCCGCGGCGAAACGCTCGCCAGTCGGCGAAAATCAGCCCGCTACATCGACGCCATCATGCGCGCCGTCGCGGATTTCACGAGGGGCTGCTCGCTCGCCTTCACGAGCCAGTCGAGCAGCGGCGTCTTCACGAGCGTGCGGAACAGCCCTCCCCCGAGGAACGACAGGTGGAACGCCGACTTGATGTTGCGCTCGTACTCGCGCATCGCCGTCGACTCCGGGATGCCGCGGACGATGATGTCGCGCACGCTCTCCGCGGCGAGCATCCCCGAGCGCATCCCCTGATAGATCCCCTCCGCCGTCGCCGGGTGCGTGAGCAAACCCGACTCTCCGATCACGAACCGGCCGGGCGAGGTGAGCCCCTCGACGTGGTACGAGTACGCGACCGGGTGGCCCTTCCACGCACCGACCTGCGTCGCGTTCTTCAGGCGATCTTTGTACTGACGATCGAGGAAGCGCGCGAAGAGCTCTCGCGCGTTCCGCTTCCCGTTCGGATCCTCGTACGTGATGCCGATGTTCACGCGCGTCTCGCTCTCGGGGAACAGCCAGCCGTAGTAGGGCAGCGTCTCCGGATCGAAGATCATCTCGAGGAAGTTCGGGCGGAACGGGACGTTGTCCCACCACCCCATGATCGCCTGGATGATCTTCCGCGGCCGGCGCTGCGGCACGAGCTTGCAGTGCGTTCCACCCGCCACGATCGTGAGGCGCGCGCGCACCGCGCGTCCGTCCTTCGCGGTGACGCCCACGACCCGCCCGCCCTCTTCGATCAGCTTGTCCGCGGTGAAGTGCGGGACGAACGACACCCCGCCCTCGAGCGCCTTCTTGAGGATCAGGTGATCGAGGATCCGCCGCTGGCACACCACCGCGTCGAGCGCGGAGCCGGCGGATTGGTACGACTCGCGCCCCTGCGGCGTCACGAGCCGCAGACCCTCGATCTTGTACGCGTGCTTCGCGACCTCGTCCCAGACCTCGAGGTCCCGGAGGACTTGGATGCCCTTCGGCGAGATGCCGCTCCCGCACGTCTTGTCGCGCGGGAAGTCGTGCTTGTCGAGCAGCGTGACCGCGCCGACGCCGAGCTGCCCGAGGCGCGCGGCCATCGCCGTGCCGGCGGGGCCGGCGCCCACGATCACCACGTCGGTCTCGGACTCGATGCCGTGGGACTTGCCGTTCCCGTTCGATGAGGTCGTCACGATGGGGTCACTCCGCCGCGGCCGTTTCGGGCGCGGGCTTGGGCTTGCGCGTGAGCTTCGAAGCGTCGATCAGGCCGCTCCCGGGCTTCGTCCCGCGGGCGTCTTCGCGCGCGAGGAACTCCTCCCATTTGCGGATCGTCAGCGCCTGGAAGGCGTGCACGGCGGGCGAGAGCTCCGCGATCGGCGCGTCGTAGTGGCGCTCGTAGCCAGCCTGCTCCTCCGCGCACGCCGTTCCATCCTGCTCGAGCAGCGGGATGACGTGCATTCGGTTCGCCATCTTGATGATGGGCTCCATGAGCCGCCGCGGGAACTTCAGCGACGTGAACGGCACGTTGAAGCTCTTGAAGTAGAAGAGGAAGAACACCTTCGTGGTGCGCTCGTCCTCCGGGAGGACCAAGCACCAGTGCTTGATGTAGTCGTTCGTGTTCGAGCGCTGGTAGGGGTACTCGTACGCGAGCTCGATCGAGTCCATCCCGACGTTCTTCTTGTCCATGAAGAGGCTCGTCAGCTTCCCGCCGCCGACCGCCGTGTCGTACGAGAGCGACACGATGTCCCCCTCCGTCTTGAGGCTCGTGAGCTTCGCGTTCGTGAACGGCTTGTAGCGCCGGTGCAGGTACTCGTGCGTGAAGTCGCTCACGTTGTCCATGATCATGGAGTGGTGCGCCTTCCACGTGAACTCGATCGGCACGCACGCCCACGGGTCGTCCTGCTCGAGCTCCGGCGCCGCGGGGAGCGGCGTGGTCCACGCCTTGTCCTGGTCGCCGAAGAAGATCCAGATCAGGCCGTAGCGCACGCGCACCGCGAAGCTCTTCAGCTTGCACTGCGGCATGCGGTGCCCGAAGAGCTCGTGCGGCACCTTCGCGAGCTTGCCGTCGCGATCGTACTCCCAGCCGTGGTAGTCGCAGACGAGCCGATCGCCGACGACCTGGCCCTTCGAGAGCTTGATCTGGCGGTGCGCGCAGCGATCCTCCATCGCGTGGAGCTCACCCTTCGAGTCGCGGTACAGCGCGACCGAGTTGTTCCAGAACCGCACCTCGACGACCTGGCCCCGCTGGACCTTCTCGTCGAGCGAGACCGCGTACCAGTAGTTCGGGTCCATGCCCGCGGCGCGGACCTTCTGCCTCCGGTTCGAGGCCTCCTCGAACGTCGGTGCGCTCACGCGGCCACCTCTTTTTCGGACGGATTCTTCGGCGAGGCGCTCTTCGGCTTCTCGCCTCGGCCCGCCGCCTCCGTCACCGTCTGCGGCACGAGCCCGCGCCGCGCGAAGTCCGTGTACGCCTCGTGGATCGCTCGGCGGATGCCGCTCGGGCGGAACCCGAGCTCGCGCTGCGCCTTGGACGTGTCCGCGTGGCGCTGCATGCGAAGGATGCGGACCGCGCCCGGCGTGAGCCGCTGGCGGACCTTCGGGAAGAAGTTCGAGAACACGAACGACGTGACCTCCGCGACGCCCGCCATGAGCGGCCCCGGCAGTCGGAGGCGAGGGCGCTTGCGGCCGGTGACCTCCTCCCAGATGTCCATGATCTCGTCGACCGTGAGGAACTCCGTCGAGATGATGTACTTCTGCCCGGAGCGACCGCGCTCCATCGCGCGCACGTGGCCGTCCGCGATGTCCTCGCCCGCGACGAATTCGAACCCGCCGGGGACGTACGCGCGGAGCTTGCCGTGCGCGAAGTCCATCATCGTCTGCCCCATTCGGGACGGGATGTAGTCCCACGGCCCGAGGATCGCGCAGCTCGTCGCGATGACGACGTCCTGGCCCTCGGCGACCGCCTTCAGGACTTCGTGCTCGACCTGCACCTTCGTCCGGCCGTACGCGAGGTGCTCGTCGAACGGATAGAACGGCACCGACTCGTCCGAGGGCTTCGACGGATCGTGCTCGTCGTACCCGACCGCGCTGAACGATCCGCTCACGACGACGCGCTTGAGGCCGTTCTCGCGCGCCGCCTTCAAGAGGTTCGCGGTGCCGATCACGTTCGACGTGTAGATGTCGCGCATCGCCTCGGGGGTGTCGTTGACCGTCGAGACCTTCGCGGCCACGTGGTACGCGGTCTCGCACCCCTGCATCGAGCGGCGCAGGAGATCGAGGTCGCGCAGGTCCCCGATCACGCGATCGAGCTTCTTGCCGTGGTGCGCCTCGAGCGCGTCGATCGCCGCGTTGTTGGTGCCCTCCTGGAGGAGGACGCGCACGTCCCGCCCGTCCGTGAGGAGGCGGTGCAGCAAGTTCGCGCCGAGGTGGCCCGCACCGCCGGTCACGAAGATCTTTCCGCGGAACTCGCGCGCGGGGTTCGGGCCGGCGTTGGAGGCGGGGCCGCTCGAGGGAGAGTGGGAGTCGCTCATCGTGGTTCTTCTCTTCGTTGAAGCGGGGGCGGAGGCGGGGGGCGTGGCGAACGGTTCGATGGGGCGCTTCGTGCGGCCGATGGCGCCGAGCGCGCACTTCTCGTAGAGGTGCCGGAGGCGCGCGTCGTCGTGCGCGACCTCGAGCGCCTCTTGGAAGACGGCCTGGACGAGCGCGCGCGACACGGCCGGGCAGCGGCCTGGGACGAGGGTGTCGCGGCCGTCCTCGACCTCGCGCAGCGTCGCGTAGGCGAGGGCGAGGGCGAGGGGCACGGTGCAGAACAGCCGAATCGCGCGCCCTTCCCCGTGCTCGACGGGCCACGCGACGGTGTACTCGGCCGCGCGATCGAGGTGCTTGCGCGCGCGCTCGCAGAGCTGCCGCACGAGTGCGAGCCCGCGCGGACGAACGGACGGATCGAGGAGATCCTCGAGCGGGAAACCGTGCGCCTCCGCCATCTTCTCGGGGAGGAAGCAGTCGCTCCGCTCGAAGTCGTTGGCGACGTCCTTCACGATGTTCACGAGCTGCAGCCCGAGGCCGAAGCTCACGGCGCGCTCGCGCTGGAGCGCCGTGCGCTCCTCGGTCGCTGCACCCCACGGCTTCGAGCCCTCGTACGTCCCGACGAAGAGCGACGTGAGCAGGCCGCCGACCGTGCCCGCGACGAAATAGCAATAGCGCTCGAGGTCCGCGAGATCCCGCAGTCGCAGGCCGTTCTCCGCGGTGTCCGCGCGCTCGGCGTACTCCCGCATGCCCGCCGACATCTCGGCGACGTGCGGGTGGATCGCGACGCGTTGATCCGCGCTCAGCCCCGCGTAGACGCGGAACACGGCGCCGGACTTCGAGACGAGCTCCGTCTCCGCTTCGGTCGGGCCGAGCGCGATGAGCTTCGAGCGCGCCTCGAAGTCCGCGGACGAGGACGCGAGGTTCGCGCTCGCGTCCCGCGCGTCCTCGAGGGCGCGGTCGAACGCGTCGAAGAGATCCGCTCGCCGACCGCGGATCTTCGGGTCGTCCTCGATCGTGTCGACGACGCGGCAAAGCAGGTACGCGACGCCCACGGCGTTGCGGAGGGAAGGCGGGAGCGCCTGGATCGAAAGCGCGAACGTCCGCGAGACGCGCGGGAGCATGGCGTCGCAGAACGCGTGATCGGCTTGGTTTTGGCTCTCGACGTCGATGCTACTCATCCCCACTCCTCGGCCCCCTTAGCCCGAACGAGCCGGGGTGCCCAGATCCATGACGTACGATCGCCCTCGCCCGTTCGACGGGGTCGATCGACGACTAGCGAATGTTCAGGGTTTCATCCTCGAAGCGCGAAGCGCGTTGCGCACCGCGGGTGCTCGCGCATCGCGACCTTCGAAGAAGCGTGCCGGGGTCTACGTCTGCCGATGCTTCACGGTTGTACGAGCGCGCGCGACTGCGATAGGAGTCAGGGGCCGTGGTGGACCTCCTCAAGACGCTGATCGCACCCGAATCCATCTGGGGCAGCTTCGCGATGCTCTCGATCGGCGGGCTGATCTTCTACGTCGTGACGTCGGGGTTGAGCCACCTCTACTACTTCGTGTGGCGCAAGGAGCGCTTCTTCCCGAACGAGAAGCTCGACGCGAAGCAGATGTGGCTCGAGCGGAAGTGGGCGGTCTACTCGCTCCTCGGCAACGCCGTCCTCACCACGCCGATTCACCACTTCATCGTGAACGGCAAGAGCCGCGTCTACTACGACGTCGCCGAGTATGGAGTGCCCTACCTGCTCCTCTCGATCCTGCTGATGCTCGTCATCACGGAGACGCTGGTCTACTGGGCGCACCGCGCGCTCCACCACCCCGTCCTCTACAAGAAGATCCACCTCTACCATCACCAGTTCCGCGTCACGACGCCGTGGGCGAGCGTGGCGTTCCACCCGCTCGACTCGTTCATGCAGGCCGCGCCGACGCACCTCTGCGCGTTCCTGTTTCCGATGCACGTCGGCGTGTACGGCGTGGGCCTCGTGTTCCTGATGCTGTGGAGCGTGTTCATCCACGAGCGCGTGACCTACGTGCGCATCCCGCTCATCAACCACACGATGCACCACACGGCGCACCACAAGTTCAACAAGTACAACTACGGCCAGTACCTGACGATCTGGGACCGCATGATGGGCACGTACAAGAACCCCATCGGCCTCGTCGAGGACGGCTGGGACCGCAGCGTGCCCGTGAACCCGCACCGGCGCGCGGCCGCGGTCGGCACCGAAGCCGCGACCGATCCCTGAGGCGCGTCGCGCCCGTCGGGCGTGAGCGGGCGAGCGCGGTGCGCTCGACGAGACGGTCGTGAGGCACGGTCCACGTGCGTCGGAGGCGACTCATGGCTCTGCGGGGTCGAGCTTCGATCGGAGCCAGGCGTAGGCGTCGTCCGAGCGGAGATCGCCCGTCGAATAGACGCCGAATGCGGTGGTGAGGTGATCTGCCCCAGGCACGACGACGTAGTCGACCTCGACCCCGCCTGCGCGCAACGCCGCGACGAGCTCGTCCGTGGCGACCTTCGGGACGGTCGTGTCGGTGTCGCCTTGGTAGATGCGAAGGGGCGCCGTCTGCGCGTACGGCGCGACCGCGTTCTCGTCGAAGGCCTGCTTCACGAACGCGTACGTGGCCCACTGGTTCGCGCGGTACTCCGCGAGGAGGGTGGCGTCGAAGACCTGCGTGGCGTCCTTGGGCACGCTCGTGAGGATCGTCGGTGGGCTCGGCGCCCACGTGCACTGCGTAGCGAAGAGCCGATCGACCTCGGGTGCGAACGACGGTGCCCACAGCGGCTTGTCCGCGGGCCACGCGTAGCGCTTCGACCAGGCGTAGAAGAGCATCGCGTGGACGGGGATCCCCCAGCCGTTCGCGCGCGCGCCCATCGACCAATGCGACGCCCACGCGCTTGCGGGCGCAGCCGCAGCGAACGCGCGCACGTCGAGCTCGGGCGCGTACGTCTTGTGCAGCGCCGCGGCGGCGAGGGTCGCGTGTCCGCCCTGACTGAGCCCGACGAGGACCGCGCGGCCGCTCGTCCGCAGGCCGAGGTGCACGGCGAGCGCGCGCGCGGCGCGCACGCTGTCGAGCGCGGCCGCTCCCTCGGAACGCGAGACGAGGTACGGGTGGATCCCCGCGGTGCCGAGGCCCGGATAGTCGGGCGCGACGCCGATCATCCCGCGCGCGCCGAACCACCCCGCGTGGCCGACGCCGAGCAGGGACCGGCTCGGCGCGCACGGATCGTCGACGCCGATCGTGCCGTGATCGTTCACGCCGATATCCCACCCGCGCTCGGGGGTGGACGCATCGAACGGGATCGTCGCCACCGCCGTCGACTCCGCTCCGTCCGTCACGAAGCGCAGGGTGTAGACCGAGTAGCCGGTCGTGACGCGCACTCCCTTCGCGAGGTACGGGGCGATCTTCTCGAGGCCGTAGTCGCCCACCTTGGTGACCTCGCGCAGGCACCCGTTCGTCGCGCACGCCGGATCCACGTCTCCACTCGCAGGAGGGGCCGTGAGCTCTGCGCTCGACGGGGTGGCCGGCGGCGTCAAGCGCGGCGCGGATGCGCTCGCCGCCACCGCAGAGGGTCGTGCCTTCTTCGGCGGGCGATCGGAGCACGCGGCGGCAGCGCCGGTGAGGACCGCGAGGGCGAGCGACCATTCGCGCATGCGCCGAAGGATCTCACGGGGGTCGCGACGGCGCTCCCACGACCGCGCGTCTCCACGAACGGCCTGCTCGAGAGCGAGGGGGAGCGCGCGGACGCTTGCCGTCGATCGAGCCCCGGACTACCTGCCTCGGCGATGTCGTACGTCTTCGAGCCGAAGGTGCTTCAGAGCGTCGCGCAAGAGGTCCTCCACCTGCCCATGGCGGAGAAGGTCGCCGCCATTCGCGACGAGCTCGCGCGGATCTACCCGGGCCACATCCAGGAGGACGTGGAGTGGATCTACAACATCGCGGGCGGGGCGATGGGGCAGATGGCCGTGCTCCACGCGTCGATCACGGAGTACGTGATCATCTTCGGATCGCCGATCGGCACGGAGGGCTACTCGGGCCGCTTCGCGGCGGACGACTACTTCATCATCCTCGAGGGTGAGCAGTGGGCGTTCGCGGAAGGCGAGTTCGATCGCCAGGTCTACAAGCCGGGAGACATGCACCACATGCCTCGCGGGGAGTCGCGCGGTTACCGCATGCCCGACAAGTGCTTCGCGCTCGAGTACGCGCGCGGGTGGATCCCGCTGATGCTCCCGTTCGGCCTCGCGGACTCGTTCACGAGCACCGTGGACATGGTCCCGGTCGCGAAGACGTTCAAGGTCTACACGAAGGCCGTGCTCGGGGAGTGGCTCACGCAGGCGCGCGAGCGGAACCTCTTGAACGGCAACTTCGCGAAGCTCCTCGGTCGCTGACCCATCCGCGAGAGACGCGCGAGACCGTTCGGCGCGCCCGAACGCGTGCGTGTCCTGGGTGAGCGGCGGCCATGTGGATCTCAGTCGATCCACATCGCGAGGCCCGTTTGGGCCTGTTTTCAGCGAGATCCTGCTTGGCCCGCACGGTGCTTGAGGGGGTGTCGTGGTGAAGCCCGAACCTTGGATCGTCGCCCTCGTCGCTTGCTCGAGCCTCATGGGCTGCGCGTCGGCCGCGCCCGCGCCCGCTGCGCCCATCACCGCGCCCGCGTCGTACGACGACGCGAGCGCGATCGGCTACGCGTCGGACGTCGGCGGGCTGCCCGAGGAGGCGATGCAGAGCGCGTTCAAGTCCCTCGGCAAGGACGTGGAGCGGTGCATCGGCCTCGGCTACGAGCGCGTGGAGGCGCTCGGGGGCCACGTGAAGATCAACCTCACGATCACGACGAAGGGCGAGCCGAAGGACGTGTACGTGAGCGAGTCCCAGCTCGGCGATCGGGACACGGAAAAGTGCATCGTCGAGGCGGCTCGCGGTCGCACGTGGCCCCGCGCCGTGGGCGGCGATGGCCTCGCGTCCACGCAGTACGACGCCACGCCCACGAAGGAGCGATCGAGCTTCGACGCGAAGAAGGTACAGCCCGTGATCGAGCAGGTGCGCGCGCTCACCAAGCGCTGCCGCAAAGACAGCGCCGCCGCGTTCACCGTCACCGCGTACCTCAAGGCGGACGGTCGCGTACAGGCCGCGGGCCTCGCCATGACCTCGCCCGACGAGGACGCCGCGGAGTGCATCGTCGCGACCGTGAAGAAGGCGCGCTTCGGCTGGCCGGGGAAGGACGCGAAGCTCAGCTTCTCGCTCTGAACTTCAGAGGGCGCGGCGACGCGAGCCCCGCATCGCCGCGCGCTCGGCCGCCCTCGCCGAATGCGACGGGAGCCGTGCTCCGACGCGAAGATCAGAGCGTGGCCCACACCGCGAACGCCCGCTTCACGGCGCGCGGCGGCGGATCGAGATCGAGCTTGCTGATGGCGTCGATCGTCGCGGGCGGGAGGAAGTAGACGAAGCTCGGCTTCGCGCCCTCCTCCATGACCTTCTCCTCCGCGGGCGGGGCCGTCGCGAAGAGCGGCGTGGACCAGGCGCGGAGGAACGCGTCCGCCTCGTCGGCGTCGAGGCCGAGATCCCGGAGCCCGATGCGGAGGGCGCTCGGGCCGGGGCCGTCCCTGCCGAGCGACTCGGCCTCGATGCGCTCCCCCGCTTGCCCTTCGACGCCCTTCAGCCCCACCGTGATCGACGCGCCGGGCGCCGGCGGGACGGCGACCACGGAGTCCGCGCGCGCGTCGCGCGGGACGATCCGCACGAGCAACCCTGGGACGGGGGTCGAGCCGATGTTCGTGACCTTCACGTCGTCGCTCTGCGGGATCGGATCGAAGCGCAGCGGGGGGATGAACTTCGTCGAGAGCGCTCGGTAGAACAGGAAGCGATCGCGGAACGTCCCCGCGCCGACGCACGCCGCGCTCGGCGCTCGAACGACGTCGAGGCGCTCGCTCTCGCACGCGAGCCACGCCGGTAGATCCCCGCAGGGCGCGTCGGTCGAAGCGGGGAGCGCGGACGGATCACACGCGGAGCCCGGGTCCAAGCGGACGCTGGACCACGTGATGGAGTTCGCGCCGCGCGTCCGCGGCACGGGCCACGCTTCGATGATCTCGCTCTCCGGCGTGGTCACCGTGACGCGCGCGAGCTCGAGCGGCGCGTCCGTGTGAAAATAAAGTACGGGCTTCTCCATCGGGGCGTAGCGGTGGCGAGCGGGCGGCGGGATCGCGCCGACCGACACCGCATCCGCGTTGGCCTCGGTGCGATTTCCGAGCTGCGCGCGGATGAGCCCCCACTCGTGCACTTCGTAGCTGGCACCCGTCTTCGGGCGACTCGTCGGCGCGGTGGTCGTCGACGTGCCCTCCGGAGCGGTCGTCGTCGGGGTCGACGCGCAGCTCACGCTCGAGACGCCGAGACCGATGCCGAGACCAAGCGCGAGCGCGGGCGGGCGGAGCATTTGCGGGACTATAGCCCGCGCGCGGGTGCCCGCCCGGCGGCGCGATGGACCGCTGCCTCCTCGTGCGCACGTTCGGGGCTCGATCGGCATCCGCAACCCCCGAATCGATCTCGGAGTGTTGACAGGTGCCCCCGCGGTTGTTAGTAACCATGTGGTTAAGTAACCAACTGGTTCACAATATGGTCCGCGACCACCTCGCCAACACGCCATGACGACGACGGACTCACTGAGCTCGACCTTCGCTGCCCTCGCCGACCCCACGCGGCGCGCGATCCTCTCGCGCCTCGCGACGGGGGATCGCACCGTCGGCGAGCTCGCCGAGCCGTTCGACATGAGCTTGCCGGCGATCTCGAAGCACCTCCGCGTGCTGGAGAAGGCGGGGCTCATCTCGAGGAGCAGGGACGCGCAGCGCCGACCCTGTCACCTCGAGGCCGCACCGCTTCGGGAAGTCGCGGACTGGGCCGAGCACTACCGCAGCCGCTGGGAGCAGCGGTTCGATCGGCTCGGCGCGTACCTGAACGAGCTCCGCGGCGAGACCGCGGCGGAGCGGAGCGCCTCCGGCGCGCACACGACAATGCGCGGCAAGCGCCGCGCGGGAAGGACCCATGCTCGCAAGCACCGCAAATAGGAACACGCTGACGGTCTCGACGATCTCCGAGCAGGAGGTTCGAATGACCCGCCTCTTCGACGCGCCCCGCGCGCTCGTCTACGAGGCGATGACGAAGCCCGAGCACGTCCGGCGCTGGTGGGGCCAGCTCGGCGAGGGTTACTCCGTACCCGTGTGCGAGATCGACCTCCGCGTCGGTGGGAAGTGGCGGTTCGTGAACCGCCACCCGAAGGGCGAGATCGAGTTCTACGGTGAGTACCGCGAGCTCGACCCCCCGGGCCGGATCGTGTTCACGGAGATCTTCGCCCTCTTCCCGGACACCGTCTCCGTCGTCACCTCCACGCTCGTCGAGGAGGGCGGAAAGACGCGCCTCACCGCGATCGTGAAGTACCCCTCGCGCGAGGTGCGGGACATGGTCCTCTCGACGGGGATGGAGAAGGGCGCCGCCACGAGCTACGACCGCCTCGAAGACGTGGTCGCCGAGCTCGCGCGCGGCTGAGGCGGCCGGGTCAGTCCGCGCGCCACTCGACGAAGGTGCCATGCCCGTGGACGCGCGCGAGCGCGACGTCTCGCCGAACGCCCGCGCGGTGCGTGATCGTGGCGAGGACGGTCTCGTGCGCCTCGAACCCGTGCGCCTCGAACGGGAGCTTGGGCGGGACCTCCGCCACGATCCAGCTCACGTCGCGGCGCTGACCGACACGCGCGATCGCGGCGTCCGCGGCGCGGCGCTCGTCGTCGGAGAGGTACGCGAGCACCCAGGTGGTGAGGAACACGATGTGGAGCGCGGGATCAACGTGCTCCACGAGCGCCTCGATGTCACGCGGGAGGACGCCCACGACGACCCGGGGCCGCACCTCTCGCGCGACGTCGATCGCGGCGCGAATCCGGGCGAACCGCTCTTCCTGGTCGGGCCAGAGGCACGCGAGCAACCAGCGGCGATCCTCGGCGCGCTCGAGATCGAGGGGCGCCCGGTCCATCCCGACGCGCGCCTCGATCCGCGGAAGGCCCGCGGCGAGCGGCGGGCGCTTCGGCCCGACGAACTCGGAGTGGACGACGACGCTCGAGGCTCGGTCGCCGGCGACGGTGCCGTCGGAGTAACGGACGAAGTAGCGATCGACGCAGAGGTTCAGGCCAGCGCTCGTGCCGAGGTCCACGAGCGCGACGCGCTCGATCCCCTCCGCCTCGAGGCGCGCGAGCGCCGGGAGGATCACCGCCGCGCGGCCGACCTCGTTCGTCTGTGTCGCGCGCGACGCGAGGATCGGCGCGAGATCGGCCTGGTGCTTCGCGCAGAAATCCAAGAACAGACGCGCCGCCTCCTCGGGCTCGATCGTCGTTGGCTTCCCCGTCGAGGGGTAGGCGTGGGCGAGCGGGTGCTGCACGCCGGCGAGCAGGAGGTCGTGCACCGCCGCGAGGAGGATGTTCGGAACCCGCTGCTCCTTGGGGACGAGCGCGACCATCGCGAGGGCGCGCGCGTCCCCCGCGACGGCCGCGGTGATCGCGCGGTAGAGCGGCGACCGCGCGCAGTGCAGCGTGCTGAAGGACACGAACTTCTCGGCGAGCTCTTCGAGCCCGCCCTCCGTGGTCGAGGCGTCCGACATACGGCTCCTCGATGGGGTCCTCACGCGCACGACTCAAGATCGACGCGGCGCAGCCGCTCCCTCCGGGGCGGTTCTCCGCGCTCGTCTCGAGCCGACGCGAGCGTCACCCCTCGAAAATCACACGGGGCACGTCGCCGAGCCGGGGAGACAGACGGGCGAAGCGTTCTCGTCGAACCCGCAGTACATCTTCGTCGTCGGGCTCTCGCAGTCGGCGTCGGAGCGGCAGTTGATCCCAGGGTAGATGCAGAACAGCCCGACCGCGGCGTTGCAGCACGAGCCCTGGACGGTCGCGCAAATGCCGCCGGGGTGCGCCGAGCAATCGGTGTCGTGCTTGCACTCGGGCGCGTAGAGGCACGTCGCGATTTGGGACCCCACGGTATCGGCCGGAGCGCACACCGCGGGTCCGTCGCAGTCCTTGTCGGTCGCGCAAAGGTCGGCCGCGCACTCGTTGTGCGGGAGGATCTGCGGGCCGCCGCACGAGGGGAGGATCGGCCCGGGAAGGCACTTTTCGCCCGGGTTTTTGCACTCCGCGGTCGAGCAACAGGTGTCGTTCATCGGGTCGTCACAGCTCGTCGCCTCGGGCGTCGGGTACTGACAGACGCGGAACCCTCCGGGCGTGAGCTCGACGCAGTGACCGTTCGGCGGACAGTCGGCGTCGCCGTCACAGTCGCCCGAGTTCTTGCCCGGGGTACCCGTCGCGGTGGACGAGGTCTGGGCCGTGCCCGTGGACGATGCGGTCGACGTGGTCGACGAGCCGGCGCCGCCGCTGCCACCGGTGAGCTGGTCGACCTCGTTGCCGCAGCCCGCGAGCGCGGCCAGTGAAACCAGGGACGAAATGGAGGCGACGCAGAAGAAAGGGCGCATGGCCCATTCTCTCACCGGAAGCGGATCGCGTACGTCAGCTTCGCGAGATTTTTGATCACGTTGGGTACGCGGCTCACGAGGTTGATGGAGGGGGTCCGCTTCTCGAGCACCCGCACGGGGATCTCCGTGACGCGAACGCCCTCGCGGTCCGCGCGGATCACGAGCTCGCTCGCGAACACGTCCCGGTCGACCACGCACTTTCGCACGATCGGGAGCAGGACCTCTCGGTCGAACGCCTTGAGGCCGTGCGTGTCCGTCCCGCGGAACCCGAGGGTGACGCGCAGCATGCGGTTGTAGAGCAGGCTCGCGGCGTGCCGTGTGAGCGGGCGATCGTCGTGCGACGCGGCGAGCAGCTTCGATCCGATGACGAGGTCGGCCGCGCCGCGCTCCAAGAGTTCGACCGCCCTCGAGTGGAAGTCCACGTCGCAGAGATCGATCTCTTCGCACACGACGTACTTCCCACGGGCGCGCTCGATTCCGCCGCGCAGCGCCGCGCCGTAGTTGGGCGCGCCGATCGAGAAGTGCGAGACGTTCGGGAGCTTGCTCTCGAGGCGCTCCGCGACGCGCACCGTCCCGTCCTTGGAGCCGTTCTCCGCGAGGACGATCTCGTAGGAGAACGGGGCGCCGACGAGCTGCTCGCGCAGGTCGACGATCGCCGCGTGGAGGATGGGCTCCTCGTTGTAGACGGGGATGACGAAGGAGACGTCGGGGGTCATCGAGGCTCGCTCGCGCCGCAGCCTCAGCGCGAGCCGAACGCGTCTATCACCTTCCGCGAGGCGTCGCGACCATCGATGAGGGAGTCCTCCATCGAGGCGTAGCGCCACCGACCGTATCGACCCGTCGAGACCACGAGGGGACCGCCCGCTCGCGCGAGGGACGTGAGCCACCCTTCGATCGTCGCGACGCTCTCCGCGTGCGCGTCGTCGAACACGACGTAGGCGGGATCGATCGCGCGGAGCCGGGCGAAACGGAGGGCCTCGGGCGCGCGGAGGATGCCCATCTCCGTGAGGCCCGCAGCGACCTCGGGCACGAGCTTCGCGAGGTCGGGCGGAGCGCGGTCCACGAGCTCGACGTAGAGGCCCGCCTTCCCGGGCGGCGCCATCGCCGCCGAGAAGTGCGAGTAGCACCCGACGCGGTAGAACGGGAAGCGATCCTCGGGGACGTAGATCCAGTGGTACGGCTTCTCGGCCGGCGTGTTGAGGGCCACGTCGAGGTAGAAGAGCGGCGTCGCGCGGAGCTTCGAGGCGGCTTCGCGGACCGCGTCCGGCGCGTCCGTGATCCGATCGACGAGCGCCTTGAGCGGGATGCTCGAGACGAGCGCCTCGAAGGCGACGCGCTCGCCCCGAACGGTCACCGCGCGCTCTCCGATCGCGATCGCGTCGACCGGCGCCGCGAGATCGATCGGGTTCGCGCGCTCCGCGAGCGCCTTCGGTAGCTCTCCCGCGCCGAGGCGCGGATAGATGAAGCTCGCGTTGTACCCGAGCTCGCGATCGTTCAACCCGACGGCGCCCGCGATGACGTCCTCGACCGTCGGGATCGGCACGAACCGCTCGCACCACGCCGCGCTGATCTCGCGCGGCTCGACGCCCCAGAGGCGCCGGTTGTAGGGCAGCATGAAGTGCTCGCTGATGCCTCGTCCGAAGTGATGGAGGCAAAACTCTTCGAAGTTTGCTGGGGGCGGTCCGGGGGACGCGAGCTTCTTCATCGCCGCCTCGACGAACCCGGCCACGCACGCGTAAGCGATCTCTTTCGGGAGCCCGAACGTGTTGGCCTGGAACGGGTAGCGCGTGTAGACGCCGTTCGAATAGATCGCGCTTCGGCGCTGGATCGTGACCCAGCTCCCGGGCTCGAGCGTGGAGAGCACGAGCTCTCGCACGCCCTCGTCGCGCAGGTGCAGCAGGTGGCCCGTGCGGTCGAAGCGGTACCCCGAGTCCTCGACGGTCGTCGCGAGGCCCCCCGCGGTTCGCTCGCGCTCGAAGATTCGGTGCGGGATGCCTGCGCGTCGCAGGTGGATCGAGGCGGAGAGGCCCGCGAGTCCGGCCCCGACGACGACGGCGCGAGCGTCCGTCATCCGCGCTTCGTCGTCTTCTTCGGCTTCGCCTTCGCGGGTGCCTTCTTCGCGGGAGCCTTCTTCGCGGGTGCCTTCTTCGGCGCGGCCTTCTTCGGCGCGGCCTTCTTCGGCGCGGTCTTCTTCGGCGCGGTCTTCTTCGGCGCGGTCTTCTTCGGCGCGGCCTTCTTCGGGGCGGCCTTCTTCGGCGCGGCCTTCTTCGGCGCGGTCTTCTTCGCCGCTGCCTTCACGGCGCCCCCCGCGGAGGCTTTCGCCCTGCTCTTCGGGGCCGGGGCTTTGCCGAAGTACGTCTGCATGGGCTCGAGGTAGTACTTGTGCCAACCCTCGAGGAAGCCGCGGGACATCCCGATGGGCAGGCCCGTGTGGACGAACGTGATCTCGGTGCCACCGTCTCGCTCGTCGAGCAGGATCTCGAGCATCGAATCGTTCGCCTCCGCGGGGAAGTCGGAGGCGCGCCAGCTCTGCACGATCCGCTTCGGTCGATCCAGAAAGAGGTTCGAGCCGGTGATGTAGCCGTCCCACGCCGAGAAGGGCGTCCCGAGCACCGCGGACACGTTCGCGGGGCCGCCGGTCATCGCCGAGTGCGCCTCGGACTCGAGGAACGCGTCGAACACGCGCTCGATCGCGGCAGCGACGACACCTGACACCCGCACCGATTCGGTCATGATTCCAACCTACCGAAAAAGCCCGGCTCATCAAGACCGAGACGGTTGGCGGCGGATCCGGGTTCGGGCAAGATCCCGCGCCTTTCGCCCGCCGACGGAGGAAATGAAGACGATGCCCAAGCGCCGCACCTCGATCCGCGTCACCGGACGACCCTTCTATGTCACCCAAGACCTCGAGCTCTTGAAGAAGCAGCTCGGCGGGGAGTCGCTCGACGCGGCCGAGATTGGCGTGTTCAACCCGGCGTCGCGGGACAAGACGCTGGTCCACAACATCTCGACGGACGAGCTCACCCCGGGCTGGGTTTGCTACTACTTCGACGAGACGCTCGCGCGGTACTGCCTCGTGGGGCTTCGGGGCGGCGCGATCGAGCGCGACAGCGTGAAGAGCGCCGGGTTCGGCGTCATCGTGAGCGGCCGCTCGAAGGGCTGCGGGAGCTCGCGAGAGACCGCCCCGTACGCCGAGCGCGAGGCCGGGATCGAGGTCGTCGTCGCGGAGAGCATCGAGAAGATCTACGGGCAGAACTGCCAGAACATCGGCCTGCTCACGACCACCGACTTCACGGTGCTCGAGCGGATCTTGAAGGGCGAGGAGATCCCGATCTCCGAGTTCACGAAGGGCCTCGACCCCATCAGCGCGGACGTCGTCCAGTTCGGTGGCCTCTTCGCGTACAACGAGGCGCGCCTCGCCGGTGAGGTCACGCCGCCCGCGATCACGACGGCGCCGCGGCCGATGACGATCGTCGAGAAGATCATCGCGGCGCACGCCATCGCGGACGCTCGCTCCGGCAAGCTCGGCGTCCCCGCGGTGAAGCCGGGGGACGCGCTGTTCGTCCGCACGGACGTGCGCTTCTCGCACGAGTACGTCACGCCGATGGCGGAGTCGTTGTTCGTCGCCGCGCTCGGCAAGGACGCGAAGGTCACCGACCCCGACTCGGTCTTCGCGTTCCGCGATCACCTCACGTTCCTCGATCGCGTCATGCCCGAAGCGCACGTCAAGCTCGGCCTGAAGGAGCAAGCGGGCCTCCTCGCGACCGTCCAGGAGGACTTCACGAAGCGCCATCGGATCAAGCTCTACGGCGAGATCGAGCGGGACGGGAAGACGGTCGGCTCGGACGCGATCTGCCACAACAAGATCATCGAGGCGATCGCGTACCCCGGTCAGGTGGTCGCGGGCACGGACTCGCACACGTGCATGGCGGGGGCGCTCGGTTGCTTCGCGTTCGGTGTCGGCTCGACCGACATGGCGAACGCCTGGCTCACGAAGGACATCCGGGTCGCGGTGCCGGAGTCGGTCCGGTTCAACCTCCACGGCAAGCTCCGCCCCGGCGTCACGGCGAAGGACGTGATGCTGCACCTCCTTTCGCAGCCGTTCTGGAAGAGCGGCGAGGGCATCGGCAAAGTGCTCGAGTTCGCGGGCGACGGGGTCCGCGCGATGGGACTCGACGAGCGCGCGACGCTGACGAACATGGCCGTCGAGGCGGGCGGCTTCACAGGGATCATCGAGGCGGACGAGACGATCGTCCGCTACCTCGCGAAGCAGCGTGGCAGGTCCGAGGAGGAGCTCCGCGCGATGATCGTGAAGGCGGACGAGGGCGCGTCGTATCTTGCGACGTTCGACTTCGAGCTCGGCGACGTCGAGCCGATGGTCGCGCTCCCGGGCGATCCGCGGAACGGCGTCCCGCTCGGCGCGCTCGCGCAGCACGCGGGCGGATCGGTGAAGATCGACATCGCGTACGGCGGGTCGTGCACGGGCGGGAAGAAGGCGGACATGGACATGTACGCGTCCGTCCTGAAGCGCGCGCTCGAGAGCGGCAAGCGCGTCGCGGATGGCGTGCACCTCTACATCCAGTTCGGGTCACAGGAGATCCGCCGCTACGCCGAGGAGAGCGGCTACATCGAAGTGTTCGAGCGCGCCGGCGCCGAGCTCGTGGATCCGTCGTGCGGCGCGTGCATCAAGGCGGGTCCGGGTGTGTCGTTCACGCCCAGCGAGGTCACCGTGAGCGCCATCAATCGCAACTTCCCCGGTCGGAGCGGCCCGGGCAAGGTCTACCTCGCGAGCCCGCTGGTCGTCGCCGCGAGCGCGATCGCCGGAACGATCGTGGGCCCGGACGCGATTCTCTGAAAGCGCAGTGTTCCTCGGCCGCGCTGCGGCCGAGGTCGCGGCGCGGCGGTGCATCTGGAGTTTCTCGTTGGGAGCGTGTACTCATGGATGTGCAGCAAACGCTCGTGTGACCGGGAACGCGTCGCCGAAGGTGAGCCGATGAATGACAGAGATCTGAAGAACGAGTCGTCAAAGACCGACAAGCGGAAGCAAAGTCTCTACTTCCCGGAGTCGATGCTGCAGGAGATCAAGGAAGAAGCGGCGCGCCTCGATCGCTCCCTGTCCTGGGTCGTTCAACGCGCGTGGAAGCTCGCTCGGCTCGAGATCAAGAAGCTGCCGAGCGTGAACGACGTCGCGGACGACGACGACACGGGCGACTGATTGGCCGCGCTCGGTTTGTCCGCTCGAGAGCCGCGGCTCGAGCGGCGCGTCCTCGCCGACGATCAGACCGCGCTCTACGTACGAGACGAGCAGGGCCACACCGCTCACCCGCGCCGAGACGGGCTGACCGTCATCCTCAACGACGGGATCGCGTGCGACGGCTTCATCTGGAAGTACATGCGCGGGTTCCTGCTCGAGCGGCTGCGCGTGGTGCACTGGCACTACCGCGGCCACGGGAGATCCGCAGCACCGCGTGATCGCTCGCGCGTCCTCGTCAAGGACGTCGTGAGCGATCTCGACCATGTGCGGACCGCCGTCGGCGATCCCCCGTGCGTGCTGATCGGCCACTCGTTCGGGTGTCAGGTCGCGCTGGAGGGGTTCCGGACGCGCCCCTCGACGGTGCGTGGGCTCGTGCTGCTCTGCGGCTCATCGGGGCGCGTCACGCACACGTTCCGCGGCACGGACGCGCTCGCGCAAGTCCTCCCGCCGCTCATCGCGCGCGTCGAGCGTCACCCCCACATCGCCCGTGGACTCTGGGCGAGCGTGCCCCCAGCGCTCTCGCTTCGCGTCGCGACGCTGACCGGCGAGATCGACGCGAGCCTCATGGATCCGAAGGATCTGCTGCCGTACCTCGAGCACATGGTCGACATCGACCTCGGGCTGTTCCTCAAGATGCTGGCGGACGCGGGGGAGCACAGCGCCGAGGATCTCCTCCCCAGCATCGACGTCCCTGTCCTCGTCGTCGCGGGGGACAAAGACAACTTCACGCCGCCGCGCTACGCCGAGGCGCTCGCCAAGGCGCTCCCGAAGGGCGAGCTCGTCGTCCTGCCTGCGACGCACGTCGCGCCGATCGAGCAGCGCGCCGTCGTGCACGAGCGGATCGCCGCGTTCATCGACGCGCTCCCCGACACTCCTCTGTGATCACTCCTGCGTGATCGTCACGCGACCGTCCTCCTTGTAGGTCACGAGGCCCGACTCGCCGAGGCACTTCCAGCAGGTGGCCCAGTCGAGGGAGGCGCGCGCCTTGTCCTTCTGGCGGCGCCCGTCGTAGCCGTTGAACCCGAGGACGATCGGGCCCTTCTCTTTGTGGAAGATCATCGTCGAGCCCACGCGGTAGCGATCTTCGGGGAGCTGGTAGAACGCGACGATGAACGAGTCGTCGCCGGCCTGCCCCGTGACGACGAGGAGATCCTCGCCAGGCACGGGGCTCCACGCGAGGGGCATCGTCGTGAGGGTGATGCCCTTCGGCACGTCCCCCGCGTCGGAGCGCTGGATGACGCGCTTCGCGCCCTCTTCGTCGAAGTACTTCAGCGAGTCGCCGAGCTTGCGGAGCTGCGGGACGGTGGAGAAGAGCTCGCGCAGCTTGTCGGTCGAGAGCTCCACCTTCGTGAACGTCTGCTTCCACGGGGGCGCCGCGATCGTCGCGAGGTTCTGAGGGCCGCCGCAGCAGCGGAAGCCGAGGTCGTCCGCGGAGGCGCTCGCCCCGACGGGGCTCCGCCGGGCGCATCGATGATCCGTCGCCGGCGCGGAGGGCGCGGCGCCTCGGACCACGGGCCCTGCCGCGAGGAGGTCCTTCACTTCACCGATCTCGCCGGCGACGATCTCCCGGATCGAGCCCATCCCGACGACGCCGAAGTTCGACGCGCACGAGCTCGGATCCTTCGCGCACGCGGGGTCCCACGCGGCGCGCCCGGCGTAGACGTCGTCGTCCGGGCCCTTGCACGCACGCTCCCACTCGAGCTCGGTGCAGAGTCGCCGGCCTCGGCTCTTGCAGAGCTCCGCTGCGCGATCGCGCGAGACGTTCACGAGGGGCGGCTTGTCGAGCTCGTTCGGCCAAGGGGATCGATCGATATCGAACGCGCCGAGATCCACCACCACGAGGGCGGGTTCGGTGATTGGATTTCGACCCTTGTCGCCGGGCGTGCTCCCGGACTCGAACTTCCCGGCGGGGATCGCGACGATCGCCTGATCCGACGCCTTCGCGTTCGACTTCGAGTCCACGTCCTCGTTGTCCGCCGCCTCGATGACCTTGCTCTTCGGGCCTTCCACCGAGGCGCTCGCGCTCGGAGCAGACGAGGAGCTCGAGCTGCACGCGAAGCCGATCGCGGACATCGCCGCGAGGGCGCGACGAGGGAACGGGTGCGCGCGCACGCCCCCTTTTCTCAGACGCGGGGACGGCCGTCAAAGGGGCTGGCTTTGCTATGCTCCAGCGTCGGGCCTCCGCGGTGACGCGCGCTCGGCACGAGAGACGACCCGTGGACCTCAACATCATCGACGTTCCACGGCCCTTGCTGCTCGGCTTCGTCGCCCTGCTCGGGCTCCTCTGGGGGAGCTTCTTGAACGTCGTCATCTACCGCGTGCCGCGCGGCATGAGCGTCGTGCGCCCTCCGTCGCACTGCACGACGTGCAAGAAGCCGGTGCGCCCGTGGCAGAACATCCCCGTCTTCAGCTACGTGTTCCTCCGCGGGAAGACCGCGTGCTGCGGCGAGCGGCTGTCGCCGCGATATCCCCTCGTCGAGCTGATCGGCGGCGTGCTCGCGGTCGCGATCATGCAGGTCAACGTGCTCTCGAGCACCACCGCCCTCTCGCTCGGGCGAGGCGCAGCGATTTGGGCGGCGAACTTCACGCTCGCGCTCGGGATGGTGGCGGCCGCGTTCATCGATCTCGAGCACATGATCATCCCGCTCTCGATCTCGATCGGCGGCGCGGTCCTCGGCGTCGCGACGAGCTCGTTCCGCGACCTCGCCTTCACCGACGCGCTGATCGGCGCGGCCGTCGGCTTCCTCGGGGTCTGGCTGCCCTTCGATTTTCTCTACAAGAAGCTCCGCGGAAAGACGGGCATGGCGATGGGCGACGCGTTCCTCGTCATGCTCGCGGGGGCTTGGTTCGGCTGGAAAGGCGCGCTCTTCGCGCTGATGGCGGGCGCGCTCCAGGGCACGTTGTTCGCGATCGTCTCGATGATCGTGGGCGGAAAAATCGAGGAGCCCGAGGCCGTCAAGCGCGAGCGCGAGGAGATCCTCGCCGAGATCGCGGCGCTCCCGGAGGGCGAGCGCGAGGAGGCGATGAAGGAGTACGAGGAGTCGGATCCGCTCGCGAAGGAGGCGGGCGATGGAGCGATGCAAGCGCGCATCGCGTTCGGACCGTTCCTCTGCCTCGCGATCCTCGAGTACCTGTTCTTCGGCCAGCTGCTGATGGATCTCCTGATCTACAAGGGGACCGCGTGAGGAGAGCGGCGGCGATCCTCGCGATCGCCTCGGCGTCCCTCGCCTGCGGTTCGCAGCTCCCGTCTCCGCGGCTCGGGCCGCACGCCAACGATTTGCCGAAGATCGTGCCGTTTCCGCCGCCGCCCGTCCGGGTCGACGTCGTCGGGCCGCCGCCGAGCAACGCGAAGGATCTCGTCTGGATCGACGGCCAGTGGATTTGGAGCGTGAGCCGCTGGACGTGGCAGCACGGGGCGTGGGCCGAGCAGCGCGCGGGCGAGCACTACGCGCCCCCGGTGTTCTACCGCAACCCGAACGACGAGCTCCTCTGGTTCGAGGGTCGCTTCATCGACGCGCGAGGCAACCCCGTCTCGAGAGCCGAGGCGAAGTAGCGCTCAGCCCGTCTCGCCGGTGCGATCCGTGAACGTCTCCTGCGAGGGAGGCGTCTCCTCTTCGTGCGTCTCCGCGCTCTCGCCACCGTGCGCGTGCGTGTCTCCGCCGTGGTTTCCGAACGCGCGCGTCGCGCGTCGGGCACGGACGAACTCGGCGAACGCGACGAGCGTGTCCAGCTCGCGAGGGCCGAGCGCGTCCGCGATCTCGCGCAGCGTCTTCCGGAGGGACTCCGCGTTGCGCCCGCGCTTGTCGCGTGGGGTCTCTTCGCGATCGTCGCGACGCAGGGCCGCAGCGGGGCGCTCGTGCACGGCGTCCGCGGCGGGCGCCTCGGGCTTCGGCGTGTCCGCGGGCCAGGTCGGCCGCGCGACGGGCGTGAGCGCGTGAGCGCTCAGCCAAGCCTCCATGAAGATGCGCAGGCGCTCCGACCGGAACGAGAACCACCGCTCGCGCTCGGGTCCGTAAGACATGAGCACGTCTTTGAAGCGCCGGAACGCGCCCTTTCCGTCGATCGCCTGGGTGAGCTTCGTGACGAGCTCGGGATCCTCGACCATCGGGATGTAGCGCTCCATCCAGCGATACTGCTCGCGCGAGCTCACCGGATCGATCCGGAGGTAGTTCGCGTCCGCCGCGATGCGCGCGTGCATCTGAGGATCCGCGACGCCGTCGACGACGCGCAGCACGTCCCCCGTGAAGAGGTGGAGGTACGAGTGGACCTCGGGCGCGTTGTTCTCGAACGCGTCCTCGAGCGCCTCCCAATCGACCGGGATGTCGCGCGCAGGGCCCGCCTCCTTGGACGCGAGCGCCACGTTCTCCCCGGTTCGAGAGAGCGAGTTCTCTCGCGAGGCGCTGTCTCGCGCGGCGTGGTCGGAGTGACTCATCTTTTCCTCGGCGTCCGATCGATCCGTCGGTGAGCGCTGCGTGCTCGAGCCCGCGATTCGAATCGCGCCCGCGGCCCGCAGAGACGAGGGCGTGTGGCGCAAACCTTCACGGCGGATCGAGATCCGTTCGACACGTGTCGAACCAACACCAACAAGAGCTCTATTCATAGCACCCCGATTCCGACGCCGGTACGCGTTTCCGGCACAACGGGGCCCTGTCCGGATCCATTCCGGCGGCGCCGGGATCAGAGGTCGGCGTGCGTCATCGCGCGGCGGACCGCGAGCGCCCAGGCCGCGCGCATCTCGCGTCGAGGTCCCTCGCTCGGGGTGAAAATGCGCTCAGGCCGCGCCATGACGGACGCCTCGAGCGCGCTCGCGAAGAGGCCGGTCCCCACGCCCGCGAGCATCGCTGCGCCGCGCGCCGTGGACTCGAGCTCCCTCGGCCGCTCGATGGAGATCCCCGTGAGGTCGGCCTGAATTTGCATCAGCAGATCGTTCGCTGCGGCTCCCCCGTCGACCCGCATCTTGGACACGGGCTTGCCGAGGTCGCTCGCGATCGACTCCGTGAGATCCGCGACCTGATGCGCGATCCCCTCGAGCGTCGCCCGGGCGATGTGCGCGCGCGTCGTCCCGCGGGTGAGGCCGGTGATGAGGCCGCGCGCGTGCGGGTCCCAGTGGGGCGTTCCGAGCCCCGAGAGGGCCGGGACGAACACCACGCCGTCGCTCGAGCCGACCTGCGACGCGAGCGCCTCGATCTCCGCCGCCGAGCTGAAGAACCCGAGCCCATCGCGCAGCCACTGGACCGCGGCGCCCGCGATGAACGCGCTGCCCTCGAGCGCATACGACGCCTCGTTGCCGAGCTTCCACGCGACGGTCGAGAGGAGCCCCTTCGCGCTCGGCCGTGGGGTGCGACCCACGTTCGCGAGCGCGAACGCGCCCGTCCCGTACGTGCATTTCGCGTCGCCCACGGCGAAGCACGCCTGGCCGAAGAGCGCCGCCTGCTGATCCCCCGCGATCCCTGCGATCGGCACGCCGTCGCGAAGGAACCCGAGCCCGCGCGTCTCCGCGACGACGCCCGCCGAGGCGACGATCGTGGGGAGCATCGACCGCGGCACCCTGAGGAGCCCGAGCATCTCGTCGTCCCACTCGAGCGCGCCCAGGTTCATGAGGAGCGTGCGCGACGCGTTCGTCGCGTCCGTCACGTGGGCGGCGCCCCCCGAGAGCCGATGGATGAGGAACGAGTCGATCGTCCCGAACGCGAGCTCCCCCCGATCCGCGCGCGCGCGGGCCCCATCGACGTGGTCGAGGAGCCATTGGATCTTCGTACCGCTGAAGTAGGGATCGAGGACGAGCCCCGTCTTCTCCCGCGTGAGCTCGAGCTTCCCCTCGGCCCGGAGCTCGGCGCAGACGCCCGCCGTGCGCCGGTCCTGCCACACGATCGCCCGGTGAATGGGCTGCGACGTCCCGCGGTCCCAGACGAGCGTCGTCTCGCGCTGGTTCGTGATGCCGATGCCCGCGATGCGGTCCCCCGCGCCCGAGCGATCCAGGACGGCGCGTACGCTGCGCTCCACGCTTCGCCAGATCTCTTCGGCGTCGTGCTCGACCCACCCGGGCTCCGGGAAGTGCTGCTGGAACTCGACCGTGTGTCGCGCGAGCGTCGCGCCCTCGCGGTCCATCACGAGCGCCGTCGTACCCGTCGTGCCCTGATCGATCGCGAGCAGGAGATCGCGTGCCATCGTCCCTCGTCAGGCCCCGGCGCTCGCGAGAGCGCGCTGGAGCTTGCTGTTCGCCGCGCCGAGCCGCTCGAGCTGCGCGTCGTACCCGCGCACCGCCTCCTCGACGCGCTTCGCCGCGTCGATCATCTCGGCGTTCCTGAGCTGGCTCTTCTGGTTCGAGTTCAGGCCGTTCACCATCGTGGAGATCTGCTCGATCGCCGTGGTGATCTGCTTGCCGCCGCGTGCCTGCTCCTGGCTCGAGCGCTCGACGTGCTGCGTGATCATCCGCATCTTCTCCGCGCTCTTCATGATGAGGTCGGAGCCGCGGGCCTGCTGGGCCGTCGCGGCGGCGATCTGCTGCACCGTCTCGGCGATGCGGCCGATCGCGTCCGTGACCTGCTTCGAGCCCTTCGCCTGCTCGACGGTCGCGCGCGCGATCGCGCGCACCATCGTCGTCGACTTCTGGGAGCTCTCGAGGATCTTCTTGAGGGCGCGCTCCGCTTCGTTCGAAACCTCGACGCCTCGGCTGACGTTCTGCGCTCCTCTCTCCACTGCCCCGATGGCGTTCTTCGACTCGCTCTGGATGGTCTTGATGAGCTCGGCGATCTCCTTCGTGCTGCCGCCCGCGCGCTCGGCGAGATCCTTGATCTCGTCGGCGACGACGGCGAAGCCCTTGCCGTGCTCCCCCGCTTGCGCGGCGATGATCGCGGCGTTCAGCGCGAGGAGGTTCGTCTGCTCGGCGACGTCGTCGATGACGGCGAGGATCTGGCCGATCGCCTCGATGCGCGTGCCGAGGTTCGAGATGACGCTCACGGCCTCCTGGCTCGACTCCTTGATGCGGTAGATCTCGCCGATCGTCTTCAGGATGGCCTCGGCGCCGCGCTCCGCGTCGAGCGCGACCTCCTCGGAGAGGCGCGCGGTCTCGTTCGCGTTCGACTGGACCTGGTCGATGGAGACGTCCATCTCGTTCATGCTGCTCGACGTCTCCTCCGCGGTGAGGGAGAGCGCGTCGACGTTCCGCGCGACCTCGCGGATCGAGTACGCCATCTCTTCGATCGAGGACGCGGTCTCACGGACGCTCGAGGCGAGCTCGCCGATGTTCTGCACGACCTCTTCGTTCGTGGTCGTCATCTCGAGGAGGCTCGAGCTCGACTCCTCGGCGCTCGTCGCGAGCGTCTCGATCGATTCGAAGATCTCGTGGACCGTGCGCGCCATGTCCTTCGCTTGGTTCGCGATCTGCGTCGACGCGCTCGCCGCGACGTCCAGCCCGTCGTGGAGCTGAGCGACGAGCTCGTCGACGAGCGACGCGGGGCTTCGCACGTCGGACAGATCGACCTTCGTCGGCGCGACGGCCGCCTCGACTGGCGCGCGCACTGGAGCCCGCCGCAGGTCGTCGTTCTCTCGCTTCAGGCTCTGCAGCTCGCGCTTGAGCTCGTCCGCGGTGCTCTTGAGATCGTCGTGTTGCTTGACGAGGACCTCGTGCGCCTTCTCGGTCGAGCCGAAGTCCTTCGCGGACTTCGCGAGCTCCTCGACCTCTTCGAACGCGGCGGCGACCTCGTCGGCGGTGTCCGCGGGCAGGCGTGCGCGGCGGCCCTTGAGCGCCCCGCGCAGCGCGTCCACGATCCACCCGGTCGTCGGCGGTGCGGCGCCGAACGCGAAGTAGACGACGGCGCAACACGCGAACCCGCTGACGATGCCGAGCGCGAGCGTGTACTCCGGGAGCTTCTGGGCGGCGAAGGCGAGGCCTGCCGTGACCAGCAGGATGCCCAGACACGCTGGGAGCAGTCTCGGATGCATTCGGCCCGCGAGCGTAGAAGCCGTCGCCCCGCGGGGCAATTACTGAGCGCGCCGAGCGCGCTCCTTTTCTTCTCACGCGGCGCGCGTTCGCGGCGAGCGAGGTCGCGCCCTCAGGCGCGCGCTCAACGAAGGCCGAATCGCTGCTCGACGACCTGCTTCTGCGTGATCGGACGCTTGATGACCTTGCCCGGGGAGGCGACCGGGTTCTGAACGGCCTCGGCGGCGGCGCCCACGCTCACCGGTCGGACGCGCGACGGCGCGAGCTCGTTCGCGTTGCTGTCCCAGGAGTTCTTGTAGGGGGTCGCGAACGTCTCCGCCTCTTGGGGCTGGGCATACGCGCCGGCATACTCTGGGCGGGCGTTCATCCGGACGCTGCAGCCGAGCGCGGTGAAGACGGAGACGAGGGTCAGGACGACGAGCTTCGCGTTTCGCATGATCGCACCGATGCGCGGCATTCCGCGCGGAACGAGGTGGGGTCGAGCGCCAAACGCCGAGGCCTTCCGTAGCGGCGGGGCCAAGCAGCGCAAGCCAGCGATGGGGTTGAGACGACGAAGTCCTTGGGTTCCATACATAGAAAGTTCGGCCGTCGTCGTTTTTCCGCCGCGGGTCTCCCCACGCATTGGGTAATCTCCCCAGCCTTCGGAGGTCTAGATTCCATGGGAGAGACTCGTTCACTTCGTCGTCGCAGCATCGGTCGGTTGGCGCTCGCCGCGCTCGGAGCCGCAGCGTTGGTGGGAGGCATCGTCGGGAGCCAAGGCTGCGGGCCTTCGGAGGCCCCCGTGATCGACTGCTCGACGACGACCGCTAAGAAGTATGGCGAGCTCGCGATTTGGGCGAAGTGCACGACCTGCCACTCCACCCAGCGCACGGGCGACAAGCGCCACGGCGCCACCATCGGTTACGACTACGACACGCCCTCGGGCGCCAAGGCCACGGCCTCCGAGGCCCAGGACGACGTGGCGGGCGTGGGCCTGAACCCGATGCCCCCGCACGACCAGGTCCTCGACGACGGCAGCGACCCCCCGGACCCCACCGAGGCGGAGAAGACCGAGTTCTACACATGGGTCCAGTGCGGACAGCCGATCTGACCGCTCGAGTCAGGCCCGTCGCGTTCGAACCGTCCTCGACGGAGTCTCACCCATCGTGTAAGTAGCGGACCCCGTCGCCCCCGAGGCGGCGGCTTGGAGAGGTGGCCGAGTGGCCTAAGGCACGTGCTTGCTAAGCACGCGTAGTGGAAACGCTACCGCGGGTTCGAATCCCGCCCTCTCCGCTGCATATTTTTGCGCGCGCGTGGCGCGCGCCGGACTGAAGCTGCGCGGTGGGGCCCCAACCCCACCTTGCTTCGCGCCCAGGGCTTTTCGCGGCTTGCGAGGACTGCGCGCGACGGCCGGGGCGTGGCGCGCGCCGGACTGAAGCTGCGCGGTGGGGCTCCAACCCCACCTTGCTTCGCGCCCTGAGCTTTTCGCGGCTTGCGAGGACTGCGCGCGACGGCCCGGCATGGCGCGCGCCGGACTGCAGCTGCGCGGTGGGGCCCCAACCCCACCTTGCTTCGCGCCCAGGCCTTTTCGCGGCTTGCGAGGACTGCGCGCGACGGCCCGGCATGGCGCGCGCCGGACTGCAGCTGCGCGGTGGGGCCCAACCCCACCTTGCTTCGCGCCCAGGCCTTTTCGCCGCTTGCGAGGACTGCGCGCGACGGCCCGGCATGGCGCGCGCCGGACTGAAGCTGCGCGGTGGGGCCCCAACCCCACCTTGCTTCGCGCCCAGGCCTTTTCGCGGCTTGCGAGGACTGCGCGCGACGGCCCGGCATGGCGCGCGCCGGACTGCAGCTGCGCGGTGGGGCCCCAACCCACCTTGCTTCGCGCTCGGACCTTTTCGCGGCTTGCGAGGACTGCGCGGCGCGCGGTGCGAGTCAGGCGAGCTCGTCGATCGCGGCGCGGATGTCCTCGAGCGCGGCGTCGATGCGGTCCTTGTGCGTTCGGAAGGACACGACGCAAACGCGAAGGATGGTCCTGCCTTTCACGACCGAGTTCGAGAGGAGGACGCGCTGGCGCTTGTTCACGCCGGACTGCACGCGGTGCTGGATCCGATCGAGGGCGGCGGGGTCGTCGACCCCTGGAGGCGTTACGCGGAAGGCGAGGAGGCTGAGCTCGGGCGCGAACGAGACTTCCACGTCGGGCCACGAGGCGAGGGTCTTCGCGACGTAGCGCGCGAGATCGATCTTCTCGTCGAGTTGGGCTCGGAACACGCCCGCGCCGTGCATTCGCATGGGGAGCCACACGCGCACGCCCCGCGCTTCGCGCGAGAGCTCGGGGCTGATCTCGCAGAAGTCGACGAGCTCGCGCTCCTCTTGCATCCGCGGCATGTACGCGGCCTCGACGTGGTGGGCGCGCCGAAGGTCCTCCACGTCGCGAACGACGAGGCAGCCCGTGCCGTAGGGGAGAAAAAGACCCTTGTGCGGGTCGAGCGTGACGGAGTCGGCCCGCTCGATCCCCTCGAGCTTCTTCCTCCCCCGATCCGTGAGCGCGAAGAACCCGCCGTAGGCGCCGTCGACGTGCAGCGAGACGCGAGCCTTCGCGCAGACGTCCGCGATCGCGCCGAGCGGGTCGACCGCGCCCGTGTTCGTCGTCCCCGCGTTCGCGATCACGAGGAAGGGGGCGAGGTCCTTCGCGCGATCGTCCGCGATCGCGCGCGCCAGATCCCGCGGGCGGATGCGGCACCGGGCGTCCGTCTCGAGGGTCCGACGCTCCTCGATGCCCGCGAGCATCAGCGCCTTCAGCACCGAGTGGTGGGACTGGTCCGACACGTACGCGACGGCTCGCTCGAACCCACGGGGGAAGTGCGCTCGCCGCGCGGCGAACGTCGCGATCAGGTTCGCCATCGAACCCCCGCTCGTGAGGAGTCCGCCCCGTGTCTCCGCGGGGAGTCCGACGATCCCCGCGCACCAGTCGATGACGTCCGCCTCGATCTGCACGAGCCCCGGCGCCGCGATCCAGACGCCCACGTATCGGTTCACGGCGCTCGTCACGAGATCCGCGATCGACGCGTGGAGGAGGCCGCCGCCCGGCACGTACGCGAGGTAGCCGGGTGACGCAGTGTTCAGCCCGCGCGGCAGCGCTTCGTGAAAGAGCTCGCGCAGCAAGCGTTCGAACGGTTCGCCCTTCTCGGGCAATCCGCGCCGAAGTCGGGCGACGGCGCGCTTCGCCCCCCGATTCTTGTGCATCGGCTGGTTCGGGAGCGCCGTGATCCACTCGCCGATCGCGCGCGCGGCGCGCGCCACCATTGCCTCGTAGGTCGCCGCGTCCAGCTCGAGTTCGCTGCGACCCGCGTCGAGGCCGGAATGCGGCCCCGGTCGCGAGCGTATCGACCTGTCCCTGAGCTTGGCTCTTTGCGCCGCGCGCGGCGCTTCGGGCGACCGAACGGCAACATCACGACCACGAGGAGGTTGCATGGGCTACTTGGAGGAGGGGCGCGTCGCGCGCGGCCTCGAGGGCGAGTACCACGTCGAGCGGCGGCTTGCGAAATCCCGCCATCACACGCTCTACATCGCGCGCGACGCGCGGGGGCGCGCCGTCCTGATGAAGGAGCTCCACGCGAGCGACCTACGCGAGTGGGCGGACATCGAGCGGCTCCAGGCGGAGGCGCGGCTCCTCGCAGACATCCGGCACGCGCGTGTCCCTCCGTTCGTGGAGCTGTTCGCGACGGACGGAGCGACCGCCGAGTCTGCCGGACGCTTCACCGAACGGTTCGTTCGTCTGCCCGATGGCGCGTTCGGCGACGCGATTCGAGAGGACGGAGCCCTCCCGAGCCTCGTGATGGTGCGCGCCTTCGTCGCGGGAGAGACGATCGAGGAGGCGGCCGCGCGCGGGCGTCCGTTCACGGCGAGCCAGCTCGAGAACTGCCTCTGTGATCTGCTCGGGCTCGCCGCGAACCTCCACGCGATGGTTCCGGCCGTGGTGCACGGGGAGATCGACGCGACGCGCGTCGTCCTCGACGAGGGGGGCCGCGCTCATCTCATCGGGTTTGGCAGCGCCGCGACGCGCCGCAAGCGCGCTCCCCACGCGGCGGGCGACGCCCCCACCCCGGAGGACGACGTGCGCGCGATCGGCCGCGTGGTCGAGCACTTGATCGGCGACGAGCGGGGCGACGCGAGCGCGATCTCACCGAGGGTGCTCGCGGTCATTCGAACGCTCCGCGCGTCCCGAGCCCCGGTCAGTGCGAGGGCGGCGCTCGCGATGCTTGCGGAGCCGCCGCGTCCCTCGGCGCTTCGGCGGATCGGGCGGTCGAAGGGAGTCCGGTTCGCGACGCTCGCGCTCGTGAGCCTCACGGGCCACGGGATGATCCTCGGAGCCATCGTCCGCGCGGCGTCGAAGCAACCCGCGGCCGTCGCGACCCCGCCCCCCATCGGCGCGGTCGCGCCCGGTCGGCCCATGCCGCTCCCGACCGCGCAGGTCGTGCCCCTCTCGCCCGCGCCCCCACCGCCGCCGCAACCACCGCCGCTGTTCTGGACGGGGCAGGTGCTCGAGAGCTCCGATCCCCTGGTGTCGACGGGCGGTCCCGTCGCGATCGGCGCGCCGTGTGTGATGACGGCGGACGTCTCCGGCTCGGAAGGCGCGCCCGACTGCTCCATTTCGCTCACGTGCGGCGGTGCGCTCGTCCTCCAGAACAGCTTGGCGACCACGTGCGAAGTGATCGAGCAGGCGCTCCCCAACGGCGCATTCCAGGCGCGGCTGAAGGCGAGCAGCGTCGGCCCAGCGAACGGATTGAGCTACCGCATCGAGCCGGGGGCGGCGTTCATCGTGAACGACTCGAAGCGCCTGCGCGTGAAGCTCGCCCTGACGAGCAACGCACAAAGCGGCGGCCGGCGCCTCACGCACGAGACGATCCCGTTCGCCGCGGAGACCCGGATCCCCGGTGTCGCCGTGAAGGTGGAGGGCGATACCCGCGTCCGCTCCGGCGACGCGTGCACGCTGCGCCTCGCCCCACTCGCGGACGAGGTGGAGAAGCCCTGCTCGATCGAGGTCGTCTGCGGCGGCGCCAAGCTCTATTCCAAGGCGCACACGTGCAGGAGCGACGGGCTCCGCGTGGTGGACTACCGGGACGTGTCGGAGTCCGTCATCGACGGGGATCCATCGTTCCTCTGGGAAGACCACCTGCTCGTCCTCGAGGACCTGACGCCCGTACGCCGCGAGCACGTCGAGATTTATCTGCTCGAAGAGAAGCCGCACCTCGACAGCGAGTAGCGACGCACAGCTCGCCGATGAGGTGGAGGACCGGTCAGCGGATGCGACCGACTCGATACGCCAGCGCTGCGGCCGCACCGGCGATCCCGATCGCTGGGAGGCCGTGGCTCACGAGGACGTGGAACGCGCTCGCGTCCGGACAGTGGAACGCCCACATCCCCGCCGCGAAGAGTCCGACCGCCAGCCCGAGGACGGCCATCCGGAGGCCCGCGCCGTTGGCGGCGCCGCGCCGGTACGCCGCGACGAGCGCGAGGCCGGGTACGACACCGGAGAACAGCTCCACGAAGCCGCACGACGCCTCCGTGCGTACGTCCACCGCCTCCGTCGGGATTCGAACGGCGAGGACCACGACTCCGAACACGATCGGCGCGAGCGCGAGCACCGCGATGAGGGCTCGAGGCCGCACGCCGAAACCGAGCTTTCCCTCCGACAGCCCGAGCGCAAACGAGAGAAACGCGAGCGCCATCGGCACGCCGCCCTGCACGACGAGCGTGAGCGCCTCGTAGTGGGGGCGGACGCCCGCGATGACCGCGACGATTCCGAGCCACACCGCACCGAACACGAACGCAGCGACGTGTTCGCGGCGAAGCTCCGAGCGCGTTCGCGCGCGCCCCGCGGTCGGAAGCTTCGCGGCGACCGCCTCCCAGGAGCTCTCCGAGGGGCGCGGTCCACCCGCGGAGTCCGCTCTGCTGCGACCCACGGGGTCGGGGATCGAGCCGAGCGCGTCGAGTTCGAACGACCCGTCGCTCATTCTGCTTTGCTCCCAGACTTCGACTGCACGGCGCCCCTCTTGCGATCTTGCACGCCCAGCGCGCTCCGCAACGCCTCGTACGCATGGAACGCGCGGAGCTTCACCGCGCCCTCCGTCGCGCCGAGGATCTCCGCGGCGTCCGCGACGCTCAACCCTTCGTAGCGGAGCAGGACGAACGCCTCGCGTTGGTTGACCGGGAGCGCGGCGAGCGTCTTCTCGACGAGCCGCGCGAGATCGCTCGCCACGCTCAGCTCCTCTGCGTTCGCGCCCGGTCCAGCGTCGACGTCCGCGTTCGGGTCCTCGTCCGTGGTGGCGAGCTTCTCGCGCTTCGCGCCGAGCATCCGCGTCTGATCGATGTAGACGTTGCGGGCGATCGCGTAACTCCAGGGTACGACCTTGGCCCCGCGCCGGAACGAGCCGCGCGCGCAGTACGCATGCGGAGAACCGTCTCCTGGACGAGATCGTCCGCCAGCGCGAGGATTTGGCCATGCGCAGAAGGAACGCGCGCAACCGCTCCACCACGAGGAGCGGCGTGCACCTCGCGGAACGCCGCGTCCTCACCGTCAGCGTAGCGATCCGCCGCGTCCGCGGCGGTGTCGTCCTCGCCTTCACCATGGCGCGGCGCTCGGGCGCAGGCGAACCGCCGTCCGTTCACCCCATGACGAAAGGATGCCCGGTGGAACGAGGCTCGACCACGGAAGCCGTGGTGGGAGCTTGGCTGAGGGCGAGAAGTGAAGGAGCGCGCGTCGTAGGTACGCGCTCGCGGTTCGCCCGTTTCGGCCTTCTTCGTCGCCGGATTCGAACTCATCAGTTGGTCGAGGATCACGGGCCGGGCTCGAGATCAACTTCGCGGCCTTGCTGGCGCCCCGGAGAACATAGTCGGCGGCACGCGCTGGCGAGGCTCCTCCGACCAGACGAAGTCCCCGGCACTCCGTTGGGTGCGCCGTCGCAGCTCGACCGCGCTGAAGGGTGGGACCCTCCTGGTGAGATCGGCGCGGACGGGTTCGGGGCGTCGTCCGACTTGGCGATCGCCTCGAGCGCGCCCTTTGGCGGTGATCGGCGTCCAGCTCGTCGACCGGGAGGAGGACCCAGTCGAGCGTGAGGAGCTCCGGGAACGGCGGCTCGTCCGGGTCCGACTCCCAGGGCTCGTGGTCCGGGAGCTCGAAACCATACTCCTCCAGCACCTCCGCGAGCCGATCGACCCGCGCGTCGACCTCCTCGCCGGAGCCCCAGAACGCCGTCAGGATGGCGATCACATCGTCCGTCGTCGCCGGACGCCAGAGGCTCGGATCGCGAGACTTGAGCTCGAGATCCTTCTCCTTTGCGACGCGCTGCTTGAACTTCGCGGCGTGCGGCTTGAACGCAGGTAGGTCCTCGAGGACGAGATCGACCACGAAGTGCACGCGGTGGTCGACCTCCTTGATGTACCGGTGCTTTCCGAGGGCGCGGAGCAGGCGCGCGACTTCGTCCACCATGTGGGCGGCGAAGCTCCAGGCGATCATCATGCGCCCGACTCTCGATCAGTTTGGCCCGCGCGTCGACTCCACGGCTCTCCCCAATGTCGCCACGCCCCGGAGCATGCCCCGCGGGCGTCGGGCCTCAGGGCTCGGAGCCCTTTTGCGGCTCGGCCCAGGTCACGACGATCTTGCTGCGCGATTTCTGAAAGAACGAGTCGAGCGTGTCGTTGAGCCGCTGGGCGAGCAGCCATCGGCGGAGCTTCTCCTCGACCTTGTCGAACGGCTCCTTGGTGTACGGCGTCGTCCCCGAGGCTTGGAGATCGACGAGCTCCTGCCGGGTCGGCTCGATCTGGGGCGCGATCATTCGATCGAGGTAAAAGCTCGCGCGCGCAGAGCGCCGGTGGATCGCGGCGAGCTCGTCCACCGAGAGACCCTCGAGTTCGAGCGCCTTCGCGATCTTGTCCATCCCCCCGACGCGCGCCTCGAGGACGCTCGACGCGGCATCCGCGCGCTTGGCGATCTCGTCCACCGTCGGCTCCGGATCCACGGGCAGGAGCGAGAGCAGCGACTCCGAGATGTGCCGGTTCAGCGCGGCGCGCAGGTAGCGCTCCGTCACCGCCGCGTCCGGTGGCTCACCCCCGGCCATCGCCTCCAGGCGGGCCTCGAACGCGAGCTCGCGCGCGAAGATGATCTGCGGCTTGTTCGTCACGCCGCGGTCCGTCGTCGACCAGCGGACCACGATTCGATCGACGAGGACGGGCTTCTTCGCGTCCTTGGCGGAGGCGACGGTCGTCACCGCGAGCACAGCCGCGAGGATCCCCGCGCCGAGCGATCGGAGCGCGCGCGTCATGGCTTCTCCTTCTCTCCCCACTTCACGAGCACCTGCGGGGGATCGATCGTGACGACTACGTTCGAGATCGTGAGGATGACGTCCAGGTAGCGGCTCCCCGGCTTCTTGAGGTCGACGTCCGCCGGGAGCTCCACGCGCGGCACGATCGAGTCCGCCTGCAGGGCGTTCACCGTCTCGCGCATGCCTCGCGCGGTGATCGTCACGGTCTTCGGCTTGACGATCAGCGTGGGCTGGCCGACGACCTCGACCGGGATCGCCTTGAACGAGACCTCGTGCTCCTCGCGAAGCAGCTCGAGGGTCGCGGTGACCTGCTCCGTGTCGAACGTCACCGAAGGCGGCGGCGGTTGGAGATCGACCGACACGGAGTGCGACCCCTCCTCGAAGGACGCGATCTCGAACGGGGCCGTCCTCGCGGACTGGATCAGCTCGACGATGCGCCGCGGCCCCGTGGCGTCGATCACGTCCGGCTTGACGAGGATGGGGCCCTTCATCGAGAACCCGGCCGCGGGCTCCCCGCTCCGCCGGAGCTCGACGGGGATCTTTCGCGTGATGATGTCGTCCCAGCGGACCTCGATCTGCTTGGGAAAGATCTCCTCGAGCGTGAGGCCCGCGGGCACCGTGAAGAGCTCGGGCTTGATCTGCACGGTCGTCTCGAAGCCCGTGTGGAGATCGAGCTGCACCGTGCCCACGTCGCTCCCGCGGAGCGCGTCGATCTGGGTCTTCGGGCCGCTCACGGTGATCGAGATCTCCGTGGGCGGCGGATCGACGAGCTTCCGGTTCGCGTCGTCCGGCGGAACGATCGCGACGACGGGCACCGCGAAGCGGCGCTGCGCGCGCTCTCCTCCGTGGATGAACACGTAGAACCCCACGGCGAGGACGAGAGAGAGGAGCTTCAGGCCGAGGTTCTCGAAGAACACCCCCCGGAGAAACCCGGCCACGCCGCCGCTCTGACTCACGAGTCGTCCCCGCTCGCGCGATCCTCGTCCGGTGTCGGGCGCGACGCTCGCGTGGGGGTCTCCCGCGGCGCGCGCTCCAGCATCGCGGGCCGGTCCGAGAGCGGCCCGTCATCCGATTCGACGGGGGGCCGAGACGCCTTCGTGGGCTTGCCCTCCAACGCCGCAGCGGTGTCCTTCGGGAGCGGCGTCGTCACCGCGAGCGAGAGCTTCTTCGCGTGCGCCATCGGCACGCTGTGGCGGACCTCGGCCGTCGAGGGGAGGCTCGGCACGTCGGACTCGCGATCGACGTCGACTAGGTGGTGGGGGAGCTCCGGCGACGACATCCGGCGCGGCGGGAGGCTCGCGCGCTCGGGGCGCTCCGAGTGTCCGTCCTTCGCGCTCGTCTCACCGTGCCCGGGGATCGGCGTCGTGAGCGGGCCTTCGCGCCGCGTGGGGGGCCCGCTGCTCGGCGGCGCCACGCTCTTCGGCGCCGGTGGAGCCTTCTGCCCGAGCAGCCCGACGAGCGTCTGTCGGAGCGCCGTGCCGTCCAGGTTGGGGACGATGTTGCCGTTGAAGCAGAAGCTGATCGTCCCGCGCTCCTCGCTCACCACGACCACGACCGCGTCCGTCTCTTCCGTGATCCCGATGGCCGCCCGATGGCGCGACCCGAGGCTCTTGTCCTGGATCTTCACATCCGGCATGGGGAAGAACACGCCCGCGCGCGCGATCTTCAGGTCCCGGATGATCACCGCGCCGTCGTGCAGCTTGTTCACCGACTCGGGATAGAACAGCGTGACGAGGAGCTCGCGCGTCACGGCGGCGCCGATCACCGTGCCCTCGCTCTTCGTGAACTCGAGGAGGTTCGCGTCCTGCTCGAACGTGATGAGCGCGCCGATGCGGTGCCGAGCGAGCTCGGTCACCGCGGCGACCACCTCGTCGATCACGCGCGACTGCTCGCGCTTTCGCCCGCGGCCGAACCACGCCTGGCCGCCCGCGCGGATGAGGGCGCGCCGGATGTCGTTCTGGAAGACGACGACGACGATCAGGATGATCGACGAGAGGACGTACCCGAGCAGGTTGAGGAGCGTGACGAGGTTGAAGAACTTCGCCGCGAGGTAGAGGAGCAGGAAGAACAGGAGCCCGACGGCCATCTGCATCGCGCGCGTGCCGCGCACGAGAAGGAGCACGCGGTAGATGACGATCGCGACCGCGATGATGTCCGCGATGTCTCGCAGGATCTCGAACCAGGGGCGCTCGAGCGCGCGGCGGAGCCACTCCATCACGGCGGCGGAGCCTCGAGGGGGGCGGCGGTCCTCGGTTCGATCGAGCGCTCGACCGCGAAGAACAGATCGAGGGCTTGCCGCACGGGCTCCACGTCGTGGACGCGGAGGAGCCGCGCGCCCCGCATCGCCGCGGAGAGGCACGTCGCGATCGAGCCCCCGAGGCGCGCGTCCGGGGCGGCCGGGGAGCGCGCGGCGATGAAGCTCTTGCGGCTCGTCCCCACGAGCATCCGGAGGTCCGCGCTCGTTCCCGCGAGCCGCGCCGGGAACTCGTGCAGCCGAGCGAGCAGCTCGAGCGAGTGGTCGGCGTTCTTGTGGAACCCGATGCCCGGATCGAACCAGAGCGCGCTCGGCGAGAGGCCGCTGGCGAGGGCGCGCGCCGCGGCCGCGCTCCACTCGCGCGCCACGTCCTCGACGACGTCCCCGTAGCGGTTCGGCGCGTACGTCGAGAAGCCGGGCATCGACGCCATGGCGCCCCGGCTGTGCATGAGGACGAGCTCCGCGCCACGCGCGCGCGCGAGCTCGCCGAACGCGCCCGCCACGTCGAGCGAGACGCTGTTCAGCATCGAGGCACCCTCGTCGAGCGCCCATGCCGCGACCCGCGCGTCCGTCGTATCGATCGAGACGCGCGCGAAGCGCGCCACGTCCCGGACGGTGGAGCCGAGCCGAGCGATCTGCTCATCGGCTGGCACCGCGCGCGAGCCCGGCCGCGTCGACTCCGCGCCGAGGTCGATGACGCGCGCGCCCTCCGTGACGAGGCGCTCGGCGTGCCGCACCGCCGACCCGCTCGCGTCGAACCGACCCCCGTCGAAGAACGAGTCGGGGGTGAGGTTGACGATGCCCATCAGCGCGACGGCGTCGCGCCTCGGGTCCGTCGATGCACCGCTCACCCCAGCTTCTCGCACATCGATTTCTGTAGCATGTCGCGCTCGGATTCGAGCGCGAAACGCCGGCCCGGCGAGGCTTTTCGTTAGAAGAACTTGCCGTTCATGATGAGCAGCGCGAGCCCGAAGAGGAGCGCGCCGATCACGATGCCGAGCAGCATCGCCATGGGTCCGCTGAGACGCTTGCGCGGGGGTGGCTCCCACACCGCGACCGACCCTGGGGTGTCCGTCTTCGGTTCGGGGGCGGGGGTCACCGCGAGATCGACGGGCTTCACGTCCGCCACGGGCTCGACCGCCGCCGCCGGGGGAGGCGTCGGCGCCGCGGGCGGTGGCGCCGCCGCGGGTGGCGCGGGTGGGGCCGCGAGGTGCGCGGCCAGCGTGGCGTCGAGCGCGATGGATGGGGCAGACGGCTGCGTCGTCGGAACGACCGTGTTCGGTGCGCCCGCCACCGAGACCTCCACCTCGACGGACTCGCTCTTGACGGTGCCCTTGATGGGGGCGATCGGCGTCATCCCGGGCTTGGGATCGCTCGGCTTGTTCGTGGCCTTGATCTCGTCCGGGACGGCGGAGACGAGCGTCGTGATCTTGTCGCTCCCTGGTTCGAGCGGGGCCGTCGGGGCCGGGGCGGGCGCCTTCGCGGCCGCCGACCCGAGGCTCGGCGGCTTCGCGGGCGGCGCGGCGGGCGCCTTCTTCGGGGCTGGGTTCGGCGCGCTGCCGATCGCACCCGTGAACGCGATCGGGGTCGACAGATCCGGGATGGAGGCCTGTCGCTCCCCCGGGTTCGCTCGCGCCCCGAGCGGCGGGAGCGGATCCTTCGCGGGCGCGGTGAGCGCACCTCCCGGAGCCTCGCGCGCGATCAGCGTCCTCACGTCGTCGCTGTCCGCGTCGAGCTCCTCGAGCGGAGGCGGCGGCGCGGGCTTCGGCATGGGGTAGGGCATGCCGGCCGCCGGTCGGATGTCCGGTGCCTTCGGCTTCGCGTCGATCCCGACCATGAGATCCTCGGGGACGTCGATGTTGAGGGTCGGGAACGCGGGGGCATGACCCGCGGGCGCGGCGGAGGGCGCCTTCGCGGCCCCGGCCTCGATCACGAGCGTCGACGGCTCGTTCTCCGCGGGGGCGACGCGCGGGTCGACCAGGATCTTCGAGGGCGGCGCCTCGCCCGCCTGACGCTTCTGCTGGGCGAGGTGCGGCAGCAGGCGGTCGAGCTCCGCCGCGAGCTCGCCAGCGGTCTGCTGGCGCTGCGCGGGCCACTTCTCGAGCGCCTTCATGATGACGGCCTCGAGGTCGGGGTGCACCGGGATGAACGTGCTCGGCGGGAGCGCCGGCTCGTTGACGTGACGCATGACCACTTGCATCGGCGTCTCTCCCGAGAACGGAACGCGCCCCGTGACGAGCTCGTAGAGCAGGACGCCGCACGCGTAGACGTCCGTTCGACCGTCGACTGGCTCGGCGCGGCCCTGCTCGGGCGCCATGTACGCGGGCGTCCCGACGATCGTGCCGACGCGCGTGAGGAGCGATTTCGCCGCCGTCACCGGCTCGGCGCGAGGGTCGACCGCGGCGCCCTCTTCCTCGTCGAGGATCTTGGCGATGCCGAAGTCGAGGACCTTCACGACCTCGACGTTCGCCGGCGCTCCCTCCGCCTTCTTCAGCACCATGATGTTGTCGGGCTTGAGATCGCGGTGGACGATCGACAGCTCGTGCGCGGCGCCGAGCGCACGGCACACCTGCATCACGATGTTCGCCGCGCGCGCCTCCGAGACGCGCCGCTCGCGATGGAGGAGGAGCGCGAGGTCGCTGCCCTCCACGCACTCCATCGCGAGGAACACGAACCCGTCGTCCACGCCGAACTCGAGGATGTTCACCGTGTTCGGGTGCTTCAGCATCGAGGCGGCCTTCGCCTCGCGGCGGAAGCGGCGCACGAAGCGGCTGTCCTTCGCGAGATCCGGGTTCATGACCTTGATGGCCACGTCCTTCGGCTCGGCCTCTTGCAGGGCGCGGTACACCGTCGCCATGCCGCCTTCGCCGATCACCCCAGTGACACGGAACTTCCCGGCCAGCGTGCGGCCGATGATGGGCGCATCCTCCGCCATTCGCCGGGCAGGATACACGAGATGACCCGCCCGGGAAGAAACGAGGCGCTCGAGGCGAGCGTCAGCGACGCTCGTCGCTCGTCCGCTTCGTGGGCGTGCTCCACCGCCGGAGGATCCCGGCCAGCTCCGACATCGACGCGATCGCCACGTCGGGGCCCGCGAGCCGAAGCTCGCTGGGCGACCCGTAACCCGAGAGCAGCGCGACGGTTCGGCACTTGGCGGCGCGCCCCGCGAGCACGTCCTGCGGGCCGTCGCCAACCATGACGAGGTCGCTCGCAGGTAGGGCGAGCGCCTCCGCCAAGCGGAGGAGCGGGCCGGGTGAGGGCTTCTTCTCCGGGCCGTCCCCGCCCGCCCACGTCGCGTCGAACGTCCGCTCGGCGTCGAGCGCGCGAAGGACCTCGGTCGTGATCGCCCGAGGCTTGTTCGTGCAGAGGGCGACGCGCAGCGCGCCCTGCGATCGGATCTCCTCGAGGGCTTCGCGAGCCCCTTCCACCCAGCGCGTGAACTCGAGCGGATGAGCTGGGTAGTACGCGGTGTAGCTCGCGACGAGCGCGTCGAGCTCCGGCGCCGCGTCCTCGCCGACGCGAGCCGTCCGCGAGAGCAGCGCGCGCGCGCCGTCCCCGATGAAGCGAACGATCGTCGACGCCGGCAGCGCGTCGCGACCGCTCGCGATGAGCGCGTGGTTCACCGCCGCGACGATGTCTCCGCGGCTGTCGATCAGCGTGCCGTCGAGATCGAAGACGATGGCGCGAGGCGCGTGCACGGGAGAGAGGATACGCCCGCTCCCGCTACTTCGGCGCCGTCACCTTGATCTCGCGCAGCCGGGCCTTCAACGCAGCGTAACGCTCCTTCATCCCCTTCAGCGCCTTCGCGTCCGTGTCCGCGAGGTTGATGCCCTCGCTCGGATCCTTCTCGAGATCGTAGAGATCGAACCGCACCTCGTTCGACACGATGAGCTTGAGGTCGTCGTGGATCAGCGCGCGCCGCGAGTCGTTGTACGGACCGGCGGGCATGTCGACGACGATGTCCCTCGTCGCGGGGGGTGGGTCCCCCTCCTTCGGGAGGAGATCGGGCAGGAGCGAGCGGCCCGAGAGGAAATCGCTCCCCTCCGCGTCCGCCGCGGGCCGATCGACGCGCGCGAGGTCGAGGATCGTCGGGACGAGATCGATGCAGCTCCGCCGCACGCTCACGTGGTGCGGCGCCGCGCTCGGGACGTAGACGACGAGCGGCACGCGGACGAGGGGCTCCCACACCTCGCGCCCGTGGTTGTCCATCCCGTGCTCGTGGAAGATCTCTCCATGATCGCTCGTGATGATGATCGCCGTCTCCGCGCCGAAGCTCGCTTTCTCGATCGCGTCGAGCAGACGACCGACGTGCCCGTCCGTGAACGCGACCTCCCCGTCGTACTTGTCGCGCGGCGAGGAGCCGAACGAGATCCCCTCGTGCGCTAGGTAGTCAGCGTGCGGGTCCAGGTAGTGCACCCACAAGAAGAAGCGCCCGCTCGTGTTCTCGGGCTTCGACAGCAGGCTGATCGCGGCGTCGCTGAGGGCCTCGCTGGTCGACGTGTTCGCGACGTCCCACTTCGCCTCCTTCGGGGGCGCGGCGGACATGTCCATCACGTCGAACCCGCGCTCGAACCCGCCCCACACGTCGAAGTATCGGTGGCCCTGCACGCTCATCGTGCGGAACCCCGCCTTGTGGAGCCGCTCGGTGACGAACGTGTCCTCCTCGCTGAACTTGTTGAAGTGACCCCAGTTGCGGTGCGTCTCGCTCGGGTACTTGCCGATGAGGAGCGGACCGACGCTCTTGCCGGTGTAGCTCGCGAGCGAGTACGCGCGATCGAACACCGTCGAGCGGGCGGCGAGCGCGTCGATGTGGGGCGTGATCGGCCGGGAGTAGCCCGCGAACCCGAGGTCCGCGCGCAGCGTGTCGATCGTGATGAGGACGATGTTCAGCCCCTTCGGGGCGACGCGCTCCTCGACGTGCGCGGGCTCCACGGTCTCCGGCTCGAGCGAGGCGATGAGCTCGCTCGTGAGGTCGGACCCGGAGCAGTCCTGATCGATGCCGTCGTCGAGGATCTCCTCGGCGAGCGGGTTGATGGACTTGTCGCGGTCGTTGCAGTCCCCGCCCCCGAAGAGCCCGCTCACGCCGTCGTGATCGCGGTCGGTGAGCTTGCGCGCGGGCTTCAAGATCATCTTCGCGAGCGGAGCGCTGCGCTCCACGGCCTGCGTGATGTCGGCGCGGCGGTTCATCGCCGTCGCGTCCCGCACGAACAGGGCGAGCGGGAGGAGGGAGGCGAGCGCGAGGCCGGCAAGCACGGAGCGCGCCGGCGTTCGTGGTGGGCGCGCGATCGCCGGGGCGAAGAGTGCTCCGAGCGTGATCCCGAGCAGCTCCGCGGGAGCCCGGAGATCGAGCTCCGGGCGCTTGAAAATGCCGTAGACGCCGAGGAAATTGCCTTCTCCCGAGACCGTCCCCGTCGCGACGCCGATCGCGAAGAGGCCCGCGAACAGCACGAGGGCGAACCCGCCCGTCATCGCCGGGTCGAGGATCCTCGGCCTCGACTCGGCGAGCACCGCCACGCCGCGACGCACGAGCGGCACGAGCGCGAGCGCTCCGAGCGCGAGCGTGAGGCCGAGGACGAGCGCGCCCGCGGTGATCGCGATCCCGGCGATGCCGCCGGGGATCTCCTGCGAGAGGACGGCTCGCGCGAGGTGCGCGGACGCCGTCATCCACACGAACGCGGCGAGGACGACCAGCGGCGTGAGCGCCGCGAGATCCGCCTGGCGACCGATCGCGCGCGCGCGGAGCCTCGCGATCCAGAGCGCCGGACGCGGCGGATCATCCGGCCAGAGGAACGCGGCGCCGAGCCCCACGAACCCCGAGACCGCGAGCCCGATCGGGGCGAGGAGACCGAGTACGATGGCGAAGCTCGCGCCGAAAGGCGGCGCGTTCGCCTCCGCGCTCCGGACCCACATCGTTTCGAACACCGCCGCCACCGCCGTGGTCGCGACGCCGCCGGCGAGCGCTTGAACGAGGCGCCGCGCGTGCTCCCCAAGCCGCGAGCTCACGCGGCCCCATCCTTCGCGAGCGGCTCCTTCGCGAGCGGGTGGGCCTTGTCGTACGCGCGGAGGATCTGCTCCATCGACACGTGGGTGTAGCGCTGCGTGGTCTGGAGGCTCGCGTGCCCGAGCATCTCTTGGATGGCGCGGAGGTCCGCGCCCCCATCCAGCATGTGCGTCGCGCACGTGTGTCGGAGCGCGTGCGGGTGGAGGTCCCCTCGGCCCGCCCCCAGCATTCCCGCCTTCTTCACGATCGTCTGCACGGTCCGCGTCGTCAGGCGGCGCGCGCGGGGCGACGCGAAGAGTGGATCGCCCGGGCCGCGCTTCGGCTGATCCGCGAGCCACGCGCGGAGCGCCTCGATGGCCTCCCCGCCGAGAGGGACGACGCGCTCCTTGCTCCCCTTGCCGACGACGCGCGCCTCACCGCTCGCGAGATCGACGTCCCGCACGTCCAGCCCGACCACCTCTCCGACGCGCAGCCCCGAGCCGTACAAGAGCTCGAGGATGGCGCGGTTCCGGAGGGATCGGGGATCGTCCCCGTCGAACGCGGTGACGATCTGCGCGGCCGCGTCCACGTTGACGACCTTGGGGAGGCGCCGCCGCGATTTCGGGAGCGCGAGTCCGCGCGACGGATCCGCGGTGACGCGCCCCGTTCGGCGGAGGTGCCGCAGGAACGCCCGGACCGACGAGATCTTCCGCGCGACGCTCGGCGGCGCGTGCGTGCGCGCGAGCTGACCGAGCCAGCCGCGCAGGAGCGCGATGTCGATCGACGCGACGGTGAGCGGCGCGGGTCGGTTCTTGCCCGCGAACGCGACGAGCTGCGCGAGGTCCCGGCCGTAGGCCGCGACGGTGTTGGCCGAGGCGCGCCGCTGGTGCGCGAGCACGGAGAGGAACGCGGCGACGTCGCGCGCGAGCGCGCTCGAGGGGTCGTCCGTGGGCTCCGTCCGCTCCGGCATGTCGAGTCCCGTTACCACTCGCCGGCTCGGGCGGACAACATGCGGCGCGCCTCAGGCATACCAAAGCGCGGCCGTCCAACCCGCGGCCCCCGCGACGGCGACGATCGCTGCCCATTTCGAGCGATCGAGGGAGAGGCGCCCGCTCGCGTCGAACGCCCGGAGGATCATCCACGCAAGGCCCCCCGCGAGCGCGAGGAACGAGGCGCCGAGCACCAAGAGCCACGCGGTCCGTGGCCCCGCCTCGCGCGTCAGGGCCTCGAGCTCCGCCTTCTCGACGGTGGGCGCGGCGTCGAGCGCCGAGGCGTTCGGTCGGGGCTGGGTCGACTCGATGCGTGCGATCGCCTCCGCGGCGCGCGACGCGTCCTCCGCGTGCGGCGCGACGATCCACCGCGTCGACGAGGACGCAGCCATCACGGCGCGCCACGCACGCAACGCGGCCTCGACGTCGTGGTGCTCCTCGGCCGCTTTCGCGAGCGCGACGAGCCGCGCGTACGCGACGCGGACGTGCGGAGCGCCCGGGGCGAACCACAGCGCAGCGGCGCGCGCGTGCTCCGTCGCCCCGCGCGCGTCCCCGTTCGCGAGCGCCCGCGTGCTCTCCGCGATCTCGAGCTCCCCGGCGATCAGCACGCGCGCCGTCAGCCCGGTGGCGACGACGACCGCGACGAACGCGATCCGGAGGATCGCCTTGATCACCGCGGAGGCCCGAGGGGTCACAAGAAATCGCGCTTCTCGAAGACGAGGCAGGCGGCGACGACGAACCCGACCGCCCACGCGGCCGAGGTGCCCGCCGCGGTCAGCATGTACCTCCACGTGTCCGCGTTCGCCGCCTCCCCCGTGAGGAGCTCGCGCGCGGGGACATAGATCTGGAGGTTCGGGATGATCTTCGCGAGCACCGCGAACGCGTCCACCAGGAATGGCCCGAGGAGCTTCTTGGGGAGGTGCGCCATCTGATCGGCGGAGCGGCCCACGATGAACACCCACAGCGAGAACAGCGCGGACAAGAACGGCGACGAGAACGACGCGAACAGCGTCGCGAACCCCGTCACGATCATCACCTCGAGGAGCGTCAGCAGCGAAGACGTGATCATCAGCCGGCGCTCGTCCGGCGCGGCGCCCGAGACCGCGACGCCGATCGCGAGCATCACGACCGCCCACGGGATGACGCCGTACGTGCGCGCGCGCGAGGATCGAAACGCGGCGAACGCCATGATCGCGGTCGCCGCGAAGCCCGGGCCGAACGCGATGAGCGCCGACGTGCCCGCGATCTTCGCGACGAGCATCAACACGAAGCCCGCGTCCGCGCAGATGAACACGAGAAGCGTGAGGAGCGTGCCCGCGTACTTGCCGACGATGTACTCCGCCCGACGCACCGGGCGCGCGAGGATGGGGAAGATCGTCTTCTGCTCGACCTCCCGAAAGAGGGAGGTCACCGAGACGATGATCGCGACGACGATCGAGAAGATCGAGATCGAGCCCGCCCCGAGGTCGCTCATGACCCGAGGCGCGTTGCGCAGCGCCAGGCTCCCGACGAACAGCGAGAACACCGCGACGAGGAACGCGACCAGCGCGAGGCCGAGGAAGATCCTCGCGCGCACCGACTCGCGATACGTATTCAGCGCGATGGTACGGACACGCTGCAGCATCGTCGGGGCCGGACCCTACCACAACCGCACGAGCGGCTACGGATCGACGACGAACACGTTCAGGAACCACTGACCGTTGTCGACGCCGAGCCCGTCCACCTGAACGAAGTACGTGCCCGCATCGAGCGTCAGATCCAGGTAGCTCCGCTGCGCGTTGGACGCGCCGATGGCCGCCGAGCAGCCGAGCGGGACCTCCGTCCCCGGGCACGTCGGGCCCTGCCGGACGTCGAGCAGCGTGGCGTACGAGGAGCCGCTCATGTCGAAGATCACGCGCTTCTTGGCCGGGAGATCCAGCCGGAGCAGCTGGTCGTTCGCGCCGTTCGGCGGGCCGCCCGCGTTGTCGCACCCCGCGGTGAAGTTCGCCGTCGCGCTCGCGGTGTTCCCTTGAAAGAAGCCGCCGGTCGCGGGGATCGGGGCCGCGTCGGCGCACCCGTCCGCGAACGGGACGAGCACCGTGGGCGACGACTTCCGGACGAACGCCGAGAGCTGCTGATCCTTGCCGAACACGCTCTCCGCGACGATCCGATGGCCCCCCGCGGGGACGTTCCGCTTGCCCACGACGACGGGGCTCTTCGTGCCCGACGAGCACGCGAGGAGGTCCTGGGGTCCGGCGCACGCTGGCGCCGAGAGCTGGACCGACCCGCTGTCCGCGGACGAGATCCGCTGCACGAGGAGGACGTCCGACGGCTGCGCGAGATCCAGCTCGTACGCGGCGTCGATCGCGGTGCCGAAGCAGCCGAGCGCGATGTCGTCCTGGTGATGGTCGAACGGGACGTCGATGGTCACGTTCGGAGGGATCAGCGGGGCCGTCACGCAGTTCTCGTCCGGCGCGGGCGCGGTGGGCGCGGAGAGCTCCACGTCCACGCTCATCGTGCCCGGCGCCGTCCCCGCGATCGCGACGTAGTAGTCGCCCGCGGCGAGCGCGTGCCGGTAGACGTGCGCGCTCGCGCCCGACGCGCACGTGATCTCGTCCTCCGGGAGCGCGCAGGCCGCGCCGCGGAGGGAGATGCTGGGGACGCCGACGCCATCCACGGGCGTCGCGTAGACGTCCACGTCCGCGGGGGCCGCGAGGGAGAACCCGAACACGAGCTCCCCCGTCAACGCGCCGCACGCCGTCACGAGATCGGTCGCGACGCCCGCGAGATCGACGGTGACGGGGACGCCGGGCGTGATCGCCGTTGCCGTCCCGCACGTCTCGTTCGTGGGCGCGGGCTCGGGCGGGACGAAGTCCACGCCGACCGTGACGAGCCCACCGGCGGCGCCTGACGCGACGTAGAGCGGGTATGCCGTTTCTCCTCCCAAGCTCCCGAGGCCGCGCGCGCGGATCCGCGACACGTGGCCCTGCGTTCCGGGAAAAGACGGCCCGCACGCGAGCTCCGTCGCGGGGTCACCGCACTGGCCCGCGATCGCGATCGAGACGTCCGGCGGCGTCTGCGCGTCGACGACGACGTCCACCGGTGGGCCCGCGGGCAGGACGATCGCGGCCACGACGTCGTGGAGGCCGCTCCCTTGGAGCGAGCACGTCGTCGGGTAGTCGAACGCCGCGCCGGTCGTGTTCATCACGTACGTGCCGGGCGCGGAGATCGTCAGCGCGTCGAGGCAGGTGTCGTTCTCGGGCGTCACGCACGTCGCCTCGTCGATGACGCCGTCGCAGTTGTCGTCGACGTGGTTCCCGCAGAGCTCCGGGACGAGCGAGGACACGTTCGGATCGAGGTCGTTGCAGTCCTTGCCCGAGCAGTGCCCGTCCGGGTCGCCGTCGCCATCCGCGTCCCGCGGGACCGAGGTGCAGCTCTTCGTCGGCTCGACGCACGTGTCGATCGTGCATGCGTTCTTGTCGCCGCAGTCCACGGGCTCCCCCGCGACGCACCCGAGCTTCTGATCGCACCGCTCGGCGCCGTTGCAGTACGTCGTGTCCTGGCAGAGCGAGTCGTCGTGCTTGAAGCGGCACCGCTGGACCGTCTGGTCGCACGCGTCGAACGTGCACGCGATCAGGTCGTCGCACTGCGCGTCCTCGATGCAGGGGCCGCCGAGCTCCGGATCGACGGGCGTCCCTCCGCCCGCACCGCCCAGCCCTCCGCCCGCGCCCCCAGACGATGCGGTCGTTGCGAATGGGTTGCCCGTCGTTTCCACACAGCCGTTGCAACCCTGCGTGAGGGCGGCGACCGCGAGCGCGGACGCCACTCGAACGAGCGCCCTCGCGCGACCTCGCATGGCTCGAAACTCTAGCAGGTGCGGGGGCCGTCTGGCATCATCTCGAGGCGAGCGTCCCGCACGATCCAGGCGCTCCGATGAGAACAAAGAGCCCATGTCTGGTGAACGGCTGACCCGAACGGAGCTCTCATGGCTCCTCACGCAAGAGGCCCGAAGCGCAGCGGAGAAGCTGAGGCGGGGCGTCGGCCTGACGATCCCTCCGCCGGAGTCGACGCCGGTCCCACCGCCGGCCGGAGCCCCGGGGGAGCCCGTCGTGACGAGCCTCGAGGACACGGGCGTGGAGACCATGCTGAACCGGCTCGACGAGACCATGTCGATGCTCGCCTCGCTGCATGGTCAATCCCCGTCGCGCGGGCGGCGCGGGAAGATCGACGTCGCGGGCCTCGTCTGGGAGCTCGCGCCCGAGGCGCGCGTCCAAATCGAGATGGGCAAGGGTCTCGTCGTGTTCGGGGACGAGGCGGAGCTCCGCCGCATGCTCCACGTGCTCATGGCGCAAGGCGGGGAGCTCGGCGCGCCCTCCGCAGGCCAGGTGAGCATTCGCCGCGAAGGTGAGGAGATCAAGATCGCGGCGGAGCTCGGGCCCGACAAGTCGAAGAGCTTCGAGCCCGAGATCCAGTGGCTCTCCCGCATGGCGATCCGCTTCGGCGGCCGGCTCGCGCTCGAGGGCGATCAACAGACGCTCATCCTGCCCGCCAACGACGAGCACCGCGAGGTCGAGACGCTCCGCCGGGAGCTCGCCGCGGCGCAGGCTCAAGGCGAGGCCTACGCGCGCGAGCTCGCCGCCGTGATGGGGAAGAGCGACGGTCCGCCTTCTCATCGATCGTCCCTCTCGCAGGCCCCCGGCGGCGAGGCGATCGGCGTCCTCGTCGCGACGTCGCGCGCCGTCCTCGGCGACATCCGCGGCATCCTCGCGGCGATCGGGCGCGACGTCGCGCCCCTCCGGGACCGCACGCGCTGGGGCGATCGGGGCGACGAGGTCAACGAGATCGGCGCGTCCGTGGGTCGACATGTCACGGCGGCGAGCGAGGTGATCTCGGATCTCGCGAAGCTCGCGAACTGCCCGATCCTCGACCTGCCCGGGCCCGTGAGCATCGCCGCGATCGCGCGCGCCGCGGTGAACGCCGAGAAGGCCCGCGCCGCGCGCCACGACGTGACCGTCGAGGTCGACGCGCCGAGCGAGCCCGCGGACGGCGCTGGCGCCGACGCGCACACCGACGTGTGGAACGGCGGCGTCGTCCAGGTGCTCCTGAACGAGCTCGTGAGCAGCGCGATCAACGCGAGCAACCCGGGCACGACCGTACGCGTCACCGTGGAGGAGCACGCGACGGGCGTGGGCGTGGTGGTGGACGACACCGGGCCGCCGCTCAGCCACAAGGCGAAGGTCAGCATCCCCTCGCGAGACTTCGAGGCGCTGTCGCAGGAGCGCAACTCGCCGCTGCCGCTCATCGTGTCGGCCACGATCGCGGCGTTCATCCACGCGCCCCTCTCCATCGAGGACGGTCCCAACGGAGGGACGCGCGTACGCGTGACCTTCCCGCGACCGACGTAGCGCGCCCCTTTCGGCGAGCGACCGCGCTCGTCTCGGGGTTCTTCGTCTCCGCCTGCGGCGCGGCCGTGGTCAGCGCCACGTCCGCATCGACGCGCTATCAGTCGCTGGTCGCGCACGCGGTCGACCTCGTCCTCACCACGGCGCTCGGCCTCGCGCTCGGTGTGCTCGCCGCGCTCGGCCACGCGCTCCTCGGGCGTGCACGGCCCGCGCTCCTGCGGAGCCGCTGGATTCCTCGCGTCGCGTGGACCGCTCTGCACGCGCCCTTCGTGGTGCTCGGCCTCGGAGAGTTCGTGGACCGACGCGCGCACGCGCTCGCCTCGTACCCGCTGACCGGCGTGCTGCGGGTGCTGCTGCTCCTGGCCGCGATCGCGGCGCCGGCCCTCGTGATGAGCCTCGGCCGCGCGCTCGTCGCGCCCGCCAGCGCGCGCCGGCGTCGGCGCCTCGCGCGCTTCGGCGGTGGGCTCGGCGTGCTCGTCGCAGCCGCGGGCACGATCGCGAACGGAAGGCTCTTCCGCGGCGATCACCCCGAGGTCCACGCCGCGATCGTGTGGCTCCTCGGGCTCTTCGTGTCCGAGCTCGCGTTCGCCTGGATCTCGAGGCGCTGGAGCTCCTGGCCGTCGGCACGTCGGACGAGGATCGCGCTCGGGCTGGGCGCCGCGGCGCTCGCCGCGATCGCGTTCGTTCCACCCTCGAACCGCGTGAGGCTCCTCGTGTTCCGATCGCCCACCGCGCTCGGCGCGCGGGTGTTCGCAGCGACGTGGTCCGTGCCGTCGCCGCCTCCCGTCGCCGCCGCGCTCCTCTCCGAGGCGCGCCCGGAGGACGAGACGGCGCCAGCCCGCGGCGTTCGCTTGATCGATGGGGCTCCGATCGTGGTCCTTTGCACGATCGACTCGATGCGCGCCGACGCTCTGTTTCAGGCCGATCCCGCGCGGCGATTGCCCAACCTGACGGCGCTCGCGCGATCGAGCGCGGCGTTCACGAGCGCGCGCGCCGCCGCGAGCGACGGTGTGTGGTCCCTCGCGTCGCTCTTCTCGAGCCGCCCGCCGAGCACGTTGCGCTGGGCGCCGAGCGGGGAGGGAGCCACGTTCGGCGACTACCCGGCGGAGGGCTCGCCGCGCCTCGCGTCGGTGCTCGAGTCGAGCGGCGTCGCGACGACGTCGATCGTGTCGGCGGGGTTCCTCGCGGGCAGCCACGGCGTCGCCTCCGGGTTCGGGGAGGAGCGCACGCTCGCGGGTGGCCGCGGGCGCGCGCTCGCGCCCGCCGTGATGCGCGAGACGCTCGACGTCCTCGCCGCGATCGACGAGCGCCCGCGCTTCGTGTTCGCGCACTTCACCGACGCGCACTACCCCTACAGCGGCCCCGTGGGCCGCGCGTCCGCGGGCGAGCGATACGTGGCCGCGCTCGAGGCCATCGACAGAGAGCTCGGCGCGCTCCTCGAGCGCGTCGCGAGCCCCGAGCTCCGGGATCGGGTGCTCCTCATCGTCGTCGGCGATCACGGGGAGCCCTTCGGTGAGCACCGCTTCGCGCGCCGCGCGCGCTCGCTCTACGAGGAGGTTCTACGCGTCCCCTTCCTCGTGCACGGTCCCCACGTGAAGGCGCGCGCCGTCGGCGACCCCGTCGGGCTCATCGATGTCGCGCCCACCGTCCTCGACGTGTTCGGCGCGCGCGCGCCCGAGGCGTTCACGGGTGCGACGCTCGTGCCGCTCCTCGCGGGACTCGACGCGCCGCGCGCGCGCCGGTTCGTGGCCGAGGCGCCGGAGCTGCGCGCGATCTGGAGCCCGCCGCTCAAGCTGATCGTCGACGAACGACAGAAGACGCTCGAGCTGTTCGACCTCGACCGTGACCCGAGCGAGACGATGAACCTCGCGCCGTGAGGCTCCGCCGGGTGTGGCGATCGTGCGCTAAACACATGAGTGTGGCGCAAATGCCGCGGCCCGATGTTCGAGTGCGATCAAGCCCGTCGCGTATAGTTCTCCATGGGATGAACGACGCACCGGACGTGAAGGATCAGCTCGGCTCCTTCCTCGCTGCGATCGCGGAGGACGACGACGACGAGTCCAGTCGACGCGTGCGGGATCGCGTCCTCGGCGCGGGCCGGATCATCGCGGAGCGCTACAAACTCGGCGACCGGATCGCGCGCGGCGGCATGGCGACGATCTGGGAGGCCACCGACACGAAGCTGAACCGGGTCGTCGCGATCAAGTTCATGGGGCAGGCGTACACGGGCGACGCGGACTACCGAAAGAGGTTCGAGGAGGAGGCGCGCGCGGCGGCTCAGCTCCGCACACCCCACGTCGTCGCGATCCACGATCACGGCACCACGGAGGGGGTGCCGTTCATCGTCATGGAGCGCCTCGATGGCGAGGACCTCCATCAGCGCATGCACCGATTGAAGCGCCTGCCCGTCGCGTTCGTGACGAAGGTCGCCGTCGAAGCCTCGAGGGCCCTCAAGGTCGCGCACGCGGCCGGGATCGTCCACCGCGATTTGAAGCCCAAGAACCTGTTCATCGCGAAGGAGGACGACGAGGAGGTCATCAAGCTGCTCGACTTCGGCGTCGCCAAACACGCGGGGACCGCCGCGCTGATGACGGCCACCGGCGTGATGCTCGGGTCGCCGTTTTACATGAGCCCCGAGCAAATCCGCTGCGAGCGCAACCTCGACGCGCGGACCGATCTTTGGTCGCTCGGCACGATCCTCTATCGCGCCCTCACCGGCATCAAAGCGTTCGACGGCGACATGTCGCGCGTGATGTACCAGATCACGCGTGAGCGCCCGCGCGCGCCCTCCGCCGTCTGCCCCGATCTCCCGAAGGCGCTCGACGCGTTCTTCGAAAAGGCGCTCGCGACGCAGCGCGAGAACCGGTTCGCGACGGCGACCGAGTTCGCGGACGCGTTCAAGGAAGCGGCGAAGAGCGCCGGGTCGACGAGCGTCTCCGTGCCGCCCCCGCCATCGTCCGCGTCCGGGATGCGCAAGGCCACCCGGCCGCCCGCGCCGAGCAGCGAAGCGGAGACGAGGGAGACAACGGAGACGGTCCGCGCGGAAGCTCCGCCGCCGGAATCGGGGGAGCGCCAGGCGGACGTCGGCGCCGAGCGCGTCCTCGGGCCACCCTCCGATCACCCGACGTTCGCCGCGCCCGTCGCGGTCATGAGCAGCCTCGTCCAGTCCAAGACGACGTTCGGCACGGGCCTCCGCCTCGCGCCGCCAGACGAACCTTCGGGCGATCGGCCATCCGGCTTCCCCACCCCACCGAGCCTCGAGCCTCCCTCGGTCGCCGCGTCGATGCTGCAGCACCCGCCGCCGCCCGCACATCGCAGCCCGTCGAGCGATTTCGGCGCCGACGGCGTCGCCCTCACGCCCGAGCAGAAGAGCGGGTTCGCCGTGGGCCGCGAGTTCGAGGCCGACGCGCGCTGGCAGGCGTACGCGATCGCGAGCAGTCCCGCCAAGTCCGAGCGATCGTGGGGGTTCATCGGCGCTGCCGCGCTGATCGTCGCCGCGGCGATCGCTCTCACGGCGGGGCTCGTCGCCATGCTCCGTTGATCGGGCTCGCGCCTACGCGAGCTCGGATGCGCGAGCGAACACCGCGGTGAGCGGCGGAATCGGCGGGTCAGCGGACCGCGGGGGTGAAGCCGTCGAGCACGACGCGCACGGCCGGGTCCAGGCAGTACCCGCCCGGGCCGCTCGACAGGGTGCCGCGGAGCCCGAGCTTGCGGAGCGTCGCGAGCGCGACGTAGACGCGGTTCGCAGCGGCCTCCGCCTTCATGCGCTCGCCCGGCCAACCCGCATCGACGACCTCGTCCAGGCTGAGGCGATCCGCCGGAGCGAGCTGTCGCCGCGCGACCAGCGCCGCGAAGATGCGCCGAAGCGGCGCGCGCCTCACGAGGTCCACGCGCGCTCCGTGCTCCGGCCCCTCGAACCACGCGCTGTCCGCGCCGACGCGGAGCGCCGGTCCGTCGGGGGCCGCGCGGCCGCCGAAGCGCTGCACGAGCACCCGGAGCGCGAAGCGGGGATCGTCGCACTCGAAGGACGACGCGTGCACCTCCGCTCGGCGGATGAGCGCGCGATCCCGCGCCGGATCGGGTTCATCCACATCGCGTGCGAGCAGCGCGTCCACGTGCAGCCGGTGGATCGCGAGCGTGGACAGGAGCGCCCCCTCCCTCGCGCACCGCTCGGCGGCCGCGTCGGCGCGCGCGAGCAGCGCCTGCGCGGACGCGGGATCGCGACGCGCGACGAGCGTCGAGAGCGCGCCGCAGACGAGCCCTTCGTAGCGCGGGACGCCGATCCCTTCGATGATGACCAGCGACCTTCGAAAGATCGTCTCCGCGTCGTCCGGCGCGCCGGTCTCCACGCAGGCGCCGGCCCAGTAATAGAGCGCGCTCCCCTCGCGGTGCAGGTCGCCGAGGTCCGCGAAAACACGCGCCGCCTCCGCGTGCAGAGCGATCGCCTCCGGGGCGCGTCCCAGCTCCTGCAGGAGCGTCCCTCGGCCCGTCGCGAGCGCGCCGCGCGCGAGGAGCAGGCGCGCGCCATGCGGGGAACGCGCGAGGCCCGCGGCGACGACAGCGAGCCCCTCGTCGAACGCCTGGAGGGACGCCTCGTGGTGCCGACGGAAGAGCGCGAGCACCGCCGCCTCGTACAGCGCGAGCGCCAACCCTTCGCTTGGCCCGAGCCCGCGCTGGAGCGCGACCGCTCGCGCGGTCTCTCGCTGCGCGTCGGCGATCCGCCCCTCGCGTCGGTGCACGTGGCCGATGCGCGCGGCCGCCTCCGCGGCCAGGGTGTCCCGCTCGGAGCTCGGGCCCAAGCGCTCGATGCGAGCGCGCGCGTCCTCCGCGATGCCGAGCGCGCGCGCGGTGTCGCCCTGCGTCTCGACGAGCTCCGCGAGCCGCAGCGCGACGGCGGGCGCCGGATCGAGCGCGAGCGCGCGTTCGAAGTCGGCCGCGGCTTCGTCCAGCCGGCCGAGCTCCCGCGCGGCGCGCCCGCGCGCGGCGAGCAACGGCGCGAGGAGCGCGGAGCTGCCCATCACGTCGAGGGTCGCCTTCAGCGAGGCGAGGCGGCGCTCCGGCTGCCGGGCGAGCGCGTCCGCGAGCCGCAGCGCGAGCGACCCGACGAGCGAGCGATCGCTCGCGAGCGCCCACGCATGTGACGCGGTGAGATCCGCCGCGTCGAGCTCGGTCGCGGTCTCGGTGCACGACGCGAAGAACGCGGCGTGCCGCGCGATGACCGCCTCCCGGATCGCGGGCCGCTGACCGAGCTCCTCCGTGGCGAACTCGCGGATCGCCTCGTAGAGCGTGAACCGCACGCCCGAGGCTCCGGTCGACGCCACGACGATCGAGCGGCCCACGAGGAGCTCGATCGCGGTGAGCGGGCTCGGCCCGACCTCCGCGAGGACGTGCTCGGCTGCGCGCAGCGTGAAGGGACCGCGAAACACGGATAGCGCGGCGAAGAACGCGCGCTCGGGCTCACCGAGCTGGTCGACGGAGCTCGCGATCGCCCGTCGCATCGAGTCGTGCTTGCCCGAAGCGCCCGCGCGCACGAGCAGCTTGAGCGGCGCATCGAGCCGGCGCTCGATGTCCTCGAGCGAGAGGACGAGCGCGCGAGCCGCGGCGAGCTCGATCGCGAGCGGGATACCGTCGAGGCGCGCGACGATCCGCGCGAGGCGCGCGAGCTCCTCGCCCTGGGGATCGAACGAGGGCGCGCGTGCCCGCGCCCGCGAGAGGAAGAGCTCGACCCCTTCGCTCTCGGCGGCGAGCGGTCCGAGGGGCAGGAGCTCCTCGCCGTCGACCGAGAGGATCTCGCGTGACGTGGCGAGGAACTGCGCACCCGGCGCGCGCGCGAGCCAGTCCGGGACGAGCTCGCGCAGCGGCGCGACGAGGTGCTCGCAGTTGTCGAGCACGGCGAGCACACGCCGCCTGCGTGCGAGCGCCCGCCCGAGCTCCGCGCCGAGCGCATCCTTCAGTGGGAGCGCGAACGTCTCCGCGACGATCGCGACGACGTCGGAGGCGGTCCGCGCGCCCGTCAGGTCACAGAACCCGACGCCTCCCGCGCCCGGGGAGGACCACCGCGCGCCCCCGCGCGCCGCGAACCGCTGCGCGACGCGTGTCTTTCCCATGCCTCCGGGCGCGAGGATCGTCACGAGGCGGGCGCCTCGCTCGAACCGGCGATCGAGATCCTCGAGGACGTCCAGGCGACCGACGAACGAGGAGGCGCGCTCCCGGACGTTGAGGATCGGCTCCACGGGCGAATTCTAAGATCGTTCGCCGATCCAAACGCGCCGCGCGACCGACGTTTAAGGGCGCTTAAGGTGCGCGCCCCGCGTGCGCTGGGGAGACTGCGTGCACAAAGGAGCTTCGACCATGGATACGAGCACTCTGCGAACGCTTTCTCTTCGAACCGCCATCCTCGCCTCGATCGGCGTCACCACCCTCGCGACCCAGGCGTGCGACGACGCGAGCGGAACGGGCGGCGCGGGCGGCGCGACCGCCACCAGCGGCTCCTCAACGAGCGGGAAGTCCTCCTCGAGCGCGTCCGGCAGCACGACGAGCGCGGGCACGACCACCGCGACGACGAGCACCACCACGGGCAGCGCGACCGCGAGCTCTTCGACGGGCGGCGGGATGATGGACGTCGAGCGGTGCTTCACGCCCGCGATGCTCCCGTGCCCCGAAAAGGGCATGGCGGTGGCGACGTTCGGCGAGTGCACCGCGAACGGCGAGCGCGTGACGACGTGGATCTCGGGGCCAACCGAGAAGCAAGGGCAGTGCTGCTACCAGGTGGACGTGACCGACCCCGGTGATCCGGCGTGCGGCGTAGTCGGTCGCCCGCTCCTCGTGGAGGCCGCGCCGCGCAGAGCGACCGTGACCTCGCGAGCGAACGGATGGAGCGCGCGAAGCCTCGCGCCTCGCGTCGCCGACCTCAGCGAGAGCGAGAGGCTCGCGCTCGCTCGAGCGTGGGCGGAAGAGGCCGCGTTCGAGCACGCGAGCGTGGCAGCGTTCTCCAAGACCGCGCTCGAGCTCATCGCGCTCGGCGCCCCGCGCGATCTCGTCGCGGCTTGTCACCGCGCGGCGCTCGACGAGATCGATCACGCGTCGATGGGGTTCGCGCTCGCGAGCGCGTACTCGAGCGCGCCCGTCTCGCCCGGCGCGCTCGCGGACGCGACGCGCGCGACGTTCGCGACCAACCTCGTCGATCTCGCGGTCGCCGCTGCGCGCGAGGGCTGCGTCGGGGAGACGCTCGCCGCGCTCGTCGCCGGCGCGCAGCGCGACGCCGCCACGGATCCAGCGGTCAAGTCGGCGCTCCTCCAGATCGCCGCGGACGAGGCGCGGCACGCGGAGCTGTCCTACCAAATCGTCGCGTGGGCGATCCGCGAGGGAGGCGCGTCGGTGCGCGACGCCGTGCGGGCAGCCTTCGCCGACGCGATCGCGGAGGAGCGCGCGAGGATCTCCGCCGCACGTCGTTCCGCCCCGCGCGACGGGGACGTGCTCTCCGCGCACGGCAGGGTCGGTGCGCTCACGATCGCCGAGGAAAAGGCGCGCGGGCTCGACGAGGTCGTCGCACCATCGATGCTCGCGCTCCTCGGCTGACTGATAACCTCCCGCACCGGGAGGCAACGATGAAGCGATCCGATGAGGTAGCACCCCGCCTTTGCGCGGGTCTCGGTCTCTTGTGGATGGTCGCGGCGTGCGGCGGGCCGAACGCGTCCGGCGTCGCGGTCGGTCGCGTCGGCGGCGAGCTCCGCCCGTATGGCGCGAGCGTCCCGCAGGGAGGTGAGGTGTGCCTCATCGAGGATGCGCTGACCGCGCAGCCCGGCCAGGACAAGCCCATGAGCGATGCCTGCAAGAAGGCTCTCCGGAATGACCGGGTGTTCCGGAAAGCGTTCGTCGCCCTCGCCGACTACGGCGAGATGCTCGACTCGATCGCCGGCGGGGAGGTGGACGCCAAGCAAGCGGGCAAGCTCGAGGCGGCCGAGTCGGGCGTCGACGGCGCGGACTTCTCTGGGATCGATGGGGCGGAGGCGACGAGCACCAGGGACGCAATGCAGTCCCTGGTGAAGCTCATGAGCACGAACGACGCCGAGGGCGACCTCGGAAAGATCATCAAGGCGGCGGCGCCCCACGTGAAGGCGATCTGCGAGGGACTCTCGCCCTACCTCGACAAGCAGGCGAAGGGCTTCCACTCGCTCCAGGAGGAGCTCGAGAAGAAGCGCGACGCAAAGACGGATCGGAGGTGCGGCAACGTCGACGGAAAGGGCTTCTGCGTGGGCGAGTCCACCACGGACAAGTCCGTCTACGCGGGGATGTACTCACAGCTCGCCACCCTCGAGGACGCGCACGCGGACGCGGGCGACGCGCTCGATGGGTTCTGCGCGGCCCACAAGAAGCTCGAGGAGGCCGCGGACGCGGGCACGCTGAAGGACGAGGCCACGTACGACGCCGTGGTGAGCGCCGTGAAGTCCGCGCACGGAGGCGGGAGCAGCAGCGCGCCCGCCGAGACGCCCGCCAAGTAGCTTCGGCGCGGGGAGTGGGCTTCACCCGCACGAGCGCCTCGATCCCTGCTCGGGGCGCTCGCGCTCGCTCACTCCCCGGACGGCCGCGGACGAAGCCTCTTTCGCATGGGCGTGTTCTTCGCGCGGACGAACCCGAGGCGCTCGTAGAGAGCGAGGGCGCGCGCGTTCTTTGGCGTGACCACCAGGGTGATCGCGACGGGTACTCGACCCCAAGGCGGATCGCCGCGATCGATCGTCGTGATCAGCGCGGAGGCGAGCCCGCGGCTCCGGTACGCCTCGGCGATGTAGAGCTCGTCGATCTCGCAGACCTCACCGCCGAGCTCGTTCGACCAAAACGAGATGAGGAGCGAATAGCCGATGACGAGCCCGGGCGTGCGCTCGGCCACGACGACCTTCCCCCGCACCGGATCGGAGCGGAGAGCTTCGAGCGTGCGCTCCGTGTTCGCGCGAGGGATCGGCTCGTCGCTCGGATCCTCGGCGTAGAGCGCGTCCACGAGCTCGACGATCCGTGCGTCATCGCGCCGGTCGGCTTCGCGCCAGGGAGACCCGGTGATCGCCGTCATCACCCCGGACTATACTCCTCCGTCCCCTGCGCCTTCGCGCTCTCTTCGAAGCGTGCGCGCGCGGACGATGCGCGCGCGCGCGTGTCCTCCGTGGCCACGACGTGACATTTCGTCGCGCGTAAGAATGCGGCAAAAGCCTTTATTTCCAGGCGATCCGTGTGATCGCAGAGCGGCACTCGGGTTGCACGACACCGCGACCCGCACCGCCCTCGCGAGGGTGCACAAGGAGACGCCCAAATGGAAAATCGAAATGGTGGCCGCACCGGTGGATGGTCGGGACAGAGTGGACGTGGGGAGACGGGCTGAGGTTCGGAGGGGCAGGGCGGCTCGCGTGACTTCGATCATCACGCGGCAGCGTCCTTCCATCATGATACGGCGGCGCACCACCACCGCCGCGCCTCCGAGCACGCGAACAATGGCGCGCACGGAATCGCGAGCCATCACCGTGACGCGGCCGATTGGCATGCAGAGAACGCGGGCCACCACGCGCGCGAAGCTGGAAACTACTACGGCGGCGGCGCGCGCTCGAGCTCGGTGGGGGGCGGCGAATCCCGCGGTCAGGGCCAGCGCGGCCAGTCGATGGGCAACCGGTGGGACCAGGACGAAGACAGACAATACGGTCGCGGCGGTCAGCAGGACGACTGGAACCGGGGCCGCCAGGGACAGGGCCAGCAGGGTTACGATCGCGATCGACCGTACGGCGATCGCGACGAGACGAGCGGCGGCATGCGCGGATATGGACGCCAGGACGACGGGCGCCAAGACGACGATCGGGGCTACGCGCGACAGGGTTACGACCAGCAGTCCGGGCGCCAGGGGCAGCAGGGCTTCGGACAACAGACCTACCGCCAGCAGGGCGACGATCGGGATCGCGACTACCGGCGCGACGAGAACGATCGCGGGATGAGCGGGCTCAACGGCGGGCGCAACCAGGGCTACTCGAACGGCCGCATGAACGACGACTTCGGCAGCCGCGGGATGGGCGGCCGCTCCTACCGCGACAGCATCTACTGATTGTCTGCGACGGCGCGGTCGACGCTAGACACTCCGCACGTCTCGCGCCGAGCGAACGGGCTCGTCCGGATCGGCCGGAGGTAATCCCGAGCGCGGCGCTGTCGAAGCGGAGCGGCGCGCGCGCTCGCGGCAGCGCCACCGAACCGCTTCGGTGGCGCGCCGCCGGCCTCGCGTCGAAGTGCCGCCCTCCAAACTCGCGTGTTCCGCCTCCGTCCGGCGCGGCAGCCGGTCCGCTCGGACTCACAGGAACAGGTCGAGGATCCCGCCCGCGTTCACGCCGATCGTCCCGCGCACATCCATGCGGAGGACGTCGTCCTCCTTCACGAACTGGTGACCGATCTCCATGTTGAAGAGGTCGTGCGCCGAGTGCCACGCGAGCGCGTTGCGCATCCCGAGCCCGAGCCCGCCGTCCTTCGTCCCCGCGAGGAACCGCGGTTGGTAGCTGAAGTACCCGATGCGCGGCGAGCCCACGCCGAACGCGCACGCGATCGCTCCGCCCTCGAACCCGAACCCGTCCTTCGTGTAGCCAAGCTGCGGTTGAAACGCGAACTGTTGGTCCGACCCCGCGCGGATGAGGATGCCGGCCATCGAGTCGGACGTGTACTGCGTCTCGACCCCGCCCTCTTCCTTCGAGCGGATGAGCACGGCGGGACCGGTCGACTCCGACGCGGTGGCGACGAACGTATTGGCTTCATCGTCGTCCTCGGCGAGGGCGGCGGTGGTGAACGAGAGCGACGAGAGAACGGCGACGCGGACACGAGACGAACGAACACGATGATGACGAGACCTCGAGAGAAACGACGGATGCTCACCCGGTGCGGCTCTTCGAGGACCATCCTCGGCGCCGCGAACCGGTCGTGGACTCGCTAAAGCAGCGATCGGGCCAGCCCGTCGGGGCCGCGGCGCCGCGCGGCCCCAAGGCGTCGATCGCTCGAAGATCTCAGGGGTTTGCTCGCACGCGGCCGACCGACGAAGGGGTGCGCCTTCGCCAACGTCGCGCTCGCGGGGCAAACGATGCCGAGGCGTGAGAGGCAAGCTCTTGCACGGCAGATCTCGACGCGCTCCGGTTGGGCGGTATCCTCCCGCGGCGAATGACGACTCCCGCGCAGCCAATTCGGGTTTGCCTCGCGGGGGCGACGGGGTGGGCAGGCTCCGAGCTCGCACGCGGCACGGTGCACACTCCCGACGTACAGCTCGTGGCGGCCGTCTCGCGAACCCACGCGGGGAGGCACCTCGGGGACGTGCTCAACGAGCCCCGGCTTCCCTGTCCGGTGTACGCGTCGGCGAAGCTCGCGTGCGTGGACGCGTGGGACGTGTTCGTCGAGTACACGAAGCCCCACATGGCGCTCTCGAACGTCGTCACCGCGATCGAGCACGGCGCGCACGTGGTCATCGGCACGAGCGGCCTCACGGACGACGACTTCGCCCGGATCGACGACGCCGCGCGCGCGAACAGCAGGGGCGCCCTCGCTTGCGGCAACTTCGCCCTCACCGTCGTGCTCCTCCAGCGGTTCGCGGAGGCCGCCGCCAAGCTGATCCCCCAATGGGAGATCATCGACTACGCACACGACGACAAGCGCGACGCGCCGAGCGGCACCGCGCGCGAGCTCGCGAACCGCCTCGCCCACGTGCGCGCGCCCGAGCTGACCGTCCCCATCGACCAGACCGTGGGCGACGCGACGGCCCGCGGCGCGGAGATCGCGGGGTCGCGCGTGCACTCGATCCGGCTCCCCGGGTACGTGATCGGCGCCGAGATCGTCTTCGGTATGCCCGACCAGCGCCTCACGATCCGACACGACGCCGGCCGGAGCGCGAAGCCGTACGTGGACGGCGCGCTGCTCGCCATCCGCCGCGTGTCGAACCTCGTCGGGCTGCACCGCGGGCTCGACGCGGTGCTGGACGCCTGAGCTCGGATCACTCGTCGAACGTGATCGAGTCGCACACCGTCTCGAGCGCGTCGCGCGTACCCTCGACGTCCGCGATGGGCTCCGAGCGCGTGACGTTCGCCCAGCAGCTCATCGCGGGTCGGGCGCTCCCGGCGGGGAGAGGCACCGCGACGAGCACGCGCACGAGCTTCCCGCTCTGGGCCGTCGTCGTCAGGTAGAGGCGACCTCCGCGAAGCTCGGAGCGCGTGACGACGGGCCTCGCCCCGTCCGGTCCGGCGCGCTCCGACTCCGCGCGGCTCCGCTCATCGAGGTCGCCGAGGTCGGACTGGAGCGCGAACACCACGACCGCGCCCCCGCGGCCCGGTACCTCGTACCGCACGGACGCGCCGACCTGTTGATCGAGCTTCGCGCCCACCGGAAGGCGCGCGCGAAACGCGACGTCGCCGAGTCGGACGTTCGTGAACTCCTTCGATGCCTCCGTCTTCTCGGGCGCCTTGCACCCGACGACGGCCGCGCCGAGCAGGAGGCCGAGCGCGATCCAGGAGGACGTCACGCGCCAACGATAACACCGCGCATCGTCCCGGATCCGCCGGGACAGCGATTGTCTGTGGGGGTCGCTCAGCGACCGCAGACGGGCCCGTCGTACGTGCCGGTGAACCAGGTCAACTTCTCACCCGGGATGCGCACCGCGAGCTTCACCTTGATCTTGCCGTTCGACTTCGCGTCCGCCGGCGGCTCGAACGACTGGATGTCGATCGCGTACGCGATCTCGGTCAATCCGGGGTTCGACCAATATCCCTTCGGTCCGCCCGTGCCATAGCCCGCGTAGATCTTGTCGACCGCGATGTCCGGGTTCTTCCCGAGGGCGCCGCTCTTCGGCTTGCCGACGGCGTACGTGTCCTTCGCGAACTCGAGGCGGATCTTGTGGTCGTAGTCGCGATCGTCGCACGGCTTCGCCGCGTCCAACTTGTCGCGGAAGCCGAACTCGAGCTTCTGGCTGCCCGTCGAATAGAACGCCTGGATGACGCCCTCGAACGCCTCGCCTTTGATCTCCCCCTTCACCGGGGCGTCGGGGATCAGCTCGACCTTGGGGTTCTCCCCAGGCGGGACCTCGACGGGCTTCGCCGCCGCCACGCTCGCGCTCGGCGCGGCGCTCGGCTTCGCGCTCGTCGTCGGCGCGGGCTTCGCCGAGGTCGCGCTCGCCGAGCCCCCCGTCGTCGAAGCTTCGCCGCTGCCGCACCCCATCAACAGCACCGCCACCCAAGCCGTCGTCTTGCGCATGCCGAGCGGATACCACAAGCGAGGGCGCGAGAGGGTCACTTCGGCCCGAGGCGCCCCGTCCAGGGCGGGAGATCACCCAGATTGTCTGTCTGTACTCGCGCTCGGAGGAGCTCGTGGAACCGATAGGCGTTCTCGGGCGCGAACGTGTCGTCCGGGGCGTGCATGAAGAAGAACGGGGTCTTCCCCGCGGCGATCCACTTCGGGATCTCGACGAGCCAGGGCTCGAGGAACGCCTTGCCCGCCTCGAAATCGTCGTGGGGGACGAACCGGACAATCGGCGCGGTCCCCGTGGGTCGAAGATCGATGGGGAGGTTCGGCTTCTTCTCTTGCACCTCGCGCACGTCCGGGTTCGTGGACGCGTGCAGGCCCCGCGTGTCCATCGTCACCGTGTCCACGCCGAGCTCCGCGAGGAGCGCCGCAGCGTCGCGCTGCTCCTGCCCGCCTTTGAAGAACGCGGGGTGGCGGAGCTCGACGGCGTACCGGTGGCGCGGCGGGAGGCCGCGGAGGAACGCGCCCAATCGGTCGAGCAGCTTCGGGCCGAACCTCGGCGGGAGCTGGAGCATCAGCGTCCCGAGCTTGCCTTCCAGCGGGGCGAGTCGGTGGAGGAACCCGTCCACGGCCTGCCCCACGTCCTCGAGCGCCGCTTCGTGCGAGATGGCCTTCGGAAACTTGAAGCAGAACCGGAAGTCATCCGGGACGTCGTCGCGCCACTTGAGGACCGTGTCGGCCTTCGGGAGCGCGTAGAACGTCGTGTTGCCCTCGACCGTGTTGAACACACGGCTGTAGAGCGAGAGGAACTGAGGCTGCTTCGTCCCTCTCGGGAAGAGCCGACCGGACCACGTGGCCATGCCCCAGGCGGGGCAGCCGAGGTAATAGCTTCGGATCACGCGGCCCTACTCTATCGACGATCGCCTCGGGCGGGGGCGTTCCATGCGTGGTCGACCCTCCGAGTCGGCTGCCATTCGCGGTGGTGCCCGCGCGAGCGGGCCCGCCTCACGGCTTCGCGAGCGCGTAGCCCTTCCAATGGCCGAAGCACCAGCACATCACGTTCTCGGCGAGCTGCGCGAACCGGACCTCGTGGGTGCCGACCTTCACGCCGGCGAACCAGCCCGTGAAGTTCTCGATGTTGCCCTCGCTGTCGTGCTTCGGCGTCGTCAACGTGTAGTCCTGCGAGAGCTTCTCCACCGGCCACGTCGATTTGGCGAGGGCGAAGAGTCTGCCCCGGAGGAGCTTTCGTGTCGCCGCGGGATCGTCCGCGAGATCGCTGCGCTCCTTCTTCGTCACGATCGCATAGGTCGTCTCTGCGCCGGACCACGTCGTGTAGACGAGGTCGAGCGGGTCGCAGGCGTCGCACGCGTCCATGCTGTTCGAGCGAGCGGACCAGAAGCCGCCGTCGTCGTACCCGAGGCCGACGAAGAGGCCACCGCCCTTCCCCATGTACTGGTCGGCGATGAAATTCACCGGGAGCGCCGTCGCTGGGTTCCAGCGCTCCACGTACGCGCCGGTACTGGGGCAGGTCTCGATGGTCGCGTGCTCCTGATCCCTGGCGACGACGAGCTCGGCGTACGCCGATCCCGTCGCGCTGAACACGACCGCCGCCGCCACGAGCCCCGCTGCGAGCTTCTTCATGGCGCCGGTACGCCCGAGCCAGAGGTGTTGTTCCACCCGATCACGCTTCCTCGAAAACGGGTCGTCGGGCCAACACATCGTCGGCTCAGGTCGAGCGCTCGCCCCCCGGCAGGTGGATGCGGAAGCAAGTGCCGCGCGGGGCGCGCGCCTCGCACACGATGACGCCGCCGTGCGCCTCGATGATCTCGCGCGTGACGGCCAACCCGAGCCCGGTGCCGCGTTGCTTCGTGGTGAAGAACGGATCGAACACGCTCGCGCGCACCTCCTCCGGGATTCCGGGACCGCCGTCCTCCACCCGAAGGTCGACGCCGCCGCCCACCGCGGCCTCGAGGCGGACCTCGATCGATGCGTCCCCCTGCTTCGCCTGCTCGCTGAGCGCCTCGCGCGCGTTGCGCAGCAAGTTCAAGAGCGCCTGTCGGAGCTGCGCTTCGTCGAACGGGATGCTCGGGACGTCGCCCACCTCGTCGAGGTGGATCTTCACGGCGTGCGCCTCCATCTCGGGGCGTACGAACGCGATGACCTCCCGCACGAGATCGCCGACCGACTCGACCTCGAGCGTCGGCGAGGGGCGCCGCGCGACGCTCAGGTACTGCTCGCTGATGCGCGCGAGGCGCGCGGTCTCCTTCTTGATCGCCGCGAGCAGCTCGCGCCCCTCCGCGAGATCGGCGCTGCCCGATTCGGCGATTTCGCCCTCGAGCATCTCGAGGTTCAGCCCGATGGAGGACAGCGGGTTCCGGATCTCGTGCGTGATGTGTGCCGCCATCTTCCCGATCGTCGCGAGCCGCTCCGCGTGGACGAGATCCTCGCGCGCGGCCTTGATCGCCCGGACCATGTTCTCGAACGTCGCGGCGAGCTCCCCGATCTCGCTTCGATCGCGGACGACCTCGCGCGGCGAAAGATCGCCCTTCGCCACCGCCTTCGCGCGCTCGGTGACCATCGCGAGGGGCCTCAGGATCCGCTGCGTGTAGAGCGCGATGCCGACGCCGACGAGCATCGTGAACCCGGAGAGCCCGATGAACAGCGCGAAGCTCCGCGTCTCGCGCGACTTCGCGGTGTCGCGGAGCGACTCCATGCGCTCCTGCACCTTCGACTTGAGCCCTCGGATCCGCTGGGTGACGTCCGCCTCGCGCTTGACGAGCTCGCCGTGCACCTTCTCGGACTGCGCGCGATCTTCGTTGGCGAGGAGGCGCAGCAGGTTCGCGAACTGCTCCGCGTTGTCCGTCATCTCGTCCTCGATCGCGTCCAGCTCGCGCGCGGCCTCGTCGCGAAACGCGGCGGCCTCGTCCGGCAGCTGCTTCGCCGCGTCGCGCGTCTGCGCGACGAGGTTCGGCCGCGCGCGCGTCAGCGTCTCGATCCACTCCCGGACGTCCGTGTTGCCCTTGGAGAGCGCACCCGCGCCGAGGAGGTGGTTGAACTGGGCCGCGAGGACGTTCTGCTCCGCGAGGGCGACCCCGAGCTGGAGCTGGAGCGGCACGTAGCCGTCGCGCAGGAGCTCGGCCTCGCGCGACGCCGCGCGCATGTTCCGGAGGCTCCAGCCCATCGTGATGGCAAACGCCGCGAGGACGACGAGGTAGGAGACGAGCAAGCGACGCGCGATCGTCCGTCGCGGGGCGGCGCCGGGCTCGGGCGGCGCCTCGCTCACGGGAGGCCGAGGCCGCGGGCGATCCACTCGATGAGATCGTCCGCTTGCTCGCCGCTCGCCCGAAACCGGCGGAGGCTCGAGGCACACGCCGTCACGAGCTTGCCGTCGCCCTTCGCGCGGTGCTCGGCGAGGCGTCGATCCGCGATCTCGCGGCTCGCCTCGGGCATCGTGACGGGGAGGAGCCCGCCGCCTCCGCTGCACTCCGTCATCGTCCCGTTGCGCTGGAACTCCCGCGGGGGAGCGCCCGCGACCTTCGCGAGGATCCTCCGCGGCTCGTCGACGCGGCCGAGCCCGCGCGCGAGCTGACACGGGTCGTGGTAACGAGGCGCTTCGCCGAGCGGCGCCGTGGAGAGCTTGTCGACGGACTTCGCGGCGAGGTCCACGAGCAACGTCGGCGCGCGGAGGGTGACGCCCACGCGCGGATAGTCGGTCGCGATGGTCCGCGCGCACCCCGGATCCACGGCGACGAGAGGATCCGCAGCCGCCGCCGCGGCCGCGAACGTCTCGGCGGCGCGCACGAAGCCCTCGCGATCTCCGGCGTCGAGGAGCGGCGCTCCGCAGCAGACATCGATCACGCGGGGCGGCGAGTCCCCGAGGAGGCGCGACACCGCGCGCACCGCGAGCGCGTCGAGGCGCGCGCCCGTGGACGCGCGCAGATCGAAGAGGTGGTAGCCGCACCCGACGACGACCGCCGCGCTCCCCTGAGGCGCGGGCTCCGAAGCGAAGACCTCGGCTGCGCGCGCCGCGATCGCCATCCCGCGCGTCCGGTGGTCCGCCGCGACCCGGCGCGCGGTCTCGGGCGCCGCGCCGCGCGCGAACGCCTCCGCGCGCGTGTCCCTGAGGGTCGTCGCGACGTCGTTGCGGTGATCGCACCGCTCCTTGCACGCGCCGCAGCCGGTGCACCCCCACGCGACGCTCGCCGTGTCCGCCTCGAGGGCCATGTCCCCGCGCCCGAGGAAGTAGGACGCCGACATCTTCCCCCAGGGCGTGAGCGACTCGGTCGGCTCGACGTTCGAGACCGGGCACGAGGCGCGACAGAGCTTCGGGCAGTAGACGCACTTCTCGAGGGTGCTCGTGTGAGCCTCGAGCATCGCGAGGCGGGTCGGCTTGCTGCGGGCCTGTGTCGTCAAGTCGATTGACCTCTTTCGAGCTTTCGAACGCGCGTCTTCCGGTCTTCCCGACCGGACTTCGAGCCCGACGCGTGGGTCGGAGCGGACGGCCGGGCAGCACGCTTCGCTCCCGGTCCCTCGGCTGCGTGCGCTCGCGGCGCCGCGCCGTCCCCATCCGCGCGGTCGTTCGTCGGGTCGTCCCGGCGGTGCTGCGGAATGCGGATGACGAACTTCGCGCCCTCGGCCTCGTGCGCTCGCGGCGCCATCAAGAGCCCCGGCCCGGGGCCATGCCGCCCGAACGGCTGCGCGCCCGGCGCGGACGTCCTGCCGCTGACGACGGAGATCTGACCCCCGTGCTCCTCGACGATCTTCTTCGCGATCGACAGCCCGAGCCCGGTGCCGCCCTTTTTCCCCGACGTCGCGAACGTCTGGAAGAGGCGCTTTCGGATCGCCTCGGGGATGCCCTTGCCGGTGTCCGACACGGTGATGACGAGCTCGTGCGACACGATGCGCGCCGAGATCGTGAGCGTCCCGCCCCGATCGCCCATCGCCTCGATGGCGTTGCGCGCGAGGTTGTTGATGACGCGCATCATCTTCCCCTCGTCGAACCGGGCGACGCCCTTCTCGTCGATCTCCATGACGAGCTTCACGCGCGTGCCCGCGAGCTCGCGCTGGATCTGTTGCTCGACCTCGCCGAAGAACGTGCTCAGGAACACGCGTCGGATGAACGTCGTCCGCTCGCCGCGGGCGAACTTCAGGATCTCCTGCTGCATCGCGCCGATGGCGTCGAACTGCTTGGCGATCGCCTTCGCTTGCTCGACGCGCGTCTCCTCGTCCGCGGTGCTCGCCATGAGCTGCACGTACCCGTTGATGACGCTCATCGGGGTCCGCAGATCGTGCATCACGCCGGAGAGCAGGCGACCGATGGACGTGAGGCGCTCGCTCCGCTCGCGCTCCGCGCGCGAGAGGAAGAGCCGCACGGCCGTGGACGCGTTCGCGGAGACGAGGCGGAGGAGCGCGCGCGCGTCCTGCGTGAACCCGCCCGGCCGCGTCGCGTTGTAGAGCGCGAGCGCGCCGATGGGGGTCTCGTTCGGCCCCTCGAGGGGCATCGCGATGGCGCTCGTCACGTTGAGCCCGAGGATCGACCCGAGCCGCCACGATACCGGCCCCGACTCCGGCAGGTCGCCGTCCGCGAGCGCGAGCGGCGGGCGATCCGACCCCGCGGGCGCTGCGGACGCGGGCATGTGCTGCGCCTCGTTCGAGCGCATCGCCTGGCCGATGATGCCCTCGCCGCGCCGCACGCTGAGGCGCTTCACCTCGGGGAGCGGCGCGCGCTTCTCCACCGGGAATCGGCCGCTCGAGGACGCCGCCTTCGACGCGTCGACGAAGTAGAGCCACACGCCCTCCTCGCCCTCGTCGACCATGAGCCCGCCCGCTTGCGCGCCGCAGGCGCGCGCGGCCTCCGAGACCACCGCGCGCGCGAGCTCCTCGATCGTCGAGGCGCGCGCCATCGCGCTCTCGAGCTCGAAGAGGAGCTTGAGATCGCTGACGCGATGCTCGAGCTGCTCCTTCGTCTCGACGAGCTGGATGTTCTTCTGAATCACGGAGAGAAAGAGGCGCGAGTTGTCGATCGACACCGCGGCCTGGGTCGCGAGCGCGATGAGGAGCTCCTCGTCGTAGAGCGAGAACTCGTCGAACTCGACGGCGGGGTGGAGCTTCTCGCCCCGCTGCGTGTTCGGCGGGCGCTTGTTCAGGACCTGGATGACCCCAATCGTCCGGCCGACGTGGTTCTTCATCGGCGCCGCGAGGATGGAGCGCGTCCGGTAGCCGGTCACGTCGTCCCAGCTGCGCGAGAACCGGCGATCCCTGTACGCGTCGCGGATCCGGATGGTGTGACCATGCTTCGCGACCTGCCCCGCGATGCCGGCCCCGAGCGGGAGCTCGATGCTGCGCGCCTCCGCGCCGATGATGATCCGCGAGAGGAGGCGCCCGCGCTGCTCGTCGAGGAGGTAGAGCGTCGCGCGATCGGCCTCGAGCAGCTCCGCGATCTTCCCGAGAATGAGCTCCAGCAACTGATCGAGATCGAGCGTGCTGCCGAGCGCGAGGCCCACGTCCCGGAGCGCCTTCACGGTGCGCTCCGCGCGCGCGAGCCGCGCGTCCAGATCGGCGCAGCGCGCCTCGAGCTCGTGGGTCTCGTCCCGCGGCGCGATGGGCGCGCCGTCCGTCAGTGGCTTCGCCTCGCCGAGGCGCCGCTTCTCGGGTTTGCCATCACCCCGGCCCGACGCGTGCCCGCGTCGGGACGTACGATCGGGGCTGGGCTTCGGGACCACGGTTTTCGACGGTAAAAGGCAAGACGCGATCCGTCCATAGATTCTCGCGAGCTTGGCGCCCCGAGGCGGGCCACGGTAGGGTCCGGAAGCGGTCCGCGCCGGTCCGCGTTTCAGGCTCTCGCATGTCGAAACGAACGACGGTCCTCGTGACGCTCCTCTGCGCCCTCACGGCGCTGGAGCGCGCGTCGTTCGCGGCGCCCACGCCCGCGCCGAGCGCCTCCGCGAGCGCGTCCGCGACCGTGAGCCTGCCGGATCCGGCGTCCCTCCCGCCGCTCCCGCGCCTCGAGGCGATCCACCCTCCGGAGACCGACAGCGCCTCTCAGAAGGAGCTCGAGAGCCTGCTCTCGCAGATCCTCTCCGAGAAAGCGGACATTCGAGATCGCGCGCGCGCCGCCATCCCGGACGTGTCGCCCACGCTTCTCGGCGCGATCCACGCCCGGATCGAGGAGATCCGCGGCGCCATCGATCGGACGGAGGCCCCGCTCCTCCTCGAGAACGCGCGCAAGGCCGCGCGACAGAAGCGCAAGGCGATCGCCGCGCAGCCGACCGCGCAGCCGAAGGACGACAAACCGAAGCCCCCGAAGAAGCGCAACAAGAAGAACAAGAAGGACGACAAGCAGCCCCCGGACAAGCCCCCGGAGGTGGCGGACGAGGACGGCGACCTCAACGATTGGCTGCCGATCGTGCTCGACCAGGCGAAGCCCGAGAAGGAAGCGTGGCGGAACCTGGTCGAGCTGCTCGCGATGGAGCGCATGCTCACGGCGATCGGCTCGACCGCGGCCGTGCGTGAGCTCCTCGGCCTCCGCGCGAGCTTCGGCAAGATGCTCGAGCTCGACATCAAGCGCCAGATCATGGTCCTCGGCGACAAGGCGGTCGCCGGGCTCATCGAGATGAAGAAGCACGACGCGAGCGTCGTGCGGCAGCTCGCGGAGGACCTGCTCGACAAGCTCGGCCGCGCGTTCCCCGGGGAGGCCGTGGCGTCCGAGGACCCCGACATCCTCGCGGACGTGCTGCGCGCGTTCGGCCGGATCCGGGACGTCGACGCGGTGCACGTCGCGCTGAGCTTCGCGAACAGCGATCGCCGCAAGATCCGGGACGCCGCGCGCGAGGCGATCGTCGGCATCGGGGACGCGGGCAAGTGGCAGCTCAAAGAGGCCTACCAGGATCTCACGGGCGAGAAGCCCGAGCCGAAGACTCCGTGGGAGACCCTCGCGAAGCAGATCTTCGGGATCTACGACCGCGCGCGGCTCGCCGCGTTCGACAAGCTCGTCAGCGACGGGATGTCCGCCCAGAAGGACGGGAAGCACGCGGACGCCGTGGTCGCGTTCGATCGAATCTTGGCGGAGGATCCGCTCTTCGAGGGCCGGTCGGCGATGGCGCCGTCCTACGTCACTACGGCGCTCGCGCTCCCGCCCGAGAAGGACGAGGAGCGCCTCGCGATGCTCCGCAAGGCGCAGCGCCTCGACCCGGGCGGCAAGGACGAAAAGCACATCGAGAGCCTCATCGCGCTCACCGAGGCGAAGCTCCTGATCCACGATCGCCGGCCCGACCGGTTCCTCCTCGAGCGCGCCGTGGAGCTCGATCCGTCGAACCAGGAGGCGAAGGATCTCCTCGCGTCCTTCGAGGTCAAGGCGGTCGAGCAGAAGCAGTCCGACAAAAAGCGCTTCATCACCGCCGGCGCGATCTTCGGAGGGATGCTCGTCGGGGTGCTGCTCGTGGGGTTCGTCGGGCGCAAGAAGAAGAAGCCCGACGAGAAGAAGCCGGATGGAAAGGCCCCGCCAGTCGACAAGGCAGCGGAGCCGAAGGCGCCCGAGCAGAAGCCGCTCGAAGCGACCGCCCTCGAAGCGACCGTCCCCGCAGCGGAGCCGGCGCCGACGGAGCACGCCCGCGGCCCGTAGCTCGCGGCCCGCGGACAGCGCCCAGCGCCTCAGTACATCGGCGCGAGCGCGCACGTGGCGGCGTCTACCGAGACGACGCCCTTCGGGAGCGAGAACATCCACGTGGGCTTCATCCCCACGCCCACGTAACTCGCCTGCATGAGATCCGCCCCGCCCGCGTTCGTGAGCGCGACGCCGAGCGCGGTCTTGTAGGAGCACGGCTCGGAGGCGGCCGCGTCCCCGATCGAGTTGGCGAGCGGCGTCGCGATGAGGAGGTTCCGAACGCTCGAGACGCTCGTCATGGTGCCGCGGCTCAGCGTGAACAACGCAGTGACGGCCTCATCCTTCGCCAGATCGACCGTCGCGGTCGGCCAAACCTTCGCGATCGAGAACTGGGCGAGCTTCGACGAAGGGTCGAGCGAACGCGCGAACACCGAGGCCTGCGCGAGGAGATCCTCGACCGGAGCGGCGCTGAAGTTCGCGACCTTCACGTCCCCGCACGTCGAACCGGGTGGGCACGTGATCGCAAAGTTCGGCGGGAACCCGCTCGGGCTGGGCGGGGTGACGCTCACGCTCGTGAGGGACGGCCCGGGCGTGGGCGCCGCGCTCACGGACGACGGGGGCTTGCTGACGGACGCCGACGCCGTCGCGGTCGTCTTGCTGGCCGTCACCGCGATCGTGATCGCGACGGCCGCGCCCGCTGCGACGAGCACGCCGACCACGCCGACCACGACGAGCGGCGTGCGCGAGCGCTGCGCAGGCGCGCCTGGCGCGAGCGCTTGGCCGCGGTGCGCCGCGACGTCCCCCGTGGAGGCGGGCACCGCACCATATGTCTGTGAGGCGGGCGCACCGAACCCGGAGGCCGGTCCTAGCGCGACCGTGGGGCCAAAGCCGGACGCGCTCCGCTCGGTGGGTGCGCCTCGATCCGACGTCGCGCCCGCGAAGGTCCCCGCGCTCCGCTGCGTCGCTGGGTTTCGCACTGTCGTGTCGATCGACTGCGCGTAGGCGCTGGCCTGCGGCGTCATCACCGAGGTCGCGGGTCGGGTGGCCGGCATGTTCGAGCGCGCGAAGTCCTCGCGCGACGTCGGCGCGCCGGTGAACGGCGCTCGATCGAGGGCGCCGCTCACCGGCCCAGAGGACGAGAGGAGCGCTGCGCGCAACGCCTCGATCTGCTGGGTCGCGCTCGGGAAGCGCGCCGCGGGATCCACCGCGGCCGCGCGCGCGAACCATGCGTCGAAACCCGCCGGCAACGTGACCCGCTTGCGGCGCATCGCGCGCGCGGAGGGCGCCTCGAGGGCTCCGCCGAGGACGCGCTTGAGCATCGGCACGATGGAGTCGTGCGCCTCCGCGTCCTCCGTCCAGTAGGGCTCACCGGCGAGGAGGCAGTAGGCCACGTGCGCGAGCGCGTAGAGGTCGGCGCTCGGCTGGATCGATCCCTCCCCGAGGACTTGCTCGGGCGCCATGAAGAGCGGCGTGCCGACGGATCGGGTCTTCTTCGCGGCCGCCGCGGTGGCGACCTTCGCGATGCCGAAGTCGAGGATCTTCACGCACGGCGAGCCGTCGTCCCGCCGCGCGACGAAGAGGTTCTCCGGCTTCAAATCACGGTGGATGATGGTCTGCGCGTGCGTCTTCTCGAGCGCCCGCGCCACCTGTGTCAGGTAGAGGATGACCTCGCCCGGAGGCAGCACCTTCGAGCGATCGAGCAGCGCCTGGAGCTCCTCGCCGCGGAGCAGCTCCATCACGAGGAAAGGTCGGTCGGCGTCGACGCCCGCGTCCGAGATGCGGACGATGTGCTCGCTGTCGATCGCGCCCGTGACCTGCGCCTCCTGCTCGAAGCGAGCGCGCTGCTCGGGGCTCTCGAGCGTCGCCGCGAGCATCACCTTGAGCGCCCGCGGCGTGTTCGTCCGAAGGTCCACCACCTCGTAGACCTCGCCCATCCCTCCCGTCTTGATGGGGCGCACGATCCGATAGCGCCCGTGGAACACGGCTCCTGGGGCGAGGGCGTCGGCGCGCTCATCCATGGGAGACCACTATGCCCGAGGATGAGCGCTCGGCACTACTCTTGGGGCGTCGCGTGGAGCGCCTTCGCGATGGCGAGGATGTTCCCCGTCGTGTCCTTCGCCGCGTAGACGTATTGCATGTCGGATGCGAGGGCGAAGCGCCCCGCTTGTCCCGTGGTGATCGTCTGCGCCGTCGCCGTGCCCGTGAGCGAGACGACGCGCAGCGTGCCCGCGTCGGTCCCGAAATACGCGTTGTCGTCGTCGGCGATCAGCGCACCCAAGCGCTCGACCCCGGGGTCGACGAGGGTGAGGTCGCGGACGTCCGAACCATCGGTGCTCGCGGCCCGCACGAGCCCGTCGCCGAACTCGGTCCACACGAGGTGCTTCGACCCGCGCGCGAACCGGTTGGGCTTGATGTTCGCGACCACGCTGTTCGCCGTGCCGCCCCCGACGCTGACCTCCCGGATCGCGCCGTCCGAGGACGTACCCGTGGTGCCCTCGCGCGCCCACATCAGCGTGCCAGCCACCACCAGGCCGCTCGGGTTCACTTCGTTCGTCGCGAGGTCCTCCGCAGCGGCCCCCGCCTTCGCGACCCGTTTGATGACCGAGCCGGCGGTGAAGTAGACGAACGCGTCGTCGACCGCGATGTTCCCCGTATCCACGGCGGTGGTGAGCACCGAGGTCTCGCCGCCCTTCTTGGGGACGCGCGCGACGGTCCCGTCGCCGCCGGTGAAGAAGACGTCGGTCGCGTCGATGGCGATCGAGGACGGCCCAGCTTGGAACTTCGCGAGCGTCTCCACGGCACCGCCGTCGAGCGACACACGGCGGACCTCACCACTGAAGACGGTCCAGTAAAGGAAGAAGTCGTCCGCGACGATGGCCCATATCCCCGCTTGGCCCGTGGCGAGGGGCGCGCTCCCCACGACGGGCCCCGGTTCACAGCCCACGGCGAGCGCGCCGGCCGAAGCGAGCGCTGTTCCCAGAAAGACTCGACGGTGCATCGCCTCCGCATATCAGGGCTATTTCCGCGCCGCTACGCGGCCGAACGCTCGAGCTCCACTGCGCCGTCCCTGCCTCGCCCGAAGCAACGGTCATGAACGACCTCGTCGACAGGAACGGCCAGCTGGATAGGCTCCGACGCTCCCCTCTCGAGCTCGGAGCCTCCACCCATGACCGCCCCCGATCCCGCGCGTCTCGCGTCCGCTTGCACGCGCTTCAAGGTGTTCTTCGACGAGCTCTCGCTCGCGTTCGTGGAGCGCTCGGACGTCCTCACGCAGATCGCCCTCGGCTTGCTCGCGCGAGAGCACATCCTCCTCGCCGGTCCGCCGGGCACGGCGAAGAGCCAGATCGCCGCCGCGGTCCTCGGCCGCATCGTGAACGAAGAGACGGGCGCGCCGAGCCTCTACGCGCGACAGATCACCGAGAGCACCGTGCAGACGGATCTCATTGGCCCGATCGATTTCCGGAACCTGATGGATACGGGGCGCACCACGCACTTCACCGACGAGGGGATCCTCGGGAGCGTCCACGCGTTCCTCGACGAGGTGTTCGACGGCCGCGACATGCTGCTCCGGTCCGCGCTGAACGTGCTGCAGGAGCGCGAGCTCAAGCAGGGCGGCTCGATCGCGAAGGGCAAGATCGAGTGCGCGATCATGACGACGAACCGCTACATCAGCGAGATCCTCGAGCAGTCCCGAGAGACGCTGCTCGCGTTCGTCGACCGCATTGCGTTCATCGGCTTCGTCCCGCGCGGGTTCGCCGATCCCGCGCTCCTCGGCCGCGTCTTGAAGCGCAGCGTCGGCGGGCTCACGCCCCCCAAGCTCGACGCGCTCCTCACCGTGCAGGATCTCGACGTGCTCCAGGCCGCCGTGGACGACGTCTATGTCGCGCCCGAGATCTGCGACCTCCTCGCGACGTTCCTGGGCGATCTCGATCGAGAGCTCAGCGCCGCGGTCCGCGCGGATCCGGCGTTCGGGCGCACGCGCTACTTCTCGACGCGCACCGCCGTGCGGAGCGGTCGGATCCTCCGCGCGGCGACGCTCTACGATCGGATCTTCCTCGACCCGAGCCGCTCCCTCGAGGTGGAATCGAAGCACCTCCGCGCGCTCCGGCTCCACCTGGTCCTCACGGGGCCATCGCCCGAGGAGGCGAAGGTCCTGCTCGAGCGCGAGACGGATCCGAACGAGCGACGCCAGCTCTCGATCCTCCGGACGGAGCGCGAGATCTTCGACGCGTGCGTGAGCAAGGTGGGCCTCGTCGAGCGGACGCCGCGCCCGACCGCGCCGAGTCCCGACACCAACCCAGCCGCGCGGAGCACCGCCGCCGCCGATCCGCTCGCGCCGATCGCCACGAAGCTCGACGCGAGGATCGCGCTCGGTGACGTGAAGGGGATCATGAGCGTCGCGAGAGAGATCGCGCCCCTCATGCAGGAGGGCGCCCCGCGCGCCGACGCGGCGCGCGCGCTCTTCGAGCGAGCGACTCAAGGGACCGCGTCGATCGCGTTCGCGGCCGGCCTCGGCGCGCCGGACGGCGAAAACGCCGACGCGCAGCGGTCGCTCCTCACGCCCATCGAGGGGCTCGTCGACCTCGCGCAGAACCTCGAGGACGGGACCGTCTCCATGCACGGCGTCGCGACGTGGGTCGCCGCGCGCGCGTTCGCCCGCATCGACGACGCGGCGATGTTCGCCGCGAGCGCGAGCGGATCTCTCCTCGACGAGCTCGCGGGCGAGCAAGCCGATCCGCGGGACAAGCTCGACGCCCACCTCGCTCTGATCGAGCGCCTCGCGGTGCTCCGACGCGGCCTCCGCGCGCACTCTGCGGCGCAGGGCGTAGTCGTCGACGATGGTCGGTTCGCCGCCGCCGTCGAGCGCGCGGAGGCGCTCGTCGGGGCGTGGTGGTCGAACGCGTTCGGGGCGGCGCTCGCCAACGCCAAGCTGCTCACGGCCACGTCCTCGGGCGTCGAGCAGATGTTGCGCGCGCTCGAGCCCGAGCTCGGCCGACTGAGCGCGCTGGACGCGCGCCTCTCGGCCCTCTCGACGCGCAAGACGAGCGTGAAGGAGCGCGTCGTCGGCCCTCGGTTGAAGGAGCTCGTGCGCGAGGCGCTCCTCGCGGGCGCGTTCGTCGACCGCGTGAAGTTCGTCGGGCAGGTCAAGGAGCTCGCGGCGATCCTCGCGCGGAGCGGGCTCGGCGGCGCCATCCCCGTGGACGCGTGGCTCGCCTGGACGGGAGACGCGCTGCTCGCCGCGGAGGGCGCGCACGAGCGCGCGAGGCGCGAGCAGCCGCGCGTCGAGACCTACGACGCGGACTCCTATTACGACGCGCGGAAGCACGAGCTGCGCTCGAGCCTGACGTGCGTGCTCGCCGAGGTCGCGCTGCACCTCGAGCGCTCGACCGACGTGCAGGCGACGCTCGCGGACGCGTTCAAGGCGCTGCCGGACGGCCGGCGCACCGTCATCGTCGAGGCTGACGCCACGCGGATCGAGCGCGCGCTCACGTTCCTCGAGCGCTGGTTCGACTCGCTCGAGGACGCCGATCTCCGCGCCGTGGCGGCGTCGAGGATCTACCGCGTCGTGTGGGACGAGGGGGCCCTCGCGCGGTTCGCGATCGAGGCGAAGCTCGTCGTGGACACGATCCCCGAGGCCGAGGAGCGCATCGGCCGCGTCCGCACGCGGGTGGAGCTCCTCGGCAAGCGCGCGGAGCAGCGGGCGCTCGCGCTCCTCGGCAGGCGCGCGGACCAAGTGTGGGCCGCGCTGTCGAGCGATTGATGAAGGCCCGGCTCGCGACCATCGGTGCGCGGATCGACCGCATGATCGCGGCACCGGACGACGTGGGCGGGCGGCTCACGCGCTTCTTCGCGCCCGTGTACCGGATCCTCGGGTGGCAGGCGAAGTTCGGCTCGAAGAGGCTCGCCGCGCTGCTCGCGGCGTTCCGGCGTGGGGACGCGAGCGCCTCGGCGATCAGCGGCGCGGTGAGAGAGCTCGAGCGGAACGTGACGATCGCCGAGCGCTGCGTCGCGGTCTCGCGCCGTGTCCCGACGGCGTATGCGTCGTGGATGCAGCGGGTGCTCGACGTGCTGCGGCGGATCGAAGCCGCGGGCGCGCGCCCCGATGCGACGCTGGGCTTCGGAGGGCTTGACGCGACCCGCCTCCTCCCGCCGCTGCGGGTCGATCTTGGGGCGACGAAGCGGAACGCCGCGCTCCCGAACGACGCGCGGCGCGCGCACGCCGAGGAGCTCTCGAAGCACCCCGAGAAGGTTCGCCTCCTCGAGCTCGAGCTCGCGGCGATCGATCAGATCACGGAGGCCGCGCGCAGCGAGACGCGCTTCCTCGAGCGCCGCCGCCGGCTCCTCGAAGGGGCGAGGCGACTGCTCCTCGACGCTGCGGCCGCGCTCCCGCTCGATCCGGAGGGCGTGCGCGCGAGAGAGCGCGCGCTCGCCGATCAGATCACGCAGATCCACCGGCTCGTCGCGCTCGGCATCGATGCGCGCGTCTCCCTTTCGTTCCAGGCGCGGGCGGCGGCCCGGCGCGGGGATCGCGAGCGCGCGTACGCCGCGCTGAGCGCGCTCGAGACGTTCGGCGCGCTCGTCGGTGACGGATCGCTCGCGAACGCGAGCGCGAAGGGGACCGGCGAGCTGCGCGGTGCACCAAGTCCGGATCGCACCGCGCGCGATCGAGAGAGCCAAGCGCAGTCCGCGAGAGAGGTCTTCGGCGACCGCGTCGTCGACGAGGTTCGAGCGCTCTACGAGCATGCGCGCGCTGGGTCCGAGGCTCCGAAGGAGGCGGACGACCCCGAGCTCCGCGCGCTCAGCCTGCAGTACCTGGCACCCGGCGCCGAGGACGCGGCGCTCGCAGCGCTCCTCACCGCGGATGGGTGCTTCGAGGTCGGTGCCGCCCTCTCTCCCGTGAAGTCCCGGGAGGTCGAGGAGTTCGCGCGCCTCGTCGCCCACCCGACCCCCGAGATGGTGCTGACGAACGCGCGCTCGCTCGAGGATCTGCCGGGCGCGATCATCGAAGATCCTCGGCGTATCCTGCTCGATTTGGCGTCCGGCAGGCTCCTCTCGCGGCGCTTCGTAGAGCGCGGGCAGAGGGTGCGCGAGCGCACCCACCTCACCGGCGAGGTGCGGGTTTTCCTCCTCGACGCGTCGACGTCGATGCTCGAGGACGGGATCGAGATGTCGCGCGCGCGCATGCGTGACGCGATCCTCGTGGGCGAGCTCGCGACGATGATCCGCCGCCTCGAAGAGCCGGGGCGCCGGGTACGCCTGACGCTCTACTATCGGTTCTTCACGAAGCGCATGGGCGAGCTCCGCGCGGTCCGCACGAGCCGCGAGGCGGTCGCCGCGATGGGTGACTTCATCGGCAAGGCGCGCATCGGCGGCACCGCGATCCAGGAGGCGCTCCTCTCGAGCTTCGCGCTCTTGCGGGAGCAGAAGCGGGAGGATCCCGATCTGGCGCGCGCGAGCATCGTCCTCGTGACGGACGGCGCCGCCCCTGTCGACCCGGCCCTGCTCCGCGAAGCGCGGGAGGCGACCGGGGTCCCGATTGCGGTGAGCGTCATCGCGCTCGGCGAGGAGAACCCCGTCCTCCGGGATCTCGTCGCCCGACAGCGCGCAAAAGGCGAGCGCGCGTTCTACCACTTCGTGGACGACGAGCGCCTCGCCGAGCTCTGTCGCGGAGAGACGCTCGGGCGCGCCGTTCACCTCGGCAGGGCGGAGACCCCGAGCGTCGACGTCGAGGCCGCGCTCGAAGGTGCCCTCTCGGAGATCGACGACCTCTCGCGCACGCGCGCGTCCGGGCTCTCGGCGAAGCCTCCAGCGTCGCCCGGCGATGAGGGCTCGAGAGCCCTCGTCGAGGCCGAGAATCGCGACCGATCGGCGCTCGAGCGCCGCTACCTTCGGTGGTTTCCGAAGCCCGCGGCGACCTCGAAGCCGGCGGCCGATCCCGCGCTCCCCGCGGACGCACCGGACGTGTCCTCTCCGGACGACGACGCCGTGCTCGTGCTCCTCGCGACGATCGCCGAGGTGGTCGGTGAGCTCGGCGGTGATCCGTTCCATCGACAGGCGGACGCGATCGAGATCGTCGAGCGCCTCCTCGTCGACGCGCGGCTCAGCCCGGAGCGGTACCTCGCCGTCGTCGCCTCGCACAGCCCGCGGATCGACGCCGCGCTCGGGGCGGTGCACGTCGCGATCCGAAGGGTCTGAGCGCTCAGCGGCGGACCGCCTCCCGATGCACGCGCAGCTTCACGCGCTCGGGCCCCGAGATGCCGAGCCGCGACACGTCGATCGTCACGTCCTGCCCGAGCGGACCCGACAGGAGCGCGCGCGCCTGCTCCACCGTGTAGACGGGCTGACCCATGATCGAGAGGATCACGTCCCCGGGCTCGAGGCCACCGAACTCCGCCTCGCTCCCGTTCGGCACGGCGAGGATGACGACGTCTCCGCCTTGCTGCGCGAGCGTGATGGCAATGGAGCCCGCGCCGAGCACCTTCGGGGGCTCGTAGTCCTCCTCCGCGATCACGACGACGACGCGATCGGTCGTGCGCTCGGCGGCGATCTCCACCTCGTCCACGTCACCGCGTCCGAGATCGGGGCTGTAGGCCTCGAGCGAGACCTTGCCCTCGGGCAGACCGGGCAACGTGAAGCGGCCGTCCTTGTCCGTGGTGACGATCCCTGCGGGCATTCGGCCCATCGGCAAGTACGTCGGCACGGCATCCATCGCGACGCGCGCACCCGCGATGGGCTTGCCCTCCGAGTCCACGACCGTCCCTTCGACCGAGCCCGCGGGCTTCAGGTCGATCGGCGGCAGCTCCACGGGGCGTCGCCCATCTCCGTCGAAGAGGATCACCCGCGTGGACGACGCGTACCCGACGCGCGAGACGACCACGCGGATCCGGCCCTCGCCCAAGTCGGGCACGTCGAACTCGCCGAACTCGTTCGTGGACGTGTGGCGCGCTCCGGCGCGCGTGTAGAGGACGATGTCCGCGCCCTCGAGTTTGTCCCGACCCCCGCGCGCGGTGATCACGCCGTGCGCCTGAAGCGCGGACTGGAGCGTGATGCCGATGTCTCGATCGGCTGCGTCCACCGTCAGCGTGGCGGGCGCATACCCCGGGTGCTCCACGACGAAGCGGAGGGGCAGCCCCGTCGCGCCGGGGAGCTCCGCCTTGCCTTCCACGTCCGTGAACACCGTCTTCTCGAGGAGGGTCTGCGCATCGAGCGACACCGCGCGCACTTCGGCGCGATCGATCGCGCCGCCGCGCTCGTCGGAGACGCGCACGTTCACGTTCGGCCGAACCGTCGGCAGGATGATCTCGGTCTCTCGCTTCCCGCCCGACGGGACGTCGACCACGACGCGCGCGGCGACCTCGCTGGGCGCCTCGGGGCGCGCCAGCGTGAGCACCACCTCTTCGGGCGCCGCGGCGACCGCGAACGTGCCGTCCGACGCGGTGTACGTGAGCGCCTCGAACGTTCCCGAGGTCGCCGCGATCTCGATCCGCACGCCCGCGACGGGCAGCCGGTTCTCCTCGAGCACCCGGCCCTCGAGCCGGCCGCCCTCGAGCAGCACGATGTGCAACCCGATGCTTCCCCCGGATCCGAGCGTCATCTCCTCGGTCATCTGCTCCATGTAGTTCGGGTGGCGCACGAGCACGTGGACGCGCCCGGGCGTCACCGGGTTGCACTTGAACGTCCCGTCGAGCGCCGCGACCCACGGGAGCGACGCGCGTCGCGAGCTCCCCCCCATCGTCGATCCTGCGTGGGGAATGTCCGGCACCGGTCCCGGCATGACGCCGAGCTCGCCGCGCGGGATGAGCGGCAGCGGCCCCGCGAGCGCGAACGCGAACAGGTCGTCGCCGAGCGTCGACACGTCACCCGTCTCGTGGATCGGCATGCCATCGCGATCGCTCCCGATGACCTCGACGCTCGCGCCATCGATCGGGAAGCCGCGCGCGTCGACGACGTCACCCTCGATCGTGCCGCCGCGGAGCAGCGCGATCGTCAGCGTCCCCTTCACGGCGTCGAGGCGGCTCACCGCGCGCGGCACGAACCCTTCCGCGTGCGCGAGCACCGTCGCGTCCTCCGTCGCCGAAGGCCCGACGGTCGCGTACCCGTCCTTGTTCGTCTCCGCTTCCATGGGGAACGCGCTCAAGCCCTCCTCGACGAGCGAAACGCGCGCGCCCTCGATCGGGGGACCATTGTTCTCGTCCCCGTCGAGCACCCGGACCCGCACGTTCTCGCCCTGCTGGAGGACGATCTCGCGCTTCTCGAACACACCCTTTCGAAGCCGAACGGAGACGTCCGTCGGCGAGACGAATTGCCCGAGCTTGGCCTTCAGATCATAGACCCCAGCGCGCAGGCCCCCGATCGTCGCGTACCCGTCCTCGTCCGCCGTCGTGGAGCGCGCGGGCCAAATACCCGGCCCCGAGATGTACACCGTGGCTCCACCCGCGGGCTCGCCGTCGGGCGTCGTCACGTGGATCTCGAAGCCGCCGAGCCGCTCGAGCCGCAGGATGAGCGGTGGCCCGCCCGCGAGCACACCCGTCTTCGTGATGGGATCGAACCCGTCGACGTCCACCGACACCGTGAACGGTCCGTCGCCGAGCCGGTCGAACACGACGACTCCGTCCGCGTTCGTGGTCGCGAGGTAGGGCAGCGGATCCTGGCCCGCGACGCGCACCTCCACGTTGGGCACGGTTTTGCCCTCCATGTCGACCACCCGAGTCTCCAAGCTCGTCGCGTCCCCGAGCACGAGCTCCACGTCCCTCGAGGTCGGTCCGAGCATCACGCGCGCGGACGCGCGCCACTTCTTCGGCCCGTAGACGAGCACCCACGTCTCGCCGAGCGGCAGGTCCGTGAACACGATCTGCCCGGACTTCGGCGTGTACTTCTCGTCGTCGAGGAACACTCCGTCCGACTTGATCGAGTACACGCGCGTCAACGCCCCGAAGACGGGCGCGCGCTCGGGATCCACGACGCGCACGCGCACGGTCCCCTGCTTGGGCTTGGGCACCGAAACCGCAGCCGCCGCGACCTTCGGTAGCCACGTCGGCGCGCGGTCGCGCAACTGCGCCGCGAACCCGAGGCAGATCAACGACGCGACGAGCACGACGAGCCAATCGAACAACGTGCGCCGCACCTTCGGCGCCACGTGCACCGGACGGGGCGCATCGGCGGCGGGCGCGAGCAGCGCGCGGAAGAACGCCACCACCCGCTCGGATGGGAGCGCTGCGACCGGCTTCCGCTTCGCCACCACGGTCGTGCGTTCAGCCGCTCGCGATCACGCGTGACCCTCGACGATCGCCATGATCTCGGCGTCCGTGAGGTTCTGCGGCGAGGTCTTCGCGCGCGCGAGGATCTTGTCCACGAGCTCCTTCGAGGGCTCGATTTTCCGCGCGCGCAGCCAGTAATTCACGTTCGAGGCGCCCGACATGAACCCGATGCATATCTCCTGACGGCGGCCGAACATTCCCGCGGGCACGCCGGAGTAGATCCGGTCGGCGAGCCACGCATCCCCTTTGCCCTCCGCCTTGATGATCGCGGCGGCGTGCACGCCCGTCGCGGTGCGGAACGCGTCTCGACCGACGAGCGGATAGTTGATCGGGATCTCCCAGCCGACGGCTTGCGCCGCCTTCTTCGAGTACTCGAGGAGGCGCGTCAGATCCTGGTCCTCGAGCAATCCGAGGAGCTTCAGGTTCAGCAGGATGAGCTCCATCTGCGCGTTGCCGACGCGCTCGCCGATCCCGAGGGCCGTGCCGTGCACTCGATCCGCGCCGAACTCGAGCGCCCAGAGCGCGTTCTCGAGCGCGAGCCCCCGATCGTTGTGCCCGTGCCAGTCGATCTGCACGTTCGCCCCCGCGCCGCGGATGATGCTCTTCGTGAACTGAATCAGGTTCCGCACGCCGTCCGGGGTCGCGTGCCCGACCGTGTCGCAGAGGCAGAGGCGCGCGGCGCCGTGATCGATCGCGACCTTGAAGAGCGTCGCGAGCACCTCCGGCCGCGAGCGCGTCGTGTCCTCCGTCACGTACGCGACCGGCAGCCCGGCCTTCACCGCCACGTCGATCGCGGCGGCCGAGCGGTCGACGATCGTCTTCAGGTTCCACTCCTCCGCGAGCTGCCGGATGGGGCTCGACCCGATGAAGGCGTAGACCTCGACGGGGATGCCCGCGCGCTGCGAGATCTCGATCATCGGCGTGATGTCGCTCTCGACGGTGCGCCCGGCGCACGCGACCTTCACGTTCAGTTTGTTGTCCGTGATCTCGCGACACATCCGCAGCACGTCGTCGAACGCGCGCTTCGAACTACCGGGCAACCCGATGTCCGCCGCGTGGATGCCGATCGCGTTCATCAAGTGGAGGAGCTCGAGCTTGTCCCCGATCTTCGGGTCCGAGACGCTGGGGTTCTGGAGCCCGTCCCGGAGCGTCTCGTCGAAGAACTCGACGTTCGGCGGGATGAGGCGCCCTCTCCGACCGAGCTCGTTCCAGTCGTAGATCAGCTCCTCTGACTTTCCTGATGGATCCGTGGCCGCTGCCGCGGATCGCGGGTCTTCCGTGCTCATCGAGCCCTTCCGGTGGCGCGGCAAAGCGCCGCGCCGACTGAGGCAATCAGTCTAGCGCCGTTCGCCGGCTGTACCCAGCAGGTGACATCGGCGCGCGACGGGTGCAAGACGTGGCTCGGGACGGCCCGAAACACTAAGATCTGCGGCTCCCTCCCCCCGCAGCGAATGGACCCCCGATGTTCGAACTCCTGAAGCATCCGTTCGCGTCTCTGCCCCAGTTCGGGACCGCCGTGCTCTACGCGATTTTGGTCGCGGCGGCGTACACGTTCGCCGTCGCCGTCGCGGCCGGGGTCGGCCGACCCCGCATGCTCCAGGCCGCGCGCCTCGGAGCGTACGGGACGATCGCCCTCGTCGGGCTCGCCGTCCTCGTCCTGGCGTACGCGTTCGTGAGCCACGATTTCCGCATCGCGTACGTCGCGCGCTACTCGGAGCGCGCGATGTCGACCCCGTTCTTGATCGTCGCGCTATGGGGCGGACAGGACGGGTCCCTCCTCTGGTGGCTCTTCCTCACGTCCCTGTTCTCGGGGATCTGCGTGAAGTGGCTCGGCAGGAGGTACCTCGAGCTCCAGCCCTACGTGATCGCGACGCTGATGGGCATCGTGATCTTCTTCGGCATCCTGATGATCTTCGCGGTGAACCCGTTCGCGACGAAGGTCGGCGGCGCCCCGCTCGACGGGGAGGGGCTGAACTACCAGCTCCGCAACTTCTACATGATCATCCACCCGCCGAGCCTCTACACGGGGTTCACGAGCTGCGCGGTGCCCTTCGCGTTCTGCGTCGCGGCGCTGATCACGGGCCGGCTCGACTCGGAGTGGATCGTCGCGACCCGGAAGTGGATGCTCTTCAGCTGGCTCTTCTTGAGCATCGGCAACGCGCTCGGCATGCTGTGGGCCTACGAGGAGCTCGGCTGGGGCGGCTACTGGGCTTGGGATCCCGTCGAGAACGCCGCGTGCCTGCCGTGGTTCACGGCCACGGCGTACGTGCACTCCACGATGATCCAGGAGCGCCGCGGGATGCTGAAGATCTGGAACGTCTTCCTCATCGTGATGACGTTCTGGCTCACCATCTTCGGGACGTTCCTCACGCGGAGCGGGCTCATCTCGAGCGTGCACTCGTTCGCGCAGAGCGGCATCGGCATCTACTTCGTGTGGTTCATGGGCGTCATCGCGGCGTTCAGCATCGCCCTCATCGTCTACCGGCTGCCGCGCCTTCGCAGCGAAGGGCGCATCGAGTCGGTCTTGAGCCGCGAGCTCGCGTTCGTGCTCAACAACTGGGGCCTCCTGTCGATCTGCGTGTTCATCGCGCTCGCGACGATTTGGCCGCCCATCTCGGAGTGGCTGCTGCACCAGAAGTCCACCCTCGGGCCGACCTTCTACAACGCGTGGGTGCCGCCGATCGCGATCGTCGTCTTCGCGCTCATGGGCATCGCGCCCCTGCTCGGGTGGCGCAAGACGTCACCGGAGCTCTTCAAGAAGAGCTTCATCGCCCCCGTCGCGTCGATGATCGTCGCGGTGCTGCTGCACTACGCGCTCAGCAACTTCCTGCGCTTCCCGCCGATCGTGAGCCCGGATCCCATCTACCCCGGCTCCTTCGGCAAGGCGCTTGCGTGGGTCGGCGGGAACCTCCCCGTCATCACGGTCGCGCTCGCGGGGTTCAACCTCGCCGTGGTCGTGCAGGAGTTCGTGCGCGGCGTGAAGGCGCGGCGCCGGGCCGCAGAGCTGCGCAACGCGGTCGAGTCGATCCCGCGCGCGTTCTTGGAGCTCGTCGCGAAGTCCCGCCGCCGCTACGGCGGGTACATCGTCCACGTGGGGATCGTCCTCATGTTCATCGGCTTCACGGGCCGCGCGTGGGGCACCGACAAAGAGGCGACGCTCGAGCTCGGCGAGACGGTGCAGGTGGAGGACTACACGGTCCTCTACGTGGGCCCGCGCATGGTGCCCGACCCCGAGAAGAACGCGATCTACGCCGACCTCGACGTCTACAAGGGCAAGTCGTGCAAGGACAGCGTCAACGCGGCCGGCTGCTCCAAGCTCGGCCGCGTGAGCCCCGCCAAGTTCGTCTACAAGGGTATGGGTGGCTCCGTATCGACGGAGATCGCGCGCCACGTGACCCTCCGCGACGACCTCTACGTGACGCTCGGCATGCGCGTGAACCCCGAGACGAAGACCGCGAGCCTCCAGTTCCACGTGAACCCGCTCGTCACGTACATCTGGATCGGCGTCGGCATCCTCATCTTCGGCGCCCTCATCTCGCTGTGGCCGGACGTGCAGGAGGATGACTCCCCGGTGTTCGGGTACATCCGGCTCGCGGCGAGCATCGCGACGTCCGTGATGTTCGCGGTCCTCTTCGCCGCAGCGCCGTCCCACGCGTTCGCGGGAAGCGAACGGCAACAGGGCCCCCCTGCGGCGCACGACGCGACGCTGGGATCGGTGGAGGCACGTTGAACCGTCTCGGAAAGCTCCTCTTCAGTTCGCTCCTCGCGAAGCGGGCGCGCGGGCTCGTGCGGATCGTGGTCCTCGCGATCGGCATCTTCGCGGCGATGCCTCTCTTCCAAATCGGGGAGGCTTCGGGCCAGCTCCAGGGTGACATGGAGGGCTGGCACCCCGTCGGGATCGAGAACGAGGATCAGCGCAAGCTCTTCTGGAGCCTGATCTGCATGTGCGGTTGCCCGCGCGAGACGCTCGGCACCTGCAACTGCAACACCGCGCACGCGATGAGGCAGGAGCTCAAGGCGGACCTCGCGCAGGGTAAGAGCCTCGCGGACATCCAAGCCGCGTACGCCAAGCGCTACGGGCCCCAGGCGCTCGCCGTTCCGCCGAACACGGGCGCGAACTGGCTGCTCTGGGCGCTCCCCCTCACCGCGATCGCGCTCGGCGCGGCGGGCGTCGTGTTCCTGTTCACGCGTTGGAAGCGGCAAAACGCCAACGAGCCGACGCAGGAGGTCGCGTCCGAGGGCGTCACGGACGCGTACGACGACAAGCTCGATCGGGAGCTCGAGGAGCTCGATCGACGATGAGCGTGAAGCCCAGCAAGGCGCGTAGAAACAAGACGGGCGCGCCAAAGACGGCCCCATCGCCGAAGGCGGCAACCGCCGCGCGCCCCGCCCCGTCCGCCAGCGCGACGCCCACCGAATCGAGCCCCGCGTCGACGCTCGGCGTTCCGCAGCAGCGCGGGGTGGATGGATCCACGGTGACGCGCATCTGGCTCGGCGCGGCTGCGATCACGATCCTGCTGACGATCCTCCTCGGCACGCTCTACGGACCTGCGACCGGGGTCCTCGTCCTCGTGACGGCCGTGTTCTGCGCCGTCATCGCGCTCTTCTGGTCGAGCCTGCGGACCCTCCTCGGCGAGACCGTTCTGCAGAGCGCGGACGCGTTCGCGATCGGCGCGCCGGGCGGCGAGGACGAGCAGAAGCGCGCCGTGCTCCGAGCTCTGAAGGATCTCGAGTTCGAGCGGAGCGTCGGGAAGATCAGCGAGGCGGACTACCGCGCGCTCGTGGTGAAGCTCCGCGCGCGCGCGAAGGATCTCCTCCGCCAGTTGGACGCGGCGAGCGCGGAGAACCGCGCGCGGGCCGAGGCGCTCCTCGAGGAGCGGCTCCGCCAGGCCAAGGTGTCTGGAAGCAAAGCAGAGGACGAGGCTGCGGCCAAAGCCGATGCGGACGAGGACGAGGAGCTCGAGCCCAGCGCGAAGACCGCGTCGAAGGCCAAGCCCCCGACGCGCGACGACGAAGACGAGGGCGCCGAGGACGACGACGACATCGATGAAGCGTCCGGCGACGACGACAAGGACGCCGCCAAGCCAGCCGCACACGCCGAAAAGGACGGAGACGCAGGCTCCGACAAAGAGGCGGACGCAGGCACCGACGACGAGGACGACGAGGACGACGACGCCAAGGAGTCGGCACAGGCGCGGGGGAAGACCGCGTGAGCAAGCGCTCCTTCGCGTACGTCCTGTGTGCGGTGCTCGTGGTCCTCGGGGTGACGTGGGTGGCGGTCGCTCAGCCGGCCCCGCCGACGGTCACCGCCAAGCCGACCTCGGCGCCGAACAAGCCTACGGCCTCGAGCTCCGCGGCCCCTTCCTCGATTGTCTCCGCGGTCGTCTCCGCGTCGGCCAGCGCAGCGCCGAGCGCGCTCGCCTCCGCGAGCGCGTCGAGCGCGCCCGCGGCCGAGCCTCCGATGATGGATCCGCATGGGGGTAACCCCCACAGCGGAAATCCGCACGCTCAGCGGCCTCCGCAGAACTCCGGGTTCGAGCCGCCGCAAGACCAGAGCGCCGAAGATCCGACCCTCCCTCCGGGGACGCTCATCCTGACGGTCGTGGACAAGGACGGGTTCCCTGTCGAGGGGCTCCCTATCACCCTCCGCCACGATCACGCCTCCGTCGCGAAGGGGGACACGCACGAGACGTTCGAGCGCACGAGCGACGAGAACGGCGAGACCCGGTTCGACGATTTGCCATACGGCAACGCGGAGACGTTCTGGTTTCGCGCGAAGGTGGGCGAGGCCGTGTTCGCGCTGCGGCCCATCCAACTCGGCCAGAAGGTGGGCGGTCGTGGGGTGCTGCACGTGTACGACGCGACCGAGGACCGCAGCGCGCTCGAGATCGCGCTCCAATCGCTCGTGCGCACCTCGCTCCGCGAGGACGTGATCGTGGTCGAGCAGGAGTATCGAATCGACAACGACGATCCGGTCGCGTGGATCGCCGACATCGAGGTCCCTCTCCCGCCGGGATGGAAGGCGTTCAGCACGCCGTCCGACAGCGCGAGCGCCCCCATCCGTGTCTACCAGAGCGAGAACGGCGTCGTGCTGCGCGGGACCGTGCCGCCCGGAACCTCGGGCGTCGCGTTCGGCTACCAAATCCCGCTCGAGGGGGACGAGACGCAGTCCTTCGAGATCGAGCCCTTCGCGCCCACCTTGGCCGTTCAGCTCGTCGCCGAGGCATCCAAGAAGATGACGCTCGTCGCAGAAGGGTTCTCGCCCGCGACGTTCAACAAGACGTCGGGCGTGACCGTGCTGGTCAGTCAACGGGTCGTGCGTGAGCCGGGCGGCGTACCTCGGTTCAAGGTCACCCTCGGCGGCCTGCCGACGCGCGGTGCGGGCAGCTACATCGCGGTCGCGCTCGCGCTGGTCGCGATCCTCATCACGGTCGCATACCGCTGGTCCCGCAAGGGCCGGACGGATCTCGAGCCCGACACGCTGCACGATCTGCGCGAGGCGCGAGACACCCTCCTCGAGGAGATCGCTGCGCTCGAAATCGCCCACAAGAAGGGGGTCGTGGGCCCCAAGACGTACGAGCGCTCGCGAGGGCTCCTCCTCGACGCGCTCGCGCGCATCGTCTCCCGGATCGAGGCCTCGGAGACAGCCGCCCCCGCGAGGTGACCATGCAACGGTTCGTTCGAGTGCAGCACGGGGAGCGCGTCGCGTTCGCGCGCGAGCAGGGCGACAAACTCCTCCTCCTGTCGGCCGCGCCGTGGCTCGGAGGCACGGACACGGGCGAGTCGATCCCGATCGCTTCCGCGGTGCTCCTCGCCCCGGTGGCGCCGGGCAAGATTCTCTGCGTCGGTCGGAACTACCGTGCGCACGCGGCGGAGCTCGGAAACGAGGTCCCTAAAGAGCCGATGCTCTTCTACAAACCGCCGAGCTCCGTCATCCCGTCCGGTGGGACGATCGAGCTGCCGTCGACCACCGTGTCGGAGCGGGTCGACGAGGAGGCGGAGCTCGGCATCGTCATCGGCGCGCGGCTGCGGCGCGCGAGCCTCGAGGACGCGGCGGCGGGGATCTTCGGCTGCACGATCGTGTGCGACGTGACCTGCCGCGACCTGCAGAAGAAGGACAATCAATGGTGGCGCGCGAAGGGCATGGACACGTTCTGCCCAGTCGGTCCCGCCGTCGTCACCGGCCTCGACGCGTCCACGCTGGAGGTCATCGGGGCGATCAACGGCGAGACGCGCCAGCGCGGGAAGACGTCGGACATGGTCTTCCCGGTCGCCGAGGTCGTCCGCTATGTCAGCCAGTTCGTGACCCTCGAGCCGGGTGATCTCATCTCGACGGGCACGCCCGAGGGGGTCGCCACGTTGAACCCCGGGGATCGCGTCGAGGTGACGATCGAACCGATCGGCACGCTCGTGGCGCATGTCGCGCGTCCGGCGTAAGTCGGACCTCGCAGCGATCGGCGTCGTCGGGATCGCGCTCGCGCTCCTCGTGTGGGCGTTCGTCCGCGCCCGAAGCGAGCGCCCCTCGCTCGACGCACGCGCCGCTCCGCTCGAGCGCGACGGGATCGCTCGGATCGAGGCGGGCCCCTACGCGGCGGATCCCCGCGATTGGGATGTCCCGAATGCGCCCCACGTCGTTGTGGTCCTCGACGCGTTCCTGATCGACGCGCGTGAAGTGACCGAGGGCGCCTATGAGGCGTGTGTGCGCCGCGGCGCGTGCACCGGCGTGGAGCTCCGAGGCTCCCCATCGCTCCCAGTGACTCGCGTCAGCGCTCGCGAGGCGCGCGCGTTCTGCGTGGATCGCGGCGGAGCGCTCCCGAGCGCGCTGCAGTTCGCTCGCGCCGCGGGCGGTCCGAACGGAGCCCGCTTTCCTTGGGGGGACATCGGGCCCGTGTGCGCGTCCGCAGCGTGGGGTCGCGCGGAGGGCCCCTGCGCGTTCGGTGAGACCGTCCCCGATCCTGTCGGATCACACCCCTCGGGATCGACCTCCGAGGGGATCGACGATCTCGCGGGCAACGTCGCCGAGTGGATCGAGGGCGGGGACGGACGCGTGGAAATCCGTGGGGGATCGTTCCGCGATTCCGCCCCCACGCCGCTCAAGACCTGGGCAGCTCGCACCGCGTCGGATGACCAGCGCTTCGACGACGTGGGCTTTCGTTGCGCCTACCCTGCCCCGCCTCGCTGACCGAGCCTGCTGCCGGCGCGCGAGGTTCATGTACGCTCGGTCATCCATGACGGTCGCCATCCTCTCGATCGGAACCGAGCTCACTCGCGGCGAGATCGTCGACACGAACTCGGCTTGGCTCGCGGCGGCGCTCACGGAGGCGGGGTTCGACGTCGGCGAGTGCGACACCGTCGCGGACGACGCCGCGCAGATCGTGCGCGCGCTGCAACGACTCGCCGCGGAGCACGCGACGGTGCTCTGCTCGGGCGGCCTTGGGCCGACGACGGACGACATCACCGCGCGCTGCGCCTCCGAGGCAGCCGGCGTGCCGCTCACGCGGAACGACGAGGCGCTCGCAGCGATCCGTCGCCGCGTCGAGTCGCGCGGTCGCACGGTCACCCCCCACCACGAGAAGCAGGCCGACATCCCGACGGGGGCAGAGCTCCTCCCCAACTCGGAGGGCACGGCGCCCGGGTTCGCGGTGCGCATCGGCGCGAGCACCGCGTTCTTCATGCCCGGTGTACCGCGCGAGATGCAGCGCATGTTTCCGGAGCAGGTCCTCCCGCGGATCCGCCCCAGCGCGCCGAACAACGCGTGGGTCGTTCGCCTTCGCACGTTCGGGCTCGCGGAGTCCTCCGCGACACAGCTCCTCGATGGACTCGAGGCGGCGCACGAGGGCGTGACCCTCGGCTATCGCATTCACTTCCCGGAGGTGGACGTGAAGGTCCTCGCCCGCTCCACCAGCCAGAGCGCCGCGCGCGAGGTCGCGTGCCGAGCGGCGGCGGAGGCGAAGGAGCGCCTGGGGGACGTCGTGTACGGAGAGGCGGACGACACGCTGCCCGACATCACGGCGCGCGAGCTCCGCGTCCGTGGCTATCGACTCGCGATCGCGGAGTCGTGCACGGGCGGGTTGATCTCGCACCTCCTCACGACCTCACCGGGCGCGAGCGAGTACCTCATCGGCTCCGCCGTGACCTACGCCAACAGCGCAAAAACGAGGCTCCTCGGGGTATCTGAGGACACCCTCCGCGGTCACGGGGCCGTCTCCGCGGAGGTCGCCGCGGAGATGGCCGAGGGGGTGCGCCGACTCTGCGAGACGAACGTCGGCGTCGCCGTGACGGGCATCGCGGGGCCCGGGGGAGGCTCCGCCGAGAAGCCGGTCGGCCTCGTGTATTGGGCCGTCGCTCATCCCGGCGGCACGATCGTGAAGGACCGCGTGTTCTCGGGCTCGCGCGGCGAGATCCAGTCTCACGCCGCGCACTCCGCGCTCGACACCCTTCGCCGCGTGACGGCGGGACTGCCGGACGAACCGGCGATCCCGCCCCCCCGGTCACGCCGCTAGAGGTTGTTGAAAGACGGCCCGAGCACGCGCGCCGAGGCGCCGCAAGGACGTCGTCGGTGCCCTAGGAGCCCACGGAACGCGGCTGAAGCCGCGTGAGTAGGCGCCGCAGGGTCCGACGATGTCCCTGCGGATGCATCGTCGGTGCGTGCGAAGGGAGTCTTTCACCAGCCTGCTAGAGCACCGAACATCCTCGGCGCTCGAGCCCTCACGCGCGCGCGACGTGCTGCGGCGGCGCGTGCGGCGGGGACTCGCTCGCGCGAGAGAACGACAGGCCTTCGAAGTCCTTGTCGATCGTGATGACGTCCCCCGACGAGTAGTTCCCGCTCAGGATCTTCTTCGCGAGCTCGTCCTCCAGGTTGCGCTGGATCGCGCGCTTCAGGGGCCGAGCGCCGTACTGCGGGTCCCAACCCTGCTCGATCAGGAAGTCCTTCGCGTCGTCGGTGATCTTCACCGTCATCCCGCGCCGCTCCACGCGCTTCGTGAAGAGGCGCAGCTGGATGTCCACGATCGCGCGCATCTGCTCGCGGCCGAGGCGGCGGAAGATGATGAGCTCATCCAATCGATTGAGGAACTCGGGCCGGAAGTTCTGCTGCACCTCCGAGAGGACGGCGCGCCGCACGGCGAGCGCCTTGTCGGCGGGCTTCATGCGCTGATCGTCCTCGATCGCGGCCGCGGCGGACGTCCCGATGTTGGACGTGAGGATGACGACGGTGTTCTTGAAGTCGACCGTGCGACCCTGGCCGTCCGTCAGCCGCCCGTCGTCGAGGACTTGGAGCAGCGTGTTCCAAATGTCGGGGTGGGCCTTCTCGATCTCGTCGAAGAGCACGACGCTGTAGGGCCTGCGACGGACGGGCTCGGTGAGCTGACCGCCCTCCTCGTACCCGATGTAGCCGGGAGGCGCGCCGATCAACCGAGCGACCGCGTGACGCTCCCCGTACTCGCTCATGTCGATGCGCACGATGGCGCGCTCGTCCGCGAAGAGCCGCTCCGCGAGCGCGCGCGCGAGCTCCGTCTTACCGACGCCGGTCGGCCCGAGGAACATGAACGATCCGATCGGGCGCCGCTCGTCCCCGAGCCCGGCGCGAGAGCGCCGAATCGCGTTCGACAGCGCGACGAGCGCCTCCTCCTGACCGACGACGCGCCCGCGAAGATCTTCCTCGAGGCGCAGCAGCTTCTGCATCTCGCTCTCGAGCATCTTGGCGACCGGGATGCCCGTCCACTTCGACACGATCTGCGCGATGTCCTCGTCGGACACCTCCTCCCGCAGGAACGCCCGCGTGGACTGCACGGCGCCGAGCTTCGCGCGCAGACCTTCAATCTGCTTCTCGATCTCGGGGATCTTCCCGTACTCGATCTCGGCCGCCTTCCCGAGCTCGCCGCGCCGCTTCGCGCGCTCGCTCTCGAGCCGGAGCTCCTCGACCTTGGGCGACAGATCGCGGAGCTGACCGAGGATCTCCTTCTCGTTCATCCACTGCGCGCGCATCGAGTCGCGCTGCTCTTTGAGCTCGGCGATCTCGCGCTTCGTCTCCACGAGGCGCGCCTTCGACGCCTTGTCGGACTCGCGCACCAGCGCCTGCTCCTCCATCTGCAGCTTCAGGAGGGTGCGCTCGAGCTGGTCGATCGGCGTGGGCAAGCTGCCGATCTCCATCCGGATGCGGCTCGCCGCCTCGTCCACGAGATCGATCGCCTTGTCGGGCAGGAACCTCTCCGTGATGTAGCGGTTCGAAAGCTGTGCCGCGGCGATGAGCGCGGCGTCCTGGATGCGGATGCCGTGGTGGAGCTCGTACCGCTCCTTGATGCCGCGGAGGATCGCGATCGTGTCCTCGACCGTCGGCTCCTTCACGAGCACCTGCTGGAACCGGCGCTCGAGCGCCGCGTCCTTCTCGATGCGCTTGCGGTACTCGTCGAGCGTCGTCGCGCCGATGCACCGGAGCTCGCCGCGCGCGAGCGCGGGCTTCAGCATGTTCGCCGCGTCCATCGCGCCCTCGGCGTTGCCGGCGCCGACGAGCGTGTGGAGCTCGTCGATGAAGAGGATGATGTTTCCCTGCGACGCCTCGATCTCCTTGAGGACGGCCTTGAACCGCTCCTCGAACTCACCGCGCACCTTGGAGCCCGCGACCATCGACGCGAGGTCGAGCGCGTAGAGCTCCTTGTCCTTCAGGGACTCGGGCACGTCCCCGTTCACGATGCGCTGCGCGATGCCCTCGACGATCGCCGTCTTGCCGACGCCCGGATCACCGATGAGCACGGGGTTGTTCTTGGTCTTGCGGGAGAGCACCTGCATCACGCGGCGGATCTCCTCGTCGCGACCGATGACGGGATCGATCTTCCCCGTCCGTGCGATCCCCGTGAGGTCCCGCGTGTACTTCTTCAGCGCCTGGAAGCGCCCTTCGGGATCGCGGTCGGTGACCTTCTGCGTCCCTCGGACCGCCGCGACGGCTTTGAGGAGCTTGTCGTACGTGAGCCCCGACTTCTCGAGCGCCGTCGTGATGTCGCGATCGATCTTCGCCGCGGCGAGCAGGATGTGCTCCGTGGAGACGTAGTCGTCCTTGAGCGCCTTCGACTCCTCCTCGGCGCGCTGCCACACGAGCAGTCCGCGGCGAGAGAGCGCGGGCTCCGAGGCGGGGCCGCTCACGCGCGGATAGTCCGCGATCTTGCGGTCCAGCTGCAGGAGCAACGCCTTCGGATCACCACCCGCGCGGGTGATGATGGGCTCGACGATGCCCTCCGCTTGGAGGATGAGCTCCCGCACGAGGTGCTCGGGGTAGAGCTCCGGGTTGCCCTTCTTCGTGGCGTAATCCACGGCGGCGCGCAGGGCTTCCTGCGCCTTGGTCGTCATCCTGTCGTATCTCATGGCACGTCCGAAGCTAAGTCCGTGCCAATCGCTCGCAAGCCCTGAACAAGGCCGAAAGTCGGCGGAGGACCGCCGCCGAGCAGTGCGCCTTCGACGCGCTCCGAAGTCGGCGGAGGACCGCCGCCGAGCAGTGCGCCTTCGGCGCGCTCCGAAGTCGGCGGAGCTCCATCGGAGCCGCGGTGACTCGAGCGCTCCGCCGTGCGGCTAGATGTCGAGGTTCTTCACGTGCAGCGCGTTCGCTTCGATGAAAGCCCTGCGGGGCTCCACCTGGTCGCCCATGAGGACGGTGAAGAGCTCGTCGGTCGCGATCGCGTCCTCGACGCGCACCTGGAGGAGCGTGCGCGCGTCCGGGTTCATCGTCGTCTCCCAGAGCTCGTCGGCGTTCATCTCACCGAGACCCTTGTACCGATTGATCGCGACGCCCTTGCGGCCGCGCTCTTCGAGGAACTCGATCAGCGCCTCGCCGTCGGCGATCTCTTCTTCGGTCCGCTCACCCTTCGCGCGGTAGGGCGCTTGTCCGATCGATCGCAGATCCTGATCGATCGACCACGCCTCCTGGTACTCGTCGCTCTGGAGCAACGCGAGGTTGATCGTCGCTCGCCGGAGCGTGACGCCGGGCCGCGGGATGATCTCGATCGTGCCCGCTCCGGTCGCCGTGTCCCAGCCGGCCTCGATCGTGAGCGGCATCATGTCGGGGTAGCGCTTCTTCATGTAGTCGAGCAGCTTGTCGCGCGCGTCCTCGACCTTCTTTCGCTCGCGGAGATCTTCCGCGGCGAGGCCCGACGATCGGATCACCGCCGCGGCGACGCGCGCGTCGCACTTCTTGTCGATGTGCGCGACGACGCTCCTGAACCGCTTCAAGCGCTGCGCGAGCCGGAAGAGCGGCGCGCCGGACACGGCGTGCCCGCTCGCGGGGATCAGCTCGAGCCCGTCGACGGCGTTCTGCACGAGGTACTCGTCGAGCGCGTTCTGATCCTTCAGGTAGAGGTCCTTCTTCCCCTTGCGCGCGCGGTAGAGCGGGGGCTGCGCGATGTAGAGGTAGCCGTTCGTGAACACGTCCGGCATCTGGCGGAAGAAGAACGTGAGCAGCAGCGTCCGGATGTGGGACCCGTCGACGTCGGCGTCCGTCATCAGGATGATCTTGTGGTAGCGGAGCTTGTCGATCTCGAACCCGCCCGCGTCGTTGATCCCGCAGCCGAGCGCGGTGATGAGCGTCCCGACTTCGGCGGAGGACAGCATCTTGTCGAGACGCGCGCGCTCCACGTTCAGGATCTTCCCCTTCAGCGGGAGGATCGCTTGGAAGTGGCGATCGCGCCCCGCCTTCGCGGAGCCGCCTGCGGACTCCCCCTCGACGATGTAGATCTCGCTCATCGCGGGATCCTTCGACTGGCAATCCGCGAGCTTGCCCGAGAGGGACGTGACGTCGAGCGTGCCCTTCCGGATCACCTCGCGCGCCTTGCGCGCGGCCTCGCGTGCCTTCGCCGCGACGACGGCCTTCTCGACGATCTTCTTCGCGATCGACGGGTGCTCCTCGAAGAACTCACCGAGCTTGAGCGCGACCACGTTCTCGACGATGCCCTTCACCTCGCTCGAGACGAGCTTGTCCTTCGTCTGCGAGCTGAAGCTCGGGTCGGGGTGCTTCACGCTGATGACGCACGTGAGCCCCTCCCTCACGTCCTCGCCCTGAAGCGCCTGCTTCACCTCCTTGAGGAGGTTCTGCGCGGTGCCGTACGTGTTGATCGTCTTCGTGAGCGCCGTGCGGAACCCCGTGAGGTGCGTGCCGCCGTCCTTGTTGTGGACGTTGTTCGTGAAGCAATAGATCGCCTCCGTGTACTGGGCGTTCCACTGCATCGCGACCTCGACGTTCACGGGCGGAGGCGCGGCCTTGCCCGACTCCGCGGGCGCCTCGCCGCTCGCGCTGAACGCGATGACGTCCTCGAGGATGGGATCCTTCGCGGCGTTCAGCTGCTTGACGAACTCCTTGATGCCGCCCCTGAACTCGTACCGGATCTGCTTCGGCTCTCCGCGCTCGTCCGACAGCTCGATGACGAGGCCCGCGTTCAGGAACGCGAGCTCGCGGAGGCGGCTCGCGAGCGTCTCGTAGCTGAACTCGGTGATCGTGAAGATCGTGGGATCGGGCTTGAACCGGATCCGCGTGCCCGTCGTGTCCGCGTCCCCCTTCGCGCCGAGCGGCGCCTTGGGGATCCCGCGCGCGTACTCCTGGACCCAGAACTTCCCCTCGCGCTTGATCTCGACGCGCATCCACTCGCTGACCGCGTTGACCGCGCTCACGCCGACGCCGTGGAGCCCCGCGGACACTTTGTAGCTGTCGTTGTTGAACTTGCCCCCGGCGTGGAGGACCGTCATCACGACCTCGGCCGCGCTGATCCCGCGGTCCTTCATGATGCCTACGGGGATGCCTCGACCGTTGTCCTCGACCGACACGGAGCCGTCGAAGTGGATGATGACGACGATGCGATTACAGACGCCGGCCAGGTGCTCGTCGACCGCGTTGTCCACCGCCTCCCAGACGAGGTGATGGAGACCGGAGCCGTCGTGGACGTCCCCGATGTACATGCCGGGGCGCTTGCGCACCGCCTCGAGCCCTTCGAGCGCCGTGATGCTCGCTTCGTTGTAGGTGTCCTTCGCCACCGCGCCGGCAGGGGGCGCGGAGGGAGCCTCGTTCGTCGTCTCGGACATGCCTTCTCGCGGTGCTGGGCGGGCCGTCGGATCGACGTCCGCAAGCCTGTTTTCTTAGGCCCGGAGCGCTCGTGGCGCAAGCTCGGCGAAGCCCCTCTCCGAGCTCACGCCGCCCGGGAGACGACGCCGCGCTCGATGTGGAAGAGAGCCGTCTCCGCGCCCTCCGGGAGCTCCCGCGTGACGAGCTCCGCGCGCGTGGTGGAGAGGAAGAGCTGACCTCGGCACCCATGGAAATAGGCGAAGAGCGCGCGCGTCCGTGGAGCGTCGAGCTCGCTCGACACGTCGTCGAGGAGGTGGATCGGCTCGAGACCCGTCGCCTCCCGAATCGTCTCGGATTCCGCCGCCTTGATGGCGAGCGTGAGGGCGCGGTGCTGCCCTTGCGACGCGACCTCACGCGCGGCGTGGCCGTCGAGTTCGAAGCGCAGATCGTCACGGTGGGGCCCGAACGTCGCCGAGCCGACCCGAGCGTCGCGCGCGCGCCTCACCGCGAGCTCCTCGCGCGCGCTCGCCTCCTCGGAAGAACCAGCTTCGATGTAGGAGCATCCGAGCTTCAAGAGCGGATCCGCGATGCGCGTGAACGCGACGTGGAGGTGCGGTCGGAGCGCCTCGACCGCGTCCCGCCGCGCACGGGTGAGCATGGCGCCCGCGCGCGCGGCGAGCGCCTCGTACGCATCGAGCTCCGGACCGTCGTCGGCGCGCTTGAGGAGCTCCTGCCGCGCCTTCAACGCGCGCGCGTACTCGCCCGCGGCGGCCGCTTCGCTGGGTCGTGTGTAGAGGACGAGTCGGTCCATCAGCTTGCGGCGGTGCGTGGCGGGGCCGGTGGAGAGCGCAATTTCGTCCGGATGAAACACGACCACGGGTGACTGTACGGCGTACGCGGACAGAGATCTCGGCCGCTGCTCGTTCACGAGGAGGGACGCACGCGCGCGCTCCACGCGGTACGACTGCACGCGGTCGACGGGGTCGAGCCCACCACGGGACTCGGCGATGCGGGCCTCGACGGCGAGCAACGACGCGCCGTGCGTGCGCGCGTCGCGCGTGCTCGGAACGCGGAAACTGCGGGACGTGGCGACGATGTAGATCGCCTCCAGCACGGACGTCTTGCCCTGCCCGTTGTCGCCAGCGAGGACGTTGAACTTGGGCGCGGGTTCGAGCTGGAGCGGCGCGAGGTTGCGAACGCCGACGGCCTTGAGCGTCCGAAGGAACAGGTTCGGAGCAGCCACCCGGACCTCGGGCTCAGATCTTCATCGGCATGATCACGGCGAGGTAGCTCTCACCGGCGTCCTCGGTCGCGGGGCGGATCACGGCGGGGTCGAGCTCGCCCGACAGGCTGAGCGCGACGTCCTCGTCCGTCATCGCGGACAGCACGTCGATGAAGTAGTTCGCGTTGAACCCGATCGTGAGCTCCGGCCCGTCGCTCTCGACGGGGATCTCATCGAAGCCGTTGCCCGCGTCGGGGCTCTCGCTCGTGATGCGCAGCGTGCCGGGCAAGCACGTGAGCTTGACGCCGTTCGTGCGATCGCTCGCGGCGAGCTTCACCGCGGAGAGAGCGTCGAAGAGCGCCTTGCGCGGCGCCTTGACGGTGCGGGTCGCGCTCTTCGGAATGACCTGCTGGTAGGGCGGGAACTGAGCGTCGACGAGCTTCACGCCGAAGCGGCTCGTCCCGACCTCGAAGAACAGGTGCGGACCCGTCTGGGAGATCCGGATCGAGTCCTTGCTCCCTTCCTTCGAGGGCTCGTTGCGCGCGTCGTCCGCGAGGCGCTTGAGCTCGTTGATGGCCTTGAGCGGGATGAGCATCGTCGAGGTGACGTCCCCGCCCTCGATCTTCGTCTCGGCCTTCGAAAGGCGGTGCCCGTCCGTCGTCACCATGCGCAGCGTGTCGCGGGCCCACTCGAAGAGAGCGCTGTTGACGTGCGGGCGCGTCTCGTCGGGCGAGATGGAGAACTTGGTCCGATTGAGGAGTCGGAGGAGCTGCTCGTACCCGAGGCTCAGCGTGGGCGCGTTCGGATCGGGCTTCGGCAGCTCCGGGAAGTCGGACGCGGGGATGCACCGCAGGGTGAACCGTCGGGGCAACGTGGATGCCTTGATCGTCGCTTGCCCGGAGCTCGAGGTCGCAAAATGCACGGGGCCATCCGGCATGGCGGCGACGCGCGCGAGGAGCTCCCGTGCGGGGACGGCGATGGATCCCGCCGTCGCGACCTCAGCGGGGACGTGATCGGTCGCGAGGAGGAACATGTCCGTGGCGCTTGCGTGGAGGCTGTTGCCCGCCGCGGAGAGCAAGATGTTCGACAGCGCCGGCATGGTCGCTTTCTTGTCGGCCACGCCTTGGCACCGAGAGCACAAGCGGAGCAGGTCCTTCTTCGCGATCTGCAGGTCCATGGGGACTCGCAGCCTTAGCAGGTCTTCGAGGGAGCTTGAACGTCCAGAAGAGGGCAGCGCGTGTTCACGTAGCTGGGTCCGCGCGCTCTTCCTCCAGAGAAATGAAGATCTAAATAAGGGTGGCGATGGTGAGCCCTGGGGAGAGTGGGGGGAACCGAAAATACTTCATCATATCAATCGGATAGAAGACGGGGCACGGTTGGCGGGTTGTGCGACCGAGCACTGGCGAACGGTGGAGGACCGGACGAGGACGACAAACGACGGTCGGGTTCAACGAGCTTCACAGCAGCTCGACCCCAAGTTGTTCATGCTCTCGGTTGTGAAGACACTCAGTTCGCGTACGCTCTTCGCGAATGGTCCGCTGCCCGCACTGTGGCCTCGGTCACGCGGCGTCTCGCACGCATTGTCCCACGACGGGGCTCCCGGTCTCTGCGGGGTCCGCGGACGCGGCGGCGGCGGCGAGGGCCGCGCTTCGGCGTGGTGAACGCACCACGCGGAGCGGCCGGACGCGGCCGCGTCGGGTGGAGGACTTGCTCGGACGCATCGTGGGCGAGTACCGCATTCTCGGACTCATCGGTCAGGGAGGGATGGGAACGGTCTACGAGGTCGAATCGCTGAAGCGCCCACTCCGCGCCGCCCTGAAGGTTTTGCGCCCGGATCAGCTCGGCAAGACGGAGTCGATCTCGCGGTTCGAGCGCGAGGGCCGAGTGCTCGCCTCGATTCGGCACCCGAACATCTGCCACGTGTACGACGTTGGGCGTCTCGGTGATGAGAGCCCGTACCTCGTCATGGAGAAGTTGGAGGGGGAGACGCTGGCTCGAAGGATCGAGCGTACCGGCAAGGGCCTCCCATGGGAGGAGGTCACCGCGATCCTTCTTCAGGCGCTCGAAGCGCTGGACGCCGCGCACAGCAGGAACGTGATCCACCGGGACTTCAAGCCCGAGAACATCTTCATCTCGGCGGATGCCGCTCGAGGCGTGAAGGTCCTGGATTTCGGGATCTCGAAGCAGACCGGTATGGAGGACGCGCAGGCGAACCTCACGCGCACCGGGATGGTCATGGGCACTCCTTATTATATGGCGCCGGAGCAGGCGATGGGGGACCGCAACCTGGACCGTCGCGTGGACGTGTGGGCCGCGGGCGTGGTGCTCTACGAGGCACTCGCGGGGACGCGACCGTTTCTCGCGAAGAACTACAACGCGTTGTTGGTCCAGATTCTCACCACGCACCCCAAGCCCATCGATGAGGTCGTGAGCGGTTTGCCGAAGGGCATGCCGGGTGTGTTGGGGCGTGCGCTCGAGAAGAAGCGCGACGCACGCTTCCTCAGCGTTCGGGAGCTGGGGGATGCGCTGCGCGCGATCCAACGCAGCAATGACCGCGGGCTCCACGTGGGTCGAGCGGTTACGGGACCCGCGTTGCCTCTGCGCCCCCCGGTTCAGCAGGCAGCGTTCCCGGTGAATTCGGCGCGCGCACCCGGAGCGAATACGGTGCAGCCTGCTTCACCAAGCGGGCCGGATCCAAGGCATCGCGTGGGGCGCGGCACCCAAGTGATGAATCCCGCGCCGAAGGTTGCGCCCGTGGCGATGCGGGGTCGGACGCTCTCGGACAAGGCGCCGGCCTCCATGGGGCGGCCACTCCTTGCGGCCCCGGAGACGCTCGATGAGGAGGACTCGGTCGCGCTCACGCTTCACCATCGCCGAGGCCGTCCCCCGACGCTGGATCTTCGTCCGCGGGAACTGATGGGCCCGGAGAGCTCGACGGTCTTGAGGCCGCACGGACATCCCATTCCGCGAGAGATCGAGGACGAGCCGACGACGGTGCTCCTTCGGGAGGACAGTGAGGAGACGCCGACGGTGGACGACGATGACGCGACGCAGGTCGATCCTCCGCAGTTCTTCGACATCGAAACAACCGGGTCGCGGCGGCGTTGATCACTGGAATCCGGTTCGATCGAGTCTCGAAGAGGTTCGGGAACACCCTGGCGCTTCGTGGGATCTCGGGGAGGTTCGACCGGGGGTTGACGATCGTCGAAGGTCCGAACGGCTCGGGGAAGTCGACCCTCCTCGGGATCCTCGGCGGCGTCATCCGACCCACCGCGGGGCGCGTGGACTTCGAGTCAGCCGACAGCGCGCACGATGCGCGGTCGGAGGTGGGATGGTTGTCGCACGACACGCTTGGATACGCGGATCTGACGGGTCGAGAGAACATCGAACTCGCTGCGCGTCTGCATGGCTTGAGCGCGAAGGAAGCGTGGGCTTCTGTGGTGGACCGGTTCGATCTTGGGAGCTACGCGGAGCGTCGACTGCGCACCAATAGTCGGGGACAGAAGCAGCGCATCGCCCTGGCTCGGGCGATCGTCCACGAGCCAAGCGTGCTCCTGCTCGATGAACCAACCACCGGACTCGATGCGGTCGGGGTTGAGCGCCTGCTACGCGTGCTCGAGGAGGAGCTCGCGAAGGAGCGGCTCATCATCGTGGTGACGCACGAGCCGGATCCGTTCGTCCCGCTCAGCACGGCGCGGCTGCGGCTGGATCGTGGCAGGATTGCCGAGGATGTTTCACGTGAAACATCCGCGGAGGTGTGAGCGCTCCGGCGCGGCGATTCTTGCGGAGCCGCGGCTCAGTCTATAGGTGGCGCCTGCCGGCCCCGGTTCTAGAGTACCGAACAGGTTGAGAGGCGCCGCCGCATCCGCGGGGTGCTCAGGCCCTCAGGTGAACTGACAAGCTCTCCAACCTACGTGGAGAGAAGCACGCGGCTCCTGTGCTCGTCGGATGACGAAGAGTTGTCTGGCGGTGCTCGCTCCTTGGGCGTGCGCTTGTCCCTCGAACTCGAGCGCCTTCGTTCAGGCTTCAACCTGTTCGGTGCCGAGAGGGTACGAGCCGAACCAGCCTCGGTGTACATCGGACCCGCGCGAACGGTTCCGCCCGTAGCGGGTCCCCGCCCTGTTCGTGGAGGTGCGGCAAGTGAAGCTCGCGGATCGGCCTCTCGCTAAGGAGCGCTGCGCCGCCGAACAGCCGTCGCGGGTGCTTGCGTGAAACCGCACCACAGCGCCCACCAACGGCGCGGGGCAGATGAGCCGCGGCGCGGCCGCACCGCTGGGCGGAACCCGTGCAGGCGCCGCTGCCCTCGGCACCTGCGCGTTCCTCGCGTTCTACTTGCCGGGGCTCGTGGCCCTGGACGGCGATCGCAGCGCCGAGTCTACCCAACGGCCCAGTCAGGCGATTGCTCAAGCGCTTCCGCTACCTCTCGGAGGAACCGACGTTCCTGCTCGAGCGCTGAAGGCGAGACAATCGGCCGCGACGCGGTGCCGGGCGTCGCTCTTCGGTTGGCTCATTGTTTCACGTGAAACATTCGGCCAGCAAGAGCCGCCAGATCGCCCCCGGCTCAGGCTCCGTCGGCTCAGCGTTCCGCCTGAAGGGGAAGAGCCGGCAGTTTGGGGCAAGGCGCTCGAGCAGGGCGCCCAGTTCGCGGAGATTGGAAGGACGCGAACGGTCTCGCAGGTCAGCAGCGTCGCACTCATTGAGAATCAAGCAGTCGGGCGTTCGACCGACGCGGACAGCCAGCGCGAGGAGAGTTGCGGCGACGTCATGCAGGACGCCCAACCGATTCGGAGCGACCAGCACGACCCTATCCACCTCCAGCTGGGTGGCTAGGTCTGCGTTGAACAAGTCCTGGCTCAAAGGCGAGAACGCTCCGCCAGCAGACTCCACCAGGAGCGCGCGCGGGGGCTCGCCCGACTCTGCGACGCGAACTCGCGACAACCACTCCCGGAGAATGCCAACGTCGATGGAGCGACCTTCGAGCGCCGCGGCAAGGTGCGGTGACACGGGCTCGACGAAGAGATAGGGCGCAGGGGGTACGAGGAACCTCGCACTCCCAATCGAGGCGCCGTCCTCCCCCCGACCCGCGCGCAAGCCCTCCGCTGAGACACCCGATTCGATGGGCTTGAGCCCCGCAACCTCGGGCCTCGCACGAACGAGGCACCGGCTGACGAACGTCTTCCCGATGCCCGTGCCCGTCCCAAGAACGAGGATCCGAGTCTGCTTCACGGGAGCGCAGCGAGGAAGGCGCAGAGGCGCACCGCGACCTCGGAGGGGGTTGCGAGCGTCGCGGTGAAACGAAGCCGCGAGGCGTGGACTGGAACGGTGGGTGGGCGCATGGCCTTCACGAGGAACCCGGCTGCCTCCAGCTCCTGCGCAAGTGACAGCGCACGATCCACGGATCCCACCACGAGTGGGCAAATGGGACCCTGTCCGATCGCCGACGCCGAACCTCCCGCCGAGCGTCGCGTCGCCAGAGTCATCAACGCCGACCGGAGCTGGTTCGCTCGCTCCGCAACCTGAGCGCGCAGCTCGTCTCCCTCCCGAACCTCGCGGACTCGCCCCGGCACGAGGCTCATCACGAGCGGGCTTGGGGCGGTCGAGAACACGAGGCTACGCGCTCGATTCCAGAGGAGCGTTCGAAGCGTCTCTCGACCCGCGGCGAACGCTCCGTGAAGTCCAAACGACTTTCCGAGCGTGCCCACGAGTACGTCCGGAATGACCCCAACCGACGCACAGAGCCCGCGTCCCTCCGCACCATACACACCGAGCGCGTGCGCCTCGTCGACGACCAGCCCCGCGTCATATCGATCGCAGAGCGCGCGGATCTCGCGGAGGTCGGGCACGTCCCCGTCCATGCTGAAATAGCTCTCCGTCACGAACCACACGCGCGCGGCGGCCGAGGTCGAACGGACACTCCGAAGAGCGCCCTCCAGCGCCGAGAGATCGAGGTGCGGAACGACCTCGACCCTTGCTCGTGCGAGCCGACATCCATCGATGATCGACGCGTGGTTGAGCGCGTCCGAGAGCAGGACCGTTCGCTCACACCCGAGCGCTTGAAGAACTCCCACGTTCGCCGCGTAGCCCGACGTGAACAGCGTCACGGACTCAGCTCGCAACCAAGCGGCGAGACACTCCGCAGCCGTTGCGTGGACGTCCGTATAGCCCGAGACGAGCGGAGATGCCGTGGCACCCCCAGGAGCGGTCACCGTGACCGGTCGAGCGCCGAGGCCGAGGTAGTCGTTGGAACAAACGACATGGAGATCACCCGGCACACCCGGGAGGCGAAGGAGACGATCGCGCGCGAGCGCGGCGACCTCGCGATCGATGGGCTCGAAGGGATCGAAGCTCACCGCAACCGCGTCAGGGATCGGGCGGCGCGGACCGCTCGAACAGCTTCGCCCCGAGCGTCGAGTCGATCCGATGCATCACGCTCTCGACGATGTCCTTCGCGCGGGACCGGATGCGGGCGCCCTGCGCGCGCTCCTGCTCGAGCTCGTGCGCCAAGCTGATCGCCGCGAGGAGCATCGCGTTCGGGTGCGGAGGGCGCCCCGGGGAGAGATGAGGCGCGAGCTTCTCATCGACCATCGCGGCGAACCGCTCGAGGTCGTCCGGACTGGCTGAGGTCACCACCCGATAGCTCTGTCCGCCGACGCGCAGCTCGATTGCACGGCCCGCCATGACGACCTCAAGGTATCATGCCCCCCGCGCACCACGCACCGAGAAAGCCATCGATGCCCATCGCGGCCCCCCACCGCGCCACCCAGATCGCCCGCGCGCTCGCTGCCGCGGCGGTCGTCCTCCCCACGCCGGGTGCGCTCGCCGAGCCCCAGGTGAACGCAGGTCTCACCGTCGGAGTCGCGGGTCGGGGCTTCCTTCGCGAGCCCTGGGAGGAGACGGAGTTCCACCTCGGCCTTCGCGGTGACGTTCTCTTCGGGCGCAACAACGAGCGCCAGTTCGGCGTGGGTCCCTACGTCGAAGCGCTCACCGATGGGTTCGACGAGTTTCAGTTCGGCGGAGGCGCCTCCCTGCTCCTCCCCGTGATCGACTCCCTGCCCATCGTCGCGTCCTTCGGCGCGTACGGTCGCATCGGCGCGGAGGGGTTCGGACTCGAGCCCGGCATCGCGACCAGCCTCTTCTTCGGGAGCCGGAGCTACAACTTCAACTCGAACTACGTGATGGCGTTCGGCGTGCTGCCCGAGTTTCGCTACGGCCTCGGCGACTCACGCGAGATGACCTTCATCGTCGCGCTCCACCTCGACCTCGCGTTCTTCTCGCTCCCCATCGTCTACCTCGCGGACGCGATCCGGGGTGGCTCACCCGAGACGGATCGCGTTCCCCCGAAACAGCCCCCCGACGCGAAGAAGACGGGCTCCTGGATCGCACCCCACTACTGATGCGCCCACGCGAGCGGCGCTCATTGCGCCCGCGTGGCGCTCATTGAGAACCGCGTGGCGCGAGCGATGTCAGAGGGTCGCGCAGCACTTCTGGTCGACGCCGCACGCACCGCCCGCGACACCCGACAGGAAGAACTCCGGGGTCTCGATGTCGAGCCCACCCGTCGTGCGGCCCTTGAGGATGATCCCGATCACGAAGCGCGAGCCCGGCATCAGCTGGGCGAGGCCCTCGGAGCGCACGATCGGAAGGCTCACCTTCGCGAACGATCCGCCCTCCGGTGATGCAGGGTTGATGAGTCCGTTCGCCGGAGCCGAGAACGTGTCGATCGCCGCGCCGCTCGAGTCGAGGAGCTCCAGATCGACCTGGTTCAAGATGATGCGGTTCGTCTCGGGGTGGTTCGTGTCGTCCTTCGCCCGCGGGATGAGCCCCGACGCCACGAGGAAGCAGCCGTTCGTCGTGTTCTGCGCGACGCTCAGGCTCGCGCATCCCTCGTCCTCGCTGCCCTCACACGACACTCCATCCATGCCGTTCTTCACGGGCAGGGGCATCGCGATGTAGAACTGGGCCTCGGCCTCCACGCAACCAGACGCCACCACTCCGAGCGTGATCGCGAGCGCCGTACAGGCGCCCAAACCGGCGACGACTCGCTTGATGAGCTTCATGCTCAAAGAGTAGAGAAAAGCGCGGGTAGGGGCCAAAAACTTTCCACGTTCGGCGCGCCCACATCAACCGCAGACCTGCGGAAGGAGGCGCTCGAGCTCGTCGAACGAGAGGCGCCGGGCCGTGCATCGCCCCAACTCCTCGAGGAGGACGAACCGCACCGCGTCCCGGTCACGCTTCTTGTCGGCTCGGAGGAACGGGGCCGCACCCTCCACGTCCGAGCGCGCGAGGGCCGTCGGGAGACCGACACGCCCTAGGGCTCGGACGAGCCTGTCCGCGACGCTCGGCGGAGTGACCCTGAGCGCCACGCCCAGCCGCACCGCCGCGACCATTCCGAGCGCGACGGCCTCTCCGTGCATCCATCGCTCGAGCCCGCCGTGTGCTTCCAGCGCGTGCCCGAGCGTGTGCCCGAAGTTGAGCGTCGCGCGTACGCCGTGCTCCATCGGGTCCTCGCGGACGACGCGCGCCTTCACGATCGCGCCGCGCTCGATCGCCCGCCGCCACGCGTCCTCGTCCCCGCGCGGCGCCCGCTCGAACTCCTCGAACCCCGCGCGGTCGCCGATCGCGAGCGACTTCAGCGCCTCCGCGAACCCACTCGCGCGGGCGCGCGCGGACTCCGTACGCGCGAACCCGACGTCGACGATCGTCGAGAGGGGCATGTGGAACGAGCCCACGAGGTTCTTCCGCGCACCCAGGTCCACGGCCGTTTTGCCGCCGATCGCTGCGTCCACCATCCCGAGCGTCGTCGTCGGGATCGCGATCCAACGGAGGCCCCTCATGAACACGCTCGCCGCGAATCCCGCCAGATCCGTGACGACACCACCGCCGATCGCGACGACGACGGACCGGCGATCCGCGCCTCGCGCCGCGAACGCGTCCGCGAGCTCCTCGACACGCGCCAGGCGCTTCGTCCCCTCGCCCGGCGGCACCGCGATCAGCGCGTCCGTCGTTTGGTCAAGGGTATTGACTATGCGATCGCCATAGAGCGCTCGCACCGTCTCGTCCGTGACGACGAGCACACGAGACGCGTCGAGCGCGCGCACGAGGTCGCGCGCAGCGGCGAGCCCGTCCCGCGAGAACCTCACGAACGACGGGTCGCTCACGCGCACGAAGCGGTCTTGGGCGGCAGCGAGCACTCGCGCCACCACATCGTCGAGCAACGCATCGCTGACCTCGAGGCGCGCCGCACCCACCTCGTACGCGCTGCGTCGATCGGACAGCAGGCGCGACATCCGCGCGGCACGCGCGTCGTCCTCGACGCCCAACAAGGGCCGATTTCGAACGCCCGCGAGGCGCGCGACGAGCACGTCGAGGCGCGCGGTGAGGGTCACGACGACCCCTCGCTCGAGGGCCTCGTCCCGCACCGCGGGATCCACGAGCGCACCCCCGCCGAGCGCGACGATCGGTCCGTCCTCCCGCTCGAGCACGGCGCGCACGGCAGCGCGCTCCGCCTCGCGAAACGCGGGCTCGCCGCGCGTCGCGAAGATCTCGGGGATCGACGCGCCCAGCGAGCGCTCGAGCTCCGCGTCGAGATCCACCGCGTCGCGGCCCATGGACGCAGCGACGCGCGACGCCACGGTCGACTTGCCCACGCCCGGAGGACCCCAGAGGAGAACGGGCCGGAGCGCGGCCGCGTGATCGCGCTCGCCGCCCGCTGGCAGATCCGGGCCGCCGAGATCAGAAGCCACGGAGCTGCTCGGCGTACGCGGAGGCGTTGCGCGCGAACTCGCGCGCGCTGTCTCCCCCGAACGTCTCGAGCGCCGCGTCCGCGAGCGCCAGCGCCATCATCGCCTCCGCGATGACGGCCGCTGCCGGGACTGCGCAGACATCGCTCCGCTCGTGGAGGGCGGCGACGCTCGCCTTCGTGTCGATGTCCACGGAGCCCAGCGCGCGCTTCAGCGTCGCGATGGGCTTCATCGCGAGACGGCAAACGATGGGAGCGCCGTTCGAGATCCCACCCTCCACGCCCCCCGCGCCGTTCGAGGCCCGCGTGAACGAGCGCGTCTCGGCGTCATACCCGATCGGATCGTGGACGCGCGAACCGGGCCTCGCCGCGGCGCGGAACCCGAGCCCGATCTCGACCCCCTTGATCGCCTGGATGCTCATGAACGCCTGCGCGAGACGCCCGTCGAGCTTCCGATCCCACTGCACGTGGCTGCCGAGACCCGGCGGGCATCCCACCGCGACGACCTCGATGATCCCACCCAGCGTATCGCCCTGGTGCGCCGTCTCGAGGATGTGGGCGCGCATCGCCTCGCTCGTCGCGTCGTCGACGCACCCCACGTCGCTCGCGGACACCCGCGCTCGGACCTCCTCCATGGGAAGCGACGCGAACCGCTCCTCCGGGCACTCCACCGCGCCGATCCGGACGACGTGCGCGGCGATGTCGACGCCGACGAGCGCGAGGATCGCCTTCGCGATCGCGCCCGCCGCGACTCGCGCCGCGGTCTCTCGCGCGCTCGCGCGCTCGAGGATGTCCCGCAGGTCGCGCCGATCGTATTTCAGCGCGCCCGCGAGATCCGCGTGCCCCGGGCGCGGCTCGCGCAGCGGCGCAGGGGTGGTCTCGAACGGCGCCGCGCCCATCCGATCGAGCCAGTTCTCGTGGTCGCGGTTCGAGATGACGAGCGAGATGGGCCCGCCGAGCGTCCGCCCGCCGCGGACTCCGCCGGTGAAGCGGACCCGGTCCTTCTCGATCTTCATCCGGCCGCCACGCCCGTACCCGAGCTGGCGCCGCGCGAGGTCGCGATCGACGAGCTCCGCGGTGAGCTCGACGCCCGCGGGCGCGCCCTCCACGATCGCCGTGAGCTCCGGGCCGTGGGACTCGCCGGCCGTGAGCCAGCGCAAACGGGACATGCGTGGAGCTTACCGCTAACCTCTGGGCTTCGGTGCTGAGGTTCGAGAAGTGGCACGGGCTCGGGAACGACTTCGTCGTGGTCGAGGCGTCGGAGTTGCCCGGGACGACGGACGACGCGACGATCTCCGCGCTCTGTGATCGCAGACGTGGCGTCGGCGCGGACGGCGTGCTCATCGTGGATCGGAGCGGCGCGGAGCCCTCGATGATCGTGCGGAACGCGGACGGCAGCCGCCCCGAGATGTGCGGCAACGGCCTTCGCTGCGTCCTCGGGTACCTCCTCGGCGGGACGAGTGAGCTCCACGTCTCGGTGCGCACGGACGCGGGTCTCCTCGCCTGTGACGTCTGGCGCGCCGCGGGCGAGGTGATCGCGCAAATCGAGATGGGTCGCGCGCGCATGGAGAGCGCGCTCGAGCTCGGGTTCGACGGCGAGGCGTGGTCCTTCGAACGGGTGAACATGGGCAACCCGCACGCGATCGTCTTTCGTCGCCCCTCCGACGCGCTCATCGAACGACTCGGCCCTGCGGTCGAGCACGCCGTGCCCGGCGGGACCAACGTCGAGTTCGTGACCGCTGAGTCAAGCGGGTTGACCATTCGCGTCTGGGAGCGCGGTGTCGGGTTCACCGACGCGTGCGGGACTGGCGCGTGCGCCGTCGTCGCACTCGCGTGTCGGTCCGGGCGCGCGCCGTTCGATCAGTGGATCACGGCGCGCCTCCCCGGGGGAACCCTCGACGTGAAGGTCGCGTCAGAGACCCTCGCCGTGACGCTACGCGGCGCGGCAACGCACGTCTTCACGGGCTCGACGCACCTCGCCTGACGGCCGCACATGGTATGGTCGCGGCCCTTTTCAGAGCCGCGCCCGTCGCGCGCCACGTCGAGAGGAGTCGCCCGTGCTCATCGGAGTTCCCAAAGAGATCAAGACGCGAGAGTACCGAGTCGGAATGACGCCCGCGGGCGTGCGCGCGCTCGTCGCGCACGGCCACAAGGTCATCGTCGAGAAGACCGCCGGTGAAGGCAGCGGCATCCGCGACGAGGAGTACGTGCGCGCCGGCGCGTCGATCGTGCCGACCGCGGCGGACGCCTGGGGCGCCGACATGGTCGTGAAGGTGAAGGAGCCCCTGAAGGCGGAGTACGGGTTCTTCCGGAAAGACCTGATCCTCTACACGTACCTCCACCTCGCGCCCGAGCCCGAGCTCACGCGTGAGCTCGCGAAGAAGGGCGTCGCTGGCGTCGCGTACGAGACGATCCAGCTCGAGGACGGATCGCTCCCGCTCCTCCGGCCGATGAGCGAGGTCGCCGGTCGCATGGCCGTGCAGGTCGGCGCGAGCTGCCTCGAGAAGGAGCACGGGGGCAAAGGCGTGTTGCTCGGGGGCGTGCCCGGCACGCGGCGCGGCCGCGTGGTCATCCTCGGTGGCGGCGTCGTCGGGCGCAACGCAGCGACGATCGCGATCGGCATGGGCGCTCAGGTCACCGTGCTCGACGTGCGCGCCGAGACCATGGCCTACCTCGAGGACGTCTTCGGCGGCGCCATCGAGACGCTCTACTCGAACCCCGACAACATCGAGCAGACCGTGCGCCGCGCAGATCTCGTCATCGGTGCCGTCCTCGTCCCCGGCGCGAAGGCGCCGCACCTCGTGAACGAGGATCACCTGAAGCAGATGGAGAAGGGGAGCGTCGTCGTCGACGTCGCCGTCGACCAGGGCGGCTGCATCTCCACGTGCCGCCCGACGACGCACGACAACCCGACGTACGAGGTGCACGGCGTCGTGCACTACTGCGTCGCGAACATGCCCGGCGCCGTGTCGCACACGAGCACGTGGGCCCTCACGAACACGACGATCGCCTTCGGCATCCAGATCGCGAACAAGGGCATCGTCGCGGCCGCCAAGGAGAGCCGCGCGATCGCGCTCGGGCTCAACACGTTCGCGGGCGCGGTGACGTACAAGGGCGTCGCCGAGGCGACCGGCACGGAGTACGTCGCGATCGAGAAGGCGCTGGGTTGAGGGCGTGAAGAAGGTCGCGCTCATCGGTGGTGACGGCATCGGCCCCGAGGTCGTCCGCGAGGCGAAGCTGCTGCTCGAGCAGCTCCGCACGCGCGACGGCGTCGATCTCGAGCTCTGGGATCTCGATCTCGGGGCCGAGCGTTACCTTCGCGACAAGACGACCTTCCCGCAAGAAACGCAGGAGCGGATCAAGAACGAGTGCGCCGCGGTCCTCCTCGGCGCGCTCGGCGATCCGCGCGTCCCGAACCTCGAGTACGCCCGCGATATCCTCTTCGGGATCCGCTTCGGCTACGACCTCTACGCGAACGTGCGCCCCATCAAGGTGCTCGCCGAGCGCCTCTATCCTCTGAAGAAGGGGACCGCGAAGGGCGTCGACGTCGTCGTGTTCCGGGAGAACACCGAGGGCGTGTACGTCGGCTTCGGTGGCCAGTTCAAGAAGGGCACCGCGGACGAGATCGGCATCAACGAGGACGTGAACACGCGCAAGGGCGTCGAGCGGATCATCCGCGCGGCGTTCGACTTCGCGAAGCGGACGGGGCGCAAGAAGGTCGCGATGAGCGACAAGTCGAACGCGATGAAGTACGCGCACGAGCTCTGGCTGCGCGTCTTCGACGAGGTCGGCCGCGAGTATCCAGAGATCGAGCGGCGGCACGTCTACGTCGACGCGCTCTGCCTCTACATGATCCAGGATCCGTCGCAGTTCGAGGTGATCGTCACGAACAACCTGTTCGGGGACATCGTGACCGACCTCGGCGCGGGGCTCCAAGGCGGCCTCGGAATGGCGGCGAGCGCGAACGTGCACGCCTCCGATCCGACGCGCGTCGCGATGTTCGAGCCGGTCCACGGCTCCGCGCCGCCGCTCGTCGGCAAGGACCTCGCGAACCCGTTCGCGGCGTTCCTCACGGTCGGGATGATGCTCACCCACCTCGGCTTTGCGAAGCACGAGGAGCGGATCGAGCGCGCAATCGCCTGGGCCCTCGAGGACGAGCAGTGCACGCCGGACGTCGGTGGGCGCCTCGGCACCCGCGCCGCCGCCGAGTGGGTCCGCAGCCACCTGAGCTGAAGGTGCGCGCGGAGCCCCCTGGGAGGGCTCCGCGAGGCGCACGGGCGGGCGGCGCGCAAATCTTGAACCCGCCAGAAATTGGGGTCGGCCCGAGGCCTTGTGTTAGCGGACGCGCATGGGCGGATCGAGCGCGGTCGAGAAGCGAGCCGACGACAGCAGGACGGGACAGAAGGAGCAGCTCGGCGGCGCGCGCGCCGATTTCGTTGCGAACCTGGGCCGACGCAGGAACGAGATCGCTGGCGCGCTCGATCTGCTCCGCGCGAACCCGGGCTCCGCTCGGCACCGCGACGATCTGCGGAGGAGAATCCACGCGCTCGGCGCAGGGGCCAAGCTCCTTCGCTTCACGGCGCTCTCCGACGAGCTCCGTAGGCTCGAGGAGCTGCTCGAGCGCGCGAGCGAGAAGGGCGCGCTCGACGAGGAGGATCTGACGCACGCCGGGGACGTCCTGGGTCGGATGACGAGCCTCGCCTGGGGGCAGACGGGGACCAAGACGACGACGCTCCTCAGCGCCATCGAGCCCGCGCCCCGCAGCCCCGAGAGCAACGCGGAGCTCGTGGTCGCGCCGACGAGCGTGCTCGTCGTCGGGAAGTCCTTCATCGCCGACGCGCTGACGCTCTCCTCCGAGGCCGACGCGGTTCCGGGGATGACTGCGCAGTCCTTCGAGGTAGAGAACGCCGAGGGGACCGAGGGCGCCGCCGACCTCGCACGCGCGTTCGCGCCCGACCTCATCGTCGTCGACGCGGATCTGCGCGGCGCGGAGGAGTTGATCGAGGAGCTCACGACGGACGCCCTCACGGAGCAAATCCCGATCATCGTCCTCGGGAAGTTCGCGAAGGCCGAGGACGCCGGAAAGTACGTCGCGCTCGGCGTGGCTCGGACGCTGCCGAAGCCAGTGTCTCCGGGCGAGATCCGCCGGGCTTGCGCGAACGTCGTCAGCTCGTACGTGAAGCGCGAGGTGGTCCGCGAGCCCCTCGGATCCCTGAACGTGGACCAGCTCGGCGCGCGCCTCGCCGAGGAGCTGCGGCGCGGACTCGGGGACGTGGACGCGCGCCTGCGCGAGAAGCGTGTGGAGCTCGGGGAGGGGACCGAGATCTTCGCGGCGCTCTGGGGCGCCGTCGCGCGCATCCGCGACGTCATGACGATCAAGTCGAGCGGCGCCGTACGCTTCCAGAGCGGCGGACCCGAGGGCGCCATGCCCCTCGCGCCGTGGCTCGGCGGCGCGGACGGAGTGGTCGAGGGGGCGCGTTCGATCTCGCCGCGCTCCGCGCGCGCCGCGGCCGACGTGTCGCTCCAAAAGATCCGTGTGCTCGTCGCGGACGATGACCCGGCGGTCACCTGGTTCTTGGCGGGCGTGTTGAAGGCCGCGGGCGCGACCGTGTTCGAGGCGCGCGACGGCGAGCGCGCGTTCGAGATCGCGAAGCACAGCGAACCGGACCTCGTGATCAGCGACATCCTCATGCCCCGGCTCGACGGGTTCGGGCTTTCGCGCGCGCTGAAGCGCGACATCGTCCTGCGGGACGTGCCCATCATCTTGCTCTCGTGGAAGGAGGATCTCCTGCAGCGCGTGCGCGAGCTCGGCGCGGACGCCGACGCGTACCTCCGCAAGGAGGCGAGCGCCGGCGCGGTCGTCCAGCGCGTGCGCGAGCTCCTGCGCGAGCGGCGACGCGTGAGCGATCGAATCCGCACCGGCGCCGAGGTCCGGGGTCGACTCGACGGCCTCACGACGGCCACGCTGCTCCGGATCGTCGCGGAGACCCGACCCAACTCCACGGTCTCGGTGCGCGACGCGCTCTACCTCTATGAGGTGGAGATGCGCGACGGGCGGCCCGCGCGCGCGAGCCGCACGAGCACCTCCGGGAACTTCGAGCGGGGCGCGGGCGTGTTCGCTGCGCTGCTCGGCGCCGGTGATGGGCGCTTCGTCGTCGCCCCGGCACGCGAGGACGAGGAGGTCGGGAAGGTTCGGTCGGAGCTCTCGGGCAGCCTCGCCGAGCAGCTCGCGCCGCTCATCGCGACGGCGCGCGCAGGCGCGAAGCTCCTAGCGGGGTCGAACCTGGTTCGAATTCAGCGGGTCGTCTTCGACGAGGAGCGACTCAGCGCGTACCTGGCCGCGACGCCCGAGCCCGCGCGTCGCATCCTCCGCGGGCTCGCGGACGGCACGTCACCACGGACGCTCGTGACGCGTGGCGAGGTCGCGCCCCGGTTGCTCGAGGACATCCTCGTCGACGTCGCGGCGCACGGCATCGTGATCGAGGTGCTCGACCTCACGGGCGCCGACCGGCTCCCGGAGCTCACTCAGCAGGAGCTCGCTCTTCTCCGCGGCGAGCGCGCAGCGCAGCCCATTCAGGCGATCCCCGTCCTGAACATGCCCGTGCTCACGCCGGCCCCCGCCGCCGCCATCGAGGTGTCGATCCCCACGCAGTCGTCGCTCCTTCGCGCGGCCCTCTCGCCGTCCGCGCGACCCGCGGAGAGCTCCGCGGACGCCGGGACGAAGGGTGGCGCGCCGAGCGAGATCGCCGTCATCGAGGCCGCACCGGCGATCGTGCTCCCCGAGCCCGAGGTCGACGTGGAGGTCGAGGCGCCGCTCGATCCGCTCGCGCTCGCGAACGGTGGGCTCGGTGAGCCGTGGTTCAAGGACGAGGAGGCGCCCGCCGCGGAGGAGTCCCCGGTGCCGAGCAGCGGTCCGCGGGCCGTCACGCCCCCGCCCGCCCTCGTGTTGGATACGGCGCCCGTCGTCCGGACCGAAGAGCCGACGCCGACGCCGAGCAGGCTCCCCCCGCCCCCCGGCCTCAAGCCGATGCTGACCCTCGGGTCACTCCACCCGCCGCCCGTCGCGCAAATCTCGCCGCCTCCTCCGGCAGCGACGCCGAAGGAGAAAGAGAAGGAGAAGCCCGCAGCCAAGGTCGAGAAGTCGAAGACGCCGAGGCCAGCCCCCGTGTCGAGGTCCGAGCGCGAGAAGGAGGTCACGCCGAGCGCGCCGTTCGTGGACAAGCGCTCCGCCGACTTCAGCCCGTCGCGCTTCCTGCCGCGCTCGCCAGAGCCCAAGCCGAAGGACCGCAAGGCGATCTACTGGGTGCTCTTTGCGCTCTTCGGCGTCGGGTTCGCGGTGTGGGCGCGCTGGTCGAGGAATCGCCAGCCGAGCGAGGACGTACTCATCCCCACGGCGACGGACGTCCCGACCGCCGAGGCCACCACCGACGCCGAGCCGAACGCGACCGCGAACGCGGCCACCGAGGAGGACGATCCCAGCAAGGCGAAGCCGGCGCAGCTCCCGACGAAGGAGGAAGAGTCCGCGCCCGAGGATCTCCCGCTCCGCGACTACGACAAGGTGAAGAAGGGCCAGGGCATGTTGGAAGTCGTGGCCGGCAAGAGCGATACGATCTACATCGACGGGAAAGCACGGGGCTCCGGGCCCGTTCAGAGCGTTCCGCTCAAGGCCAAGGGCGAACCCTACGAGGTGAAGGTGAAGATGCGCGGCGAAGAGCGAGTTCGCTTCGTGACGGTGAAAGAAGGGCGGCTCACGCGCGTCCGCGTCGCCCCGCCTTGGACTCGCTGAAGCGAGCTCAGCCCGTGATCGCCGCGCTCGTCGCGGCGGTCACCGTGGTGGGTTGCAAGGGCTGCTCCGGTTCATCGCCGGCGCAGCCCGCCGTCGTCTCCGGGCCCGTCACGCTCGACAATCCCGTCCCCGATCGGACCGTTCTCCCGCTCGTCCCGCTGGTTCCCTCGTGCGACGTCGATCATCGCGGCGCGTTCCTCGACATGGGCACCGAGATGATGCTGGGACGCCTCGGCATCGACCCGACCGCGCTGCCCCGGCCGATCGAACACGACGGCGCGACGTGGGCGATCATCGACAAGAAGCGGACGGACGTCGCCATGACGGTGGTCGAATCGACGCCCGTCTTCGCGGCCGCGCGCATCGAACCGAAGGGCGCCAAGAGCGTCGCCTTCTACCTCGACGAGACGTTCCTCGGCGCCGAGCGGCTCGCGCCCGGGCCGGCCCGCGTCGTGGCGACGCCCGCAACGGAGCTACCCATCGACGCGGGAGCGCACACGCTCAGCATGCGGTTCACGGGCAACGCGAAGGAGCCGCCGCTCGCGCACGTCGACTGGATCCGGCTCGGCGTTCCCGACAAGATCGAGAGCACGTTCGTTCCCCCCACGCTGTCGACGGTCGTCGACGATGCAGCGCTCGGGCGCGTCCCCCATCGGGCGATCTCGATCAAGGCGCCGGGTGCGGTCCGCTGCGCGGTCAGTGTTCCCAAGCACGGGCTGCTCCGCACCAGCCTGGGCGTCTTCGGGGGTGGCAACCAGGAGGTCGAGTTCTACGCGCGCACCGACGGGCATGACGCCGTCAAACTCAGCACCGAGTCGCTCGCGGGGGCCGAGAGCGACGGCTGGCGAGACGTCGAGGTGAACCTCGACGCCTTCGCGGGGCAGCTCATCCAGCTCGAGCTGCGCGCGTCGAAGGGGAGCAGCTCGGGTCGCGTCCTCTTCGGTGATCCCGAGGTGGTCGTCCCCACGATCGAGCCCGATCCCGTCGCCGAGGCGCAGGTCGTCGTGATCGTCGTCCTCTCGGGGGTCGACCGCGCCGAGCTGCCTCCGTACGCGACCCAGACGCATTCGAACTTCGAACGCCTCAGCCAGCTCTCGACGGACGCGACGGTCTTCATGGATCACCGGAGCCCGACGAACCACGCCTCCGGCGTGATGGCGAGCCTCCTCACGGGACTGCCGCCGTCACAGCACACGCTGAGCGATCCGGGGGGCGCGCTCCCGCCGGGCGTCGACACGATCTTCACGCGCGCGGCGGAGTCGAGCGTGGCGACCGCGCTCTTCACGACCGTACCTCAGTCGTTCAAGCCCTTCGGCTTCAGCCGGGGCGTGCAGAACTGGGTCGAGATCTCACCCGTGAGCGGTGAGTGGAAGAGCCCGCTCACAGAAGCCGCGACGTGGATCGACGCGAGCTTGAACGCGCGGCCCACGCAGAAGCTCCTCGTCGTGGTGCACACGCGCGGAGGGCACCCGCCGTGGTCGACGTCCGGCAAGCAGCTCGATGCGCTCCCACCGAACGACTACACCGGGAACATCACGCCTCGGCGCGCGGGTGAGCAGCTCGCGACGATCCGCAAACGCCGGAAGAACGAGCTCCCGCCGAACGACTACGCGCGCGTGCAAGCGCTGCACGAGCTCAGTCTGGCGAACGAGGATCGGGAGCTGGGAAAGCTCATCGACACGATCGACGCGGGCGTCCCGGATGGGCGCGCGCTCGTCATCGTCACCTCCGACCTCTCGAGCGGCATGCGGACGCTGTTCTCGGACGCGCCGCCGCTCTCCGAGGAGTCGCTCGCGGTGCCGCTCTACATCTTGCTCCCGCACCGAGCGCACGCGGGCAAGACCGTGAGCGCGCCGACCGAAATGACGGACATCGCGTCGACGGCGCTCGCGAGCCTCGGCGTTCGACCGCTCCGCAGCGGGCTCGGACAGGATCTCGCGCAGGTCGCCTCCGGCCTCTCCCCCATCGCGATGCGACCGTCGATCGCCGAAGGAGGCGAGCGCTCGATCGCGCGCTGGGGCACGCTCACGCTCGCGATCCGCCCGCGCGGCGAGCCGTTCCTGTGCGACGTCAGCCTCGATCCGACGTGCACGTTCGATCGACGCGCCATCATGCCGCTCGCGACGGACGCACTCCTTCGCGGCTTCGCGATGGCGCAGCGCGACTTCGCGAAGTTCACGCCGCCGAAGGAGGTTACGGCGGAGATCGACGACGCGACGCTCGCGGCCCTCAAGGTCACGGGCGCGATGGACTGACGGCGGCGGGCCGACCTACTTCTTGTAGTACTTGTCGCTCACGCCGCGGACGTGGACGACATACTCGCCCGCCTTGAGGGATCGCGGCGCCCCGCGCGTCGCCGCGATGGCGATCGTCCCCTCGGGGAGAGGCGTGATCTCACCGCTCACCTCGCACACGAAGAACGCCTGGCCGTTCTGCGCCTCGTCGTTCTTCTTGTGCGTGAACCTCCACGTGTGATCGCCGTGGTCGACGCGCTTCAGCAGCCCCGCCTCGGTCAGGTCGATGAGGTTCCGGTACACCGTCGCGCGATCCCAACCCTCGGGCGCGAGCTCGGTGGCGAGATCGGCGTGGCTCACGGGGGAGCTCGCGGCGTAGAGGTTCTTCAGCACGGCGACGCGCGGTCCCGTCGCGCGGAGGCCCACCTTGCGGAGCTCTTCGCGGAGGGACTCGAGGTCGACGGTCTTCTTGTTGCTCTTCGCCATAAGCGAGACACATAACTTGAGTCGGTCTCGCGTTTCAATCGCTCCACCGAGTGCCTCGTCGTGCGGTCGATCGCCCACGAGGTGCGCCAAGAAATTTCTCAGCTGCGAACCTTCTCTACCTGTTTCCCGATTGCGATTTGGACTAGGGGCGCCGCCCGCCGAGGTTTGCGGTTGACATGCGACCGCGCGACTTCCCGTTCCGCCCGCCGGTCGGCGCGCGCGCGGAACGCCCAGCGTCCCCGAGGAGCGGCGCGAGGTGCTCACCCGTGAAGGAGCCCGGCGTGATCGCGACGTCCTCCGGCGTCCCCTCGGCCACGATGCGCCCGCCCCCGTCTCCGCCGCTCGGGCCCACGTCGATGATCCAGTCGGAGGCGCGGATCACATCCAGGTTGTGCTCCACGAGGATCACCGAGTTGCCCTGGTCCACGAGGCGATGCAGGACCGCGAGGAGCCGCTTCGTGTCGTCGAAGTGGAGGCCGGTCGTGGGCTCGTCGAGGATGTAGAGCGTGCGCCCCGTGTCGCGCCGCGCGAGCTCCCGCGCGAGCTTCACGCGCTGCGCCTCGCCTCCGGAGAGCGTCGTCGCCGGCTGCCCGAGCGCGACGTACCCGAGGCCCACCTCGTCGAGCGTGGTGAGGATCCGCATCATCGCCGGGACGTTCTCGAACACCTGGAGCGCCTCGCGGACGGGCATGTCGAGGACGTTCGCGATGTGGCGACCCTTGAACGTGACTCGGAGCGTGGCGTCGTTGTAGCGCTTGCCCTTGCACGCCTCGCACGTGACGTGGACCGCCGGCAGGAAGTGCATCTCGATCTCCCGCAGGCCCGCGCCCTCGCACGCCTCGCAGCGGCCACCCTTCACGTTGAACGAGAACCGGCCCGCGTTGAACCCGAACGCGCGCGCCTCCTTCGTCTCCGCGAACACGTCGCGAACGAGATCGAAGAGCTTCGTGTACGTCGCCGGGTTGGACCGAGGGGTGCGGCCGATGGGCTGCTGATCGATCACGATGACGCGGTCGATCGCGTCCGTCCCCGTGATCCGATCGTGCGCGCCCACCTGCTCGGTCGCGCCGTTCAGCTCGCGGCGGAGAGCGGGCTCCAGGATCTGCCCGACGAGGCTCGATTTCCCCGCGCCCGAAACGCCCGTCACCGTGCACATCACGCCGAGGGGGAACTTCGCCGTCACGTTCTTGAGGTTGTTCTCGCGCGCGCCCTCGACCACGATGTGGCCCTTCGGTAGCCGCCGTGGGCGCGGCGCCGCGACGATCTCTCGGCCAGAGAGGAATCGGCCCGTCAGCGACGCGGGGTCCTCCAGGATCGCCGTCGGGTTCCCCTGTGAGACGACCTTTCCACCGAGCTTGCCGGCGCCCGGTCCGAAGTCGAGGACGTGGTTCGCCGCGAGGATCATCTCGGCGTCGTGCTCGACGACGATGACGGTGTTCCCGAGGTCCCGCAGCCGCTCGAGCGTGCGAATGAGGCGCTCGCTGTCGCGCGCGTGCAGGCCGATCGACGGCTCGTCGAGGATGTACATCACGCCGCTGAGCTCGCTCCCGAGCTGAGACGCGAGACGGATCCGCTGCGCTTCGCCGCCCGAGAGCGACGCGGTCGCGCGGTTCAACGTCAGGTATTCGAGCCCGACGTCGAGGAGGAACGTCAACCGGTGGACGATCTCCTTGATCAGCTCCTCCGCGATGATGCGCCGCGCCCCCTCGAGCTCGAGCGACGTGAAGAACGCGTGCGCCGCGGTGATGGTCTTGCCGAGCACTTCCGCGATCGACGCGCCGCCGACGAACACGCTCCGCGCCTCCTTCTTGAGCCGCACGCCGCCGCAGTCCGTGCACGCCGCCTCGCGGAAGTACTTCCGGTACTTGTCTCGCATCTGCTCCGAGCTCGTCTGCTCGAAGCGGCGCATGATCTGCTTCGCGAGGCCCTCCCACTTCATCGCCCAGCTGCCCTGGCTGTGCTTGCCCGTCCACTCGACGCCGATGCGCTTCTCACCGGTGCCGTTGAGGAGCTGGTCGCGTTGCTTGGCGGGGATCTTCTTCCACGGCACGTTGCGCGCGATCTTGAGCTCCTTGCAGATCGCGGTCGCGATCCGCGCGGTCCACCCGCTGTCCGCGGCGACGTTTCGCCAGGGTTCGATCGCGCCCTCGTCGATGCTCAGGTTGGGATCGGGGACGAGGAGCGAGGGGTCGACCTCGAGTCGCGTGCCCAGGCCCGCGCACGACGGGCACATGCCGAGCGGCGAGTTGTAGCTGAGGGACTGTGGCGTGAGCTCGGGCAGCGTGATCTTGCAGCGGTTGCACACGCGTGCCTCCGAGTACGTGCGGGGGTCGGCGCCTTCGATCTCGACGATCACGCGGCCGTCCCCGGCCTTCAGCGCCGCCTCCACGCTGTCGGTGAGGCGGGCGCGGCTCTCTTCGGACACCGTGAGCCGATCGACGACGACGTCGATCGAGTGCTTCTTCTTCTTGTCGAGCTGCGTGAGGTCCTCGAGCCTCTCGATCTTCCCGTCGACGCGGGCGCGCGCGTAGCCCTTCTGGCGGAGGGCCTCGAAGAGATCCCGGAACTCGCCCTTCCGGTGCTCCACGCAGGGGGCGTACAGCGTGAGCTTCGCGCCCGCCTTGGTGGCCGAGAGCTCGGCGACGATCTCGCCCGCGCTCCGGCCGCTGACCTCGCCTCCGCAGTTCGGGCAGTGCTGCTCCCCCGCGCGCGCGTAGAGGACGCGGAGGTAGTCGTAGATCTCCGTGACCGTGCCGACGGTCGACCGGGGGTTCTGGGACGCGGACTTCTGCTCGATCGCGACCGTGGGGCAGAGGCCGCGGATGTGCTCGTACTTGGGCTTGTCGAGCTGACCGAGGAACTGCCGCGCGTAGGTCGACAGCGACTCGACGTATCGCCGCTGGCCCTCCGCGTAGATCGTGTCGAACGCGAGCGAGCTCTTGCCCGAGCCCGACACGCCGGTGAACACCACGAGCTCGTTCTTCGGGATGCGGAGCTCGTCGATCGAGAGGTTGTGCTCGCGGGCGCCGCGGATGACGAGCATCGAGTCGTCCTGAGTGGGTGCGGTGCTGCGGACGGCGCGGGGTGATGCCATTCGCGCTCCTTACACCGGGAGCCCCCTGGATTGCGACGGCGGAGTACCATGCTCACGTGGGCTACCGCGCGCGCGCCGTCGGACTCGTCGGTTCGATCGGGGTCCACCTCGTGTTCGTCGGCGTGCTCGCGGCCGTGGTGCCGATGCCTTCGCCGAAGCCGCCGCGCTGCACCGCACACGCGGGCGCCGTCCTGCGCTCGTCCACGAGCGACCTCATCCGCCCCGCGGTCGCGCGCGCGCGCCGGATCGACCTCGTCCGTCGCGCGCGTGCGCTCCGCGACGCGGGCGATCTTCGGATCGGCGCGTTCCTCCTCGCCGCTAACGCCATCGACGCCGCGGAGGAGGGCGCGGACTTCGACCTCCAGGCGGCGTCTCAGCGGTATCAGGATCGAATCGCGATGCTCGTCCACGCGCTCCGTCGGAGCTCCGTCGAGGTGGCGGTCGCGAAGGTGTTCGGTGATCTTGCGTACACGGGCCTCCCGGGCGGTCGCATGGGCGACGTCCTCCTCACGGGCAGCGGGTCGTGCGAGCCCATCAGCCACCTGATCGCCGCAGCGCTCTATGACGCGGGGCACACCGAAGTGTTGCTCCGGTACTACGGGGGACGCACCGCGGGCGTGTCCCACCTCGCGCCCGTGATCGACACGAAGAAGGGGGAGCGCGATCTCGTCCTAGGCGCGCTCAGCCGACCCGGCGGCGCCGCGTTTCCCGTCGACGAGCTCGTCGAGTCGTACGCGCGCACGCACGGGCTCGCGAGGGTCGCCGCCGGCGGGGGCGCGCGGCCTCCCGCGAACACCCCCGACGATCCCGGTCTCTACCGCTCGTTCGCGACCAAGACGCGCACGATGACCGCTGGCTACCCCGCCAACGAGGATCGCTTCACGGGGGCGTTGCCCCTCTACAACGCGCGCGCGCTCGCCTCCGTCGAGGCCGTCGAGGCGTCCGAGAGGGACGCGGCCAAGGTCGCCGCGAGCGACCCGGCGCCGGAAGCCGTCGATCTCGCGAACAACTGCTCCGCGATGCTCCGCGCCGGCGAGCTCGATCCCCCGGAGATCTCCGCGGACGGAGTCACGATCGATCTCTATCGCGCGCCGTCGCCCGCGGGTCTCGAGCGCGTGAGCGCGAACATCGCCCGGGTCGAGGAGGCTCGCGCGAACGTCTCGAGCCCCGCGCGCCGAGCCGTCATGGCCGGGTGTCTGGTGGGCCTCTACGGACGCGCGGCGATCGAGTTCGCGCTCGGCGGGGACGCCCGGGTCGCGGATCGCGCGACGCTCGAGATCGACGCGCTCCGCAAGGACGCGGCGCGGTTCGTCGAGCTCCTCGCGCGCGACGACGAGGCCGGCGCCTCCGCGCGGCGGTCCGTGCTCGCCGAAGCCGGTGGCGAGGCGTGGGTGCTGCTCTTCTTGCCGAACAGCGACGCCGCGGTGCTCGCGCTCGCGCGCGACGCGAAGCCGAGCTCGTACGATCTCACGACGCTCCTGACGACGCTCCTCATCAAGCCGACGTCGCGCGCGGGCGCGCTCGAGATCGTCGACGCGCTCCCGCTCGATCGGCAGATCGAGGTGATGCACGAGCTCGGACACGCACACGAGAACACTCGCCCTTGGACGGCTTCGTACGAGCTCGAGCTCCCCGACGGCGCGCGGCCGAGCCCGTTCGTCACGGCGTACAGGGTGTTCCTGCCGATGAGCTGGCGCCTCTGGGAGGCGGTCCAACCGGAGATGCACGCGCTCGACGCGCTCGAGCGCGAGGCCGCGGTGGCGAACCTCCCGGCGGGCGTGATCCGGGCGCTCGTCGGGTACTACGTCCGGAACTCGATCTGGCTCCACGTCCGACGCGAAGGCGGCGCGAAGGTGATCCACAACATCGACACGTGGCTCCGTGTTCACGGGTACGGGGCCGTCGATCGCTTCGACGAGATCAAGCCCTCGCCCGTCGACATGGGCACGATCAAGCAGCTCCTCGCCGACTACGAGGCCGGGCGCATCCCCGACTCGGGCGACCCCTGAGCGTGGCTCAGCGCGAGGCGCTGCGGAACGTGAACACCGCGGCGATCCCGGCGCCGACGACCGCGACCAGCGGAAGGAGGACTTCCCACGCCGGCCACGCAGTGCCGAGGCCGCCTCGCAGCACGACCGACTCGACGAAGCGCTCGAACAGGAACCCGAAGCCGAGCGTGACGAGGCCGACCGACGTCGCCATCGCGAAGACGCCCGCCATCGTGTCGCTTCGGCGCGCCTCCTCACCCGGCATGCCGCGGATGTACGCGAGCGTGAACCCGCCCGCCATGCCGCCGAGGACGAGCGGCACGAGCAGCGCGATCACCGCCTGCGCCCCGGACAGCGCGTGGCCCGGGCGACCCGAGCGAAGCACGCCGGTCAGGATGAGGGCGAACGCGCTGATCGCGAAGCCGAGCGCGGCCGGCCCCGTGCGGACGATCTGAGAGCGGAGGTGCGTGAGCTCCGCCTCCGAGACCGTGCGGCTCGGTCGCGCCGCGGCGGGGCCACCGCTCTTCTCCTCCGGCTTTTGCGCGAACGGCGCGAGGTGCTGCTCGAGCTCCACGACGCTCGCGTATCGGTCGAGCGGGGCCTTCGCCATCGCCCTCTGGATGACGGCTTCGAGCGCCTCGGGGATGGAGGGATCGAGCGAGCGCGGCCTCGGCGGATCCTCGAGGAGGACCGCGGTGAGGGTCGCGGTCGGATCGTTTTTGTCGAACGGGCGCCGACCCGTGAGCATCGTGTAGAGGATCGCACCCACGGCGTAGATGTCCGCGGCTGTCGTCACGCGTTCGCCGCGCGCCTGTTCGGGCGCCATGAACGAAGGAGTACCCATGATGACGCCGGTCTTCGTGAGCTGCGTTCCGGGCTTGTCGCCGCTCTTCGAAATCCCGAAGTCGAGGATCTTCACCTTCGGCGCGTTGATGTCCCCCACGAGGAAGACGTTCTCGGGCTTGAGGTCGCGGTGAATCACGCCCGCGGCGTGCGCCGCCGCGATCCCCGTGCAGATCTGGAGCATGATGGGCATCGCCGTCTCGACGGACAGGCGTCCCGACTCGACGATGTAGTCCCCGAGCTCCTTGCCCTCGAGGAACTCCGCGACCATGAACGGGCGCCCGTCGTCCGTGAAGAGCACGTCGTACACCTCGACGACGTTCGGGCTCACGATGGAGCTCGACGTCTCCGCCTCCCGCTGGAAGCGCGCGAGGACCTCCTTGTTGCGGCAGTACTCCGCGTGGAGCGCCTTGATCGCGAAGCGCTTGCCTCCGACCCGCTGGTGCCGCGCCTCGTACACGCGGCCCATGCCGCCTTCGCCGACGACGCGCGTGATCGTGTACGTGCCGGCCAGCGTCTTGCCCACGAGATCGTCGTCCTCGAGGGAGTCCCGCACGTCGACGAGCTCCGTCGCGTCCCGCGGGCACACGCGGAACTCCGCCGGGTAGCGGCTCCCGCACTCGGCGCACACCAGCGGCAGCGCGCCCACGCTCTCGGTGCCCTGCGCGAGGCTGATGGAGTTGCTGCGCGGCGGGTTGGCTTGCGATCGGGGCGGCGCGCCTCCGAACAGCGTCGCTCCGCTCGGATCGACGTGCGCGCGGCCGCTCGGGAGCGGGTCCGCGACCGTCTCGCCGGCCGGAGGTCTTATCGTGCCACCCATCGAGCTTGGGAGCCTACGGGAGGCGCACCGCGCCGTACAGGGCTCGGCCGGTTCTCCACGCCGGCGAGGAGGCGCGCGGCCCATGCCGAAATGATGAGCGCGCCGAAGGCGCTCGATTCAGCCGCGGTCCTCCGCGGAAATGCCACACCGTCGACAGCGCGAGCGCGCGCTCAGAACTGTCCAGCCAGCGTCACCGTCGCGCTTCGGCGCGTCGTCGCGAGGCCCACCATCGGAGGCGGCGCCGAGGCCCGACCGATCACATCGCTACCCCGCTTCGTCTGGTGGCCGAGCACGAGGCCATCCCAGATCGGCGCGATCACGCAGCCGACGAGCGCACCGATCGCCGCGCCCTGTCCGGGATCGTCTCCCCCGTCGTCCGCGGCGCCCGCCCCGATCCCCGCGCCGATCAGCGGGATGACGACGTTCCCCGCCAGGCTCCCGAAGATCTTTCCGAGCGGAGCCTCATGGAGAGCGTGCACCATCGGCCCACCGAACACGTAGACGAGCCCACCGAGCGCGCCGGCCTCACCGTCGCCGACGAAGCTGCCCGCGATCGCGGCGCCGAGGCCGAGCTCCCCGACGAGCATGTTCTGCCACCCGTAGAACGAATACGTCGTCTCCGGGACGGGCGGGGGTGGCGCCGCCGTGGTGGTGAAGATCTGCGGGGGTCGGGGGCTCGCCACCGCGGGCGCGGGTGTGACGGGCGGCGGATCGGCTGCGACCTGGAGATCGCCCGCGAGGGCCGAGGACGCGAAGCCGGAGGAGACGAGCACGGCCAAAGCGGGAGCAAGCAAGCGCATTTCGGAGCAGTTGAACGGCGATGGGCCCCCCGTCTTACACAGAGAGGAATTCGGACCGGATCGCGTACCATCCAGCGCCATGTCGAAGAAGCTCGTCGTCCACGGCGCGATGCTGAAGTGCTCCCAGGGCACGACCCCGGTCGCGCTCGCCGTGCTGCCGCTGAAGAAGATCGACGCGGACAACCAGCCTGGCGCGACGGTCGAGGACTACAAGCCGACGGTGAACATCAAGCCGTTCGGCATGTGCAACTCGACCTCGAACCCCGCCGTGATCTCCGCGACCGCGGCGGCGCAGGGCGTGCACACGCCGATGCCGTGCGTCCCCGTCATCGCTTCGGCGTGGTCGCCGGGTTCGTCGATCGTCACGTTCCACGGTGAGAAGGCGCTGACCGAGGACTCGAAGTGCAACTGCAACTGGAACGGCTCGATCGAGATCACGACCCCGCTCGGCAACCCCGATCTCGACTGATCCGCTCCGGCCGGGGCCGGGGTCTTTCAAGAGTCGGCGAGAGCACATGATCCTCTGGATGTGTCAGGATCGCGCGCGCTGATTTAGGATCCCCGAATGGGCAAGAGGCTCGTCGTGGATGGGGCAACGCTGAAGTGCAATCACGGGAGCGCGACGTCCAAGTTCGCGCTCCTTCCCGAGGTGGCGAACGCCGAGGAGAACATCGTCGCGACGATCGCGGACGTCGCGCCGATGGTGAACCTCAAGCCCTTCGGGCAGTGCAACTCTCCCTCGAACCCGCAGGTCGCCGCGGCGACGGCGGCGGCGCTCGGCGTGCTCACCCCGATGCCCTGTATGCCTGTGCCCGCCGGGCCCTGGTCCCCGGGATCCGAGGTGACGACGGTGAGCGGCAAGAAGGCCCTCACCGACGACTCGACGTGCAAGTGCACGTGGGCGGGGACGATCGAGGTCACCGACCCGGCGACCACCGTCACGACCGAGTGACCCAGTGGATCTCGGGCTGAGCGACAAGGTCGTCGTCGTGACCGGGGCGAGCCGCGGCATCGGCCGCGCGATCGCCAAGGTGATGCACGCCGAGGGCGCGACGGTCGTGATGATCGCGCGCGGCGCGGATGCGCTGCGAGATGCCGCGGAGGCGGTCGGCGCGGAGCGCGTCGCGCATGGTGCGTTCGACGTCGCGATCGAGGCGGGCGCGAACGCGGCGATCGACTTCGCGCTCGCGCGGTTCGGTCGTGTCGACGTCCTCGTGAACAACGTGGGCGGAAGCACCGGGACGGGGCCGTTCGACGCGTCGACGTCCGAGCACTGGGCGCGCACGCTCGATCTGAACCTCAACAGCGCGGTGTGGTGCAGCCAGCGCGTCCTCCCCTCGATGATCGAGAAGGGCGGGGGCGTGATCGTGCACATCACGTCGATCTGCGGCCTCGAGTACTGCACGAGCGCGCCCTACACCGCAGCGAAGGGCGCGCTCGCCTCGCTCACCAAGGAGATGGCGACCGACCTCGCGAAGCACAAGGTCCGGGTCGCCGCGGTCGCGCCGGGATCGACGCTGTTCGACGGAGGCTCATGGGATCGGCGCCGCACCGAGAAGCCGGAGGTGTTCCAGCGGATGCTCTCGCACGAGCTGCCGTGGGGCCGCTTCGGCACGCCGGAGGAGATCGCGGACGTAGTGGCGTTCGTCGCGTCGCCGCGCGCGAGCTGGATCGCGGGCTCGTCGGTCGTCGTCGACGGCGGCCAGATGCGCGGCCTCTAGAGCACCGAACGTCTTGAAACGCCGCACCCGATTTCGGAGAGCTCCACGCGGCCTCGTCGCTGTGCTCCTCGGATGACGCGGATCGAGCACCGAACGTCGGTGCTCGACGCGTCGGCTCCGCGCGTCACTTCACCTTGAAGCAGAGGCGCCGCTCGTTCGGCAGATGGATCCACCCGCGCTCGTCCTGGAACAGGTCGATGCGAACGGGCTTCTTGGGATCGAACCCGTTCTGGAGCGTCACCGCGGGCCGGTCCGCCGTGGCCTTCGTGGTGGGCGCGCTCGGATCGATGTCGGCTTCGCACCACGCGCGCATCCGCTCCCCCTCATAGCCACCGAACTCGTCGGCGCTGACGCGGCGCGCGCGCGCGAACTCCTCGTGGAGGTCGGCGTCCAGCGACGGGAGGCCGCCAGCGATGGGCTTGCATCGCATCGATTGGAGCAGCGTCGACGGCAGAGGCTCGTCCACGCAGAAGCGCGCGCGCTTCGCGTCCGGTTCTTCGCTCGGGGTCTCGAACCAAATGCGGTCGCGCCCGGGCACTTGGAGGTGCCCCCCTTCGATGCCCTGGTAGAGCTCGATCGGGAGCGGCGACGGCGACGCGGAGCCCGCGACCTCGAGCGTGCCGCTGCACCACGACGTGAGGCTCACGGGAGGCTCGCCGCGCTGCGGGACCTTGGCGCCGTCCAGCATCCAGCGCACCTCGCCGACGTCGGGCGGAACGGTGCCATCGGTCAGCGCCTCGCAGTGGATGGCGACGACCTGGTCGGCGCAGGGGAGCGCGCCGTCCGCGCAGTGGAGGGGAGGCATCCCGCGCGCGGCGCAGCCGACGAACAGGGGCGCGGCGAGGGCCGCGACGAAGCGATACGAGAGCGGGTGGTGGACGGGCACGGCCGGAGCGTACGCTGTCGCCCCAGGGTCTGATACACGAGGAGACGATGAGCGGAGAGACCGAGAGCGCACCGATCTTTGGGTTCAACGCCGCTCGCGACGAGATCGTCGCGGAGGTCGTCGATCGCGTCGTGAAGGGCACGGAGGACCCGCTCTACGTGCTGAACGACGCCGCGTATTTCGAGATCAAGCGGCTCGAGGTCTCGAAGCGCAAGACCGATCAGGAGCGCCACGCCGAGTGGCAGCGGTTGGCGCGCGGCCTCGGCCGCATGTCCAAGGGCGAGCGCGCGGAGCGGCTCCGCGAGCTCGTGACGGAGTACGCGAAGGACGTCGCCGGGAACTTCAACCCGCGCGTCTATCAGCTCTCGACCCGCATCCTCCCGGGCCTCGTCACCGCGCTGCTCGCGCCCCGGACGCTCGCGAACCTCATCCGCGATCCGAAGGCGCTCGTGAGCCTCGACGCGCTCGAGGACAAGGTGCTCGTCGAGGGGCCGCTCGAGCGGATCCGCAACGCCGTGAAGCGCGGGGTCGCGGTCTTCGTGCCGACGCACCTCTCGAACATGGACTCCATCGTGTTCGGGTACGCGCTCGAGCGCGCCGGGCTCCCGCCGGCGACGTACGGGGCGGGCAAGAACCTGTTCACGAACCCCGTGCTCTCGTACTTCATGCACAACCTCGGCGCGTACCGCGTCGACCGTCGGCTGCGTCACGCCCTCTACAAGGACGTGCTGAAGACGTACTCGAGCGTGCTGCTCGAGCGCGGGTACCACTCGCTCTTCTTCCCGGGCGGGACCCGGTCGCGCTCGGGCGGGATCGAGCGGCGCCTCAAGCTCGGGCTCGTGGGCAGCGCGCTCGAGGCCTACGCGCGCACCGTGCGTGCTGGGCGCGAGCGGCGCGTCTACTTCGTCCCCGCTACGATCAACTACCTCATCACGCTCGAAGCGGAGACGCTCATCGCGGACTACCTGAGCGAGACCGGGAAGAACCGCTACATCATCGAGGACGACGAATCGAGCCGCGTCGGCCGGATGACGTCGTTCGTGCGGAAGCTGCTCGGTATGGAGAGCTCGGTCGTCGTGCGCTTCGGGAGCCCCATCGATCCCTTCGGCAACGACGTCGACGACGCCGGCGACTCGTACGACCGGCGCGGCCGCAAGGTGGAGCCCGCGTCCTACGTGAAGAACCAGGCCGGCGAGGTGACGCTCGATCCGGCGCGCGACGCCCAGTACACGCGTGAGCTCGGCGAGGTGATCTGCCGCTCGTACGAGCGCAACACCGTCATCATGTCGACGCACGTCGTCGCGGCGGCGGCGCTCGCTCGGCTCCGCAAGGCGTCCCCGCGGCCCGACCTCTTCACCGTCCTCCGTCAGCGCGACGGCCTCGTCATCCCGCGGGACGAGCTCGCCGCGGACGTGCGCCAACTGAAGGAGCAGCTCATCGAGCAGGAGAAGCGCGGGGACGTCACGCTCGGCGCCTACGTGCGCGGCGCGTCGGGCGGGGACTTGCTCGAGCGCGCGCTCCGCGCGTTCGCTGGCTACCACTCCTCGCCCGTCCTGATTCCGCGACGGGATGGTATCGGTATCGGAGATACGAAATTGCTCTTGTACTATCAGAACAGGCTCGCCTCGCACGGCCTCGCGTGGGACGTGCTGGGCGGTGGCGCGCGGCCCGGCGCGGTGCACGCCGCCTCGCCGACGCTGTCGGGCGCGCGAGGTGCGGAGTGAGCCCCGGGGCGATCGGCATCGTCGGTGGCGGGCCGTGGGGCGTCGCGCTCGCGCGGACGGCGGTGCGGACGGGTGCGTCCGTGACGCTGCACACGCGCCGAACGAGCAGCGTGGGCGCCGACGGTCGCACGCTCTCGCTCAAGGACAGCCGCCTCATCCACGTGACGACGGACTACGCGGAGGTCGCCAAGAACCGGCTCATCGTCGTCGCGGTGCCTTCGAACGTCGCGCGCGAGGTCGCGCGCGCGCTCGGCGATCACCTCGACGGCTCCCACCTCGTCGTGCACGGCGTGCGTGGCCTCGCGATCGGAGACTTGAAGACGATCTCGGACATCCTCCGCGAGGAGACGCCCGCGCGCCGCCTCGGCGCGCTCGGGGGCCCCGTCCAGGCGGACGAGCTCCACCACGGCACGGCCTCGGCCCTCGTCGTGGGCTCGCACTACCCCGAGGTCACGCAGGCGATCAGCGCAGCGATGAGCGGGCCATGGCTCCGCGTGTACACGACGCATGATCTGCGCGGCCTCGAGTGGGCGAGCGCGATGGTCGGGTGCGTGTCGATCGGGATCGGGTTCGCGAAGGCGGCGGGCGCCGGACCCGGCCTGCTCGCGGCGCTGATCTCGCGCGCGGTGCACGACGCGGGGCGGCTCGCGGTCGTCGCGGGCGCCGAGGAGCAGACGATGTATGGGCTCGGCGGCTACGGCGATCTCCTCGCTTCGATCGCGCTCGAGCAGCGGCCGGAGGTCGTCCTCGGGCGCGCGCTCGGGCTCGGCAAGTCGCTCGAGGAGGCGAAGAAGGAGGCCGCGCTCCGCATCGAGGCGGTCGATCTCATCCCGCGCGTGTGCGCGTTCGCGCGCTCGCACGGCGTCGCGGCGCCGGCGTTCGAGGGGATCGCGCGGATGCTCGAGGGCCACCGAGGCGAGGAGATCCTCGGGAAGTTCTTCGCTGCGTGATCGTGTCGCGCGCGACCGTCAGCTCGCGCGTGCGCCGCGCACGACGAACACGAGCCCGACGATCGCGCCGAGCGCGGACGCACCGCAAATCATCACGTCGGTGTCGCTTACGGTGAACTTCCGGCCGACGAACACGTAGGCGACGAGCGGCACCATCGCCGACGCGATGAGGATCAAGAGCCCGGTCGAGACGCGGACCTTGCCGCGGGAGTCGGCCACCATCGCACGCTGCTCGTCGAGCTCGCGATGCTCTCGCTCGCTTCGGGCGCGAGCGGCGCGCGCCTCGCGGTCCGCGGGCTTTTTTCGGTCGTCTGGCGATCGCTCCTGTCGCCGCTTCCGCAGCGCCTCCGCGCGAGCGGCGCCCTTGCCTGGCTCTGCGAGATCGTCACCCATGGCTCCAGCGCTCCCCGTCGCTCCCCCGCAGCGACCGAGGCTCTCAGTTTACGCGAAGAGCGATGATCCGATCAGTCGGCCTTCTCCTTCGACTTCTTCTTGGGCTTCTTCTTCGGTTTCTCCTTCGGCTGCTCCTCACCGCCGATGGTCTCCGCCCGAAGATCACCCTTCTCGCTCTTCCCGGCGTAGCGGACGCGCGGCGTGTCGACGGTCACGTCCTCCGCGTCGGGGCCGAGGAGCGTGCCGCACATGGTCTTGCAGAGGATGTCGTCCTCCGAGCACGTGCACGCGCCCGCCTCTTTCTGGCGGTTCTTCTCCTGCATCTCGGCGACCGTGAAGCCCGCGAGCTTCTCCACCTTGGAGATGTCCCACTTGCTGGTCTGCTGCCGAGGCGTGAGCGGGTTCGTCGTCGCGCCGTCCGCCTCTGCGCAGCAGCGGAAGCTCAGGTAGTAGTAATAGAAGTCCTCGCCGTGCGTGTAGACCTTGGGTCGGCACTGGTTGCGGACGCCGCTGTACCAAGGCCCGCCCGTGTTCACGCTGTCGAACTTGCCGGTGGTCGACTTGCTCTTCGGGTGCTCGTTCGCGCACACCTCGTCCGCGTTCCCGGGCAAGTCGAAGATGCCGAAGTCGCTCTTGCAGTTCGGCTGGCTGCCGCTCCGCACGCCCCGCCAGAGCCGCGCGAGCTCCGTGGGATCGCGCGCCTCGACCTTCTTCATCTTGGGATCGTCCCAGAGGTTGTCCCCGTTGCAGACGAGCGGGTCGCGCGTCCACCCATAGGGGAACGGCTTCATCTCCGGGCCCTCGCACGCGAGCGTCCACTCGCTCTCGGTGCACATCCGCTTGCCCTGCGCCGCGCACTTGATCTGCGCCTGGTGGAAGCGGTTCATCACCTCCGGGCGCTCGCCCTTCTTGTTCGGGTACTCGTAGCGGTCCATGCAGTACCGCTTGTGCGTCGTCTTGCCGACGCATTTCGTCCCGACCTCGAACTCTTCGCAGACGTGTTTGTCGTTCTGCTTCGCGTACCACTCCTTGGTGCAGTTCTGTTTCACCTCGGAGCAGTAGTCGCCGTCCACGAGCTCCATCCCCGCCGGACACTCGGGATCCTGCGGGTCGCCGGTCGCGACCGCGGGGACGACGGGAGGGGCCTCCGCGGCGGACGCGCTCGGCGCGACGACGGGCACCTCCGCGGACGAGGCCGCGACGAGCGCGCTCGCCTTGGGCGGCGCCACCGCGACGGGCTTCGCGCCCGAACACCCCGCCGCGAGCCCGACCAAGCTCACTCCACCCGCGACCAAGAACGACACGACGGCCCGCATGCGCGCGCTCCTAGCGCATCTCGGGGCTCCGGGCGAGTTCTTGGCGGCACTATCGGAGCGGCATCGCGCGGAGATCGGCCGCGAGGGTCTGGAGCTCCTGATCTCGGGGGTGCGCCCGGCGCCACACGAGGCGGAAAAAGTCGCTGTGGATCTTGGCCTTGGGGAAGAGCTCAACGAGCGTCCGCTTCTTGAGGTCATCGCGGACGAAGTAACGCGGGAGCACCGCGACCCCTGCCCCGAGGCGCGCGCGAATCGCGATCGCGCCGATCGTTCCGAGGTGCTCGATGTGCCCGAAGCGCCAGGCCTCGCGCGCGGATCGACCATCGAGGAAATACCGGAAGAGCGGGAGATCCTTGTGCGCGTCGAGGAGCGTGTGGTTCTGCGCGTCGTCCGCGCTCGTGAGCGGGTTCGCCTTGATGAGCTTCGGGGCCGCGACGAACGCGTAGAGCTCCTCGTGGAGCGCGGCCATCACGAGCGTCGCTTGGTTGAGGCGCGCGCTCGTCACCACGGCGTCGCACTGGCTGTCGTCGAGCGCCCGCAGCAGGCTGTCCGTGTCCCCGAAATACAGGTGCAGCCTCCGCTCGGGGCACCGCTTGGAGAGCGCTTCGAGGCCCGGCACGATCCACGACAGGCCGAGCTCCCAGCGCGTTCCGAGCGTGAGATCGAACGGCAGCGGCCCGCTCTTCGAGACCTCGACGCACGCCCGCGCGCGCTCGAGCACGGCCTTCGCGTGGACGAGCGCCTTGTCTCCGTCCCGCGTGAGGACGCACGAGCGCGTGGTCCGAGCGAAGAGGCGAACGCCCAGCAGATCCTCGAGCCGCCCGATGCGATCGCTGAAGGCCGCGGGGGAGAGCGCGACCTCGCGCGCCGCCTTTCGGAAGTTTCGGTGGGTCGCGGCCGCGACGAAGCAGCGGAGCGAGTCGATGTCCGGGAGGATCATCGGCCGCCCCTTCGCGTCTGTGCGGTTGCTCTCGTCACCTCTCGGGGATCCACGGGCCGTAGCCCCGTGCGGAGGCTCACGCGGCGCCGCAATCTTGGCCCGGCTCCGCCGAATCCGCTAGCCCCGCCGACGTGGAAGAGAGCATCGAGCGCGCCGCCGGCGCACGTGCCTGCCGCGGTCCCTCCGCGGACAGCCAACCCTCCACGAGCCGTGCCGCGACGTCCAAGCGCGCGTCGCGGTCGGAGATGCTGACCGTCCCAGGCGTGCACCCGCCGCCGCAGGGCCTCGACTCGCTCCTCGGGGACGAGGAGGAGGAGCGCGGCCCCGAGTGGTGCGTCGATCTCGGAGACGAGATCCGCGCGATGAACAAGTTCGAGCTCTGGCTCGCGCTCGGGACGGGGGACTTCGCGCCGACGACCCTCGTCTGGCGCATCGGTCGCGAGCGCTGGCAACCGGCGCGCGACATCCCCGAGCTCGCGTGCGCCCTCAAGGTGCACGCGCAGACGCTGATGATGGCCGCGCGCGCCGCGGAGCAAGCCGCGGAGAGCCGAGGAGGCGGCGACGCGCCCGAGCGTTCCTCGCGAGAGTCCCTGCCTCGGGTGCTCACCCCGGAGAACAGCGTCCTCGTCGCGCGCCTCTCGGACGCGGAGACGCCCGAGCAGCCGGACACCGAGGTCGCCCCCGCGCTCTCCGATCGCGCCCCGGCGAACGTCACCCCCATCACGCGCGCGCGCCCGTCGCGCGGCCGTCCCGTCGCGCGGTTCGCGACGGCCCTCGCCGCCGTCGCTGGAACGCTCTTCTTCCTGATGTCGCGCGGAGACGCGGCTCGAATGACGGCGTCGATCGCGGACGCGGCGCCGCGGGAGCCGCTGGTCGAGGTCTCGCCCGAACCGGCGCGCGAGCCCGAGGTGATCGTCGAGTCCGCGCCGACCCCGCCCGCGGGTCAGGTGGCGCTGCCCGGCGCGTCCGGTGCTGCTCGCGACATGGACCCCGCCGAGGACAAGCCGAAGAAGAAGACCTCGACGCGCAAGCGCGCGAAGGATGGCGGCGCTGGCTCCGTGGCCGGCGTCGAGGCGGACCGGCGCGGCCGGGCTCGCCAACGTCGGACTCGGTGACCCCGTCGCCCGCCGGTCGCGGCAGCGCGTGGCAGCGTTCCAGAAGATCGAGTAGGGTCCCACCCACCTGCTCGGGCGTCGTTCAATGGCAGGACAAAGGACTTTGAATCCTTGAATCGTGGTTCGATTCCACGCGCCCGAACCCAGAACCCCTCGAGGTCACGTGCGGAAGCGTCGACACCGCCCCATCGAGCCGCTCGGCGCAGTGCTCGCGCGTGACAAGACGGTCGACCGTACGGGCGCGGCGACCGCCATCCCCAAGGACGATTGGGAGCGCGCGGTGGGGTCGCGCATCTCGCATCGAACCCGACCCGAGCGGATCCACCGCGGCGTCCTCCACGTGGTCGTCGGCTCCTCGGCGTGGGCGCAGGAGCTCTCGCTCCTGTCCGAAGCGATCCTCGAGGCGCTTCGGCCCCTGAAGCCCGAGCTCACGTCGCTGCGGTTCCGCGTCGGGGATGCGCGTTGGGTGCGCCCGCCCGAAGGGCGCCGCGTCGCGGTGCCCCCGCCCGTCGACCTGCCGAAGGAGGTGGAAGCCGCGGTCGCCCGGGTCGCGGACGAGGAGCTCCGCGACACCATACGGCGCGCCGCCGCCACGAACCTCGCGTACTCGAAGGCGCGCGGGTGAGTCGCGCTCGCTCGCGCGGCGCGCGCCTGCTCGTGGGCGTCTTCCTCGCGTCGCTCGAGTACGCGTGTGGCAACGGCTCGAGCGGCGCCGGCGCGGGAACGTCGTCGAACGCCGCCGCTCCGAGCGCTCCCTCGACGTCCCACAGCGCCGCGCCGCCCCACGTCGTCCCCGCGGGCAAGCTCGCGGGCGCGCCGTTCCAGCCGACCGTCGCGCTGATGCTCCGCGACAGCGAGGGCGTGCAGCTCGGGTTCTACCAGCTCATCAAGTCGCGCGAGCGCTGGCGCTGCGAGGAGCCGCTGGGGGACACGCTCGCCAAGCTCGAGGTGCGCGCGAACGCCGACTGGGTGGTCGGTGCGCCCATCGAGATCCCGCTCTCCGATTGGAGCATCGGCGATGGTTCGCGGAGCGCTCGTGAGGGCACCGTCGTCGTGACGGTCACTCGCCGCGACCCCGAGACGTTCACTCTGTCCGGTACGCTCGAGGTGAAGAGCGCCGACGGCAGCTCGTCGTTGTCCGGACCGTTCGAGGGCGAGTACTGCCCCACGAAGATCGTGGCACGCGACGCCCCCGCCCCGCTCCTGGGAGCGGCTTGGATGGATCGCGCGTTCTCACCGGGCGACCTTCCGAGCGCGCCCCTAACCTCGATCTTCGGCGGCGTACCGTCGCCGATCGCGCTCGCGACGATCCGCACGGTCCGAGGTGGCGCGGGGGAGGAAGAGGAGCTCGTGTTCTACCGGGAGCCCGTGCCCGATCCGTGCATGGCGAGGGAGAGCGGGGGATGGCTCACGAGCTACGCGCCGACGGGCGCGATCGCGTCACGCATCGGCGCGAAGGTGCGCAAGGACTACTTCGTCGTGACGCTCGGCCGCGCGCCCTCACGAGGCGATTCGTTCGTCGGGTTCGCCTCGTCGTCGGGCAAGGACACGTCGCAGATCCGCTCCGCGGGTCTGCACGTGTTCGAGCCGGATGGATATCGGAGCTCGGTGTACGACCAGTACTTCAGCGCCGCGCTCGCGTTCGACGCTGCGGACTCGACTCACGCGAGCGGCCGCGTGTACGTCGCGCTCCCCGATCGCGGAAAGAGCATGCTCGTCGGCGCGTTCGACGCGAGGCGGTGCCCCGCCGCGGCGGATTGATTCAGCGCGCGCTTGGGCGAAGCGAGCGATCCCGCTCGTCCTACTCGGGGCTCCAGGACGGGTGCGCGCTGAAGAGCCCGTCGACGAAGCCGATGCGCGCCATCAACACGAGGCCGAATCCCACGCTGAGCACGCCCGCGACCCGGCCGAGCCAGACCGAGAGGCGCTCGCTTCGGCTCGTGGCGAGCGAGACGGGCAGCGAGATCATCGTGGTGAGGACCATCATCCCGGCGATGGTGCCCGCGCAGAAGACGACGAGATAAAAGACGCCGAGGACGGGCTTCGGGATGCTGCTCAAGACGAGCAGCGCGATCGCGGCGCTCCCCGCGAGCCCGTGGACGAGGCCGACGCCGAGGGGTCGCAAGCCCACGCGCGTCGGCGGATGCGGATGCGCGTGGGCTCGAGGCGCGCGACCCGTTCGAAGGTTCCAGACCCCGAGTGCCACCAACATGCAGGCCACGAGGAACTCGAGCCCGAGGCCGAGGTGCGGTGGCATGACGAGGTGGAAGAGGATGATCGCCCCGCCAACGAGGAGAAGCGTCAGCGTGTGCCCGATACCCCACATCGCCCCGACTTGCGCCGAGGCCCACGGGCTTCGGCTTCGGCCGACGATCGTCGTGACCGCGACCACGTGGTCCGCGTCCGTCGCGTGCTTCATGCCGAGGACGAACCCCAGGCCCAGCACCGCGCCGACCGACTGCGCATCCATGCGGCGGACCGTAGCACCCTTCCGTGGAAAGGTGTCATTGGTCGATCAGGGGCAGCACCACTCGGCGTCGATCTTCGGGGACTTGGGATCGCGCGCGAGGCGTGTGCACATCCTCCCGAGGGACTCGACCGCCTTCGGTTGATCGCCGGGATCCGAGAACACGATGAGGTGCGGATGGCTCCCGGTCGTTCGACACTCCTTGTCGCGTGACCACTCGCGCTTCAGGGACGGCTGGAGCTCCTTCGGGAGCCACGGCGCTGGAGGGCCGAAGTCGAAGATCGTCGCGCTCCCGTCCGGCCACGCGAGGACCGCGCGCGCGCCTCGGTAGACGACGAGCTCGTAGTTCCCGGGCTGATCGAGCACGTTGAAGGTGGCGCGTTGATCGGGCGCGTATTGCCACGCGCCGATGCTCGGATCGCACGGGTCGAGGGGCGCGCCCGTGTCGAGGATGTCCGTGACGACGTCCATGGGGGACCGCTTGCCCTGCCCGTCCGAGCGCACGTTCGAGATCGTGTCGCTCTTCGGGAGCGCGCGCTGTGGAGAGAAGTGGAACCCGAGGAAGCCCGCCTGATCGCAGTTCTCGTCCGCGTGCGTGGGGGTCAGCGGCGGCGGTTCGGCGGGCCCGTCGAACCCCGCGAGCCGAAAGCTCGAGGCGCTCGAGGCGGGCGCGTCGCCGCCCCAGGTCTGTCCGGAGCTGCACGCGGTCGCGCCCGAGACGAAGAGCCCGACGAGCAGCGCGCGCATCCTCACTTCACCCGCATCGTCTTGCAGTACTCGAGGACCTTCTTCACGCCATCGAGCGAGGGTGACGTGTTGCGCTTCATCGTGATCGTCACGCACTGGTACGACTTGCCCCCCACGTCCCGGACGAGGAAGCCGTAGTACTCGTTCGCCTTGTCCGTCTTCACCTCGGCGACCGCGTTGTCCTCCGCCTCGGCGACCCACCGCACGAAGTTCTTCTCGTCGCCGTACTTCTTTTTCACGAACTCGAAGTTCCCGTACGCCGGGCCGACGGCGAGCTGCACGTCCGCCCCGGGGAACGTGATGATGGACTCACCGTTCTTGATCTCGTTGACCTTGCCCGTCACGCCGCCCGGCGGCTCGAGGTAGATCTTCAGCCCCGGCATCTCGAGCGCGTTCGACGCGAGCGGCTTCGCGGGCGCGGTCGCCGTGGCGCTCGGCGAGGGCGACGGCGCGGGTGTCGCCGGGGGAGGGGGTGCGGGCTTCGTGGTCCCCGTGGAGGACGCCGAAGGGCTCGGTCCGCTCGCCGCGTCGCAGCCCGCGAGGAGCGTCGTCGAGAGGAGAAGAAGCAGAGGGCGCATGGCTGACGACTACCACGACCCTCCGCGGAGGAGATCCTTCGCGAGCAGACGGTGGAAGAGGTGCTCGCCGGCCTCGCGCCGCGGGGAGAGGCGCCCGCGATCGTAGGCGCGCGACCGGAGCCCGCGCTGGACGGACGCGCAAATGCCCTCGTCCTCTTCCTGGATGCGGCACGCGAGCTCCACGCTCGCGCGGCGATCTTCCTCGCGCGTCCCGGGGGCGAAGTAGAAGTCGAAGATCACCCGCGTCCGCTCGGCGTCGATAGGTACGACGAGGTTCGTGTCGAGGTAGCCGTCGTACGCGTTCAGCATGAGGTTCGGATAGATCCAGAGATAGAACGCGCGCCCCGCGCGGATCGCGCCGACCGCGGACTCCTCGATGGGGCTCGACTGGAGGCACGCGCGCGCGAACGGTTCGATCGCGTAGCTCGAGTACGAGATCGCTTGGTTCAGCGTCCGGTGGAGGAAGGGGACGTGGTAGCCGCCGTCGAGGTAGTTGTCGACGAACACCTTCCAGTTGCACGCGAGCTCCCACTCGCGACGCTCGTGGAACGTGAGCGCCTCGAGGCCGAGCGCGTCGACCTGCGGTCCGACGTCGCCCAGCTCGTCGGCCAGACCTCGCGACGGAGGCGTCGTGGTCCCGCGCTCGACGCGCACGAACACGAGGCCCTGCCACACGTCGACGTCGACGGGGACGAGGCCATGATCGGCGAGGTGGAACCCGCGCGCGCCCTCGAACTCCGTCGCGGATTGGAGCGCGCCGTCGAGCCCGTACGTCCACCCGTGATACGGGCATTTCAGACGCGCCGCGTTGCCGCACGGCTCCGTCATGACCGCGGCGGCGTGGTGCCGACAGACGTTGAAGAAGCCACGAAGGACGCCGCCCTTCCCGCGGGTGACGACGATCGGCTCGCCCGCGACCTCGCCCGACACGTAGTCGCCGGGCGAGCGGAGCTGATCCTCGCGCGCGAAGAGCTGCCACGTCGCTCCGAACACGGCCGCGCGCTCTCGCGCCGCTACGCGGGGATCGGTGTACCAGGAGCTCGGCGCCGTCCACGCCTCCTCGAGGGGGACGTCGATGGGGTGACCCTCGACCATGTTCAGAACCGAAACTTCCCGTCGCGTGTGCGTCCATGCACGACGTAAGTCTTCGCGTTGTTCGTGCGCTCGAGGACCAGCTGATAGACGAACTGCTGCGGCTCGGGGCCGAGCCCGCGGTTCGCGCGCGCGGGGATTTCGCCGAACTTCACGTCCGCGAGCGGATAGAGGCGCTCCTCGTACGGCCCGGGCTCCGCCGCTGGGGCGGGCGCGCACGTGGGCTCGGTGGGGGTGATCACGCAGCCGACGAGCGTGCCGTTGTCGACCGTGAAGAGGGCGTCCGCGTAGTCGTCCTGAACGGTGAGTCGCAGCAGCTTGACCTTGGCCCCCGCGCCCTTGAGCGCGTCCGCGACGGGGGAGGGATCCGCGAAGAAGCCGCTGAACCTGGAGGGCGCTGCGGTCGCGCTGGCGCTCGAGCGCGGAGGGGTGCTCGCGGAGTCGCTCGAGCTGGAGGGGCTCGAGCACCCGATGAGCGCGAAGATCGCGGGGCCGACGAGGAGAGACATCGAGGCGCGCATGTCGAGGAAGCACGTAGCACGGCGCGGGCAGGGCTGGCGCCCGAGCCCGCGATTCGACAACATGCGTGCGATGCGACGGTCGGGCTGGAGCGTGCTGGCAGTGGCGTGTGTTCTCACGGCGGCGTGTAGCGCGGCGACCGATCCCGTCGCGGCTCCGACGGGGGAGCCGATCGCGTCCACGACGCCGGGTCCCTCCTCGGGGGGCACGGCCGGGCCAGCCCCCGACGCGGCTCAGGTCGAGCGCATGAAGGGCGTGGGCAACGCGTACGCGCGCTACACCAAGGTGGTGCCGGACCTCCACGTCGCGCCGGCGCTCTGCGCCGCGCCGATCGCGCCGAAGTCGAACCCGCTGCTGCACAGCTCGAGCACGGATCCGTGGACGCACGGGAAGAAGCTCTACTATCTGTTTGCGGCCGACGCGGAAGCCTACAAACGGGATGGCGGGCGCGAGGGGACGAAGCAGCCCGACAATCAAGTGATCGTCAAGGAGTCGTATGTCGCGGAGGAGGCGGCGTACGACCCCAACGAGCCCGAGATGGTGGGCGAGGGCGCGAAGTTCTGGCGGAAGGGCGCGCGCGCGAGCCTGTTCATCATGGCTCGGCACGAGGGGAAGTGGGAGTTCGGGACGATCTCGCCGACCGGACAAATCGCGGTCGAAGGAACGGCGACGCGCGCGTGCCACGACTGCCACGACAGCAAGCCGGACGGATTGTTCGGTCTGAAGAAGGAGCCGTAGGGCGATGTCGGGGGTCGACGATTACGAGAACCAATACATGGGTGGAGGCGCGATCCTCTACCAGACGAAGGCGAAGGCGCCGTGGACGTTCCACCTGGTGATGCTCTCGCCGATCCTGTTCTCGTCGCTGGTGCTCACGCTCTCTTCGTTCGCGCCCAAGGCACCGAGCTGGCTGCCGCTGATGATCCTCCCCTCGGTGCTCTTCATCCTGCCGCTCTGGCTCCTCTTCTCGGTGCTCCGCGTGACGGTGACCGCGACGCACGTCCACATCCAATACGGGTTGTTCGGGCCGAAGATCCCGCTCGAGGCCATCACCGCGTGCGAGGGCGTGGCGTACGACTGGAAGAAATATGGCGGGTTCGGGATTCGCCGCGGAGCGGACGGCTCGACCGCCTACAACATGATGGGTGACCAAGGGCGCGCCGTGAAGCTCACCTGGATGGACGAGCGTGGCCGACCCGCGACGACCCTCGTCTCCGCGCAGGACCCCGACGCGTTCGTTCGAGCGGTGAACCAGGCGAAGCAGGGGGCGGCGAAGCCACACGTGCGCGTGTCGGCGGAGGCGCGCGCGGCCGCGAAGGGGCTCTCCCCCGAGCAGATGCGAGAAGCCGAGGCCGAGCTCGACGCGGAGTTCCCCTCGGGCGAGGCGGAGCAGAAGAAGGAGCGCCGTTAGTTCGTCGTGAGCCGCAGGCTCCACGCTCTCATCGGGGGTGCTCGGCGCGTCGGTTGGGGGGCGATCGGGGCGGCGGCTGTAGGCTGTTCGAACGGCGGCGGGGCGAGCCCCTCGTCGTCCGTCGCGGCGACCCGGACCTCCGAGAGCGCCATCGCCGTCTCGAGCGAGCCGAGTCCGAGCGGGAGCGTCTCGCGAGGAGTCGAGGCTCCGCCCCCCGAAGGAATGAGGTGGGTGCCGGGCGGTCGCTTCACGATGGGCGCGAACGAGGGCGGCGAACCCGACGAGCGGCCCGCGCATGACGTCGTCGTGGACGGGTTTTGGCTCGACGAGACGGAGGTGACGGACGCGGCGTACGCGAAGTGCGTCGACGCTCGGGCGTGCCCCGAGAAACACCCGCTCGAAGTCGCCGGTCACCGCTTGAAGGACGAGGAGTTCAGGGGCCCCCGACGGCCGGTGAGCGAGGTGTCGTGGGACGACGCGACGGCGTTCTGCGCGTTCGCGGGCAAGCGCTTGCCGACGGAGGCGGAGTGGGAACGCGCCGCACGGGGCGACGATGGGCGCCGGTATCCGTGGGGGAACGAGCCCCCGACGCCGGACCGCGCGGTGTACCAAACCCTCCACACGGCGGACGTGGGGACGCACACCGCGGGGAAGGGCCCGTATGGCCATCTGGATCTCACCGGGAACGTGTGGGAGTGGGTCGCGGACGAGTACGACCCTTACGCGTACCGCCGACCCGGCGCCGAGCGCGGTCGCCCCGGCTCGTGCCCCGAGATCCTCGAGGCGCTCGCGGAGCTGAAGAAGAAGGAGGACTTCAAGTTCACGGGGACGAACCTCCCGACGACCTGCGAGCACGTGCTGCGCGGCGGCGCGTTCAACTACGACGCTGCGGGGCTGCGCGCGTCGAACCGCGTGCACCACCCCGGCAGCTACCACCTCGTGATGGCGGGTTTTCGGTGCGCGAAGAGCGCGCCGTAGAGCTGGAACGCGTGGGTGTGGCGCGGTAGTGGTGCACGCGCATGCACCCCGCGCTCGTCGAGGACCCTTCGGTCGGTCGGAAGCTTCGGCTGCTGCACAAGAAGCTCGACGCGTGCACCGCGTGCCCCGACGTGGTCGGTCCGGTCGTTCACGGCGCGCCCGTCCTCACGGACGTGTTCCTCCTCGGGCAGGCGCCCGGGCCCCACGAGGGGGACCACGGGCGCCCGTTCGCGTGGACCGCGGGCAAGACGATGTTCAAGTGGTTCGAGGACGCGATGGGCGCCTCCGAGGAGCAGATCCGCGCGTGCGTGTACTTCGCGGCGGTCGCGCGGTGCTTCCCGGGCAAAGCGAAGGGCGGCGGGGATCGCGTCCCCTCCGCGGAGGAGATCGAAGCGTGCGGCGCGTTCCTGAAGCGCGAGGTCGCCATCCTGCGGCCGCGGCTCATCGTGCCCGTCGGGCAGCTCGCGATCGGCGCGGTGCTGGGCGGGGAGAAGCGGCTCCTCGTCGACGTGATCGGGGCCGCGACCCGCGCGACGTTCCACGGCGTCACGGCGGACGTCATCGCGCTGCCGCATCCGAGCGGCGCGTCCACGTGGCACCGCGTCGAGCCGGGCAAGACGCTCCTCGCGAAGGCGCTGCAGCTGCTCGCGGCTCACCCGGTGATGCGTGAGGCTCTGCGGCGCTCGCCCGGCCGAGGGGCCTTGGTGAGCGAGACGGGTTGAACTAGAGTCCACCCGCTCATGCTGTCGCTCGTCACCGGGGTCGCTGGCTTCGTCGGGTCGACGCTCGCGGAGCGCCTACGCGCGCTCGGGCACGACGTGCGCGGGGTGGACTGCTTCACGGACTATTACGCGCGCGACATCAAAGAAGCGAACCTCGCGAAGCTCCGCGCGGACCGCGGCTTCGAGCTTGTGACGGACGATCTCGCGAGCGCGGACATGGCCCGCCTCCTCGACGGCGTGGATCACGTCTTCCACCAAGCGGCGCAAGCGGGCGTGCGCGCGTCCTGGGGGACGACCTTCGAGTCGTACACGCGTCACAACATCGACGCGACCCAACGCCTCCTCGAGGGGATCAAGGGATCGCGCGTGAAGCGGCTCGTGTACGCGTCCTCGTCCTCCGTCTACGGGCAGACCCTCGATCTGCCGATGCGCGAGACGAGCCGCCCGAAGCCGTTCTCCCCGTACGGCGTGACCAAGCTCGCCGCGGAGCACCTCGTGGAGCTCTACCGGGAGAACTTCGGCGTGTCCGCGGTCTCCCTCCGCTACTTCACCGTCTACGGCCCGCGGCAGCGGCCCGACATGGGGTTCCACAAGTTCATCGCGCGCGCGCAGCGCGGGGAGAAGATCCCCATGTACGGGGACGGTCGGCAGACGCGCGACTTCACGTTCATCGACGACGTGGTGGACGCGAACCTCCTCGCGCTGAAGGACGGCGCGGAGGGCGTGTACAACGTGGGAGGCGGATCGCGGGTCACCCTGGAGGACGTGCTCGCGACGCTCGGCCGCATCGCGGGGCGCCCCATCGAGGTCGAGCGCCTCGGCGATCAACCGGGGGACGTGCAGCACACGGCGGCAGACACGACGCTCGCGCGCGAGAAGCTCGGCTACGCCCCGAAGGTCACGCTCGAGGTCGGCCTGCGCAGGCAGTTCGAGTGGCAGGCCTTGTGATCCGCCTGTAGCTACGCGATACGGACGACGGCATGCGCGTCCTCGTCACTGGCGGTTCGGGCTTCCTCGGGTCTCACGTCGCGGAGCAGCTCGTTGCGGCCGGCCACGACGTGCGCTGCCTCGTACGCAAGACGAGCAAGACCGAGTTCCTCGAAGAGCTCGGCGTCGAGCGCGTCGACGGCGCGCTCGATCGGCCGGACTCGCTGGCGCGCGCGGTCGAGGGCTGCGACGCGGTCATCCACTCCGCGGGCCTGGTGAAAGCGCGGAGCGACGCGGAGTTCCTCGCCGCCCACGTCGACGGGACGGTGTCGCTCGCGAAGGCGGCGATCGAGCGCGCGCCCGAGCTGAAGCGCTTCGTGCACGTCTCGACCGCTGCCGTGATGGGGCCGGGCGCGGCGTCCCGAAAGCACACGGTGCACGACGCGCCGAACCCGCAGACGAGGTACGCGAAGAGCAAGCTCGCGGGCGAGCGAGCGCTGCTCGAGCTCAAGGATCGTCTCCCGATCACGATCGTTCGCCCGCCCGCCATCTACGGGCCGCGGGACAGCGAGATCCTCGCGTTCTTCAAGATGGTGAGGCGCACGCGCGTCGCGGTTCGCCTCGGCACGTCCCTCGAGACGGTGAGCATGGTCTACGGCCCGGACGCGGCGGACGCGTGTATCCGAGCGATCGACGATCCGCGGCCGAGCGGCTCCATCTACTTCGTCGAGGACGGCGAGGCGCACTCGTTCAAGAGCATGGCGCAGGCGATCGCGGACGGGTACGGCGTCCGCCTCTACGGGACGCCGAAGGTCCCCGAGCCACTCCTCCGCGCTGCGGCCGCCGTGTCGGACGCGTACGCCGAGACGTTCGACAAGGCCGTGATGTTCTCCACGGACAAGCTGGGCGAGCTCCTGATGATGCACTTCCAGGTCGACGCGTCCGACGCGCGCGAGCACCTCGGCTGGGCACCCAAGACGAGCTTCCGCGAGGGCGCGAAGATCACCGCGGCGTGGTACCGCGAGAAGGGCTGGGACTGAACGATGCGGCTCCTGACGCTGGACGACGGGACGCGCGACGGCGCGCTGCACGTGGCGGATCCGAGCGGCGAAGCGTCCGCTTCGGCCGTCGCGATCGCGCGGACGATGCAGGCGGCGCTCGACGACTGGACGACGGCCGAGCCGCGCCTGCGCGAGCTCGCGCGCGGGATAGAGCGCGGTGAGGTGGCCACGCAACCGATCGACTTCACGAAGGTGCTCGCGCCGATCCCTCGGCCCTACGAGTGGGTCGACGGTTCGGCGTACATCAATCACATCGTCCTCGTTCGCAAGGCGCGGGGCGCGGAGCCGCCGGAGACGCTCGAGACGGATCCGCTCGTGTACCAGGGCGGCACGAGCGAGATGCGCGGCTGTCGCGCGCCCATCCCCCTGCCGAACGTCGCGTGGGGGTGTGACTTCGAGGCCGAGATCGGCGTCATCCTCGGCGACACCCCGCGCGGCGTGCGCGCCGCGGACGCGAGCCCGTTCGTCCGGCTCCTCGTCCTCCTGAACGACGTCACCTACAGAAATCTCATCCCTGCGGAGCTCGCGAAGGGGTTCGGGTTCTTCACGAGCAAGCCCGCCACGAGCTTCTCCCCGTTCGCGGTGACGCCGGACGAGCTCGGGGAGCACCTGCGCGACGGCCGCGTGCACCTGCGCCTCCGCTCCACGCTGAATGGTGTGCTCGCCGGAGATCCCGAGGCGGGCCCGGAGATGCACTTCTCGTTCTACGATCTCCTCGCGCACATCACGAAGACGCGCGCGTACACCGCGGGGACGATCCTCGGGAGCGGGACCGTGTCGAACAAGGATCGCGCGCGCGGCGTCTCCTGCTTGGCGGAGAAGCGGACGCTCGAGACGCTCGACACGATGGGTCAGGAGGGCGGCGGCAAGCCCGTGACGCCGTTCATGAAGCCTGGGGACACGATCGCGATCGAGATGCTCGATCCCTCCGGCCGATCCATCTTTGGTCGAATCGATCAGCGCGTCGTGGAGGCGCCGTGAAGCTCTACAGCTACTTCCGATCGAGCGCGTCGTACCGGGTCCGCATCGGGCTCGGCCTGAAGGGCTTGTCGTACGAGTACGTGCCCGTGAACCTCGTGCGCGATGGCGGAGAGCAGTTCGGGGAGGCGCACCGCGCGCGCAACCGCATGGAGCAGGTCCCTGTCCTCGTGGTCGAGGACGGAGGGGCGACGGTCGAGCTCACGCAGTCGGTCGCGATCCTCGAGTACCTCGACGAGCGGTACCCGGAGCCGCGGCTCCTCCCCGCCGATCGCCTGCAGCGCGCGTTCGTGCGTCGAGCGGTCGAGATCGTGAACTCGGGGATCCAGCCGCTCCAGAACTTGTCGGTGCTCCGTGAGCTCGCGCGCCTCGGCGCCGACGAGAAGGCGTTCGCGCGCGCGGCGAACGAGCGGGGCCTCGCCGCGCTCGAGATCGAGGCGAAGGCGCGCGCGGGTCGGTTCTTCCTCGGCGACACGCCGACGATGGCGGACGTGTTCCTCGTCCCGCAGATGTTCGGCGCGCGGCGCTTCGGCGTCGACCTGACCCCGTTCCCGACGCTCGTCCGAATCGACGAAGCGCTCGCGAAGATCCCCGCGGTCGCGGCTGCGCACCCCGACAAGCAGCCGGACGCCGCTCCCTGAGATTCACCGTTCGAGAAGAGGATAAAGAGCCATGGCAAAGCTGGAGTCGCTCGGAATCATGCGGGTCGAGTCGGTGCACTACTACGTGCGGGATCTCGAGCGCTCGCGCCGCTTCTACACGCAGATGATGGACTTCCCCGAGATCGGCGAGTCCAGCCCTTCGCTCACCGAGCGGGGCAAGCAGCGGAGCGCGGTGTTCCAGGCGGGCGACTGCAGCGTGATCGTCTCCGAGCCGCTCGGGGACGGGGGTCGCGCGGCGCGCTACCTGAAGAAGCACCCGGACGGGATCGGGACGATCGCGTTCCAGGTCGAGGACGTGGACAAAGTGTTCAAGCTGCTCGACGAGCGCGGCGGCACGCCCATCGACGACGTCCAGACGCACGAGGACGAGGGCGGCAAGCTGCGGACGTTCTCGATCACGACTCCGTTCGGCGATACGACGTTCCGGTTCGTGGAGCGCCGCGGATACCGGGCGCTCTTCCCGGGGCTCGTCCTGCACGATCGGCCGAAGGGCGGGTCGAACGTGTTCCAGGTCGAGGGCGCCGATCACATCACGTCGAACTTCCAGACGATGAAGCCCGCGCTGCTCTGGATGGAGCACGTGCTCGGGCTGGAGCAGCTCTGGCACGTGCAGTTCCACACGGACGACGTGGCCCAGAACGCGTCGCGAGGGTCCGGGCTGCGGAGCATCGTGATGTGGGATCCGGCGAGCGGCGTGAAGTTCGCCAACAACGAGCCGTGGCGGCCGTTCTTCAAGGCGTCGCAGATCAACATCTTCAACGAGGATCACCGGGGCGATGGCGTGCAGCACATCGCGCTCTCGGTGAAGGACATCATGTCCGCCGTGCCGGGCATGCGGAAGCGCGGCGTCGAGTTCATGCCGACGCCCGGGACGTACTACGACATGCTGCCCGCGCGCCTCGAGAAGATGGGCATCGCGAAGCTCGAGGAGGACATCGCCGCGCTGCGGGATCTCGAGATCCTCGTCGACGGGGAAGACAAAGGACAATATCTGCTCCAGATCTTCCTGAGGGACTCGGCGGGCCTCTATCACAGCCCGGAGGCGGGTCCGTTCTTCTACGAGATCATCCAGCGGAAGGGCTCGCGCGGGTTCGGCGCCGGCAATTTCCGAGCGCTCTTCGAGAGCATCGAGCGCGCGCAGAAGGTCGACGGGCGCGCCTGATGTTGGACCGCATCGCGCTCGGCGACGTCCCCGCGAAGCACCATATCGCGCTGCGCGCGCCGGACGGCGCGCTCCGCTACGAGGAGTGCATCACGCGGGACGGGTTCGATGGTCCTTACACCATCGCCTACCACTTGAGGCGCCCGCACACCGCGCGCGCGGTGGATGCGCTCGAGCGCTTCCCGATCGCGAGCGAGCGGCTCGTCCGCCCGCTGCGGCGCAGACATTACGACGCGAACCGGGTCACCTCGAGCGGGTCGTCGATCTCGGCGCGTCGGCCGCTCCTCTGGAACGCGGACGTCGTGCTCTCGATCGCGAAGCCGACGGAGAGCGACGCGCACTATTTCTCGAACGGGGACGGCGACGACCTCTGGTTCATCCTCGAGGGCGCGGGGACGCTGCGGACTTCGTTCGGAGATCTCCGGTTCCAAAAGAACGATTACGTCTTCGTGCCGCGCGGCACGCTCCATCGATTCGAATTGGATCCGGGACAGCCCCAGTTCTGGCTCGATATGGAGTGTCGCGGCGGCGTGGGGCTCCTCAAGCAGTGGCGCAATCAAGTCGGCCAGCTGCGCATGGACGCGCCCTACTGTCACCGCGACTTCACTCGGCCGACGTTCGGCGGGCCCACGGACGAGGGCATCCGCCACGTGATCGTCAAGCGGCTAGACCAGTTCGAGGGGTTCGAGTACGCAGACAGTCCGTTCGACCTCGTGGGGTGGGACGGGAGCGTGTACCCGTGGGTGTTTCCGATCCTCAAGTTCCAGCCGCGCGTCGGGCTCGTCCACTTGCCGCCGACCTGGCACGGCACGTTCGGGGCGCGCGGGGCGCTCGTGTGCAGCTTCGTTCCGCGGCCGGTCGACTTTCACCCGGAGGCGATCCCTTGCCCGTACCCGCACTCGTCCGTCGACGTGGACGAGTTCATCTTCTACTGCGATGGCAACTTCACGTCCCGAAAAGGGATCGGACGCGGGAGCATCTCGCACCACCCCGCGGGGGTGCCCCACGGCCCGCACCCAGGGGCGTACGAGAACAGCATCGGTTCGAAGGCGACGAGCGAGCTCGCCGTGATGCTCGACTGCTACGAGCCGCTCCTGCCGACGGCCATCGCGCTCGAGAGCGAAGACGCCGCGTACCACGACAGCTTCCGCTGATCTTGGGCCGCCGCGTTCTCGGCGCGGAGATCAAGCGGCGGCCGCCGCGTCCGCGTCTCCCTCGTCCATGCGGCGATGAAGCTTCGCGATCGCGTGAACGACGAGCGCAAACCCTGCGACGAGGAGCAAGACCGCCCACAGCCAAGCCGCCCATGGGTCGCGCACGCCGTTCGCCTCGAGGGCGAACGGGACGCTCGCCTCCGCGCCGCCGCGCTTGGTGAGGGCGCGCGCGTAGAGGTCGACGACCCAGAGCCCGATCGCGAAGAAGCTCGTCACGGAGGCGACGGCGAACGTCGACGAGCGGAAGGACGCGAGGCCGGCCGCGAGGATCATCGCCGGGAACCAGATGATCGCGAACGCGTAGCGACCATTCAGGTTCCCTCCTTTCGCGTGGTACATGAACATCGGCACGAGGATGAACACGAGCGCGAGCACCCCTCCGAGGACGCCGAACCAGCGGCGGTCCCGGATCACCTGCCGCGCCTGTGAGCCCATCCGCAGCGCGGCGATGGGCAGCGCCGCCAGCGGGATGAAGCACGCCCAGTGACACAGGCGCTCCACGCCGTTCTTCAGGCTCACACCGCCCGCGAGCCGTCCGAAGAAGCCGTTCAACATCGACTCCCACGACGCGTCCGACAGGAGCAGATCCATCGTCGTGCCGTGCGGCCTCCGACCAAACAGCCGTAGGAGCTCGCCGCTCGCCGTCACGTCGCCGTAGAGCTTGTAGTTGCGCCAGTAGAACCAGCCCGAGAGGGCGACCATCCCGACGACGTACGCGGTGCACACGAGCGCGGCGTGGAGGAGCCTGCGCCACCACTTCCCCTCGGTGTGGACGAGCACCGCGATCCCCGCGACGAGCAGGGCGGGCATGACGACGAACAGGCCCGAGATGCGCGTGAACACTGCGAGCGCCATCCACACGCCCGTGACGACGAGCCGCCATCGCGTCTTGCCCATCACGAGCAGGCGCATCGCTCCGTGAAACGCGCCGGCTGTCGTGAGGATCCCGAGCGCGTCGTTGTACACGATCGACACGGTGTTGATGTACGCCGGGAGCGTCGCGACCATGGCCATCCCGGCGAGCGCGATCGCGGGGTGCCTCGGGAAGAACAGCCGGATGATCCGGAACATGTAGACGAGCGACACCGCTCCGAGCGCGAGCACCATGTAACGCGCGCGACGGATGCCGAGGTCCATCTGCTGCGCCTTCGAGGCGCTCTCGAGGACCGGCCCGACGTACCAGTAGAAGAGCGGTGGGTGATTCGCCGCCGCGACGACGTTTCCGGAGTTCAACCGGCCCGTCTGGAGCGCGTCGTACGGCAGCGGATCGGAGACCTTGGGCCACTTCCCGTCCATCAAGAGGAGGGCGTAGGCCGCGTGTCGGGGTTCGTCCGCCGGGCGGTACTTCGCGAGCATGCGCACGTTGAGCAGACCGAACGCGAGGAACACGAGGAGCACACCCAGCACGCCCCGATGGAGCAGCGACACGCGCGGACGCGCGGTCCACAGGGCGCGCCGGTTCTTCCAGTGATCTCCCCGCGCGCTCCACGCCTCGCCGCGCCTCCGCCAGAGCTCGCCGCGCCGCGCCCACACGTTCGCCCACCCCGGCCAGCTCGGCTGCGGGACGGCCGCTGGCGTGCTCGTCGGCTCCGTTGCGCTTGGAGGAGATGCGCTTTCGGGCGAGGCGCTCGGCGGTGGAGCGCTCGGCAGCGGCTCCGGGGAGCCCGCGTCGGGGGGGACGTCGTGTTGCATGCCGTGGACTCGCGCGCCCCGGTGTACCCTCGCGCGCCGTGAGTTGGCAAGAACACCTCTCCGTGGTGATTCCTGCGTTCAACGAGGAGCACGGCATCCGCCCCACCCTCGAAGGGCTCACGTCCACGCTGCCCGGGGTGGAGATCATCGTCGTCGACGACGGCAGTCACGACGCGACGCTCGCCGCCGCGAGCGCCGTCCCCGGCGTCCGCGTCGTCACCCACGCCTACAATCGCGGCTACGGCGCTGCCCTCAAGACGGGGATGCGCCTCGCCACGCGGCGGAACGTCGCCTGGTTCGACGCGGACAACGAGCACCGCGTCGAGCACCTCGCTGCGATGGGCGAGCGCATCGAGACGGAGCGGTGCGCCGCCATCATCGGTCGCCGCATCGGGCCGAGCGTCAGCGTCGTGCGGAGCGGCGGGAAGTTCGCCATCCGAATGCTCGCGCGCTCCCTCGGCGTCGACCTCGGCAAGGACCTCAACTGTGGCCTCCGCGTGTTCAAGCGCGGCATCATCATGCGGTACGCCGCGCTCCTGCCGGATCAGTTCAGCGCGAGCATGACGAGCACGATGATCCTCATCGAGCGCGGTCACCCCGTCTCCTTCCTCGACATCGACGTCAACCCGCGCATCGGCCAGAGCAAGGTGAAGATCCGCGATGGGTTCAGCACGATGGTGCTCGTCCTGCGCTTCGTCATGCTGTTCGCGCCGCTTCGGATCTTCTTCGTCCCCGGGCTCCTCCTCTTCCTCGCGGGCGCGATCTACGGCGTCATCCGGGCGCTCGCCGAGGGGCGCGGCGTCCCTATCGCGGGCGTCCTCGTCGCCGTCGCCGGGCTCCTCTCCGCGATGCTCGGCCTCGTCGCCGATCAGATCTCGCAGCTGCGCTTCGGGCAGCTCGCGGCCAGCGCCGACGCGCTCGCCCTCGACGACGTGCGCGAGGTCACGCGCCCGCTACCGGCGCTTCGCGACCAGCACCACGCCCCAGCCGAGGGCTCGGACGCCCGGGATCCGCGCGAGCAGATCGTCCACGCGGAGGAGCGCCGGAGTGACCGCGCCGAGCGGTAGCGCGCGGCCGAAGTCGATCAGATCCGGGAACCCGAGCAGGGGGTACGCCACGTACCCGAGGAACTCGGTGCGCACGAGCTCGAGCTCGGCACCGAGGAGCGCGACGAGCTCGGCCAGCTTGAAGTTCTTGTGATCGTCGTCGAAGTGGTCCCCGCGGCGCGCGATGGCGCGAGGCAAATCCGAGAGGATCGTCCGGTTCGGATCGAGCGCGACCAGCGTCCCTCCCGGCCGGAGGACGCGCGCGATCTCCCTCGCGCCCGCGTTCGGATCGGGGAGGTGGTGGAGCATGCTGCGCGCGTACACCACGTCGAACGTGCCGTCCGCGAACGGGAGCCGACACGCGTCCCCGCGGACGAGCGCTCCGGGCTTGCCCACCGCGTCGAAGCGGCGCCTCGCGTACCCGAGCATGCCCGCGCTGAGATCGATCCCGTAGAGGCGCTCCACGGACGCGCCGCGCGCGCCGCGCGCGAAGTGATCGAACATGAGGCCGTTGCCGCACCCGTCGTCCAGCACGACACCTTGCGCGGGGGCGAGCCGCGTGAGCCTCTCGAGGGTGTGCTCGTGGTACGCGAGCGAGTAGGGCCGCGCGTACCGCGCGTTCTCGTAGTGCTCGCTCACGCGGTCCTGCGTCTCGAGCTCGGACGCGTTGATCTCGCTCTTCGAACCCAGGAGATCCCACACGCCGTCGTGCGCGACGTAGCTCGCCCCGCACGAGGCGCAGCGGGCGGTCTCGCCGTCTCCGCGGAGCTCCGACAGACAATCCGGGCACCGCAGCGCCGCGTCGACCGGGGTCGTCATTTCCCCTCGAACGCGTGGGCGCCGCAGTCCTCGAACGTCGCGTCGACCGTGAAGCGCACGCTCTGGAACCCGCGACACTCGAGGCGCGCGTGACCGCGGACGAGCTCCACGTCGTTGATCTGATGGCCCGTCGGCGTCACCGCGACGTCATACACGCTGCACTCGCGCGCGGAGAGCATCTCGCGGGGGTCGCTCGGGAGGTAGACCGCGGTCGAGCTGGAGCGGGCTTCCCCGCTCCGCGGAACGACGGCGATGACCTCGGCGGCCTCGCTTCGAGCGCCGTTCCACGCCCCTTTCAACGAAACCCCGGGTTGCCCGTCGACGTGGACGGGGCTGCACCGATCGATCACGAGCGTCCAGTCTCCGCCTTCCGTCGGCCGCGCAGTCCCCGACGTGCGCTCCCTCGCCTCGTGGCAGCCAGCGCCCCCGAGCGCCCCCAGAATCACCACCGCCGCACCCCTCATCGAGGCCTCGAGAGCGTCAGGATCCAGGGGTAGGGGAGCTCCACGTGCTCGACGTCGAGCCGCTTCTCCAAGAATCGACGGAAGGAGCGCGCGCCCCAGTGGTGGAGGTGCTCCGGGTCGTTCCCGAGCCGCGTGACGTTCTTCAGGCGCGCGAGGTTCGAGAGCATGAAGAACGGCTCATGCGGCACGCTGAGGAGGAGCCTCTTCGGCTGGAGCGAGAGGAGGCTCTGGAGCGCGGCGTCCGGGTCGTCCACGTGCTCGAGCACCTCGCAGCACATCACGAGGTCGAACGGGCGCTCGAGCGCCCCCAGATCCTCGACGCGCCCGACGTGCGCGTCGATGCGCGGGAACTTCTCGCGGAGCTTCGCGATGTCCGCGGCCGACATGTCGATCCCCGTGAACGACACGTCCGGGAACCGCTCCGAGAGCCACCCGGACAGGAACCCCTCGCCGACGCCCACCTCGACGACCCGCTTCACGGGCCCCGCTCCGACGAACGCGGAGTGCAGGGCGCTCACGAACCGCCGGATGAGCGCGCGCTGGATCGGGTTCTTGTTGCGGTACTTGGGGGTCGCGAAGCGCTCGAAGTAGCTGTCCGGGAGCATGGTGTCCGACGTGACTTGTACTAGGGTTCCGGCGCGAATGGCGGACGAGCCCAAACCGGACACGGCGAACGCGCGCGCGCCCGGCTCGCGTCGCACGCTGATCCTGAGGTGGGTGCTGCGCCTGATCGGCCCGGTGATCCTCGCCGTCGTCCTCCTTCGGCTCCCGCAGCCGTCGAAGCTGTGGGACCTCGTGAAGTCCGTCCACGGGCTGCCCCTCGCGGCCGCGCTCCTGCTGAACGTCGCGCCCCTGTATTTGAAGGGTCTGCGGTGGACGCTGCAGCTCCGCACCAGAGGGATCGACTACCCGACGCGCCGCTCCGTCGTGTCGCTCGGTGCGTCGCTCTACCTCGGGATGCTCACGCCCGGGCGCGTCGGGGACGTCGTGCGCGTCCAGTACCTGCGCCACGAGGCGAACGTCCCGTACGCGGAGGGGCTCGCGTCCATCGTCCTCGATCGCCTCATGGACCTCTACGTCCTCGCGGGCTTCGTCTCCATCGCCGTCGCCCACTACGGCACGAAGCTCGATGAGCGCCTCCGCGTCGTGTCGTGGGTCATGGTCGGCGCGACCCTCGTTCTGCCCGTCGTGCTGTTCATCCCGGGGCTCGCCGAGCGCGTCCTCCGCGTCGTGTATCGAAGGATGAGCAAGGAGGCGTCGGACTCCGGGTGGCCGCGCTTCCTCGAGGGTGTGCGGAGCGCGGCGCGCGGCGCGCTCCTCCCCTGCCTCCTCCTCACGGTCGCGGCATTCGCCGTGGGCTACGTGCAGGGCTACCTCGCGGCGCGCGCGATGGGGTTGGAGCTCTCGCTCTACGAGTGCACGTGCCTCATCGCGGTTCAGAGCTTCATGGGCCTCCTGCCGATCTCCGTGTCGGGGGTCGGCGTGCGGGAGGCGTTCTACGCCGCCGTGTTCCCCGCGATCGGGTTCTCCGCGGAGCAGGGCACGGCGTTCGGACTCCTGGTGTTCTTCGTGGTCTACGTCGCGCTCGTCGGCGTCGGCGCGGTGGCGTGGCAGGTCCGGCCCCCTCCCACCGGCCCCGTCGGCGGTGCTTCGCTTGCCGCCCCTCCCGACACCGACTAGCGACGCGACACGAAAATGGGTTCGGAGCCACCTCCGCCGCCGAAGAGCGAAGCGCCCGGCGCGGACGAGGGGGGTTCTGCGATGCGTACCGATCCGGACGCCAACCCCCTCGCCCAGATCCCCGTCGCGGATCCCGCGTTCGCGATCGATCCCGCGCTCCTCGACGCGCCCCCCGCGCCCTCCGGCGTCCCGGTGACGAGCCGCGATCCCGAGCCGCCCCCGGCTCCGGTCCAGCCGCCGTCCGTGTCGAACGACGCGGCGGTCGCGCCCGCTCCGCCACCCGCGCCCGCGCCCCCGGGCGCCCGCGTCGCAGGCGCGCTCGAGCGCGCGTGGAGCAGCACGACCGAGGGAACGACGCGCTTCGTGTCTGCGGGGCTCAAGTACTTCCTGCCCTACGTGCTCGCGGGGAGCGGCATCGGCAGCGCGCTCTGGTTCTACCGCAACCCCACGCGCCTGCCCGACGCGCTGACGAACAAGCTCGCGAAGCAGGAGCAGTACGCGATCCTGAAGCACTGCCTCGCGTCCCTCGGGGTCCTCGTCGCGCTCACGCTCGTCGCGCTCTTCGTCCTGCGCCTCGTAGGGAGGCGCTTCAGCTTCATCCGCACAGTTCGGTTCAGCAGCGCGTGGGTCTTTGTCCTCGGTGGCGCTGCGTTCGGCACCGCGCTCGCGGTGCCCTCCGTCGAGTCGGCGCACCCGGTGTTCACGCTGGTCGTCATCGCCGCGTGCACCGCGTGCGTCGGCGCCGCGTTCTCCCGCGGCACCACCGATCCGGCGCCGCTCTCGGTGTCGCCGGGCTCCGGCGCGGACGTGCCCGTCGGCCCCGCGAGGGAGCGCCTCGCGAAGGCGGCCGTCGTCGCCGCGCTCGTCCTCGGGTGGGCCGCGTACGCGATCCTGTTCACGCGCCTCGCGGTGCAGAACCACCAGGCGATGACGACGCGCGTCACCGACCTCGGCATCTACGACAACATTTTCTGGCAGTCGGCGCACGGCAACCCGCTCGGCTGCACGTTCATCCGCGCGGAGTACCACGGGTCGGCGCACTTCGACCCGATCCTCGTCTTGTTGTCGCCGCTCTACCTGATTTACCCGCGCGCGGAGTTCCTCCTCGGCCTCCAGAGCGTGTGGCTCGGATCCGCGATCATCCCGATGTACCTCCTCGCGCGCGGCGCGAACCTCGGGCGCGTCACCTCGGTCATCCTCGCGTTCACGTTCCTCCTCCACCCCGCGCTCCACGGCGCGAACTTGTACGAGTTCCACTCGCTCACGCTCGCGAACACGGTGCTCCTCTGGGTGATGCACTTGCTCGATCGAGGCCGACTGCGCTGGTACTTCCCCGTGCTCGCGATCGCGCTGCTCGTCCGCGAGGACATCAGCCTGTTGCTCGTGTTCATCTCGATCTCGGCGATGCCCTGGCATGACGGACCGCGCCGGAAGGCGGCCGTCGCCACTGTTCTTCCTCGCGCCTGTCTACTTCGCCATCGCGAAGCTCGTGTTCATGACGTCCGCGGACGTGTTCAGCGGCGGCAACGGACGAGTCGCGCATGGCTTCACGTACTACTACCAGGACCTCACGCAGAGCGAGGCGAAGGGGTTCGCGGGGTTCATCCTCTCCGTCGTCACGAACCCCGTGTTCGTGCTGTGGAACGCGATCTCCGAGGTGAAGATCACGTTCCTCGTCACGATGTTCCTCCCCGTCCTGTTCCTCCCGGCGATCTCGAGGAAGGGCCGGTTCATCCTGATCTACGGCGCGGTGTTCACGCTCTTCGCGACGCGCCCGTACGTGTTCACCGTGCACTTCCAGTACACGGCGATCCTCCTTCCGATCCTGTTCGCGCTCGTGCCGGACGCGCTCGCGCGCGTCGCCGCGAGCCCGGTCCTCGCGTCACGCGGGTGGTCCACGCACCGCCTCTCACGGGCGCTCGTCGCGTCCCTGTTCGTGGCGAGCGCCCTCGTGTCCCTCAAGTTTGGTGGCATCCTGGACAACACGAGCTTCCGGGGGGGCTTCAACCGACCCACGCGCAAGGTGTCCGCGGAGGATCGAAAGAACTTCGACTGGGTCGAGCAGGCCATCGCGAAGATCCCTTCGAGCGCGAGCGTCGCGTCGACGGATCGCCTGGGCTCGCACATCTCGAACCGGGGGAAGGCGTACTTCTACAAGATCGTCGCGAAGCAGCCCGGACCGCCCCCCGTGTACGAGTACGCGAAGCCGTACGACTACGTGTTCGTGGACGAGAAGGAGCTCAAGGACCCCGAGGCGACGTTCTTCAAGCAAAGCCTCGCGTGCGGCGCGATGCAGGAGGTCTCGCGACGCGGCACGATGGTCCTCGCGAAGACGTCCCCGGGTGGCCCCGCCTGCCAGCCGTGATGCGCACGGCCCGCGCGGGCGCGCGCTCCGCGGGGGCGCCGCAGGCTCCGGCAGGGAACCGACGCGATCGCGTGCCGGTCGACGGATCGGTGCTCGGCGCGCGCCTCAAAGGACTGCACGACTCGCGCGTCCTGCTTTCGGTGGTCCGTCCCCCGTGATAGCGGTTCGCGCGTGAAGCGCGCGCTCATCACGGGAATCACGGGCCAGGATGGGTCCTACCTCGCGGAGCTCCTCCTCGCGAAGGGCTACGAGGTGCACGGCATCGTGCGGCGGTCGAGCTCGTTCAACACGGAGCGCATCGATCACCTCTACATCGATCCCCACGAGTCGAACGCGCGTCTGAAGCTTCACTACGGGGACCTGAACGACGCGTCGAGCCTGCAGTCGATCATCGACGCGGTCGAGCCGAGCGAGGTCTACAACCTCGGCGCGCAGAGCCACGTGCGCGTCTCGTTCGACATCCCGGAGTACACGGCCGAGATCACGGCGCTGGGGTGCGTCCGGCTGCTCGAGGCGATCCGCAAGGAGGGCCTCCAGTGCCGGTTTTACCAGGCGAGCTCGAGCGAGCTCTACGGCAAGGTCGTGGAGACGCCGCAGCGCGAGACCACGCCGTTCCACCCGCGGAGCCCGTACGCCGTCGCCAAGGCGTACGCGTTCTACCTCACGCAGAACTACCGCGAGGCGTATGGCCTCTTCGCGACGAACGGGATCCTGTTCAACCACGAGAGCGAGCGCCGCGGCGAGACGTTCGTCACGCGCAAGATCACACGCGCGATCGGGCGCATCAAGCACGGCCTCCAAAAAGATCTCTACCTCGGAAACCTCGATGCGAAGCGCGATTGGGGCCATGCAGAGGACTACGTCGAGGCGATGTGGCTCATGCTCCAGCAAGACAAGCCGGACGACTTCGTGATCGGCACGGGGGAGACGCACTCCGTGCGCGAGTTCGCGGAGAAGGCGTTCGCGCTCGCGGGCCTCGAGTACAAGGACTTCGTGAAGATCGACGCGCGCTACTTCCGGCCCGCGGAGGTGGACTTGCTGCTCTCCGACCCGACGAAGGCGAAGACCGTCCTCGGGTGGAAGCCGAAGGTTGGGTTCGACGAGCTCGTGCGCCGAATGGTCGAGAGCGATCTCGAGCTCGCGGCGCGGGAGAAGCGCGCCCGGGGGTGATGAACGAGCCGCGGTCCACCGCGATGCGCGGTGGAGCCGGGGCGGGAGCGAGCGCCTCCCGAGCGCGCTCAACGAATCTGAAGGACACTTCGCTTGGCCATGAGCTCTTCGACGCACTCCAACAACGGCGCCTCCCCGATCCCGAGCACGCGACAGGCCGCGGGCGCGAGTTACCGCACGGACTTCGAGCGTCGCGAGCGCGATCGCCTCGAGAAGAAGCTCGCGGTGTACGAGCGACTCGCGGATTGGCGCGCGAAGCGGGCGAACCTCGACGGGTACTACCCCGCGGAGGTCCTGCGGCTGATGCAGAGCCTCGTGATGCCGGGGTCGAGCGTCCTCGAGATCGGCTGCGGACTGGGTGATCTCCTCGCGCGCCTGGACGCGGGACGGAAGGTCGGGGTCGACGTGTCGCCGCGGATGATCGAGCTCGCGCGCGAGCGCCACCCGTCCCTCGAGCTCAGCGTCGCGGATCTGGAGGTCGACCCGCTCCCGGAGGGACCGTTCGACTACGTGATCCTGCACGAGGTCGTGGGTCACCTCGACGACATCCAGCGCGGGCTCTCACGCCTCGGGCCGCTGCTCGCCCCCGGCGGGCGGGTGATCGTCACGTATTACAACTTCAACTGGGAGCCCGTGCTCAAGGCCGCCGAGAAGGTGGGCATGAAGACGCCGTGGCCGGACCAGAACTGGGTCTCGATGAAGGACATCGAGAACCTTCTCTTCCTGAGCGACCTCGAGGTGATCCGGCGCGGCACGGACATCCTGATGCCGGCGAAGGTACCCGTGGTGTCCGACCTCGCGAACCGGGTGGCCGCGAAGGTGCCTCTCCTCAAGGAGACGTCCCTCGTGAGCTACTTCGTCGCGCGGTACGCGCCCGCGACGGAGCGCGCCCCGCTGCCGACGACGAGCGTCATTTGTCCGTGCCGGAACGAGAAGGGAAACATCCGCGAGGCGGTCGCGCGCACGCCGATCATGGGGCCGAAGACGGAGCTCATCTTCGTCGATGGCAACTCGACGGACGGCACGGTGGAGGAGATCGAGGCGGTGATCCGCGAGCACGAGGCGCACCCGGTGGAGCCGGGGCAGCCGAAGCTCGAGATCAAGCTCGTCCTCCAGGGGGATGGGAAGGGCAAGGGCGACGCGGTGCGGAAGGGGTTCGCGGCCGCGAAGTACGACGTGCTCATGATCCTCGACAGCGACCTCACGGTCCCGCCCGAGGACCTGCCGAAGTTCTATCGCGCGCTCGTCGCGGGGAAGGGCGAGTTCATCAACGGCGTGCGGCTCGTCTACCCGATGGAGGGCGAGGCGATGCGGTTCTTGAACCTGCTCGGGAACAAGTTCTTTTCGACCGCGCTCTCGTGGCTCCTGGAACAGCCGATCAAGGACTCGCTGTGCGGGACGAAGGTGCTCTACCGCCAGGACTACGACCGGATCGCGGACAACCGCGCGTTCTTTGGGGACTTCGATCCGTTCGGGGACTTCGATCTCCTGTTCGGCGCGGCGCGCCTGAACCTGAAGATCGTGGATTTGCCCGTCCGGTACCGCGCGCGAACGTACGGCGACACGAAGATCAGCCGGTTCGCGCACGGTTGGTTGCTCCTCAAGATGACCGCGTTCGGCTTCAAGAAGCTGCGGATGGGGCTCTAGCGCACCGACCGGTTTGAATCAGCGGTGGATTCGCGGGAGTGAGCGAGATCGTCAGTCGCCAGCAGAGGCAGAACAACCGGAGACAGAACACAGGGAGCCCGGAGAAGCAGAACAAAATCATTCTGCTTCTCCGGTCTTCCCGTCTTCCCGTGACTCTCCTCTGAGCTGATTCAGAATCGCGCTCGCCGATCCAGCGCGTCGCCCGGCGCCCGGTGGGAGCACCGGGCGCGCGGTACCGCAGTGAAGCGCTCAGCGCTCGAGGCCGGCTCGCAGCACGGTCTCGAGCGTCTGCTTGCCGCGGAGTTTGCGTCCGGCGCCAGCGAACTGGACGGTGCCTTTGCCGAACGCCTCGGTCATCTCGCGGTAGAGACCCGCGACGTTCGCCGAGAACCCGATCTTGGTGAGCGCGGGGACGAGCTGATCGAGGGGGAGCGGGAGGGGCTTCACCTCGCGCCCGAGGATCTTCGTGGCCGTCGCGGCGGCGTCCTGGAAGCTGTACTCGGCGGGGCCGGAGAGCTCGATGATCTCGTTCGCGCTCGGAGGCGTGAGGAGCGCGTCTGCGGCGACCTCGCCGATGTCGCGCGTCGCGATCATGGGGAACGGGTAGCCCTCGCCGCCGCCGAAGACGGGGAGCACGCCGTCGGCCTTGATGGGGTGCGCGTACCCCAGGATGTTCTCCATGAAGTAGGCCGCGCGGACGAACGTCGTGCGGATCCCGGTCGCCGCGAGGGCTTGCTCGAGGCCGTGCGCGATCACGATCGGGCCGGTCCCCACAGGCAGATTCGCGCCGACCGACGACAGCCCGACGACGTGCTTCACGCTCGAGCCTTTGAGCGCGGACTGATAGGCGGCGCTGATCTTCGCGCCTCGCCCCACGAGATCGTCGGACGACGCGTCCGGGGGAACGAGCAGGTAGGCGCCCTCCGCGCCCGCGAGGGCGGCGGCGACGCTCGCCGCGTCGAGCAGGTCGACCGTGACGACCTCGGCGCCGGCCTTCGCGAGCGCCTCCACTTTGCGCGGATCGCGCACCGCGACGCGAACCTTCTTCCCGGCCGCGAGCAGGCGCTCCGCGACGACCGACCCAGTGTTTCCCGTAGCTCCGAAGACCGTGAACATGGTGTGTTCCTCCGAGGCGAGAGGGTGCGTCGGGGAGCGTCATGCGTCCAATGCATGGAAGCGTATAAGCTTCATCCGTGAATCGGATGATCGCGCCGAGCGAGGCGGTCGACCTCGCGCTCCTGAATTTGTTCGATCACCTGCTCCGGGAGCGCCACGTGACGCGCGCCGCGCTGCGAGCGGGGTTGAGTCAGCCCGCGATGAGCAGGGCCCTGCTCCGGCTGCGCGAGACGTTCGGGGATCCCCTGTTCGTTCGAGGCCCGCGGGGCGTCACGCCCACGGCGCGCGCGGAGGCGCTCGGCCCTGCCGTGCGGGATCTGCTCGAGCGAGCGCGCGACCTGTTGCGGCCCGTCGCGTTCGAGCCGGCGCGCGTGGACCGCACGTTCGTGATCGGCGCGACGGACTACGTCGAGGTCGAGCTGCTCCCGCGCCTCGCGAAGCGCCTCGCGAGGGACGCGCCGCGCGCGAGCGTGTCGATTCGACCGTTCACGACGGACTCGCTCGGAGATCTCGCGAGCGGGCGACTGGACGTGGTGATCACGGCCAAGGGCGCTCTCGCGAACGACCTCTACGCACAGACGATCCGCGAGGACCGGTTCGCGTGCGCGGTGCGGAGGGAGCACCCGACGGCGGGGCGACGGCTGTCGCTCGATCGGTACATCGCGCTCTCGCACGTGCTGATCGCGCCGCGCGGGGACCCGGGATCGGCGGTCGACACGGAGCTCGCCAAACGGGGGCGGCAGCGACATGTCGCGGTGCGGACGGTCTCGTTCTTCGGGGCGTGCCGGACGGTGTCGTCGACGGACCTGATCCTCACCGCGCCGGGGCACGTCCTCGAGAGCCTCTCCTCGCCGTTCGGGCTTCGCTTGCTGGCTCCGCCGATTCGGCTCCCGCGCGTGGTGCTCCAACAGGTCTGGCACGCGCGCGCGCACACGGATCCCGCGCACGCGTGGTTCCGGGGGATCCTCCATGCGTGCTCGCGGGGGTGACGCGGGACCTCTACGCGGTCGCGGGGTGACCCAGAGCTGCGGCGGCACAGACCGACACGTCGAGGGACGGCGGGGGTGCTGAGATCGGGGCGGGGTAGAGACGTGGACGGAGTGGCCCTGGGCTTGCTCCAAGCGGGGGGAATGAGAGCTTCGAGTCGTGTCGCATGGCTGGTGAGTCTCGCCGCGGCCGCCGCGGTGACCGCGGGTTGCAACGGTCCGTTCGTCGAGGGGACGATTCCGGAGCAGCTCGAGGCGCTCTCCGTGGAGGCGGGTTCGGCGCAAACGAGCGGCGCAATCGGTGCGTCCGGGGTGCTGCACGTCGCGTCGAGCGGGGAGCGAGCGTTCTCGCTCGAAGTGGGGGAGGGCGCGACGGCGGTGATGCTCGAGGTGCACTCGCCGGGAAACTCCCCGCTCCAGCTGCTCGATCAGGAGCAGGTGACGGTCGCAGCGACGGAGCCGGGCGAGGGTGGGAGGAGCCTCGTGGTGAGCGACGCCGAGGGGCCGCTCTACGTCGCCGCGCTCGGAGACACGTACGGACTCGCGAACGTCGCGAAGGTCGTGGGCAAGAAGCCGTTCGCGCGGTTCGGCGAGGAGGTCGCGCGTGAGGGGGACGGGACGTTCATTTGGTCGTACACGAAGGGGGTGTTCGCGACGGACGAGGGAGATGTCGCCCTTCTTCCGGGGGAAGTGCGCGTGATCCGTGTGGACGGCGTGTCGTGGCGGGCCGTGTTGAACGTGGCCTACGAGGTGTCGACGGATCCCACGGCGCCCGCGCTCCCCGGGTGCTCCCCGGACAGCATGCTGGGGTACGAGCTCCAGCGCGTCGCGGAGCCGAAGGACATCGTGCTCGATAGGGTGGTGCGCGTGAGCGATCGCGGCGCGGCGTTCGTGGGCTGCACGGCTCCGGGCGGCACGTTGGAGGAGTAGCGCGCGACGCCCTCTCGAGGCTCGCCCGAGAGCCCGGCCTCACGAGCGCTCTCGGGCCTGTGCGTGGGCGAAACATCGGTGTGTGGTCCCGCTGAAGGCCCGCGGAGTCTGCGGGCGTGCGCAAAATACGGGCGGGATGGGGGCGTCCTCGACGACCGGGCGCGCAGGCGGGGACGACGTCTGGTGAGGCGCTGATGACGCGCGGTGAGGCGCGCTGCGCGAGCGACGGTCCCGCGTCGTTGCGGCGGGTTCCCCCAAGGGCGGCTCACGCGTCGTCGGCTGGGGCGGGGTCTCGGTCGGGTCGAAGGAGCGCATGCGCGAGAGCGTGTCTCGGGTGTGTGGGGTCCGGTCGTTCGGGCACGTGGAGCGTGGCGTGCCGAAGGCGTGCGGGGACCACCCACGGGGAACGAGATCCCTGATAGCAACGCGGGCATGGCAACGCGGCGCGCCCTGCCGAAGGGGCGAAAGGTCGAGGGGACCCCGGAGGAGCTTCTGCGCACGAAGCTCGCGCGGGGCAACGACGTGACGCTGGTGCTGGGCGCCGGCGTCGCCTTCACGCGGGGCATTCCGGGCTGGGCCAAGCTCGCAGCAACGCTGTGCGAGCGCGCGGGTGTGGCGGTGCCGGAGGCGTTGAAGAGCGCGCCGGGGAGCCTTCATCCGCTGGCGCTGCCGATCGCGTTCGAGCTCGCGGAGCGCGCGACGCTTCGGCGTCGGGGGGCGGGGACGAGGCACGCGCCGTTCGAGGCGCTGGTGCGGGACGCGCTCTACGCGACGCTCGCTCCGGGATCCTCGAGGGACACGCTCGGGGTGCTGGCGGGGCTCGTTCGGCGGGAGCAGGCGGAGGGGCGGGGCCGGCGGGTGAGGCGTGTGATCACGTTCAACGCGGACGACCTCTTCGAGACGGAGGCGAACGGGCGGCACGATCCGCTCGCGGCGCCGGTGGTCTGGCCGGTGACGCGGGAGGCGGGGCGTCCGCGGATGCAGCGGGGCGCGAACGGTGCGCCGCCTGTCCCGGTGTACCACGTGCACGGGTTCCTGCCGCGCGCGCGGGGACCGCTGTCGAAGCACGAGGCGGCGCACGCGCTCGTGTTCACGGAGGCGCAGTATTGGCGATCGTTCGCGGAGCCGACGACGTTCCCGAATCGGGTGCTGATGAGCGCGCTGCACGACTCGGTGTGCGTGTTCATCGGCCTGTCGATGACGGATCTGAACATCGCGCGCTGGCTGGGGATGCGGGCGAACGCGATCGAGCGGGAGAACGTCCCGGGGACGTCCGCGGTCGTCGCGGCGGGGCGCTTGCGCCACCACTTCTGGGTTCGGGGACGACCCGCGCCCGCGAGCGCGGAGGAGTTCGTCACGCCGATCCTGCAGGCGCGTGGGGTGAGCGCGATCGACCTGGAGGGCTGGGGAGCGCCGTTCGAGGCGTGGGTCGAGCGATGCTTTGGTGAAGGGGTCGACGCGCCGGTGGCGGGCGCCGGTCGAGTCCGCCGATCCGCCAAGGGGTGACGAGCGCGAGAGGCGGGAAATCGGGCGTTTCGCGGAGGGCGCGCGGTTCGCAAAGGGGCGCGTCATGACACTCCCCCGCCCGGTCGTCGCGGACTCGATGGTGTTCCTCACTCGGCGATGCACGCAGCAGCAGTTCCTGCTGCGGCCGGACGCCGAGACGAACCAGGCGTTCCTCTATTGCTTGGGCGTCGCGGCGCAGCGATGCGACATAGGGCTCGTGTGCGCGCTCGCGATGAGCGACCACTACCACGCGGCCCTCTGGGATCGGTGCGGCCTGGCGCCGAGGTTCATGGGGCTGTTCCACGGGTTCATGGGGAGAGCGGGGAACGCGGCGCGGAGGCGTCGGGAGAACTTCTGGTCGGCGGGCGACGCGCACTATTGCCGGCTCGGGGACGCGGGCGCGGCGCTCGAGAAGAGCGTCTACACGCTGGCGAACCCGGTGAAGGACCACCTCGTCGAGAAATCGATCCATTGGCCGGGCGCGAACACGTTCGGCTGGCTCGACGGGCGCGAGGTGGTGGTGAAGCGACCGAGGTACTTCGACCGGGAGGGGGACATGCCCGAATCCGTGACGCTCAAGCTCGTCGCGCCGCCCACCTTCGAGGGGACGTTCGAAGAGTGGGCAGCGCTGCTCCGCGCGCACGTCGAGGAGGCGGAGCAAAAGGCGGCGGCAGAACGAGCGGCGACGGGCCGGCGCATCGTCGGGCGGAAGGCTGTGCGCGCCGCATCCCCGTCGAGGCGCGCGTACGCGGACCCCGCGAAGCGCAAGCAGAAGCCGCTCGTGGCAGCGCAGTGTGCCGAGCTTCGCGCGTCGATGCGCGCGGAGCTCAAACAGTTCCGGCTGCGGCACCGGTTCGCTCGCCTCATGTTCAAGCTCGGTTGGCGTGAGGTGCCCTTCCTGCCATGGACGTGGAGAATGGTTCAGCTCTGCGCAGTCACCGTCGCCGACACTTAGCGCACCATCACGTCGCCGGGCGCCCGGTCACCGACCGCCGCGCGGTCGGTCCGGGAGAGGTCCATCCTCGACACAAAAAGGCGCTCTCCCGCGGGCCCAATTCGAACCCCGAAGCACAGCCCAGGCCACCGGCCACTGGCGGAAACCACCCCCAAAACGGCGGCCGCCAAACACGCCCCCAAACCACCCTCGGTTGCGCCATAGTGGGACTTTGCTGAACCGGTTCATCCGCGTCCTCACCGTCCAGAACACCAAGCGGCTTGCCCCGTATCTGGCCGTCCTTGGCCTCTTCTTCGTCGTTCGCTTGGCTCATGCCAATGCCGACCCACCTCTCGGCCTCCCCAATGGCCTCGGTGCCCATGAGCTCATGGTCGAGCCGATCGCCAAGGCCCATGAGGCTCGCAATTGGGCGCTCACCGGTCATTGGAAGACGAGCGACGTCGACAACTACGAGTTCTGGCGCGCGCAGAGCTGGGCGTGGGTCTACCCGCTCGCCCTCTGGATGCGTCTCTTCGGCGTCTCGTACGTCTCGCTCCACGCGTTCACGACGACCGTCGCCGCCCTCGGCTTCGTCGCCGTCCTCCTCCTCGCGACGCGCCGTCGCGGGGTCCGCGGCGCGGTCGTCGTGGGCGTCATGCTCGCCCTGAATTACTACGACGTCGTCTATCACCGCGTCGGACTGATCGAGACGGCGGTCAACACCTGGATCGCGTGGACCGTCGTGTTCCTCGATCGCGCGCGTGACAACGGGTACGCGCTCTCCGCGGCCCTCGTCACGTTCTTCTTGGGGTTCTTCTCCAAGCTCAACATCCTCGTGTTCGGCCCCATGGCGCTGGGGTTCGGCCTCGTCTTCTTCGTGCGCTCGATTCGCCGAAAGCCCGCCGACGGCGAGCCCCCGCGGACGATCGCTCGCCGCCTCGTGCGCTGGACACCCGTCCTCCAGGCCCTCGTCATGCTCGGCCTCGTCGCGTGGTACTGCACCCGAGAGGCGTACACGCGCTCCCTCATCCGCAACACGGGCCACGTCGTCCTCGGGAAGCTCGCGAAGACCAGCGAGGAGCTCGACACTTCGAACCTCGGCGACGCGTTCGCCCGCTACGTGAACCCCGACACATGGACGAGCTCGCTCCTCGCGGTCGTCCCCGTCGCGCTCCCCCTCGCGGTGATCCAAATCCTGCGCGTCCCCCTCGCGTGGATCCGGCGCCGCGATCTCGACCACGGCTTCACCCTCCTCGTCGGTGCGTGGCTCGTCTCGGCGACGTTCACGTTCGCCGCCGCGCCGAACGACATTCGCTTTCGGCTCGGGACCATCGCGCCCGCGTGCCTCCTCGCGGGCTCCCTCCTCGTCGACGCGTACCTCGCCGCGCGCGACTACGTCGCGCGCACCCGGCCGCACGCATGGACCCGTTGGGCATGGGCTTCCGGCGCGCTCGTCGCCTCGATCGTGTGTGCGAGCTTCCTCCTCTGGGTGCCCGCCTACAAGACGGCCTGGCTCGATCGCAAATACGACCTCCTCATCGCGAACCGCCGCATCCGCGAGATCGTCGGTGACCGCGCCGACGCCACGGTCGTCGGCTCCTGGGCCGGCCCGATCGTGTTCGAGACGCCCTATCGCTACTACTACGTTCGCGCGGAGTTCAACTCGACGCGCGCCGCGCTCGCGAGCCTCGGCATCACGCACGTCCTCCTCGCGCCCACGGGCAACGACTTCACCGGAAACGCCCTCCGGCGCAATTTCTCGAACCTCATGAAGCTCATCAAGCAGCGCGGTACGTTGGACGTACGCGGCCGCGCCGTCCTCGTGTACGAGGTCGTCGGCGAGATGACGGTGCGGCCTTGACCCCGAACGCGAAGGAGAAGCTCACGCGCGCGCTCGCGATCGGTCGGCACGTGGGCGTCGCCGTCCTCCTCCTCGCGGCGATGGTGACGTTCGTCCTCGCGACGAACTTCCACTACAAGGTGAAGACCTGGCTCTTCTGGCACTACGCGGGCTACTGGCTCACGTGCCTCGGATGGGGGCTCGGGTGCCTCAGCACCGGGTACGCGATCGTCAAGCGTCTCCTCCCGCCCCAGCCCCTCCGCGAGGCGATCGTCCTCGCGTTCGCGACGGGCGCCGTCGCCTACTACCTCCTCAGCTCCACGCTCGGCCTGTTCTACCTCTACCGGCCGTTCCTCTTCTTCGCCCTCCCCGGGGCGATGATCGCCGCGGGCGCCTGGGACCTCTTCAAGCTCGCTCGGCGGCTCCGCGGCAAGCTCGCGCGCGCGCGCGCGAAAGCGAAGCGCGCCCCCGCCTGGGCTCTGCCCGTGATCGCGTTCGGGCTCGTCGGCTTCGCGCTCGTCTACTTCCCCATCCTCGTCCCCGAGAACGTCCAGTTCGACTCGCGCTGGAAGCACTTCGCGCTCGCGGAGGAGTACGTCGTCACGCACGGCATTCGGCGTTTCCCCGAGGGATGGACGGTCGAGACGAACCCGCACCTCGCGACGTTCGTCTACCTCCAAGGGTTCCTCCTGCCCTTCGGCGAGCTCTTCGACCGCGTCGAGCTCGCGGCTCACCTCGAGTTCTTCGTGTTCATCGTCTCGACGCTGAGCATCCCCGTCCTCGTCCGTCGCCTCGTGCCCGGCGTCCAGGGCCGCTACACCTGGGTCGTCCGCTTCCTCTTCCCCGGCGTCTTCGTCTACGACTCGAGCCTCACGGGCGGCGCCGATCACATCGCGGCGCTCTTCGTCGTTCCCATCGCGCTCCTCCTCATCAAGGGCCTGCGCGATCTCTCCTGGAGGTACCTCGCGCTCTTCGCGGCGATGCTCGGTGGCGCCGCGATGGTGAAGCTCACGTGCCTCCTCATGTTCGCTCCCGTCGGGTTCCTCGCGATCGGTGTCCGCGTCATCCAGTTCCTCGTCCGCCCCCCGAGCCACGTCCCCCACGCGCGCCGCGCCGCGATCATCGCCCCCCTCGCCGCGATCGCCGCGGGGCTCCTCGTCACGTCCACGTTCTGGGCGAAGAACTGGGTCTGGTATGGCGACCCGATCTACCCCTCCCTGTTCAAGAAGCTCACGCTCCGCCCCTGGACCGAGGACGCGCCCGACCTCTTCATTTGGGGCTACCAGGACTATCAGTTCTGGCGCCCCTCCCGCGATCTCGCGGGCGTCTGGGAGACCCTCAAGGCGGTGTTCTCGTTCGCCTTCATCCCGCACGACTACTCGCGCAACCACGGGGCCGTGCCCGTGTTCGGCTCGCTCTTCACCCTCCTGATCCCGTGCCTCGTCTTCCTCAAGAAGACGAAGCGCATCTGGATGATGGTCGCGATCGTCGACGTCGCGATCTTCACTTGGTACTGGATCCACCACCAGGATCGGTACCTTCAGCCCCTCGTCCCGTGGATGGCCGCCGCGACGGCCGCGACGATCATCCTGCTCTTCCGCCTCGGATGGGTCGGTCGCATCGGCTCCTCGCTCCTCGTGGGCTACCAGATCATCTGGGGCGGAGACGCCCCGTTCCTCCCCACGCACGCGATGGCGGGCGCGCCCATGAAGGCGTCCTACGACCTCCTGAGCAGCGGCTTTCGCAAGGACGCGAACCGCTTTCGCACGTACGCGAACTGGGTGGCGCTCGGGAACACCTTCCCGAGGAACGCGCGCGTCGTGCTCCACGACAACCACACGCACCTCGGCTTCCAGCGCGAGACGTTGAACGACTGGGGCGCTTGGCAGTTCGGCGTGAGCTACGGCCGACTCGGCACGCCCCAGGCGGTGTGGAAGCTCCTGAAGGAGATGGGCGTCACGCACGTCTCCTGGGAGCCCCAGAAGAGCAAGGGTTGGGACTCCATCGCCGGCGACATCGTCTTCTTCGAGTTCGCGACGCGCGAGACCGATCAACGCGGCTCCGGCAGCGGCTTCGAATGGGGGACGATGAAGCCCTCCGAGCCCACCGCGCAGCCCATCCGCGAGGTCGCGTTCCTCGGTTGCAACAACACCGTGCAGGACGGCCTCTACCACCTCGCGGATCTCCACGTGCCCGTGTTCGGCCCGAACAACCAGGCCTACCCCGAGCCCCGCATGACGGGTGCTCCCGCCGAGCTCCTCGCGAAGGCGGACGCGGTCGTCGTCGATCCGAAGTGCCCCAAGTCCGGGCTCGCGCTCACGGGGTTCGAGCTCGTCGCACACCGCAAGAACCTCCTCAACTTCGGGGGCACCAAGGAGCTCGTCATCTACCTTCGCGTCGGCGGGTCCCTCGCGCCGACGTCGAGCGCCCCGGGATCCCCGTCGCAGGACGATGCGGATCACGGCGACTGAGCCGCCCGCGCGTTCGCGGTTCGGGGCGTCGATCCTCGGAGGGTTCGTCGTCGCGGCGTGCGTCGACGCGATCGTCGTGTCGAGGGCGGGGCGCCCGCGCGCGCCGAACCTCGCGACGGCGATCCTCGAAGGCCTCTACGCCGCCGGGCACCTCGTCGCGCTCGGCGTCGTCGTCGGTGGGCTCGCCGCGGTCACCGCCCTCGGGGCGCACCGCGTCCGCCCGCGCGCGCGGCCCATCATCGGCGCAGGCGTCGCGTTCGCCGCCGGTGTCGGCGCCGCCCGCGTGCTCCTCGCCGTCGACCTCGCCGTGTTCCCCGTTCCGCTTCGGTTCGCGTGCTTCGCCGCCGCAGGCGCGCCGGCGGCGCTCCTCGTCGCGCTTCGAGGCGTTGCACCTCGCTCCCCCATTGCGCCCGCGCTCCTCACGATCGCGTCGGTCGGGGCGATCGTCGCGCACCCGCTCCTCCTCGACGAGAGCTACGCGGGAATCCACGTCTTCACGAACGCGCTCGCGGGCCTCACCCTCGGGTGCGCGATCGAACGCGTGGCGCGATTTCCTCGTCGCGCGCCAACGCGACGAGGAGATTCGGAGGTTTTGTCCACGACGCCCGGAAGCGGCGAGCGTGGCATGCCTGAGCGCGCCGAAGGCGCTCGACTCCGCCGCGACCCCGTCCGCGGAACTCGACGCGTCGCGCGGCCGCTGCCCTCCACGCTCGCTCCCGTCGCGGTGCTCGTCGCCTCCGTCGGCGCGGCGATCAGCGTGGCCGGCCCGCCGTCGAACGCCGTTCGTGTGGCGCTCGCGCGTCGCCCGAGCGCGAGCCTGATGCCCTTTCTACCCCACCTCCGCGCGCCCGGCGCCGCCTCGACGCGCGACGCGGTGGCGCGCCAAGAGGGGCCCTGGTTCTCCGATCGATCCGCGGCTCCCCCCATCCCACCCACGCGTCCCCCGCTCCTCTCCTCACCGCCGTTCGTCATCCTCCTCACGATCGACGCGATGCGCGCGGACGTGTTCGACGGCGATACGCCCGCGCTCACGCACCTCCGCGGCATCGCGGAGCGCGGCGCCCGGTTCACGATGGCGCGGAGCCCCGCGTCCGCGACGTCCCCCGCGATCGGCGCGCTCCTCACGGGGAAGTACTACTCGTCGCTCTACTGGACCGAGCGAAGCGTCGGCGGAAAGCTGAAGTTCTTCCTCCCGGACGACAAGAACGATCGCCTCGCGGAGCTCCTCGAGCGCCGCGGCGTCGCCACGAAGCTCGCGAACACGGGCCGCGGGTTCCTGCCGGAGTACGGCCTCACGCGCGGCATGACCGTCGTCTCCGCGCCCGTGAAGTGGGCGGAGGACGCGATGCGCGTCATCGAACCCTGGGTCGACGAGCTCGCGGATCGGGGCGTCGACGGCGGCGCGTTCGTCTTCGGCCACCTCATGGACGCGCACGCACCCTACGACAAGACGGGCAAGCGCGGCACGAACAAGGAGCGCTACCTCGAGGAGCTCGCCACGGTCGACACCGTCCTTGGGCGCCTCGAGGACGCGATCTCCGCGCACGGCCTCTGGGACCGCACGTTCCTCATCGTGTCCGCGGATCACGGCGAGGCGTTCGGGGAGCACGGGACGCAGTACCACGGGTCGTCCATCTACGAGGAGCTCGTCCGCGTCCCCCTCGTCGTGCGCGGTCCCGGCGTCGTGCCGCGCGCGATCGACGAGCCCGTCTCGCTCATCGACCTCGGACCCACCGTGCTCGATCTCTTCCAGATCGACACGCCCGCGACGTTCATGGGTCAGAGCCTCGTCCCGCTCCTCGCGGGCGGCGACGAGCCCCTCACGCGCCCCATCGTCCTCGACACGGGCCGCCGCATCCAAGGTCTCGTCGGCCGCGACGGCTTGAAGGTCATCCGGAACGTCCGCGCGGGCACGCTCGAGGCCTACGATCTCCGCGCGGATCCCGGCGAGACCCAGAACCTCTTCGGGCGCCCCGATTTGGCGCCCGCGTTCGCCCGCCTCGGAGCCTTCTTCGCGCAGCACGAGCTCGTGCGACCCGGCTACGAGATCCCCTTCAGAGACTGACTTTCGATTCCCTGCTTGCGCGCGTGTCCGCCCAACCGCGAGCATGCGCGGATGCGCATCCGCATCGACATCGAGATCGGCACCCGCGCGAAGCGGCTGCTCACGGGCCTCGTTCTGACCGCCGCGACGGGTGTCGTCGCCAGCGCCCACGCCGATTGGCAAGCGGACGTCAGCTGGATCAAGCCCAACCTCTCGATTTCGGCGACGAAGCTGGCGGCGCTGTTCGAGGAGGCGGGCAATCGGCTGACCGCGCTCGAGAACGGCGCCGCCTCACTCGAGACGGACGTCACCGCTCTCAAGACGAAGCTCGTCGTGACGAAGAACGGCAAGAAGTGGTCCCTCGGCGCGACCTACTGCGGCGAGACCGCACCCACGGATGGATCGGCGGGCGGGTACACGACGACCAAGACGCTCTGCGAGCAGCCGTCCACGGGCTGCGTATCCACCAGCGCGCACGTCTGCACGGGAGAGGAGCTTCTCAGGAGCGTCGCGAGCGGGATCCCACTGCCGTCCGGCGGTTGGTACAACGGCGGGACTTACTTCGGGGACATCAACGGCATCGCTATCTACGACTGCGGCGCGTGGGCGAGCGCGGCCGCGAACGTCGAGGGATCGTACTGGGCCGGTGGAAGCGGGCCCACCGCCACTCCATGCAATGGATCCCACCCCATACTCTGCTGCGACTGAGCGCTCCCGGCCGAGGCTCGGGACTGCGAGCTGGCTAGCCGCCGGGACTGCACGTCACGCGGTTCAGCGGTGAGCTCGCGCCCTCGCTCGTCGTGATGAACGCGCTCCCGTCGAGCGTGAAGCCGAGCGCTTCACCCTGCGCCTCGCTCGCGACGGGGAGGGAGCACGGCGGCTTCGCGAGCGCTTGCCCCAGCGTCTCGCCGGGCTGCACGGGGTAGCCGTACGCGAACCCGTACGTGCGCACGATCGCGAGCGACCCGTCGAACTTCACGTCCCCGCCGGTGACGAGCTGCGCCACGTCCGGCATGGAGACGACGTCCGTCACCTTCTCGAGCACCACGGGTACGTTCGCCGCGAGCGGCGTGGGGAACCGGTACGCGCTCGAACCGGCGAGCGACTTCGTCACGACGACGATCTCCCCCGACGACGGGTTCACGAGGAGGCACTCCGCGTTGTGGGATCCGTCGGGATACGAGAACGGGATCACCTCCGCCGTCACCGCGTGCGAGCCCGCCCCGAGTGTCGCCGGCTCCTTCACTCGGTAGAGCTTGTAGTCCGTCCGCTTCGCGCTGTTGTCCCCCATGTCCGCGAGGAAGAGGCAGCTCTCGGACGCGTTCGCGCACGGGCCCCGACCGATGTCCTCCCAGTCGACCGCGGTCGCGTTGGACACGTTGAACGTGCCCTGATCCGCGCCGCTCGCGTCCATCGCGAAGAACCGCGCCGAGTCGCCCGAGTCGTTGTGGATGTAATACGAGCCCGGGTGATCCTTGCTCGCGACGATGCCCGAGATCTCGTTCCACGCCGCGCTCGAGAGCGCCCCGATCTGGGTTGGCGCGCTGCACGTCGGGCACGTCACGCCCCCGCTCCCCGTCGATCCACTCGTCACTCCTCCGCCCGTCGTCGAGCCGGTGCCCGTGGTCGAACCCGGGCCGCTCGTCGCGTGGCTCCCGCTCGAGCCGGACGAGCCGCCGCCCGAGGACGTGGGGGTCTCCCCGGAGCAGCCGACGAGCAGCGTGAGCGAACCAACGAGGAGGGTGTGCTTCATTTTCGTTTCTTGAGGATGGGCCGCGTGAGGATCAAGCCCGGCTTCTCGTCCGATGGCAGGGAGTTGCCCGCCATGATGAAGCTCGGCTCGGTGATGTGCACGCCACCGTACCAATAGGTGAACTCCACCTTCCCCGTGTCCGCCTTCGTCGCGACGTCGATGCTCAGCTTCTCCACGTTCGTCCCGACCGTCGGGTCTTTGAGCGTGCGGACCGGGCCCCGCATGCGCACCGGGACCCCGGGAGAGGCGCCGCACGCCTTGAACACCGCGATCTCGAACCACGGCGATCCCTTCTGGGGCCGCCCGATCCAGCGCGCGACGAGGAGCTCCACGTTCGCGCGCGGGTGCCACCGCCAGAGCTTGTCGAACGCCACGGTCGCGTCCGTCACCGCTTGGTGATCCGCGGGCATCACCTTGAGCAGCGCCGCCGCGAGCGTGGAGTCGATGCTCGGATCCTCCGTGAGGGGCGCGTCGCGTTGGATGGGGAGATCGGGCATCGCCTCGCCGCTCCCGCCGGAGCAGCACCGGAACCCGATCTCGGAGGAGCTCGTCGCCGCGGATTTTCCCCGCCCCGCCGCGCAACGATCGTGGACCACGTCGTTCTTGCCGAAGCTCCCGCGCGTCGGCGCGAGCGCCGTCGTCCCGCGGCCCCACTCGCCCGACGTCCACTCGAGCACGAGCCCGTGCATGTCCTTCACGCCGAACCCGCTCGCGCACGCGCCCCTCGCGTTCGTGAGCGCGCCCGGGAGATCCTTGCACGCGCTCGCGTCGTACACGTTCCCGTACTCGAACGTCTGATCCTTCGGGCCCTTGCACGCGCGCTCCCACTCGACCTCGGTGCAGAGGCGCTTGCCGTTCGCTTGGCAGAGCCCCGCCGCCTCGTCCCGCGTGACGCCCGTCTTCGGGGCCGCGCCCTGGGGATCGTTCGGATAGGGAAACACGTCGATCGTGAACTCCGAGACCTGGATCGCTCGGTGGACGTGCTCCTCGTCCGTGATGCGCGGCACGGCTCCGCATGCGAAGCCGAGGTTCAGCGTGCCCGCCGGGATCGTCACCGTGGGCCCTGTGTTCTTCACGACCTCGGGTTGCACCGCGGTGCTCGTGGGCGATGCGGTCGAGCTCGCCGGCGCGTTCGCCGTCGTCGCCGCCGCGGAGGAGCTCGCCGCGGCGAGCTTGGGCTTCTCCGCCGACGCGGAGGCGGACGGCGCGCCGCCGCTCTTCGAGCCGCACGCGAGCGCGAGCGCGCCCAGCAGCGCGACCCCGCCCGCCGCAAGGGCGCGCTCGGGTCCGCGCGAGAGAGGGTCGGCGTGGTGCGAGGTCCCCATCGACCCGAAGAGACCACCGCGTGCGCGGGGCAGCAAGCGCGCCTCAGCGACCGATGACGGTGCGCTGCAGGAACTCGTCCGCGAGGATCTCCGTCCCCCGCTTCGTCGACGCCTCGTCGAACAAGAACGGGAGCCACGACACGCTCGCTCCGTTCATCGCGAGGAACGCGTGGAGCCGCCGCAGGGACTCGAGCTGCACCTCCTCGCGCACCGCGCGCCGCGCACCGGCCACCGCGGCCGCGCGCGCGGCCGTCGTCGCGAGCGCGGGGGCGCGCAGGTCGAGGAGGCTCGTCGCGCCGAGGAGAGGCGGACGCTCTGCGTCGTCGAACAGGGGAGCGAGGACGCCGTTCACGACGACCTGAGAGAGCGGCAACCCGAGCTCGCGCTTGAGCGCCGTGATGAGCTCCTCCGTCTCCGTCACGGGGAGCTCCTCCGGAAGCGTCACCACGATCACACCCGCCTTCGTGTCGTCCTTGAACAGCGTCCACGCGCGCTCGGCGTCGCGTCGAAGCGCCCCCGGGGGGACGACGTCGAGGATGACCTTGGGCACGCGCAGCATGTCGAGGCCGTGCCCCGTCGCCGGAGCGTCCAGGAGGACGACGTCGAAGCGGTTCGCTTCGTTCTTGTCCGTCTCCGTCGTGTGAAACCACGCCTTGCCGAGCATCGTCCACTCGTGGAGGCCGGGCACCGCGCGGAAGAACGCCTGGACGTACTTGTTGCCGAAGAGCGCGTTCGTCACCGTCTTCGACTTGAGGATCATCTCGCCGTACTCGTGCACGGCGGTCTCCGGGATCATGTTCACGGCGGAGACGTTCTCCGCGACGCGCACCACCTTGTCCCCGATGGGCGGTGAGCCGAGGAGCGCGGAGAGGCGCTCCTTGGTGTTGCACATCGCGATGAGCACGGACTTCCCGCGCGCCGCCATCGCGAGCGCGAGCGCGGCCGTGATCGTCGTCTTGCCCACGCCCCCCTTGCCGGTGACGAAGTAGAACCGGCGCGCGGCGAGCGCGTCGAGCGGGCTCTTCACGCGGCCCACACCCACGTCGGCGACGAGCTGATCGATGCGCGTGGTGGTGGAGTCGAAGCCGCTCATTCCTCGCGCGGCTCCAACCGCGCATCGCGACCGGACTCTACTCGACCGTTCCCCCGCGTAAAGCCCCACTTCCCGCGAGGCACCGTCCGCGTGCTAAGTATCCGCGCGATGAAGCTGACCCGGCGCGACCTCGACGCGGCGAACGCGCGCTTCGCGGAGCTCTCGCCCGTCGAGATCCTCCGCCGCGTCGCGGACGCGTTCGGACCGCGCGCGGCGATCCTCTCGGGGATGCAGCGCGCGGGGACGATCCTCTGTCACATGGCGGACCGCGCGGGCCTCTCTCTCGAGGTGCTGTTCGTGGACACCGGCGTGATGCATCGGGAGACGCTCGCCGTCCGGGACGAGCTCGCCCGGACCCACCCGAACCTCCGCGTGACGACGCTCGAGCCCGCGCGCACGTTTGCGGCGCAGACGAGAGAGGAGGGCCTGCTCTACCTCTCCGTAGAAGGACAGGCGCGGTGCTGTGACCTGCGCAAAACGGAGCCCCTCCGGGGCGTACGAGGGAAGGTTGAAGCGTTGGTGGGTGCGCTCCGTCAGAGCGAAGGTGGCAAGCGCGCGAAGGTCCAGCCGCTCGAGCTCGACCCGGAGATGAACGCGCTCCGCGTGCACCCGCTCGCGACCTGGACCGACGCGCAGCTCGATGTGTACATCCGTGAAAATGAAGGAGTCCTCGTGAACCCCCTCCACGCGATGGGGTTTCGCACGGTCGGCTGTTTTCCGTGCACGACCCCAGTTCGCCCGGATGAGCCGGACCGCGCCGGGCGTTGGCGTCATCTCGCGGATGTCGCGTATTGTGGGATCAACCCGACGGACGTCGGGGGACGAGAGCTGGAGGTCGAGGTGCCGGAACACGTCCACACCGTGCTCTCCCGCTGGTCGTAGTGTCTTTTGCGAATCTTTCGTGCAAGAGTGGACGGCTGCATGTCGAGCTTAGGGTCTCGCGAAGACGCTCGGCGGGCGAAGCCCACGTCCATACAAATTTGACGGGGATGTTCGAGGGAGTTATCCGCGGTGGCGCCAAACGGGGCGCTGCCGCGGAATGAAGGAGGCGAAGGCCAATGAAGTCGATGGTTGCTTACATGGGTGTTGCTGTGTTGGTGGGTACTGCGGCGATCGCGGCGGGCTGCAAGGTCACCGTGGTGGATGGCGCCGGTGGAACGGGCACGACCAGCTCGTCGACCAAGGCGACGACGAGCTCGACGAAGGCGTCCACGGGCTCGGGCGTGACGAGCGGCACGACGACGGGCGGGAACACCACCACGACCGGCGGCGGGACCTGCGACACCGGCGTAGCCAGTGACGCGAACTGCAAGGCGTGTCAGGACTGTGCGACCGCGGACGCGTGCTCGGCGCAGCTCGATGCCTGCCAGGGTGACGCGGATTGTGTTGCCTTCGCCATGTGCGTCGATCCCTGCACGGATCAGGCGTGCTTCGACCAGTGCGTGGCGGACCACCAGACTGGCTCAAACCTCTACAACGAGCTCGCCCTCTGCGTCATCTGCGACACCTGCCCGGGTGACTGCGATGGTCCGGGCGCTGGTTGCCCGTGAAGTGACGAGTTCGCTTGGTTCGCGCCTGGCGTGAATCAGCGAATCAAACGATGAGCTCGGAGCCGCGCGGCGGCTTCGAGCTCTTTCGTTTTTGCGGTCATCGCGCGCTCGTCGATCGTCCATCGTGAGCTCGCGCCGCGCTGCCCTCGTCTTCGCTCATCGCAGGGTAACACGTGGTCGGCTTCTTCTGCCGGGGGTCTGACCCGGATCTCGATCCGTCCGTCTTCGATGAATGTGACGATGAGCTCAACGGCCCGTCGTCCGCCGGCACGCTCGCGCGCCACCACCCGGCGCTCGGAGACCTGTGTCCACGGCTTTGCAGTCGGCGGTGCTTGCTTTCAACCTCGACGGCTCGGCGTTCGTCGAAGTTTGAGCTTCGATCCCGGATGTCGCGTGGGCCGATCGCGGAGTCCTGAGGGCGGGGCCAGGAGCCAGGACGACCGACCCAAAAGTTGAGGGTCCCGACCCGAAAGCCGGAGGGTCGAACCCCGAAGTCGCAGGTGTGCGCTCGTCGTTGCTATTTCGGCTCTGTGGAGCTCGATCCTGCGCCGCCCGCCCCACCCGCAACGCCGTTCTCTTTGGGCGCGGCCGCCAGGCCCCGCGCGTCCGTGAGTCCGAGCTGGATCTGTTCGCGGATGTCGTAGAGCGGACGGAGCGTGGTCGACCAGTCGTTCCACGCGAGCCGCACCGCGCGGAGGCCCGCCGCCTGTTTCGCCTCGGCCTCTGCGGCCGCGGTCTCGTCGCGGCCTGAGGGCCTGACCAGGCCGTCGCGGAGCTGCTGGATCTTCGACCGAATCTCCTTCGCTTTCGACTCCGTGAGGCCGCGCGCGCGGATGTTCTTGAGGACCTCGGACGCGCCCGGGAGCTTGCTCGTCGCGAGCTCGTCCACGCGCGTGAGCAGGGTCGAGACGGAATCGAGCACCCCGGGGCCGTACGGCTGCTGCTTCAGGCTCCTGAAGAACGTCGCGACGAACGCATCGCCTGTGCCCTCCGCCGCGCGCCGGCGGATGATCTTGTCGATCCGCGGGAACCAGAGGTTCTCGAATTCGTCGACTTCGGTGAGAAGGTGGTGGCGATCGACGTCCTCGACGTCGACGAGGCTGTCGTCCAGCGCTCGATCGCGACCGGCGGCCGCATCGAACAGCCCCACAGCTCGTCGTGCTCGCTCTTCGAGTATCCCGCGCGAACCGCCCGCCGCAGGAACCGCTTTTCGGTGATCGAGAACAAGAACTTCATGACGACGCCGAGGAGCTGCCGGTCTTCCCACGAGAGGCTCGTGTCGTTGAACTCCGCCGCGGACTCCGCGGCCTCCCAATCACCCACCTCGACCGGCTTGCTCCCATTCGTGGGTGCCTTCTTCGCGGCGGGCTTCTCCGTCTTCGAAGTCTTGGTCGTCTTGGATTTGGGCCATGGGTCCCTCTCCGCCGCGAGGAGACCGAACTCATGCAGATCAGCAAGGCGTTTGGAAATGCGTTGCTCGGGTCGAGCAACGAGCGTAAGCGTGATCTCAGGGGGGAATGGGACAAGCCCCTCTTTGTGGAGGCGCTATGTCACGATGGTTCGTCGGTATGTTGGGGGCGCTGGCATTTTTCGGCATTGCGGCCTCGTGCGCAATTGAGCCAAATGAGGATGAGCTTGCGGAAGTTGAGAATGAGCACCTCGGCGTAGCTCAGGACGCACTTTGCGCTCCAGTTGGAAACAGCTGCGGCTCACTGGTTCACTGCTGCAGCGGAGCGGGACTGACCTGTTGTAGCAACACCTGCAGAGAACTCGACGAGGATGCAAGCAACTGCGGCATGTGCGGTCGTCAATGTGGGATTAGGGTGCCAATATGTATCGCTGGCCTCTGCTGCCCGATACTCTCGAACCAAATTTGTGACAACCACTGCAGCAATTCGCAGACTGACGAAGACAACTGCGGGGGCTGCGGAAATGCGTGCGGTAGCGGACAGACATGTGTGAACGGATCGTGCGTGAATGGGTGCTATGAAAAGGATGCGAACGGCAAATACTCCGAAATGCTCTGTGGGGGCAACTGTGTGCCGATAGCGCAGAATTGCGGCGGTTGCGGAAATGACTGCACGGTGTCGAACCCGAGTTGCAGCAATGGGGACCAGATGTGTTGCACGCAGGGTGGCACGCAGTATGCGGGTTGCACTTGCACAAACATGATTAGTCAAAACCAGGTGTGTAATCCCGGTTCCTGAGAAGACTACACGCGTCTTCGTAGGCGCTGGAGGAGTGGCCTACCCGTGTCCATGAGGAGCTCGGAGCCGCGCGGCGGCTTCGAGCTCTTTCGTTTTTGCGGTCATCGCGCGCTCCTCGCGATCGGTTCGGTGATCCCAACCGAGGAGATGGAGCAGCCCGTGCGCGAGGAGCATCGTGAGCTCGTCGAGCAGCGGGCGCTTCGCGGCCTTCGCCTGACGACGGGCCGTGTCGATGGAGAGGATCACGTCTCCGAGGAGGCCGCCGTGCGCGCCGCCCTCTCCCTCGCTCATCGCGAACGCGAGCACGTCGGTCGGTTTGTCCTTGCCGCGGTAGGTGCGGTTGAGATCGTGGATGCGCGCGTCGTCCACGAGCGCGACGGAGAGCTCGACGCCGGAGAGCTCGAGCGCGGCGAGCATCTTCTCCGCGCGCGCTCGGATCGTCGCGACCGACACGCCGGTGAAGGGTCCACCGGCGGTCGTCACGATCACGCGCGCGGGCTCAGACGGAGGCTTCTTCTTCGGCACCGTGGCACTTTGCGAAGGGCCGGCCGCTCCCGCACGGACACTCCATTTCGGAGCCGATGAGCGGCTCCTGCGCCGCGCTCGGCTCGTCCGCCTCGGCGGCGCCCGGCGGCATCGGCTCGGCGTGCTTCGCCATCGCCCGACGCAGCTCCTCCGCGTGTCGCATCAGCTCGCGCGCCTCGCGCTCGCGCTCGTCCTCGGGCCGCTTCACCTCGACCGAGAGCGCGCGCGTGATGACGTTCGAGCTCGTGCGCGCGACCATCGTCACGAAGAGGTTGTAGCCCTCCTTCTTGTACTCCTGCTTCGGATCGCGCTGGCCGTAGCCGCGCAGGCCGATGCCGTCGCGCAGGTGGTCCATGTCCGTCAGGTGGTCGACCCACGCGCGATCGAGCTCCTCGAGGTACACGAACCGGAAGACCCTCAACATCATCTCGACGCCGAGGTCCTTCTCCTTCTTCTCGTAGACCTCCTCGGCGCGCTTGAAGAGATCGCGTGCGAGCAGCTCCTGATCGCCGTGCTCGGCGATCTCGTCCGGCAGGTCGACCCCGAAGTGCTCCTTGAAGCCCTCGAAGATCCCGCCCCAGTCCCAGTCCTCCGGGGGCTTTCGCGGCGGGCAGCTCTCCTCGACCATCGCCCCGAGGATGCGATCGATGAGGTCCAACACGCGCTCACGCTGCTCCGTGAGCGCCGTGGGCACGAGCTCGAGGAGCTCGTCGTACACCCCGAGCACGTCCTCCTCGCGACCCTTCAGATCGATCTTCACGCCCCACCCCGGGAAGCCGGGGCGGCCGCGGTAGATCGCGACCTGCAGATCCTCCGGCTCGCTGATCGTGAGCTTCGCCTTGCGGCTCTCCGCCTCCTTCTTGAGCTTCTCGAAGTCCTTGCGCTTCAGCGCCTTCTTCTTCCCCTCCTTGTCGAGCGGAAGGAGGGGATCCGACAGGTGCATGCCGAGGAGCTCGCCGATCTTCGGCTTCACCTCCTCCGCGATCGCCGCGAGCGGACGCACGACGCGCTTCTCGCCCGTGGGCTTGCCGTCGTCGTCCAGGACCTCGGGGCTGTACCGCCCGAGGAGCAGCGCTTGGCGCAGGTCGTAGACCGTCTTGCGCTGCGCGCTCATCACGTCGTCGTATTCGAGGACGTTCTTGCGGATGTCGAAGTTGCGTTCCTCGACCTTCTTCTGCGCGTTCTCGACGGACTTGGTGACCCACGGGTGCTCGATGGGCTCGTTGTCCGGCATGCCCATGCGCTCCATGAGGTTCTTCACGCGGTCGCCCGCGAAGATCCGCATGAGGTCGTCCTCGAGCGACAAGTAGAACTTGCTCGCCCCCGGATCGCCCTGCCGGCCCGCGCGCCCGCGGAGCTGGTTGTCGATGCGGCGCGACTCGTGGCGCTCCGTGCCGATGATGTACAAGCCCCCGAGCTCGCGGACCTCGTCGCCCTCCTTGTCGCACTCCTTTTTGTGCTTCGCGACGAGCTTTTCGAACTCCTCCGCGTCCTGCGCGACCATGCGGTTGATGTCGTCGAGCGGGAGGTACTCGCCGTTCGGGAGCTTGTTGAGCTCGCGGAACTCCTTCTTCGCGAGCATCTCCGCGCTGCCGCCGAGGATGATGTCCGTGCCGCGGCCCGCCATGTTCGTCGAGACGGTGATCGCGCCCTTGCGGCCCGCCTGCGCGACGACGAACGCCTCGTTCTCGTGGTGCTTCGCGTTGAGCACCTCGTGCGGTATGCCCTTCTTCGTGAGGAGCTTCGAGATCGCGCCCGACTTCTCCACGCTCGTCGTGCCGACGAGGATCGGGATGCCGACCTCGTGGTTGTCCAGGATCTCCTGGATGACGGCCGTGAACTTCTCCGGCTCCGTCTTGTAGACCACGTCCTGCTGATCGACGCGCTGAGTGGTCTTGTTCGTCGGGATGATGGTGACGGCGAGCTTGTACGTGCTGTGGAACTCCGCGGCCTCCGTGTCCGCCGTGCCCGTCATCCCCGAGAGCTTCTTGTAGAGGCGGAACAGGTTCTGGAACGTGATCGTCGCCATCGTCCGGGACTCCTCCTGGACGGGGACGTGCTCCTTCGCCTCGACCGCCTGGTGCAGGCCGTCGCTCCAGCGCCGGCCGACGAGGATGCGGCCGGTGAACTCGTCCACGATCATGACCTTCTTGTCGCGGACCAGGTAGTTGACGTCCCGCTTGTAGAGCGTGTGCGCCTTCAGGCACTGGTTCAGGATGTGGAGCGTCTCGAGGTTCTGAGGATCGTAGAGGTTGAGGCCCTTCAGCGCGCCCGCCTTCGAGAGCAGCTGCTGCGCGAGGTCGACGCCGTCGTCCGTGAGCGTGACGGAGTGGCCCTTCTCGTCCACCGTGTAGTGCTCGTCGATCTTCAGCTTCGGGATGAGGTCGCTGATCGTGCGGTACTTCTGGCTCGCCCCCTCGCCCTGCCCGCTGATGATGAGCGGCGTGCGCGCCTCGTCGATGAGGATGGAGTCGACCTCGTCGACGATCGCGTAGTGCAGCGGGCGCTGCATGTAGTCGAGCGCGCTGAACTTCATGTTGTCGCGCAAGTAGTCGAACCCGAACTCGTTGTTCTGCCCGTACGTGATATCGGCGAGGTAGGCCTTCTTCTTGTCGCTGTCGTTCTGCTGGTTGATGACGACGCCCGTCTCGAGGCCGAGGAACCCGTAGAGCTTGCCCATCCACTCCGCGTCGCGCTTGGCGAGGTAGTCGTTCACCGTGACGACGTGGACGCCCTTGCCCTCGAGCGCGTTGAGGTAGCAGGGGAGCGTCGCGACGAGCGTCTTGCCCTCGCCCGTCCGCATCTCGGCGATGCCGCCCGAGTGGAGGACCATGCCTCCGATGAGCTGCACGTCGTAGTGGCGCATCCGGAGGGCGCGGCGGCCCGCCTCGCGGCACACGGCGAACGCGGGGACGAGGATGTCGTCGAGCGTGGCCCCGTTGTCGAGCTGCTCCTTGAACTCGGCCGTCTTCCCGCGGAGCTTCGCGTCCGAGAGCTTCTTCAGCTCCTCCTCGAGGGCGCCGATCGCCTCGACCTTCGGCTGCATTCGCCGGATGGCCCGCTCGTGGGAGGTGCCGAAAATCTTCTTGATGAAGCCGAACATAGGGGGCAGCTCCTTAGCCTGGACGTCCGCGAGAAAGAAGCAGATAGCCACCCCTGGATAGCCGTGCAATCCGGCTAGAAGAAGAACTCGGCTCGCCCGCGGGCCTCGTGAAGCATGACCTCGATCCGGGAACACTACGAACGCAGGCTCAGGGAGCTCGACGCGGAGCTCGCCGCGCTGGGGAAGCAGTCCGACGCGCTGTCGCGCACGCGGGGGATCACGTTCCTCGCGACCGTCGCCGCGGCCGTCGTGATCCTCGTGCGCGGCCTGCCCCCGTGGGTGTGGGTGTCCGTCGGAATAGGCGGCGCGTTCTTCGTGTTCCTCGTCGTGAAGCACGCGCTGCTCGCCTCGAAGCGAGCGCTCGTGGAGGAGCGCGCGACGATCAACCGGCGGGGCCTCGGGCGGCTCGCGGGGGAGGCGGAGCCCGAGCGGCCGGGGGACACGTTCGGCGAGCGGTTCCTGAAGGCCGACCACCCGTACGCCGGGGACCTCGATCTGTTCGGCAAGGCGTCCCTCTTCCGAGCCATGTCACGCGCGGAGACCGCGATCGGCGAGGAGACGCTCGCGCGGTGGCTCCTCGCGCCCGGGACGCCGGAGGAGATCCGCGCTCGTCAGGAGGCGGCGCGCGAGCTCACGAAGCACCTCCAGCTGCTCGAGGATCTCGCGGTGCACGCGCGCCGCGCGGAGAGCCGAAACCGCGCCGAGGATCCGCTCCTCTCGTGGGCCGAGGCGCCCGCCGAGCTCCCCGTGCCGGGGAACCCGAACGCGCCGGCCGACGCGCAGCGCCGGGCGCCGCTCGTGCTCGCGGCGAAGATCCTCGTTCCCCTCACGGTCGTCCTGTTCGTCGCGAGCTTCTTCCTGAAGAGCGTGAAGCCGATCCTCGCGTACGTCTACGTCCCGACGCTGGTGCTCCAGGCGTTCGTGCTCGTGGCGCTCTTCGGCGCGCTCGGGCGCATGCTCGGGTTCGTCACGTCCCGGGAGACGCCGTTCGGGCGCTACCAGCGGCTGTTCGAGCTCATCGAGAACGCGCCGTTCGAGTCGCCCCTGCTCGCGGAGCTGTCGAAGCTCCTGCGCGGGGAGGGGGGCGCGACGGCGTCGAAGGAGATCGCGCGCCTCGAGCGAGGCATCTCGTTCGCCGACGTTCGGCACAACGTGCTGATCCACACCGTGCTGAGCTTGGGCGTCCTCTACGACGTGTGGTGCGGGCTCGCGCTCGAGAGCTGGCGCGCGGCGAGCGGGCGCAAGGCGCGCGGGTGGCTCCGCGCGGTCGGGACGCTCGAGGCCCTCGCGAGCCTCGCCGTGTTCGCGGCGGAGCACGACGAGTACGCGTGGCCCGAGGTCGAGGACGGGGCCCCCTGCTTCGAGGTGGAGGCGCTCGGCCACCCGCTGATCGACCGCGAGAAGCGCGTGAGCAACACGCACACGATCGACGGGCCCGGGACGGCGCTGCTCATCACGGGCTCGAACATGAGCGGGAAGAGCACGTGGCTCCGGTCGATGGGCCTCTGCGCGGTGATGGCGATGACGGGCTCCGTCGTCGCGGCCAAGCGCGCGCGCGTGTCCCGGCTCGAGGTGTGGACGAGCATGCGGATCAAGGACTCGCTCGAGCAGGGGCTCTCGCACTTCTACGCCGAGATCCTCCGCCTGAAAGCGATCCAGGACGCGACCGCGAAGAGCTCGCGCGTGTTCTTCCTCCTCGACGAGGTGCTCCACGGGACGAACTCGCGCGAGCGCACCGCCGGGGCGAAGAGCGTGGTTCTCTGCATGATCGATCGGGGCGCGATCGGCGCCGTGTCCTCCCACGATCTCCACCTCGCTTCGCTCGAGGAGGAGTCCGAGGGGCGCGTCACCAACTGGCACTTCTCCGACACGATCACGGCCGGGCGCATGGTGTTCGACTACCAGCTCAAGCGCGGCGTCGTGCAGTCCACGAACGCGCTCCGGCTCATGCGCCTCGTCGGGCTCGCGGTGCAAGCCGGCGAGGCGCCGGAGCTCGAGGCGGAGGTCGTCGCGGCGCCCGCGACGAGCTGATCCGCGCGGCTGCGCGTCGTCCCCGAGCGCTTAGTGGACCCGCATCGCGGCGAAGAGGTTGCGGTCCACCGCCGCCGTCACTGCACGACGATCGAGTCCGTGACCGCGGACCAGATCGCGCCGGACGCATCCTGGTACTCCACGTAGACGGTGCGCGTTCCGGTGCCGGCCGCGAGCGTCCACGGCGCGGTGGAGGCGAACGGCTGCCACGCGCTCCATGCCATGCCGTCGTTCGAGAAGCGCATCATCATCGCTCCGACCGAGACGCTCGCGGCGTCCATCGCCACGCCGTAGTTCCCTGCCCAAAACTCAGTGTCGCTGCCGCCGTCCGTGAACGTCACGAACCGCGCGCCGGCGGGGTAGCCCGCGAAAGTCGTCTCCGCGAGCTGCCACGCGTTCTGCGTGATGAGCGGGCTCTGGGGGGTGCCCTGCGTGTACGACGCGAGGACCGCGTTGTTCGCGTCCCGCACCTCGATCGTCAGCCAGTACTTGTCGCCCGTCGTGTACCCGCCGCCGTGGCGCCACTCGCGCGCGCGGATGGGCGGCGACGCGTCCAGCTCGGCTGCGCTGTACCCCGCGGCGACGAGATCGATGGTCTGCCTCTTGGTGCTCGGTGCATACGACGTGAAGAACATCATCGCGCCGAAGAGGTGCAGCGGCGGGTCACCGACGCCCGCTTGCCAGCCGTTTCCACCGGAGAGCGTGACGTTCCAACCCGAGAGGTTGCCCGCCTCGGCGCTCGGGTTCACGAGGAGATTCAGGGGCTCCTGCAGCGTGAGCGTCACCGATGCCCCCATCGTCGTTGCGCGATCCTGCTCGATGATGACCAGCCCCGGCTCGCCGACGAGGGGAGCGCACGTCGATCCGTCGCCCGTATAGCCGGGGTCGCACGTGCATACGGGCGCGCCGCCCGCGTCGCTGCAGGTCGCGTGGGGATCGCACGTCGTCGTCGCGCACGTCGGCGCGCCCGAGCTCGATGACGAGGCCATCATGCCGCCCGCGCCGCCCGCGCCGCCCATCGAGGCCGCGGACGTGGAGGTCGCGGACGTCGAGGCAACCGACGACGACGAAGACGTGGTGCTCCCTGCGGAGGTCGAGGAAGCGGACGACGTCGACGTGCCCGAGCCGCCCGTCGACGTGGAGTCCGAGTTCGTGAAGTCCGCGGTGCAAGCCGCCATCGCGGCGATCGGCAAGAGGTGCAAGGCGCGCGGCAATGCCATTCGAGCAGACTACCTCATCTCCCGCGTACGATAGACGACGCACGTCGGGTCTCGGGAGCCGGTGACTACGGTGCTTCCGCGGCGATCGCGCTGATCGACGTTCCGAGCTTCGTGAGCGTCGTCCCGCAGGCGACGTACTCGCGCGCGAGGGGCTTGCCCTTGCCGCGGCGGAGCTGGAGCGGGACCTCGAAGCGCGCGGTCGTGCTCGTGAGCCGGAAGCCCTTGAAATCGTCCATCGAGAGCACGGGGATGCTGTCGATCTGGGGCGCGTCCGGGTCGTGCGGCTGGAAGTACGGCTTCAAGCAGTCGACCGTCATGTCGCTCTGGTTGCCGCTCCGCTTCGCGAAGATCGCCTTCGTGGGGAGCCGCGCGCCGTCGCTCGTGCGGAAGATGAACCCCTCGACGACTTTGTCCGCGGGCGAGTCGTTGTTCGCGGAGCAGCGCACCGCCACGAGCTCGCTCGTCGAGAGGCTGACGTCGCAGCTGCGATCCGGCGCCTTCGCGTTCGCCGTGGCCCAGTCGTCGATCACGCGCTGGATCGCGTCGACCGTCTTCTTCAGGCGGGGATCGGTGCTCGTGAACTGGAGCCCGGCGAACCCCGCCGTGTCGATCCCGAGCGGACCCGTCGGCCCGCTCGCGAGGCTCGCGCCGTCGATCAGCGCAGGTCGGTGAAGCGGCGCGAGCGGTCCGCACCCGAGCCACGGTGCGATCCGCTCGAGCGGGAAATCGCAGCCGGTTCCATCACCGGCGATCCCGAGTCCGCCCGCGCCGAGGAACATCATCCCGGGGCGCGGCTGGACCACGCCCACGAACGGCGTGCCCTCCGCGCTCGACGTGAACCCGAGCTTCGTCAGCCCGTCCGGGTACGTCTTCCGACAGACCTCGTCGATCGCCCCATACGCGTCCTTGCTGGGCACCAGGTCCTCGAACGACGCCTTCTTCCAGCCGTCCGCGGTCCGCGTGAACGCGAGCGTCTCGAAGCTCGCGGTCCGCGAGCTCCCGCGCGACGTGCCCGTGCACTGCAGGACGACGAGCTCGCCGTCGAGGTGGCTCAGGCTGCACCCCACCTCCATCCCCTTCGCCTTGGCGGTCTCGAACGCGCGCGTCTCCTTCTCGAGCGTCCCCGCGGTCGCGCTGATCGACGAGAGGAAGTTCGTCTTCCCAGCCTGCTCGAACGGCTCGACCTTGTGCGCCGGGATGGGGTCGCACTTCGCCACCGACGGCCCATCCGGCTTCGCGCTCGGTGCCGCGCTCGCGGACGCGCTCGGCGTCGTCGCGGACTCCATCGGCGCCGCGGCGACGCTCGCGGACGGCTTCCCCGTGGGCTCCGCTCCGACCTTCACCGGGCGCGGGGAGTCCGCTCCGCCGCACGCAACCATCGACACCCACAGCACGGGCAGGAACGTTCGAGTCATTCCCGCCCACATTACGATCACCGGCTCAGGCGAACGTAAACTTTTCCCCGTCGAGGTCGACCTGGACCAGCTTTCCGGGGCCCCAGCCGCCCTGGAGGATCGTCTCCGCGAGGGGGTTCTGGAGCTCGCGCACGATCGTTCGCTTGAGCGGTCGAGCACCGAGGCTCGGCTCGTAGCTGAGATCGACGAGCCGGTCCTTCGCCTTGTCCGAGACCTGCACCTTGATCTCGCGATCCGCGAGCAGCTTGTCGAGGCGGCGGAGCTGGATGTCCACGATGCCCCGGAGATCCTTCTTCGACAGCGGCTTGAAGACGATGATGTCGTCGATCCGGTTCAGGAACTCGGGCCGGAAGAACGCCTTCAGCTCCTCCTTCACCACGTCTTCGATCGCCTGACGTCCATCCTCCGTCTCGAACAGCTTCGGCTCCGTCTCGAGGATGCGCTTCGAGCCGATGTTGGACGTCATGATGACGACCGTGTTCGAGAAGTCCGCTGTCCGGCCGCGCCCGTCCGTGAGGCGACCGTCGTCGAGCACCTGGAGGAGGAGGTTGAACACGTCCTGGTGAGCCTTCTCGACTTCGTCGAAGAGCAGCACGCTGTACGGCTTCTTCCGCACCGCCTCGGTGAGCTGGCCGCCCTGCTCGCTGTCCTGGTAGCCGCTCGGCGAGCCGACGAGGCGCATCGCCATCGCCTTGTCCATGAACTCGGACATGTCGAGGCGGGTCATCGCGCCCTCGTCGTCGAACAGGAACTCCGCGAGCGCCTTCGCGAGCTCCGTCTTGCCGACGCCGCTCGGGCCGAGGAACAGGAACGAGCCGATGGGCTTGCCCGGATCGCGCAGGCCGACGCGGCTGTTCCGGACGGCGAGCGAGATCGCCTTCGCGGGCTCGTCCTGCCCCACGACGCGCTTGCCGAGCCGCTCTTCCATCTTGAGCAGCTTCTGCGCCTCGCCCTCGAGCATCTTCGCGACCGGGATGCCCGTCCAGTCGTTGAGCGTCGCGGCCACGTCCCCCTCGCCGAGGATGTTCGCGTCGAGCTTGATGCCTTCCTTCGTCGCCGCGGCCTCGGCCGCCTCGAGCCGCTTCTTGATGTCCGGGATCGTGACGTGCTCGAGCTCGCCCAGCTTCGCGAAGTTCCGCTCCTTGCGGGCCTTCTCGAGCTGCTCGAGCGCGGTCGCGTGCTCCGCCCGCGCCTTCGCCGAGTTCACGATGACCTCGCGCCGCGACGCGAGCTTCGAGCGGATCTCCGTCACCTTCGGGTCGAGCTCGGCGAGCTCCTTCTCGAGGCGCTCGCGCGTCTTCACGCTCTTCGGATCCTCGTCGTCCCGGAGCGCCGCGATCTGGACGCGGAGCGACTCCGCGCGCTGGATCATGTTGTCGACCTCGGCGGGGACGCCGTCCACGTCCACGCGCTTGCGCGCCGCGGTCTCGTCCAGCAGGTCGACCGCCGTGTCCGGGAGGGCGCGGTCCGAGATGTAGCGCTTCGCGAGCGTCACGGCGGACGTGATCGCGGTCTCGGAGATGCGCACCTGGTGGTGCTTCTCGTAGCGCTCCGCGACGCCGCGGAGGATCTCCGTCGCCTGCTCCACGCTCGGCGCGTCGAGCGTGACCATGCTGAAGCGACGGAGGATGGACGCGTCCTTCTCGTTGATCTTGCGCACGCCCTCGATCGTGGTCGTCGCGACGATGCGGATCTCGCTGCGGCTGAGGAGCGGCTTCAAGAGGTCCCCGACGCCCGCGCCCGTCGCCCCTTGGCCGAAGAGCGAGTCGAAGTCCTCGATCACGAGGACGCACTCCGCGTCCTGGATCGCGCGGAGCTGGTCCACGAGCGTCTTCAGGCGCAGCTCGATCTCGCCGCGGAGCTTCGCGCCCGCCACGAGCGCGCCCGTGTCGAGCTCGAACATGCGCGCGCCCGCGAGGTTCGAGGGCACCTCGCCGACGGCGATGCGATCGGCGAGCGCGCGGATCACGCTCGTCTTGCCGACGCCGGGCTCCCCGATGAGGAGGGGGTGGTTCTTGAACCGACGCTCGAGGATCTGCATGAGCCGGCGCACCTCGATCGTCCGCCCGATCACGGGATCGAACTTGCCCGCCTTCGCCTCGGCCACGAGGTCGCGCGTGAACTGGAAGCCTCCGCTGGCGTCCGCGCCGGCGCTCCCGCCGCCGCTCGCCGCCGCCTTCGCGGAACCCCCGCCGCCCGCCGCGGCCGCGGTCTTCGGAGCGTCCTTCAGCGCGCCGACGTGCTGGCGGAACCCGCCCGGGCCGATGCCCTGCGCCGAGAGGATCTCCCCCGCTGGGCCCCGGATCTCCTGCGCGAGCGCGTGCAGCACGTGCTCCAGCCCCACGTTGTCCGCCTTGTCGCGCTGAGCCTCGCGCTCCGCGCGCTTGAGCAGATCGATCATCCGATCCGACAGGTACGCCATGCCCCCCGACTGCTTCGGGAGCTTGCGCATCTGCGCCTCCGTCTGCGCCAAGATCTCCGCGGGATCGGCGCCCGCGCGGCGGAACACCTCATGCACTCCGTGGTCGTACTCGAGCACCCGCGCGAGCAGGTGCAGCGGGGACACCTCGCTGTGTCCGAGCTCGTCCGCGAGCGTCTGCGCGCTCCCGACGATGCTTCGCGTCTCGGTCGTGAACTTGTCGAGCTGGAGGGTATTGTCCGCCATGGCGGCGAAAGGTTATGCGGCGGGCCGACCGTAGGAAAGCCCCGAGTAGGGCGGCGCGAAGGTGTTGAACGGGCGCGCCGCGGTGCCATGATCGACGCATGTCTGCGGCCGTCACGATCTACACGACAGCGGTGTGTCCGTACTGCGTGCGCGCGAAGTCCCTGCTCCGCTCGAAGGGCATCCCGTTCCGCGAAATCGACGTCGAGCGCCGGCCCGAGCTCCGCGAGTGGCTGATCGCGCGTTCGAAGCAGCGCACCGTCCCCCAGATCTTCGTGAACGGCGCACCCCTCGGGGGCTTCACGGACATCGCGGCGCTCGATCAACAGGGGAAGCTCGATCCCCTCCTCGCGAGGGATCCCGAGGAGTCCGATCCGCAAGTCTTGGACTGATCGCGTCTCCCCCGCTCCTGAGCATTCTTCGACGGAGATGCTCCGCGCCGGAGGCACTCGAGCGACGGGAGCACGAGACCCGCGCCCGGCGTGCTGGACACGCCGGAGGTGACGTCGTGGTACGCTCCGACCCTGGATGAAGGGGGAGAAGTCAGCCCGCGACAGCGGCCCGACCTCGGGTGAGGTCGGTTCGCCGAGCGCTCGAGAGCTCGTCGGTCGAACGATCGGCAAGTACGAGATCGTCCGCGCCATCGGCGGCGGTGGGATGGGGCGCGTCTACGAGGGCATCAACACGACCATCGGAAAGCGCGTCGCCCTCAAGTTCATCGAGAAAGAGGCCGTCAGCGGGGACTCGTTCGCGCGCTTCCAGCGCGAGGCGCAGGCCGCGAGCGCGGTCGAGAGCGCGCACATCGTCGAGATCTTCGACGCGGGAGAGACGGACGACGGTCAACCCTTCATCGTCATGGAGCTCCTCCGCGGGGAGGACCTCGGCCACCGCATCCGGCGCCTCGGCAAGCTCGAGCTCGCGGAGGCGCTCCAGATCACCGCGCAGATCCTCCGCGGGCTCCACCGCGCGCACGAGGTGGGCATCATCCATCGCGATCTCAAGCCCGACAACGTCTTCATCCTCGATCGCGACGACGATCAGATCTTCGCGAAGATCGTCGACTTCGGCGTGTCCAAGATGTCCCGCAAGGGCGTCGCGCGCTCGACCACGATCACGCAGGAGGGGACGGTGCTCGGCACGCCCCTCTACATGTCCCCCGAGCAGGCGCAGGCGCAGAGCGACGTCGACGGGCGCTCGGACATCTACAGCGTGGGCGCGATCCTCTACGAGATGCTCGCGGGCAAGCCGCCCCACGGCGGCGCCACCTACGAGCAAGTCATCGTGAACATCTGCATGAAGGACGCGGAGGACGTCCGCAAATTCACGCCCGGGGTGCCCGAGGACGTCTGGAGGGTGATGGCGCGCGCGCTCACGCGGGACCGCGACGCGCGCATCCCGACGGCGAGCGCGTTCCTCGACGAGCTGATCGCGGGATCGGACGGGATCCTCACGGGGCGCTCGATCTCGACGTCCGACGCCCGGGACAAGCGCGAGGGCCAGACCGTGATCCGGAGTGATCGCGGATCCTCGGGTTCGAAGACGCTGGGCGCCGTCTCCACCGTCGCGGCCGTCCCACCCCAAATCGCTACGACCGCGAAGAGCGAGCGGTCGAGCGCGATCCGCAACTACCTGATCGGCGGCGGTGTTGGCCTCGCGGTTGGAATCGGCGTGCTCGTCTATTTCCTCGCGAGCGCCGGCGCGACGGCGACGCGCCCCCGCCCAGCGGCCGAGGTCATCGTCCTCGACGGACAGAAGGTCGTCGTCTCGTACACCGCGGCCGCGCCCGACTCCGCGCCACCCCCACCCGCGACGGCGCCGGAGGTCGCAGCCTCCGCATCGGCGTCCGCGTCCGCATCCCCATCGGCGTCCGCGTCCGCGAAGAAGCCCCGCGTCGCGCCTCCGCCCGCGCCCACGCCGACGGGCCTGCACATCATGCACTGATCCGGATGGTGCGCTCCGCTCGCTCCGGCGCGAACTCCGTCGCTCGTTCGGGCGCGCGCTTCGCCGTCCTCGTCGCTCTCGCCGCGCTCTCTGCGGGGCCGCGCTGGGCCGTCGCGCAGCCCACGAAGGGGCCGACGCCCGCGGAGGCCGAGTACAGCCAGCACATGAAGAACGGCATTCAGCTCTACGAGCTGAAGCACTTCGGCCCCGCGATCATCGAGTTCGAGGCCGCATACAAGGCGAAGCCCGCGCCCGGCCCGCTCGTGAACGAAGCGCTCTGTTACCGCGAGCAGATGAAGTACCCCCAGGCGGTGGCCGCGCTGAGGCGCGCGCTCCGCGATCACGGCGGAGAGCTCGACCCGATCAACAAAGCCGCGGCGGAGAAGGCGATCGAGGAGATGAGCCCCCTCATCGCGTACGTGTCGCTGAAGCTCGATCCGCCGGACTCGGCGGTGACGATCGACGACGAGGTCGTCCCGCCGAGCGCCTACGGCGAGGTGGAGCTCGCGCCGAACGAGCACACCATCGTGATCACCCATCCGGGCTACGAGTCCACGACGGAACGCTTCACCGTGGTGAGCGGCGAGCACAAGGAGTTCACCGCTGCGCTCGTGACGCGGATGGGTTTGCTCGAGATCTTCGCGGCGCGCGACGACGTCGAGATCGAAGTGGATGGGAGCGTCGTCGGCCGCGGGCACTGGTCTGGGCCCGCCGAGCAGGGCAACCACGCGGTGAGGTTCGCCGGCGATCCCGATCCGATCTCCGTCACGGCTGTGGCGAAGCAGTCCGTCGTCCTCGATCGGCGCGCCGCGCCGGCGCCGAAGCCGCCACCCCCGGCGGACCCCAAGCCTCCCCCACCCAAGCCCGCGCCCGAGCCGATGGGGTTCTACGTGTTCGTGCAGGGCGGACTCCTCTACCCGACCGCGCTGCCGGACGCGTTCATTCGCCCCCCGGGCACCCCCGATCCGACGTTCGTCGAGGCGACGAACAACGCGGGCGCGATGGGCGGGCTGCGCGCGGGGTTCCGCATCAACACGTACGCCGCGTTCGAGGGCAGCTTCGACTACTCGAACGTCACGGGCGGGCGCACGTCCCCGTCGGGGAGCCAGTCGGACCCGGCGGAGTATTCGTTCTCGTCGTGGCGCCTCGGTCCCTTCCTCCGTCTCATGTCGCCCGGAAGGATCGCGCGGTTCGTCGGCGCGGTCGGGGGCGGGCTCGCGTTCCACGACGTGTCCTTCTCCAACGTCACGGGGGACGCGGCCTGCATCAAGAGCGCGCAGCCTCTCATCGAGCGCTGCCTCGACTCGTGGGGCGTCGACTTCTTCGTGACGGCGGACGCGGGGGTGGAGTTCAACATCGGTCGCGCGATCCTCGGCCTGCGCCTCGAGGTCACGGTGGATGGGACGAAGGGCTCGAACGACAACCAGGGCTCGGAGAAATCCGCCGACCGCGTCGGCAACGCGTTCGACAACGATCCCGTGCCGTTCATCGGGCCCATCGCCCACTTCGGCTACTCGGTCTGGTGAAGATATAGTGGTGACGCCATGAGCGACGAAGCCCCCACGATCGCTGGGTTGAAGCTCGAGCAGGTGGCCGGCGTGCACGCCGCGCTCAACGAGAAGCTCCCGCTCGAGGAGATCCTCAAGCAAGAGAAGATCGCTCCGGACGCTTGGGGGACGGGCGAGAAGGCGTGGCGTGTCGCGCTCGCGGGCTCCCCCGACTTGCAGCTCGCGTACGCCGCGAAGGTCCGCGAAGCGGAGGATCACTTGCGTCGCCCTTGCCCGCCGTACGACGACGATCCCGCGGCTTGGGCCGGCCTCACGGGCGCGCTCGCCACGAGCGACGGGGTCGCGGCGTTCGTCGCTGGCGTCGGGCTCTCGATGACGGATTTCGGGCGGCTCGGGCGCGCGTGGCGGCGGAAGGCGGAGAAGGATCCCGAGGTGACTGCGACGCTCAACAAGCTCGCCGGAAAGGGCACTCCGCCGAAGAAGGTGACGCTCGAGCCACCCAAGCTGAAGCCCTACCCATGGAGCCCGAAGGCCGCTCCGTCGCCCGTCGGTCCGAAGAGCCCGACCTCGCCAGCACCCTCCGCGGCCGTTTCAGGGGATGAAGGGCGCTCGGCGATCCTCGCGCGGCCCGTCGACGGGCGCCTCCCCATCGAGACGGATCTCGATCTCTACGCAGCCCTCGTGGTCGTCCTCGAGCTCGCACCGGCGACGAAGGCGCGGGCGCTCGCGCTGCTAGGCCTCGACGGGGCGCGCGGCGACGCGATCGCCGCGAGCTGGCGCGAGCGCCTGAAGGAGCCCGCCCTCGAGGCGGAGTTCTCCGTCAAGAAGCTTGACCATCGCATCTCGCTCAAGGAGATGCTGCGAGGGGCGCGGCCCCTCCCACCCTGATCCGCACGACTCCGCGCGACTCAGCCCGCGCTGCAGGTCGTCTTGCCGGTTGGGACGACGTGAGCGTTCTTCGACGTTCCCATGTCGTTGCACGAGGTGGCGGCGTCACCGATCCGAGCGATCGCCTTGCCATCTGCTTTCACGGAGCTGCTCCCTTCGACGACCTCCGCCGAGTCCTCCGGGGGGTTCAGGAACTGTCCTCCCGGCGCGACGTGGCCTGGGGTGTTGTTTGCTCTGCTTCCGACGACCGCGACGGCTTTGCCGTCAGCGAAGACCGTCGGCGCGAGACTCTTGGTGATCGGACCCACGAACGGCAGGGGTATGGGCATCGGCGCTGGAAGCAGGGGTACGGGCATCAGCACGATGTGCGTGTCCATCCCGACGATCTGGTCGTTCTCTCGAGCGATGCGGGCCATGTTCAGCGACCTTCCGAGTGGGGGGGCAGGAGCTCGTCCCGAAGAGCATAGAGCAGCTCCGACCCGAGGCCAGGTGGGAGCTGGATCGACGCGCCCTTGAGGCCACCGACCACGGGCGTCATCATGACGACCACCGGTGGCGCGGGAGCCGGCGCAGGAGCCGGTACGAGAGGGGGAGCGGGGACGGGAGCGGGAGCGGGGACGGGAGCGGGGACGGGAGCGGGCGCCGATTCGATGATCGGCGGGGGAGCGACGGGTGGTACGAGCTGAGCCGCGCGAATCTCACTCGTCTGGTGCTGCCCGAGGCGTGCTCTCGGAGCGGAGGAGGGAGCTCCTCTCTCCCAAGGCGCCCCGACCGGCGCGGGGACGGAGGGCGGGCGATCTTCGGGCGCGTCGACGTTCTCCCGCGTCGCGCCGAACGGGAGCGTCGCGGCGGCGAGCCCGCTCATGTGCACGACGGCCGTCTCGTTCATGCTCGGCGGAGCGGACTTGTCCGCTTCGGGCGCGCGCTCGGACTCCGCGGGGATCACGTCGGGCCAGGCGATGCTCGCGCCGGGCGCGGCCACGCCCGCCGCGACGACGACGCGATCGACGCCCTGCTCCGCCGCGTCGTCGAGCGAGAAATAGCCGCGGAACACGAGGCTCACGCAGCGCCGGTCCGCGTCGACGCGCATCGCGTCCGCGTGGAGCGGGATGCGTGTCCGCTTGCCGTCCTGCGCGATGACGCACGCCTCCGCGCGCGCCCCGGGGAGGCGCCACTCGATGCGCGCGCCGTTCGGCGTCACGCCCTCGAGCATGATCGTCTCGTCGCCCGCAAAGTACTGAGGCGCGCGCTGCGCGAGCGGCGCCGCGTGGAAGTAGTCGGGCGGGATGTCGTCGAGCTTCCACACCTTCCCGGTCAGCGCTTTCTTCTGATCCGGCTTGAGCATGGACGCGCGCACGCTCCAGACGCGCGCGATCGGTCCGAACGCGCCCGGTGACGCGGGGTCTTTCGGGTCGACCAGGAGCGGTGTCGCTCGACCCACGGGGTTCAGCGCGTTGCCGGGGCCGCCGATCGCACCTTCGTAGGTGAGCGGTACGACCAGCGCGCGTCCGGGGGGCGCTTCATCCCCACGTACGACGACCCTTCGATCCACGAGGATCGCCGTGCCGCGCGCCACGACGAGGCGCACCACGCCGCGCCCGCCGCCCGTGGAGTACGCGAACCCGGTCATCGTGACCTCGCCGCGCGGCAAGTACGGCGCGAGGTCGCTCGCCTCGCGCAGGCTCTTCGTCGGGTTCTGCTCCCAGTGCTCGTCCCGGAGGACGATGGGGTCGCCGTCGGGCGCGAGGGCCATCGCCCCGCGGTCCGCCTTGAACGTCGCCTTCACGACGACGGTGGCGAACTGCTTGCCCCGCGTGGTCCACGCCTGGGCCGCGCAGCGCGCGGAGTCGATGGGGAGCATCCGAACGGAGGTCACGCGCTCGGAGCGTACACCGAAGATCGGGGCGCGGCGTCGAGCGCGCGCGGGAGCAGGATCACGCCCCGCGCTCTCCGCTACCATCCCGCGTGTGACGTACGCGGCGGGCGGGCAGGTATCGGACAACCTCGTGCTGGAGCGCCAGATCGGCAGCGGCGGGATGGGCAGCGTCTGGGTCGCCAAGAACACGTCGCTCGGCAACCGCGTCGCCGTGAAGCTCCTCCACCGGACCGCGGGCCTCGGCGCGGCGGAGACGCGCGCACGCTTCGAAGCGGAGGCGCGCGGGCTCGCGCAGCTCGACCACCCGAACATCGTGCGCGTGTTCGACTTCGGGATGACGGCGGACGGGGATCCCTACATCGTGATGGAGCTGCTCCGCGGCGTCGATCTCGCGACGCGGCTCAAGTCCGGGCCGATGGATCTCGAGACGACGTCGCGCATCCTGCGGCAGATGTGCCGCGCCCTCTCGCGCGCACACGACGCGGGCGTCGTCCACCGCGACATCAAGCCGGCGAACGTGTTCCTGGTCGATGCGGACGACGGAGAGGTCCTCGTGAAGCTGCTCGACTTCGGGGTCGCCCGGTTCGCGAACGCGGGGATGGACTCGCAGACCCGGACGAACGCGCTCGTGGGCACGCCGTTCTACATGAGCCCGGAGCAGCACATGAGCCCGAAGGGGATCGATCATCGCGCCGACCTCTGGTCCGTCGCGGTCGTCGCCTACGTGTGCCTCACGGGCCGCTTGCCGTTCGAAGGCGAGACCGTGACGTCGCTCGGCCTCGCGATCCTCCACGGCGAACGGCCCGCGCTCCGGACCCTCCGCGCGGATCTCCCGATCGCGCTCGACATCTGGATGGATCGCGCGCTCTCGCGGGATCCCGCCGCGCGCTACCAGAGCGCGAGTGAGCTCGCGGAGTCGTTCGATCGCGCGCGCGCGGCCTCCGTGAAGCACTCGCCCGGTGCGCCGGCGTCAGCCGCGCTGCCGGCGTCGGGCGCCGCATCGATTGGTTCGGGCCCGCAGATGGCTTCGATCCCCTCGGGCGCGCTGGGCGCGTCGGCCCCGGGGGCGCCCATGGGCGCGGCGTCGGCTCCGGGGGCGCCGATGGGTGCGTCGGTACCGGGCGCGCAACCCAGCGCGTCGGCGCCCATGAGCGCGCACGCGCTCGCCCCGCAGATGGGCGCGCCCGCGACGATCTCCGCGGTGCACGCGCAGCCCTACGCGCGCAAATCCGCTTTGCCGATCGTCATCGCGGGCATCGCCGCGGTCGCTGCGGCGGGGGGAATCGGCGCCTTCTTCGCGCTCCGCGGCGGCGAGTCGAGCGCGACGACGGCGAGCGCGAAGCCCTCGGCGATGGCCGCGAAGTCCGCGGCCGTCACGACCGCACCAGCGAACGCGACGACGGCGCCGGCGAGCGCGACGACGGCGACGAGCACGGCGAGCGCGGCGCCCGCGCCTTCGATCGAGGAGAGCGCGGTGCCCGTCGCGAGCGCGTCCGCAACGCCTGAGCCGGCGTCGTCCCCGATCGCGTCGCTCCCGGGCACGGCGAGCTCGCCCAAGCCCACGCCGTCGGCGTCATCGACGGCGACGAGCACGCCGTCCACGGCCAAGTCGACGGAGCCACCGAAACCGTCGACGCGCGGGAGCGGCCAAGCGAGCGGCGCGCTCTCGAGCTGTTGGCGCGACTCGGTCGATCCGCCCCACGCCGGATCGAGCGCGAGCGTCTCGTTCTTCGTCGACGAGAGCGGGCATCCGTCGGCGATCAAGGTGAGCGGCCCAGCGTCCGCCATCAAGGGCTACAACCCCTGCGTCGTCACGCGCATCTCTGGGCGCGGGTGGGGCGAGGGCCCCGCCGAGACGATCAGCGCGAGCGCGACGCTCCCCGCGCTGTAGGCGAAGCGGGCGATCGCTCGACGAAGCCTTCTTCGTCGAGCCGCACGGCGCCGCGCTTCAAGAGCCCTCCGAGCGCGCGCTTGAACGCCTTCTTGCTCAGCCCGAAGTGGGCCCTCAGCTCGTCCGGGCTGGAGGCGTCCCCGACGCGGAGCTCTGGCCGGCGCGCCAGCACGTCGACGATGCGCTGGCCGTCGTCCTCGAGCACCTCGGACGTGAGGCCGCGGAGCGAGACCTCGACCCGCCCATCCGCGAGGACGTTCGAGACTCGGAAGCGGCGCGCCTCGCCGCGCGCGAGCGTGTTGGGCTCGTCCGAGGGGAGCAAGCCCACGCAGCGCTTCTCGAGGATCACGAACACGCCGATGCGTTCTTCGCGGCGCCACGCTTCCCCCTCCACCCACCGACCGCGCTCGAGATCGGGCTTGTCTCGCAGCATCTCGGTGACGCGCATGGTTCCGGCGAGCCGCGAGGATCGATCGAGGTAAAGACCGATCGGGTGCCGGTCCCCGACGCGCAGGCGCTGCGTCTGCTCCGCGTGGGGCACGAGGAGCTGCTTGACGAGGCCCCAGTCCGCGAACGCGCCGACGTCCGTCACGTCCGCGATGCGGAGGAACGCGACCTCGCCGAGCTGCACGCGCGGCGGGCGCAGCGTCGCGATGGGGCGATCGTCGGAGTCGAGGTAGACGAACGCCTCGAGCTCGTCCCCGGGCTTCGCGCCCTTCGGCGCCTCGTTTCGCGGGAGCAACACCACCGGCGCGCCGTCCCCCTTCGCGGGATCCGCGGTGAGGAACAGGCCGTGCGGCGAGTCGCGGACGACGGTCAGGCGGTGCGCGCGACCGAGGAGGTCGGCGATCTCGGAGGCGACGTGCGGAGCGGCCACGCGCGCGACCATGCCGGCAATCCCACCGCGCTGCACGCGGTCTTCTCTCGACGGCGCTCACACCGTCCGATCCCGATCGATGGGCCTTCGCCCTCCCCGCCGACAGGGAGAGCCGAAAGCGGCGGATTGGAGCGGCGGCGCGCGCTGGTGCGCGCACGCCGGCCGAGCTAAAGCGTCTCGCGAGCGTGGCCTCCGAAGACTCTCCCGAAGCCGAATTCGCCGCGGAAGTGAGCGCGTTTCGGGAGTGGGCGAGCGCTCGGGACCAAGCGTCGGGCGAGTGGGAGTGCGAGTATCCAAACTGGGCGCCGCTCTACTCCGCCGCGCAGCGCATCCTCTCCCTCGAAACCGTCTCGCCGGCCGCCCTCGCCGACCTGCTCTACGCGCTCGCGCGCGACAACGAGGCGGAGTTCATCCTGGATTGTCTCGGGCATGCCGAGCCGATCGGAGTGGCGGTCGCCACCGCGGGGCTGCGCTGCGACGACGCTCAGGCGCGCTGGCAGCTCGCCGTCTTCCTCGGGCGCTGCCAATGCGTGTCGGCGTCGACGCTGCTGCGCGCGTACCTCGACGACGCCGACGAATACGTCCGGCGGCGGGCCCTGGCCGCCGCGGTCGCCATCGACCGTGACTACGCGGAGTCGATCGCCTGGTCGCGCCTCACCGACCTCCACGAGTACACACGGCTCGCCGCGCTGCAGGCGCTCGCGGACGCGCAATCCCCACGGTTGTCCGCCGCTCTGGAGCAGCTCGCCGCGGATCCATCGGAGCACGTCCGGGCGGCCGTCGATCGAGTGAGAGCGCGCGGTCCTGCCCCGGTGTGACGGAGCGCATCGTCGACCGCACGGCGCGGACCGACTCGCCGGTGCTGCGATTCGACGGCGCCGACGCCTCCGGCGACGATCGCGAGCGCCGCCTTCACCGCGGTTTCGGCGGCTGACGCGGAGGTCGCGAGCGGCGTATCCTCCGCGCCATGTCGAACGAAGCTGCGACCCAGGACATCACGAACGTCCTCAAGGAGACCCGAAGGTTCGAGCCGAGCGCGGAGTTCGTCGCGAAGGCGCGCATCGGCTCGCGGGAGGCGTACGACAAGCTCTACCGCGAGAGCCTCGACGATCCGGACGGGTTCTGGCGCCGCGAGACGGCGGATCTCGTGTTCCGCACCCCCTGGACGACGACGAGCGAGTGGACGCTCCCGCACGCGAAGTGGTTCCTCGGCGCGACGCTCAACGCGAGCGAGAGCTGTCTCGATCGCCACCTCGGCACGGCGCGCGCCAACAAGGCCGCGATCCTCTGGGAAGGCGAGCACGGCGACACGCGGACCTACACGTACCGCGAGCTCCATCGCGAGACCGTGCGGATGGCGAACCTGCTGCTCTCGCTCGGGATCCAGACGGGGGACCGCGTCGCGATCTACATGGGGATGATCCCCGAGGTCGCCGTCGCGATGCTCGCGTGCGCGCGCATCGGCGCGGTGCACACCGTCGTGTTCGGCGGGTTCGCGGCGGACGCGCTCCGGGATCGCATCGAGGACTCCCAGGCGAAGCTCGTCATCACGCAGGACGGGGCATGGCGCCGCGGCGGCGTGGTCCCCCTCAAGGCGATCGTCGACAAGGCGCTCGCGCAGCCGCAGGCGAAGAGCGCGACGAAGGCGATCGTGTTCCGTCACATCGGCCAGGAGAAGGCGCCCATCGAGATGATCGAGGGCCGCGATCTCGACTGGTACGCCGCGCCCGTCGGGGACGTCGGCGCGGGCGCGAAGGAGGCCACGGTCGTCGACGCGGAGCACCCGCTCTTCATCCTCTACACGTCCGGTTCGACGGGCAAACCGAAGGGCGTTCTGCACACCACCGCGGGCTACCTCGCGGGCGCGCACGTCACGACGAAGTACGTCTTCGATCTCCGCGAGGACGACGTCTACTGGTGCACCGCGGACGTGGGCTGGGTCACGGGCCACAGCTACATCGTGTATGGCCCGCTCTCGAACGGCGCGACGTGCCTCATGTACGAGGGCGCGCCGAACTTCCCCGACTGGGGCCGCTTCTGGCGACTCATCGAGAAGCACGGCGTCACCGTGCTCTACACCGCGCCCACCGCGATCCGCGCGTTCATCCGCCAGGGCGACGACTGGCCCAAGAAGAGCGATCTCTCGAGCCTGCGTTTGCTCGGATCCGTGGGCGAGCCGATCAACCCGGAGGCGTGGGTTTGGTACCACCAGGTCATCGGCGGCGGGCGCTGCCCCATCGTGGACACGTGGTGGCAGACGGAGACCGGCTCGATCATGATGACGACCCTGCCGGGCGCCGCCTACTCGAAGCCCGGATCCACGGGCCTGCCGATGTTCGGGGTCGAGCCCGCCGTCGTCACCAAGGAGGGCAAGACGGTGCCCGCGGGGAGCGGCGGTCTGCTCGTGATCAAGCGGCCCTGGCCCTCGATGCTGCGCACCGTGTGGGGCGACGACGAGCGCTTCCGCAAGACGTACTTCTCGGACATCCCCGGGTGCTACTTCACGGGCGACGGCGCGCGCTGCGACGAGGACGGCTACAACTGGGTCGTCGGCCGCATCGACGACGTGCTCAACGTCGCGGGCCACCGCATCGGCACGGCTGAAATCGAGAGCGCGCTCGTCTCCCACCCTGCCGTCGCGGAGGCCGCTGCGGTGGGGCGCCCCGACGAGCTGAAGGGGCAGGCGCTGGTCGTGTTCGTCACGGTGAAGCCGGGGAACACCCCCGGGCCCGAGCTCGTTTCCAAGCTCGGTGACCACGTCGCGAAGGAGATCGGAAAGTTCGCCAAGCCCGACGCGATTCGGTTCACCGACGCCCTCCCGAAGACCCGTAGCGGGAAGATCATGCGGCGCCTCCTGAAGGACGTCGCCGCGGGGCGCGAGTCCACGGGGGACACTTCCACGCTCGAAGATCTGAACGTCCTCGCGAAGCTCCGCGCCGACGAAGAATGACGAATGCTGAGAGATCGCACTGCCGTCGCCCTCGCCCCCACGCTCCTTCTCCTCGCTTGCTCCGGCCCGTCGCCGCATCCGACCGTCGTGAACGCGCCGAGCGCGTCCGCCGTCGCGTCCGCGCCGAAGCCTCCCGCGCAGCCGATCTCGTGTGAAGCCGTCGTCGCCGAAGATCCGAAGGTCGACGGCGACCTCGGGGAGTGGGTGGGCCGGACCGAGGAGGTGGATCACGTCTCCGTGTTCGGCTCCCCGACCGGGCTCTACCTCAGCGGGGAGATCGACGCGGGATACGGCGATGGTGTGATCTTCACCGTGGGAGCCCGCGTCGCCGAGCTTCCCCCCATCGGTGAGTACACGCGCGGCGGCGGCATCGCCGACCTCGACTGCGAGCACGAGCGCGACTTCACCGATGGCGAGTACATCGCGACCGACAAGCCCCTCCCCCCGGACGTCGCGAAGCAGTGCCGCGCGTACCTGGCGACGTACGAGAAGCAGAAGACGGAGCACGCGGCGCGCTTCACCACCCGCCTCACGCTCGACGCGAACGGTCTGTCGGCGTTGGACGAGAAGGGCGCGCGCGCGCCCATCGGCGCGGCGAAGGTTTCATGGAAGCCCTCCGCGAAAGGCACGATCGTGTTCGAGGCGCTCGTTCCCAACGCGGCGATGCCCCGGCTCTCCGAGGCGCCGCTGATGGATCTGTTCGTCCTCGCGGCGCCCTCGGGCGGAAAGGCCGCGCCAATCCTCGCGGACACGGAGCCCGTGCACCTGCTCGCGCCCGTCAGCTACGAGCCGTTCGCGGAGATCCGCGAGAACCTCGCGCTCACCCTCAACACCTCGGGGTTGCAGGGCGAAGACCTCGTCTTTCACGAGGGGTTCTCGTACCTCGCGAGCGATCCCACGCACGCCGAGTCGTGGTCCCACTCCCGAGGCGAGGTCGTCGCGCCGAGCACGGGCGAGCTCTTCAAACCCGTGGCGAAGCTCGGTGACGTCGAGGTGGGCGAGACGAACGTGCGGTTTCCGTACCTCGCGATCCTGAAGGACAAGCACCTCGTCGATCTCGTCTACCCGCCGGCGCCCGTCCGCAAGATCGTCGAGCGGAACGGCGAGCTTCACGTGATCGCGTACCAAGAGGCCGCTCCGTCGACGATGTACGGCTACAAGACGCCTCAGTGGATGGTCCTCATCATCGACAAGGACGGCGCCTCACGCGACGGCCTCGAGGACGCGTTCGCGAAGGCCGCGCCCGCGCCGGACTGCAGCTTTGGCTACGAGGCTTACGAGCCCGGTCACGAGAGCGCGAACGACACCTGGGATACCCTCGACTGGAAGGGGAGCTGCTACACGGATCTCGGCAATCCGAAGGCGCCGGAGGCGGGCTTCCAGGTCACCATCCAGTGGGACGCGAAGAAGAACGCGTACGTCGGATCGCGAAAGACGATCCCGGTCCCGCCCCACCCGAAGCGCTGACGGTCGGCGCGCGCGAACAAAAACATCGAGGGCCTCGTCACAAGGCGAGGGGAGCGCTCTCGATCCCCTCCTATGCCGATGACACGCGTCGCCCTCACGCTCGCCCTTGCGTTCGTCGCCTCGACGCTCGGGTGCACCTCGACGACCCCGCCGAAGCCCGACCCGGCGGCCAGCCCTGCCACGGGGCAGCCGCCGAGCGCGCCCGGGAGCGCCGTCGTCGCGGAGGTCTCCGCGGTCCCGCAGCCCGAGCCCCGCGTCCCGAAGCAGGTGATCTGCAACGCGATGCCGATCGTCGCCGAGGCGACGATGCTCTTCGATCCCGGCCTCGCGGGTCCGGGCACGTTCGACGTGACCGTCTCCACCGAGGGCAAGAGCGAGACGTGCACCATCACGCTGGGGGCCCCGAGGCCGGCGGTGCACGTGGGCGGGATGGTGGGGATGGGGCCGCAGGACGAGACGACGACGTGCAAGCTCGTCCACTTCTCCGGCACCTTCGGGGATGGGTCGCTCGCGGGTCTCACGCGAGACGGGAAACCCGCGGAGCTGAAGCTCACCATCAAAGAGGGCGCGAAGGTGATCGGCGACGGAGTGTTCCACCCGGACTTCACGCCCGACGAGTGCGGCCAGATGAAGCGCCACCAGAAGTTCCCGATCACGCGCTGACGCTGCCGCGTGGGGTCGACGACGCGCAGACCCCATTTGGGAGCTGCGCGCCACCCGCTTCATTTCTCGTGGCCGAGGCGTTCGCGGTGCTCGACGATGCGCCTCGCCTCACGGCTCGTTGGCTCGGAACATCGACCCGCTTTGCAGGTTGAGATTCGAGATGAGCGACACACGCGCGCGGCTCTCCCCGTTCGTGACCAGCAAGCTCGCGCGGCTCGTACCCACGCTCGCGTCGCTCACGTCGGGTGCAGCCATCCTCACGCTGGACTGGCGAAGGCTCGACACGACGCTCGTGGTCTCCGCGTCGGTCGCGGGGATGGCCGGCTTCTTGGTCCACGGCAGGCACCTCGCGGCGCGGATCGCAGCGCGAGGCATCTGGGTCTGGGCGGCGGCGCTCGGCGCGGTGAGCGCCCTCTACGGACCCGCGCGGGACCTCGTCCCGTCGTGGGTCATCGTGGGCGGCGCGCTCACGGCCCTCGTGGCGAGCGGCACGCGGGACCTCGCGTCCGCGGACGGCGAGACGACGGCGTTCAGCCCCCGCAGATGGCGAGCGGCGCTCATCGGCGCGATGGTCCTCCTCGTCGCGAGCGGCGTGTCGACCGCATTCTTTGGCCTGTTCTTCGCGAACCTGTTGCACCGCCTCGCGCCCGACGCTCCGATCGCTGCGGCGGTGACGTCGCTCTATGTCGGCTCGGCGGTAGGCATCCTCCGGATGCGCACGTGGGGTGTCATCCTCGGCGCCGCGACCGCCGTCCTGACCCTCGCCCTCACGTGTCTCGGCTCGTTCCCGGTGGTTCCTCCCATGCAGGCGCCGCAGGTCATCGCGAGCGGCGCGATCCTCGCGCTGCTCTCGCCGCTGCTCGTGCGCGCGGTGGGCTCGCTCCGAATGTCTGCGAGTGTCGAGACCGCGAGCCGTGTCCGGATCGCCGCTCCGGCGTCCGAGGTGATACGCGACCAAGGGCCCGAGGAGATCGACGAACCCGAGGTGGAGGTCGTGTCGCGCGTGCGACGCGGTTGAGCAGGCTCCAAGGCGCCGTCTCGTCGAGTTCGAACCGCGGCGCTTGCGCAGTCGAACCGCAGGTGTGCGGCCAGAGGAAGCGCCAAAAGAAGTTTCCGATCGAGCGCTGACGCGCCGGCGCGGCGTTACTCCTTGTCGAGCCACTTCGCCATCGACTCCGGCGTCGGCGGCGTGTCGTGTGCGGTGCGGAGCTCCGCGAGGTACGTGTCCGCGCGGCGCGCGGCGACGAAGTCGAGCGCGAACATCGCGGCGGCTTGCACCATGAGCCCACAACCGATCGCGAACAGTCGGCGCTCTTTCACGGGATCCTTGTCGCGCTCTCGCCTCTTCGGCACGCGCGCCGGCTCCCCTCGCTTCCACATCGCGAGGCCCGCCCCCACCACGAACAGCGCGCCCTCGACGATCTCGGCGACGAGGAACATACGCGCGACCTTCGTCACGCGCGCGAGCTCGTCGTCGAGCGGCGTTCCGTAGATCATCTTCGCCATGAGGTCGTGCACGCGGCTGTCCGTCCACAGCACGAGGTAGGCGCCCACGCCGGCCTGGACGAGCCCGACGATGGCGAGCGGGAAGCCCATCGCTCGGAGCGGCGATCTCGACTGGACGAGCTTCCAGCCGCCGAAGATCGCCGCGACCCCGATCGCGAACCAGAACCAACCCTGGAGCTTCTCGCCATGGAAGTAGACGACCAGCGGGTTCGCGAGGAGCAGCACGTGCCGGTGCATGAGCGGCCGCATGATGTCACGCCGATCGGCGCGGCGCGGAGTTCCGTGCGAACTCTCCCGCCGGCGATCGCGGCGACCGAGTCGCGCGCGGGGTCCGCCACTTGCGCCCTCGTCAGCGACTGAATACGCCGTCGCGATGCCGCCGAGCACGAGCTGGAAAGAGGTCGTCACCGAGGGAGAGGACACGCGCTTCGGGGGCTATGCCGAGGAGCTCGGCGCGATGCAGAAGCAGCTCGGGGAGGGCGCGGGCGGCGTGTCGCGCGCGCTCCACGCGAAGGGGAACGCGGGCCTGCTCGCGCGATTCGAAGTCCTCGCCGACACCCCGGAGGAGGCGCGCGTCGGTCTGTTCGCCGAGCCCCGCGCGTACGACGCCTTGGTCCGGTTTTCCAACGGCGCGGCCAGGCGCCAGAACGACAAGGAGCCGGACGTCCGTGGCCTCGGCGTGAAGGTGATCGGCGTCGGCGGCAGGAAGCTCATCCCCGGGATGGAGGACGAGCGCACGCAAGACTTCCTCGCGATCCGCTCCCCCGCGACGCCCGTGCGCAACGCGGACGAGTTCATGAAGCTCGTGCGCGCCGCGCGGCGCCCCGCGACCGCGCCGTTCAGCCTGCTGTTCTCGGTCGGTCCGCTCCGCCTCCCCGGTCTGCTCGGCGCCGTCGTGAAGAGCATCAACGCACCCGTGAAGCCGCTCGCGGAGACCGCGTACTACAGCGCCGCGCCGATCACGTTCGGCCCGTACGCCGTGCACTTCGCGTTTCTCCCGAAGAGCGGCCCGGCGCCCGCGGAGGGGCCCGCCGACCATCCCGTCGTTCGCGGCCTGGGCGTCGACTCTCTTGGAGACGCGCTCGCCGCGGACGTCGCGCGGCGCGATCTGGTCTGGGACTTCTGCGTGCAGTTCTTCACCGACGAGAAGAACACCCCCATCGAGGACAACTCCGTGGAATGGCTGGCCGCGAGCGCCCCGTTCGTCCGGATTGGCCGCCTCACCATCCCGACGCAGGACGTGAAGAGCGCGCGCGGCAAGAAGGTCGGTGAATGGATCGAGACGCTCTCGTTCGACCCCTGGCACGCGCGCACGGATCTCCGACCCATCGGCAGCATCATGCGCGCGCGGAACCACGCGTACCGCGTGAGCACGCAGAACCGAAAGGCCGCCAAGGAGCCCGCGGAGGTCCCCTCGTTCGATTGACGTTCAGGGCTTCGGTCGAATGCCGTTCAGGGCTTCGGGAACCCGAACGCGCGGACGAAGTCGGCGCCGCTCTCGTGGCAGGCCCGGCAGACACCCGGCGAGCCCGAGTAGACGGGCTCGTCGTCCTCGTCGTACTCCGCCCAGAACCACTCGGCGCCGCGCTTCTCGAGGATCGACGTGAGGACGTGCGTGCCCTCGTCGTCGTAACCGTCCTTCACGATGATCGACCCGTCCGGCCACGCCGCGATCGCCTGCTGACTGGTGAGCGCGTCTGCGACGATGGGGTTCACGAAGATCTCGACCGCGTCCCCGTGCGGCGCGTCGCTCGGCTTGCGGGAGTCGAACCCGGGAGCGCGCGCCCACATCGTGTAGCCATCCGCCTTCACTTGCGCGAGCAGCGCGCTCGCCTCCTCGGGCTCCGCGTTCGAACGGCATCCCGCGCCGCCGCCGAGCAAGAGCGCCACGGGCACGAGGAAACGAGCCATCTTCGAGGGGCAGGGCATGAGTCTCGACCCTTCATATCCCATCGCGGAGGCGGGGGCCGCGAAACCCTGTCCGGAGGACGCGCGAGCTTCGTGGGCCGTGCGTCCGCGCACCTCCCACGCGCGGAGCCGCGGCTTCCGCGCGCAGAGAAGCGGCGGAGCGAGCTCGAGCCGCGCGTGACGCGGCCAGCGCGGGGCGTTTCGCGCAGCGGCACTCGACCTGCTACCGTCCGGCGTCCTTCGAGCACCCTCGAGTTCGCCGCATGCCCGACTGTCTGCTCCTCTCTCCGACCGCCCAACCGAACCAATTCGTCGATCCGGAGGGGCGACGGTACACCCCGCCCTCGGACTGGGCCTGTCTTCCGCCCGGGGACGCCGGGCTCACGCGGCGCGTGAAGGCGGCGGGGCCGAGTTGGGCGGTCGTGGAGAAGAAGGGCCGGAAGACGTTCTCGAAGGGGCTCTGGGCGCCCCTCGCGAACATCGCCGCCGCGCGAGCGGAGCTCGACGCGGAGCGCGCGACGGTCGGCTACGCGAAGAAGCGTGCGGCCGCGACGGCGCGGCGAGAGCGCGATCAGAGCGAGTACGTAGCGAGCTTCGAGGACGAGGGTGGCCGCGTTCACTTCCGCTTCGCGCCCGTGGGCGGACCTCGAGGCGCGCCGTCGCGCGTCGGGTGACCGCGCGACGTCGGGAGCGGCACCGTCGCGCACCGCGCGCATCCCGATCGACGAACGCGCCGAAGCGTTCGTCATCGCCTGGATGCGCCGACGACCGCGTACGATCGAATGTCTGTCCCCGCGTGAAGGGTGCGCGGCGCGCGATCCGGCGGTCGCGCGGAATCTCGCAACGCCCTCCTCGACCACCGACGCGATGCGGTGCACACCGCGCATCCTGTCCACCGCTGTGCAGCACGCGGCCCCTCGCCGGCCCCGCGCCCGACGCTCATTGACCTACGCATGCCCGCGTCGCGCTCCGCGCGCGTGCGTTCTACGGTTCGACGTGAACCGTCTTGGGCATCATCTGCGCGGGGCGAACGCCCGTGAGCTGCTTGCATGTCCGCGTCAGATGCGCGGAGTCGGCGAACCCAGCGCGATGGGCGGCCTGCGTGAGCGTGAAAGATCCGAAGAGCGCCTCGCTGATCGCGCGACGGAGCTTGAACCACGCGCGCCACGTCCGCGGGGGCGCGCCGAGCGTCGCGGTCGCGAGGTGCGTGAGTCGGCTGACAGACAGTTCCACCTTCGCTGCCGCCTCGGCGACGGTCGCGCCCTCGAGCTCGAGGGCGTCGAGCGCGCGGAGGAGTCGAGGATCCACGTGGCGCTCGGGTGACGCGCGCACGTCGACGAGGAGCGCGCGTAGATCGTCGCGGCTCGGGACGAATCCGCGCCAACGCTCCGCCAGACGCTCCACGTCCTCGAACGCGTGCCGCCGGGGATCGAGGTAGGCGACGCACGCGTAGGCGTCTTCGAGCTTCACGCGATGCCGCACGTTCGCCGGGATGGCGATCGCGTCCGACGAGGCGACGTCGCGCCGGTGCATCCGGATCGTAGCGCGGGAGGACGGTGTGGACGGGTGGGCGGCGATCGAAGATGCGCACTCCCTCGGTGGGCGCGCCGCTGAGGGCTGCGTGCGGGCTGAGCTGAGCACTGGCTCGGCCTTCGAGCCTCCGCTGGGCACGGAAATCCAGACGGATGGGCACCATGGGCGTGGGTCCGGGCGAGAAGACGCAGGCGCGAGCATAGGAGCGCTCGATCGCACGGGGGGAAAAATGACCGCAACCCGCCCCCCGCAGCAGATCCGTTCAAGGCGTTGCGCGCGCCTGACCCCAGATCACCCGTCGAGCGGGCGCCAGCGTGACCCCCCGCGCACCGAGGAGCGAGACGGTGTCTGACCCGCAACGTGGAAAGTCGGGCTTCGGAATTGTCTTCACCGTCGTCGGCGTCATCTACGCCGCGATGGGCGGCGCGTCCATGGTCGTTCGCGGAGTCGGCGCCCTCCGTCCGTTCGGCGTCCCCGAGGACGTGATCGCGTCGCCGGTGATGGAGGACTTCTTCTTGTTCTTCTACGAGCTGATGATGGTGGTTGGCGCGCTCATGGTGCTCTTCGGGCAAGTGACCGTCGGGCGAGCGCGGCAAATCGCCGTCTCCGGCGTGTTCACCGTCCTCGCGGTGCTCGCTGCATTGCGCGACCTCTCCACGTCCGACAGCCGCTTCGGCAATCGACTCTACCGCGGAGAGAACACGCTCGTGTTCGTCGCGATCAGCGTCACTCTCGCGCTCGTATTCGGGACGCTCGTCGTCCTCGGGCTCCGCGGCCGTTCGAGCGCGACCGCACCGAAGTCGCCGACACCCGCGTGAAGGGGTGCGGTGAGGCGCGACGGATCGTCGTCGTCTCGAGGCTCGCTCGTCGCCATGCGCACACGGGCTCGCTCGACGCGCGCCGCGATTGTCTGCGAGTCTCGTCGTCGGGGCGTTTGGAGGGCATCGTCGACGTTGGACGGATTGCACCCCTCGTTCCCGAGATGGCGTGCGAGCGTGTCTCGATGGCGCATCGACCGACACCGCCAATACGGCCCATTCCGATGCGGTAGGAAGCCCGTGTCGTGTCTGCGTCGTCGACAGCGCGCGACACCGACGAGCGAGTGCGTAGCCACGAACGATCTGGCACCCTGCTACGACCGTAAAGACGATCGTGAACCCCGGGCACTTGGTCGCAGATCGCTTCGAGGTCGAGCGCCACGCCGCTTCCGGCGGCATGGGCGACGTCTATCGGGCGCGCGACCTCCTGACCGGCGAATTCGTCGCGTTGAAGGTCGCTTCGCTCAAGGAGGGCGAAGCGCGGTTCGCGGCGGAGTGCGCGCTGATGGCCAAGCTCTCCCACGCCTCGATCCCACGGTTCGTCGCCGCGGGCACGTCCGCGGACGGGCGCCGCTACCTCGCGCTCGAGTGGCTCGACGGCGAGGATCTCGAGCATCGGCTCGAGCGCGAGCGGTTCGCGGTCGACGACGTCGTCACCCTCGGCAAGCAGGTGGCGGGTGCGCTCGGCGCCGCACACGACGCCGGCGTCGTGCATCGCGACATCAAGCCGCCGAACCTCTTCCTGAGGCGCGGCGACGCGATCGACGTCGTGGTGCTCGATTTCGGCGTCGCGTACGAGACGAGGAGCCTCAAGCGACTCACGGCGGCGGGTTCTGCCGTCGGCACGCCGAACTACATGTCGCCCGAGCAGGCGCGTTGCCAGAGCGACATCGACCCGCGCGCGGACGTGTTCGCCCTCGGCGCGGTGCTCTTCGAGTGTGCCTCGGGTCAGACGCCCTTTCCGGGCGATCGTCTCGCGGCCGTCCTCATGAAGATCTTGATGGACGATCCGCCGCGCCTCGATCGCGTCCGCCCCGACGTTCCGGAGCCGCTCGCGAGCTTGGTCGCCCGCATGCTTTCGAAGAACCGGGAGGAGCGACCCGCGAACGGCGGCGCTGTTCTCCGCGAGCTCGCGCGCATCCGCGCGACGACTGGGCCACCGGTCTCCACCCGGCTGTGGGGTTCGACCGAGCTCTCGCCGATGAGCATCGTGATGTGCGCGTTGCCCGGGCACCAGGATGACGTCGACACGACGTCGGACACGGTCGCGCCCGCAGACATTGGCGACGCCGAGACCGACGCGCTGCGAGACATCGCAGCTCGGCACGCCGGCCGACTCGAGCTCCTCCCCGACGGCACGCGCGCCTTGCTGTTCCAGGTGCGGAGCGGCGACAGCCCCTCCGACGCGCGCTTGCCCGCCAATGCAGCGGCGATGGCGAAGTCGGCCGTGCGCGCAGCGCTCGAGATTCGCGCGCTGGCGCCCGCGACCCACATCGTCGTCGCCACCGGTCGCGGCGAGAAGTCGGCGCGGGTCGGTCAGGAGGACGCGTTCGCGCGCGCCGCCGAGATGATCGCGCTCTCGATCCATGAGGCTCCCCCCGTGGGGGCCGCGATCAAGGCGGACGAGGCGACCGTCGACCTGGTCGCGCGGTGGACGACCGCGGAGCGCGAGGGCGGGTCGTTCGTGCTGCGAGCCTCCACCGATCCTCGCAGCAAGTCGGGATCGACCTCGGCGGAGCGCGCTGCCCTGGACGGGCCGCGACGCCGAAGCCTCCGCCAGGCGTGTGACGCCTACGAGCGCTCTCCGCGGCGGCCCGCGCGCCCTCCTCGTCTTCGGTGACCTCGGCTCCGGCAAATCCCGGTTCGTCGCCGAGCTCGCCGCCGTCCTCGCCGCGCGCGCGTCGGGACCGCTGGTGTGGAGCGCCGCCGCGGACACGTTCTTCGGCGCTGCGCCGTTCGCTCAAGTGGGCGCGCTCATCCGCTCTGCCGCGGGCGTCCGCCCGGACGACACGCCCGACATGGCTCGGTCCCGCTTGGAATCGACGACGGGCGACCTGAGATCGCCGTCTTCCTCGGGGAAGCGTCGCGGCATCCGGTACGACGAGGGCGCGCACCCCGCGCTCCACGACGCGCGAGCGAGCGCGGAGGCGCTGTTCGACCACGTCGCCCTCGCGTTCACGGACTGGATCGTGAAGACGGCGCGGGAGCGGCCGCTCGTCATCGTCCTCGACGACGCGGCGAGCGCCGATCCGACGAGCTCCGCGCTCCTCGGACTCCGCGCTCCGCTGGTCCTCGGGTCTGCCGCTCTTCGCCGTTGCGACCGCCTATCCCGAGCAGCGCTCCGAGCTCGACGTCCTCGGTGGCGGTGGAGCGACCGAGTTGCATCTCGAACCGCTGCCGGCGAGCGACGTGCGCGCGCTCGCCGCGTCCGCGCTCGGGGAGGACGCGACGAACGAGCGCCTCGAACGAATCGTCGCCGCCGCTTCGGGCAACCCGCTCCTCGTGGAGGAGCTCACGCCTGGCCTGGAGCGCGCGAGGCGGGCGTCTCGGCGACCGCGCTCGCGCTCGCCGAAGCGAGGCTCGCCGCGCTGCCGGATCTCGCGCGCCGCGTGGTGCGGGCGGCGAGCGTCGTCGGCGCGCCTCTTCGGCCCGCCTCGCTCGCGGTGCTGCTGCCGGAGGTCGCGCAGGCCGACATGGAGCGAGTCGTCGAGGCTCTCGCGCGAGCGAGGGTGCTGTGCAAGGCGGGTGACGGTCATCGGTTCGAGGAACCGGCTCCTGCGCCAGGCCGCGTACGCGTCCTTCACGATCGAGGATCGCAGAGCGGCCCACAGGCAGATCGCAGAGAGCCTCGCCGCGGCCGAGGCGGACGCTCCGGCGGCGCTCGTCGCGGAGCACTTCCAGCGCGCGGGGGACGATGCGCTCGCGCGCGCGATCGAGCTCGGCGAGCGAAGCCTCGACGCGAGGCTCGCGCCCTCCGTCGCCGTGATGGCGCGGCTCGTGGTCGCCGAGGCGTACCGGTGGCGTGGAGATTTCGCGCGGGCGCGCGCCCACGCCGTCGTCGCGAGGGATCTGTGCCCGCGAGGCTCGATCGCGTGGCTCCGGGCGACGGAGGAGGTCATCTCCGCGACGCGACGCACCTCGGAGGTGGCGCTGGTTCTTCAGATCGCCCACGAGCTCACGACCATCGCGGCCGCGCCCGCGGCCGTCGCGAGCTGGGCGCGCGCTGTCGCTGCGGCGGCGCGGCGGCTGTTTCAGACGGGACATGCGAGCGTTGCGAACGACCTTCTCTCCAGGCTCCTCCAGCTCGCGTCGGTGAGCGGCGACCTCGACGATCGGGCCCGCGCGGAGATCGCGCGGCTCGGCGCTTCGCGCGCTCGGCATCACGGGGACGTCGCGGGCGATCTTCGCGGGTACGGCGAAGCGCTCCGAGCGCTGGAACGCGCCGGCGATCTCCGGGGCGCCGCGAACGCACGGGTGAGCTACGCGTTCGCGTTGGTGGAAGTGGGCGACTACCGCGCCGCCGAGACGCTCTTGCGCCAAGCGCTCCTCGAAGCGGAGAGGCTCGGGATCGCGTCGGTCGCGACCCGCGCGCGACAGAACCTCGCGCTCACCGCCGCCGCGCGCGGTGATCTGCGTGAGGCGCGCGCGCTCGCGGCCGCCGTCATCGACGAGGCGATGGCCGGAGGGGACGTGCGCTTCGAAGGATGGACGCGCGTGTACCTCGCGTCGTTCGACCTTCGGGAGGGCGACACCGCCGCCGCGATCGACGGCGCGCGCCGCGCGGCCGCCATCCTCGCCGACACGCCCGGCGCCGCCGGCGCGCTCGCCATCCTGGCGCGCGCGCTCATCCGTGTCGGACGACCCGAAGAGGCGATTGGCCCGGCCCTCGAAGCCATTCGATCCGTCGACGCGTTCGGCGGCCTCGAAGAGTTCGAACTCGACGTGCGCGTCGCGCACGTGGAGGCCGAGTTCGCGATGGGGCATCGCGCGCGCGCCGAAGCGGCCCTCGCGACGGCGGTGTCGCGCGTCCACGCGCTCGCGCGCGCGCTCCCGGATCGTGAACGCCGAACGTTCCTCGACGCGGTCCCCGCCTGTCGCCGACTGTTGGATCTCGGAAGGGTGCTCGGTCGCGGAGCGGGTTGAGGAGAACGACTCCTCAACCATTGAGTGCAGAGCGTCTGACCCACCGCCACCATGCCTGGCAGGCGATCCGGCCTACTGGGCTCTCGAGGTGCGGCGCCGACCGGTCGCTCAGGGAGGCGCGAGCGTGCCGAGATCGCGGCCCCGTCGACATGCCGCGGGTGCTTCCAGACCCAGTGAACCGGCCACCGTTCGCGTGAACGTCTCGAATGGCTCGACCTCGTCGATGCGGACCGCGGCTGGGATCCTTCCTGGATCGCGGGCCAGGATCGGAATGGAGCGATCGAAGACACGGGGCGACCCATGGTTCGTGCCGTGGCCGGGGATGTAGTCGACGTCGACGAAGCTTCCCGGGCGCGCGAAGAAGTACACGTCGCCGGCGCCAACGCGGAAGCTCCTACAAACGAGCGAGAGGTCGTCGTCGCCCTCCGGGCAAGGGCTCGGCAGCGTCGAAGTGTCGATCGCGGCCGCGATGCCGGGCGTCGATCGCAGCACGCCGAGGAGCGCGGTCATCAATCGATCGCGCTTCGCGTCCTCGAGGGCTCGTGCCTGGGCCGAGAGCACCACGTACGGATCGACGATCCCGAGCACCCAGCGCGTGTCATCTTCTTCGGATGCCATCGCGCGGCGCGCGGCCGACTCCAGCGCCGCCTCGAGCGCGACCGGATCAATGCGTTCACCGATGTCACAAGGGCGTGACCACCGGTCGGCGCCGGCCTCGCACCACGGACGCGCGCCCTTCACCGACTGTGTCTCCGGCATGGGTGTCACTCCGTGATCGGCCGCGAGCACGGCCGCCCAGCCTTCGGGGCCCACGGCTCGATCGAGCTCGCCGAAGAGCGCTGCGAGCCCCGCGTCGAGCCGCTCGAGATTGTCCCACGCCTCCCAGGAGTCGACGCCGTAGATGTGTCCGACGTAGTCGTTGGACGAGAGCGACAGCGCGAGGAGTGTGGGCTCGCTCGCGAAGTCGTCCGACCGAACATAGGCCGTGGCGATCGCCAGGATCGCCTCGTCGCCGCGCGGACTCGAGCGGAAGGCTTGCGAAGGCTTTCGCGCCTCGTCGAGGGCGTGAGGAAAGGTGATGCCGATTCCCTCCCAGGCCCCTTCGCCGGGCTGCGCATCTGGAGTGGGTGAATGGGATGCGACCCAAGCCTCGTCGAGCGGCGTCCACGGTGTGCTGCGAAGAGCTTCCACGGCGGAGTGAGACGCAGCTCGTTCGGCCCACGCGGGCATTCGGCCGGCGAACGCGGTCGACGTGACGAACCCGTCCAGCGTCGGGTCGAACCAGAGGGTGGCCGACGGCGACCGCCCACCCCCCGGGATGGCGGAGCGATCTTTGAGCGAGATGCTCACGATTCGCGCGAGTGGCTTGGCGCTCCGGAGATCATCCGCGACCGTTGGCAACGCGTAGTGACGAGCGGAGGAGCCCGGCAGTGAGCTGACGCCCTCGGTACTCACGAGTCGTGTCTCGTCGTCGCGGAGAAAGGAGATGTGATGACGCGCGCTCGAGCCATCGATGCGCTCGGTGGATGTCACGCCCGACCTTGCAGGCTCGGCGCAGGTGTAGAGCGCAGCATGTCCCGGCGCGGTGTCGGTCGCGGCGTGCGCGAAGCGAGCGTCGACGACGTACGAGCCTTCGCGCGTCAGTCGCGCGAAGCCTCCGGTCCTTGGTAGGGTTGGCAATCGATCGTTCGCGACCCAGGCCGCGAGTTGATCCACCACCAATGAAACCACGACCTTCGCGCGAGGCCGGGCTGTCTTGGCCATCGGCGTGTGGGGCGGGCCTGCCTGCCCCCCGCTCGTGTCGGGTGCGACGCAAGTAACGCTTCCCGAGCTCATCAGCGCCGCGACGCAGAGTCTCGATACCCTTCGCATCGCGGCACGGTGAACGCGGCCCGTGGAGATACGGTGACGACGGCGGAACGAGTCGTGCGGCGACCGTCAGAACCCGAGATCCGGACCCGTGCCCATGCTGGTCGCGGTTGGCGCTGCCGTCGCCGTTGGCGTCGCGGTGGTCGAAGGCGCGGACGCTGTGTTGCGCGGAGGAACCGCGACGACGTTGGGTCTCGAGCTGACCGATACTGCTGGCGCTGCGCTCGGTCCTGAGGTTGCGCATCCGACCGGTGCTGCGGCCAGCGACGCCGTTGGCGCGACCCCATCCGCACCAGCGTCACGCCCGACGACCGTCGATGGAACGGACTTCGCGGCCGTCTCTTCCCCCGTCGACGAAGCTTGGGGGCCGCCGCGGCCGAGCGCGAGCGCGAGCGCGAGTGCGCCGCCCGCGATCAGCGCGAGCGCAAAGAAACTGGGAAGCACCCACGCTCGTCGGGGCGGGGATGCCAGTCCTGGATCGCCCACGCCCGACAGCACTGCGACCGCGCCCGTCCCCGAGCGCGATCGTGACGCACTCGACGAAACCCCCGACCCCGGCTCGGGAGGGCCGGCAAATTCCAACCCGTCCGCGGTGGTGACCGCTCGCGACCCTCCAGAACTCGGTCGCGCTCCGTTCATCGAGCGCGAGGAGCCGGGCTGGGAGTCGACCCGTGTACTCTCGCCTCCGGGGAGTGAGAATCCAGTCAGACGCGGGTGCGACTCACTCGTCGCGATCGCCCAGCCGAGGCTCTTCGCAGCTTCCCGCATGCCCAGCTTGCGCTTGACCCGTGTTGCCCCGAGCCGCGTCTCCATCGCTGTTGCAAGCTCTGTCTCGATGCCCGAAATGGGACCCAAATCGGGGAGCACGTTCTCCAGCGCGATCGCCAACGCCATCATGTCTGGATAACGAGCATCGGGGGCCTTCTCGAGGCATCGCGCGACGATCGCTGCGAGTCCCGCGGGGTACCCCGGCATAGCTCGGTCCAAGGGTTCGATCGGCTGATCGGCGATCGCGCGGAGCGTCGCGATATCGTTTCCCCGCACGAGGAACGGCAAGCCTCCTGTCGTCATGCGGTAGAGCATCGTCCCCATCGCGAAGATGTCCGTCCGCCGATCGACCGCGAGCCCAGCGACCTGCTCGGGCGCCATGTAGGGGATCTTTCCCTTCAGCTGGCCTCCTTGCGTCCCCCCTCCTTCCCCGAGGCTCTTCGCGACGCCGAAGTCGACGACCTTCACGTGGCCATCGAAGGTGACCATCACGTTTTGCGGCGAGACGTCGCGGTGGACGAGCCCGAGAGGTTGGTCTTCGTCGTCCGTGACCTCGTGCGCCGCGTGGAGACCGCGACACGCGCGCGCCGCGACGTACACCGCAAACCGCAGGGGCAGGAGCTCACCCGCCCGCTCGTAAACCTTCATCAAGCTCGAGAGCGACTCGCCGTCGAGCCACTCCATGACGAGGTAGATGACTCCCCGCTCCTCGCCGAGATCGAGGATCTCGACGACGTTGGGGTGGTGGACGCGCATCGCCGTCCGGCCCTCCGCGAGAAACATCCGCTCGAAGTGCGGGTCCTCGCTGAGCGCGGGCAACATCGTCTTGACGGCGACCGTCTTCTGAAAGCCGTGCGCGCCCGTTTGCCGCGCAGCCCAGACGGCGGCCATCCCCCCCTGCGCGATGGGCGAGAGGAGCTCGTACCTTCCGAGCATCGAGCCGGGCCGAAGGCTCCCGCCGTCTGCGTCGTTCGACATGCGCTCAGGATAGAGAGGGCCGTGTGACGTCCGTGTGAAATTGCGAACCCGGACGCATCGTCCACATTCCGCCGCTGTCCTGGTGCTGTTAACCCTCGGATCATGGCTTCGGTCGTTGTCGGAGCGCTACTCGGCGCAGCGGTTCTCCTGGGTCCTCGAGTCGCGCTCGCCGGCGACGAAACGGACGTCGCGTCCGCCCGCCAGCTTGGTCAGGAGGGCGTCCTCGCGGCGCAGGCGGGCCGCTGCACCGAGGCGGTCGAGAAACTCAGCCGCGCGAAAGCGCTGATGCCGGTGCCCTCGATCCTCACCCCGCTCGGTGAGTGCCAGATTGAGATCGGAAAGCTGGTCGCCGGCACCGAGAACCTCCAAGCCGCGATTCGTTACAAGCTCGGGCCTGACGCGCCTGACGCCTACGCCAAGGCGCAGGCCAAGGCGAAAGCCTTGCTGCCCGGAGCCCAGAGTCGGCTGGGGAAGCTGACGATCATCGTCCAGGCGCCCGCCGGGGCGATGCCCGTGGTCGAAGACAACGGCGAACCTGTGAGTCCCGCGCTCGTCGGTGTCGAGATCCCCGCCGACCCGGGTGAGCACGCAGTGACCGTGTCGGGCAAAGGTCTGCGCAAGACGACCCAGACGGTGAGGGTCCCGGAGGGGGGCGCGGAGACCGCCACGCTCGTCGTCGAGGCAGCGCCTGTTCCCGAAGATCCCGGTTCGAAAAAGGATCCGGTCCCGACCACGCCCCCGGAGCCGCGAGGTGCCGGTCCTCTGGTGCCAGCGGGCGCGATCATGGCCGCAGTGGGCGCTGCGGGTCTGGTGGTGGGGGGCGTTTTCGGGGGCCTGAGCCTCGGCACAAAAGGTCGGCTCGACGACGTGTGCGACGCCAACAAGGGCTGCCCGCCCTCTGCGGCGGGCGACATCGACGAGCTTCAGACCTTCAGTCATGTCTCGACCGGATCACTCGTGGCGGGCGGCGTACTCGCGGGCACGGGCGGGCTGTTGCTCGGCATCGGGCTCGCGAAAAACGCGACCGCGGAGTCAGTGGCCTTCAGCCCATGGATAGGGTTGGGCTGGGTCGGCGTGCGGGGGCGATTGTGAGCTGCCACATTCCAGTGCGCTCAGGATGGAGAAGCGTCGCGCTCGCCGTTGCCATGCTCGGCTTCGCCGGCTGCGAGGCGATTGTCGGGTCGGCCGACTACCACGTCGTCGGAACGGGGGGAGGTACCACGGGGACGGGCTCCACGACGAGCACCTCGGTCAGCTCCACGACGACGGTGACGACGGGCTCGTCCTCCACGGGTTCTGGGAGCAATCCGTGCGACGTCCCCGAGGCGAACAAGCCCATCGTCCAGATCGAGGGGGAAATCGACGTGAGCCAGCTCCTCACTTGCGACAAGCGCTATCGCCTGCTCGGAGAGGTGTTCGTCAAACCGCCGAGCGTTCTCACGATCGAGCCCGGCACGGAGATCTTCGGCGATAAGACCAGCGGAGCGGCGCTCGTGATCATGCCGGGCGCGAAGATCATCGCAAATGGCACGAAGGACGACCCGATCGTGTTCACGAGCGAGGGCGGTCAGTTCGCCGATCCCGGTGATTGGGGTGGCCTCGTGCTGCTCGGGAATGCGCCAATCAATCTGAAGGACGGCGGCGGACAGCCGATGCAGGGGATCGTGGAGGGGATCCTCTCGACGCAAAATGCGCTCTACGGTGGGACGGACCCCAACGACTCGAGCGGGTCGCTCCAGTTCGTTCGCGTGGAGTATGGCGGGAAGGCGATCGCGCCCAACAACGAACTCAACGGGATCACCTTCGCGGGGGTGGGCGCGGGCACCGTGGTGGACCACGTGATGGTGAAACAGACGACGGACGACTGCTTCGAATTTTTCGGCGGTAACGTCGGAGCGAAGCACTTGATCTGTCAAGCGCCCGGCGACGACGGGTTCGACTGGGACAATGGGTATACGGGGAAACTGCAGTTCCTCGTCCTTCAGCAAGATGTCGCCTATCCGACGCCCCAGGACATGAATGGTTTCGAAGGCGACAACGATGCGGGTGGAACCGCGAACCTCCCGCTCAGCGAGCCAACGATCTACAACGCGACCCTCTGTGGCCAAGATTATGCGGCGGGCCAGCAATACGGTGCGCTGCTCAGGAAGAACACCCGCGCGCACCTCTTCAACCTCATCGTCTCCGGCTTCGAGGCTGGAGTGGACGTGCGTGACGCCTCCGGGCCCGCGTTGGAGCTCACCAACTCCATCTTCTTTGGCAACAGCCGGCTCGCGTACCCGGAGGACGCCGCGCCTCCGTACAACGACGACGACGCGGGCTTCGACGAAGCTGCCTGGTTGATGTCTGGCTTGGGCAACGCGTTCGTTGATCCGAGCGTGCCCGGCTGCAACGACATGACATCACTCCAGCTGAAGCCCGCCGTGCCGCTGACGTCAGGTGCGGCGGCGCCCCCGAACGATGGCTTCTTCGACGCGAGCGCGAGCTTTCAGGGCGCGTTTCGCGATGTGACGGATGACTGGGCGACGGGCGCTTGGGTCTCATGGAGCGCCCAGTGATCCAGACTCTTGGGTCGACTTCTACCGAGCACGTGCAGCATCGGGCCTCCGCGCCATCACTGGATCAAAGCGCGAATCTCAGTTCGGAGAAAGCTTCGGCGCGTCGGGTTCGATGTCGATGAGGTCCTCGCGGTGCTCGTCGAAGTCGAGCAGCGAGACGCAGTCGGCTGCGAGAACCGTGTCGATGGCGAACACCCGAGCGGCTCCGACCCCCGCGGCGCGGTAGTCGCTGACGTCGCTCGCCGACGCGGCATAGGCGGCGACGAATGCCCATCCGAACGCGTCACGCATGCGCGCGAGCCAGATGCGTTTCAGCGCCGAATCGGGCGGCCCCGTCACGAGCGCGCCCGGCGGAAAGTCTTCGACGTCGAGCCATACGCGCGTCGAGGCGCGAGCCGACTCCGGGCGTGAGGTCAGGTAGATCAACGGGTAGCCCTTCTCGCTCCACGCTCGCATCGCGCGGGCAGCGCCTCGTCGCGGACCGTCCGTGCGCGCGAGCACATCGTCGATCTCGGTGACGACGACGGGCATTCCTCGCGGGTAGAGCGCGTCGAAGTGCGCGGCGCAGCTCCCATCGCCGTCGAGCATCGCGTACACGGGTTCGGTCGACGGATGCTCGGCGACGGTGTCGAGGAAGCGGTACTGTCCGTCCTCGTCCGTCTTCACGCGCCCGGTCCACGCCCAGCCGTCCGCGCGCGGATCGAAGAACCAGAGACTGACGAGCTCGTCGGCGATGGGGGTCGGAGCGACGGCTGCGTCGTCCGCGTATCGCGCCTTGCGTCCGATGTAGTGGACATTGCGGGCCGAGGGCTCGACGGTCAGCGGCTCATCGGTGCTCGACACGACACCGCCGAGGTTCCCGAGTGTATCGGCGGCGACGTCCGCCACGGGGCCCGTAAGGTCCGTGTGCTCGGCGTGGAGGAACCCATCGGCCTCGAGGTCGAAAGGTAGTCGTTCGGGACGTGGGCAAGACAAGCGGGTCCGCTCCGGAGGGTGCTCCACCGAGATGTCCGGGGCGCAGCCCATCGCCATCGCCATCGCCGTCGCCGAGATTCCGACGAGCCAAGCCAACACGCGACGCATGCGGGAGGTCTAGTCATGGCGGGTCCACCCGCGCCGGCGCAAAGCGGGTCGCTACGAGATCGTCACACGCTCGACGCAGCGGCGCCTCGCGGTAGCAGACATTGTCACACGGACGCCGCGCTCAGGCCGCGCGCGCGAGTGACATTGTGTCCATGAAGCACGTCGAACGAAGTGGCAGGTGGGTGTGCAGATCGACGCTGGCAGTCGCCGCGTTCCCACTCACGGCCTGCCTTGCCCGCGTCGACGTCCGCGAGGAGCCTCGCATCGACGACGAAGCGGTCGTCGTGTCGTTGGGCGAGCTCTCGCTGCACGTCGAGCGCTCGCTGCACGCGCGTACGCGCCTCGTCGCGCCGTCCGCCACCGCCCTCGTATGGTCCTGTCACGTCGACGCTTCGGCGGTCATCGTCTCCGTGGAGCCCGTGCGGGGCGAGGGCGCGCCCAGCGTTGGCGCGTCACCCGCTCGAGTCGACGGCAGCACGAGCGGATTCGACCTCGAGCTCTTCGACGCTGACCTGAGGAGGGCGCTGCGTGGCCTGCCCGTCGAGTTGCGACTGACGCTCGAGAGCGGAGCCAAGGTCGACGCGTCGTTCGACGTCGGCCTCGCGCTCCTCCAACGTGCTCCCGACGAACCCAACTTGCTGCCAGCGACGCTCGTTGCGGTTGACGGAGACCCCGTCGCGTTCGAGGGCGTCGTAGGTGGGCCGTCGTTCGACACCGTGGCGATCGAGTCTGCCGAGCCGCCTTCGATGACGCACGATGACGACGTCTGGCGGTTCCAGTGGGGCCTGGACGACGCCCTCACGTCGGCGCTCTGGATGAACGGAGTCGTTCGCCTCCACGGTGTCGACTTCGACGGCACGACGCGGGACGCCAACGCCCGCCTATCTGTGGCGATCCAAGACGTCCGGGTGAGAGCGACAGGCGGCGACCTTCCGCTGTGACAAAACGGTGTCGGCTGCGCGACGCTTCGGCCGCCCTGTGACGAGATACAGCCTTCTTCTGGGTCCGGCCGGGCGGCTTGCCGATCGGGCCGGCTACTCCGCTACGGCCCGATCCGGAAGGCGAGTCTCCAGCGGTGGGCCCGGCGATGGGGCCCGGTCGCGCTCAGGCCGCGTGATGGCGGGCGAGCAAGCCGGGCAGATCGGCGATGCTGTCCAGAACGAGATCGGCGCCGGCGCGCGCGAGCTCGTCACGGGTGCCCGTCCCGCTCGTGACGCCAACGACGAGGCCGCATCCCGCGGCGCGGCCCTCTCGAATGTCTGCGATCGTGTCGCCGACCTTGCAGACCCGGTGTCCATCGTCGACCTCGAGGACGTGCATCGCGCGATGGATCATGTCGGGGTGAGGGCGGCCTCGGGGCACCTCGTCGCTCGTGACGGTAAAGTCCACCACCGCGCCCTCGAGCCAGCCGACCCGGTGAAGGACGGCGTTCAGGATCCGACGCGAGAAGCCCGTGTCGAGCGCGACCCGGACGCCGAAGGAGCGGAGCGCTTGAAAGACCGTGTTCGCGCCTGGGATGGGGGCGACCTCCGTCGCGAGCGTGTAGTGGCGGATCATTCGCCTCTCGAACTCGTCGCTCGCCGCCTTGATCTCCGTCCGTCGAGGCTCGCGGCGAAGTGCGGCGCGGAGGAGCATCCCGAGCGCGACCGGCTTGCCCAGGCCCATGACGTCTGCCACCGCTCCGGGGCTCGGCTCCGGACCTCGGCGCGCGATCGTTTCCCGCATGCACCGCGCGACCGCCTCGTCGTCTCGGAGGGTCGTCCCGGCCACGTCGAACACGCAAAGGTCGAATCTCATCTTTCGCTCCGTCTCCGACCCGTCTCCAATGGCCAGGTGGGCCACCGCGTCGGAGGCGTAGAGCTTGGCAGTTCCGTCCGACGAATCGGTGGCGAGCCGGAAACTTTGCGCGTCACACGTGCCCATCCTCGCGCGGTCGCCGCGTCGGCGAGGTCACGACCATTCTGGCGATGGTCTGCGAACACCGGGCTAGCTTCGAGGCTCAGCTGATGAGTACCCAACTGCAGAAGGAGTCCGAGAGAATGCGTTCCCATCCATCGCGCCACTGGATCCTGCTCCCCGTTTTCTGCACGACGCTCGTCGCTTCCATCGGGTGCGATGACGGCGCAGGCGGAGGAGGTGGCGCCAACGCTCCATCCGTGCCGCTCGAGGGCGCGAGCCCCTGGCCGAAGTTCCGCGCCAACGCCGCGCAAGATGGTCGAAGTGCCGTGCACCCGACGAAGACGGGCGGCGCGCTCTGGAGCTTTCCGACCGGCAAGGGGATCTTCAGTTCTCCCGTCGTGGGCGCCGACGGCACTGTCTACGTAGGGTCGGCGGATCGCACCTTCTACGCCATCAATGAGGACGGCACGCTGAGGTGGAGTCTCCTCACCGGAGAGATCATCGACTCGTCCGCGCTGCTCGACGACAAGGGTCGCGTCTATTTTGGCTCCGGGGACGGCAAGCTGCGTGCGCTCGACGCGAAGACCGGTACGCCGATCTGGCAGATGGATGCCGACCCACCGTCGACGAACTCGGCGTTCATCAACTGGTTCGAGGGCAACGTGGCCATCGGACCGGACGGCACCCTCTACGTGCCGAACGACAACTTCTTCGTCTACGCGGTGGACCGCGACAGCGGCGTGCCGAAGTGGCGGTTCAAGATGCCTGACCAGACTTGGTCGCTCCCGGCGGTCGACGCGAAGACGGGGACCTTGTTCATTGGCAACAACAACCTCCTCCCGTTGCTCGGCCAGAACACGTTCAGCATCTTGCCCGACGGCTCGACCAATTGGTCGAAGGCGTCGCTCGGGACGGTCGCGGCAAGCCCGCTCTTGACCGCCGACGGAAAGATGATCGTCGGCGGGTTCGACGGGTACGTGAGGGCGTACGACGCGAACTCGGGCGAGGTCCTCTGGGAGTCGGCGACGCGGGATCACGTCTACGCGAGCGCGGCCCTGCTCCCCGATGGCGCCATCGTCGCGCCTTCCTGTGACGGCACGATCTACGCCCTCGAGCCGAGCACCGGTGCCGTTCGATGGGCGTTCGACACGCGCGAGCCCATCCGGTCTTCGCCCGCGGTGGACGCCGAGGGGAACGTCTATGTCGGATCCGGGGAGGGACGCCTCTTCGTCCTCGGGCCGGACGGCAAGCTCCGTTGGTCGATCCTGCTCATCGCGGATGATCGAAATGATCTCAACGCGTCGCCCGCGCTCGGCGCGCGCGCGATCTACATCGCCGGCGAGAGCGGCGAAGTGTTCAGCGTGCCGTACGACTATTGTCTGCGACCCGAGGCGGCGGCCGACACGCGGTGCGCGACGGAGGGAGGGGAGGGGCTACCCGATGGAGCGAGCCTCCTCTTCACGACGTCGTTCGGCGCGCTTCGGGCCGCCGACACGATCGACAAGAACCAACCGCTCTCGTTCACCCTCGTCGTCCGAGAGAACGGTGACTCGCGACTCGCGATCCTCGACACGTCCAACCTGTCCGTGACCGTGTCGCCGCCGGCGGCGATCCAGGTCGACGTCGCGGGGGACGGAAAATTCCTGACGGTCGCTCCGAAGCAGTCCTTCGTTGCGGGCGCGGACGGAAAGGTGACGGTCAGTCTCAAGGCGAAGTATCTGGTCGACCTGGATCGGGTCGGCCTCAAGCTCTCCGGCGGCAAGCCCGGTGGTGACGTCGCAGCGTCGTTCACCTTCGACGTCAGGCCGGACGAGTCCTATTCGCTGCCGTTGCCTATCCCAGCGAAGGCGGGAGACCCCGCGGCGGTCTGGGAGGTCTCGCGGGTCGCGCTGCCGCTCCCGACGATCATGCCGAGCTACAACCAGATCGGGTTCGACAGCCTGCACTATCTGATCGGCGCCGTGGAGGGAGACGGGAAGAAAGGCGTCGCGTGGATGATCGGCGCGAAGCTCCAATCGGACGAGAACGTGGCCGTCGTCGACCCCGCCAGCAAGGCGCTATTGCCGCTCTCCCTCACGTACGACGGAGGGGCGCTCACGCTCGCGAATCAAGACGGACTCGGCGTCGAGGTGATGAACGTCGTGATTCCCTTCCGAACCTTCCGAATCGCGGGTCATCTCGGCGCGGACGGTGGAGCGACGGAGAGCGGCATCCGGATCCACGGCAGCACCACGTGCGCGGGGGTGCCGACCTATGGCGCCTTCCTCCAGACCCTCGGCCTCTGCAACCCGCAGACGGACGTCCTCTCGGTGTTTGGCGGCGCGAACCTCCGACCCTACGCGGGCGGCTCGGCGACCGCGCCGAGCGGATTGGGAACGGTGCAGCTGTCCGTGAATGGCACCCAATTCGAGGCTGCCATCACGGGCGGAACACTGAAGCTCGCCGACCACGTCGCTGCGATCCTCGTCGTCGACGCGGCGACCGGTGACCCCGTCACGTTCGACTACGGACTTGCGACGGAGCGAGCAACCGCCGCCGACGGCACGCTCACCGCCGTCCGCCTGCCGCGCGGTGACAAGACGTTGCCGGCCGCCGTGCGGGCCTACTTGATGATCGACACCTATCCGGCCGCGAGCGCGACCCTCACCGTGCCGTGAGCGGTCGCAGCGACCGGCGGTCGACATCGCTTCGTCGCAGAGATGTCGCAGAAGCACCGTCCCTCCGGTGCCATGGTCCACCCATGGCTCCTGATGTCGAGGTGCAGTCGTGGACGTCCGTCGAGATCGATCGGATGGCGAGCGCTCTCGACCGGGCGGCCGAGATCGCCGAACCGACACTGCGAGCGGCTGCGGTGGAGACGGCGTTTGCGTTTCGATGCGCCGGAAGGGCGCTCGAATGGGCCGACGACTCGGATATCGAAGTGCTCGCGGACGTCGTCGCACGACTCGAAAGTCTCCGCGTCGACGCGAACCGGATCTTGGCGGCGATTGCGAGGCTCACCGAGACGGCGAGCGAAGACGAGAAGACGGTCGTTCGCAGCTTCGCCTCGCACGCGGACGAGCCCACCGTGGTTCGCGAGCCGCTTTGGACCCGCGTCCGTCGCCGAGCTCCACCGCGCCTCAACCCGCCTCAGCTCGGGCGACGCTTGTCCTGACGCCGATCTGCGGATCGCGATCGTTCGAGCTACGTAGGTTCAGTCGGCGCCGGCGGAGGTTCGGCGGACGATGCACCGTCCGTCGATCGAGATGCCGCAGAGACCCTCCGCGAGACAGCGCTGTCCGTCGGGGCATTCGGCGTCGGACGTACAAGGGGCGGAGCAGAACGGAGGGGGACCCTTGGGCGCGTCATAGGCACCGTCGCCTCCGACGTCCAAGTAGATCGGGTTCGAGATCGCGTACGGAAGAATGGCGGACCAGTCCGGCACGGCCGGCTCGGCGGCGAAGAGCATGTTGACCACGGGAACGTCGGCGAACGCTCCGCTCGCAAGCTGGGACAGTTGAACTTCGCCGTAAGGGATGTCGAGCACGATCGGGTGCATTTGATTGACGTCACGCAGCCCGAGCGCGGTCACTACGATCCAGGAGTCGCGGGCCGGCACCTCGAACGGCAGCTCCACGCGCACGTCGTAAATCTCTTTCGGCGACGTCGCGCCGTCGATCACCTTCAGCACATGGCCGTTGAGGTAGACCTCCGCGCGATCGACGCCGAACCAGCTGGCTGTTTCGATCGTGAGGAACAGCTTCTTCGTCTCGCCGGCTGACGCGGGCACGACGTCTCCGAACGAGCGGCCGTCGATGGTGGCGTCGACGAACGGGCCGTACGAAGCGACCGCGTGACCTGCTCGAAGGTTGTCGACGACCGTCGCGATCTCGACGGCGTTCGGCTGATCGGTCGGGCTCCGGAAGTACGTGCGCGGGGATCCCGGCTCCTTCGCGCCGTCGTGACTGTCCGAGCTCGCAACCTGCGTCGGCGTCAGCCCGAACTCGAGGTACCGAAAATAGTCGTCGACCTGGCCGGCGCGGTACGCACACGGTTGGTCGACGACGTCGGCGGGGACCGGCGCGTCGCCATACTGCGAAGGCTCACAAAGCGCCGTGCTCGCCGCCTCGTCGCCCTGGAAGTCGAACGCCAGGGCTTGCTCGTGCTCCGTTCGCTCCATCATGCGCTTGGTGAAGGCGAACGCCAGGCGCGAGCGGTTACGGCGTTTGCAGGCGTCGAAGGTCTCACCCGCAGCGCACGCCGTGAGCGCGGGCTCACGGCCAGGTCCGCCCTGCTCTTCGGGGCAGCTCGCGAGGAGTTCGACCTCCGACACGGCCACGTCGAGTCGCCCTCTGCAACGCGTCCAATCGACCATCTCACCGACGGTCGGTGTTCGAACGAGGTCCAACCGCTTCGCGCCCATGATCTCCATCGCGTCGAAGTCGCACGTCGCGGTTCGAAAGATGGGGTTCGTCTTCGTGAGCGTCCCGAGCTGCCGATTCAGCGTGAACGTGTCCACGCCGCTTTGGTCGATGTAGCCGAAGAAGCCGTCCCGAGGGTGCGCCACGATCGTGAGGGGCGTGATGCCGTCTCCCGCGTCACGAATGGCGGAGATGATCTGTTTCGTCGTGAGACACGACCAGTCCGGAGCGCCGTGCCTCGGGACATCCTCTTGGTCGTACCGGAGCGGGAATCCGATGTAGTGGCCGTACTCGAGCGTGGTGACCTCCGCCGAGACGGACGTCGCCATTTCGGTCTCGAGACCGAGCTCGCGCACGTAGGGCGCGTAGTCGGTCGCCACCTCGTGGTCGGTCGAGACGGCGATGTCGAGTCCCTCCGCCGCAGCCGTGGTCACGCGCTTCGAGACATCCATGCCGCTGTCGAAGCTCGGCGCCGAGTGGAGGTGCATGTCGATGGACATCCACCCGGTCGTATCCACCTCGTGCACGAGGGTTGCGTCGATACGCTCGGTGCTCCCTGCGGCGAGCACGATGTCCCGCTGGTCCACGCTGAACTCAGGCCCGTGAGAGACGACGACGCGATATCGGCCTGGAGCAATCGAGGTCGCGCCGTCGCCGCTCGCCGTGAATGTCTGCAAGCGCAGTCCGTTCTCGAGCCGGCTTTCGCCGGCGTAGACGCGACGCTCACCGTCACCCGTGAGTGGGGTGCCGCTCTCGTCGAGGCTGATGAAGCCGACCTTGGCCGCCAGAGGTTCCCCGGCGGTGCCTCGGACCCGGTATTCCACATAGGCTGGCTCCGGCAGGTCGAGCGCCAGCTCGATCGGCTCGCCCGCGACCACCGTCGCTCGAACGGGCCGCGATGCGCGCTGGTACGTCTCGTCGAGCGCCGCGAAGAGGTACTCGCCCGGCGGAAGTTCGGCGCTGAAATCACCGTCGAGCACATCGTCGATCCCGCGGTCTGCGTAGATCGAGTTCAGCAGTCCGACGTCACCGCGAGCGGCTCGGTTCGCGGCCACCAGATCCTCGATGCTCTCGAAGTCGATCGTCGAATCGGGATCCGAGAACACGAGGACCTGCGCCTTCGCCGCGCCCTCGCCGCTCTTCGACGAGGTCACGTGGCCGCGCACCGTGCCGAGCTCGTGCTGGAGGATCCGATCCATCTGGGTCTTCACGCTCGCGATGTCACCGTCGCCGATCACGAGGTACCGGTCGTAGGAGAACGCTCGCTGCGCGTCGCAGGCCGCGTCGTCGGTGGTGTCGAACGCGCAGTTCTTGGCGCCGACGAGGAACGCGGTCGCGGCGCTCGCGAAGATCGGGACGTTGACCACCGCGCCTTCGACGCCGGTGAAGTAGCCGTAGCTCACGTCTCTCCCCGCCGCGGCGACGAAGTCATAGGTGAGCGGCCGCGTGAACGTGTTGCGACCGACGTTCGCGGCGCCCTGGACCGCCTCGTCTTCGTCGAACCCGACCCCGGGTGCGAAGACGTTGTTCTGGTTGCCGAAGAAGACGAAGTCGCCGCCGATGATCCCTGCGCGTTTCACCGCTGGTGGATCCGCGACGGCCGGCGTATCCCCGAGGATGCCGCCGAAGACGCTCTCGGATCCCGCGTAGAGGTCGAGTGGAAGGACTTCGCTGCACGCGCAGGTCAAGCAGCCATTCGCATCTTGCTGGCGCCCGCTCGGGCACTCGAGGTCGCAAGGCCCCGGAGCGCATGTCGTCGGCTGATCGTTCGCGTCGATGCGGACCTCGGTGTGCATGCGCACGAAGCTCTCCCCGGGCCGCAGCACGTAGTCGGTCGTGAAGTGAAGCTTCGTTCGCGTGTTCGGGAAGATGGAGCCCAACACGGGTTTCTGGTCCCGCAGGATGGCGAGCGCGAGGTAGAGGAAGTCCCCGTCACCATCCACGCGGATCGCGGCCTCGCGGCCGTCGGAACCATCGGTGAGAACACGTACGTCGAGAGCCGCTGGATTCGGGACCAGGAGGTTCGCGACGGGAAAGGCTTCGCTGAAGCGGTCGTGGCCGAGTCCACCCTCGAACCCCTCGCGATCGCGCCGTACGTCGGCGTCGACGATGCTTCCGCCGAACACGCCCGGCGCGGGTGACGGGCGCGCGGAGAGGATAGCGATGCGGACGCGATCGTTCTCGAGCAAGAAGTCGCCGACGTCCGCGGCCGAGACCGGACCTCCGACGCGCTCGTTCCGCTGTTCGATGATCTTCGCGCGGAGGAGGGCGCTCGACCCTGGATTGCAAGCCGACGGGCTCAAGCACACCGCGACCGTGCCGAGCACCATCGCCGCCGCGAGCGCTGCCCTCGATCGTCCGTGCGCTCGCTGCGTCAGAGCCACAGCTGCCCCTGCAAGAGGACGGAGTCGTTTTCGAGCGCAGTGCCGAACACCTCCTCCCGGTGGGTGTATTCCGCCTCGATCTTGAAGATCCCGTCGAGGAATTGGACGTTCGCGCCCGCGGTGAGGAGCCATGTGTCGCCCTCGTCGTCGACGTTCATGTCCGCGTCGAGGTACTCGAACCGTCCGGCGAGGCCGAGGAGGTCCTTCACGATCGTATACCCCGCCTCCCCGACGAGCCCTAGACTCGGAATGGCGGCGACTTGGTTCGTCGGCTCCGTCGGGCGCGCTTTGGGCGCAGCGTAGGTGAAGAAACCTTCGGCCAGCAGATGGAAACCGCTCGCGTGAAGGATGGCATCCAAGCTCGCACCGTGGAGCGCCCGGGTACCGCCGTCGCTGAAGAAATAGTCGCCGCCGATGCCGAAGCGTGGCGATGAGTGGTGCGTGTCCGCGACTGTCGGGTCGAGTCTCGCGATCGGCGCCGTTGCGACGCGCGCCACCACGGCGAGGCCCTCGAAGCGATTTCCTAGCGGCGCGAAGTTCTGGGCGAACCCCGCGAAGAATCGATCGCTGCGGGAGAGGCCATTGAAGAGACCCACGTCGTAGGTGACGTAGTCGCGGGTCACCGTCTCGGTGGCGGTCGAGACCTCACCGTGAACGACGGCACCCACCTGCTGCCCCGGAGTCATCGCGCGCGACGCAAGGGACTTGTCGGACAGTGCCTGCGCCCCCGAGCCCAGGATGCTCGTGCGGCTGAACGGGATGGTGAGGGCTCCACCGAAGACCTGTGCATAGGGAAAGCCGACGTATCCGAGCCACGCGTCCTGGACACGGGCTTCACCGTCTTCGCGGCTTCCGAGCTCGATTGAGAAGCGAGCCCTGCCCTGCGGGATCCACGAATCGGTCGCACTCCCCTTCGACGCGATTTCGAGTTCGACGCCAAAGCGGCCACGCTCGAGCCGGAACCCCGCACCGTCTGCCGCGTCGCCCGAGATGACGAGCGCGTCGCCACCAACGTACGGCAAACCTTCCGCCTGGATGAGGAGCAGCGGTCGAAACGAGAACGGACCGGCCTGCAGATGAGTGAAAGAGCGCAATGCGTGCCCCAGCTCCGTCGACTTCGAAGGCGATGACGAAGCGCCGCTCGGCCGAGGATGGCCCTCGCCGGGCGTCGGAGCCGGGGGTGTCGGTGACGAAGGCGGGCGAGAGGGCTCTGGGGTGGCGTGCGCACCGGGTTCATCGGGCTGCGCGCCCTCATCGTTGCGCTCCGGCTCCTGTCGCGGGTCGTCCTGTGCGGTCGCCGCTTCAGGGGGTAGGCAGAGCACGGCCACGGTCCCGAGCCAACCCAAGCGATGCACGAAGCGCGACACGTCGCATGGTTCTCAAGGTTCGGATGAATTCCTGCGTCGAAGCGGTGCCGATTGCGTGACAGTGCTCCGCAGGCCATCCGATGAGCGCCCATTGAAACAACTCTGTGACGGTCGTCGCGTGGGTGTTGTTCCGGCCGCGTCGTGGCGGTAGCCGCGCTCCGTGCCGTCGTCGTTTCGGATCCACCGTCGCGGGATGTTGCCGGCGATTGTCGGCGGCCTCGTCTTCGCTGGCGCCTGCGCCGAGCCGAAGGACCCGCGCGCGGCCGTGGTCATCGACGTGCTCGCCAAGGCGGACGAGCCGCTCATCCGCGCGCGCCCCGCGCTCGTTGCGTCGAAGTACACGGCGATGCGCGCGTCGGCGTTCGCGTTCTACCGGGGCAGCTTCCCCTTGTATCTGCGCGACGCGCGCGTAGGCGACGCGGGGCGGACGCGCTTCGACGTCGAGGGTCTCTTCCCGCTCGCCGTCGGGGACGCGCACCCGGAGAACTTCGGCGTGCTCCAAGCGGGCGACGGCTCGTACGGGCTCGAGCCGAACGACTTCGACGGCAGCGATCGGTACCCGTGGTTGTGGCAGCTCCGGCGGCTGACGATTGGGATGGTCCTCGCGTCGCGCTCGGCAGGGAGCGACGCGGAGGCCGACGTGGTTCGCGCCACCGTCGACGCCTATGCGTCCGCGGTGAGCGCATATGGCGCCGGCGCGCAGCGAACGCGGGTGACGGAGCCCGGTTCCGATGTCGTGATCGCGGATCTTTTCGAACGCGCCAATGAGGACGGCGCCACGCACGCCGAGCTGTCCGAATTGACGACCGTCGACGGGACGGGCGAGCGGCGCCTGCTTCGCGGCGCGTTCGACGACGGACAGAAGTTCCTCGAAGACGTCCCGGCGGTGGTCGACGCAGCGCTTCCCGGAACGCTCGATCGGTACCGGGAGACGCTCCTCGCGCCTCCGCCGCCCGCGTTCTTTCGCGTGAAGGATGCGGCGCGCGAGTACGGCGCGGGCATCGCGAGTCTCGCGCGCGTGCGCGTCCTCATCCTCGTCGAAGGACCCACGTCTGCGGTCGAGGACGACGTGCTCCTCGAGTTGAAGGAGCTCGCCGACTCCGGCGCTGGAGGCTTTGGCGCGTCGGGGTTCGTCGCAGACAGTCCGGGCGAGCGCGTCCTCTCGATCAGCCGTCGATTGTGGGCGATACCGAATGCGGCGCCGCTCTGGGGCGTCAGCGATCTCCTCGGTCTCCCCGTCCAGGTTCGCGCGGAGCTCGCAGGAGAGAAAGGCATCAAACTGAAGCGACTCGAAGGCGAGCGCGCGACCCCCGAGGCGCTCTCCACGCTCGGCGCGACGCTGGGCGCGCTCCTCGCGAGACTCGACGCCGCTGGAAGCGCCGACGGACGAGGGGTGGACGACGGCACGATCGCCGCGATCACCGCGACGGTGGGTCGCGATCGGGATCGTTTCGTCGACGAACAGGTGGCCGCGTCGATCGACTATGCGGATCGAGTCGAGGCCGACTGGCAGACCTTCATCCGCGCCCTCGACGATCTCGGTCCTCGCCTCGGGGTCCCTGTCGATCCGAGCGACGCGCCAGACGCAGACACGGCGGCGCTCATCGGAGCTCCGCCGTGAGGGCGATGAGCGTGTTCGTCGTGGTGGGTGCAGCGTGCGTCGGCGTCCCGGGCGTGGCGCTCGCCGATCGGACGGAGATCGGGTTCGATCCTGGGGTCTCGCTCTACAGCCAGTACGTCCTCCGCATCCGCGACGACGCAGGGGACACGTCGTGGTTCCACGATTTCGAGCTCACGCGTGGCCACGTGTTCCTCGGGATCCGATACGATCATGCGTTCGCGCGGGTTCTGGTGGAGGGCGTTCGCTCCGCGAGCGAAGGCGCGCTCCTCGGTGTGGCGGGGAACAGCTTCGTCTTCCGCGTGCGCGAAGCGTATGCAGGGTATTGGCTGTTCGGTCACCTCGAGCTCCGGGCGGGGCTCTTGCCCACGCTCACGATCCCGACGGTCGAGCGGGCGTGGAGCTTTCGCGCCTTGAACGCGTCCGCGATCGAGCGCGTCGGGTTCGGGTCACCGAGCGATCTCGGCGTCACGATGGTGGGACACCTGCCGAAGGACTTCGGGTGGGTCGGCGTGGGCGCGTACAACGGTGAGGGCTACGCTCGGCCGGAGCTGAACCGAGGCAAGAACGTCGAGATCGCGGCGGAGGTGCACCCGCTCGCTTTCGTCCCCGCCGCGAAACCGCTCGCCGTGTTCGGCAGCTACCAAAGTGGATCGAGCGGAACTGGATTGTCGCGCGCCGACCGCGTGCACGCGGGCATTGCCTGGCTAGGCGACGTCGTCCGCGGCGGAGCGGCGTTTTCGTACGCGCTCGGCGTGGACGACGACGGCGGGAAGAGCGCGGTCGCGGTCGACGTGTTCGCGAGAGCGACGCTTTGGACGCGGCTACTCCTCGGCGCGGATTTCACCTACTGGATGCGCGACACGGCGCGGGAGGGCGACGACGCCTTGCTCTTCACCGGCGCCGCTGGCGTCCAGGTCGCGAAGCCGCTCTCGGCGCTCGTCGCGTTCGACGGACAGTTCTTCGGCGACGCCGCGCGGGCCTCTCTACCGGACGAGGACGACTATCGCCTCCGCGTCATTGTCGCCTTCGACTTCGATCATTGGTTCCAACTGTCCCTACCTCGCTGAACGCCTCGGGAGCCCGTATGCTGGTTCGATTCTTCGCTCTTCCCATCTTTTCGTTGGCGCTCGTTGCATGCTCCGAGGCGAACGTCGACGGGGGCGGCGGCGGGACGACGACCTCCGCGTCGGGGACGTCCACGGTCGCCTCCACGGGTGCTCCTTCGTCGTCCACTGGAATGGCTACTTCCACGGGATCGACGTCGTCGGGCGGCCCGGGCGGGGTCGTCATCAACGAGATGAGCGGCGCGGGTGACGACTACATCGAGCTCTTCAACGCCGGCTCGGACACCGCGGATCTGTCGGGGTTGCGTGTGGCCGATCAAGAGAGTCCCGGAGTGCCCAAGCTCGCCGACGCGGTGGAGCTGCCGCCCGGAACGACCCTGCCGAAGGGCGCCTACCTGTTCATCCTCGGCGGCGTGAAGGATCCCGTCGGCGGTCCGGTCACCGACTGTGCGCCGGGACCTGCGCCTTGCTTTCAGGCCGGGTTCAAGCTGAGCAACGCGTCCGGTGACGCGGGTGTTCCTCGTCGAGCTGGCGACAAGATCCTCGAACAGGACACGTACCCAGGCGGTCTCGCCGACGGTTCGACGTGGAGCCGGTTGCCCAACGGCGTGGGCCTGTTCGGCGAGGGCGATGCCACGCCCGGCGCCTGAACACGGCGCCCTGAGCCGGTCATGCGCCTACATGCTGGCTTGGCGCCGGAACCGTGGCCGGCCGACGATCATCGCCCGCCGCCTCCGAGATCAGGGTGTTGACGCAGGACGGTCGCGCGCTGGGTGCGCGCCTGGCAGCGAAAGAATGGGATCGGAGGCACCAACGCGCTTCATGTCGGGGCAGCGCGCGGGTGATCCTCGATGTGACGTCCTCGTCGGCATTGCCGTGTGTCTGGTTGTGGATGTGGGAACGGAGCGGCGCACCACTTGAGCTGACCAACACGCCCCCTGCCGGCGACTGGCCTGCAGGTGCCGCCGACGCCGAGACGTGCCGACGCCTTGCGCGAGCGCGTCGGCGTCGCCGACCGCGGATACACCGAAGACGGCCGGGCTCCTGCTTCCAGCTCGAGCGAAGACGCCCTCGCGGCCGGCGCGACCCCTCGGGCTCCTCGGCCTCGCGTACTTCCTTCTGTGGCGCGGCGACGGGTCGAAGCCGCACATCGCGATCGGCATCTGCTCTGCGATTGGCGCGATCGGCGCGCTCCTTCGAGTCTTCCAGATCCCGAGCGAGGCTCGCCAGATCTACCGTGAGGCGCCCGAGATCGTGGCGTTCGGCGCGCCCGCCGACCACCGCTCGGCGGTGCGCGCCTCGATCTCGCCGGTGCGATCGATCACCGAGAGGGACCCCGAGAAACAGCGGGGAGGGAAGGCACGCGCCAGGATCGACGCCCGTCGTACGCGCGAGCTCGCCGCTCGCGCGTGAACACCCGAAGCACGGCAGGGCGCGACGCGGTGAGTGGATACGAAGGCCGCGATGCCGCGTATCACTGCGCGCCTCGCCCCTGGACGACGGGGAGGCCGCGCTTCACCGCGCGGCGAGGCCGCGTTTGCGCGGCGTCGCGGTGCGAGCGAGGGTGGACGCGTCAGCCAGTTGCGAGCGCCGCGCGGGCGCGCGAAGATCTCCCCATGCCGGACGCGGGGGAGGGCGAGACGACGGCGCTTCGCGAGCGCATCGAGCGCGTCCAGACGCTTCTCTGCACCGGTCTGCTCGAGCGCGATGAGCCGGCTGCGCTCCTCGTCCTGGCGGTGCTCTGCGGCGAACACGTGCTTCTGGTCGGGCCTCCGGGCACCGCGAAGAGCGAGCTCGCGAGGCGCCTCGGCTCGTTCGTCACCGGGGGCACGTACTTCGAGCGACTGCTGACCAAGTTCTCGGTTCCCGAGGAGATCTTCGGGCCACTGTCCATCCAGGCCCTCGAGCACGACGAGTACCGGAGGCTCACCGACGGCTATTTGCCGAGCGCGACGGTCGCGTTCCTCGACGAGGTGTACAACGCGAACAGCGCGATCTTGAACGCTCTGCTCACGCTGCTCAACGAGCGTGAGTTCGACAACGGGCGAGTTCGTGCGCGCACGCCGCTCATGAGCGTCGTCGGCGCGACCAACCAAATCCCCGACTCGCCGGAGCTCGGCGCGCTGCATGACCGCTTCCTCGTCCGCTATCGGATCTTGCCCGTGTCGGACGCTGCGTTCCGCGCCCTCATCGAAGACCGGGCGGTGCCGATCAAGAGCGCCGATATGTCGGTCTTCACCCCCGACATCCTCGCGGAGATCCGCGCAGGGGCGTCGGGGATCAAGCTGAGCGCGGGCGCGCGCGCGGTGATGGAGTCGCTGCGAAAAGCGCTCGTGGTCAAGGAGGTTTACGTCTCTGATCGGCGTTGGCGGAAAATCGCCGACGCGCTCCGAGTCGCGGCGTACGTCGATGGAAGAGGTGAGGTCGGACTCATCGACTGTTGGCTCCTCGCCCACTTCCTGTGGTCGCGGCCGGAGCAGATCGAGGTGGTCGAGGAGCTCCTCCGGAAGACGCTCGCGGCCGTGCTCGTGGAGGAGCCGAAGAGAATGGCCGCGGTCGCCGCGGTCCTCGAGGAGGCCATCGAGGCCGACCGCAAGCAATTGGAGCAGTCCTGCGATCCGGCGGGCAAACCGCTCTTCTTCGACGAGCAGGGGCGCGAGGTCACCGAGCCCTACAGCTCACGGCCCGCTAGGGGCGCGCGCGGAGAGCTCCTGTTCCGCGGCCCCCCCGAGCTCGTCGACAGGGCTCAGCGCGAGACCTTCACCCTCGACGAGCTCTGGAGCGAGTGGTTTCAGCGCCGCCCGAATGGCATGGAACTCCTGAAGGCTTGGACCGGGGTTCGAGAGAATCATGTCCTGCTGCGCGAGCCGCGCGAACCCGTTCGTGGACCTGCGACGCACTCCAATCGACGCGTCGAATCGCGCATGGACCAGCTGCAGCAATTGCAAGCCGACATCACTTCGTTTCTTCGGAGCATCGACGACGCGAGTGTCTGCGCGAAGCCCCTCTTCGTCCCCGAGGACCGCGCGAAGGGTTTCGCCGAGCTCAAGGGCAGCTGCGACGCCACGCTTCAATCGGTGCAGCATCGGGTTCGCGACATGCTGGAGGCCGCGGCTGCGCTCCCGAGGAGACCGTCGTGACACGCCACTTCCTGCGCTACGAGTGGCTCGACGCGCTGCCGGAGAGGCTCTTTCGGCCGGCGGTCAAGAACGCCCACGGGCGGCTCACCGATCGGGGGCACGCCATGGACGTCTTGCGCGAGGCGTTGCTCGCGGGTCGTGTCCCCGGCAGAGAGGAGCTCCAATGGCCCTCCGCCGACCTTCGGCCGGCGCTCACGGATGCGCTCCGCGCCTCGGGCATCGCGAGCGCGTGCAAGGGGGATCCCGAGCTCACCGACGACATCCTCCTCTTCCTGCTCGACGCGGTCGACGAAGCCGACGGCTTCTTCGATCGTGCGTTCGTCGCGTTTCAAACGCTCGCGGCCGACGGGGAACACGAGGAGCAGCGCGAACAATGAAGCGGCGGTGGCGGCTCCGGCGGGGCCGCGGGCATCGGCAAACGGCGCGTCAAGCTGCCTCCGGTCGCATGGGAAGCCGTCCGCGCGGACGCGCTGCGCATCACCACCGAGCTGCTCGCGGCCCGCGTGCGTGAAGGCTCGGAGCGGACCTCCGCGATGGTCGAGCTCGCGGACCTGCTCGAGCGCCTCGCGAAGGCGGTGGGCATGCGCCCGGGGCTGGGGCGCGGCATGTTGCGCACGCTGCCGCGCGAGGGCCTCATGGAGCTGCGATCGGCGCTCGACCGCGTCGAGCAGCTCGAAGAGCTCATCGCGTGTTTGGGCCGGCTCCAGGAGAGCCGCGACGACGGGCTGGCGACGATGCTGGAGCGCGTCGGAAAGTTCGTCCCTCGAGAGGTCGAGATCGAGCGGGCGACCCCGAGTGAGCGCGGACCAGAGATACGCGGCATCGAACGATCGGGAGAGCTCGCGCGCATGGTCGCGAGCGAGGCGGCGCTCTTGACGCGGCCCACTCTGAAGAAAATCTGGCTCGCGCGATGGGCCGAGCAGGGCCTCCTCACCTATCACGCACCCGGCGTCCTCACGAATCGCGTCAAAGAGAAGCAGACTTTCGAGGATGGCTTCGAGGACCGTCACCGGCGCGCGGACCGCGGCCCCATCATCGTGATCCTCGACACGTCGGGCTCGATGTCGGTGGGGCAAGCGAACCTCGTCGCCCGAGCGCTCGTCGTCCAAATGGCTGCGGTCGCCTCGATCGAAAAGCGACCTTTCTACCTCTACAATTTCTCCGGAGCGGGGGACATCGTGGAGCTCGAGCTGTCGTTCGAGGGCGAGGGCCTGATGCGCCTGCTCGCGTTCGCGTCCATGTCGTTCGACGGCGGAACGTTCGTGGACGAGCCGGTCCGTCGCGCCTGTGAACGCATCGACGAGGAAGGATGGCGACAAGCGGACATCGCCGTGATCAGCGACGGTGAATTCGACGTCGCTGCCCATTGCGCGAAGAGCGTGGAGCGAGCGCGCCGCGCGAGCGCAATGAGGCTGCATGGGGTCCGCCTCGGCAGCGGGAGCGGCTTCGAGGCGCTCGGTTGTGACGTCGTGCACGACGTGTCGGTGTGGCGGACGCGCCCTCCCGTCTGGAGCTGACGAGAGAGACGCGCCGATGCGGCGCGATCGGCACCGCGACCTGCCGCGGTATCACACCCGGACCGATCGACCGGTCCGCGTGAACGTCTGGACGGGACGCGCAACGAACCGCGGACGATGAAGGAGCCTCTCCCCTCCACGTGCTCTCCGCGAAGCCCGCGCCCTCGGGTCGCGCTTCGCGGCGGGGCGATGCTCGTGCTCCTCCTGGCGATCGGGTGCGACGCGCGCAGCAACCTCAACGAGTTCCACGGCCAGGGAGGTGCGGCGTCGTCCTCTTCGAGCGCTGGCGAGGGTGGGGGTGGAAGCGCGCCGCGATTGTGCGGGGGCGGGCTCGACGTGACGCCCGTCGCGACGGTGCAGGGCGACGCCGGGAAGCACGGCAAGACATCGATGATCTTTGGCTCTGCGAACGGCCAAGTCCTCTCGGCGTTCTATGGGTCCGCGGCGCAAGATTCGGCGAGCGCGCTCGAGGTCACGACGTTCGAGCCATGGGGTGCGTGGCCACCCGTCGGCGGGCAGACCTTCGAGATCGATCCGGAGGGGGGCGAGAGCTTCGCGGTCGGCCCTGCGAACCTCGGGTTCGCGGCGCTCGCATTCCAGAGCAAGGGCGTCGGGGAGGGCGCGGACGGGCTCTACTTCGTCAACGCGATCAGCTCCACCACGGTGGGCAGCTTCCAAACGATGCAGCTCGATCCGGCCCATGTATCGCCCACGGCGATCGCGATCGCCCCGGGGTACGACGCGCCTCCGTACGCTCCCAATTGGGGCTACCTCGCGAACGCGGCGCTGTGGTCGAGCACGGATCCCATGACGCATGTCAGCTCCTTGAAGCTCGTCGTGTCCGACTTCGGGAGCACGGTCGTCTTCGCCGGATACGTGTCGCAAGACGAGCCGAGCCCTGCGTGCGCGAAGGGCCCCATCGCGGCGGACATGGTGCGCGCGGGGGCGAACTGGCTCATCGCCTCGGGCGCTGGCGCGATGTTCGACGACTGCGACGACCCAAGCCACGTGGAGGCGCCCACTGCGCTCGTCATCGATCGGGCAGCCTGGGGAGAGGTCGACAGCTGCTCCTGGACGCTGACGCGCGAGAATGCGATCGGGGGCGACTCCAACGTCTCGTTCGTTCGGATGGCGCCGAACGTAGAGAGCGCCGGCGCGTGGGTCCTCGTGGGGCGCGCGGGGACGCCGAGCCGCATGGAGCTCCTCGCGATCGACATGCAGGGGAAGCTCGAGGGATCGACAGAGGTCGTGTCGGCGGACGGGAGCCCGATCACGACCGCCGCGCTCACGCCGCTCGGCGGTGGCGTTCTGGTCGCGACGGTGAGCGAGGGAGCGCCCTCGGACATTTCACTCCACCTCGTGAGCGACAAACGAATCGAGGATGCCACGCGCACCGTCTCGACGGGAGGCCCCGTCTCCGAGCTGTCCCTGATCACGAACCGAGACAGTGACGCCGCCATCGCGACGTGGGCGGACGGCGAATCCACCGGCGCTCTCCCCATGGTCCGGATCGGCTGCGCAGGAGGTCGAAAGTGAGAGCTCGATGGCTCCGTGTTCGCGCGGCCGCAGCGCTCGCCGGCACCGCGATCTTCACTTGTTGCGCGGTCCTCGCGTGCGATGCCTCGGTCGATCTCGAGAACCACCACTCCGCGAGCTCGTCCACGGGCGGCGACCCGTCGTGCCCCGATCAGCGCGCGGACTGCGACATGGACGGGACCTGCGAGACGACGCTGGGCACCGCCGACGACTGCGGCGCTTGCGGCGACGTGTGCAATTCGGTCCACGGCGCGGCGAAGTGCGTGAATGGCGGCTGCGTGTCGTCCTGCGACGCTGGCTTCGCGGATTGCGACGCGACCGGCGAAAATGGTTGCGAGAGTCAGCTCGCGAGCGACCCCCACAATTGCGGCGCGTGCGGCAAAGACTGCGGTGACGGAGATTGCGTGGTCGGCTCGTGCGTCGTCGTTCTCGCGCAGACGCCAGCGGCGTTCGTCGGGGCGGACTCGCTCGTCCTCGAGAACGGTTACCTCGACTGGGCGACGCCGAGCGTCGACGGCGTGGACGACGTATTCAAGGGCGAGGTCGCCCGGGTCACCATCGCGGGCGGAGTCGCGAGCACGCTGGCGATCGACGGCAACTATCCGTTCGGCCTCGTCTCGAACGGGACCGACCTCTTCTGGTCGGACGCGACCGCGCTCGGGTTCTTCCGCTACCCGTTGCCGAACGGCCCCGCCGCGCCGCTCCTCGCGACCTCGCCCTACTTCCGCGTCCAAGCGTTCGCCGTCGACGCCAAGACCATCTACTTCGCCGGCTACCAGTCCTACGAATCAGCGCCGGATCTCCTGCGCATGCCGGTGGACGGGAGCGCGGCGCCCGAGGTGATCGCGACGGGCTTCACGCTCCTCTCGGGCGGCGCGCTGAGCGGCGACGATCTCTACGTCGCGGACGTCGGCCCCGAAATCCAGCAAGGCGAGGGCACCGACACGTACTGGGGAAACCCGAACGCGACGATCACACGGATCTCGCTCTCGACCCTCCAGTCTCACGTCGTCGCGCAGAACCTGGACACCGCGAGCGCCGTCGCGGTGCACGATGGCTCGCTCTACTGGATCGAATCGGGCAGCCTCGCGACGTACTCCGCGAATGGAAACGAGGAGTACAACCGCGGAACGTATGGCCGCATCGTCCGCGCGAACCTCGACGGGACGAACCCCACGGTGCTCGTCGACGGCCTCGCGAAGCCGCTCGCGATGGCGTTCGACCAAGCGCATGTCTACGTCTCCGCGCAAGGGTCGCCCGGTGGCGTCGATCCGTCGACGTCGGAGTACGAGCCCGACGGGCTCGTCGGTCGGGTCCCGCTCGATGGCGGCGCCATGGAGACACTCTTCCCCTTCAACAGTGAAGTGATCGCCGTCGACGACACGGCCGTCTACGCTGGCTCCAATCTCCTCGGGATCATTGTCAGGATCGCCAAATAGCGCAGGGCCGCGTGTCGCTCCTGCTCGTTGCACGACATCCCGACGTGCGCGGTAGCGTCAGTGTCTCCGGGCGCCCGCGGAGGCGCTCGCCACCGGAGTCGAGGACGGCGCCGCGGATGCGGACGTGGCGGCGCTGGGATTGACGGTCACGCGCGGGAGGCCCGTGTTCCCGCATACCTTGCCCATCACCTCGGCCGATTTGGAGCAGACCTCCACGACCTGGGCTCGGTTCGCCGGAACGGAGAGCGAAGCGCCGATGTGCCACGCCATCTTGAGGATCTCCTTCTTGTCGGCGGGGCGACATTGAGCCCACGAAGAGAGGTAGGCGTCGCACTCGGGGATGCCCGTCGTGGGCGTGGGCGTCGTCGCGTCCACCGGACACTCATCCGCGCAGAGGCGCCGGCACGACGCCATCATGGCCGCGTCGCCTCCCCCACAGGATTGCTCGCACTCGACGCCGCACCGGTACGCGTCCGCGGGCGAGGCGCGTCGGGGCTCGAGCGCGACGCGGTGGTCCGAGGCGCTGATCGAAGCCTCCGTCGACCGACAAGCGCTCAGGCGGGACAGCCGCCACACGGCGACCGTCAGGGAGAGCAACGAGAGCGGGATGGCCAGCCAGCGATTGTTGGCGCGCGTCGGAGCCGTGTCGACTCCGGGCTTCGACTCCGGGGCGAGCAACGGTTCATGGGCCACCGGCTGGGGAGCCTTCTTCTTCCTTTTCTTCTTTCCGAGCGCCGCTGGGGCGCTCGCATTGTCGTGCGACGGTTCGGTCGCGCTGGGTTCGGCGGCGACCGCGTCCTTCTCAGAGGGATTGTCCGGTGAGCTCATGGTGCAGGCCTCAGTCTCCGAAGAAGTCGTTGGGGGGAGCCTCGCCGCGGCGAATGGAGCGGAGCGCATCGGCGATGGGAGCGTCGAGCTCGGGGTGGTCGGCGGCCCACCCTGCGCACCCGCGAACGCGCACCGCGGGCGCGGCACCCTCCGCGTCGATCGGTGCGTCCACGACGTAGACGACGAAGCGGCGCTGAGCGAGGCCGATCCCAGTCCCTCTCCACACGGATGCGGCGCGTGGTGACGCGGCGACGTGAGCGACAGACCATTGGTCGCTGCGGAAGAAGATCGGCGCGCAGAGCGAGTCGAGGCGCGAAGCGTCGATCGGCTTGTCGTCGCGGACGACCGACATCGCCAGCATCGAGTCGGCGTGCCCGCTCGTGTCCGAGTACGCGACGAGGCCCGGATCGAGCGACGAGACCCAACTCTTGAACACTGGCGGCAGATCGAGCACGAGGCCGCTCTGCCTTCGGTCCTCCGGGCGCGGCGTTCGCTCGCCATAGATCGACGTCGTACGGCCCGCGTGGCTCGGGGGGGCCGCGAACGCCGCGTCGATCGAGTCGATGGGAACGGCGCTCGGCGCGGCGATCGGCGGCAGGGCAGACGGAGCACCGGCGGAGGGTGGTGTGCTCGGTGAGGCGGCCTCGTGAGTGGCTGTTCCGCTCGGGCGTACCGGCGGGTCCGCGGCCGCGCGGTCGCAGCCGAACGTGGTGAACCCCAATACGCAGGACACCGCGAAAGACCCGACCGCGCCGGCTCGATGAGATTCGCTCATGCCCACCCAGTCCGACCGTATCCTCGTCCATGGACACCCGCCCGACTATTCGGCCGCTATTTGTCCGCGACGCGCCGAAAGGCAGGGGTCGAATTCGGCGGTCTTCGCGCCAACCTCGCGCAAGATGACCACGACGGGCGAGACTTGGGGGGCGCGTCGGGCTCAGCCGCCGATGATCACCGTGCTCTTCGCCACCACTTTGCCCACGGGCGCGTCGGCGGGGTCGTTGCACGTCTCGGCGATATCCGCGTTCCGAGCGGCGCTCTTGTCGTTGATGAGCCCCTGCCGCAGCCAGTCGCGGCGAACCCGCCCCCCCAGCCGACGCCCCAGCGCCCGCGAATCCCCGTGCTCCGTCGCAAGTAGCGACCTTGGGCGGCGCAGCCCCGCGGCCCCCCGTCCAGCACCAAACGAGAGCGCCGAACATGTTCGGTGCTCTAAACAAAGAGAATGGTCCCCGTTGCGCTGTCCGCGCGGCGCGCACGAGAACCCTTGCACAAGTCGAGCAGACACTGCGCGATCGACCTCCCCCCAATCACGCGGACCGCGACGTCCTGACCAAGTCATTGAGCATTTATTCGAGTGGCGTGGGGCTTGCTGACCCGCTGAATTCGATGGACGCTCAAACGGGGTGGGTGGGTGACAGTCGGGATGGGGGGCGCTCGGCTCGCGCGCGATGCGCGGCCGTGCGCCGGAGCGAGGGCGACGTGAAGCGAGCGCTGGTGATCGAGGACGACGCGGGGATACGCGCCAACATCGTCGATCTGCTGCGGGCCGAGGGCTTCGAAGTACGAGGGGCGGAGAACGGAAAGATCGGACTCGAGCTCGCCCTCGGATCGAAGCCACCGGACGTCGTCGTGTGCGACGTCCGGATGCCCGAGTTGAGCGGCTTCGAGGTGCTCTCGCGCCTCCGCAGCGAGCCCGCGACGCGAGCGATGCCGTTCATCTTCCTCACCGCCGCGGCGGAGCGCGCGGAGGTGCGGCGCGGGATGAACCTCGGCGCGGACGACTACGTGACGAAGCCGTTCACGAGGGCAGAGCTCCTCGACGCCATCCAGAGCCGCCTCGCTCGCCAAGAGGTGAAGGAGCCGCGCGCGCGGTCGGTCGACGCGGCCACGCGCGCGAGCACGGACGACGTCATCGCGCGCGAGCCGAGCATGCAGCGCCTCTACGAGGACGCGCGGAAGGCCGCCGCCGCGCCCATCAGCGTGCTCATCCTCGGCGAGACGGGCGTCGGCAAGGAGATCCTCGCCCACGCCATCCACCGCATCAGCAAGCGGCGCGACAAGCCGTTTCTCGCTCTCAACTGCGCGGCGCTCACCGAGACGCTCCTCGAGAGCGAGCTCTTTGGCAACGAGCGCGGCGCGTTCACGGGGGCGATCACGGCGCGCCCGGGGCTCTTCGAGGCCGCCGAGGGTGGGACGGTGTTCCTCGACGAACTCGGTGAGTTGCCGATGACGATCCAAGTCAAGCTCCTGCGCGTCCTCGAGGAGCGCCGCGTGATGCGCGTCGGCGGGCGAACGCCCATCCCGGTGGACGTGCGGTTCGTCGCTGCGACGAACCGCGATCTCGAGGCCGCGATCGCGAAGGGCACGTTCCGCGAAGACCTCTATTTCCGTCTGAACGGGATCGCGTTCGAAATCCCTCCGCTCCGCGCGCGCCCGACGGAGATCCTCCCGTTCGCCGAGCGCTTCGTCGGACTCGCAGCGGACAAACTCGATCGGCGCGCCCCGCGCATCGCGGAGCGTGCGGCAGCGGCGCTAGAGCGGTACAGCTGGCCGGGAAATGTTCGCGAGCTCAAGAACGTGATGGAGCGCGCAGTCGTCCTCTCCGCCGACGCCATCGAAGAGCAGCACCTCCCCGCGAAGGTGACGCGGCTCGTGTCCGAGTCCGCGTCGGAAGCGCCGCCGCCGTCGCAGCGTCCGCCTCCCTCGAGTCGCGCGCCCGGCTCCTCGCCCCTTCGATCGGAGATCGACCAGCTCGAGAGGCACCGCATCGTGGAGGCGCTCGAGAAGTGCGGCGGAAACCAGACGTCCGCCGCTGAGCTCCTCGGCATGTCGCGGCGTACACTCGTCTCACGCCTCTCCACCTACGATCTACCCCGACCGAGGAAGCGTCCGTGAGGGCGCTCGTCGCGGGCGCGCTCGCGCTCGCGCTCGCCCCTCTTGCGTGCTCGAGCTCGGAGCCCGCCGATCCCGAGCCCCCGACGCTCGCGTCGGTACCGCGAATCGCGACCCCCGAGGATCCGATCGACCCCATCCCGCTCGATCGGTCGGTCGACGCGCGCAAGGCGGCGCTCGGCAAGGCTCTGTTCTTCGACCCGGTGCTCTCTCCGGATGGGAAGACGTCGTGCGTCACGTGCCACATGTTCGACAAGGGCGGCGCGGATGGTGTCGTGAAGAACGATCTGCCGGACCACGAGCCGGCTGCCGTGAACACGCCGACGATCTTCAACGTATCACTCAACTACCGCCTCCACTGGAGCGGCAAGTACGACGAGCTCGTCCCTCAGCTCGACATCCCCATCACCAGCCCGCGCGTCCTCGCGACGACGTACGACGCCATTCTCGGGCGTCTCGCCGCGAGCCCGAGCTACAGAGCGCGCTTCCAGGAGGTGTACCCCGACGGCCTGACGAAGGACTCGTTCAAGGACGCGATCGTCACCTACGAGCGGTCGCTCCTCACGCCGAACAGCCGCTTCGATCGGTATCTCCGCGGGGACAAGTCGGCGATTACGGGGGACGAAGAGGCGGGCTACGCGCTCTTCAAGAGCCACGGCTGCATCAGCTGCCACCAGGGGGTGAACGTCGGCGGGAACTTGTTTCAGAAGTTCGGTGCGATGGCCGACTACTTCAAGGACCGTGGCCACGTGAGCGAGCCCGACTACGGCCGATACAACGTCACGAAGAAGGAGGAGGACCGCTACACGTTCCGCGTCGCGAGCCTGCGGAACGTCGCGCTCACCGCGCCGTACTTCCATGACGGCAGCGCGGCGACGCTCGAAGACGCCGTGCGCGTGATGGCGCGCTACCAGCTGGGCCGAAAACTCTCGACGGAGCAGACGCGCCTGATCGTGCTCTTTCTGAAGACGCTCACGGGTGAGCTCGACGGGGAGCCTCTCGATCGATGACGGGCAGTTGGGTTCTTCGCGGCCTCTGGTGCGCCGGCCTCGCCGCGACGATCGGACTTGGTGTGTCCGTCGTGAAAGCATCGGTCGATCCCGTCGTGCACGACCACTATTCGCGCGACATCCGCGAGATGGCGGCGCTCGACGCTCTGCTCGACGGACAGATCATGCAGTCGCGACAGGGACTCGTGAACCACTTCGACGACGTGGTCCACACCGTGAGCTCACTCGAGCTGCTCCACCGCCGCCTGCAAATCATCCCGAGCTATCTCTCTTCGCCGGCGAAGCGCGAGCTCACGGATCTCATCGCCCGCTTGGGCGAATCGCTGGACGCGAAGGAGTCGTCGATCGAGCGGTTCAAGAGCGAGAACGCGGTCCTGCGCAACTCGGTCCACTTCTTTCCGGTGGGCGCGCTCGAGCTTCGCGACGCGCTCGACGAGGGAACGAACAACACGGCGGCGGCGCGCGCGGTGAACGATCTCTTGTGCACCGTGCTTCGGTACAACGCGCAGCCGAGCGACGCGCTCCGCGCGAGCGCGGAGGGCGAGCTCGCGAGGCTCCTCGTGGACGAGGTCCCAGCGGCGACGAAGGAGGACATCGCGATCGTGACGAGCCACGCAGCGACCGTCCTCGAGCGCCGCGCGACCGTCGACGCGCTGACGAACGAGATCCTCGAGCTACCCACGCGCGGGCGAATCGACGCGATCGACGTCACCTACGCGCGGACGTTCCAGAGCGCGGTTCGCGCGGTGGAGGCACGTCGCGTCGTCCTGTTCGTCGTCGTGTTCATCACGGCTGCGCTCGTCGCCGCGGACATCATCCTCCACCTGCGCCGGCTCGCGCGGAAGCTCGCGACGGCGAACGTGCGCCTGCGGCGGGAGAAGGAGCGCGAGCGCGAGCTCGCCGATCTCAAGAATCGTTTCGTGTCGATGACGTCACACGAGTTCCGGACCCCGCTGTCGGTGATCCTCTCGTCTGCGGAGCTGCTCGAGGCGTACGGCGACCAATGGTCCGCGTCGAAGAAGGCCGATCACTTGACGCGCATCCGCGACGCCGTCCGCGGGATGACGCGGCTCCTCGATGGGGTGCTCGTGATCGGGCGCGCGGACGCGAACCGCCTCGTGTGCAGCCCGAGTCGACTGGACCTCGAGCGCTACTGCAACGAGCTCGTCGATGCCGTCGAGCCGACGTTGTCCCCCAAGCACAACCTCGATCTGCGCCTCGTCGGTCTCCGCGAGGTCTCGCTGGACGAGAAGCTCCTGAACCACATCCTGACGAACCTGCTCTCGAACGCCGTCAAATACTCGCCGGACGGGGGGACGATCCGGTTCGAGGCGACGTGCGAGCCCGACCGGGTGCGCTTCATCGTCGAGGACGAAGGGATCGGAGTCTCCAAAGAGGACGTCCCGCACCTCTTCGAGAGCTTCCACCGCGGGTCGAACGTAGGCCACATCCCCGGCACCGGACTCGGCCTCGCGGTCGTGCGGCGGAGCGTCGACGCTCACGGCGGCACGCTCGACGTTCACTCCGAGGAAGGGCGTGGCACGACATTCGAGGTCGTGATCCCGCTCTTGGCTTCGTGATCTGTCTCTTGTCGACTTGGAGCCCCTGCGGCGTGATCGCGCGCGCCGCGCCGGGCGTCACCGCGATTGTCCTCCCGACACGTCGGCGCGCGCCGTGTCGGTGAGGCGGTCGCGGTACACGTACCCCTTCGCGGAGCACTCGCCGTTGAAGGTCGTGTCGCAGTCGATCCAATAGACCCCGTCCAATCCTGCGGCCCGAGCCTCGGCGGCGATGCGGCGGATGCTGCGATCACTCGACGAGGTGTGCGCGACGAAGTGACCCGTGACGACGAAGTCCTTGGAGGGCTCGCGGTCGAGGAGCACCTCGACGTCACTCGAGCGAGGGGCGAACGAGGCGCCACGCTCACGGACATAGGCGACGTTGGTCCCCGCGCAGCCAGTCGCGAACGCGCAGGCGACGAGGAGGGAGACGGAGAAAAGAGCCTTGGTGATCGTGTTCGGGTTCATCGTGTCCTCGCGGTTCGTGTGTTCGAGGACCTCTGAGCACGAGCGGTGCCAACTGTGCTGGACGCGGGCTTGAGGTGTGCTCGCGGCGATGATTCGTGGACGAAGCGGCCGAATGTCCTCGTCGCGATGGGACGCGAAGAACGGAGCGCGAGAGCGACGCGCGACGGCGCCAGCGCGAGTTGGGCAACCAGGATGCGCAATGTCTTCTCGACTTGCGCGATCCCGCGCGGCGCGGCGCGGTGAGCCGGCGCGCATGACGGTGGCGTGCGCGTTGCTCCCGCCGACCGCACGGAGACTCGACATGCAGAACAGACTCTGGGCAGCCGTGTTGGGCGTGTCGACGCTCGCGAACGCGTCGTGCGTCACCGTCGGAAAGACATTCGACACGACGCGCGTCGCCGAGGTGCGTGAGGGACAGTCGCGCGCGGACATCCTCCGTTGGTTCGGCGAGCCCGCCCGCGGGAACAAGCTGAGCCTGGTGGACAGTCCGCGCGGCTGCGTGAAGCGCTACCTCTATGCGTTCGCGGACGGTGACCGTTCGCACGTCCTCTGGATCGACTTCGACGTGAATGATCGCGTCTGCAGCACCCGCTACAGCGGCGGGCCCACGTGAGTCCTCTGTGCGTCTCGCCCGGGGCCCTGAGCACCCCCCGGTGGAGTTCCAGCGCCACTGCGGCGCTCGCCATCACATTGTGCGAAGTCGAGCAAGCAATACACGGCGGGCCGACGCGTCGACGGACCCGGAGGACTTCTTGGCCCACACCGCAGCCTTCGCCGTGAGCGCCGCTCGGGCGGCTTCCTCGTCTCGGGCGCGCGTGGTGGTCGCGCGGAGTTGATAGCCCGATGCGCCCCTCTTCGCGAGCGATAGGGTGATGAGCGCGCTCCCGCGCACCGCGAGCGCGATGTACTTGCCTGCGCCGAGCGCGAACACGAGGGGCCCGCGCGACGCGCGAAGCGTCGTCTTTTCGGGGGACGCGGCGGTGCGCGTGCGCGGCTCGGCGCCGGATCTCTTCGCGGTGGGCGCGGGCGCTCGCAGTCGCGACATCCACCGCGATGAAGCGTCGAACGAGAGTCCCCCGCCGCGCTTCGAGAGCTTCTCAGCGAGCCGCATCGCCGCGGGGGAATTCGGAGCGACCCGCGTCTCGGCGAGCCGGACCCGGCGGAGCCGCGGCAGCTTCTCGAGGAGGGCAACGTCCTCGAATCCGGTGCGGAACAGATCGAGCGTCTCGAGCTTGCGGAGACGGGAGATGAACGAGAAGTCGGGCAGCTCGAGGTTCGCGAGATCCAGCTCGACCAACGACGTGGCCCTCGCGAGCGGCGAACCGTCCGTCACGCGGGTGTCGTGCAACCAGAGGAGCTCGAGCTTGCGCAGTTTGCCGATGCCTTCCAGGCTGTCCACTCGGCTCCGCTCGAGATAGACGAACGCGAGGGACCGGCAGCCGAGGAGCGGAGCGATCGACGTGACCTTCGTGCCCCGGAGCTTCAGCACGCGGAGTGCTTGGAGCGCGGAGAGCGGCGCGAGGTCCTCGATCGAGGTCGAGTTGGCATCGACCTCCTCGAGAGTGCTCGCGAGCTTCGGAAACGCTTTGAGTGATCGTTTGCCGCTGAGGTCCAATGTCTTCTTCATCGGGAAGCTCGATGGTAGCGCCCGGCGCGATGCGCGGTCACGCCCCCGGTGCTCTCGGGCGCCAGCGCCGCGCGGCGAGGACCCTGAGCGCCACGAGGGGGCGAGTCTTGGTGCCTCTCGTTCTTTTTTGGGGGGGCCGACCTCAAGCCGGCCCTGAAGCGCGTATCTCGGCGCGGATGACGCGCTCGGGCTCGCCGCGCGCGTAGGCATCGAACAAGCGCCCCCACGTCGTGTCTCGCTTCCAGGCCTCGAAGGTCTTCCTGTCCTTCAAGGGCCACCGGTAATAGTCGTGGTACGCCTCGCTTCCGAAGATGAAGACGTTCACGAGCGGGGTGTGGAAGAAGAGCTTTTGGAAGCGCTTCATCGGTCCGAACCACATCACGTCGCCGACCTTGCTCGCGCCATTGTCGCCGACCTCGAAGCCCCAACTCTCGGCGGAGACGTCCTCGCCGACGACGTCGATGTCACGCGGATCCCCCACGCCCAGGCCGTCGTCATGGGCCACGCGGATGAACTCGAGCTTCATGGGGTCGAAGCCCATCAGCTTGGCGGCCACGGCGTCGATCGCGACCTGGTCGGCGCTCGCCAACATGTAGTCCTTCACGACGGGGATCATCGTGCGCGGTCCGGGGCCGTTCCCCGCGGTCGTCCCGTCCATGATCGCGAACACCCCCGAGTGGATCTCCTTTTGGATGGCGAGCAAGTCGACCAACGTCCGGTGGATCCACGAGTGGGTGTAGTGCCGCTTCGTGGCGAGGAGGCCGCCGAACGCGTTCTTCATCGCGCCTGTGGTGGTCGTATAGATGTGACACTTCACGGTCGGGAGGTGGACGACGTTCTTGCCGAAGAAGTAGTCAGGGACGTGAATCCCCTCCGGAAAAATGCGATCGAGCACGTGCATCCGCGCCTTGGGTCGGTACTGGACCCATTTCATGTCCGTCTCGCGGAAATTGTAGAGCACGGGGATGCCGTACCTCTGGAACACAGGGATATAGTGGTTGAGGTCCTCGCCCTTGAAGGCGTTCGTCACGACGGTCTTGTTCTGCACACACGTGATGTCCCGGACGCCCATCTCACGGAGCGCGAGGATGGTGCCCTCGAGCTGCCAGGGCGTCGTGTTCGCGGCGGGGAACGGGTAGTGCCAGGAGATGTTGTCCTTCAGGATCGTGGTCCGCTCCGCGGGGAGCGCGGCCCGCATCCCCGCGAGCTCGGTGAGCCGACCGATGTCGCGCAGGATCGTCTCAGGCTTGACCTTCAGCACCGCAACCTTCGATTTCGCCATGGCCTGTCTCGCGCCTCTTCCGCGCGCGACGCTACCTCCATGCCGGAGCGGCGTCGCGTCCCGGATCGAGCGCGACGAGTCCGGCGCTCCCCGCCGCGGCGCGGGCAGGCGACCCACCGCTTGCCGGCGAATGCCTCAGTCGCGATCGAGCGCGACGCGAAGATCGGCGCGAAACGCCGCGTTGAGCTCGTGGCGGACATAGCCGAACGGGTTGCACACGACGCGCGTGTCCCCCACGACGACGTCGACGCTCGCATGCGTGTGCCCGTGAATCCAGAGCCGCGGCCGCTTCGCGTGGAGGATGGGCTCGACGTCGGACAGGAAGAACGCGTTGAATGGATCGTCCTTGTATTGCTCTGCGACGCTCGCGCGGACCGGCAAATGGTGCGTGACGACCACGTCCCCCGGGCGAACCTCGCGCTCGAGGAAGCGGGCAGCGGAGGCGTTGGCCTCATAGTTCCATGCCTCGAAGCCCTCGATCTTGTGGAAGTCGTTGAGCATCCCCCGAAGCGGGTGAACGCGTTCATCGTACGGAAACCACAGCGTCGCGCCGACGAAGCGCGTCCCCCGGAGCTCGATGGTCTGCTGCTCGAGCCAGTGGAGGTTCGCGTGGCGCGCGCACGCGCCTCGCGTCACCTCGACCGCCGCCTCGCGCGTCGTCCCGTAGTACTCGTGGTTCCCGTGGACATAGACGATCTCCGCCCGCGAGTAGCGCGCAGCGAAGAGGTCCAGCGCGGGCGCGATGCCGTCGCCGACCGCGATGTCGCCCGCGAGGACGAGCACGTCCGTCCCCGTCGGGTCGAGGTCGGCGACGAACGAGCGCCCGCCGTCGGCGTGAAACTCGAAGTGGAGGTCCGACAGGATCTGAACGTTCATCGGCGCCTTCGTCGACGTTGGCGAGCGAGATCCTGAAGCACTTCGGAAGGAGAATCCAGCGGAGAGTCACAGGAGGACGGGAAGACAGGAAGCCCGGAGAAGCAGACCGGGATTGTCTTCTTCTGCTGCTCCAACTCAACGAGCGTGCTCCTCCATCACGAGACGAGAGGCACAACCGCCAAGACGCGAGGGGCGCCACGGAGGGCGAAAGTACATTTGCGATCCTTCTCGCTCTTGGCGTCCTCGGCGTCTTGGCGGTTGATCTGCTGTGCAGTCTGAGAATCACGCTCGCCGAAATCTGGCGGCGCGCCTCGCTCAGTTGGTGATCTTGACTGCGCTCGCCGCGAACGCGCCGTCGACGGTGACCGCGTCCTTGCAGGATTGCCCGGCCATCGAGCAAGTGTCGCCCTGGTAGATGATGACGCCGTTCGCGTCGCGCTTGCAGCGCGTGATCCCGTCCCCGCCCTTGGTGCCGTAGGTCGACGCGTCGCCCGTGAGCAAGGTGCAGAGTGACTGTTGCAACGCCGCGACGATGACGCTGTCGGCCTCCTCGAGGATGACGAGCCCTTCCACCGCGCCCCCGGCGAGGAACGTCGGGTGAGAGGCGTCCCCGATGCAGATGGCATCGGGATCGAGCCCTGCCGCGTTGTAGTGTCCGATGCAGTTCTGATTGGCGGAGAGCGCGCCCATCGAGAACCTCGCACCGGTGATTGGCAGGAGCACGACCTGGGTGCCAGTCGCGTCCAGGAAGATCGGTAGCACGAGGTCCGCCCCCGACATGACGGCGAACTTGCCCCCCGCGTCGGGCGTCACGCCGGTGAACGTCACGGGTTGCACGTGGAACGAGTGGCCGCCTTGCGTGACCATCTCGTCGTCGAACGCATATCCTGCTTTCGGATCGTTGACTGGCTTCGCGCCGCCCGTCTTGAGCGTCCCAGCAGCCGTGTCGAATTGAAGTAGCCACGAGAAGCTGCCGCTGCCCGTGAGGTTGCAGGTCGCGTCGTCGAGGAGGATGTTCGACGCGATGGTCGCGGCCACGATCCCGCTGCTCAGCGCGACGGGCTTCGTCAGGTCGAGCTGCGCGACCCGCAGGCCGAACTTCGTCTGGCCGGCGTTGTCGGTCAGCGCGATGCAGTCTGGATCGGCCGTCACGCACTCGGCCTTCGGACAGCACGCTGCCGTGCAACCTCCGCCGCTCGCCGAGCTCGCCGTCGCGGTCGTCGTGGATCCCGTCGCCGCAGTCGTCGTCGCGGTGCCCGAGCCTCCCGAGCCGGATACATTGTCGTCGCAACCCGTGAGGAGGAGGAATGTCCCCACACCAACGAGGGACACCGTGCGGGAGAGCAAGGCGGACGAGGGGATTCGGTCGTGTTCGTGCATCGAGGCTCCAGTCGCGGGCAAGAGCGCCCTCGATACTTCTATCGGACTCGCGCCGTCCGCACTACCTGGAGGCGCTCGGCCCCCGGTCACGCTCTTGGATAGGGTGGCGGATCGATCACGTCCCTCCGCGCGTGAACACGGGCCTCCGGTGGACGCAGAGACCGTGTTCCAGGACTCGAGACACGAACCTCGGCTCACGACGGTCGTCGTCACGATGCTTGGCGAAGCCTCAGTGCACCTCGTGGGGTCGACGCGAGGGCGTGCTACTGGCGGCGCTCGAAAACTGGGAAAACGCGCCATGTAGGGAACCGGGTCGCACGAGGCAGAGGCACGTTCGAACAAAGACGTGCTACCAACCGGCAACCGATGACGCTCGGAACGCGTAAGTGAGCCGCTCATGCACCGACCGCCGTTTCTGCCCGCGATCCTCGCGTTCGCGTGGCCGTGCATCGCCACCGCGCAGCCGACGCCACCGCTGGCACCCACCACACCCGCGGCAACGACTGCGCCCGGGGAGCAGCCTCTGTCCAACGACCGGGACACGAAGGGCGACGCGCTGAAGGATACGATCGACGTCACGGTCGCGGGTGACCCGCCGGACGGGGACGCGGCGTCGCGGGTCCGCTACTCGCGGCCCGAGCTCTCGCTGAGGCCGCGCCTTCGACCGGGGGACATCGTCGAGGCGGTGCCCGGGGTGTTCGCCGTCCAGCACGCGGGCGGCGGGAAGGCGAACCAGTTCTTCCTGCGCGGGTTCGACGCCGATCACGGCACCGACATTCGACTGTCTGTCGACGGCGTCCCCGTCAACATGGTGAGCCATGGCCACGGGCAGGGCTTCGCGGATCTCCACTTCCTCATCCCGGAGCTCGTCGTCGGCCTCGAAGGAACCAAGGGGCCGTACTACGCACCCCTCGGTGATTTCGCGACCGCCGGAGCGGTGGACATGAAGCTCGCCGATACGTTCGAGGAGAGCTACGCGCAGGCGTCGATGGGTCAGTACGGGATCTACCGCGGGCTCGTCATCGAGTCGCCCCGGCTCGAGGAGTCGTGGAGGGCGATCGCCGCCGCCGAGGTCTACGCCGACGACGGGCCGTTCCTGAACCCGGAGGCGCTCCTTCGTTTCAATCTGTATGGGAAGCTCACGCACGACCTCAGCGATCGCGTGAAGGGCTACCTGTCGTGGATGAGCTACGGCTCGAACTGGAGCGGGTCGGGGCAAATCCCTGCGCGCGCGGTCTGCGGTGAAGGCGAGCCCGGCAACCCCAAGCCGGAGGAGTTCGGCGCGAAATGTATCGACCACTTTGGCAACGTCGACCCGTCGGAGGGGGGCTCGACGCAGCGCCACGGCGGGTCGATTGGGCTCGAGGGCCAATGGGAAGACACTCGGCTCGTGGCGATGGCGTACGTGACGGGCTACCGGTTCCAGCTCTATTCGAACTTCACCCTATTCGCGGACGACCCGGTCCGCGGGGACGGCATCGAGCAGGACGACGATCGCGTCCTCGGCGGTGCGGACATCAAGGTCTCCCACGTCGACACGATCGCGCGGTCGACGTTCACGACGACGTTCGGCGCGCAGGTCCGCGTCGACGGGATCGACAACGCGCTCTACCACCATGCGAGTCGCGAGCGGCTCGAGTCGCGGGTCCAGGCGGACATCCTCGAGAGCTCGATTGGCGCGTACGTCGAGGAGGATGCGCGCCTCACGAAGTGGCTGCGATTCGTACTCGGCCTGCGCGCCGACCGGTTCGACGTGACCGTGGATGATCGGCTCGAGCCCACCAATGACCTCGGCACGAAGACGAGCGGAGACGCGGGCGCGTTTCTCCTCTCTCCGAAGGCGACGGCCACGATCTCGCCCGCCAAGTGGCTCGACCTCTTCCTCGACTATGGGCGCGGCTTCCACTCGAACGACGCGCGCGGCGCCGTGCGAGGGACGGATCCGGCGACGCTGCTCGCCCCCGTCACCGGATACGAGGTCGGCGTCGGCGTCAAACCGGTGAAAGGGCTCGCGTTCAGCGCGGCTGGGTTCTTGATCGACGTCGATTCCGAGATTGTCTGGGTCGGTGACGAAGGTCGCACGGAGGCGAGCGGGGCGAGCCGGCGATACGGGCTCGAGCTCACCGGGCGCTACCAGATCGGGAACTGGTTCTTCGCCGATCTCGAGTCCACGATCGTCGACGCTCGCTACCGAACGAACGCGGGGAACGGCGACGCCGTCGCGCTCGCGCCCAACTTCACGTTCACCGCGGGCATCGGCTTCAGGAAGAGCTTTGGCGATTGGACGCCGTTCGCCGCGCTCCGGCTCAAGGCCATCACGGACCGCCCCGCGACGGAGGACGGTTCGCTCACCGCCGAAGGTTTCGCGATCGTCGACGCGAACGCTGGCCTGCGTTGGAAGCTGCTGGAGCTCGGCGTCGATGTGCAGAACCTCTTCGACGCCACGTGGCGCGAGGTGAACTTCGCGACCGACTCCCGCATGCCGTACGAGCCCGAGACCGTGAGCGGTATCAACTACTCACCGGGGTGGCCGTTCACGGCGATCGGCCGCGCGACCGTCTATTGGCGCTGATCGCGCCCTCGCGCCGTGAGCTCGGACGCGCCTCACGCGCTGCGCTACTCGACGATGCCGCCGAACGGCGAGAGCGCCTCTTCCACGTCGTGCAGCGCGGGACGTGTGACGACGCCGCGTCGAAGCGCCCGCTGGGCGGCGTCGCGCAGAAGCTTCGGGGAGAGCGAGTCGCGCGCGCACTCGTTCAATGCGCGCCGCGGACTCGTCGCGGAGACGGCGCCGAACCGCGTGCGGTCGGCCGCCGGAACATCGCCGTGGTGGATGTCCACGTCCTCTGGGACGCGGAGCCGACGCGTGCGCCACGTGTTCGGGAGCGTGAGGTCGAGGTGCTTCGGGCGGGCGTCCGTGAGCCCGTGCAGGAACAACGCGGTGTCGTGGGAGAACACGCCCTGCCCCTCGGACCAGAGCCACACCGGGACGAGGTCGTCGTACGGCGCGGCGGGGAAGTGGACGAGTCGGTACACCCCCCGACGGATCCGGCGGGCGCGTCCGGCGTGGATGTGATGGAGCAGGAGCTGCGTCGAGTACCCCGCGTCGGCGCCCTGCTGCGTGGTGAAGAACCCCGCTTGGGGCGCAGCGAGCTCGAACAGGCGGTCCCAGCTTGGCGTCGAAAGCGAGCTCGGAGGCACGCACAAAACGTAAGCGACATTGTAGGTACGTGCAAGCGCGATGTCCGGAACGGAGACTTCGCTTCGGTTCCCGGCCAACGAGACGCGCAAAACGAACGCATTCCTTGAGCCGCCGGAGCCAGGGGTCCCGGCTTCGTCCAAGCTCGCGGTTGATCCTTCGAGGGAGCGTGCCGCAGAGATCCAAGGCTTCGCTTTCGTTTTGTGAAAAGAACGGCCGGGACTTCGCGCCGCAACTTTCGCCGACTCCTGGATCGTCGTGAGGGGAGCGGAGGTCGAAAATGACATCACTACGTGGAAAGAAGGCGCTCGTCGCGGGAGCGGGGGCGGGCATCGGTCGGGCGACGGCGAGGGCGCTCGCGGCGGAGGGAGCAGTCGTCACCGCGATCGCTCGCGGGGCGGAAGGACTCGACGCGCTTCAGAAGGAGGTGACGGGGACCCTCACGACGGTGCGTGCCGACGCCGCGGATCCCGGCACGGCTCCCCGCCTCCTGCGCGAACTTCGCCCCCAGCTCGTGGTGCTGGCGGGTGGCGTCCGCCCGCGGATGGGGCCGGTGGACGAGCTCGACTGGGAGACGTTCTCGGAGGCCTGGGAGAACGACATGAAGAGCGCCTTCCACTTCACGAAGACAGCGCTCGCGCTGCCGCTCGACCCGGGCAGCGTCGTCCTCACGCTGTCGAGCGGCGCCGCGGTGGCCGGGTCGCACTACTCGGGTGGATACGCTGGCGCCAAGCGCATGCAATGGCTGCTCGCTGGATACGCGCAGCAGCGCGCGGAGGCGCTCGGCCTCGGCCTCCGGTTCCTCGCGCTCGTTCCCCGGCAGCTCGTGGAGGGGACGGCGATCGCCGAGCGGGCGTCGACCACGTATGGTGGTCACTCGGGCAAGTCCGGAGCGGAGTACATGAAGCGGTTCGAGATACCCATCGACGCAGACAAAGTCGCACGAGAGGTGCTGCGCGGCCTCCGCGGAGAGCTCCTCGGCGCGGTCGCGTTCGCCGTGAGCGGCGCGGGGACCGAGCCGCTCCCATGATGGAGGCGGATCCCCTCTCGGCGATGTCGGACGCGCGCGAGGCGTTCCTCTCGCTCGTCGGTGCGCTGCGCCCGGAGCTTCACCGCTATTGCGCGCGGATGACGGGGTCGGTCATCGAAGGGGAGGACGTCGTCCAGGACACGCTCGCGAAGGCCTACTACGCGCTCTCGCGGATGTCCGAGGCGCCGCCGCTGCGACCGTGGCTCTTCCGCATCGCCCACAACACGGCCCTCGATCACCTGCGTCGGTACGACCGGAAGCACGTCGACCTCGTGGCGGAGCCACCGGAGCCCGCCGCGAACGACGACGTCGAGATCGATCCCGCGCTCGTCGAAGCCGCGCTCTCGGTCTTCATTGGACTGCCCCCCATGCAGCGGAGCGCGCTCGTGTTGAAAGACGTGCTCGGCCACTCGCTCGAGGAGACCGCCGCGACGATGGGGACGAGCGTGCAGGCGGTGAAAAACGCCTTGCTCCGGGCGCGTGCGTCCGTCGTCGCGCGGGGTGCGACCCCCGAGACGGCGCGCCTCGAACCCGCGCCCGATGCGCGCGCGCGCCTCCAGACGTACGCCGATCTCTTCAACGCGCGCGATTGGGCGGGCCTCCGCGCGCAAATCGGCGACGAGTGCAGGCTCGATCTGGTGTCGCGCGCGGAGCGGCGCGGCGCGGGCGTCCGCGAGTACTACCAGCGATACGAGGCGCTCGCGCCCGGCGAAGCGCTCCAAGCCGCCGTCGTGACGCTGGAGGGACGTCTCGCGCTGGGCATGTACCGCGGAGACCTCGGCGACAAGCCCGCGTACGTCGTCCTCGTCGATTGGCTGGGCGACGAGATCCGCCTCATCCGCGACTATCGGTATGCGAGCTACGTCGCGCGCGAAGCGGCGACACCCCGAGTCTGAGCCGGCGTCAGCGTGGTGAGACCGGCGCGCCCGCCAGGAAGTCGGTGACCAGGTTCGGGTGCGCGTACCTCGACGCCGAATCGACCACGGAGGATAGGGGGCTCTCGAGCAGGTTCGGTCCGCTTCGCACCAGCAGCCGGACGCGCGCCGCGTCCTTTGGATCGAAGACACCCTCGTCGGTGATCGGAGCGCCGCCGAGAGAGAACAGAAGCTCCCGACCGTCCGCCACGCGATGGGCCGCGAGCATGTGGTCGGGGCGCTGGTACCAGACTATCGCGCCGTCTTTCGACATACGAAGCACGCCCTGTCCGACCGCGCCCGAGAGCTGAATCGGCGGAACACCCGGCCTTACGATGATGGGCACGCTGTCGGTGACGAGGAGGAGCGCGTCCCGGGAGGCCGTGGTGACGACCCCGCCTTCGGTGGTGGTGAAGAGCTCCTTCCCGTCCTTCGCAGACAACACGCGGAACGCGCCCATGCCCGTCATTGGGCGCGCGACGACGACGTCGCTGTCCTGCGCGAACCAATCGGCGATCTCGCCTTCCGGGAGGCGCCAAACGACCCTTTGGGTGGACGTGTCGAAGACCTCCGTGGCGGCGACCAACCGCGTTCCGTCCGCCGCGAGGTTCTCGGGCGTGTTGGCGAGCTTCGAGATGGTGTCCGTGCCAGTGGCGATATTGTAAAAGCGAAGCGCGAGGGTCTGGTCGATATCCATGGGCCGAGGACCAGTGAAGTCGAGCATCTTCGGCGCACTCACGAATTGCTGGAGGACCAGTAGGTCATTGAGCGTCGTCGTCGGAGCGTTCAGGCCGGTGAGTCGCCGCGTCAGGCTCGGGCCATGGACGACGATCGCCGTCACGCCGTCTGGATTGGTCGAATAGTCTGTGCTCACCTCGATGACGTACCTGCCCGAGGCCGAGAGCTCCGCGCTCGCGTCCGGTCCGAGGGGGACGCTCCACGTCTTTCCAGAACCGCGATCCTCCACCGTACCGAGCATCCCAAGGCCGCCCTTCCCATCGGGGCTCGCGACGGTGCGCAAGACGACTCCGCCGTCCAAACTCACGGACGAGAAGTCGAAGGTCTCGCCCGACCGAAGATCGATCGCCTCGTTCGAGGTGAAGAGAGCGGCCTTGTCACGCACGTCGCGGATGATTCCGGGGAGCCCCGCCGCCGGCTCCCAGATCGGGGCGCCGCTCGGTATGGCTACGACATGCGATCCGTTCCTTCGACCCGCGCGCGCGCCACCGGCGAGAACGACTGCGTCCGCGATCGCTATCGGCGCGCTCCACGTGCCCGCGCTCACGTCGTAGACGACGAGCGCCTTGTCCCGTTGCACGAAGAGCTTCTGCCCTGCGACCGCGACCTCGAACAGCGCACTGTCGTCGTAGAAGTACTGCTTCGCGCTCTGGAGCGCGCCGTCGAACCGCGTCACCGCGGCGCCGCAGTGCGCGACGACCCCGTCCGAGTCCGGGAGGAAATGGATGCTCCTCGGAGTCTTCTCTCCGCACACCGGCGCTTTGGCGACCCTCTTCCCGGACGCGGGATCGAGGATCATCCCATCGCCGCTCGTGAGCAACACCGCGGCTCGGCTCGTGCGTGCGTCCACCGCGGCGGCGACGATCTGGAGCGCGCCCTCGCCGACGGACGTCACCGTCGGCGCCGTCCGCGAGGGCGCGTAGTGGAGGACGTCGTGCTTGCGGAACAGGACGACGGCCCCGTCGCTCGCGAAGCGTGCGGAGGTGATGTCCGCGCCCACGGGGACGTCGAGGTCGGTCGCCACGTGTGACCAGCTGTCGACGATCGTCGCCGCCTTTGGAGAGAACACGAGCGCATGACGACCCGCCGGCTCCGCGACCAGGCGATCTTCGGCGATGGAGACGGTCGTCCCCTCGATCTCGTTCCGCGCGAGGTCCCACTCGCGGACCCAGCCGTTGCCCGCGCACTCGGTGAACAGCACGAAGCGATTGTCTGATGTGAACACGGCGTCGCCGACGCAGTCGATCGGTGTCGAGCCGCGGACACGCCCGGTGTCGACGTCCACGAGGGTGAGCGATCCCGGCACGAGCGTCACCGCAAGCTTGCCGTCGCTGCTGTAGACCGACCAGGCGTCACGCCCGAGGACGAGCTGGTGCACCAGGGCCGGAGCGCCTTCTTTGGCGCCGACTGGCGGGGGGACTGCCGTGTCCGCGGGCGCTCCGGTCGTCGCTCGTGCGACAGCGCTCGCCGAGGGGTTGGGCGCGACCGGCTTCGTCGGCGTGGAGCTGCAGCCAGCGAGCGAAAGGAGTGCGAGCAGCGCGTACGGCGTCTTCACGGACCGAGATGGTACGGCGGAGGAGCGTGGCGATCGACAGCTCGGTGGGCACCGTGCGTCACCCGCTCATTCGCCGGAGCCCGAGGTGCGGACGGACGCGTGTGATAGGGTGCCTCGCGAATGAACGCTCGTCGCGCGCGCCGCGCCATGCTCGGGTCCTCGGCGAGGCTCTCCCAAAAGGTGCGTTGCATCGTGAGTGTTGGCCTCTTCACCGCCGCGTGCGGCGGTCCGTCGCGCGACGCCGCCGGCGCGGCAGATACGCGCCCGTTGGCGCCGAGCGCTGCGCCCTCCCCGCGCGCGTCGAGCCCGCCAGGTCCCGCCATGGGCGCCATCGATGCGAGCTTGGCCAATGGAATCGAGGGGAGTGAGGATCAGATCGCGGGCGACAAGCTGCAGCAATGCGCAGCGTTCGCCACAGTCCTCTACTCACCGAGCGAGATTCGCGTCGCGACCGTCGACGAAGACCGCGGTCAGGTCAATCTGCCTCCGCATGGTTCGAGGTACGTGCTTCGTATCCACGATCCTCACCACCCTTCGAAGGATCAGTCATTCCCGCTCTGTGAGAGCTGCGACGCCGAGGCGCTCCGCGGGCTGGCTCTGCCGAACGCCCTGTCCAAGCAGCTCGCGAGTTACCGCATCGTCCCGATGACGAGTTGGAGCGACGCCGCGGTCGACCTGGACTTCGACGACTCGAGCGACAAGCTCCGCTATCGGTCGCCGCACCTCATTGTCCGGCGCGGTGGTGCGTTCGTCCCGCTCGGCGACATCCCGATCGAGGTGCCTGACGTGGAGAGCGCCGTGCCCGAAGCCGCTGCGCACGTCGAGGCGGGGAACGTCCTCGTCGTCCGCGCCACGACCACCTCCGCGGGCCACGACACCAGCAGCGCGGTCGTGTTGCAGATCCGGCGCGACTACGTCTTTCCCCTGCCTCACGTCGCACCCTGACGACCGAGCGGCGGAGCATGGGACGCACGGCGGCCGAGCAAGCACCACGGCCGACCCCGCAGGTCGGGCTCGAGGAGCTGCGAACGGGGATCAGCTCTTGAAGTAGAACTCGGCGAACTTGATGAGCAGGCCACCTCCAATCGCGAACGCGAAGAGCCCGGCCTTCCACCACCCCGCGATGGAGGAGTCGTTCGGATCCTCGTTCGTCGGGACCTGGACCGCGAAGAGCCACAGCGCCGCGAACGCGAGCGCGCCGCTCGCGTGCATCCACACGACCGGCGGGAGTCCACGACGAATCACGACGCGCGGTCCGCTCGCCGCCGAGGCGAAGAGGAGGGACAGAGGCCCGAAGAGGAGGAACCCGAGGCCGCCTGCGAGCCGAGGATGGTGAGCGATGAAGTGGACGACCGGGTTCGCCGGTCTCGGCGAAAGAACTGGCCCCGACCTCTCGGCGGCGACCGGCTGGATGGGCGATCGAGCGCGTGGTGCCACGACCTCCGGAGGCGGAGGCTCAGGCCGCGACACGACGATCGGCGTGGCGTCGACGCGCGGCTCCCTCCGCGGCGCGGGTCTTCGAAAGGGGCTCGTCGCCTCGGGTCGCGGGAAGCTCGGCGCCACGTCGCCCCGGTCACCGCGCGTCGCCGCGGGCTCGTCGGGAGCGTCCTCTGAGGGGTCCTTGGTCATGAATGGCGGTCTCGCGTAGCCACAGGATCGACGATTCGCATGGCGACCGTCAAATCCGCGCTCTACCGTGGCGCCTCGGGCCGAAGGCGCTCGCGGAGCGACGCGCCGCCGCCGACGATCCGCGGCTCACGTTCCCGAAGAAGGTGAGCGCGGCCCCCATGGGCGCGCGGTGCCGAGGCCGCGTCTTGGAGACGAGTTCTTCGGTGGGCCGCGCGCCGTCACGCGGGCGGGTCATTGTCTGCTTCAGAGCGGAAACTACTCGCGCGGTGATCAGCGCTTCGTCTTCATCTCGACTCGGAGTGGGTCGTCGGGGCGCCTTGCCGCGCCCCCCATTGGAGCGCGACAATCGAATCTACTCCGCAGCGGCGCACACGCTCGACGATACGCTCCTCAAATCACCCGCATCGCCCACGCCATCAGCCACCAGCCGAGCTCCCTCCGCCGCTTGAAGCCCGGCAGCACCGAGAACGTGCCGATCGCCTCGTCGAGCGCGCGCTTCGCGGTGGTCGCGTCGCTCATCGCGCGGGCCATCCGCGCGCGCTTCACGTGGCCCTGGACGGAAGACGAGACGCTGTCGCAATAGCGCTCGTAGGCGTCGAGCGCCTCCGCGTGCCGACCGAGCGCGCTGAGCGCGTCCCCCGCGACGAGGTAGGGCTCCCCGAAGCGGATACCGGGTTCCAGCTCGACCGCTCGAACGAGCGGCGTGAGGGCCGCCTCGTGTTCACCGCGCCGATGCAGCGCGACGCCGAACAGATAGAGGAGCTCCGCGTCGTCCGGGAAGCGCGCGAGCGCCTGACGAAGCACCTCCACCGCGCGGCCGGCGCGGCGCTGCTCGAGGTAGATCACGGCGAGATCGCGGCGCGCCGTCACGTTTGCGGGGTTCGATGCGATCTCGCTCGAGAGCGCGCCCATCCGGCGGAACGTGCGGAGCACGACGAACGGCTCCGGCAACCACGGACGGGCGAGGATCACCACCGCGAGACCGCCGAGAACGAGGGGCTGCTGAAGGCCGATCCAAAGGAACAAGAACGGCAAACCGTAGAACGCGTCGCCCATGCTCCCCTCGTCCGATCGGCTTACGCGGGATGGACAGCTCGAGCTACCCAATTTTTGGGGGGGTCGTCGGCCAGGGGGTCCGAGCCCTGCGGAGAGGGGGGCGACTAGCGATCCGCGAAGGGTGGGGGACCGTCGCCGATCTTCTTCATGTCCCATTGCAAGAGCGGCGCCGAGTCGTTCACCCAGCGGTCGCGCGCGCGCCGCGCGGCCACAGGGTGGTGCGTGGAGATGATCGCGATCGCCTGGACGAGGCACGTCCCTGGGAAGCTCTGGTACGCGGCGATCCCGCCCACGTAGTCGTCCTGGAAGAACGGCGCGTGCACGCGGCCCTCCGCGAGCTGGATCAGCATCGGCTTCTTCGCGCCGTCCACGGTCTGCTCGCGCTCGTAGACGGGCGAGACCTCGTATGAAATGTCGTACGACGTGGCCGCGTCGTCCGCGAACGCCATGAACTTCTTCAAGCACGAGCGCGGGTCGTCCGGGCCGTCGGAGGGCTGGTACATCACGACCGCGAGCGCGTGCGTCTCGTCGCCATAGCGAAACATCGCGCGCGACGGCAAGGCGGACGCCTTCACACGCCTCCAGTACATCGCGTCGATCAGATGGACGGCGAGCACCTTCGGCTTGTCGAGGATGAAGCTGTCCTCCTCCTCGGCCAGCCTCGTCAGCGCGGCGAGCTCCGGGTCTTCCGCGTCACCACCGGGCTCCGCCTTCGAGATCGACTCGGGCGTCGGGACGTTCGTCGCGGCGCTGGGTGTGGTGGAGGCCGCCGCGACCACCGACGAGGAGGGGGATGGACCGGGCAGCGCCGTGGGCGCCGCCACCTCCGGGCCGCCCGAGCCGCACCCGACGCCCCACGCGAGCGCGAGCGGGATCGAGAGAGCCCTCGTGATGCGGCGAGAGTGTGGGTTCATCGAAGCGTCAGACTTGGACCTCACGCAAACGAATCATGTTCCGATCGGCGATTCCGAGCCCGAGGTCGCCCGCGATTTGGATGTAGAGGGGCTCGCGCCCCGCGTCCTTCAGGCTCGGCAGGGAGTTGTCGGCGCGCAGCTGATCCACGACGCCCCACCCGATCACGTCCATCGCGACCGGATCCGTCGTCACGTAGATCGACTCGTGCGGGACACGCCGCTTCACGTTCACGTCCTTCGGCCCCTGATCGTAGATGAGCTTGAACCCGTCCGTGATGTGGAGCCGCACGCGGCTCCGGCAGATGTCCTGCCCGTAGATCTCCGCGATCTGCGGAGTCGCGAGGTGATCATGATAGTCGTGCGGGTTCACGATCGAGCCGTGCGTGATGTTCTTCAGGCACCCGGTGTAGCCGCAGATGTTGTGGTCCTTGATGAGGCCCACGTTGATCACGGCGGTCGCCTCCGTGAAGACGCGCACGAACCGCGTGTTCTTCGCGTAGACCTGGATCGGGTCCATCGTCGCGTCTTTGTTCTGGTGGACCACGGGGGTGACGCCCGCGGGGAAGTCGCTGTCCAGGCTGAGCGACTTGCTCGCGACGCGCGTGCCCTCCATGAACGACTCCCACTGCTCGTAGACGACGATCGACGAGGCGGGCACGCCCGCGGCGATCACGCCTTGTACGACAGCGAGCACGGTCTCTTTGTTCGTCGCCATCGTGCCGCCGTCGCGCCCGGCGAGGCCGTTCATCTTGATCGCGACCTTGTCCGCGGGGTGGACGAACCGGGCGAACGCCGCGCCCACGTTCGGCGCGCCCGTCAGCTCCATCATGGCGCGCTCGAGCAGGTTCGACGCCTTGTTCTGCACGGGCCAGAGCCCGTTTGGCTGGAGCGTGTTCGAGCCCGTCACCCGCACGATCTTCCCGGGCGCGTTCATCGGCGCGAACGCCTCGGGGGGCGTGAGGATCAACTTGTCCCGAACGGGATCCGGGCCGACCGCACCCTGTTTCGACGCCTTGCCGGCAGGCCCGGCGATCGCCGGGACCGCGAGGCCGGCCACAGCCGCGGCGCCCGCGCCGAGGATCGCTCTCCGCGGGAAGACTTTGGACGATGTCATGGGGCTCGAGTCCTTACGCGATCCTTCTCGCGCCAGCGATGGATGCTACACGGTGGACCGTGGCGCAACCATCGCGACCAGGGAGCGGACCGAAGAGCGGACCGCGGATGGAATCCGCGGCGGGGACACCCGACCCGCCGCTCGCCCCGGCCGAGGCCGTCGAGATCGCGGACGAATCGAGCTCGCTCTCCGAGGAGGAGCTCGAGCCCGCGCGATCGAGCGAGCGCCCCGAGCCCGCGAGCGGCGAGCGGCCCGACCGGCGATCCCGCCTCGAGCACATCCTCGAGTTCGTCTCGTTCGTCGGCAAGCCCATGCCCCTTTCCGCGCTCCTCGACGGCGTGCCCGCGCGCTTCGGCGCGATCCTGGGCGCCGAGGTCGTGTCGATCTACCTCATCGAGGGGGACGGCGAGGGCCTCGTGCTCCGCGCGAACGTGGGCTTCATCGCCGAGGCGCAAGGGCGGATCCGCCTGAGGGTGGGCGAGGGCCTGACCGGCCTCGCGGTCGCGCAGAAGCTGCCCGTCAGCGTCGTCCGCGCGCCGCGCCACGATCGGTTCCGGCGCTTCAAGGAGCTCGACGAGGATCGGTTCCCGATCTTCCTCGCCGTGCCCATCCTCGGGGCCGACCACCGGTCCCTCGGCGCCGTCGTCCTGCAGCGCGCGGAGACCCCCTTTCAAGAGGCGGACGTGCACCTCGTCGCGGCGCTCACCGGCCCGATCTCCCACGCGGTGCGGCAGGCGGCCCTGATCGACGATCTCCGCGAGACGAAGACCCTCCGCAAGACGGGGGGCGGGACGCGCAAGGTCACGCTCCCGGGGCAGCCCGTCGTCGCGGGGCGCGCGATCGGCGCGCTCCACGCGCTCCGGCGCCCCGCGAAGGACCGGAAGGTCACCGATCCCGCGAGCAAGGAGGAGGTGAAGGCCGTGCGCGAAGCGTTCGCGATGGCCGAGCGCCTGGTCACCTCCATCGTGGCGCGCGCGCGCGTGGAGCTCCCGAGCGAGAGCGGGAACGTGGAGGGATACAGCCTGATCGCGAGCGACTCCCGCCTCCGCGAGCGCGCGCTCGAGCTGCTTGCGCAGAAGAAGGGCGCCGCGCAGGCGCTCAGCACGGTCGCGCGTGAGGTCACGCGCGCCGCGACCGGGATCGTCGGGGACCCCTTCCTCGCGCAGCGGTCGCGCGACATCGAGGACTTCTGCGACGCGGTGTTGATGCTCGCGTCCCCCGATCTCCGCGCCGAGGTGCCGAGCAAGGCGGTGCTGATCGCCGAGAACCTCACGATGTTCGACCTCGTCGTGACGGCCCGAGCGCAGCCCGTGGGCATCGCCCTCTCGGAGCCCGCGTCCGCGCGCACCCTGACGTTGCTCCGGCTGCTCGGGGTCCCGTCGATCGTCGGCGTCGAGGGCGTCTTTCGGTGGACGTCTCCGGGCGACGTCGTCCTCGTGGACGCGGACCACGGCTTCTTCGTGCTGAACCCGTCCCGCGCGGAGGTCGCGGCGCTCCGCGCCTACCGGCGCGCGAAGGATCCGCGCGATCTCGCGCTCCTCGGGGCGGACGAGCCCGTCGAGTAGCGCGCGATCGAAGGCCGATCGCCGCGGCGGTGCGACGCCCGGGCCGCGTCAGGGCTTCTTTGCGTGATCCTGATCCTCCTTCGCCTTCTTGAACGCGGCGTCCACGATCGCGCGCCCGTCTTCGCCGAGCTCGAGGAGGAGGATCCGGCTCCGGAGCTCCGTGAAGTACGTCGCCCGCTCGGCGGGGTCCGTCGAGTCCGGCGCCGTGCAGAACTTCGGTCGGGGCTCGTCCGTGATCTTCGGGCAGTAGGCTTTTCCGCACCCCGCGGACATGACGATCACGCGTTGATCGTCGGGGGTCTTGTCCGAGATCGCCGTCGCGAGCGCGTCGGTGCAGGCCTTCTCGGTGTAGACGGGCATGCACCCCTCGACGACCGTTCGCATCTGATCGAGGCGCGGCGCGCGGGGGTCCACGCGACCGGCGGCGTCCGCGCAGGCGCGCGCGCGCCCGAGCGCGTCCTCACGCGGCCCCCCTCTTTCCGCGGTCGCGGAGGCGGACGCGGACGCAGACGCGGGGTCGGGGTGGTTCGAGCCCGCGGGTGACGAGCATGCTTCGAGACAGACGAGGAGCGCGGCGAGGGTCACTCGGGTCATCGAGACCCGTTGTACACGTTCTTTCGGCGCCGCGACGCGAGGACGCCGACGCCGACGACGGCGGCGAGCCAGGCCTCGCCCGAGCCGGTCTCGCGGTCTCCCGGCGTCGCGCAGGTGCAGTCCGTGCGGCTCAGGGGCGTGTTCATCAAACCGCCCTCGCCGTTCATTCCGCCGGACGTCGTCGCGACGCTGCTCGACGTCGCGCCGCCCGCGCCACCGCCGCCGCCGGCTCCGATCGTGTCGTCGGTCACGACGTGAAGGCTGCCCCGATCGCCCGTCGCGGCGGCGAACGCGGCGGGCAGACCCTCGACGATCGGCTGGAACACGGCGGTCGCGTCCGCGATTTCGGCGTCGGTCGCGGCGGCCGGGACCATCAGGACGAAGCCCACGTCCCACGTCCGCGTCGCCACGGGATCGGGCGAGCGCACGCCGTTCGCGGTGATCACGTCGTCCATCGACACGGTGCGCTTCGTCGCCTGCACCGTGAGGGGCGGCGTCGTCGCGTCGAACCAGGGGAACGACTGCGCGGAGAACGCGCCACCGAACAGCGGGTCGGTGGGGGTCGGAGGGACGGTCGTCGCCGTGAGCACCTCGATGGGCCCGACCTCGTCCTTCGTCGCGATCCCCATCAAGTAGAGGTCGAGCATCGAGAACTTCACGTCCTTCGGGGCGCGCGGCGCGACGGTGAACGAGCCGTCTCCGTTGTCGATCCAGTGGTTGCCACCCGACGGCGACGTCGTCTCGAGGAAGAAGCTCCAGTGGTACGGGAAACCCGTGAGATCGTTCGGTCCCGGCGAGGGCACGAGGATGTTCGGCCCGAACTGGTGGGAGAACTCGAGCATGAAGAGGTAGTTCGCGAAGCCCTCGACGGACGCCTTCTGGAGCGCCGATCGCTTGGTGAGCTCGAGCACGTCGTTGTGGAGGAGGGCGGCGCGGAGCGGCGGGGTCTTGAGGGCCTTCTTCGGGATGTTGATCCCCGTCACGTCGTTGCCGAGGGGCACGAAGTAGGTCGCGTAGGGGTTCCCGAGCATCGGGAACGTGGTCCACACGCTCAACACCTCGGGCAGGGGCTGCCCGCTCGCGCCATAGAGCGCTTTCAACTCGGTCCAGGCATCGCCCGGGCCGTTCGCCTTGTCGGCCATCGTCCCGTCGTCGCGCAGCACGACGAACGGGTGGGCGCTCGCGGTGCCCGCCTCGAGGGCGAGCGCAGCCGTGAGCGTGAGCGCGAGCGAGGAGGTGAACCGCATGCCGCCGACTCTACTCGCGCCCCCCGCGCGCGGTCTTCAACGATGATCTACCCCTCGTGCTCGAGCTCGAACCCACTCGGGCGCGCCCCACGCCGTGCTCGTGCCTGCTCGGAGGGTCACTCGTGTGGAACCGAGAACGCCTCGCTCCACCGCGCTCCCGCGGCGCGCTTCAGGCCCGCAGGGTCGTAGAGGCCGCTGTCGCGCCACACGATCGAGACGGCGTCCTGCCCGAGCCCGCCCGCGGACGTCGGCTTCGACCAGAGCGCGTCGTAGTCGCGGAGCGGGAACCACACGACGAACGCGAGGTGCCGCTCCGCGGCCGCCCGGAGCAGCTGATCGGCGAAGCGCCGCTGCTTCTCGGGCGTCGATTCCCAGGTCGGGCCGTTCGGCAGCGACCACGTCTCCGCGGGGAAGCCGCTCTCGGAGATCCCCTGAGGCTTCGACGTGAGCCCGAGGAACGAGGGGAAGTAGTCGTCGGGGACGTCGTTCGCGAGCAGCCCGCTCATGAACGGGTACACCGACCAGGCGACGAGATCGACGCACGGCTCGAGATCCTTCAGCGCGGCGCGGTGCGCGACGAGGTTGGGGTTCTTGTCGTAGAGCTCGGGTTTGTAGAACGGCGTCGAGACGAGCGAGACGGAGATCGGCTGCGCGTAGCCCGCGGCCTTGAGGCCCTTGTAGACGCTACATTGGAGTCGCACGAAAGCGGCCCAGGCCTCGGCGTCCCCGTCCCGGCGGAGGAGGTTCACCTCGATCCCAGTCTGCACGTACGTCGGCTCCAAGCGGTCGATCATCCGCCGGACGTACGCGAGGTAGGCGGAGATCACCGCGGGGTCGTCGAGCGCGTACGCGTTCCAGGGCGGAGGGAGCGGCGCGTTCAGCTGATCCGTCCGAAGCCCGGCGAGGTGCGTCCGCGAGAGGTCGAGCGCGTTGACCGAGAGCAGCTGCTTCATGCCCGCGGCGCGCTTCTTTCGATCCGCGATCAACGCTTCGAAGCTCGCCGGGAACGGAGCGCCGCTCGCGGCCTCGATCCACGGGACGCCCTCCTCGATGTGCTGACTCACGAGGTCGCCGTCGGCCCGGAGCGTGCTCCACGTCCAATCGATGGCCTCGACCGTGGCGTCGTACGGCCACGGCGTGAAGCCCATGTCGAAGCTCCGCGCGGCGCCCCCGGACGAGGAGGTCGACGTGGCGGTGGAGCCGGCGGGTGGCGCCGCGCACGAAGCGCAGCCGACCGCGGCAACGACGGCGATTCCCGCGGTCAACGCGCTTCGAGGCATCTCGCGAGCGTAGCGCTCCCCCTCTCTCGAATGGACCACGACGGGCGAGATCGACGATTCGATCCGAAACTCTGCCACGGGCCGAGCGTTCGACGGCCCGCCGTCACACTTCGGCGTCCCCGAGCGACGGACGACCAAATGCGACCGACCACGACCCTTCCGCGGTTCTTTGGCGTCCTCGTGTGCGCGGGCTTCCTCTCGGCATGCAGCCCGTCGATGGTGTCCCCCGCCTTCTCGGCCAGCGCGACGGCCGTGTCCCCGGCGTACGGAGCTCTCTCGGCGATCGATCTCGTCGACGCGATCCGGCGAGGCGATGGGTCCGTCGAGGCGCGGGAAGCACTTCGGGCGCGCGGGCCTCAGGGCCTGGATGCCGCGCTCGATGGGTACGCGAAGGCGAGCGCCGAAGGCGCCGACCCCGCGGTGTTGGAGCGGCTCTCGGCCGCGGCGGACGCCGCGGGGAAGCAGCGGGACGAGATCCACACGCGCCTCTACTGGTACACCGACCTCGAGGAGGCCCAGCGCGCCGCGCAGCGCGAGCACAAGCCCATCCTCTCGCTCCGGATGCTGGGTCACCTCGACGACGAGCTCTCGTGCGCGAACAGCCGCTTCTTTCGGACGACGCTCTACCCGGACGCGGAGGTCCAGCGGCGCCTCCACGACCAATGGATCCTCCACTGGTCGAGCGAGCGGCCGGTGCCCGTCGTCACCATCGACTATGGCGACGGGCGAATCGTGAGGCGCACGATCACGGGCAACAGCATCCACTACGTGCTCGAGCCGAACGGCCACGTCGTGGACGCGATCCCGGGCCTCTACTCCGCGAGCGCGTTCGCGAGCGCGCTCGACGAGGATCTCGCGGTCGCGATGTCGGGTGGGGATCGCGCGGTCGCCGTCACGACGTTCCAATCGATGGCGCTCGAGCGCGACCGCACGGCGTGGGCGGCGATCGGTATGCGCGGCGCGCTGCCGACCCCCATCCCGCCCATCCCCACGCAGTTCCTCGGCTACCCCTCGCCCGCAGTCGCGGCCATCCCGGCTGCGCCGGCGAAGGCGTTCGTCGAGATGCCCGTCGTGAGGAGCCTCGTCCCGGCTGTGCCGCTGCCCACGCCCAACCAAATCGAGGCGTTCGACTGGACGACGATCGCCGCGACCGAGCGCCAGGGCGTCACCATCAGCCCATCCGTGCTCGCGATCATGCGCGCGAAGGCGCCTCTCGACTGGTCGAGCGGCCGCCCCGCGCCCCTCGATGACGAGGGGTTCGAGAAGCTCGTCGCCGCGTACGAGGATCACGTCGCGCTCGACATGGCGCGAAACAAATACGCCTATCACCCGGCGATCCGGGCGTGGCTCCGGGACGATCCGAGCCTCTCCCTCACCGAGCTCAACGAGCGCGTCTACGCGGAGCTCTTCCTCACGCCGGCGAACGACCCGTGGCTCGGGCTCGTCCCCCCCGTCGCTTATTCGGGCATCCAAGGGGACGGGTTCGCGCCGAAGGACCCCTGACCCGAAGCGCCGCGCCGCTCGCCTCGCGCGGCCGAGCGGCGGTACGCGTGTTGGCCCTTTCCTCGCGCGGGACTTCCTGTGAAGTTCGCGCTCCATGCCACGCGTTCGCCTCGCCGCGATCCTCTCGCTCACGCTCCCCTCGTGCGGCACCGCTCAGCCCGTCGATGGCCCGGTGCCGGCGCAAGGCAGCGTCGACCTCGTCGCGTCCACCGCGTCCACCGCGTCCACCGCGTCGACGCCGGCTCGCCTGCCGGCGCCGGCGCCCTCCGGGCATGCGAGCGCTGCAGCGCCCTCCGCGAGCGCGTCGGGCTCGGCGCCGCTCCTCCCGCGCGTGCCCACGAGCCCCGGGAAAGTTTGGTGCGGATCGGTCGAGTGCGACGCCCACACCGAGACGTGCTGCCTCCCGTTCGGGGGCGCCGGGGGACGCTGCGTTCCCCAGTCGAAGGAAGGATGCGGGAGCGTCGACGTCATGTGGGTATCGTGTGACGAGAGCGCCGACTGCGGCGCCGGGACATGCTGCTACGCCCCTCGCCCGGACGAGAGCGTCCCCGCGCTCAAGGAGTGTCGATCGGGGCCGTGTCGCGACCCCGATCAGGAGACGTGCCTCGCGGGTGGCGCCTGCAAGAACGGCAAACCGTGCAAGCTCCTCGAAGCGCGCGATCCCGAGGGCTACTGTCCCGCCCGCTGAGCGCCGAGGGAAGAAATCCTGCCCACGCTCGTAGGTGACCGCGACGCGAGGCGCAATCGAGCGCTGGAGCGCACCCGAGAGGGAGGAGCGACCATGATTGAGGTGGTGTTTGCAGAGCCGTTCGACAAGTCCAAGGAGGCCGCGCGCGCGGCCGTGACCTCGCTCGGGTTCGCGATCGACGAGACCGCGATGCCCCCGGGCAACAACGTGAAGATGAGCATCTGGCAGTGCACGAAGGGCAACAAGCTCCTCTCGATGTTCCTCGGCTTCATCTTCAAGAGCGAGAGCGTCTACGTCCAGATGACCGGCTATCAGGACGGCACGACCGCGTTCATGGTCTACGACGGCGGCACCACCGGCGGCAACACGCTCGGCGCCGTGGGCGGCGCGGCGCTCGGCTCGGCTGGGCGCGTCGCCGGGAACATGGCGGACGCCGCGAACAAGGAGGCGGAGAAGTCGAAGAACGTGGCGGCGCTCAACGCGAAGCTCCGCGAGGCTCTCCGCGTCGCCTACGAGGGCAAGCCCGGGCCGAACGCGATGCCGATGATGGCGTGAGCCCCGCGCGCCCGCGGCGCGAATGTCTGCTTTTCGGAGTGTCTGTTGCTTCTCGCGTATTGTCTGTCCGCGCGCCCCGCGCGCGTGTCATGTGAACGTGAGTCGGCCGGCGCGGGCCTCCCGCCTCCTCAACCTCCATCGCTCGGACGAACCGAGGTGACCTCGATCTCGACGGCGCTCCGGGACGGATCGATCCTGACGGTGCCCTCGACGTCCACGGGGCTCTCGCCGCACGCGGACGTCTCGGCGGGCCGCACGGCGGTCCGCCCGCCGCCGGGATCGACGAACTGGAGCGCGACGCGTTGGTCGTCGGCGTAGAGGAAGTAGCCCTGGTCGAAGACGAACAGGATCTGGCCGCGGAGCCGGACCGTCCGCGCTACGTAGGCGCCCGGCTCCCGCAGGAGGTGCGCGATCGGTAGGGCGATCGCCGCCTCGCGCGCGTCGCCCATCGAGCAGAACGGAGGGAGCGAGTCGGCGGGAGGCTCCTCGAACCGTGCGTGCGACGGCTCCGGATCACCGAGGTGGCGACAGGCCCCGACGAGCAGCGCAGCGGAGAGCGCGAGCCCCTTCCTCATCGGTCGAGCTCAGCACACCTCGCGCTCCGTGTGCACGCCGAGCGCGCGACGACGGGCTGGAGAGCCGGAGCGCTCGAGACGAGCTCGACCGTGCCGCGCGCGCGAGACTGAACATCCGGACGAATCCGCGCCTCGAATGCGGTCCTCGCCCGCGAGCGTAGACGCGATCACGCACCGGAGAGAAAGAGCGCATCGGACGCCCGCCTCGCGGTACCTTCTCACCCATGACGTTCGACGCCGCACCGACCCTCGTTCGACCTCCGCCCCGGCGGGCGCCGGCGGACGTGGCGGTGAACGCGATGGTGCTCGCCGCGCTCGGCGGGCCGCTCGTCACGGCGGGGTTCGCGCTCTACGCGAGCTTCGCGTACGACCCGGCGGCGATCGCGCGACAGGAGCACCTCGCGTTCCTCGGCGTGCGCCTCGCGCCGTGCCCAGGGTGCGTCCTCTGCGGAATGTCGCGCGCGTTCGCCGCGTTCGCGCACGGCGAGTTCTCGCGCGCCCTCGCCTTCAACCCGGGCGTCGTCGTGTTCTTCCCGCTCTTCTGCCTGCTGCTCGTCGCGCTCATCGTGGGCGTCGTCCGGCTCGTTCGAAATCCCATTTGTCTGGTCCCGCCACGGAGGCTCGTCACCGCATGATCCCGAATGACACGTCGACGCGACACGCGAGCCCGGGTGGATATGGGCCTCCCGGTGGGGGCGGATATGGGCCTCCCGGTGGGGGCGGATATGGGCCTCCGCCGGGCGGAGGCGGAGGTGGCTACGGCGCGCCGCCCGGCGGCGGGGGTGGCGGCGGCGGCCAAAACCCTCCCGGCTGGGGACAGCCGCCGCCCGGACCTGGGGTCGGATATCAGGTGTACCCCCCGCCTCAGTACGGACCTCCGGTCGGTTTTGCGCCGATGGTGCACGTGCCTCAACCCGAGCCCGGGAACCCCACGCTCCGCATCTTCGCGATCGTGCTCCTGGTCCTCGGGCCGCTCGGCGTCGGCGCGGGCCTCATCCCGTGCCTCGGCTGGGTGAACTGGGCCGCCGTCCCGATCAACATCGCGGGCCTCGTGCTCGGGATTGTCGGTCTCACGCGGAAAGACAAAAAGCCCGACGGCACGACGCCCGATGGCGGCCTCTACCTGGCGGCGATCATCGTCTGTGCATTGTGCATGGTCGTCGGGACGATCCGCTGCATCCTCGGCGCCGGGGTCCTCTGATCCGGAGCGCCTTCGGCGCGCTCATCTCGAAAGTGCGCGGAGGAACCGCGCCGGGACGGAGCGCCTTCGGCGCGCTCATCTCGAAAGTGCGCGGAGGAACCGCGCCGGGACGGAGCGCGCCGGGACGGAGCGCGCTCGTGGGGGGGATGCTCGCCGTGTCGTGCGCGGGGCCCGCTCCGAGCGCGGGGTTCAACCCTCCTCCTGGCTCGGCCTCGTCGGTCGCGACAGCCAATGCTCCCATCTCGGCCGCTCCGTCCCAGGCCGCGCCGCCGGAGCGTGCGCCGCCCGGTCCCTGCCCGGACGACATGGTCGACGTCGGCGTCGCCTGCATCGATCGGTACGAAGCCCCCAACGAGAAGGGCGCGAAGCCCCTCCTCATGCAGACCGTGGAGGACGCGAACGCGTTCTGTGGAGCGCGCCAGAAACGCCTCTGCAACGAGGACGAGTGGGTGCGCGCGTGCGAGGGGCCGAGCCACCGCCGATACCCCTATGGGGACCATTACCAGGAGGGGATTTGCAACGATGACGGCAAGCTCCTCCTCGCGGATTGGGACAAGCTCGGCCGCTATCCCGGCCCCGTGGCGAAGGAGGAGAGCGCGCGCCTCGACCAATCGACACCGAGCGGGAGCCGCGAGCAGTGTGTGTCGGAGGAGGGGGTGTTCGACCTCACCGGGAACGCCGCCGAATGGGTGGCACGGACGCGGAAGAACCCGACGAACTACTCGCACGTCGTGAAGGGTTGCTTCTGGGGGAAGTGCTACCGCGAGCCGCACGAGCCCGCCTGTGCCTACGTGAACTACGCGCACCCCGCGGGCTTCCGCAGCTACGAGATGGGGTTCCGGTGCTGCGCGGCGCGCAAGCCCTGAACGGGCCGAGCGGGCACGACGCCCCATCCAGTCGAAGTCGACTCGACCCCTTCTCGCTCCTGGCGCCCTCGCCATCTTGGCGGTTGATCGGTGCTGTCTGAGAACCGCGCTCGCGATGGATCAGCGGGCGGATTTGTAGTGCGCGATCGCGTGGTCCCGGCACGCGCGCCACTCTTCGCCGAGCTGGGGATCCTCGTGGATCCTCGCGAACCAGTGCCGATCGAGCGCTTCGCGATCGGCGCGGTCGCGGAGTCCATACCGCGCGAACACGTCCGCCTCGCGATCGGGGAAGACCTCGAGGAGCGCGACGAACGCCGCGTGGGCCTCCAAATCGATGTGCGCGAGATGCGCCGGAGGACCGAAGCGCTGCGAGGCGGTGGAGGCTTCCTGTGTGAACGGGAGAGACGCGGCCCCGGCTGGATGGCCCATGGGAACGGTCTGGTGGCTCGAGATGAAGAGCTCCTCATCGTCCTCTGGGGGCGTGGCCGCGATCGGCGCGCGCGCCGGCGGACTTGCGGGGACCGCGGGCGAAGGAGGTGGTCCGAAGACAATTGGCTCGCTCGGGACGACGGCGTTGCGCTCGTGGGCCGGCCGGCCCGTCGACGGCGGCGCAGCGGCGCCGGCGAATGGGAGCGCCGGCCTCGGGTGGCTTACCGGCGTGGCCGCGACTGTCATGTTGCGAGGAATCAGGAAGTCGTCGTCGTCGGGTGGAGACGCCGCCGATCTGTTCGTCGCGAGGGGAAAGCGCGGGGGAGAGCTCTTGGGTGCCTCGAAGGGGAGCGTCGGTCGAGACATCCGAGCGCTCAACGCCGCAGCCGTGACGTTCTGCGGCACCAACAGCTCGTCCTCCGTGGTCTCGTGCTGGACGAACGCCGGAGGCGGGGGCGCGGGCGGTGGCGGGGCTGGTGGTGGCGCCGGTGGGGGTGGCGGCGGCGCGACCGCCCGCCCGACGTCCGGGCCGACGAAACCACGGAGCGCGTTCGCGGAGAGGACGGACGCGTCGACTCCGGCCGTCCGAGTCGCCTCGCGGGCGGCCTCCTTCTCGGCCTCGCGCGCCGCTTGGAGCTTCACCTGGGTCGCCGCCGCCTCGGCCTCGAGCGCGTCGAGCCGCGGAAGGAGCGCGCCTCGAAGATGCGACACCAAATCGCTCGCGGGCTCGCCCGTCCCCTGCAGCGAGACGAGCCGGGCGACGCCGATGACGAGCTCGCGAAGCTCCTTCAGCCGCTCCGCGCCGATGGGGCGGTCCCCGAGGTAGCACTTCGCGAAGCGGCCGAGATCGGCGTCCTCCGTCTTCACGAGCTCGGAGAGCCGCCGCGCCGCTCGGACGCGGTCCGGATCCGACGTCCCCGCCCGCGCGCGCATCGCCTCTTCGAGCCGCCGCAGCTCGACCGGGATGAACGCGGACGGATCGGATCGGTCCTCGCTCACGTCGTCACCGCCCCTCTTCCTCGTGGAAGCGCGTCCACTTGACCACGGCCTCCGCGAACGTCGTGCCCGCGTCGCCCTTCGAGCGCGTGAAGTCGGCGCGTGTGAGCTGCGTCCCGGTGAAGTCGGCGCCACGCAAACTCGCCTTCGTCACGATGGCCTCGAGGAGGTTCGCGCCGCGGAGCGACGCCCCGTCGAGGTTCGCGCGAACGAGGAGCGCGCGCTTCATGTCCGCCTGATCGAAGCTCGCGCTCGAGAGATCGCACTCGGAGAGATCGGCCATCGACATCCGGGCTCGGTCGAAGCGGCCGTTCCTGAAGTTCGTCGTGCGGAGGCAGCAAGGCTCGAGCACGGCGTCGGTGAAGTCTGCCTCGGGGAACGCGTCCTTGTGGGCGAAGACGGACTCCTCGCAGCGGGCGCGGGTGAAGCGGACGCTCTTGCCGGAGGACGTGACGAACGTGGCCTTCTGCAGGTTCGCCTCCGTGAAGTCGGCGTGGTCGAACGTGCAGCTGACGAAGGTGGCTTGGACGAGGCGCGCGCCGGCGAGGTTCGCGTGAGAGAAATCGGCGTCGATGAAGCTCGCCTGCGGCAATTGAGCGCCGCGAAGATCGACGCCCTTCCAGACGACGTTCATCATGTCGGCGCCCGCGAGGTTCGCGCCCACGAACGACGCCCCTTCGACGCGCGCGCGCATCAGGACGGCGTCGCTGAGATCGGCGCCTTCCAACACGGCCCCCTCGAGGTTCGACGAGCCCAGGTTGCTACCCGACAGTTTGGCGTTGCGCAGCGAGGCGCCCTTCAGGTTCGCGTGCGCGAGGACCGCACCCGAGAGATCCGCGCCCGTCAGATCCGCGTCGCGCAGATCCGCGCTCGCGAGGAAAGCCCCGCGAAAGTCCTGCCCCGCGAGGACGAGGCCGCGGAGATCCGCCCCCGTGAAATCGCGGTGAGCGAGGGAAACGGAGGCGTCCTGCGCGGCTTGGATCACGCCCCGCGCGATCAGGGCCGCTTCATCCGTCATCGGGGCGGCGGGCGGCCCGAGGTGCGTCGACGATCGATACATGGCGAGCGCCGCGTTCTCCTGTTCGATGAGCTGCGCGAGGAACTTGGGATCGTTCATCTGCGCCTCGATCTCAGCCGAGCTCACGCCCGAGGCACGCGCTTCGGCGACCATGTCCCGCATCGGCTTCAAGACGGACTCGGCGGTGAACTCGAAGGGGCCTGGGCTGAACTCGGGAGGCTCGGCCGTGAGTTGGCTCGGATCCTTCCCCGTCGCCTCGGCCGCCTTTTTCAGGCGGGTCGCGAGCTCTTCTTCGAAGTTCTCTTGCTCCTTTCGGAGCTCTCGGGCGCGGTCGTCCTGAGCCGACACGAACGCCGCGACCGCATCCAGATCGTCGAGGTCAGGTAGCTCGGGTGGCGCGACCTCCGCCTCGAACGACTGGTCGAACGACGCCGGGTCCTGTCCGAGTTCGATGATCTTTTGGCGTGCCGTCTCGCGCGCCCGCCGCTTCCCGCGCTCGCCGTTGGCTCTCCCGAGCCCCTCGGACTTCATCCAAAGACCCATCTCGCCGAGCGAGACGTTCGCGACGACGCCGCTCGTCTTGTCCGGCATGAGATCGCTGTCCGACAGCTCCGCGATGGCCGACTTGTCCTTGTCGAGCCTGCGTAGGCGAGCGGCCTCGTAGTGATCGATGGGGCGCGGGCGGCCGACCTCCTCACACGCGAGCACGAGGTGCTCGACGTCCGCCGCGTCGTCGTCCGCCACGGCGAGTCGACCCCGGAAGATGAGGACCCCTATCCCTGGTGTCGGAAAAAACCAGACTGTGTCGCAGACTAGGCCGATCTCCTGGAAGAGCACCTCGCCCTGGACGCGCTGAGCGGCAAACGCGCGCGCCGTGAGGCCCGGGAGTGAGCCCGACACTCGGGGCTCGCCTGCTGTCATGTTCTCGATGACGAATGGCTCGCTGCCCGACCAAAAGCCCTGGATGCGCTGATCCTCAGGCGCGAGCTGGAAAAAGGTCGGGCTGTGATCGGGCGGGAGCCCGGGCGCCCACTTCTCCACGTAGTCCGCACCAAAAGTTCCAGCCAAGCTTCGCCGGGCCACGAAGGAAGCGTCCAGCGCGCCGAGCGCGCCGGGCCGCGGACGATCCCGCGGCGACCGCACCATCTGCTCGCGCAGCTCGACGTTTGGCAGCGGAACGACTCCATCCTCTCTAGCAACAAGCCCCTTGCCCCACGGGTTTAGCGGATACTCCGGGCCGCCGAACGCGTGCTGCCAGTCGATGGGCATCTCCACGAACGGCTGCGGCGCCGTTTGTGCTCCATCTCTCCAGTGCCGATCGCCAATCACTGCGAGCACTTTCTCGAGCGGGCCCGCCTGCACGCGCACATAACTCGCGGTCGTCGGCTCGCCGCGCAGGGGGATGCATCGACCTGCGACGAGGAGCTCCCCCCTCGGCTTCGATAGCCCCTCGTCGAGCACTGCCGTGCCGAGCTCAGTGGTCGCCGCCGCCCAGAGCCCCATCTCGTCCAGGAGAGATCTCGGCGCGCCGAGGCGGAAGCCGAGCAGGGCAGCCACGTGCAAATCGACGCGTCGCTTTTGCTCGAAGGGTCTCATGAGGACCCCGAGCTTCATCGGCTTGGTGACCTTCATACCTTACAAAAGGCGTGCTGGAGGAGTCGAAGCGCGCGGTTCGTCAACGAGAAGGCGCCGGACACGTTCTCACCGGCATTTATCCTCTGCACATACGCGGTGTCCTCGATCTTCAGGACTGTCGTCGCCTTGCTTATCCCGACATTCTCGATCTTCAAGGCCGTGAACGATCGCGCGATGCCGGTGGCCTCCGCTTTCACCGCGGTCACCGCGTTCGAAGATACGCACCCGTCGAACTTCTCGATGCCGACGGCGTTTTTGCCGACGTAGGCCTCGTTCTTGATGCTGTGCTTCTCGAACCAGGACTCCACGTGCTTCTCGATCGAGACGCCCTTGATGACGACCGTCGGAGCGTTGATCTCGACCTTGGTTCCGACAGTCCAAGTCACGTTGGGCGATTTGTGGCTCCAGTCGCTCGTCTGAGAGTTCCACGGGCCCACCACGGTCGTCTTCCACTCTCCATAAGTGTCTGTATTTTTCTGAGAGACCTTGTGCTCCCAATCCCCCGTCACGCGTTGGAAGCCGCCCTCCGCCACGGTCTGCTCGAGTCGCGCCTTCGCCGTGTCTTTGCGCAGCCCAAACGTCGTGGTGTCTCGCACACCATAGTAAAACTCCATGGCTGTTTCGCCGACCAACTTGCCGTAGACCCCCTTGTAGCCGTGGATCGTGTTTCCGGCGACATACGTGCTCTCGTCTTTGCCTACGATGGTCATCGAGTCGCCGCCGATGCCGAAGATGTGATTTTGCTCCGTGTGCAAGTGCAGCGCTGCCGTCATCTTGGAGGGCCCCTGCGGGATGGGCAGGCCAGGGCGCCCATTGGAGACGAACCCGGGCCCAGGGACCGTCACGGTGGTCGACACTTCCGCGTCTTCGCCGGTGTACACGCTCGAGTGCGTGCCCGCGGGGTTACCCATGTAGATCCCGGTCTTCTGGTTGGGCGTGTGCATGAAGATGAACTCTTTGCCCTTTTCATCCTCCATCACGATCTGGTTGCTGCTCCCCGTCCGGATCACGTTCTGGGTGTGATTGCGCTTTCCGACGACGGAGGGCTTCCGAGCGTTCGGCACGACGCCCGCGATGAACGGCCGGTCCGGATCGCCGCCGAGGAAGCTGATCATGACCTCGGTGCCCTTCCGCAATGGGAAATGGAAGCCCTCCGTCTCACCGCCGTGCGGCTGGAGCATCCGTACGCGCGTGGACACTTTGCCGTCGGGGAGGTCGCTCGTGTCGAACTCGAACCGCACGAGGTAGCGGCCATCGGCGTCGATTTGTGCGTACGGGCTGTCCGCCTCCCCCATGACGATCGCGTTCTCGACGCCGTAGATGCGGGGCCACGCCGTCGTTTGCGGGGCTCGAAACTGGGTGCTCGCCGGGATGGCGAGCAGCTTCATCGAGTAGACGCGGGTCGACGAGAGCCCCGTGAGGCGCGCGATCTCGCCCGTCCTCGCGCGCATCGACGCCATGTGCTCGACCTCGATCGCGAGCCACTCCTCGTCGAGATCGTCCGGGCGCTGTTGGATGCTCAGCTTGTACCCGGCGCGCGGGCCTACGCACGTGCCGCTCCCCCGCAGCGTCGTCTCCCGGCAACCGATCGATTCGGCCTTGATCTTGGCCAGGCGCTTCGCGTCCGCCTCGACGAACATCCGGTAGCCGTAGTCGCGGATCGTGCCGATGCCGTGCGGAGTCACCGCGCCGTCCGCCTTCACCTTCATCGTCGGATTGGAATAGTCATAGTCGGCGAGCGTCACCGTCTTCGGGAGCCAGCGCGTGTCCGCTTCGAGCTCGTGGAGCGCCTCGGGCGCGGTCGCGTCGTCGCCGACGATGGGGTGGAAGTTCACCGCCCCACCGCCCGGGAACGGCTCGCTGTGGCTCTTGTCCTCCACGATGACGAGCACCTCGCTCGCGGCGTCCGGCTTGTGCTCGAAGTAGTAGTAGAGGCCCTCGCGCTCGAGCCAGCGGTGGAAGAAGTCGAGGTGGCTCTCTCGATACTGCGCGACGAACTCCTCCTTCGCGTACGACCCCTCGTTGATGTCGAACCGGAATTCGTCCGCGACGAGGCCGCCCGCCTCGAGCGTGTCGCTCAGGAACTCCTTCACGTTCTTCCCCGTGAAGACGAAGCTGCGCCAAAAGTGCTGAAGCAGCCAAAGCCGCGGGACGAGGAGCGCGCGATACAGCGTTCGGTCGTGCTCCGTCTGCTTCTTGCCGTTGTGCTGGTGTACGAGCGCGACCTGCGCGATGACGCCATGAAACACGACGGGGTGGTCCTCGGAGCGACCTCCTTTGAGCGTCGCGCGCGCGCCGACCGCGTCGCGCACGGGCGTCCCCATCGGGACCGTGAAGAAGAGTTCGAACTCGAACGGCCGCGAGATGTACTCCTTCCCTCGGAAGCCGACGAACGCCAAATCCGGGATCTTTTCGCACGTCAGCGTGAAGAGGTCGCTCATACAATCTCCCTGGCAGGACGCGGAGCGTCGCGAACAAGTCCGAGCTTGTCAACCGAGCGCGGTCGCTGTGGAGCCCGTCACGAACGCGTGCGCGGCTCGAGCCGCGCTTCGGAGCACGCGCGCGACAGACTGTACGCGTGATGCGTCGAGCGTCCGGTGCCAGGGTTCGCGCTCCGCGCACACGAGCCGGCGCGAGACCTCGATCTGCAGGACGCTCACCCCTTGCTCCAGCCGCGCGTGACGCTTTGTCGACCAGCCGCCCGAGAACGGTTCTTCCAGTGCGACCGACAGTCCCTCCGAGGAGAACACCGCGGCCACGACGTCGCGCAGCGCGGTGGGCGCGGACGCCCCATGTCGGGTGCCGAGGACGACGTCGGGCAGATCGCCCGCCGGGTCTGGGAAGGTATGGGCCGAGAGGATCACCGCGCCACCGTGCAGGGCGCGCGCGCGCTCCGCCTCCTCCGTGATCGCGGCGTGATAGGGCTCGTGAATCTCGGCGATGCGGCGCTCGACCTCCTCGCTGAAGGGCGGGTCGAGAGGGAAGGTCAACCCACAATGCGAGCGGTGCATGACCTGGCGCAGCGGCGCGGGGAGTTTGTCTTGGTACGGCGTCGGGATGCGGGGCGCCGTGTTCAGGTCGATCACATATCGGCTCGTGAGCGCGACGACGCGCGACACGCCCATCGCCTCCGACCCCTGCCAGAGCACGTCCGCTCCCACGTCCGAGTCCGCGAGCAAACACCCCGCAGCCAGCGCGGACTCGGGGATCCGCGTGTGGCGCGCCGAGGCTTCGTCGATCGCGAGGCCCGCGTGAGGGACCTCGACGAGCACCGCGCTCGGCTCATGGGCGCGCACGACTTCGAAGGGGTCGGGAACGACACGCGCCATCGCTCGACCGTCCTACGGGATCACCGGCCGAGCCCCGGGAAGCGCTGTTCTCCGGTCACGAACGGCCGCATCAGCGCTTCGCCTTCGCGTTCGCCTTGGCCTTTGCTTTCGGGCGCGCGCCGCCGCGGCGGGGCGCTGTCTTCGCCGGCTTGTCCGCGCTGAAATGTGCGAGCGCGCGCTCCACCGTCGCGAAGAACGCCCTGCACGATTTGTCGAGCGCGGGGCGAGGCGTGTCCTCGATGCGCGTGTGCGAGACGCCCGGAGAGGACATCGCGAACACCATCGCCGTCGGCACGATCGCCGCCATCTCCGCCGCGTCGTGGAGCGGTCCCGACGGGAGCTCGGGCGCCTTGCCGTTGCACACCTCTTTGATCGACTGGCTCACGAACCCCATGAGCGTGGGATCGAACGGGCGAGGTGTGATGTGCAGGAGCGGAGACCACGTCACCGTCGCGAGGTGCTTCTTCGCGGCGACCTTGGCCGCGGCCTTCGCGTCCGCGAGCATCTTCTTCAGGACCTTCCCGTCGAGCGCGCGCAGGTCGATCGAGATCTCCGTCGAACCCGGGACCGCCGTCACGAAGTTCGGCTCGACCTTCACGACGCCGCACGTCGCGACGACGCGCGATTTGGGCGTCGTACCCGAGTACTTGATGGAGATGGCGCGGCACGCGAGCGCGAACTCGGCGGCGGCGAGGAACGCGTCCTTGCGGAGGTGGATCGGGGCTGCCCCCGAGTGCGCCGCCTGACCCTGGAACCGCAGGTTGTACCGCTCGACGCCCATCGTCCCGAGCACGACGCCCACCGGCGCCTTGATCTCCTCGAGCACCGGACCCTGCTCGATGTGGAGCTCGAGGTACGCGACCGCGTCGAGCGTCTTCCAGAACGCGTTCGCGGTCGCCATCCCGTCGAGCGTGATGCCGTTCTCGGCGAGCGCGTCGGGCAGCTTCACGCCCGCGCGATCGACGAGGTGCGCGAGCTCTTGGTGCGGGTCGAGCGCGCCCGCCGACGCCGCGGACCCCGTGAGGCTCCTGCCGAACCGCGCGCCCTCCTCGTCCGCCCAATCGACGAGGTGGAGCGTGAGCGGGGGCGTCCCTCGCGCCTTCTCGCGCCGAAGGACCTCGAGCCCCGCGAGGACGCCGAGGCACCCGTCGAGCCAGCCTCCTCCGGGCACCGAGTCGAGGTGCGAGCCGAGCACGATCGAGCGGGACGACGCGCCGGGCAGCGTGGCCCACAGGTTCGCCGCTCCGTCGAGGCGCGGCGTCAGCCCGAGCTCCGCGAGCTTCCCGGTGAACCACTCGCGCGTCTTGCGCCACACGGGACCCCACGCGACGCGCTGCGCGCCCCGCTCGTCGGTGGTGAGGGAGGCGAGCTCTTCGAGATCGGCGATCACGCGCGCGGACGATTCGTTCATCGCGCGCATGGTATCCGCGGAGGAAGCGGCGCGGAACCGCGCGCGCGTCAGAGCGGGTACACGATGAAGTCGTCGTGCACCTCGTTCTTCGGCGACGCCATCGCCTGCACGGCCGCGTCGAGCTCGAGGAGGTGCGCGACGCCGAGCTCGAGCGCGTGCTCGTTCGGGTGGCTCACGGCCTGGAACGGGAAGTCCTTCCCCTTGGTCGTCGTCATCTCGACGTGCGTCCCGAGGACGAAGTCGATCGGGTGGCTCGCCATGCCCGCGTACGTCGCGAGCCGGTGGGTGCTCGCCTTGTAGCTCGGGAAATCCGACACGTAGAGGCGCCCCGGATAGAGCGTGTCCCCCGTGAGGAGGAGCCGATCGCGCGGGTCGTAGATCGCGATGTGCGCGGCCTGGTGTCCCGGGATCGGGATTACCTCGAGCGCGCGCCCACCGAGATCGAACGTGCGGATCTCGTCCGGCCATGCCGTGAACCCGAAGAACGCTTTGACCGCGCTCGCGCTCGTTCCGACGAGGGTCGTGTTCGGCGCGCCGGCGAACTGACCGTCCCCCGCGACGTGGTCGCCGTGGCCGTGCGAGTGCGCGACGACGAGCTCGATGCTCGCCTTGCCGTGCGCCGTGAGCCAAGCGTCGATGATCGCCTGGACGGTGGATTGGACGGGGATGCCGCCGTCTCCCGTGTCTTCGAGGAGGACCTTGTCCTGCCCGAACAAGAGGTAGAGGAACGGCCCCTCGAAGCTCGTGCAGAGGGATTGCCGGAGGATGTACGTGTCCTCCGAGTACTTCCAGACGTAGATCGGGTCCTCGCTCGCGCAGCTCGTTCCGTCCGGCCAGTGCGGTGGGAAGCCGTTCGACATCATCATCCCGGTCCCCGTGCTCGCGCTGGACGTCGCGGTGGAGGTCGAGGAGCTCGAGGTCGAGCCCGACGTGGCGGTCGACGCCGTCGAGCCCGAGGTGGACGCGGAGCCCCCAGCACCGCCGGAGCCGGCGCCGTCGTCGCACGCCGAGAGGGCAGCTGCCGTCATCAGTCCGAGCGCGAAGGGCCGAAGGGGGGTCTTCATGGGTCCGATCTCCTTCTATCGCTCAGAGCATCGCCTGCGTGAGCAAGTAGTTCGCGATCAGGATCGTCACGCAGCTCTCCACGACGGCGCGCGTCGTCGCGAGCCCGACGCCGCGCGCGCCGCCCGACGCGTAGTACCCGTGCCGGCAGGAGATCGACGTGAGGATGAACCCGAACACCGTGGACTTCACGAGGCCCATGATGAGGTCCTTCGGGACCGCGGTGTCCTTGATGCTCTGCATCCAGAGGCCGAAGTCCCCGCCCAGCCAGACGATGCCGACCAGGTAGGAGCCCGCCATCCCGACGGTCGCGTAGAGCGCCATCAGGAGCGGCAACATGACGACGGACGCGAAAAGTCGAGGCGAGAGGAGGTACTGCACGGGGCTCACACCCATCGTCGAGATCGCGTCGATCTGCTCCGTGACCCGCATGTTGCCGAGCTCGGCGGCCATGGCGCTCCCGGCGCGTGCGGTGACCATGATCGCGGTGAACACCGGCGCGAGCTCGCGCAGGAGCGACACCGCGACGATGCCGCCGACGCGGCCCTCGGCGCTGAACGCCTTGAGCGCGTACGTCGTCTGGAGCGTCACGACCATGCCGCTGAACGTGCCGGTCAACGAGACGATGAAGAACGACTGGACGCCGATGAAGTCGCACGCCGCGAGCATCTGCCCCGCGCGCCACGGCGGGCGGAGGAGCCAGACGATCGTCGACAGCGTGAGCGTGACGATGCTCCCGATGTTGTCGAGCCAGTAGAGGACCGGGTCGAGGATCGGCGCGAAGAAATGGCGCAGGGCGCCTCTCTCTGCATCCTCTGCCACGAGAAGCTTCTACCATGGTTCCCGACGGAGGTTCTGGATGGGCCGAGGTTCGAGCCCGAGGGCGAACGAAGAAGAAGACGACGACGACGCGATCGACGAGGGCGGGCGCGTCCGCTTGGACAAATGGCTGTGGGCCGCGCGGTTCTTCAAGACCCGTCGGCTCAGCGTGGAGGCGTGCGAGGGCGGGCGCGTGAAGCTCGGCGATCAAGCGCTGAAACCCTCGCGGAGTGTGAACGTCGGCGAGCGCCTGCGCGTCGTGCGCGACGGGCTCGCGTGCGAGTTCGTCGTCCTCGGGCTCTCCGCGCGGCGTGGCCCCGCGTCCGACGCCGCGAAGCTCTACGAAGAGACGGAGGAGAGCCGCGCCGCGCGCGAAGCCGAGATCGCCCGCAGGAAGGCCGCGTACGCGAGCGGCGCTCCGAAAGGCCGGCCCACGAAGCGCGATCGCCGGTCGCTCATCCACTACTTCGCCAAGGGCCGGAGCGATTCGTAGCGCACTCGCGGTGCCCGCTTTCCTCGGCGGCGAGGCGAGGTCGAAGCGACCCACTCGCGAGCTAGAGCACCGAACACGATCGGTGCTCTAGGGTTTTGGGGCAGGCTTCGGCTTCGCCAGGCGGAGCGCCTCGCTCAACGTGAGGATCGCGAAGCCCCGGGCGTGGAGGCCGTCGATCACCTGCGGGAGCGCGGTGAGGTTCGCGGGCTGGCTCCCGTGGAACAGCAGGATCGAGCCGCGCTCGATCGCTCGCGGCTGGCCGCGATCTTCGAACACGGCCCGCACGATGTCCTCGCTCGTGGCGTCTGCGCGGTCGTCGCGCGTGTCGAGCGTGATCCACACCGATCGGTAGCAGCGCTGGTTCAGGACGCGCGAGACGGCGTCGTTCATCGCGAGGAAGGGCGCGCGGAAGTAGGGCTTCGTCGTCGCCCCCGCGCTCGTCTGCGCGAACGACTCGACGTCGTCCACCTCCGCGCCGACCTCGTCGTCGCTGAGCTTCGTGAGATCGCGGTGCGTGCGCGTGTGGTTGCCGAGCTCGTGTCCGTCCGCGAGGATCCGCTTCACGATCTCCGGGCCGTCCGCGCGCTTCGCGAGCTCCCCGGTGTAGAGGAACACGGTCGCCCGAACGTCCTTCTCCTTCAGGATGTCGAGCTCCTTCAGCAGGTTCGGCGCCCGGAGCCCCGCGTCGATCGTGAGGACGACCGCGTCCACCTCCAGGCCCTCGACGCGAACGAGCGTTCCCCAGCTCCACGTCGGCATGCCCTTCGGCACCGGGCAGGGGATTCCGCCGACGAATCTCTCCGGCTCCCCCGCGTAGCTCGCGGGATCCACGCGCGGCACCACGGGGATCACGCTCGGCGCAGGGAGCGCCCACGCGCTCGACGAAGTCGGCGAAGCGGTGGGTCGAGCGGTCGCGCTGACGGCGGCGAGCGCCGTCGCGGGCGCGCTGGCGATCGGGGGCGACGACGCGATGGCCGGCGACGCGCTCGAGGTCGTCGAGGTCGTCGAGGTCGTCGCGGCGCTCGATGCGACGCTCGTCGCGGACGTCGACGTCGCGATCGGGCGCGCGTCGCACCCCGCCATGAGCGTGGCCAGCGCGAGCGCCGCTCTCACCCCGTGAGCCCTTCTCGCGCCGCGAGCTCCGCCGTGCGCACGTGCTCGGGGATCCGCTCGAGGAACGAGCGCCGCATCTCCGGATCGGTGATGAGCGCGGCGCGCTCCGTGACCTTCCTCCACGCGCTCGCGAGCGCTGCGAGGGCCGCCGCGCGCTGTTGTGTCGCGAAGAGCGCCTCCACGTAGGCGAGCCGGATGATCGGATCCCCCTCCTCCGCGGTCCCCGTCGTCCCCAGGTTCTCCATCGCGGACGCGGCGAGCTCGAACGCCTCCGCGGCGCGCCCCTCGCGCAAGCGGATCCGCGCGAGCTCCGCGTTCGCGAGCGCCTGGCACGCGGGCGCGACGCGAAGCTCGCGCGCCGCTTCGGCGAGCTGCGCCGACGCGCTCTCGAGATCGTGCTGGAGCGCGAGCGCGAGCGCCAAGTAGATGCGCGTGCTCCCCGCGATGATCGCGTCGCCCCCGCGCAGCGCGATCGACAGCGCCTGACTGCCGAACTCCATCGCCTCGCGAGGCCGCTCGAGCCGCAGCAGCACCAGCGTGAGGTGCTGGCGCGACGTCAGCTCGGCGCGCGGAATGCCGAGCCGCATCGCGGTCGCGAGGGCCGCGCGGAACGCCTTCTCGGAGAGCTCGTAGCTGCCGAGCGTCATCAGGTCGTAGCCGATGCTCGTCGTGCACCGGCACGCGTTCCGCAGATCCCCGCTCTCGGTGAAGAGCCGCATCGACTCTCGATCGAAGCGGAGGCACTGCCCGAAGTCGCCCTTGAACATCGACACCCAGGAGCGCAGCTCGAGGGCGTGCGCGACCACGACCGGATCGCCCGGGCGCTCGAGCGCGGCGAGCCGCTCCGAGAGCCCTCGGACCATGTCGGCCTGGCCGAGCCGAAGAAAGTGCGTCGCGAGCGAGCCGAGCGCCCCGGCGAGCGCGCGCGGGTGCTCCACGGGGGAATCGAAGTCCGCGAGCGTCTTCGCGAGATCCTCGCACGCCTCGGGGGGACCGATCTTCGGCAGGGCGAGCGCGAGCCCCGCGACCGCGCGGCACCAGAGCTTCGTCCCTGGGCGCGCCTCGCGGTACACGCGCTTCGCGTGCGGGAGCGCGCGCCCCGCCTCGGCGCGCCACGTGTAGCACTCCTGCATCGTCAGGTGCAGCGACAGCGCGAGCTCGCCGCTGTCCACGTAGGACAGACCGCGCTCCGCGAGGGTCAACGAGGCCGCGATGTCGTTCTTCTCGAGGGCCTCCGCCGCGCTGCGCTCGTGCCACGACGCGGCCTCCACCTGCGACTCGGATCGCGCGAAGTGACCCGCGAGCACCGCGGAGTCGCGCTCACCCGCGCGCTCGAGCCACTGCCCCGCGAGGTGGTGCGTCACCTCGCGCTCGGACGTCGAGAGGAGCCCGTACGCCTCCGCCTCCACGACTTGATCCGCGAACGTGAACTCCGCCTCGCCGCTGAACCGCGCGTCCGGCTCGGGGCGGACGAGCTCCGCGCGCGCGAACGCCTCCAGGTACGATCCGAGCTTCCACGCGGGCAGCCGCTGCTGCACGAGGTGCGCGAGGCCGCGGAACCAGAAGCTCTCGCCGAACGCGCTCGCGAGCGCGAGGACCAGGCGCGCATCCGGCTCGAGCAGCGCGAGGCGCGCGCGCACCACCTCGTGCGCGGACGCGAACGCTCCCGCGCTCGAGCTCGGCGCCCGGTGGTCGCGGCGCTCCGCGAAGAGGCGCGCGCACTCCTCGACGAAGCGCGGGTTGCCCCCGCTCGCTCGCGCGATGTCGGCCGCGTCGGCCGCCCGATCGGCGCCCACGGCGGCGTGAGCGAGCGCGAGCCGGGAGGCGCCGTCGAGGGGCGCGAGGTTCGCGCGGACCGCGCCGCTCGACGTCCAGAGCTGGGGGTTGATGGCGTCGATCTCGGGCCGCGCCGTCGCCACGAGCGCCCAAGGGTGATCGTGCAGGTGCTCGAGGGTCCGATCCAGGGCGTGGAGGGACGCGAGGTCCGCGTGGTGCACGTCCTCGATCACGACGAGGAGGGGCCGCCGCGCGAGCACGGCCGCGAAGAAGTCTTGGAACGCGCAGAGCTCTCGATCGCCCTCCGCGCCGGGATCCGTGAGGCGCGGCGCCGGATGGTCGGAGGTCTCGTCGCTCAACGCGCCGCCCGACAGACGCGCGAGCTCCGCGGTGATCCGCCGCGCCGCGCCGCGATCCCACACCTCCTGCGCGACGCGCTTGCCGATCGCGGTCGCTGCCTCGCGATCGCGCGCGGCGCGAGGCACGCCGCACGCGCGGCGCACGAGCTCGCGCAGCACGCCGAGCGCGGTCGTCCGGCCGATGCGCGTCGCGCGCGCGGTCCACACCTCCGCGTCCGGCGTCGTGCGTCGCACCCGCGCAACGACCTCCGCCATCAGGCGCGTCTTGCCCACGCCCTCCGCGCCGACCACGACGAGCGCCCGCGCGGACGCGTCCCGCTTCGCCCGCGCGATCAGGCTCCCGATCGAGTCGATCTCGGTCGCTCGCCCAAAGCACCCCACGATGCGTCCGAGGACGCGTGACGACGCGTCGTCCCCGTGCGCCGCGTCGAGCGTGAGCGCGTCCGCCGTCCGCGTGAGCACGAAGCGCTGCTCGAGCAGGAACGCGAGCGAGGGGTCGACCTCGACGTGCGTCGCCGCGCGCGCGGCCGTGCGCTCGAGCGCGCGCGCGACGGCGCGCTCCGTCGAGCCGCTCTCCGTCAGCAGATCCTGCCCGAGGATCAGCGTCGTCTTCACGGGGGCGCCCATGTCGCGGAGCTTCAGGGCGGCGCGCGCCATCGTCGCCGCCTCCTCGTGCGCGAGCGTCATCGCCGGGGGCACGAGGAGCGCCGCGGATCCGCCGACGAAGTTGGCGCGGATCCCCTCCGGCGCGACGGCGCTCGTGATCACGCTCTTGAAGACACCCTCGGGCGGGGAGCCGATCGCGACGATGACCGCGATCGGCATCATCCGCCGAACGTCGACGGACGAGAACAGATCGCTCGAGCCCGTGGTCGCGAGGGGCCGCGTCGCCGACGCGATGCTCGGAGGCGCGGCCAGTCCGGGGCCGGTCTTCACGCGCAGCGCGTCGTCGCGGGCCTCCGAGAGCGCGGTCCGCATGCTGCGCGCGTCGCTCCACCGGTTCGAGCGGTCGAGGTCGAGCGCGCGATCGAACACGTGCGCGATCGCGGCGTGGATCCCCGGGAGCGCGGCGCGCACCGGCTCGTTGGGCGCGTCGCTCCGGAGGGGCTCGCCGGTGAGCAGCCGATACGCGAGCGTCCCGACGAGGAACACGTCGTCGACGCGCTCGAGCGCGGGCTCGCTCGCGGCGCGGAAGCCGATCAACCGGAGGCCCTCGTCGCGGCCGATCAGCACGTGATCGAGCGAGAGTCGCCCGTGCACGATCCCCGCCGCGTGCGCCTCCGTGAGGACGGCGAGCAGCTGCTCGACGAGCGCGACGACGTGCGTCGGCCGGAGGCCCTTTCCTTCGCGCGCGACGACGTCGGCGAGCGTCTCCCCATCGACCATGTCCCGGACGACGAACACCCGGCCGTCCGCGGTCCGATCGTCGTCCATCGCGAGGACGACGCCCGGGTGCCGCAGGGTGTTCGGCGCGTAGGCGCGCCCGAGGAACCGCTCCACCGTGGACGCCTCGCGGGACGCCCCCTCGGAGAGCATCTTCACCACGAACCGCCGCGTGTTTCGGTGCGTGGCCGAGTAGACGGTGCACGCGCCGGACGCGTCCTTCGACAGGACGGCGTCGAGCCTCCACTTGTCGCAGAGGATCGAACCCGGTCCGACCTCCACAGGCACTTGGGCGGCCTCGCTCATCCCGCGGCAAGACTACCGGAGGACCGAACGGGGAGCACAAAGCGCCCGAAGAAATGCCCATATACCGCGTCCTCGGTGCCCGATACGCACGAAGTTCGGCTGCGGCGGGGCGCTATGCAGGACCTTCAACCGGGGCGAGTCCTCAACGGCAAATATCGGGTGGAGCGCGTCCTCGGCAAAGGGGGGATGGGCTTCGTCATCGAGGCGTTCCACCTCGAGCTCGAGTGCAAGGTCGCGGTGAAGCTGCTCCACGCCGAGCTCCGCACCAACCAAGAGCTCGTCGATCGCTTCCTTCGAGAGGGCAAGTGCGCGGCGCGCATCACGAACGAGCACGTCGCCAAGGTGTTCGACGTCGGCCGCCTCGAGGACGGCACGCCGTACCTCGTGATGGAGTACCTCGTCGGGCACGACCTCGCGGGCGTGCGCAAGAGCCGCACGCCCCTCCCGCGCGCGGAGGCAATCGAGTTCCTGCTCCAGGCGTGCTCCGCGATCTCGGAGGCGCACGCGCAGGGGATCATCCACCGGGACATCAAGCCCGCGAACCTGTTCCTGACGCGGAGCCGCACGGGCAAGCCGACCATCAAGCTCCTCGACTTCGGGATCTCCAAGATCTCGAGCGCCGATCCGCTCTCGGAGGTCAGCAGCACGAAGAGCTCGGTCGTCATGGGCTCCGCCGAATACATGTCCCCGGAGCAGATGCTGTCGACGCGTGACGCCGATCACCGGACGGACATTTGGGCGCTCGGCGTCGTCCTGTTCGAGCTGCTCACGGCGCAGGTGCCGTTCTCGGGAGAGACGCTCACGCAGATCTGCATGAAGCTGATGAGCCAACCGGCGCCGCGCCTCACCGTGGTGCGGCCCGATCTCGACGCCGACCTCGACCGCGTCATCCAGCGCTGCCTCGAGAAGGATCGCGACAAGCGCTACGCGACGGTGGACGAGCTCGCGGCCGCGCTCGAGGCCTGCAGAGCGGCCCCCGCGAAGGCGGCCGCCGTCGAGCCGCGGACCGCGCCGCAGCCCGTGACGTCGCTCCCCGCGCATGCGTACACCGCGCCGCAGGCCCTCGCGCCGGTCGCTGCGCAGGCGCTCCCAACTCCGGGCACGGAGGTGTGGCCGCACACCGGGAGCGGGCACCTCTCGGGGTCGTCACCCGGCTTCGGACCGCCGCGCGCGGCCGCGCCGCAGCCGCTCGCGCACGCCCGCGTGAGCTCGACGGACCCCGCGATGGCGGGGACGGGTCACGCCTCGTCGGCTGCGCCCGTGGCCGTCCCCGCATCGGTCGTCGCAGCGCCCTCCACCAACCCGGCTTGGGCAGGGACGAGCGCCGGCGCGCCGAGCCCGGCGCCCCGGTCCTCGCGCGCGCCGCTCTTCGTCGCGCTCGGAATGCTGGCTGCCGTGGGCGCCACGGTGGGGATTGTCCGGCCTTGGGAGCCGCGGCGCGCGCCCGCGACGAACGCCCCGACGTCCGCGGTCGCGTCGACCGCGTCGACCACGTCGACCACGTCGACCACGTCGAACGAGACCGACGACACGCGGGTTGCGACCGCGCCTCCGGTAGGCGACCCACCCGCGACGCCGCCTCCTCCCGAGCCGCAATCCGTGGGGAGCTCGGAACCCGCGCCGTCGCCGAGCGGTGAGGGCTCGAGCCTCGCCGCGACGCCGAGGCCCGTGACGGACACGGGGGCGAACCCGGCCAGCAAGCCGCTCCCGCCTCCGTCGGGTCACCCGGCCCATCCGACGAACCCTCCCATCACCGCTGCAACGACTGTCACACCCACCGCGTCGAGCAAGACACCCCGCACCATGTACTGAACCCCTCTTGGGGTGCCGAGGCGCTCGCTCCTCGGCTCGGAGACGATATGCCCCGCTTCCTCTTCATCGGAGCGCTCAACGTGCTTCTGTGGGCGCCGCGACTCGCGCTCGCCCAGCCCGTCGATCAGCAGAAGGCGACGGCCGCGCAGGCGCTCTTCGATCAAGCGTCCGACGAGATGGAGAGGAAGGACTTCGCGGCCGCGTGTCCGCGCCTCGAGGAGGCGGTGAAGCTGATCCCTGCGGCGCTCGGCGCGCGCGCGACCCTCGCGGAGTGCTACGAGGGCCAGGGCAAGCTCGCGAGCGCGTGGACGCAGTACACGATGGTCGAAGGGCTCGCGACGAAGTCGGGCGAGCGGGACCGCGCCGAGTCCGCGGGGAAGCAGGCGAGCGCGTTGAAGCCCAAGCTCGCGACCCTGACGCTCGAGGTCGCGAGCGGGCTCGAGGGGCTCCCCGGCCTCGTCATCACGCGGGACGGTTTGGAGGTCGGGATCGGTCAGGCGGGAGTCCCGCTCCCGGTGGACGTCGGAGCGCACGAGATCGCCGTGAGCGCGACCGGGTACAAGCCCTGGAAGAAGACGATCGAGGTCCTCGCGGACGGCGCGAAGACGACGACGAAGATCCCGATGCTCGAGCGAGAGGCGGGGCCGGGCGCGCCCGCGGCGGCGGGCGGGGACCGCAAATGGCAGACGCCGGTCGCCGTGGGCCTGATGATCGGCGGCGGCGTCGCGCTCGGGATCGGCGGGCTGCTCGGCGGCCTCGCGATCGCGAAGAACGACGCGAGCAACGAGAAGGAGTGCGACGCGAAGACGGATCTCTGCTCGCCCGCGGGGATCGAGATGCGCGATCAAGCGCTCGGTCTCGGGAACGGGTCGACGGCGATGTTCGTCGTCGGGGGCGTCGTCGCCGCTGGCGGGCTCGTGCTCCTCCTCGTCCCGCGTGGCGGCGGGGCGAACACGGAGAAGAAGACGGGCAGCGCCTGGATCGTCCCCACCCTCGGTGGGGCCCTCATGCAGGGGACGTGGTGATGAGAGTGCGCAAGCTGTGGATCGCCCCGCTCTTCGTCGGAGCGCCGCTCCTCGTGACGTCGTTCGCGGGCTGCAACGAAATCGTCGGCATCCACGAGGGGAAGCCGCCCGGATCGAGCGTCGCCTGTACGACGGTGGACGACTGTCCTGCGCCCCTCGTCCCCGACTGCTCGACCCTCACGGCCTGCGAGGCGGAGACCTGCCAATACACGAATGAGCTCGACGGCAAGCCGCTCCCCGTCGAAAAGCAAATCGTGGGCGATTGTTCGCAGATTGTCTGCAACGGCGAGGGCGCCACGCGCCTCGAGGCGTTCGACGCGGACGCCGAGGAGGACGGGAACCCGTGCACCCAGGACACGTGCGTCGGGGGCAACTCGATCCACACGCCGCAACAGCAGGTCGACTGCTACGCCCTGCCGGACGGCACGCCCGGGCCCGTGGGCACGAAGGGCGTCGGCCTCTGTCACGTGGGTGTCCAGCACTGCGACGCGAACTTCCTCCCGATCGGCGGCTGCGAGGGCGCCGTCTTCCCCGCGGCCGAGACGTGCAACGCGCCCGGGGACGAGGACTGCGACGGCCAAGTCAACGAGGACGGAGAGGGCTGCTATTGCACGCCCAGCACGCAGGACAGCTGCTACGCGGGGGACCCCGCGAAGGCGGGCGTCGGCATTTGCGCGCTCGGACAATGTCTGTGCAACAGCACGGGCACCGCCTGCGAGACCGCGTGCATGGGCTGGGTGCCGCCGCAGGTGGAGGACTGCTCCACGCCGACGGACGACGACTGCGACGGTGAGGACGTCGATCCCGAGGACGGCTGCCTCTGCGTCGCCAATCAGACGGTCGACTGCTACGTGTGCGACGCGACGGGCAAGGCGTACGCGCAAGTGCCCTCGGCGATCGACGACTGTCAGATCCCGGGCGACGACGACTGCGACGGCAAAGCCGTCGACAGCTGCACCGGCGCGATCACGTGGGTGAAGGGCTCCACGCAGACAGGACCCTACTCGAGCGCCACGATCCCGACGGCTCTCGCCGTCGACGACGCGGGCAACGTGACGATCGTCGGCTACTCGCATGTCAGCGAGTCGGTGAACTTCGGCGGCGGCGTGCTCCCGAACCCGGTGAGCGCGCCCACGCAGTACAATCTGTTCGTCGTCAACTACTCGGCGACCGGCGCGCATCGCTGGAGCAAGCTCCTCTCGTGCGTGAGCCCGCAGGTGAATTCGTATGCCTACGAGCGCCCCCGCGTCGCGATCGCGGGGTCGAACATCGTCGTGGCGGTTCACAATTCCGGATACTCCTGCGACTACGGCTCCGGGACCGCGGACTCGACGAGCGGCACGGTCGTCGTGAGGCTCAACGCCGCGACGGGCGCGTTCGTCTCCAAGAACAACGTGACCATGCCGAATGGCATCGTGCCGCGTGCGCTCGCGGGTGCGGCGGACGGCACCGTCGCGATTGGCGGGTATGCCTCGAACTATCCAGCCCTCGTCGAGATCGACGCCGCGGGCACCGTGAAGTGGGCGAAGACGTTCTCCATCCCCGAGTACTATTACGGGTATGAAGCGAACGCCGTGACGAACGTCGCCATCCTCGACGACCTCGGCGTCGCGTTCGCGGGGTACGTCAAGCAGTCCGGTATCGATCTCGGCGCGGGCTTGGTGGGCAATGCTTACCCACAGTCGACCCGATACGTGGGCGTGATGAGCGCGATGGGATCCCTCCGGTGGGGCGTCGGTTCGACGAAGCCGTCGCAGCAGCTCGCGCTTCGCCCGATCGGGGAGGACATCCGGGTCGTCGGAGGTGGTGCCGAGAGCTTTTGCGACAGCGCGTGCCAAGCGGAGGTCTTCCTCGAGACGGAGCCGAACGACTCGACCGGCGCGGCCAACGCGATCGGCGCGAAGCGCGTCGTGCGCGGCGCCTACGCGAGCTCGGGCCAAAGCGACTATTTCTCCATCACGGTTCCGCAGGGCGCGGACCTCGTGCTCGAGCTCAGCGACAGCGGCTCTCCGACGACCTGCAGCGGGTACACGGGGCTCCAGTTCTATGGGCCGACGGGCACGTCGCTTGTAACGAGCACCTACGGCGACATCGGGAACGGCGATTGTGGGCTCCTGTCCAACGCGAACGGGAATCCTCAGGTGACGAACCTTGCCGCAGGGACCTATTTCATTCGCGTCTATCCGTGGTCCAGTCCGTACCAGTTTGCCTACCAACTCAACGTGAAGGTGAACGGTGTGGGCGCGACGGCGATGCCGACCACCGTCTCAAACGGCCACGCCCTGATGCTCGACGCCGCGGACGGGACGGCTACTGCCCTCGCGCAGCTGCCCCTCAGCGCGATCGAACCCATCAATGCGGTCTCGGTGGACGCTCTCGGCCACACGGTGGCAGGCGCGGGTAGTGGGTCGACCTACGCTGTTTCCAAGTTCAACGCGCAGGGGGTCAAGCTCTGGAACACCTCGCTGCCGCTCAGCACCGCGCCGCCTCTCGTCGCGGCGGGCGCCGATGGGACCGTCTATTTCGTGGGCACGATCTACGGCACACAGACGATAGGTGGCACGTCGCTCGGTACTCAGAGCGCCTACGAGATGGTCTGGGGCAAGCTCGCGCAGTAGGCTCGAGCCGCTGTTCGGCTCGTGACCGTCTCAGTTCCGCCGCGCCTCAGCGGATGACCTCGAGCTTCATGTAGTCGCGGAGCACCTCCGGGACGACGACCGATCCGTCGGCCTGCTGGTACTGGTCGAGGATCGCGATGAGCGTGCGACCCACGGCGAGGCCCGAGCCGTTCAGCGTGTGGACGAGCCGGGCCTTGCCCTTCGGGTCGCCCTTCGGGCGGTGCCGGATCTTCGCGCGCCGCGCCTGATAGTCGCTGAAGTTCGAGCAGCTCGAGATCTCGCGGTACGCGTTCTCGCTCGGGAGGAAGACCTCGAGGTCGTACGTCTTGTTCGACGCTCCGCTCATGTCTCCCGCGCAGAGCAGCACCGTCCGGAAGTGGAGCTTGAGGCGCTTCAGCACCTCCTCCGCGTGCCGCGTGAGCGCCTCGTGCTGCGCGTCGCTCTCCTCGGCGGTCGTGAACTTCACGAGCTCCACTTTGTCGAACTGGTGCTGGCGAATGAGGCCCCGCACGTCCCGGCCGTGGCTCCCCGCCTCCGCGCGGAAGCAGGGGGTGTACGCGGTGTACGAGAGCGGCAGGAGCTCGCCGTCGAGGATCTCGTCCGCGTGGAGGTTCGTGACGGGCACCTCCGCGGTGGGCACGAGGTAGAGATCGTACCCGCGCTCGGGGTCGGCCTTGTGCGTCTTGAACAGATCCTCCTCGAACTTCGGGAGCTGCCCAGTGCCGCGGAGCGCGTCCCCCTTCACCATGAACGGCGGGAGCACCTCGGTGTATCCGTGCTCGTTCGTGTGGAGGTCGAGCATGAACGTGATGAGCGCGCGCTCGAGCTTCGCGGCGGCGCGGAAGAGCACCGTGAAGCGCGGGCCCGAGAGCTTCGCGGCGCGCTCGAAGTCGAGGATGCCGAGCTTCTCGCCGAGCTCGAAATGCGGCTTCGGCGTGAACGCGAACGAGGGCTTCTCCCCCCACGTCCGCACGACCTGGTTGTGCTCCGCGTCCGTCCCGTCCGGGACGCTCGGGTGGGGCACGTTCGGGATGCCGAGGAGGCGGTCCTCGAGCTCGGCCTCGACCTCCGTCACCGCCTTCTCGAGCGCCTTCACGTCCGCCGAGAGGGTCTTCAGGCTCTCGCGCTTCGCGGCGAACTCGGGCGACTTCTTGTCGGCCCTCGCCATCTCGTCCGTCGCCTTGTTGCGCTCCTGCGCCTTCGCCTCCGAGGCGGCGATGCTGTCGCGCCTCCGGCGGACCAGATCCGCCACGGGCTCGAGCTCGGCCGCCCACTTGGGGTTCTTGCGGACCAGGGCGGCGCGGACTTCGTCGAGGTGATCGGCCACGAAACGTGCGTCGAGCATGGCGCTCCTTCGCGCGGGGCAGGGGTGGGGTCAAGCCGTCCGCGGCCCCGGGGCCGCGGCGCCGGGCGAGCTCCTCGCGGGGCTCCTCCGTCGACGGGTATCGGACGCGCGGCGCTCACCAACTTGACGAGAGCGCACCGAAGTGGGACCCATGAGGGATGAAGACGAACGAGCTGAAGGAGACCGAGAAGGAGTGGTCCGCCGAGTCGCTGATGGCCGTCGGCGCGCTCTTCCTGGGGAGTTTCCTCGTGTTCATCTACCTGGTGTCGCCATGAAGAGGCTCGTCCCCGCGCTCCTTGCCGTCGCCCTCGCGGGCTGCGGCAACACCGCCGCCAAGCCGGACGCGACGGCCTCCAACTCGACCGCGTCGACGAGCGGTTCGAAGAAGGAGATCACCGAGAACAACCTCCCCGAGATGACGGTGGACGAGGTCGAGGCCGCGATCGCGAAGCCCGGCGCGCTCTACGTCTTCGACGCGAACCCCAAGGACGTCTACGACGAGGGGCACGTTCCGGGCGCGAAGTGGGTCGGCAAGGAGCTCACCGCGGACCTGCTCCCCTCGGACAAGAACGCGAAGCTCGTCTTCTATTGCGCAAACGAACATTGACACGCCTGTCACACCGCCGCGGTCGCGGCGGCCAAGCTCGGTTGGTCGAACGTGTTCGTGATGCCAGCGGGGATCAAAGGCTGGAAGAAGGCGCAGAAGAAGGTCGAGACCTGAGCTCGCCCACGTAGGCCGCCCGCGATGGACCTCGAGACGACCCTTCTCTGGTTCGCTCTCGCGGGCGGGGTCGTCACGTTCATCACGGGCCTCCGCACGTGGAGAGCGGGGGACCGTGTGTACCTCGCGAGCGGAGCGATCATCCTCGCGATCACCGGCCTCGTGTTCCTCGCGCGCCCCGCGGCGTCCGGGATCGCGGGCTCCATCGCGTGGGCGGTCCTCGTCCTCGCGCCGAACTTCCTCTCGCGCGGCGCCGCGCGCGCCGCGGGGCGCCGCGAGCACCGTTGGGCGATCCGCCTGACGCAGGCCGTGTACGCGCTCCATCCATCCGCGTCCGTGCGCCAGCTCCTCCGGGATCGCCGCGCGGCGCTCGACATGTACGAGGGGCGCTTCGGCTCGGCCGAGGAGGCGCTGCGAGCCTCGGCGCCGAAGGACGGGCCGGAGCGCCACGTCGCCGAGCTCTCGTGTCTCCGCATCCAAGGAGACTGGGAGGGGACCCTCGCGTACTTCGACGCGCACGTCCGCGACGACGACGCGCTCCGTTATCCGCTCCTCTTGCACTCGTACCTGCGCGCGCTCGGCGAGCTCGGCCGACGCCGCGAGCTCGTCCGCACGTACGCGCGGTTCGCGGCGCGCCTCGAGGGCCAGCAGCGCCAGCCCCACCGCGTCGGCGCGTGGCTCTTCCTGTTCGCGTTCGCGGGGGAGCGCGATCTCGTCGACCGCTTGTTCAAGCGGCTGCTCGGGGGCCATCCGCAGGACCTGTCCGACCTCTGGACGCTCACCGCAGATCTCGCGGCGGGCCGGCCGATGCCCGAGGGGACGGCCGCGCGCCTCGAGGCATCGAAGGACGCCGCAGTCCGCGCGATGATGCAGCGACGCCGCGCGAACGCGGAGGTTCTGCACGACGAAGCGCTCGAGGCGAGCGACCTCGAGGTGATCGCGAGGGCGAAGCGCGCGCTCACGCAGGAGGAGGAGTTCAGCCAATCCGCGGGCTCGGAGAAGCGGCCCCTCGTGGTCTACGCGCTCATCCTGCTGAACGTCGCGGGCTTCGTCTGGGAGCTCGCGCACGGGACGGACACGACCGACGACCGACTCCTCGTCGACTCGGGCGCGTTCCTCGCGTCCAAGATCGTGAACGGCGAGTGGTGGCGCCTCGGCTCGTACATGTTCCTCCACGCGGGCGTGCTCCACATCACGCTCAACCTGTTCGCGTTCTACCTCTTCGGCCCCTTCGTCGAGCGGACCCTGGGGCGCGCGCGGTTCCTCGCGCTGTACCTCCTCAGCGGGCTCGCGGGCAGCGCGACGCTGCTGTTCTTCCAGCGCGTCCTCCATGAGGATCCCGCGCCCGCCGTTGGCGCGTCGGGGTGCGTGATGGGGGTCGTCGGGGCGACGATCGCGATCCTCGCGCGCGCCTGGCTGCGGGAGCGCGCGCCCGTCGCGGGGGCGCGCCTGAGGCTCCTCGTCCTCATGATGGGCGTGCAGACCGTCATCGACCTGACGCAGGAGCAGATCAGCTTCAAGGCGCACGCCGCGGGGCTGGTCTCCGGGATGATCCTCGGGCTCCTGCTCGTGATGACCCTCCGCCGCCCCGCCGCTCGGTAGCCTCGAAGCCCTCCCTCGACCTCGCCAGCGACTCGCCAGCCGTCCTCGGGACCGCCCGCTCCGGGGGAAAAGAAGGCCCGCACGAAAATGGATCCGAAGGGTCTGCGCTTTGCTGGAGAAGGGAGAATGTTGAGCCGCCTCGTCCCCGCCCTCCCGCTGATCGCCGCGATGACTGCGATTCCCGCAGTCGCGTCGGCTGCGGACTGCGCACCCGCGACGGCCGGGGCGTCGATCGCCGAGCTCCCGCGGGCGTGGCGCGCCGCCGTGGACGAGCTCCAAGCGGCCACGTCTCAGCCGAACAAGCCGTGGAGCTGCGCCGGAGGGGTGATCGACCTCGAGCTGAAGCCCGCTGGGGGCGGGACGCTGATCATCCATACCGCGTCGGGGGAGTCCGTGAGCCGCGGCGTCGACTCCCCCGAGGACGTCGCGCCGCTCGGCGAAGCGATCCTCTCGCGACCGATGCCCGCGATCGAGCCGGCACCTGCGGTCGTCGAGCCGGCCCCTCCGCCCGCCCCCGTCGCGCCCGCCGCGCCCGCGCCGAAGCAGAAGTCGCCCCCCTCGACGGAGAAGGCGCCGGATGCGCCCGCGCCGACCGAGGAGCGCGCCGATCCGCGCGTCATCGTGAGCGCGCAGCTCGCCCCGCGCTACGCGGGTAAATCCAATGTGGTGATGGGGAGCGCGGAGGTCGGCGTCGGCGTCCCGATCAAGGCGTGGGTCCCCGCGCTCTGGGTGCGGTTCGACGGTCCCCTCTCCCGAGCCGACAAGCGCGACGTCGAGTTCGTGGAGGCGTGCGTGGGCGGCGCGTTCGGTCATGCGTTCGCCGCAGGCCCCGTCGACATCACCCCGAGCCTGACGGGGTCCGCGGCCATCATGGTGGAGGACGACGAGCCCGACCGCCACGGCGAGACGCACGTGGACGCGCGCGTCGGCGCGAACGTGCGCGTCGCGCTTCCCCGAAAATCGCTGTTTCGCGCGGCATTCTCCGCGGACTTCGAGATCGCGCCGAACCAGTTCGACGACGACCACCACGGCAACCCACCGGCGGGGATCCGCACGGTGCATCTTCCCTCGTACACGCTCGGCCTCGGCGTCGGCGTCGAGCTCGCTCCCCGATGATGCGTGCCCCTACCCAAGATCCTCGCGCGCGAGGCCAGAGCGACGCGGAGCTCCTCGTCGCGATCGCGAAGGGCGACCTCGGCCCGCTCGGTGTCCTGTTCGATCGGTACCACGCGGACGTGCGCCAGTTCCTGCTGCGCAGCGCGCCCCGCTCGGCGGACGTCGACGACCTCGTCCAGGAGACGTTCCTCACGGTCGCGCGCGCCGCGGCCTCGTACGACGGGCGAGATCGGGCGGGCCCGTTCATCGTGGGTGTCGCGGCGCAGCTCCTCCGGCGCAAGCGGCGATCGTTCGCGCGCCTCCGCGCGATGCTCGAGAACCTCGGGCGCGCGCCCGTCGAGGCGGCGCGCGACCCGGAAGAGTCCGCGGTGGCGACGGCGGAGGGCGCGCGGCTGCAAGCCGCGATGGATCGCCTCTCGGAGGATCGCCGGATCGTCCTCGTGATGGTCGAGTGGAACGGGATGGGCGGGGTCGAGGTCGCGAAGGCGCTCGACGTCCCGGTGGGCACCGTGTGGCGACGCCTCCACGAGGCGCGCGCGGAGCTCAAGAAAGCTTTGCAGAGCAACAACGAGAGGGGCGCATCATGAGGTTCCCATCCAACGCGGAGTGCGCCCACGCGCCGATCGTCGAGGCGCTGCACGACGGCCGGCTCGGCGCTCAGGAGAAGGCGTCGATCGAGCGGCACCTCGCGACCTGCGCGACGTGCGCCGCGCACCGCCAGTGGCTCCTCACGATCCGCGAGCACGTGCGCGTCCCGCCGATCGACACCGCGGATCCTTCGCCGCTCGAGCACCAGCGCGCGCGCAGCGCGCTGCTCCGGAAGGCGGTGAACCTGGACGCGTCGAATCGCACGGTGTCTTCTCCGTTGCGCGCGTGGGCGGTGCCATTCGCGGCCGTCGCGTTCGTCGCGCTCGCGCTGTTCGTGGGCTGGTCGTGGGGGCGCTCGTCCGTCCCCGCGGCGGTCGCGCGCGCGTCGGCGACGGTGAGCGAGCCGCGCGCGCAGTCCACTGTCGACCCCGAGAGCGGCGCGCGCGGTTCGAGCGCGCGCGGCTCGGGGATCTGGACGAGGTGAAGCTCTCGACGGGGACGCTCCGCGTGCGCGCGGCCTCCGCGGGAGTTGGCGCGCGCCTCGTCGTGCGCGTGGGCGGCGCCGTCGTCCAGCCGAAGGGCGGCGTGTTCCGCGTGACCGCAGAGGACGGAGAGATCCGCAGCGTGGTCGTCGAGGAGGGGAGCGTGGAGCTCGAGGTCGCCGGGTACTACGCGGAGATCCCCGCGGGCGGCTCGTGGCGCGCGCCCGCCGTCACGGCCGCCGTCTCGTCGGCGCGCGCGCCGAGCGCCTCGCCGCCGAGCGCGAGCGCGTCCCCGCCGGTCGCGATCGTCGAGCCGCCCGCGAAGGCGGCGCCCGTCGTCGACGCGCCGCCGGCGCCGAAGGACCCTTCGCCCGCGGTGAGGGCGCCGAGCCCGCCCCCGAAGAAGACGAGCGGGTTCTCGAGCGCGATGCGATCGATCGACGCGGGCGACTACGACGCGGCGGCGGAGCAAATGGCGGAGTTCTCGAAGGCACACCCGAGCGATCCGCGCGCGGACGAGGCGGACGACATGCGCGCGATCGCGCTCGAGCGCGCGGGCCGCTCCGCGGAGGCGAAGGCCGCGGCGCAGCACTACCTCGCGGCGTGGCCGTCGGGCGCGCACCGCGCCGAGGCCGCGTCGATCGCGAGCCGCTGAGCGCGGCTCCGCGGCTCGATGAGCGGTTCGGCCGCTCGCGGATTTGTTCCCGAGACCGCGAAGGTTCGCGCGCGCTCCGGGCAAGGGATGGCAGGAAGGCAGGAGCCAACGATATGCAACACATCTTCAAGAGTTTCTTCGTCGCCGCCGCGCTCGGCGGCGCGTGCGCGCTGATGGGCTGCGGGGCGGGCGACACGGGCGAGGTGAGGCTCGGCGTGAGCGTCGCGCCGCTCACCGAGCTCGGTGATCCGACGGTGGATCCGCGCGCGGCCGCGGGCCTCGAGATCACGCGCGTGCGCGTGCTCGTGAACGTCGCGAAGGTCGGCTACGCCGGTCCGAGCGACGGCGACGCGAGCGTGGGCCCGTACGTGGTGGAGCTCACGGGCGACGAGATCACCGCGGGCGCGTCGCGCTCGTTCTCGCTCGGCGAGCTCGCCGCCGGGACGTACGGCGGCGCGGAGATCGAGGTGGATGTCCTCAGCGCGGACGCGGACACGAGCAGCGATCCCTCCCTCGCGGACTTCGCGTCGACGAAGGCGTCCGTGCTCATCGACGGCAACTACAACGGCGCGGCGTTCCAGTTCGCCGGTCACTTCCTCGCGGAGCAGGGCACGGACGGCGAGGTGACGATCGACACCACGGCGGGCTTCGACTTGCCGATGACGGTCGACCCCTCGACCTGGTTCCTCGACGCGAACGGCGCCGTCCTCGACCCGACGGACGCGGCGCAGCACCAGGCGATCGCGGCGGCCATCTGCAAGAGCCTCGACACGCAGCCCCTCCTCACGGAGAGCGGTGGGGGCCCGGGTGGCCATGGTCACGGCGGCGGCGGCGGACCGGCGCACTGCGTGGAGGCCGCGCAGTAGGGGGCGAGGGACATGGCCTTCGCCTTGCTATGGTGGAGGCCATGACATCGCGTCTACCCGTCTCCCTCTCGTCTACGTTGGTCCGTGGATCTCGCGGGACCGAGGTCCAACTGGTCCAGGAGCTCCTGAACCTCTCGAGCTCCCGTCCGCGGTTGGTCGCGGACGGTGACTTCGGCCAGCTCACGGAGCAGTCCGTGCGGTTCTTCCAGAGCGGTCACGCGCTCACGATCGACGGGAAGGTCGGCCCGCGGACGTACACCGCGCTCGAGCGCGCCGCGCGCCTCGAGACGACGCACCTGTCGCCGCAGCCCCAGACCCCGCAGTCCCCGGCCACGCAGACGCCGACGAACACCACGGGGACGGCGACCGCCTCGGGGTTCTCGTTCCCCCTCGCGTACCGCCCGTCCCCGACGTGGAAGACGGGCGGCCGCTACTTCGGCGCCTCCCGCGACCATGGCAACCGCCTGCACGCCGGGTGCGATCTCCTCGGCCCGCGCGGCACGACGATCTACGCGATCGCGGACGGCGTCCTGGTGCAGCCGGAGTACGGCTTCTACCTCGGGACGAACGCGGTGGAGCTCCAACACGGGACGTTCCTCGTTCGGTACGGCGAGATCCTCCCGGGCAGCTACATCGGCGGGCAGCGCGTCCACCGGGGCCAGCCCATCGCGAAGATCGGTCGGCTGAGCACGGGCTCCTCGATGCTGCACTTCGAGATGTACTCGAACGGCAACAACCACTCGACGCTCACGGGCGGGGGCGCGTACCACCGCCGCTCCGATCTCATCAACCCGTCGCCGTACCTCGACGAGTGGATCGACCACCTCCCGGGGTGATCGAGCCCCGACACGAAGTGCAAGCGGTGCACAGTCCGGGTCGGTCGTGGGAGGTGACGTCGTTGTGCAAGCCGTGCACAGCGGAGAGGGCGCCGGGGTGACGCGCCTCCGGCGCTCACCCCTTGGCGGCGAGCCTCAGTCGTCCACCCAGGACAGCGAGTAGCCCGTCGTGCACTCGGCCGTCTGCGACCCGTTCTTCGGCGTCACCCGCATGTAGACCGTGCCGGTGCCGTCGGAGCAGAACGTTCCGCTGCACCCCCAGTTGATCTTCACCTGATCCGCGACGCCCGCGCCCAGCGTCGACTGGCAGCACGAGTAGCCCGAGAGCCCCGTTGGCGCAGCGACGGCGGACGAGCCGTTCGCGCAGCTCGCGCTGAAGCTTCCGCTCTGGAGGACGCACACCATCAGATCGTAGTCCCTGCCGGACGGTGGGGTCAGGGTGACGATCGTCCCGTAGTCGCAGAGCGAGCTCGAGTTGTTGAGCGTGAACTTGTAGAAGTCCACGTCCGTTCCGCCGTTGATCGTCCCGGTGAGCGAGCCCGTCGTGTTGCCGCAGTCGTCGATCGTCGTGACGGTCTTGGCGGTCCCGACGGTGTTGTTCGCCTCGAAGCTGTCTCCGATCGGCGCGCCCATCGAGCAGACGCCGACGCCGCCCGAGCTCCCGCACGTGCCGTTGCCGGTGCATGCGTCCATGTCGTTGCACGACAGGCCCAGGTTGGCCGCGGCCTTCTGACAGGCGCCCGTCGTGCTGTTGCACACGCCGACGTTGCATTGGTCGCTCTGGGCCGAGCAGTCCTTGAGCGACGTCGCGACGCAGTTCCCCACCGCGTTGCACGACGACGCGGTCGAGCACGGGTCGTTGTCGTTGCAGGTCGTGCCTTGGTTGATCTGGGCGACGCACGCGTCGAGCGCCTCGTTGCAGACGCCCGTCTTGCAGGGCGGCGCGCCCTGCGCGCTGCAGTCGCGCGCGGCGCCGATGCCCGCGCCGACCCCGCAGAGGCCGCCGGCGCACTTCTCACCGACGCTGCAGTACTGTCCGTCGTCGCACGCGACGCCGTCGTTGTTCATCGTCACGCAGCCGAAGCCCATCTGACAGACGCCGGTCGAGCACGGCGGGGTGCCGAAGGCGCTGCAGTTGGTGGGGCCACCGCCCGTGCACTGCGCCGCGGCGTTGCAGGTCTCGCCCGTCGTGCAGGGCTCCCCGTCGTCGCACGACAGGCCAGTGCCGATGCTCCAATCCGTGGCGGTCTTCGCCGGATCGCAGACCTCGCACTGGTTGGCTGGGTTGCGGCTGCCGGCGAGCACGCACACGGAGCCGCCAATGACGCAGAAGCCGGGGTTGACCTGGGTCTTGCAGCCCGCCGCGCCCTGACAGAGCGCAGAGACACACCCGAGGCCGCCGTTCGAGCACAGGCTGTTGCCTCCGTCGTCCGTGGTGCCGTTGCAGTCGTCGTCCACGCCGTTGCAGGTCTCCGCGGCGGGCGTCTTCGCGGTGCAAGCCTCGAGCGTCCCCGCGGAGCAGTCGCGGCTCCCGGTGCACGTCCCCGAGATGTTGGTGAAGCTGCACGCCGTGGTCGACGGATCCGGCCAGAAGCCTTTGCAGGCGCACGTCTGGTCGTCCTTGATGCAATGTTTGACCGGGCTGCCCATCACGAACTGACAGCTGTACCCGGTGGGGCACGGCAGCGTGAGGTCGCTGCACTCGGTCGTGCAGAAGGAGCCGAACACGGTCTCGTTCGCGCCAGACGTGTTCGCGTACTCGACGCACTTCGCCCAATCGAACACGGGCGCGCCGTTGTGCTGGAGCTTGCACTCGTCGTCGCTGCTGCAGGGCTTACAGACGTCGTCGAAGCGAGGCAGACAATACTTGATGGTGTCCATGTCGGACGTGAGCCCGCTACAGCGGAAGTCCGTGCTCGGACAGGGCGAGCCGCCGCCGCACTCGATCGTACAGGCGAGCGTCCCGTCGTCGATTTGGATGCACACGCCGCTTTGACAGTCGGCGTCCGTCGTACAGGGGTTCAGGAAGTCGCTCGGCGCGCCGCCCGTCCCGCTCGACGCGCTCGACGACCCGGACCCACCGGAGCCGCCCGTGCCGGCGCCGGTGGAGCTCGACGAGGTCGACGTGCCCGCCCCGGAGGAGGCGCTCGTCGTGGTCCCACTCGAAAGCGAACCCGTGGACGCGGTCGAACTCCCGCCTCCCGCGCCGTCGGGATCGGTGCCAGCGGCGCAGGCCGAAATCAGAGCACCCGAGGCGAGAAAAACGGCGAAGGGCGAGCGGCGCATGGTCCCTGCTTTCTGGACGAAGGGGGCGATGGACGGGGTCGCCTTCTTGGATATCACGCTTCCCACGGGCGGGGCGAACGAGTGCCGAAAGGCTCGTGCTCACCGAGCGTCCGGGCGTGCCCTTCGCGGGCCCGCGGAGCGGAGCTCGGCGCCGCGACCCGAGGGTCGCGGCGGAGCTCGGGGACGAAGCTACTGGTCGGTCTCGTCGGACTCGCTGACGACCGTGCCCTTCTCGTCGGTCAGGGCGACGTGCATCGGGGTCTTGTCGCCCTTCCACGCGGCGTAGTCGAAGTGGGCGATCTGGTCGCTGCCGACGTCGAGGCCCGCGTGCTTGAACGTCGCCGTTCCGTGCTCGTCGATGCGCTCGATCTCGATCTCGAAGTTGCTCTTTGCGGGACCGCCGTCGACGTTGAGGGCGAAGATGCCCTTCGCGAGGTCGAGGCCGGCGATGATCACCTGGCCGTCGCCGTCGCCGGCGACCTTGAGCTCGAACGTGTAGTCGGCCTTGCTCGTCTCGATGCCGAGGACGATCGTCGGCGCCTCGCTGCTCTTCGTCGTGTACTTGAACTCGCTCCAGTCCTTGGAGAAGACGAGCTCGTCCGTCTGGCCGGGATCGAGGTTGATGCCCTCGACGCCCATCGTGTAGCCCGGGCCCACGAGCACCACGTCCGCGGGCTTCTCCTTCTTCACGTGCGCGCCGCTGAGCGCGACCGTGAGGGGGTGGCCGACGGGGATGAAGTACGTGGGATCGTCGTCCGCGCCGGACTTCGAGGCCGCGAACTCCGCGCCTGGGATCTCGTGGAGGAACGCGCCCTCGGGGGTGTACCCGAGGCGCTTGCCGTTCTCGTCCGTCACGAGGAGGGTCGCGTCCGAGTCCGCGTCGAAGAGGATCTGGTTGAACTTCGTGCCGCCCGCGGATCCCTTCGTGCCCTTCCCGTCGCCGCCGTCGGGCTGATCGACGTCCCCGCAGAAGCCGCACACCATCGGGCTCGTGCGGACGCTCGACGGCGCGATCGTGAGCGTCTTGGTCTCGGCGTCGCCCTTGTACTTCGTCTCCTCGCCGTTCGGATCGGCGGCGGTCGTGTAGGCCCACGTGTTGGCCTTCGTGTCGACCTCGATGTGCTTCTCCTCGCCCGGGTAGTTGTTGTCGTACTGCTGGATCCAGACGATCCCGTTCTCCTTCTCCACGACGCCGTACGGCGTGGTCGCGTGGCCCGCCTTGTAGCCGGGCTCGTAGATGCCGAGCGTGTAGGACTCCTTCGGGTTCTTGAGCGCGGACTTGATCTTCTCGACGACGTCGTTCGGGGTGAGCGTCTTGTCCTCGGCGCCGGCCATCGGCATCACCGCCTGGGTGACGAACCAGTATGCGATCTCGCGCTGGAGCTTCTCGTTGCCCTCGATCTCGAGCTTGAACGGATCGTCCGCGCCGAACTCGGACGCCTTGATCTGCCCGGATTGCATGAGGAGCGCGAGGGCGGCGAAGCCCTCGCAGTGGCCCCCGCCCATGCCCTTGTTGTTCTGCTCCATCCACGCCTCGGCGGCGGGCGTGAGGGTGCATTTGTCGTTCGTGACGTTCGCGCAGACCTTGTCACCGAACATCCGGCGGAGCTCGTCGACCGTGAGGTTCGTGTAGCCCTTGTCGTTGCCGTAGTTCTGGAACTTGAAGCCGTTCGTGTTCGGCGTGAACCCTTCGACGGGCTTCGTCGGCTCGGGGAGGACGCTCGAGCGGCGCGGGGACGGGGTCGCGTCCGCGTGGCCCGAGTCGGGGGTGACCGGTCCCGAGCCGACCTTCGGAGCTCCGCTCGACGCGGGCTTCGCGGAGGTGGACGCGGTGGACGTGGACGCGGCGGGGGAGCTCTCGCCGCAGGCGAACACGAACGGGAGGCACGTGAGGACGGCGAGGATGGGACGCGAGTTCAAGGTACACCTGACCCTTCGATTGAACGTTGGATGGGCACGCACTGCGATCAGCCGCGGAGGGTAGCGAAAGCAGGGGTTCGAAGTGCGCTCACGCCCGCTCGAACACGCTTTCGCGTGTCGGAGCGGCACGGCGCAGAGCCGCGCTCCGTGTAGGAAAGAGACGACCCGCGTCCCGCGTGACACGGCGCGGACAGCGCGAGGGAACTGGCGTAGGACGTCGGCATGTCCCTTCAGATGCGTTCGCTCGTGCGCCCCGAGGGCGAAGTCGAGGTGTCCCTCGTCGATATCCCCGAGCCGGTCCCGGGTGAGGACGAGGTGGTCGTGCGGATCGACGCGGCGCCCATCAACCCGTCGGATCTCGGGGTCGTGTTCGCGCGCGCGGATCTCGCGAACGCGCGCGCGAGCGCGGTGGACGGGCGCCCGGTCGTCACCGCGAAGATCCCCGAGGCGGCGCTCGGTGCGATGAAGGCGCGCGTCGGCAAGGCGATCCCCGTCGGGAACGAGGGCGCGGGCCACGTCGTCGCCGCGGGCTCGTCCGCCGCGGCGCAGGCGCTCCTCGGCCGGACGGTCGCGATCTTCGGCGGCGGCACGTACGCGCAGCACCGCGTCGTGTCGGCGGCGCTGTGCCTGCCGCTCCCGGAGGGGACGAGCGCGGAGGAGGGCGCGTCGAACTTCGTGAACCCGATGACCGCGCTCGCGATGCTCGAGACGATGCGGAGCGAGAAGCACAGCGCGATCGTCCACACGGCCGCCGCGTCGAACCTCGGGCAGATGCTCGTGAAGCTGTGCGCGAAGGACGGCGTCCCGCTCGTGAACGTGGTCCGGCGCCCCGAGCAGGCGAAGATCCTCCACGATCTGGGCGCCGCGCACGTGGTCGACTCGAGCGCGCCCACGTTCGACGCGGACCTCACGGAGGCGATCGCGACGACGCGCGCGACGCTCGCGTTCGACGCGATCGGGGGCGGGACGCTCGCGAGCCGCATCCTCCGCGCGATGGAAGCGGCGGCGAGCCGCGACGCCTCGCACTACAGCCCGTACGGGTCGACGATCCACAAGCAGCTCTACTTCTACGGCGGGCTCGACCGGAGCGTGACGGAGCTCGATCGCGCGTACGGGATGAGCTGGGGCGTGGGCGGGTGGCTCGTGTCGAACGCGCTCGCGAAGGTGGGCGCGGACATGGGGAAGCTCCGCGCGCGCGTCGCCGGGGAGCTCAAGACGACGTTCGCGAGCCACTACACGAGGCGACTCTCCCTCGCGCAGGCGCTCGATCTGTCGGAGATCGCGCGGTACGCGAAGCAGGCGACGGGGGAGAAGTGCTTGATCGTCCCGAGCGCGTGAGCGCGGCCGGGGGGCTCACTCGCGGAGGACGGTCACCCGGTCGCCCTCGATCTGGAGGACCTCGACGGGGCCGCCGTAGTGGTGCGACATCCCGGTGTCGATCCGCCACGCGGCCTCTCCGCAGGCGGGGCTGATGTCGGGCTTCTGCGGGGTGTGACCCATGACGAGGCGCTTCGCTCCGAGGGAGGCGAGCGTCTTCGCGAGCATGTCGCACTCCTCTTTGCCGGGGGCGGCGGAGTAGCTGCGCATCCAGACGACGCCGTCCTCGGCGACGACGACCGGGGGCGGCGCGGGGCGCTTGCCGCGCAGCCAGTCGCGCGTCTCCGCGTCGAGCTTCTCGAGGCCGTACGCGACGTGCTTCGGGGAGACCCCGCCGTGGACGAACACGCTGTCTCCGACGATCGCGACGACGGGTCGCTCCGCGAGCTTCGTCGCGTACGCGCCGCCCGGGAAGAACGCGGCGGCGCGGCCTTTGTGGGCGTCCGGCTGCGGCGGCATGCCGGCGGGAGGGGCGCCCGAGAACTCGTCGAACGCGCGGTACGCGCCCTCGGTGACGTACCGAAAATCGAGCTGCGCGTTCATGAGCTCGTGGTTGCCGTTGAGCGCGAGGACGGTGCCGCCCTTCGGCTTCGCCTTCTCCGCGAGGCGGTCGAACAGATCGAGGACGGCCCGGTCGTCGTCCCCGCGATCGATCTCGTCGCCCGTCTGGACGACGAAGAGGTCGCCGCCCACCCACTCCCCGCTCTTGTCGATCGCGCCGCCCAGCGTGAGCGCGCGGCTCGCGGCGCCGAGGTCCCCGTGGAGATCGCCGATGGCGATCAGCCGCTTCGGCGCGGCGAACGTGAGGCTGGGCGCGCGATGCACCTCCGCGGGCGCCGCGCTCGTGCGCTCCGGGGTGGGCTGGGGGGTCTGCCCGCAGGCGAGGAGGGAGGCGGCGAGCGCGCCCCGCGCGACGAGCGGGGGGACTCCGAACATCTCCCTCCGGATCGAGGTCGTGGAGGAGGTCTCCGATCGCAGCGCGCCCGACATCGCGGGAGGATCGCACGTTCGCCCGGGCGCGATCTGCGGGACTTCCCGCTTTGAGCGCGGCGCGCACGCAGGGGCACGGAAATCGAGCTCGTCCGTGGGGCCGCTCGGCCGCCGGACCGCCGACCCCGCCCCGTCGACCCGAGCGCGGCGGGCTGGTCGGCGAAAAAAAGTTTACGGGCGGGTGTCCAAAGCTCCCACCTCGTCCGGACTCCCGTGCATGTGCAGGCAAACCGAGGCGTGGCTTCTCAGCTCGGCGGAGGTGGACCGAATCGTTCGGCGCGCGGCGCGGCTCGTCGCCTCGCGGACGGGGCTCGAAGCGGAGGACCTCCGGCAGGAGGCCCACGCCAGCCTCCCGAGGCTCGTGGCGGATTGGAGCGAGGCGTTGGACATCGCGCCCGGGCGGTTCCTCCGGCGGCGGATTGTCTGTTACCTGTACGACGCGGCGAAGCCCGCGGTGCGCCGAAAGCGCTTCCACGGCGAGCTCCCGGACGACGCGCTCATCCCCGTCGGCGGCGGGATGTGGAGGGACGCCGAAGCGGATCCCACGGCGGAGCATCGGGTTCTCGCGGGAGAGCTGCTCGCGCGGCTCACCGAGCGCCAGCGGCGCGTGATCCAGCTCCGGTTCTGGGGCGGCGCGGCGAACGGAGAGATCGCCGCCGAGCTCGGGATCAGCTTGGGGACCGTGGAGAAGGACGTGGCGAGCGCGATGGGAAGGATGCGGAGGTTCGCCGGGATCGGCCGCGCCTGCCGCGCTCCCCGCGCCGCGGTGGCCGAGCTGGTCCATCCTCCATTGTCGGTGATCCGTGCGACGAGCGGGGCGGAGCAGGACGCGGCTTGAGCGGGCTCGGGTGACGGCGCCCTCGTGAGCGCCGCAGCGGCGCGGTTCGGCCCACCGAAACGCAGAGCGGGGGCGCCTCTATCGCGACCGGGGAGAAGACTGTCTCGTCGTCCAGCCCCGGCGCGAAACGACGCGCTTCAGTCGCAGCAGGGGAAGGCGTGCATCCCCGCATGTTACCAAAGGTTCGCCCCCGAGCGTCTGGGATTGCATCAACAGACTGGTAGGTGAACGGTCCCGGAGGGCGCGCTGCCCGATGCGTCGTGCCGAGGCCGGTCGGGCATTTCGTCCCAGGTCCTGCCATCCAATTCGCGGCCAGCGCGGCCCTTCATCACCCCGCCCCACTGCTTGAAGAAGAACGGCACTCCGGCCCGAACGCACCTGTCGCGCACGCCGCGGACCCAGTCAGGATCCATCGGCCGCGCCCCGTGCCCGCTCTCGCCGCCCACGATGACCCAGCCGATACCACTCAAATCCAGGCTGGGGAGAGCGCCGAGGAGCGGCTCTACACTCAAGAACCTCACCGCGGCGGGCACGGCTCGCAAGTGCATCAAGCGGGACGTGTACGCCTCAGATTCCACGCTGACTCCGATCCAGATGTTCGGGGCCAAGTCGAGCCGCGAGGACAGCTGCTCCAGGCGGCCCGCCCGCTTCGTAAGCACCTGGAACACGTGCTGAGGCGAGCGGCGCATCACAGAGAACACGCGGCGAATGTAGTCGACGGGAACGTCCTCATGGAACAAGTCGGACATGCTGTTCACGAAGATGAACCTGCCTCGCCGCCAGCGCGATGGCAGATCGAGCGCCTTGGGAACGAGGCGGAGGTCGAAGCCCTGCTCGAACGGGTGGCCAGGCACTCCGCGAAATCGCTCTGCGAACGTCTCGGCGTAGCAGTGCTTGCAACCGGGTGACACCTTCGTGCAGCCGCGGACGGGGTTCCACGTCGCGTCAGTCCACTCGATTGCGCTTCTATCACTCATGTCGTAGCCGCTCTCTGATTGCCTTGGACGGATGCTCAGTGTACACCATCTTTCGGGGCATGTCCCGAGCGAGGGGGGTCGAGTGGAAATACCCGAGATGTACAAGGGCCGCGAGCAGAGTCTTCTGAAGCATCGCGTGCTCGAGGAGTATCTGACGCTCTGGGGCCACAAACTCGGGGCCGTCGCCCGGGAGCGTCCGCTGCGGCTTTGCTACGTGGATGGCTTCGCGGGACCGTGGAATCACCGCGGCGACAAACTCGAGGACACCTCCATCGCGATCGGCCTCAGCGCACTCGAGAAGGCAGAGGAGACATGGCGGAAGCGTGGAGCAGACATACGCATCGACGCCTTCTTTGTCGAAAAGGACCGGGCGTCCTTCGGAGCGCTACAGCAATACCTCAGCTCACGCACCGGCCGCGTGAACGCACGGCCTTACTTGGGAAAATTCGAGGACCACGTGGGCGCGATTGAGCGCGAGCTTGGAACCGACGCAGCCTTTGTGTTCGTTGACCCGACCGGCTGGAAGGGCGCCGCGATGCGGTACATGGCGCCGCTCTTGCGGCAGCGCCGCAGAGACGTCCTCGTGAACGTGATGTTCGACCACATCAACCGATTCAAGGATGATGCGCGTTCCTTCCTTCGCGAGCAGATGCGCGACTTCTTCGGCCTGGCCGATGGGGATCTCCCCGAGGGTCTGGACGAAGAGCAGCTCTTCAGCCTCTATCGCGCGAATCTGAAGGCGCGATGCGGTGTGAAGTTCGCAGCGGACCTAGCGATCCCCCATCCGACGGACGAGCGGACGAAATTCCGGCTCGTGGTAGGCGGGAGTTCGACGAAGGTCCTCGAGGTCTTCAGGACCGTGGAACAGAAGGTCATCGGCAAGGAGGCGGCGCCAGTGCGGGAAGACGCCGCAGTCCGCAAGACCCAGGATCGGACCGGCCAACTCAGCCTGCTAGCGACGCCGCCACCGTTGGACCCTGGGTACCAGGCCCTTCACGAGCGTGGCCTGGATGAGGCCTGCCGCGAGGTGCTTGCGCTGCTGGAAGCGGGGCCGAGGCCCTTCGCAGATATCTGGCCGACCATCCTCGAGTCCCACCATCTGACGAAGGTCGACCTTGCCCAGGAAGTTTGGAGACTGAGCGTAAACGGGGAGCTCGTTCTCACAGGCAAGATGGGACGCGAGAGAACGACCAAGGACAGTCACATCCTCAGTAAGCGCTGACACGGCTGCGCCCGGAGCCGAGCGGCGAGGGTCTCACTCGCCTGAGGCGCGAGATCCGCGCGGAGGATCTTCACGACGCGTGGGTCTCCGAGGTCGCGGTGCTCCACGAGCACGACCTCCCCAACCGCGCCGCGCGCGAGCGGACGGACGAGCCGGCGGGGCGTGTCCTCGAGTTCGGCGATCAGCCGGGCGGTTCCATGGCGGATACCCGCTTCTCGGTCGGTGCCGAAAACTCGGACAGCTGTCTTCTGCGCCGCGCGTCTGGGCGCACGTTGCGCTGGGCCTCCCCGCGAGCCCGCCGCTCCGTCTCGCGTTGCGCGCTCACGGAAGGATCGCCGCTCCCGTCGAAACGGCGAGATCGGCGCCGCGTCGATCGCGCGATGGGCGCATAGCCGGTCGTGCCGGTGACGCCCACGGGCTCATCCGACGTACGCTCATCGTCATGAAGCGCGGAGTACTCAGCCTGCATCGCCTGGTGGTCCTCATCACCGCCGGCGCTGCAACCGGCGCGTGCGCTGAGCCACGGACACCTCCACCGAGCGGCGAACCGCTGCCACCGGAGCCGCCGTCGACGAGCGCCGCAGCAACCGCGTCGGAGGTCATCGCTCCTCCGTTCACGAGCGCCCCCGCCTTCGTGTTGCCGTCGGCGTCCTCGTCCCTGTCGGCGTCCTCGTCGACATCGGCGTCCTCGTCGACGTCCGCGTTGTCGCCCTCATCGGCTGCGAGCACTCCGACGCAGACGTCGTCACCTCAGCCGCCCCCGGGGCTGCTTCGTGTTGTTCTCCAGCATGCTCACGACCGGAAGGCACGGCCCCGCGCCGAAGCCGCCGAGCTCCGCGTACGACTGGCGCGGCTGCCTGCCCATCAGCCAGGTGAGCGACGGCTGCTGCAACATGGCCAAGGCTGGGCCGCGGTTCGAGGGAGGGTTCTGCTGCTACACGATCGAGCTCGAGACCTGCTGCTGATCGTCACGAGCGGCGTGGGCCCGGGCGTTCCACGGGACCCCTCTCGGATCGGCCTCGTCTGCGGCGTCCGCCCCGCCGCCCACCCCGTCCGCGTTCGTCTTGCTTCGCCTGGACCTGCATCGAGTCCGCCGTGAACTCACGGTTCAAGTCGTCCGCGTGAACGTCGCGGGCGCCGAGGTCCGTGACCAAGCCAGCCGCGCCGCGGTCCTCCTCAACCGCCGAAGGACTCCCTCTGGCGGCTACCGGGGCCACCGTCTCGGGGCGGGAGCCGGGAAATCGCAACTCGCATGTCCTAGGCGCCGAGTGCAAACACGGCTATTGTACCTCTCGCGAAGTAGGTTCAATCGTCGCGCCCCCGTCGAGACGCGGCCAAACGCGCCGGACGACCAACGCCTCATGCGGCCGACTCGTCAGGCCGCTGCCACTCCCTGATACCCTTATGGCGCGCGCCGACTCGATCGATCATTGGCTCAACTGCCCCCTCCTCGCCTTCGTGGAGCGCAACGAGCCGAGCGCATCCGATGTCGGTCACACGGCACAGGTCGTGTTGGACCTCATGCGCTTCGACGCACTCCCGGGTCTCCTCGCCCCGAATGGGTGGGCCGAGGCGATCGCGAAGCTCCCGACGGCCGTCGCGTTGGCGGTCGCAGTGCCCCGCGAGATTGTCGCTGGTTGGGACGAGTCCTCGTGGATGATCATCGAGCTCCGACGATCCGATGCGGACACGCCGCTCTCGTGGCGGCTCCACATGGATCTCGCCGACGACGCGCCGGCCACCGTGGAGCTGGTTTCATGGACCGCGCGGACCGGGATCGGCGCCGCCGCGAATCGCGCCGTCGGATACTCGAGGATCCCAATCGCAACCGACAAGGCGCTCGCAGCGGCGCTCGCGATCCTGCAGGCCGAGCTCGCCGCGGTGTACGAGGTCGGGCAGGGAGTGTGTCAGGCCCTTTGCAACAGTTCGTCGCAGCCCTTGGCGTACGTGGACTTCGGGGGTGGGTGCCTCGCGAACGCATCGTCCTATCCGACGCACCTCGTCTTCTGCTACGCGCAGAACCCAATCGTCGTACTGTCGCATTGGGACTTCGATCACTGGAGATCCGCGCTTGCGTCACCCGGCTCGCTTTCCCTCACCTGGATCGCCCCGAAGCAGAAGTGGGGGCCCACCGCCGGCTCATTCGTCGGGAGTTTGCGCGGCGCGGGCGGAACGCTCCTGCTGTGGGGACGGAGCAGCTCTCCGGCTCTTCCCGGGCACCTGTCGATCGCCCGATGCACTGGTAGCTCTCGGAACGACAGTGGCCTCGCTGTGAAGGCCGCCATTCGCCGCCTCGGCGTGACTTCACGTGCGCTGTTCCCGGGGGACGCTCGCTACACCGCAATACCGGCAGGCTTGCTCGGTACGCTCGATCACCTCGTCGCGTCCCACCACGGCTCGGGACTGGTGGGGACGCCACCCGCGGCAGGTCGGGACGTCGTCTACTCCTTCGGGATCAACCGGGCTGGCACGTTCATGGGAACCAACTCGCACGGTCACCCGGACAGACGCGCCCTCGCGACGGCGAGGACTGCGGGCTGGCACACCCGCCACGACACAGCTGCTGGCCACGTCGGACTGTGGCCCCAGCCGGGGGCTGTGGCGGGCAGGGCGGGGGCGTGTCCAACATGCGTTGGATGCTCCCTCGGAATCGTGCAGCCCTAGCTGGACTAACCACGTCGAAAGGGTAGCGGCTCGGTCTCGAGGCCCTGTGGTCTCGGCGCCACGACGGTGCCGGAGTCAGACTGCGTGTCGGCGTCGGGCGCGGGTGCCGCACTCTGCCGGGGCACCGCCCCACCGCCCGGAGCGCGCAGGAACGGCATGTCCGGGCCACCAAAGAGGGCCGCTCCATCGAGCATCGCGGTCTCCTCGATTCCCGCGGGGGGCGTGGCCATGACGGGTGTCCCGCCCTCCGGCTTCGCCAGAGGCCTCATCAGCGGAGGCTCTGGCGGTCGCAGGAATGTCGGGACCTCGACGGCACCGTCCGGCCCTGTTGGAGCAGCGGCAGCGGCTAGCGGAACGAGAGCCGGTCTCGCGATCGTCGCCCGTCGCGACAGTCGGGGCTCGAGGTTCGGATCACGCGCAGCGTGCGAAAGCCTCGGTCGTCGCACCCGTAGCGCCTTCATGGTGGCCTCGAACGCGGCCGCGTACCCCACGACGAGATCCGGGCGGTCCCCGGCGACCGCGGCCGCGAGCTCCTTCCGAACTCGAGACGCCGCGGGCCAGAACTCCTCGGGCGCGTACCCGAGCTGAGCGAGCACGGCCGTCTGCTCCTCCTGGAAGAAGGCGAGGTGCGCGAGCGCTTCGCCGAGGCGCGCGGCGCTCAATTCGCTCGTCGCGTCGCTCATAGCTTCTCCGCCGCGCGACATGCGACCAGATTCTGGGCTCGGCAGGCTCTTTCGTAGGCTTCCTTGGCGCGGACTGCGTCGTTGCGAATCACCTGCAGGACCTGTCCGAGGGCGTCGCACTGGCTGTCATCGAGCCGACAGGCGCGAGTGGCCAGGCGCTCGGCACGTTGGTGCGCGTCCTGGTCGACGTTGTCCAGCATGACGATTCCCTTCGCCCACAGAGCGCATCGCTCCGGCTCCCAGAGGGTGCAGGCCCCGTCGCCAACTTGGCCGTAGGGCGCCTCGATGCAGGCGTGTTCGTCCCCCATCGCGCATGCCGTCTGAAGGAGCAGTGCAACCCGCTGGCCTGCCACGTTCGCATCTCCGTCCGGCGGGGGATCCGTGCCGAGGTAGTATCCAAGGAGCCCCGCCGCATCGAGCGACTGGGCGCGCGCGCGCACACCCTTCGCTTCGGGGGAGGCGTCGAACTTGGCGTCGCGCTTCGTGAGAACCTCCGCGCACACGCGGAGCAGCCGATTGGACTCCCTCGGCCGCTCTGCCAGCGGTGCGCCCACCAGTTCGGGGTTTCCAACCTCCGGCTGGAGGCAGAGCTTGGTGAGTGCATCGAGGTAGGCCGCGCCCGGGGTCTTCGCGGCAAGGCGCACGCAAGCGTCCACACCGCCGAGCTCGCAGGCCTTCGTGGCGTACTTCTCCCAGCTCGCGTCAGCGGTAGCGGCGAGTCGTACGGCGAGTCTGTCGCATGCCGCGCGCCGGGCCTCGGCATCATCTGGCCGCATCCCGGGCCTGGCCGCATCACAGATACTGCCGAGGATCGCCCGCCCGGTTTGAACGTCGGGGCGCTCATGCGGCGCGGGGACGCGAGTGAAGAGGAGCGAGCCGTACGTGAGACAGCCTTGAGTCACGCCGAGGTCACAGGCGTCCTTCGCAAATTCGACGCCGAAGTCGTCCGCTTGAAAATCGCAGCCGCGAAACGCGTCGTCGAAGGCCTTCACGCAGGCCTCGCGCGAGCCCGCGCGGCATGCGCTCGCAGCGTCTTTTGAGATGCAACCGGGCATGGGCTGCGCGGTGGGACGCGCGCTCGATGCGCTCTTCACGGAACTCCCTGAGGCAGAAGCCACGGGCGCGAGGGATCCCTCGACAATCGCCGATCGGTCCGCGCTCCCGCAACCAGCGAGCGCTCCGAGCAAGCAGAGTGCGACATTCAGCTTTTTCATGGGTACACTTCGGCGGACTTCGTCTCCGCGGTTGGAGTTGGAGCTCCCAGCACGAGCGGGACCTCACCTGGCAAGAGGACATCGGGAACTTTCACGGTGCCCTCCTTCGCGATGGCGGGGTGAATGTACTGGCCGTCCCAGCGGCAGTCCTTGAGGTCGCCGAGTTGTCCCTTGGCGTACTCCCCGACCTTTCCGTTTCGCTCGACGAAATTCAGTGCGAGGGGCTGGGGCACTGGCACCACGTTCGCTCCGCCGAAGCGCCAGACGATCTGCGAAAGCCCGTCTGCGTCGTGCGTGACGACCTGCATGCACAGGAGATCGGCCGCGAGGTTCAACGTGCGGCGGCCAGCGCCCTCGTGCGCGAGAACCGCCTCAAAGATCTCCCGCACACCTAGGGAGCGCACGCCCTCCGCGAACATCACGTCGGCGGCGAAGCCGTTCGGCGAGTAGAGGAACCAGTACACCTGGATGTCGGCGTAGTACGGAGTGTTTCGCAAGGAAAACAGAAACTGCGACGTCGAGTAGTTGTCGAGGTTACCGTTCCCATACATGCGCATAAACTGCGAGACATAGAGGATGTCGGTCAGCTGCAGCACGGTTCTCGGTCCGGGGCGCTTTACAATCACCATCCGCGCCAATCCCACGGGCCTCGCCCTCTCCATGCAGTAGGTCGCGTCGGCGAGTCGCGTCGGAGCGGGCGGCACGCCGAGTCCGACGTAGTGATTGCCTCGATACACCGCGCTCATCCAGCCACTCTCGTGTCGCCCAGTCGCGCCGCTGTCCGTGAACGCCTTGACCGTGAGCGACGGGTCGTCTGGGTGCGGCATCGTCTCGCTGGAGTTCCGCCCTTTGTCGCCCTCCATGGACTGGATGAAGCGTGGTCCCGTCGTCCCCGCATCGCCTGCTGGTTTGATCCGAAGCACGGGCCAGATGTGCGATCCGGTGGCCTGGATATGCGGAAGATACACCGGCGTGCGCTCGCCCTGCATGAACTGGTAGAGCTCTTTGTTGTCCGTGTAGTGGGCCGCGCCGTCCACATCGCGATCGCCATCCCCGGCGTGTACGTCCCGATCCCAGATCTCCGCCGCGCGCTGCGGCGACACCACCGGCTGACCATTGGCGGTTCTCTTTACGCTGCCGTCCTTTTCGTGAACGAAGTCCGAGTCCACGAGGTAAAAGGTGTGACCCGCGAGGCGGCCGTAGGGATCGTAGCAGTAGCAGCTCCCGGGCGTGAGGCCGAGAGTCATCGCGTAGGCCACGTCGAGCGGTTTGTCGCCGTGCTCATCGTCGTCAAGCGGTACGGAGGCCGGATCCGTGCCCTCCGGAACCGGTGCTTTCGGGGTCTTCTTCTGGAAGTGGAACCATCTTCCGCCGCGCTTCTTCGAGAAGATGGGCAAGACGGCGTTCGACGAAGCGGCCAGGCCGACATCCAGCATGTCTTCCTCGACCGTGAACCCGCGCGAGATCAGGGCATATGTCGAGAGCTGCTGACACGCGCCGAGGATCGAGTAGCAGGGGTCGTCGTTCGTGACGGCCTCGCGCTCCTCCGCGTCCTGCGATTCTCGCAGTTCCTTCCGAACTGGAGAGTCGAGCTGGAACCGCTGGAAGATGAACGGCTCTCCGATGAGCTTCTTTCGCTTCTTGGCTGACTCTGCTGCGCCGGGCCAGGGGAACTTGTAAGAAAACTGCGGGAGGCTTCCGTAGCCCATTCCCATGAAGAGCTCCGCGAACTTCTTCGCCCAGTTCTCCTCCTCTTCGGATTCGCCGACCTTCCCGTCCTTGCCCGCGTCCGTCTGCCATGCGCTCGCGATACTGGGCTCGAGCACCCCCTGCATAACGTAGTCGATGATCTCGGTGAGGTAGCCAGCGCCGGCGGCGCCAAGGATCGGGTCCCCGCTGGTTGCGGCGGAAACGCGGCTGCCAGGGTTCGTGCCTGGCCGCATCCGGTTGGGAGCAAGCGCGACGCGATTGACGCCGACGATGAGCCGGGGCGGCTGGTCCGCGAACAGCACGGCGTCGCTGTGCTGGTTGTCGGCGTTCGGCGTGACGGGTGTGGTCGTGGGCGGGGACATGCTTTCCTCAGTGTCCGTAGCGCTGAGCGAGAATGGACAGCGTTTCTCGGCTGGGCAGGCCATCTCGAGGAACCCCGTGGTCCTCCTGGAGATCCGCGAGAGCGGCCATGGTCGGCTCGTCGAGAAGCTCGCCGTTCGTCGCGCCGTGATAGTAGCCGAGATTCTTGAGCCGGGTCTGAATTCCCGAGACTTGGTCGATCGGTGGGATGTCGGCGATATCGAAGCACAGCTCCTTGCGCCGGCCGGTCGGATAGGTGTCCAGCCAGACAGTCACGCTTGCCTGGCGCACGGCCTTGGGAAGGTCGAGGGACACGACGCCCTCGGCGTCCGTCGTTCCTTCGAGTTTCGTCCCCTCGGCCCGCGCTTCGTAGTGCTTGTTGGCGTACGGACGAAACGCGTCGTCCGAGAGCTTCACACGAACGTTCTGGGTCTCATCGTCCTCCGATGGACGCCTGGGCTTCGAGGCCGAGGTGTTCGGCGCGAGCGCGATCGCGTCTCCGCGTAGCGTGGTGCTGTCCGCGATCTCGAGCGATCCGGACTTGGCGCGGAGGATTAGCTTTTCGCTGGACAGTTCTGCGGTGTCGGATAGCGACAGGGAGGGTCCACGCGTCCTCGCGGTGAGCGAGTCGCGCGCCTCGAAGAGGAGCTCGGGCGCGCGAATCACGATTCGATCCGGCGAGATCTCGATCGCGGAGGGGCCGCACTCGAGCACGATGGAATCACCGGCGGTGATCACGGTGCGGCGCTCGCCGATCGCGGCAAATGTCCCCGTCGAGCGGAGCTCGACTTGGCCCTCGTGACCCGGGGTCCCGACGGAGAGCGAATGCCGCGAGTCGGCCCGAACGACGTACGCGCCCTTGACTTCGAGCGACGCATCCGCCGCGACGCTGGTGGTATCCACACCGCGCACGGTCGTGTGGCGGCTCGCGCGCACGGAGGTGGTGAAGTCCCCTCGAATTGCTACCTCGACGCCGCCCTTCGCGCTCAGCGCGAGGTCGGCGCCAAGGTCGACGGACGCCTGCCCCTTCACTGCCACGAGGGATTCACCAGCCACCCGCGTCTCGCTTTTTCCAGCGACCGCGAGAGCGTGATTACGGCCAACGCGCACTTCCTGGTCGCGCAGGATGTCGGCGGCCATGTCTTGCTGCGCGCGGAGCCGCACCTGCTCGGCGCCTAGCGCGTCTTCGAATGAGAGCTCGTTGTACCCGTGATCCGCCTCCTGCGCAGCGTCGCCGCGGCGGATGCTCTGCGTGCGAAACCCCGAGCGCGTCCGCTCCTCGGGCAACGTGAAGGGAGCGAGGTGGGTCGCGTTGTCGACCGTTCCCATGACGATCGGGCGGTCGATGTCCCCACCGAGGAAGCCGACAATGACCTCCATCCCCACGCGCGGAATGAACTGCGATCCCCACCCCGCGCCCGACCAGGTCTTGGCCAGGCGAAGCCAGCAGGACGACCGATCGTCGCGGCTGCCTTCGCGATCCCAATGGAACTGCACCTTGATCCGGCCGAGCGCGTCCGTGTAGATCGCCTCGCCCTTCGGCCCGGTGACTGTCGCGGTCTCGAGGGCCTGGTGAACGCGACGCCCGAGCCGCGCGGGTCGCGCAAGGATGTCGGCAGCGACCACCACAAATCGATTGGAATAGCTGGGGTGATTGGCCTTCGCGTCGGCGCGCGCCTCGTGGCGGACCCGTTGGACTGCAAACCGTTCGCCGGTGCCTTCGCCGGCGAGTGCGAAGGTTCGTCCCGGCCTGAGGCGCGGGCAGAGGCTGCGCCCGGCCGAGGTGGCGGCATCGCGCCGGAGCTGTTCCAGCGTACGCTTGGCGTCCACGAGAGGCTGATCCTCGCCGTACACGCCGTGGTGCTCGTGGTAGCTCCGCAGGGCCGCGCTCCCCCGGGAGCTCTGCGATCGGTCGGCCGACAGGTGCAACGGACGACGGAAGTCGAAGTCGGTCGTGTCCACCGAATCTGGGCGGACGCGCTCGCGCGCCGCGAAGCGCGTGACGTGGTGCTCCTCGAGGCGCAGACCGCTCCCGCCGTCCTCGTCGTTGATGACCTTGAGCTCGAGCGTCTCGTCTCCCGGTACGGCCGCGTAGCGCGCGGGGTTGTCGATCACGACCACCGTCTCCCGATCCCCCGGCTCCGATTCCTCGAAGAAGTACGCGAGCCCCTCGTCGGCCAGTAGCCGTTGGATGAACGCGAGATCGCTCTCCTCGTGCTGCACCGCGTAGACCCTCTTCGGGTACTCCGAGAGCAGGTCTCCGCGAACGGTCACGCCGTGCTCGGCGGCGATCAGCGTGGCGATCTCGATGGTCGTGAGGTCTTGGAAGATTCGACTCCGGCGCCTGTGGTCGAGCGCGTGGAAGTGCGGCCGGATCACGAGCGTGAGGGCGCGAGCACCATGGACGAGGAGCCTCCCCTCCTTGACATGGTCCACGAATCCGGTGCGGGTCGGGGAGTGGCCGTTGACGCGGTCGAAGGTGAGCGACGCCCGCTTGCCAAGCAGCTCCGAGAGCGCGGCTCCGACCGGGGCTTGGATCGTGACGTCGAAGCTGAACGGCTTCGAGAGTTCCTCTTCGCCGCGAAGGCGCAAGACGTCGATGGGCTCCGCAACTCCGTCGATTGTGAGCCGTGCTGGCGAGGTTCCCATTTAGGCCCCCGCCCCGATCGCGAGAGGGCGCGCCACGGTTCCGCCGTTCGGGTCCCTGAGGCGGAGCTCGAGAGCTGAGCGATCATGGATTCTGGTCATCGTGCTGGCCTAGTCCGGACTGTGTGGCGGAGATGGACAGCTTTCTGAACGACGCCTGAGCGTCTGCGCGCGTGGATCCGATCGGGTCGCCCCGTGCGCCGCTACTTCTCGCTTTGGTCGACGGCTTCGACGTTGCGCCGGTTGATGTAGCCGACGACCTTGGGCCAGGCGCGCTGCTCGTACCGGCGGATCGAGCGCGCGGTGACCTTCTCGTCGACCGCGACGTCCTCGGGGCGCTCGCCCTGGATCCACACGCGCTGGGCGACGCGCCGCTCTTGATCCGGCAGCGTTGCGATCGCCTCGCGGAGGAGGCGACGGCGGAGATCGTCGCGGCGTCGCTCCTCGCTGGTGCTGTCGCCCGTGGCGGCGTCGATCGTGGCGGTGGAGACGAGGAGGGCGCCCGCGAGCTGGCGCGCGCGCTCGAGCATCTCGCCGCGGGGGTTCGGCGCCGGGCCGCCGCCCATGAGATCGTGGTCGCGCTCCTCCTCGGCCGGCATCGAGCCGTACGCGCCGCGAAGGGCAGTGAGCTGCTTCGAGCGGCGAGTGCCGTAGAGGATGCGGACCGCGCAGTCGATGGCCGCGCCATACACCCCAGCGCTGTAGAATTGATGAAAGGGGATCCCCTCCTCGGGGCGAAAGCGCGTCGAGGCCTCGGCGCACGAGAGCATCGCCGCCTGCTGCATGTCATCGCGCGGAGGGTTGGGGAAGCGTCTCGCCGCGTTGGTGACGATGGCGGAGACCCGCTCCTGCGCGCGCTCGACGAGGAGCCGCTGTGCGGCGGTGAGCGGCACGAGCTCAGCGGTGCGTCTCACGCGCGCTTTCCCTTCTTTGCCGGGGTGGCGGCCGTCTGTGGCTGGGTCGCGACGTCGCCGCTGCGCAGGAGGGTCGGATCGGCGCGGAGCTGGCGAAGGCGGCGCTGGCCTTCGGCGGAGTAGAGGAGATCCCCTCGGATCAGCTCGCGCATCATCGTGAGCTCGGCGGGATCCGTGATCGGGTCGAAGCCTTGGAGGGCCTCGTTGATGACGGCCTCGACGAGGGCTTCTTCGTCTTCGGTGATGTCCATCGCTACTTCCTTTCAGCCTTCGTGGAATTCACTGCGCGCCCAGTTGCAGCACGTCATCCGCTACACCCGCATCGGCCGGAGTGCCGGCGCCCGCGCTCGTGCCCGCGGCGCCTGCGGCACCGTGCGTGACCATGAAGCCCGAGGCAGGCAAGGCGGTGACGTACGCGATGCCGACGCTGTGTCCGCCCCGGCCGCCGCCGCCCGCGCCACCGCTGCTGCCTTGGCCCCCGGCGCCGCCAATGCACGCATTCGTGGTTCCCATGCCAAGACCGCGAGCTCCGCCGTCTCCACCTGTTGCCCCAAATTGTCCGGCGGCGCCCGCGCCGCCGTCGCCGCCCTTTCCCGTAACGAGCGTTACGTCCACCAGCGTTGGCGCCGAGGCGCCGAGCAGGACGAGCGCGAGGCTCGCGCCGCCCGGTCCGCCACCCGGGGCGCCGTGGCCTCCACAACCCCCTGCGCCGCCGCTCCCGCCGCTCGCGCCCCGGGTGTCCGGAGAGGTCTTCCCCTTGGCGCCGCCTCCGCCGCCTCCGCCCTGGCCGGGGTTGCCGTCCGGGCCCTTCGCGCCCGAGACGCCCTGGTAGCCAGTGAGGGAGAGTTTGCCGACGGATTGCGGACCCGAGGCGCCCGCGCCGTCGAGGACCGCCGCGCCAGGAGCTCCCCCGTGGCCGGCTTCGCACGGGATCGCGATCTCCCCCGGGCCGCCCTGGCCATTGTTCATGCCCAGCGGCGGCGGCAACGGCGTCGCGGAGCCGCTGTCGCCGAGACTCCCTTGCTGCGGCGTGGCTGCCACAATGTTCCCGCCGTCGCCGCCAGCTCCTCCGATGCTCTGGCAGAGCGGGTTGACCTTCGCCGGGCCGCCGGGGTTCTTGGTGCCTGGCGTCATCGTGTTCGCGTTCGCGCCCGCGTTGCCCACGATCATCGCGTCCATCGGGTTGCTGGGGCCGATGTTGTCCGTCGGCGTGGTGGAGTTCGCGCCGGCCACGCCGTCGTCCGCGGTGATGTCGACCCTCTCGAGCGTCGCGCTCACGTCGCCCACGACCACGCCGATGGCGCTCGACCCCGGGGCGGTGTCCGCCGTCGCGGTGATCGCGAGCTGGTGCAACTCCGTCGCTGCCGCGCCGCCCGTGAGCGTGAGAGGGATCGCGCCCGCCTTCGGCGCGAGCGTGGTGCGCGCCGCATCGCTCTTCACCCTGTAGCCCGCGCCGCAGTCGAGGCCGCCGTACACGATGACGCCGGGCTGCACCGTGAGGGGTTCGGTGTCGGTGAGGGCGCCGTCGCAAACGTAGATCGCCTTGCCCGGGATCCATGTGATGAGCGCGGCGCCGAGCGTCTTCTGCGGTGCCGCCATCGTGCCCGCCGCGCCGTCGGAGCCGGCGTTCGGATCCACGAAGACCCCGCAGGTGTCGTCCTTGGGGCCCGCGGTGAGGGTCGGGAGGCAGTCCATGACGACGCCCGTGGAGCTCGAGGAGATCGAGCTCGTGCTCGTGCTGGTCTGTGAGGACGCGCTCGAGGACGTCGCGCCGCCCGCTCCGCCCGCTCCGTCGCATCCGTGTTGGCTGCAGTACGTGGAGCAGCCCACCCCCGAGAGAGCGGCGAGCACGGTCAGCGTCGCGAGCAGCGCGCACGCGCCGCCGCTCTCTCGCCCCTCCCTTGCCCGTGCTCGCGGGTGCGCGCAGCGCGTGGCGGAGTCTCGCAGCGCTGCCGTGTCGCACCCGCTGCGCGCGGGCGGGAGGGGACGGTCCACGCCTCCGGATCCTCGGGATCGCCTGGTGACGATCGACCCGCCCTCGCCGCTGATGTGGAGAGCAGCGCCTACTCTTGAGGCTTCGAGGTGGGCTCGCGCAGGGGCGTGCAGGGTCATGCGACCTACTCGGAGTGAGGCGCAAGAGTTGGACAGGCTTCGGATCGAGCGCGTGCGACGGGGCTGCCCTGTCCTGGAAATCACGCTCCAGCCGCAAGACGTCGGGCGCTGCTCGGGCCTGGAGCTCACTGCGCTCCGAGCTGCGCCGTGTCGTCGGCGATGCCTGCATCGGCTGGCGTGCCTGCACCGGCCGTGGTGCCCGCGGCGCCTGCGGCACCGTGCGTGACCATGAAGCCTGAGGCCGGGGCTGCGGTGACGTACGCGATGCCGAGGCTGTGGCCTCCACGGCCGCCGCCGCCCGCGCCACCGCTGCTGCCCGAGCCGCCATCACCGCCACTACACGCCGCAGCGGTAGCGGGCGCACCGGTGCCAAAACCCTTCAGGCCGCCCAGTCCACCAATCGCGCCCGATTGCCCCGCAGCACCTGTGCCGCCATCGCCGCCCTTTCCGGTCACGAGCGTTACGTCCATCAGCGTCGGCGCCGAAGCGCCGAGCAGGACGAGCGCGAGGCTCGCGCCGCCCGGTCCGCCACCCGGGGCGCCGTGGCCCCCGCAGCCTCCTGCGCCGCCGCTCCCGCCGCTCGCGCCCCGGGTGTCCGGAGAGGTCTTGCCCTTGGCGCCGCCTCCGCCGCCTCCGCCCTGCCCGGGGTTGCCGTCCGGGCCCTTCGCGCCCGAGACGCCCTGGTAGCCGGTGAGGGAGAGTTTGCCGACGGACTGGGGACCCGAGGCGCCCGCGCCATCGATCACATCAGTGCCTGCAGCACCCTGGGCTCCAGGTGTGCATGCGGAGCCGCCGGAGCCACCCTTTCCGTCGTTCGGATCGGGAGCTGGCAGGGGGACGGCCGAGCCGTCCGTGCCGCCACCGCCATTCTGGGGCGTCATCGCGAGCACCTCGCCGCCGTCGCCGCCAGCCCCTCCGATGCTCTGGCAGAGCGGGTTGACCTTCGCCGGGCCGCCGGGGTTCTTGGTGCCTGGCGTCATCGTGTTCGCGTTCGCGCCCGCGTTGCCCACGATCATCGCGTCCATCGGGTTGCTCGGGCCGATGTTGTCCGTCGGCGTGGTGGAGTTCGTGCCCGCCACGCCATCGCCCGCGGTGATGTCCACCCTCTCGAGCGTCGCGCTCACGTCGCCCACGACCACGCCGATGGCGCTCGACCCCGGGACCGTGTCCGCCGTCGCGGTGATCGCGAGCCCGTGCAACTCCGTCGCTGCTGCGCCACCCGTGAGCGTGAGGGGGATCGCGCCCGCCTTCGGCGCGAGCGTGGTGCGCGCCGCATCGCTCTTCACCTTGTAGCCCGCGCCGCAGTCGAGGCCGCCGTACACGATGACGCCGGCCTGGACGGTGAGCGCTTCCGTGTCGGTGAGGGCGCCGTCGCAAACGTAGATCGCCTTGCCCGGGATCCATGTGATGAGCGCGGCGCCGAGCGTCTTCTGCGGTGCCGCCATCGTGCCCGCCGCGCCGTCGGAGCCGCCGTTCGGATCCACGAAGACACCGCATGTGTCGTCCTTGGGGCCCGCGGTGAGGGTCGGGAGGCAGTCCGCCACCACGCCGCTGCTCGACGACGTCATCGTCGCGCTCGTGGTCATTGACGACGAGGCCGTCGTCGATGACGCCGTGGCGCCACCCGCGCCGCCGGAGCCCAGACACTCTGTGTACCCGCCGCAGAACGGCTTGTCGAAACAGCCACCGAGAATCACGCCCCCGATGAGCGCTGTGGCCGCTGCCAATGGTCGATGCATCATGGTGACCTCAAAAGCTCCCGAAGACTGACAAGCCGACTTCCGTCCGCGTGACGATGGGCGCCATCACCCACGATGTCTGCGATGCCGCGGCCTTTGGCCCCGTGGCGGCCCACACGAACAGCCCCACCGAGCTTGCTGCGAGCAGACCTCCCGTCAGCAACGTCGCCATCGAGACGTTGCTCAAGAGGTTCCGATCGTCCGCTGCGCCAACAGCCTCCGCGCAGGGGCCCGAGCTCGGGGACGGTGGGCAGCTCGTGCCGAGCGTGTTGGCTGCCGCCTCCGCATCGGCGGCTCTTCCATTCGCCGCGACGGCCAGCCCGGCGCCCACGCCCAAACCCACGACGCCCAGACTCCCCAGCACCAGCGCTGGCCACAACGGTCGCGCGCCGGTGGGTTCCGCCACCGGCAGGAGCTCGATCGAGAGCGGCACCGACGCGCCTGGCTTGGCGTCCACGTCGATCGCCTTTGGCTCGAACCCGTCCTTCTGCGCGCTGATCCTCGCAGTCCCGGGCATCACATACACGACCACCGGGGCCGGGCCCTTGTCTTCAGTCCCCACCCGAACGTGCGCGCCGGCCGGCTTGACCGTCACGGAGACTGTCGCCACTCCCTTCTTCGCCTTCTCCAGTGAGCGGGTAACCGCCTCGCGACGCGCGGGTACGTCGTCCAGGCGAAGCGCGTAGTCGAGATGCTCGGCCGCCGAGGCGAACTCGCCAAGCTCCGTCTCGCAGATGCCAAGCGTGCCAGCCGTGAGCGGCGACGGGGTGATCTTCCAGGCCTCACTCGCCTTTTCGCGACACGTCTTCCAGTCCTTCGCGTCCGCAGCCGCGTTCGCCTCCTTGCGGAGGCTCGCGGCATGCTCCGGTTCGTCCTCGGCGCGCAGAGCGGGCGTGCGAATCACGGCAAGGAGCGCCGCGGCAACGGCGAGTGTTTTCCACGTGGTGTTCATGGCGGATCGGAGGGCTCGTCTAGTGGTTGAAGATGTCGCTCATACTGCCGGTGCTCGCACTGCTCGATCCGCCGTTCGAAGTAGGACCGGTGCTCGGCACCACGCTCGGCACCGGCAGAACCGCGCTTGGCACCTGTGGCGGCCGGATCACCGAACCCGTTTGCACGGGCCTCGCGCTCGACTCGACCCTGGGAGACGACGACTCCACCGGCGGATTGTTCGTCTCGGCTGCGCTTGCCTTGATGCTGGGTGCTCCCGTCGAGGTCGTCGTCACGCTCGTCGCGGCTTGCACGGGCATGGCGGGCGGATCGTCCGTGCGCTGCGAGCTCCGCCAGACCCCCCACGCGCCCAAAGCCAAGGCGAGTGCGATCACGACCGCGGCCGCGAGCGTCCTCGTTCGTCCGCTGGTCTGTACGCCGGGCCCACGGTCCGGCACCGACCGGATCGCCGCGGCGGGTGGCGCTGCGACCTGGACATCGTCGACGTCGTCGACGACCGCTCGCGGCGGAGGCGCGATCACCTCGGGAGGCTCGGGGGGTGGTGCGAGCTCCTCGACCGGGATCGCGAACCGGCGCTGCGTGGTGTCCGTCGGCGCGGCCTCCGCGAGCGGCACGAACGCCTCTGGAGGGTGCTCGGCTCCGTCGTCGTCCTTCATCTGGATGACGGGAGCGAGCCCGACCGACGACGGGGCGCGGAGCGGCAACCCTGACTCCGCGAGGATCGCGGCTTTCTCCCTCCGAGCCTGGATCTCGAGGACGCGCTTTACGCGCTCGCGCTCGGCGTGCAGCCGCGCGGCGATCTCCGGCTGCGCTTCGTTGAGCTCGCCGATGAGCTCGTCGAGGCGCTCCTCGTTGAGGAAGCGCCCTGGGTTGCAGTTGCGCTTTTCGACGTGTTGCTCGATGGCGTCAGCGACGGCCAGCATCACCGCCATGTCGACGACGGGAGGCTTCGCCCGGAGGCCAAGAACTCCGATGATCTTGTCGGCTCTCATGAGCGGCGACGACGGCATGCGCTCGCGCTTCTCGAACGGGAGATCCCTCCAGGCGGGGCGGCCTCGCAGGGCCGCGACGTCGCGCGCGACGTCGGGGTGGCCGAGGAGGAAGTGGTCCCAGGCGGACGCGATCTGATCGGGGAGCAGGCGAGCGCCTTCCGCAAAGCCGCGCGCCGCACGCTCTTCTCCGAGGGCGCGGGTCAATGTCTGGAGCATTTTCCGCTCTATCGGATCGGCGTCGTCGATTTGGAAAGCCCAGCGCTGGGGATGCCCACCCCCGGCAGAGCGGCGCGCAGCGGTGACCTCGTGTGTAGCGGCGCCGTGCCGCCGCTCTGCCGCCCCGCCCAAATGCGTGCTCGCGCGGCGAGCACCGCATGCCGCCGCGTGCTGCGCATACCTGCCGCCGCGCTGCGCGCGCATGGGCGGGGGACGTCCGACTCGCCCAATCCTCTGGATCGTGTGATGACGATCGACAAATCCCGGATCGCCCCGCGGGGCTGCCTGGACCGGAGCGACGGGCGCTTGCCGTGGTCGTGAGCAGCGCCTGGGCCTGAGACGTTGACCGTGGAGGGACTGCCTCCCTGGAGCCGTGACGGTCGCACGGGTCGCAGGCCGCGCCTTCACTGCGACTCGCGGAGCGCTCGCCGTGCTGGCCCGGCGAGCGGCCGGGCCACGCCCAATCGCGCACATGGCGCGCCGCGCGGGCACTCGCTCCGTGCACGGCGATCATCGCTTGCTCGCGCGTCACGCCATCTGCGCGAGGAGGGGCATGGCCCGGCCGCTCGCCGGGCCGGAAAGGCACCATGCGTTCCACTCGTTCGTCCGGCTCCTCCACCCATCGCGCGGCCGTCCTCGCGTCCCGCGCGGCGCGCCTTCGCATCGAGCCCACGGTCACGGAGGCGCTCCTCTGGGAGCACTTGCGCGGGTCGCGACTCGGGGTCGCATTTCGGCGCCAGCTCGTCATCGGCGGCTACATCGCGGACTTTGTCTGTCCGTCTCAGCGCCTCGTGGTGGAGCTCGACGGCGGCTACCACGCCGAGCGAGCCCGCGCCGACGCGCGGCGCGATCGGGCGCTTGAGCGGTTCGGCTACCGCGTCGTGCGCGTCCCCGCCGAGCAGGTGCAGTCGGACCTCGCGAATGCCCTCCTTCGCATCCTGGAAGCGCTCAACTAATCCACGCATGTCCGTCTCGGCTTCGCGCGAGGGCAGAGGCAGTATCGCCACGAGCTTCCAGCCGGAGACTCGCTCCAACCATATTGAACGCTGGAGGGGCACCGCGACGCCACTGCAGTTGCAATCAACCCTGAGCATATCCCCCGTGCCCCGCCCCCTCAGCGCAACGCCGCGAATCAGAACTTCTGCCGCGCCATCACGAGCCCATCGGCGCCAGTGCCGCCCATGTTCATCGGTCCGCCGTTGCCTCCGGCGCCCCCGGGCGCCGCCACCGCTGCGGTCGTGATGTCGGCCGGAGTCGACTCCACGGGCGGATCGCCGACATACGCAATGCCAACAGATGGACCTCCGCGACCCCCTCCACCCGCACCACCACGACCACCGGGGCCTCCGGCGCCCCCAGGGCACGCAGCGCCAACGCCGCCATTGGCTCCGCGATCGCCGGCCATCCCACCAGCCATGCCAGGCTGCCCGCCATCCCCTGCACCGCCCTGGCCACCGGTCGAGGACGTCAACTTCACACTGGAGAGGGTCAACGCACTATTCACGGACACAAGGGCAAAACTCCCACCGCCTCCGGAGCCTGGGTTCCCTGCGTTGCCGCCACATCCACCCGCTCCGCCACCTCCGCCACTCGGCCCAGAGCCCCCCATCCCCGTCAAGCAAAGCTTGCCTCCGCCTCCGCCCCCGCCCCCCTGACCTGCAGTTCCAGGTCCCAGGCCGGCGCCGCCCGCGACACCCAGGTAACCCGACGAGTCGAGCATTCCATTGCTAGTGTTGGCTGCACCTGCCCCGGGCATGCCATCCATCCCCGCGTCGCCGTCGGTTCCGGGCGCACAGCTGACCGGCACCATCGTCGTTTGCGGCTTGCCGCCCTTGCCTCCGGCACCGGCCATTGGGTTGCCGTTGCCACCCGGCCCACCATCGGCCCCCGATGTTCCGCTACCGCCGAGGCCACCGTCTCGCACCGATTGGCACGTGTTTTGTCCTCCTCCTCCTCCTATTACGCCGGCCCCGCCAAGGCAGCCATCAGTGCCGTCGATGCCGTTGGCCTTCGTCGGCGTCATGGCCTGGGCTTGGGCTGCGCCCGCGGCCCCATTGGCTCCCTTGCCCGCGACGACTTCGTTCTCCTCAAGCTGTGCAGTAGCGCCGTCCGCGAAGATGGCGATGCTCGACCCGCCCGGAGCTGCAGCGTCGGCAGACATAATCACAAACCCCTGCACGAGCGCACCGGTAGTATGAGATAGCCTAAGAGGCACCTCGTTCGCGGGCGCCGTCCACTTCGTCTTGGTGGACGTCGACTTCCAGTCGCCGCAGGTTACCCCTCCGATCAAGCGCTCGCTTCCGTCGAGCGTGATGGCCTCGTCTGCGCTCGCGCCCGTCGCACACACGTACACTGGAAGGTTCGATGGGTTCGCTCCGAGCGCCTCCGCAATAGTCCCAAATGGACTGGTTTGCTTGCCGTCGCCTGTCTTGCCTGGCTCGACGAAGACGCCACAGCTCGGATCGATCGACGCCCCTGGTGAGAGTTTCAGTGGGTCGCACTCCTGAGGGATTCCCGTCGACGATGACGTGTCCGTCGAGCTCGAAGTCGTACTCGTTGTGCCTGTGGACGAGGCGCTGGACGCTCCACCGGTATTGAAGAGGCAGCCTTCAGGGTGCACCTCGCAGGGCTCCTCCTTTTCGAAAAAGCATCCGGCCGCCCCCGCGAGGCTCGTCGCGCCAGCCAATACCGATAACCACGTAGAGAAAGAGCTATTGCGTCGCATGCTTCTCCAGCGCCAGGCCCGCGCCCATCGTCAAAAGGTCCCGAAAACCATCGCCCCCGCACCGTCGCTCGAGGCGAACGGCGCGACTGTCGTTCCTGTAGTGTGTGCAGGCATCGCCTTCGGCCCGGTCGTTGCCCACACCAGCAGGGCGGTCCCGGCCACCGCAAATGTCCCGGCAGAGATGTACATCCACACTGCCGTGTTGCTGAATACGTACTTGTCCTGAACAAACGCCTCACCCTCTGGGCATGCGGGCGTGGTGCAAGTCCAACTGGGCTCCGCGTTCGCAGCCACCGTCATACCGACGCCGACGCCGAGTGCCGCCGCGGCCAAGCTGACCCCAAGAATTCCCGGCCACAACGGCCTGCGCTCCGCTCCCGGCGTCCCTCCCGTAGAGCCATCGGCCATCGGTATTTCGGTCGCGCCAGGCGGCTTGCTCCCCGCCGCTGCATCGATCTCGATGGCGCCCTTCTTGGTGCCCGCCGTCGCCTCGATCTTGTGCCTCCCGGGATCCAGGAACACCGTGAGCGGTGAGTTCCCGACGACGACGCCATCGACCCGTATCTCCGCGCCCGTCTCGGATGCCTTGAGGAGGCGCTCGTCGACATGCTGCTTCGCTCTCTCGAGTGCCGCCTGGATGTCCGCCTCGATGGGCGTGGTTGCATTCGTCGCATAGAACGAGATATGCGTCGCCCCTTCGCGGAACCTCTTCAGCTCGACCTCACACTTGCCCTGGAGCCCGCGGATCTGAACGTGTTGGAACTTCGCCCACGCAGCCTCCGTCTTCGCCACGCACGTGATCCAGTCGCTCTTCGCCGCCGCCGCGTCCGCCTCGTCGTACAGCTTTCCCGCCTCCGCGGAGTCGTCCGCTCGAGCAGTGCTCGCGACCGTAATCACCAGCGCGGCGCTCAGTGCCATCCATCTCACGCTATTTGTCTCCCCATGTTCGCGAATGCGAAGGTGCCGCGGTGGTGCTCGCCGGTGGGGCGGGTGTCGTGGGTGTCGTGCCGACGCTCGGGCTCGTGCTCTTCACCGTCGGCGCGACCGGTGCCCCCGTCGTCACCGCCGGCGCGCTCACTGGCGCGCTCGGCGTCGCCACCGGCGCCGCCGAGCCATTCGTGTCCACCGGAGCGGCAGCGCTCACTGGGACCTCCACCGTCTTCACCACCGTCACCACTTGCGTCGTCGTCTGCGTGACCGTCGCCGTCGGGGCCGGGCGATTGTTCGCTCCCTGGTCCCTGATCCCGAACCACCACACGCACGCGCCCCCCACGACCACCGCCGCGATCACGCCCACCGCGACGAGGCGGCTCGTCTCGCCCCTCGTCTCCGCTGGCGCCGCCGGCGCCGGCGCGGCCGGCGCGTCCGCGGCAAGCTGCTTGGGCGGCACGACGTTCACCGTCGTATGGCGGTTTCCCTTTTCGTCGGGCTCGAGGGCGATGAGCGCCTCGTCCGTGGAGTCGCTCTCCAGCGGGCCCGCCTTGGGACGCACCGGGGTGCGTTTGGCGATGATGACTTTGTCTTCATCCGTGAGGGGCCTCGAGCTCGCGACATTCCGGGCTTCCATCGACGTCGCCGGGAGGAAGACCGGGCTCCAGCCCTCCGTCATGAGGCGATACGTCCTCGGGTCCTTCTTCTTGAACAGCTCCCCGAACGCCTCTCCCCCGAGGAGCTGCATTCCCCTCTTCGCTCGCTCCGCCATCCACGTCGGCGCCGCCACGTCGAACACTCGCTCGATGTGGCGGAACGCCCTGTCGTCGTCCCCATCCTCGAACAACCGGACCCCGAGGTGCGTCGCCAGCGTGGCCATCTCTCGCGAGAACTCGAACAGGAGCTTGCTCGCGATCTGCTCCTGCATCGCCCTCTGCTCCGGGGTGAGCTCCTCCTTCGGTCGATTCGCTCGCTCCACCGCCTCCGCGCCGATCTCGAGCTTCGCGGCCCTGACGACGAACTCCCGCCTCTCCCCCTCGCGCTCCGGCGCCTGGGGCGCGATCGACCACCTCTGGATGAACCGGTCCACGCGCTGCTGCTGCGCCCGCTCCTCCGCGGCGAGGTCCGCGGGCGGCGCGCTCGCGACGAACTCTTTGTGCTCCCGCTCGGACGCGGCGCGTTCCATCGCGCGCTCCGTCTCTTGCTCCCCCAAGGAGAGATCTGACCAGTCGGAGCTCATTTCGGCCTCAATACGAGCATGTAAACCAAGACGCCGATCCCGACCAGGAATAGGAACAACACGGATCCCACGACGACCCGCGATTGGCGCTCCCGCGCCTTCAGCGCGATCACTCGATCCACGATCGTCTTCGCGGCCCCGTCCCAATCCCGCGGACTCGCGAGGCGCTCCTGGTACACCTTCCCGCCCGGCGCTCCGCTCAGGAGCTCCAGGCGCGCCGCGTGCTCGTTCATCATGAACAAGCAGTCCGCGAGGCGCTCCTTCATGCCCGCGGCGGCGAGGTTCGGCTGCTCCGCCATCAGGTGATCCAGCGACGCCCTATTCCCCTTCTGCAGCTCCGTCTTGAGCGCCGGCGGGAACGTCGCGTCGAAGTAGTCGTGCGTGAGCTTCGCCTCCGACTGTCTCCACGGGTTCGGGCCGCCCCGGAGGAGCGCGGCCGGGCCCGGCGTGAACCGGCCGATCTCCATGCCCCGCGTCGGATCGAGCGCGCGGCTCGACGGCGCGGGGACGCCCTCCATCGAGAGCGACATCGACGCCTTTCCCAGCGCAAAATTCGAGATCGTGTCGTTCCCCGGCGCGGGCGGGAGGGCCGTCGCCGCGCGCTCGAACCGGCCCCGATCCTTCGACGACGCGATCGTCGCGCGCGAGAACCCCCCCGTCTGATGGATCGCATCCGACACATACGCCGTGATCGACGGGTCCAGCGCGACGCTGTTGAACACGCGGCTCTCCCGCAGCTCCGGCGGCTGCGTCCGCGCGCGCACGAGCTGCAGGACGACGTCCCCCACGCGCAGCCGGCCCCGCGCGCGCAGCGTCGCGCGGTGCGTGCTGAGGTCGTTCACCTCGATCCCGTAGCTCGACCCCGTGTCCACGACCTCGAACACGCCCTCCGTGATCGCGAACACGCCGCAGTGCATCCGGCTCACCGTGACGTGCGGGATGACGATGTTCGCCTCCCGCGCGCGCCCGATCTTGAGCGCCACGAACTCGATCGGGTACCGCAAGCCCAAGAGCCGCGCCGGGCCCTCCACGACGACCAGCGAGTCGACCTGGAGGATCCCGTCCCGCGCGGGCAGGCGCGGCAACAGCTCGCGCAGCGTCGAGCTCTGCACGCCATCGCTGTCCGGCGGCTCGTCCGGGCTCGTGAGCGTCTCGTTGAGGCGAAGCGCTCCCCCGACGCCCGGGACCGCGAGCGCGCGCACGCCGCCCCCGCCGATCTCGATCCGCATCGTGTGCTTCCCGCGCGCCGCCGGTGCCGGTCCCGTCTGGTTCAGGTGGTCGAGTCCCACGGACGCGAGCAGCCCCTGCGGCGTCTTCACCGTTCCCCCCAGCGTCGTCGGGAGGTTCGGCGCCGCCTGGACCGGGGCCGCCAGCGCGCGGTGCTGCGGGATCGTCGGATCCAGCGCGCCCACCTCCGGGTTCGTCGCGGGGGGCGGCGCGTCCCGCGTCGTCGACGGGGGCGCGTGCGCGATGCCCGAGTACGGGTCCCCCGCGCGCCCCGTGCTCGGGGGCGCGTTGATGATCGCCTCCACGAACAGATCCTTCCCCGTCGCCCGCGCCTCCTTCAGCGCGTTCTTCGCCTGCTTCAGGAACATCGAGAGCTCGTGCGCGACCGCGTGCCCCGACTCGAACCGGTCCTTCGGGTCCTTCGCGACCATCTTCATCACGATCGCGTCCAGCTCCGGCGGCATCCCGGGCACGCAGTCCGTGAGCTTCGCCGGCATCTCGTAGAGCTGGAGCGCGCCCACCGCCGCGACGTACATGCGCGCGTCCACGTCCCGGTCGCTCCACGCGTGCCGACCCCGGAGGAGCTCGTACAAGATCATCCCGAGCGCGTAGATGTCCGAGCGCTCCGTGATCGTGCCGCTCATGATCTGCTCCGGGCTCATGTACATCGGCGTGCCGACGCACCTCGCCTCATCCTCCGTGCGGAGATCCTGCATGCTCGGCGCGAGCGCGGCGCCCAGGTCGAGCAGCTTGATCATCGCGGGCGTGTTGCCCTGCCGCTTCTGGATGAAGACGTTCTCCGGCTTCAAATCCCGGTGGTAGTACTTCGCGGCGTGGAGGTCGTAGAGCGTGTTCGCGATCGTGATCGCGATCGTCACCGCCTCCCGAATGGAGAACGGCGAGCTCCGCGCGATCCGCATATCCATGTACTCGCGCAGGTTCTTCCCATCGAGCAGCTCCATCACGACGAAGAACAGCTTCCGCGCGGGGTCCTCCGCGGAGTCGAACACCCGGACGAGGTGGTCGTGCTTCGGCATCGACGCGAGGAGCCGCGCCTCCCGCTGGAGCCCGCGCACGATGTGCTGCTTCCTCTCGTGCGACTCCTGGAGCACCTTGAGCGCGACCGCCGTCCCGAGGCCCTCGTGCAGCGCCCGGTAGACCTCCGCCATCCCCCCGCGGCCGATGAGCTCGTCGATCACGTAGTTGAGGCCGATGCGATCCCCCTTCGACAACCGCTGCGGCGCGCCGCGCCTCATCACCGCCGCCGACGGGGGGCTCGAGTGATGCGTAGTGTCGTTGTGGGGCGTCACGGCCATCCGTCTCCGGGCATCATACCGACAGCGTCTCGCAAGGTGCGTTTCAACGCGTGACTCGGGAGCAGCTCCGCCGACTCCGTGATCACTGCCCCTACTGCACCGAGGCTCTTCGGTGCTCTAGTCCGCTCGCGCCGGCCGACATGGACATCGTCGCGACGCGACGACGAGCTTCGTTCGCCGACCGCACTCTACCGCGGAGGCGGCCCGTCGCGACGCTCCTCGTCGGCGCCGAACTCCACCTTCCAAAAGACCTCGTCGACGGCGAGCGCCGCACCGCACCCGACGAGCGGGACGGTCGAGCCCGGGCCGTACACCCGCAGTGTCCAGCTCGTCTCTTCGCCCCGCACGAAGTGTTCGACCCGCGGGCCGTCCGTGCCGACGAGCACGACCTCTTTCACGCTCTCGAGCGCTCGGTAAAACTCGAACTTCCTGCCCCGATCGTACGCCTCCGTGGACTCCGACAGGACCTCGAAGATGCACGATGGATTCAGGAGGGCGTCCTCCGTCTCGTCCGCGAACCGAGGCGCCCCGCACACGACGGAAGCGTCCGGGTAGACGAACTTGTCCCTCGACCGTGCGGTGATCTTCATGTCGGACGGGTAGACCTCGCACGGCATCTTCCGAAGGGCGTTCCTGAGTTCGCCCACCAGGTTCGTCACGATCAGGTTGTGCGCGCGTCGCGCGCCGGCCATCGCGAAGACCTCACCGTTCCAGTACTCGTGCTTCGTGTCCGAGGCCCGCTCGAGCGCGAGGTACTCTTCGGGCGTGAGCTTCCTCGGGAGCTCGGCGGAGACCATGAAGACCATGCTGCCCCGCGGCTCGCGCGGGTGCAACGCGAGCGCTCGTCGGCTCACGAGCGGCTCTTGGGCCCCTGCTCGAGCAGCGTGTCGCTCGGCTCGTTCGGCGCGGGCGCGAACGACGGCCGCTCCGGGGGGACCGCGTCCGGCACGCCGAACGTCGCGACCCACGCGCGCATCGCCGCGCGCAGCGCGTTCGCGAACTCGGCCGCGTTCGCGAACCTCGCGTTCGGATCCTTCGCGATCGCGCGCGCGATCACCGGGTCCAGCGCGGCCGGGCTCGGCGGCTTCGTGAGCGTCGACACGGGGGCAGGGACCTCGTAGAGCTGCGCGCGGAGGAGCTCGAGCGGCGTCGTCGCGCGGAACGGGCTCCGTCCCACGAGCAGCCGGAACAGGATGAGCCCGACGGCGTAGAGATCCGTCCGATTGTCCACCTTCTTCGAGAGGATTTGCTCCGGCGCCATGAACGGCGGGGAGCCCACGAGCATGCCATCCGCGGTCGGCGCGAACCCGCCCATCGCCTCGCGATCCTCCGCGCCGAACTTCGCGACCCCGAAGTCGAGGATCTTCACGGTGCGGCGCGGGCCGTTCACCGGGTGGCAGTAGAAGATGTTGTCCGGCTTGAGGTCCCGATGCACGAGCCGCGCGGCGTGCACCGTCTCGATCCCCGTGAGCACCTGGAGGACCACGTCCACCGCCTCTCCGGCGACGAACACCCCGCGCGCCTCGATCTCGGCGCGCAGCGTGCGCCCCTCGAGCAGCTCCGTGACGAGGAACGGGCGGCCGCTCGACGTGCGACCGAAGTCCACGACCTCCACGAGGTGCGGGCTCTTCATGCGCGTGAGCGCGCGCCCCTCCGCGCGCAGGCGGCCCGCGGCGTCCGAGTCCGCGGCGAGGTGGCTCCGGAGCACCTTCATCACGCGGCGCTGCCCGAGCTCCTCGTGCTCGACCTCGTACACGTCCCCCATTCCGCCCGTCGCCATCTCGCGGACGACCCGGTACGGTGTCGCCTTGAGGTCCGCGCCCAGGGTCCGCAGGTTCGGCTTCGCGCTCATGCGTCACCGTCCGGTTCCACACGCGCGAATGGACAGGGTCCACGAACTTTTCTCCGACGCCTCGCCCGCGCGTCGGTAGACTCGGCGCGGAGCGCCAGGGGACCACGTGACCGAGCGAAGCAAGAAGGAGATCGACGTCCTCGTCCGATCGGTGACCCCGATGCTCGAGCGCTACGCGCGGAGCTTCGCGGCGGAGTGGCCCCGGTTCCAGAGCGGGGATTTCCTCTCCATCGCGTTCGAGGCCGCGCTCGACGCCGCGGCGCGCTTCGACCCCGCGAAGGGCGTTTTCCCGGTGTTCGTGCGCCTGCGCGTGCTCGGCGCGTTCTACGATTTCATCCGGAAAGAATTCCGCGAGACCCCCCTCGAGATCCAGGCCGTGCGCATGGCGAGCCTCGAGGTCCCGAAAGCGAAGGCCCCGCCCTTCGACGCGTCGCCCGCGGAGGCGCGCGCCCACCTCGTTCGAGAGCAGCGCCTCCGCGTCCAGCGCATGGCGATCCTCTCCGTCGCCACGCAGACCGAGGTCAACCCCGAGTCCCTCATCCTGGAGAAAGACGAGACCGCGCGCGCCGTCGGCGCGATGAACGCGGCGCTGAAGGACCTCAAGGACGCCGAGCGCAAGGCCCTGATCCGGACACGCGTGGACGGCCGCACCCTCCAGGAGACCGCCGACGAGCTCGGCGTGTCAACGAAGTCCGTGCAGCGGTATATCGAGCGCGCGGCGACCCGACTGCGCGACGCCCTCGTCGAAGCCGGCATCGAGAGCCACGAGAGCGCGATCGACGCGGCGACGCTGTTCGTCCAAGAGCACAAAGCTCCGCCGCCTACGCCCCTCAAAGAATGACCTGTCCATCGGGCGGTCCTCGAGCCGACCCGAGGCATGAGCTCGAACCGCCCGCCGACGTGCCTGCGGCTCTGGTCGACGAGGCCCGAAACGCGCGGCGGAGTAGCCCTCGTCGTAGCGCTCCTGGAGTCCGCCTGCAGCGACCAGCGGAGCCCTATCGAGGCTCATCGAAGCGCTCCGCGTTTGGGAACGACCGCTCGACCCCAACTCGACCGCGCTCGTCGCTCTCCTCGGTTCGCCCATGCTGGTGGTCTTCGGCCTGGTCCTCGAGGCCGTCTTCTCTCGCGCGACCCTTCGACTGGATGTGAAGCAGGGGGAGGTGTGCTTCACCTCGGCGAACCGCCTGCGGAATGGCTCCGTTCGCGTCCCGCTCTCGCGATTGGCCGACCGCTATCCCCCACGGCTCGTTCCGGGCATGCGAGAGGGTGAGGTCGCCAACGTGCTGCAGCTCGCCGACACGGACGTCGAACTTGCCCGTTGTGAGACCCCCGCCTGGGCCGCCGAACTCGCTGGGAGGGGAAACGCGGTGCTCTCCTCGTGGGCACGAGTCGCTGCTGCGCCCCCCGTCTCTTCGACGGCGAGCGCCGCCGAAGAAGTCGTCGAACGCGGGTATCGCCACGCGCCCGTCCGACCCCAGAGTCGACCCGGTCCGACGGTGATGCGCATTTGGCACCTGACTTGGGTCGGGCGAACCTTCGCCCTCCTCATGGCCGCGTTCGGCTGCCGATTCACCTGCCTCGCCACCGCTCTCATGGGCGACCTTCGCGTCGACTCGCCTCTTCGCGGAGGTGGCGCGTCAGGGCCCTCCTACGGCGGCTCCGCCGTCGTCCTCGCGATCGCGGGACTCGCCCTCGCGGGGGTTGGATTGAAGCTCGCGACCGCCCGCACGACCGTTCGTCGCGACCCTGCTGGGCGCGTCGCCGAGTTTTTTCGGACAGGGTGGCTCCGCGGGGCGCACAGTACCGCTCGAATCGAGGTGCTGCAGACAGTCCTCCACGATCGGAGCGCGCTCGCGGAGCAAATCGGGCCTCGCTATCTGTCCGATCTTTGGGGCGCTCCGAGCCGGGAAATCCACCGGCGCGTTACCCATTTCTTGCGGTCGGTCGGCGAGAGCGCGTGAGCCCAAAGACATGCAGTAGCAATGTACCCGTTCACCCGTCGGACGGGATCAGCGTGGGGACTTCCAGTTGAGCTGGGTCGCAAGCTGCAAGGAGGAAGCCGAGGATCGACCTTCGCTGGAGGCGAAGCGAATGGATCACGGTCATGACTCGCTGGGCGAACAGGCATCCTCGCTCGTCGAGCCGTAAGAGACCTTGCGCCAAAGCACGGAGAACGGCGCAGCGCGCGCTCGGCAGCGAGTCATTAGCTGTGGGATCTACTCCGGGCTCGAAGGCGAACGTGAGGAGGGCGGCCTTGTGTTCGAGTATGTCGAGGCAGGAGCCGGAGACGCCGCGCAGGCGCAGCTCCGCGCCGCGTTCGAGGAGTCCCTCGAACGCCATCTGCGCGTTGGTCGCCATCCTCTGGTACTTGGCGCGTGTGAGGGTGCCGTCCCGCACCTTGTGCCAGGCGGACAGCATGGCGTGAGAGAGCAGGAGAAGGTCCTCCCCGAGTTGGCGTCCCGCGTCCTTGCGTTCGGAGAAGGCGACGAACTTCCTGATGAGGTGCGCCCAGCTAGCGCCAGGTCGAAGCCTGGGAGAGGAGAACGACATGTAGCGAGAATCCGAAACCTCTCGTAGGGATCCAGAGGGTTCAACTCCCTCCCGGGAAAGGCAAGCAACCGCCCGGAAGCGAATCTTGCATGGCGTCCGGCAACGGGCGTCGTGAAGCGTAGAAAGCGGGTATCGAAGCCGTGCGATTGAATCTCGACATCATTGTTTTCTGCTGGGGTCTTCGCCCTGTTGGAAGCGGGGACAGCATCCGACGCCGCGCTATGTGAGCAGCGTCGGGCTCAGCCGGGATCTTGGAGTGCGGCAGAGGTACAGGATGGATCGTCCAGGAACCTGGGAGATCCCACGCACCGCCACGTGACAGGCCGAAGTGGAGCGAACGGCACCAAAGCTCCTGGCCACGAATGCGTTCGTCCGCCGCATCGTGGAGCGCCCCGCGCGAACACCACCGTGGACGACACGGAACCCGCGAGCGAATCCATAAGCGAACGGGCAACGGACGTGGGAAGTCGTAGCGCCTCGTACGACCGCCGAAGCCGGGAACGTGGCTCACGCGGACCCGGCTGCGGGAAGGGGAGCGCCGTGGAGCAGAACCGCCGATGGAAACATGACGGGTACTTTGAAACCCGATATGCGTCCACGAAACAGCGGCGGATAGCCGAGCTGGCGAGTAAGAACCCGGCGATGGCGTTTACCTCGCTGAACCACCATCTTGATGAGGAATGGCTCCGGCATGCGCGGCCAACCTGACGCGCAAGGATGGCGCGGTCGGCGTGGACGGGAGTGACGGCGGCGGACTACGAGGCGAAGCTCGACGAGAACCCCGGGATCTCGTCGCATCGCACGGGGGGGGGGGGGGGGGGGGGGGGGGGGGGGGGGGGGGGGCAAATCGGGCCGCTATGTCGCCTCGCCAGTCCGACGCGCGCATCCCGAAGGCCGATGGGACGACCAGCCGCTTGGCATCCCCTACATCTGAAGACAAGGTGGCGCAGCGAGCGATCGCGCTCTTGCTGGAGCCCATCTACGAGGAGGGTCTCCTGCCCTGCTCGTACGGGTTCCGTCAGGGCGATCGGCGCACGCTGCCCTCCGCGACCTGCCCTTCATCATGGAGTGCGGTGCACGCTGGGTGCTCGACGTCGATTTGCGGAAGTACTTCGACACGATCGATCACAGCCATCTTCGGGCCTTTCTCGACCGGCGAGTCGTAGATGGCGTAGTCCGTAAGATGATCGACAAGTGGCTGAAAGCAGGGGTGCTCGAGGAGGGGCAGTTGCGACGCCTGACGTGGGCACTCCGCAGGGTGGAGTGATCTCTCCGCTGCTTGCGAACGTGTTCCCGCACTATGTGCTGGACGATTGGGTCGCAAGCAGCGTTGGGCCGCGCAGAAGCGAAAAAGCACACCATCGTGCGGTTCGCCGATGACTTCACGTTCAGGTTCTCGAGGTCTTGGGAAGCGAGTCGGCCGATTCGGCCTCTCGCCGCATCCGGACAAGACCCGCATGATCGACTTTCGCTTTCGGCGACCCGATGGGCGGCATCCTCCACCAGGGGACGACGTTCGACTTTCTCGGCTTTACTACGTCTGGGAAAGTCCCGACGAGGGAAGAACGCTGTTCATCAACGAACGGCGAAGCAGAGATTCGCGCGAGCGCTGCGGACCGTGCACGATTGGCAAGAAGCATCGGCACTTGTCTCCCGCCAGAGCAGCATCGTCGACTCTCACGGATGGTGTTGGGGCACTATGCCTACTACGGCATCACCGGGAATGGTCGCCGCCTCCGTTGGTATTTGCGTCGCGTCGAGGTGGACATGGCGAATGCGGCTTTCCGGCGCACTCGGGGCAACCTGATGCACTGGCAGGCCGCGGCAATCCTCGATCGATACCCTCTGCCGCCGACACGAATCGTTCATCGTTACGCCGCTACGAGCGAACCTGCTCTATGAAGAACCGGATGCGGAATTCCGCAACGGGTCTGCGAGGCGGGGGCGGCAACGCCCCGCCTACTCGGCAGATCTGCCGCCGCCCCATGGCCCAGAAGCCGAACTGCGAGCCTCGGTCCGTCACCATGATCCCGGAGAGGGTTCCAGGCGAGCGCGGCGATTGTCTCGCGACAAGCATCGGCGGTGACGAAGAACACAGCGACGGACTGCGTTGCGATCGTCCAGAGCGCGGCATACAGGCCGGCGACTCGCCAGGTGCTTCCGTCCACGTGCTTCACGGGGTGCGCGGACGTAGCGGGCCGCGGCATCCACCGCGCGATAGCGTCGCCGATCCGCCCTCGGCCTCGCTGAGGGCGCCGAGCGAGACTGGGATGCCGAAGATCTCGGAGAGGTACTCCTGCACCGTCGCCGGCTCGTCCGCGCCGAGGAAATAGCCGATGAACGCGAGCAGCCGGGGACCGAACATGTGGCTCGACGTCTGCCGGCAGACTCGCCCACGTCGTCTTCCCGCAGTCCTTGCAACAGGCCCCGCCCATGACGACACCACGCGCTTTCCACCCGCCGAGGCCGAGGTCGGCGGTATCGTCCCCGCGTGGGAACGTTCACCGTCGAGGATCTGGAACGCTTGGTCGAGCACGGCTGGGCTTGATCTCGGGGATGTCGACGACCTGATGCAGGCGCGGGTCGATCCCCTCCGCCGCGAGATTCCGTCCGCCGCATCCTCGACATCTCTTCGGCGCCAGCTTCGTCCGACGGGTCACCTTCTCGGGCGGGAACAGCACGCGGGTGTTCGGCTTGTGTCCGGGCTGGCCGCCGCGACTTCGACCGGTCGGCTTCTTCTCGGGTCGAGTCCCAGGTGGATCGGTCGACGGAGGCTTGCCCGAATTCCTCGAGTTCTGCCCCAGCTGCTGCTCGAGGTCGGCGACTTCCGCACCTTGAGCTGCGCGATCTCTCCGCGTCCCGCTCCGCGATGATTGCGTCGCGCTCCGCGACCATGGCAAGCAGCGCCGCGACCTGGGCTTCCAACTTCGCCAGACGCTTGCCGACCGAGGTCACCGACCCACTCGATCATGCGGCGATCCTCGTGTCGATCCCCGATCGCGTATGATCACATATGATCATGTATGGCTGCTCGACCCGGTGAACGGGTACGCTCAAACAGGCTTCGGAGCGCACCTTCCCTACAGCCCTGCCCCTGACGGATTGGCGGAATCGAGTGGCGCCCGACACCCCTCCGCGTTGCGCGAGTACGAGCATCGAGCCCGACGCGGACGACTGGGTGACCCGCCCGACGTACGGCCAGCGGCGAAATTTCTACGAGGCCGCCCGACGCTGGCCTGGACGGCGGCGTGGTGAAGCTCCGCCTCCACCGCGTCGCGGCGATGCCAGACGCTTCCACCAGGTGAGCCGAGGTGCCCTTCCTTCAGCCGCCGGCGACGGGCGCGAAACTTTCGCCGCTGGGGCGTGAGGAACCCACTGTCTGCCCCGGCAAAGAGCGAGCCGCCGACACGGCGTTGGGTGAGCCAGTTCGCGCGTGAGGGCGGCTCGGGGGCTACGCCGAATGTCTGGGTGTTGGCCCGCGGAGCGTCGTTGAGGTGCTCGGCGGCATGGTAGAAGATCGAGGATCTCCACGCCGTTGGGCAGGATCGAGGAGAGATACGTCCAGTTGTCGTTCGCCCCATCCGCGAGCTTGACGATGCGGAGGTTCGGGCCGCTCGGCGAGCGCCGCCGTCACGTCGGCGAGCAGAGTGCGCGTCAGCGTCGTCTTGTTCGGCTCTGGCATCCGTCCACACCGCTTTTTGGGACTGGTTCGACCGGCAAACGAGTCTGTGCTCTTGCTCGAGCGCGAAGTCGTCCGGCTGCCCGAGCCTTCCGAGCGGCGTCCGCCCGACCCTATGATCGATGGCGGGCTTCAGCATCACGAGCCCGTCCGTCACCCCATCGAGCTCCAGAGCTCGGGATGGGGCCGACGGCTACGGCTGCTCGACGGGCAACACCACCCACTTCGAGCCCTGCCATTCGTAGACCTCGTCGCTCAGGCCTCGCATACCGGGCTTGTTCGCATACGTCTTCGCGACGAGGCGTAGCTCGGCGATCCGATCCTTCCGATCCCCGTCGTGAACAGCACCATGTTGGCGGTCGGCACCACGGCGACGAGCGGCCCCTTCGGCGCCTTGATCGACGCGAGCAGCCGCTCGGCGTCGAGGAAATACACGGCGACCTCGCCCTTCTCGACGACCATCCAGATGCCCTCCTTCCCGGGGCCGCTGGTTGCGCGGCCGCCGCGGCAGGGCAGCGTGGTGTTTCTCGCGGAGCAGATTCTCGGTGTCGAGCGTGACGAAGCGCAGCCCATCTACGCGTACGTCGGCGATCTGCACCCGGACCTCGGGGCGATCGGACTCATCATCGCCCGCTCATGGGATGCGGAGGATGCGCTGTCCGGCGTCACGAAGTGCGATAGCGTTGGCCTCGCCGGCGGACTCGGTGGCTTCGCCGCCATAGGCGATGCGGAGGCGCGTGCGAAGGCGCTGGTCGCGCTCTCCTATCCGAACATCGAGCCGATCAACCTCTGGCCGCACCACTTCGCGAAGGAGGTCGAGGGGGACTGGCACGCGTCGGCCCACGACTACGTCCGTCATCAGGCGTGGATTGACGAGCGTTGGGCGAAACGCGAGCGCGCCCACGAGCCCGAGGGTGGGGGCTAAACCCCGCGAATGCGATCTCCAGCGCGGCGGTCAGCGGAACACGTCGCGCCGGGCTGCCGCCCCCGGCGTCCTCACATGGGCTGCCGCGTGAGAACCCACTCGCTTACGCCCTGAACCAGTGGCGTCGGCGGGAAATAGAGACGGAGCTCCTCCGCTGCCGCGGTGTATTGCACCGAGGAAGCCTCTCCGGAGCGCGGGCACTTGGGCACCATGGTCAGCTGCGCGCCGCTGAGGGTGTATGAGCCGCTCTCGCGAAGCAGCGAGGTCCCTGAGGCCCTGGCCAGGCTGATCGCATAGGTTCCCGACGCGTCAAAGACGAGAACGGTGAGCGCCGGCTCGTCCGGCCCTGGGCCCGTCGCGCCGCCTGGGCCAGTGTAGACCGTCTTCGCAAGCAGCTCGTAGGTGCCGGGGACGATGTCGCCACCGATCGCGATCGGGGCGTCTTTCGCCTCGAGCAGATCGTCGACCGGCGCCCCGCAGGGGGCCACCGTGCCGCACGCGTCCGGTGGGTCCCCGCAGACCGAGCACGGCGACGCGAAGGACGCCGTCGTCACCGGTGGTGCCCGTGTGGACCGTCGTACGGACGACAAGCTCCCAGCGCTGACCCGCAAACGCGGCGCCCTCGTCCAGGGCGAGGCGAAAGTTCACCTCGCACTCGTGCGGGGTTCCGGTGAGCTGGTTCGACCTTCGTGCCTCGATCGGTGCCGATGCGGCCGGCGGCGGTGGAATGCACACCCGATCACCGGGTCGGAGCATGCCTGGATCGGAGCGCCGACGCCGCAACTCGAGGTTGTCGCTGTGCTCGTAGAGCGCTCGCCAGCCCGCCCATCCGTGAAGCGCTGCGATGCGCATCATGCAGTCTCCGGGGCGAACGAAGTGTGTCTTCACGGTGGCTCAGTGTACCCGGGAGCCGCCGGCCTCGAAACTCGGCGTGCGGTCCGGTAGCCCTCCACCCGTCACCACCGCCCGTCGCGCTGACATCCCGCTGGATCAAGGATCGGCGTCACCGTCATCGCCTCGGCTCGCGCTGCGAAGGAGAGCTCCGCGAGGTCTCCGAGGCGTCATCCATCGCGACATCAAGCTCAAGCCCGCCGCGGCGGCCTAGATGGCGAAAACGTTGCGCCCGCTTGGGGCAAGGACGCGCACGTGGCAACTCAGGCGCGGTCCTCGCACCCTCTCCGACGGTCGGCCCCGCGCCGACGCGAGCCCGCGGCCCTAAGGAAACGGTTGGGGTGCGAGCTCTTCCGCTCTCGACCAGGTCCCCAACCCCAGCGATTGGGGTTTGGACGTGGGTCGACCTCCCGCCGTCGCCCTCCCGGCGCGCATGTTTTGCAGGTCGACCTGCAGAAGGTTCCTTGGCGGAGGCCTTCGCGCGGCCGAACCTCGCACGGACTGCATACCTGACGGGGAGTTCGCTGCGCCGGACCTCGGCGCACACCACGGGATCCGGGCTCCGGCTGGCCGTCAGACCGGCTTCGCGGTTTCCATCGGCCCGCGCGATGGGTGGCGCCGGATCAGGGCGCGACGTCCGAGCTGGACCCCGCCCATGGCGCCGTTCGTGAGTCGCTCACGTCGCAGGCTCGCCCCCTGGGCGTCGAAGGCCGCAGCGGAGGAGCCAGGCGTACGCGGTTGCCCCTCGATGCGGTGGAGCGTAGCCTCCGGGAGTTCGGGCTGCACGCCCGCCACACGAGAGTCCAAACATGTCGAACCTCCCGCCCTCCTCGCACACGCCGCGGCCCGGAGGCGCGCTCGCTGCGAGGCCGCTGCACTTCTTCTGGGTCTGCGACTGCTCCGGATCGATGGATGGCCAGAAGATCCAGACGCTGAACTTTGCGATCAACGATTGCGTGGCCCCGATGGTCAAGGTCGCCTCGGAGAACCCCAACGCCCAGGTCCTCGTCCGCGCGGTGAAGTTCTCGGACGGCGCGCAATGGCACGTTGCAAACCCGACGCCGATCTCCCAGTTTCAATGGAAACCGCTCGCGGCGGACGGCTTGACGTCCATGGGGGCGGCGTTGCAGCTGGTCTCCGAGCAGCTCAGTTCGCCGCCGATGCCGGATCGAGCGCTGCAACCCGTCATCGTGCTTCTCTCCGACGGTCAACCAACGGACGACTTCGACGCAGGCCTGAAGTCGTTGTTGGACCAGCCGTGGGGCAAGCGGGCGCTCCGTATCGCGATCGCCATTGGCACGGACGCGTCCAAGGACGTCCTGCAGCGCTTCATCGCTCACAAGGAGATAAAGGTCTTCGAGGCCAACAACGCGACCAGTCTGGTGCACTACATCCGTTGGTCCTCCACCGTTGCGCTGAAGGCCGCGTCGGCCGTGCAAACGGGCGTCGGGACGACCGGAACGGTTTTGGCCGCACCGCTCCCGCCAAGCCCGCCTCCATCTCCTGGAGGTGCGGCGATGCTGGGGCCGGATCCGGACGACGTCTGGTAGGCCATGTACCGATCTGAGTTGATCACCTCGGGCGAGCGCTGGACGGCATTTGCAGAGAGTGTCGCCGGGCGCTCCCACATCGCCACGAACCGGCCCAACCAAGACGCCGTGTCGCTCTGGCCGGCGCCGGGGGCGACGTCCTCCGCTATCATCCTCGCCATCTCCGATGGCCACGGCGGCGAGCGATACTGTCGCAGCGAGCACGGCGCTCACTTCGCCGCGGAGGAGGCAGCAGCCGGGCTTCGGGAGTTCGTCGAGACGGTCCACGCCTCGGGTGTCCCTGCGAGCGCGACGCTGGTGGACGTCGCCCTCCAACGGACGTGCCGACGGATCCTTGGGCAGTGGCGGGAGCGGGTGGTCGAGGACGTCGTCCGCCACCCACTCAGCGAAACGGAGCGCGAGCACGCGTCGGACAACGCGGCGATGCTCTACGGAGCGACGCTCGTCGCGTGCGTGATCGGAGATGGATACCAGTGTTTTCTCCGCGTGGGCGACGGCGACATACTGAGCCTCGACCTCGACGGCAACGTTCGTGATGTGTTCGGCCGCGACGCTTCCTCGGTCGCCAACGAGACCTCGTCGGTCGCGCAATGCGTCGCTCCGATTGACCCGCTCGGAGGCACAACCACGCTCGGACTTGCGCCCAACGCACTCCGTAATGTTCGCCATCTGTTCGAGCTGCGCGACGTGGCCCCGCTGAAGGCGATCCTGGCAAGCACGGACGGATATTCGAACTCTTTCGCTTCCGCCTCGGGATTCCACCAAGCGCTGCTCGACTTCAGCGCCCTCGCGACCACCGCCGAAGGACGGGTGAGCCTCGAGCGCAACCTCTCCACGTGGCTCACCGAGACGAGCGCTGAGGGGAGCGGAGATGACGTGACCCTCGGGCTCGTCGTACGTCTGACGGAGTAGCGAAGATGCTTGTACCGGGAGATGCGATCCGCTCCGCAACACACGTCTACAAGGTCACCGCGCTGCTCGGCGAGGGGAACCAAGGCGCCGTCTTTGAGGCTCATGACGGTACGGCCGTCCGCTGGGCGCTGAAGTGGTACCACGAGAGCTACATCGATTGCGATCGAACGCTGCGCCATCGAATCGAACATCTGGTCCAAGAGGGACCACCGAACGACCGGTTCCTGTGGCCTGTGGACATCATCGAGAAGCCAGGCCAGGCCTCCTTCGGGTACGCGATGGCACTACGCGAACCGCGGTTTCGCGGGCTGACAGACCTGATGTCGGCCCGATGCGAACCCCCGCCGACTTTTCGCGCGATTCTCACGGCGAGCATCGAGCTCACACATTGCTTTCTCATGCTCCACGCGATGGGGCTCTGCTACCGCGACATCAGCTTCGGCAACTGCTTCTTCGACCCCGCGACCGGGGAGGTCCGTATCTGCGACAACGACAACGTCGACGTGAACGGTACGAGCAGCGTTGTGATGGGCACAACCGGCTTCATCGCGCCCGAGCTGGTGACCGGAGAGCACCGTTCTCCAGACGTCGAGTCGGACTTGTTCTCGCTCGCCGTGTTGCTGTTCTACCTCCAGATGGTGGCGCATCCACTCGAGGGGGCGAGGGAGAGCGGGATTCGCTGCTTCGACGAAGCCGCCAAGCGCCACATCTATGGGACTCACCCGCTCTTCATTTTTGATCCCAACGACGACTCGAACCGCCCGGTGAGGGGAATCCACGACAACGCGTTCGCCTTCTGGCCGCTCTACCCGCAAGTGCTGAGGGATGCGTTCGAACAGGCGTTCGTTCGCGGACTGGTGCCCAGCTATGCCGCGCTCGATACGCCGGGCGCGCGCGCCGCCGGGGTGGCGACGTCGCGGGCGTCTCGCGTCCGAGAGGGCGAGTGGCGGGACATCCTGCTCGCTACGCGCGACGCGATCTTCCCGTGCGCGAGCTGCGGCGCAGAGAACTTCTATGACGCGAGCCGGCTCCGGGTTGGCGGCGGGCCCGGGGATTGCTGGAGCTGCGCTCGCACGCTCGCGCTTCCGGCGCGCCTCCGAATCCAGGGACAGAACCAGGAACGGCTCGTCATGATGGTGCCAGGGGCGAGGCTCTACGGCCACCACCTCGACCCATTGCGCGCGTTTCGGCTCGAGGCCCCAGCCGCCGAGGTGACGCGCCACCCTAGCGATCCGACCCGCATCGGGTTAACCAATCTGTCGCCGGACGAGTGGGTGTATCGCAACCCCGATGGCAAGGCGCAGAGCGTCGCACGTGGACGGAGCTGTGCGCTTGCGAATGGGGCACGAATCTCCTTCGGCAAGATGATCGGGGAAGTGCGGTTGTAGGCCGCTCCGGGGGGTGCAGATGACGCCACCAGACCACTTGCACGAAGCGCTCGTGTTCCTCATCCAACGATGCGGCGATGGCGTCACGGAGGATCCTCGACTTCTGGAAGCTGGGTTGCTCGACGTCTACAAGGGCGGCCGAAGACGGGACATCAAGTTGCTCTGCGACGCCGTGCGAGTCCACGTTCCGCGTAGTTTGAAGGACAGCACCGACTGGGAGCGTCGGTCCCCCCAGCTCGTGGCCCGCTTGGTGCGCGACTGCGCCATCGACCATACTGCCGCGAGCGCCGCCGTGACGGCCTGGAGCGCGGCGCTCGTAGACGGCTACGTCAGCGCTGGCCACATTCCCGTTCATAGCAACTCGTCGACAACGGACAGTTTGGCCAGGGTCGAGCGCGCCGACCTTCCCCAGCTGGCCGATTCGCAGCGTGGTGCGTGGGCCGCAGGAGCAGCGCGTGCCGGGGTGCCACCGGCGCACGCTGCGGAGGCGCGGGAGGTCGCCGACACGGCCCCTCGGTCGCGCGTCGATCCCGCGGCCGCCCTCCCATCCACGGCCGCCCCAGCGCAGCTCACGTCGGGCGGCACGCGCAGTGGAGGTGTCCGAACGACCTTTCTTGGAACAACAGCTGTGCTTGTGATCGTCGGACTTGCTGGCTCGGCGGCCGTGGCGGGCCTCATGAGTAGCGAGGGTGCCTCGACGTCGCCGCCACCGCGCGCCGCAGGCGGCCCGGTGGCGAGGGTCAACCCCAGCGGTGCGCCGGCTAGGCGCGACGCTCAATCGGGCGAGCTCACAAACCAAGCCGCAGAGACCAGCCCAGGCGGCACCTCAACTTCGGCGCACTCGGGGGTCACGTCGGCGCGACGTGCGCCCTTCGTGGTCGACCTCGACGAAGTGCAGCGCGTCGAGGGCGGGCGGCTGACGTATTCATCCGACGGTAGCGTCGCGGATCGGGAGACCTCCCTCACATGGGAGCGCCATGTCGTCGACGAACTCCGGTCCGCGGCCGAAGCACACCAATACTGCAGCAGCCTCTCGCTGCTCGGCTTGACGTGGCGCCTTCCGACAACAAAGGAGCTGCTCACGCTCGTTCGTCCCGTCGCGCCGCCAACTCTGTCGCAGGAGGCGTTTCCCGGGGCGCCGAGTACCGACTTCTGGTCTGACGACGGCCGCGGGTCGGGCTGTGCGCGGGTGGTGAGCTTTGCCGACGGCCAGGCGAAGTACCGTTGCGAGGAGGGGCTTCGACTCCATGTGCGATGCGTCTCGGGACTACGGTTGCCGTCGGATCCGGTCGCCGCACCGCCCGTCCCGCCCATCCAGGAGTCGGAGCCTGCGCCCGCGCCCGCCGAGCCCCCCAACTCCGCGTCGAGTATGCCCACAGCGCCCGTTCGGCCAACGGCCGACATCATCAATGAAGTTCCCTTCTAACGAGCACGCAATGAAGGCTCACATCTCCATCTGTAGCATCGGATGCTTCGTCTCGTTCGGGTCCGGCTGTGCGCAGTCCGTTCCGATGGCAACGGCTCCAGTCGAACCACCACCGCCCCCAGCGGCAGCAGAGACAGAGGTCACCGTCCCACCCGTTGGCGATAGGATCTGCACGCTGACCGAGGCGGACGAGAAATCTCGCCAGGAGAGAGTCCAAGCGTTCGCGGGTCTGGAACGGCGGGGCAAGCTTCGCGAGGCGATCGCGGGCTTCGAAGAGGTCCAGAGGGTGTGCTGGGTCCCGAGCATGGACTTCAACCTCGCCCGACTGCACCACGACACCGGGGACGATGCCCGCGCCCGCGGCTACGCGAGACGCTGCGCAGAGACAGATCGGCCCGAGCTCGAGGAGATGGGAGCCTACTCGTCAGCATGCAACGCGCTGCTCCCGCAGTTGCGCCCACCGCCCCCACCGGTCACTTCGCCTCCAGCTACCCGACCCAGCGAGAAGTACGTTCGCGAGAGCGATCCCGACCCTCCAGCCAACATTCATTTCGACGTCGCCGTTGGTGGAGCGTTCTTCTATGCGTTCTCCCCGGCGGGATCACGGCTGAACGTGGTGCGCCGCGCGGAGGATGGGGAGGCCAACCTGTTGCTTCAGCTGGCCGACGCGGAAGGCGGCACTCACGAGTGCCCGGCCGAAGCGTGCACGCTCACCACCAACACCGATCGTCAGACCACGGGTGGCGGCTTCGGGTTTTCGCTGCTAGCTGCGGGCTCGGTAGCTGGCGGGCGAATTCACCTCGGCGGGCTGGGGATCGCGGGAACGTTCTTCGACGGCTCCGAGTCGTCGCCGAGCGTGCTGATCAGTGCGGGTCCGGCGCTGGTTGCTGATCTCCTGCCTGCGCCGGGCTTCGTCTTGAGCCTTGGGGTCGCCCCGCTCGTGGGCGGGATGTGGGGCATCGACCACTATTTCCCGACGACCACCAGCAACGATTCCGGCGGAGGGTCGGTGGTGGATGGCGCCGAGCGCTTCAACCTGTTCAGCCTCCACGAGACGTTCTACGGCCTCGGCACAACCGGGCTCGCCGGGGGGATCTCCGCTCCCATACGTCTGGGCATGGCCTTTCCAGCTGGAACGCGCGTGACCTTCTCGCCTTCACCATTGATTCTGGTCGGTCCGGGTGGCGTGGTCTTCTCGCTGCCGCTCCTCATTTCGATCGGTGCGGGATAGAGATATTGACGGCCGTCGCGTCCGTGCGTCCCCTGCCGCTCGACATGCTGCGCCGGCCGCTACCCATGGCATCCCGCGGCGGGAAGGTGCATCATGCCCGCGTCGCTCCCCCCCGCGTCACAGGAGATCGCCAGTGGAACCACATCCCGATTCGCCCGCCCGCGTTACTATGGCTCTGCCGTTGATCGCGCTCGCGTTCGCAGGGTGCACGTCAGTTGCTCAGATCGAAGCGAAGGCGATCGACACCGCGTCGAAGTACGCGAAGTTCGACCTCGGGTGCGACTCCGACATGTCGGCGAGCGTCGTGGCGACCCAGAAGACGGGGTTCCAAGTCCACGTTCAGGTAGGGGTGCGCGGCTGCGATCAGTCTCGCGTCTACGATCTCGCGTGCACCAGCGGCCCGGAGTGCACCGTCGACAGCGCCGCCGAGGTCAAGGAGAGCGACTCGAGCACGACGGTGAAGAAGAAGTAGCCGGCTGAAGCCTCCGTGGAGACTACACCAACACCCAATCTTCTCTCGGCGCGGGACGTCTCGACCCGACGGGGCCGTGTTCCGCACCATCGTCGCGTGTGTCATCCTGGCCGCGGGAGTGGGCGACGGGTCGGGCGCATGCTCCGCTTCGTGGGTGCGGCCTTCGCCCTGGCCCTCACGGGCTGTCAACTCGTCAGCGGGCTGCACGACGTCGACGTCATCGGCGCGGACGACGGAGTGCCTCCTCCGGACCCGGAGCTGCCACGGTGCCTGAGCGTTCGGAGCTTTTCGGGTGAGAGTGACGCACCTGGCGCCGCCTTGTCGTGGGTCGACCCGATGTTCGTCATGTCGTCTGCGGGTGCGGGGAGCGTTCAGTTCCGCCAGACCGACACCACCCACTGGGACGAATGCTACGTCAGCGTGAAGCTCATCGCTGCGAACCCAACACCGGGCGCAGGTAGCTTCCTCGCGGGTCTCGCACTCGGCCAGGAGGAGGCGAGTGGCCCGAACTCTTTCGCGCTGTACTGGGACGCCGTCTACAAGGCCATTACGACGCCTTTCAGCACGATTGGTTCGCCAGTGACCCGTACTCTCGTGTCGAAGCCGAGCCACCTTGGCTTGGCCTTTCACGATGGTCGCCTCCATTTGCTCTACGCCGTCAACGGCGCGTGGGAGGCGCCGCTCACGACCACTGACCGCCCGGCATTCCTCGACGGAGATGCCGGTGGACATCTCTTCATCCGGTTCGAGAGCGACTTTGGCGGTACGGCGAGCTTCGCCGACGTGGATGCCCTCACCGTTCGGCTCTCCGACCTCTAATTTAGAGCTCACCGCCTATTGGAACCGTGCCGTGAGCCGTATTCCCCCAGGTCCCACCGAGATCGCCGGACTCGTCGGATCGGTATGCGCCGCGCTCACCGTCAGCCCAATTCCGACGCCGCCGAGCACACCGCCGATCCCGGCGATGACGAAGAACGCGTTGGACGCGTTGGCGATGGCGTTGGCTTGGGAGATCGACTGCTCCCACCCTCGGCTGCACTGCCCGTTGGGACAGTTCGGAAGAATGTCGTTCGTCTTGGCGATCGACACCCCACCACAGATCGAGCCGACGAGGAGGCCTACCCCGGCGATCGAGAAGCCAATCGGGATCAAGGGCGACACACCGGTGCTCGTGGCAGCGGGGGGCGTCGGAGCGACGATGGGCGCGGTCTCGTCGGGGAACTCGAACTGCAGTTCGTAGGTCTCTCCCGCGTGCACGTCGACCTCTCTCCGGCGCCTCGATCCGTCCGTCGAAGTGACCTCGACGTGCACCTTTCCTGGCTTGACCGCGAAGTCGGAGAGTGGGAGCGGCCCCACCTTCTCGTCGCCGATGGATGCCTCGGCGCCGGACCGAGTCGACGTCAGCGTGAGGAGACCCACGCGCGGACGGATCTGTTTGCGGCCGTCGGCGATGGCCTTCTGCACGTAGTCGGGAACCTCGTTGACGTGCGCCTCAACGAACGCGAACGACTGCCACGCCTCCGCGTACTCCTGCGTCTGGAGCTGAGCTTGGCCCATGCTGAAGTAGAGCCCTGCGTCTCCGCCGCACTCGTACGCCTGTTGGTACAAGACAATCGCTTCGCCATACTTCGACGCACGGAAGGACGCCTCCGCGAGATCAGCGAGCTTCTTGCAGTCCGCTGGCGTGGCCTCGGCGCCACGTGCCAGCCCGACGGAGCCGGCCACGCCGACCAAAACCCACGCGGCGCTTACGCGCCACGTCGCTCTCTTCAAGGACATCTGCTCCCCCAGGTGGGTATACACGGCCGCTTGATCGGCCCCGCTCCCGTGCTCGGCCCCGCTCCCGTGCTCGGCCCTGCTCCTGTGCTCGGGCCCGCTCCCGTGCTCGGCCCTGCTCCCGTGCTCGGCCCCGGTCCTGTGCTCGGTCCCGCTCCCGTGCTCGGTCCCGCTCCCGTGCTCGGCCCTGCTCCCGTGCTCGGTCCCGCTCCCGTGCTCGGTCCCGCTCCAGTGCTCGGTCCAGCCGCCGCGCTCCCCGATACCGTGCTGGGTCCCGCTCCCGTGCTCGTTCCAGTGACGACGGCCGGCCGTGCGCCACCGGTGCCAACCAGCTGGTCACGCTCAAGCAGTGGATCGACGAAAACAAGCAACACAGCCGCGACGCTGAGCGCGCTGACGGCCAACGCAATCGGCAGTCGGTGCTGCCTGATCGGCGACTCGAGCCGCGCCGAGGGCTGCGTCCAACCCGGCTCAGTACGGGGTTGTGCGTCCCGGAGCGTGGGGGCCTGCGGCAGCGCGGGCTCGGGCCCAACGGTCGGGCGCACGCCGTCGTCCTCCGCTTCGTGGTGTCGCGTCGACGCGGCCATTGCGTCGAACCAGGGCGGAGCGACGACGGTGGAGCCGTCCTCGTCCTCCTCGCCGGCGAGGTCAGGCGCGATCGGCGCCCTCTCGTTGACGGCCGCTGGCGAGACCGCGGGGTTCTGACCACTATCGACGAGCGAGCGACGGTCGCCCCCCCGGCGAAACGGCTTCAGCGCGTCCCTCAGCGCCCGAACGCTCTGGATCCGTTCGGCGGGGTTCTTCGTGAGGCCCGCCATGATGACCTCCTCGAGCCCCGGTGGGATGTCGGCGCGGAGCGACGTCGGGCGCGCGGGCGGGTCGGCGGCGATCGCAGCGGCGACGGACGTTGGCGACTCGCCCGTATACGGCGTCGCTCCCGTGAGGACTTCGAAGAGGATGACCGAGAGCGCCCACACGTCGGAGCGCTCGTCCACGTTCTTCGACGAGCGGACGTGCTCGGGCGACATATAGAGCGGCGTTCCCAGGGCGCCTTGCGTGATCGTGATGCTGATCTCGGCGCCGGAGAGCTTCGAGATGCCGAAGTCGAGCACCTTCGCCGTGAAGCCTTGTGCTGTCTGGGCGTCGCCGTTCGCGTCGTCGTCGGCGCCCGCCTCACGCGCAAGGAAGATGTTCGACGGCTTCAGGTCCCGGTGGATCACGCCCAGCCGGTGCACCTCCGCGACGCCGGAGCAGATCTGCAGCATGAGGTCGATCGCCGCGGGGATCGCGAGCGGCCCCGTCTCCCGCAAGTGGGTCGCGAGATCCTGGCCCTCGAGGAATTCCATCACGATGAACGGAAGCCCAAACTCGGTGCGATCGACGTCCAGTACGCGCACGACGTGCCGGCTTGCGAGTTTGGCGACGATACGGGCCTCGCGCTCGAACCGCTCGATGATGTGCGGCGCATCCAGCGCGTCGGGCCGCAGCAGCTTGATCGCAACGCGCTTGCCGAGCCGGGTCAGCTCCGCCTCGTACACGACCCCCATGCCGCCCTCGCCGATGATCGGGCCGAGCGCGTAGCGCCCGCAGATCACGGTGCCGGGGCGTGGTAGATCGGGCGACACGCCTACGAACGTAGCCGAGGGCAGCGCGACGTCGCAACGGCTGCGCCCAGCGGCACGCGCGTGGTAGGTTTTCGTGATGTCGGGGACGCGCGCAACGCTCACAGGTGCGAGGCAGCGGCATTGGTGTGCAGCTCTCGCAGCCGCCTCGCTCGCTGGCTGCCAGCTCGTCTCCGGGCTCGACACCGTCGAAGTTGTCCACCACGGATCCGGCGGCCTGGGTGGAGGCACCGCCACGTCGGCGGCATCCGGACTCGTCTGCGACTCGGCCTACACGAACGTGAAGCAAGGCGAGTGCGATCTGCTCTCTCAGGACTGCGGCGCTTCGGACACGTGCTACGTGGCCGCCGACCCAGGTGGCGGCGCCGTCCCCGCGTGTATCGAGGCGAAGGGCACGAAGGGAGAGGCGTTTCCGTGCGCATCGGACGACGAATGCGCCGTTGGCCTGGTGTGCGTGTGGACATGTACCCGCGTCTGCTGCCCTGGACCGGGCGTAGGAGCCAACCAGCCCTGCGGTATGGGCTCCTGCAACGTCCGGGTGGCCCTGATGGGCAGCGACGAGTTCTTTTTCGTGTGTGCGTACGGGGCAGCGTGCGTCCTCTTCACACCGGGGACGTGTGCGTCGGGCCTCGCATGCCACCCCACTGGCAACGGCTCGGCAACCTGCTCGCCGCCCAGCGGCGTGGACGCACCAGAGGGAGGCTCATGCGAGTTCGTCAACGATTGTGACGACATGCAGGTGTGCGTCGGCTCGCCCGGAGCGTCGCTGTGCCGCTACGCGTGCGAGATGGGCTCCGCAGCCGCGCCAGGCTTCGGGGGGTGCCCACAGAGCCAGACCTGCAAGCCGCTGTCAGGTTTTGACGACGTCGGAGTCTGCATACCCGCATAGCGCCAGCGGCGGGACGACAACGTCCCATGTGCGCAGAACGAGAGGCGTGTGGTAGCTTCGAGTGTGGCCGACGCCGCTCTACCCCCAATCCGGCGCAGGCAACCACCAAATCTTGGGGCTGGTCTCGTCGCGATGACGCTCGCCGGCTGCCAGATTGTCTCCGGACTCGATTCGCTCGACGTCCCTCAGAACGGGCATTCGACGGGGTCGGGTTCAGGATCGGGGGGCGCAGTGAGCTGCACGGACGGAGCCGTCAACGGCAACGAGACCGACACAGACTGCGGAGGTCTGGATTGTCCTCCCTGCTCCGCGGGGAAGAGCTGCGAGGGCCCGTCGGACTGTGTCTCGTCCGTGTGCGGGGGCATCGGGGTCTGCAGCTGCGGCGTCGAGCACCTCGTCATTGGCGAGATTCGCACGCGTGGGATTGGCGGAGGCAATGATGACTTCGTCGAACTCTACAATCCATCGGCATTCTCGATCCTCCTCACCACCACCACCACCCTCGAGTCGCGGGCAGCTGATTCCGGCTCGCCGACGGTTCGATGGTCCGGCGCGGGCCGCTCGTACGTCCCGCCTGGTGCGCACGTGCTGCTGACCGGCACCGGATACCTGCAGGATGGTGTGCTTGGCGACGGCGCGCTCTCCAGCAGCATCGCGGACGAAGCGAGTGTCGCATTGAAAGACAACGGCGTTGTGGTCGATGCCGTCTGTTTCTACTGTGGCGTGAACCCCTTCACGCCCGACTTCGACTGCGAAGGCGAGCCGGTCCTGAGGACGGGCTGCGACACCAGCATCTCCAGCGTCGAACGACGCGAAGGAGGGCTCGCCGGCAGCTGCATCGACAGCGACGACGACAACGCCGACTTTCTGATCCGGCCGGCGGCGGATCCCCAGGACCTCGCGAGCCCGCTCACGCCGTAGTCGGCGACAGGCTTCACGCCGTCATGAGCGACGGCGCCTCCGCGCGCCCCTCGAGGATACCGCCATCCGCGCTCACCGCGATCACCCTGCCGACGTCGGCGAACAGCGACACGAAGGGCGCGGACCACGCCGGATCCTCCCAGACGCGCACCCACTCGAAGCTGTCCCCGGCCTTCTTCCGGAGCCAAATGCAACCCGCCGCAGCGACCCACCCGCGCCCGGTGACGTCGATGGCCGCCGCCGACAGATCCCGCCCGGGCTCCACGATCTCGGCGTGAACGCTCCCGCCTTCGAGCCAACCGATCCGTCCGTCCGTCGCTGCGGCGATGCCGGCGCGGCGATCCAGGCTCCCCGCAGCAGCCAGGACGGCGCGCGCGCCGGGGACAGCGGTCTCTTCGACGTGCCACCAAAGCGGCTTGTAGAGACCGACGTACGCCTGCTTGCCGTGCGTGCGCCCGCCGACCAGCCACTCGTCATCACCGACCCGTGCGAGGGCTGTGACCATCGCGACGTCCTCGAGCGCGACGGGGCGGACCCACCGACCCCCCGCAGCGGCGTGTAGCTCGGGCGGTGCGTCGGGCCTCGTCGCGACGAGCACACCGAGATCGCGGAGCTCGCCGCTCGCGAGGGCGATCGTGGCGCTCGGATCGGGGCCGCGGATGAGCTCCTCGACGCCTGCGCCCGAGTACACCGCGACCGTCGCCTCATCCCCGCCGACGAACCACGTCCCCGCCGACAACCGCCGGACGAACTTGAGGCCGCCAGGGTTCGGCAGCCCGTCCGTGCTTGCCTCGAGCCACTCCGTACCGCTCCAGAACACGAGGCCGGCGTTCGTCACCGCCAGGCACTTCCCGTCGCCATCCCACGCCACGCTGCGGATGATCCGGACCTCGTCGGGTCGGTTGCGGATCGCCCACTTCCAGCGGCCGAAGCGCGTGTCGGTGAGGGCCTCGTACGTGTTCAGCCGGAGGGCGGTCTGCGCGCGGCCGCGCCGCGAGTCGGCGCGCAGGTGTGCGTTGATCGTGGCGGCAAGGTTCTCGACGCGCGGACGGTCGTGAGGTTCCTTGGCCGTGGCGCGGGCGAGCTCCGCGTCGATCGCCCGACACGCCGACTCTCGGGCGCGCAGCTCCGCGCTGAGCGCCGGTGCGTCGAGGATGCTCCTGCGCTCGGGTCGGCTGGCCTTCAGAAGCCATTCTGCTGGGGACCTCAGCTGGAAGTAGTCCTCTCCGGTGAGAGCGAAGAAGAGCACCGCCGCGAGCGAGAACACGTCGGACCAGGTGCCGACGGAGGTCGGGTCGAGGCCGGCCTGCTCCATCGGGGCGTAGCCAGGAGTTCCGATCGGAATCGAGCCGAACGTCGCCGCGGCGTCCCCAGGTCGCGCGACGCCGAAGTCGGAGATCTTGAAGATCTCGCGATCACCAAAGCCGCAGCAGAGAATGTTGTCCGGCTTGAGGTCCCGGTGGAGGATCCCGAGCGAGTGAATGGCCTGCACGCCGCTTGCGAGCGAGTCCGTGAGGCGCGCAGCCCGGCTCGGATCGAAGGCAGATCCCGTGCACTTCACGGAGGTCTCCACGCGCGCGGTGAGCGTCGTCCCCTCCTGCCCGCCGTGGACGTACTCGACCGCGATCCACGGCAGGTGGACGGCCTTGCCTCCGTGGAGAACCAAGATCATCCCCGCGTCGATGTACCGGATCACGAAGGGTGTCGGCGGCACCTGCTCATTCAATCGGCGGAGCGCGGTCACCTCCTTGGCAAGGATGAGCTGCGCCGTCGACCCCGCCTGTCGCGCGAACCACGGCCGCATGACCTTCACGACCACCGCCTGCTCGCCCGACTTCGCTGCGCGCGTTGCAAGGAACGCCACGCTCATGCCGCCGATGCCCAGCACATGCGCGAGCGTGAACGAGACGGAGCGCTCGCTCTCGCTCGGAAATGCCGCGCCCGCGAGGCCCTCCAGTTCGTCGTCCTGCGCCCTGAGCGTCAGCATGCGATGCCAAACATAGCGGAGTGCAGCGCGCTACGGTCGGAGCGTTGCGCGAGTGGATCAGCGCGTCGAACAGGTCGTCAGGCTCGGATCCGACGACGGGACCTTCGACCGGGCCGCGTCACAGGACGCCAGATCCGGGGTGCACCACTCGGCGGCGTGCTGACCCACGACGCCAGGTCCCGAGACTCCGTCGCCCGAGAACCGAAAGCACACCGGATGCTCCTCCGCCGTGCAGGTGGTGTCCGTGCCGGCGGAGCGTCCCGTCTCCCGCTCGTATCGCTTGTTCTCGGCGTAGTGGAACGACTGGCAGAGGGAGTCGTCCGCGAAGCACGCAGACCCTCCGCCACCGGGGCTACGAAAGCATCGCCACGGCCGGAGGGGAGCTGCTTCGGGTGGCTCCGCGCCGTTCCCGTTGCCATCTCCCCAAGCCTCGCATGTGGACACATCTTCTACGTCCGCCCCTTGTTGCGACAGCGCACCCCGCATGACTTCACACCCTTGGAAGTCCATGCTGCACTCGAGGCGATCCACGTTGTCCAATCGGTCGTGGTACGTGAGGCACGCGGCGTTCGGCTGCCCCCGACACTCCGTCATTTGCGAAAGCCGCGGGTCGGCGCTGCGGCGCGCTGTGGCAGAGCGGCAGTCTGCCTCCAACCGCCAGCACTGCGACACCTCGGGCTGCTGCGTGGACTGTTGGCACCACCATCCCTGGCCGGCGGGCTGGAGCGCGGGCCTCGGCGGGTGCCCGCATGCAAAGCCGAGCACGCCGACCGCCAGGCCCCATTTCCGCAAGTCCAAGCGCACGCGGCGATTCTCTTGGTGCGCGCCAATCGAGTCAAGGACGCTTCGCGCACTGGTGCAGCCTGGGCCAGCGCGGCCGGGGTAGCGCCTTCGCACAACCCCGCGCAGCAGCTGCCTCATTCATCCATTCGCGTTGGCGGAGACCGTCGCCGACAGACCCGGATTACGTGGTCGCACTGTTGGCGTAGGACTCCGCCCGCGCGAAGGCTGGGGATCATGCTGGCTTCGCCGGCTCGGTCGGCCCTGCGACTGGTGTCGGATCCGGGTTGCCCGTATCGGGGTCGACGTCGACGACGACGCGGCGTCCGCGCTGGGCCGCACCGATGGCGTCGTTCTGCTCGAAGATCGGGCCGAGGAGCGCGTTCCGCCCCGCGATGTCCGTGTCCGACTTGCCGTGGTGCCTGCCCGCGACGATCGCGACCGCCTCGAGCAAGAGGTCCTGCCCCGTCGCCCGCGCCGCGCGGACGTCGCTGAAGGCGAGCACCTCGGGGGTCGGCGCGACGAGGGCTGCGTGGTACTTCGGGTGGAGCTCCGCGAGCCGCGCGACGAGCGTCTTCAGCTCGAGCTCCTCCGCCGTCTTCGCGAGATCCCCGGTCAGCTGACCGACGATCGTGCCGACCATCACGTCTTCCTCCACCATCGGGAGGTTCGTGATGTCGCTCACGTCGCCGGTCGGGATGATCGCCTTCAGGAATGCGCTGACCTTCGCGTGGATCGCCGCGCCTGGGATCGCGCCAACGGCTTGGTTCAACGCGCTGTCGCGCAGGGCGGTGAGCGTCCGGTCGATCATCCCGTCGAGGGTGACCGCGTCGAGCCCGCCCTCCGCCGGCGCCTTCGCCTTGGACTGAGCGTTCAAGCCAGACCATCGTCGCTCGAGCGCGTAGCACTTCTGGTCGTGCTCGAGCGCGGCGGCGCAGTGGGCCGCGAGGTCGGTGAAGCCCGCGACCTGCGCGCGCTCCGCGACCTGTCGGATCGCGAAGATGCGGCGGCCGGTGGGGAAGGTGTAGAGGTCGATGAAGGCGGAGAGCGAGGTGTTCAAAGTGGGGCTCCTTTCGGTCGCGTGACGGCGCCGATGCTCGCATCCGAGCGGACGCCCCGTCAGCCGCAAACGCGCCGCTCTACGACCTCGGCGGAAAAAGCCGCGCGACCTGGAACTCGACGGCGTCGAACGGCGCGACGCGTGCGCTCGCCGACGCGTCGTAGGCGCCCACGTCGGTCCACGACGCGCCCGCCGAGGTGGCGCCGTCGATCAGGACTCCTCGATGGCCGCGTGCCCGACGAGGGCCCTCAGGAGCTCTGGGTTCGGCGCGCCGGCAGATCCAAGATGAGGTCGAACGCGCCGCGGACGCGCCCCGTGGCGCACCCCCCGACCGTCTTGAGCTCCCGCCACGCGACATCGAACGACCCCGCGATGTGTCGGGTCCGGTTGTCGAAGGCCGCGACGACCAACGAGCTCTGCACCTCCGGCTGGTCCGCCCCGACGCCGCACCAGGCCCTTCGCGACATCAGGGAGCTTCGACGCGCGGAAGAAGTCGATCACCACCACGAGGTCGAGCTCCGAGAACCTGCACGTGACGCAGGCCTGATCGAAGTCCGTCGAGAGCACGTGAACCGCCGCGGGAAGTCCGGCCCGCGCGGCGCCGCACGCACAGGCGCGTTGCCGCCGCACGCCGCGGGGCCTAAATTTAGCGCGACGACCACGAGGATCCAGCGACACGACTTCGGCACACCGCGAGGCTACATGACTGCGGCCACGTCCGAGTGCGCCGGTCATCGTCGGAGCGCGCGACGGCCCCTCCGTCCGCGCTTCAGACAGACCGGTAGGGGCAGGGCGTCCCCGTCGACCCGCGTACGCGGCGAACCCCGGCCTCGTCGATCTCGATGGTGATGTCGCCCTGACAGGTCACGGACGGTCCCTCCGACTTGTAGTTGGCGATGAAGGGTCGAGCGGCCATCGGAAGCTGCCCCGCGCGCGAGAGCCGCACCACGTTGTGATCCTTGCACTGCTCCGCGAGGCTGGTGCAGTACGGCTTGAGTCCGAACTTGTCGACAAGCGCGAAGTACTCGTCGTGCGGGTGTGTCGATCCGTTCGCCGAGACGACCGAGACGCGATCCTTGGTGTCGTCCGCGAACAGGTACGCGTAGAGAGAGGCTTCGTTGTTGTGACGCGAGCCGTGGTGCGGCACCTTCAGGATCGTGGTCCTGAGGTTCTCGACGCCGTCCCGCTTCCGCGTGCTCGATGGACACCACGACCGACGCGTCGTTCATCTCGGGGAAGGTGTTGGACGTGCCGCCCTCCGCGAGGAGCTTCGCGTGGAGCGCACCCTTGATGCGCGGCAGCGGCAGCAGGACCGTCGCGTCGAATCCGCACAGCTGGATGCGGTTGTGCTTGCCGGTCGCCTCCTCGACGAGATCTTCGTGCTGCGTGATGAACGCGAGGATCGTCGCGAGGGAGCGCGCCGGCTGAACGTGGAGTTCGGGTGTCGAGTGCGCGGCGACGCGTGAGGATATCGCCGTTCGCGTCGAAGGCGGCTTGAAAACAAGCTCGGCGCTGCACGTCCAATGCTTTGATGAGAAGAACCGAACCGCGCAGGCCGACCACCTGGAAGGTGCGACGAGACGTTGCTGGGGGCAAGAGAGGAGATGGGCATCGGCGAACGCGGAAGGTTCGCCGCCCGGATCCCAACGCGATCCACGCCGGCAGACCCGACGCGAACCTCACGGGGGTCGCCGGACTTGCGGTGTTCGGGGGGTGGCTGCGCGAGCTTGGGGTGGACCGCGAGCTGTCGGCGCGGTTCGGACATCTCAAGTCCGATCCACGAGTGATCTACCCGATGGCCGGTCAACTGCGCCTGCTAGTGGATGCGTTCGTCGCCGGCGAGGGCCGGATATTCGGCCTCGAATCGCTCGCGTCCGATCCGCTCTTCGTTCACCTGGCCGGGGGCGTCGTGCCGAGTCTGGACACGGTCTACACGGACCTTGAGCGGCTCGGAGCGGAGGAACTCGCGGCCCTCGAAGGGATGGTCGCCGCACATGGGCTCAGCCGTCTCCGCGCTTACCGCGGCCGCTGGGCCCACTTCGATCTCGATACGACGGTCTGCCCGCACGACTCCGAAGAGATTGAGGGAGCATTGCCCGGGCCTAACCCGAAGTACCACGGGCGTCCGAGTCTTCACCCCATCCTCGCGCGGATCGCCGAGCTCGGGACGGTCGTAGGCGCGCAGCTTCGGCCGGGCGATCGCGGGCTCGGTGTCGAAGACGCGCCGCTCATTCGCAGTTGGGTTCGGAGAGCGAAGGAGCACGTGCGCAAGGGCACCGACCTGTGCGTACGAATCGACGCCGGTGGCGACTGCGCCGAGATCCTCGCCGCCATCCACGCGGAGGAGTCGTTCTACGTCGTCAAGGCGCGGATCACGCCGGACCTGTTTGGCGCCACGACCGCGGGCGGATAGGGCATTCGACCTGCGCTTTTTCGCTTCCGCTACGGTCCGCCGCGGGGCAATGCGGAGCCCGAAGCTCGGGGACGCGCAGCTGCACCTCGCCTCGAGCCACCTGAACCTCCACGAGCGCAGCGAAGACGGCCGCGAGGTCGATCGAGGACGGATCGGTGCCTCCGGCCTCGAGAGGCGCGCGTTGGCGGTCAGGCGTCGAAGGGGAGCTTCAGCTGACCCGGCGGTGAGGGCCTCTCGTGGGGAGGCGGGCGTGCGGCGAGGGCATGCTTCGTAACCGCTGCGTAGACCCCACGGTGGGTCCCCGGTTGACGGAGTCCAGACATTGCGGCAGGCGGCGTCAGTCCGGTGGAACCGGCGCCACGATCGCAGAGCGAACGGGCGCCGGAGGGACCGTGATCACACCAGCCGGGGCCGCGAGCTCCGCAGCCGCGAGAGTCGCGCGCGTGGCGCGCCAGTGAAGCGGGGCAAGCTCGATGTATCGGTCCTTCGGCCAGTGGGGGAGCACACGGAGGACGTCGGCGATGTAGTCGAGCACGTCGAGACGATGGAGCCGACACGAGGCGATGATGCTGAAGATCGCGGCCGCGCTCTCGGCGTGCGTCTCGCTGCCGTAGAACAACCAGTTCTTGCGACCGACGACGATCTTGCGGAGCGCGCGCTCGCTCCTGGTGTTGTCGAGTGGGAGGCGACCGTCGAGGAGGACGCGCGATCGGCGCGCCCCGCGGGGATCGCGACCTTCGCGTGCACGTTGAACCCTGCGATGACGGCGGCGGGCTCGTCGGCGCGCGCGTCCTCGGGGTGCACGAGCCGCGTCGTGCGTTGGCCGGCCCGGTCGCCGAGCAGCACCTTGCCCTCCGCAGCGGCGGCGTAGCAGGACGCGAGGACCGGCTGGTCCTGCGCGAGCTTCGCCGACTCGTCTTCGCTCTCCTCGAGCGAACGCCCGCGCTTCTCGAGCAGCGCCGCGACTCGCTTCGCGGTCCGCTGCGCGACGTCGAGCACCTCGTCCGCGCTCGGCGCTGGGAGCGGATCGCCCACGCGCAGGCCGCCTTCGCGCTGGCATCGGCGTTCGCCGGGCAGGCTCTCGGCCCCGAGGCGCTCCCCGAAGCGGCGGCGCCGCTCGATCGTGGATTGGAAGACCTCGTTCGCGCCCTCGTCGAGGAGGGCTGCGTCGCCGAGACCGTCGGCGTCGGTGAGCTCCTGGCGACGGCCGACCTCTGCACGGATCCCGTGCTCGCGGACCATCACCGCCAGATCGCCGGGGACGAGCTCAGACACTCCGCGCTCGCGTGGCGCGCGCTCCGCTGGCTCCTCACCGAGCACCCCTCCCTCGTCGAGATTGCGCGCGCTGCCTTCGACGAGGCGATCGCGCGCAGTCTCTCGTCGCTCGCGTTCGAGGCTCCTGCCCCGAGCGTGGGCCTCCTCGGCAGCGAGGAGATCACGCGCGCACGGCGCGACGTGATCCGCCTCGTCGTCGCCCCGGCCCGGAAGCTTCTCCTCGGATAGAGGGCTGTTACTTTGGCCGACGCGCGAGCTCGGCCTTCAAGGCTGCGATCTCCGCAAGCGCGCTCTCCTTCTCCGCGACCGCGCTCTCCTTCTCGGCGAGCAAGCGCTCCTCACGCGTGGGCCAGAGGGAGCGCCCTTCCGAGTCGCCGGACACCCGGAGGCGTCGGCCCTCCTGCGCCGGAACGATCCACGCGTCGAGCACGGTGGAGCGCGCGGGGCCCGGCCCTGCATATGTGCGCTCGAACGCCCCATCCGCCGCGCGGTTCCAGACCTGCAGGCGGAAAGGGCCACCCGTCGAGCGCGGACCGACGAGCCTCGGATCGAACACCCAGAGCTCCTGGGCCCCGTTCGCGGCGTACTTCTCCGGCGAGACCGCGTAGTCCTTTCGCGGGTTGCTCGGGCTCACGACCTCGACCGCGAGGAGCGGCGGTGACTGGCCTTCGCGCCACGTCATCACGCTCGTCAGCTCGTCCCGATGGGCGGGCGGCGGCTCGAAGATCGCCAGATCCGGATCCACACCGACCTTCGGGTTCGCCGGGTCCCAGCGCACCGCGACGTCGTGCTCCACGGAGGCATGGCGACCCGCGTCCGAGATCCACGCCTTGAAGACGGACGACAATTCGTCCACCGCATCGTTGTGGGAAGGCGAGACGGGCACGGAGTCTCCGTCCTCCAGCTCCCACTCGACGCGTGACCGAGGGGCGCTGGTCCGAAGGGGAATGAACCCGGCCGCCGACGTCATCGTCCCGATCATAGCGGCGGAGGGGCTCGTGAGCACGGCGCGCGAGGCCATCACTCCTTCATCGACCGAGCCCGCGCCCAGTTGCCCCCTCGGCTGGAAAATAGTTCGCTCGTCAGAACGGGACGGACACGGACACGGACGTCGGAGACACGTTCAGCGCGATCGGCACGACGCCGCCGTCCTCGAACGCGAGCGCGGTCTCGAGGGCGGTGATCGCCGCGCCGCCGACGAGGTAGCCGACGCCGAACCCGTGGGCGAAGTGCGTCTCGACGCCGCTCGGTCCGCGTTCCGCGGCGTTGTCCCAGAGTCCATATTTCAACTCGGTGAGGACGTTTCCGTCGGCGTCGACGAACGATGTGTCGCCGGGGGGAGCCGGCACCGCCAACTTCGCCTACCTGGCGCACCACGACACGCGGCTCGCTGCGCTCGGGACGCAAGCAGAGCAGCACTTCGAGGCGGACCCCACAATCACGCTCTGGAAGCTCCGGCAGTTCGGGGAGCTCATCGCGCAGCGCGCGGCGGCGAGGTAAGGCGTGTTCACTCCGGGGAGCCCCAGCAGCAGCTGATCGACCGGCTCTTCGACCGCGGGATCACGAATATCGAGTCGTCCAGACTGATATCGCGTGCGTCCGCGCGACGTGGGTCGAGTTACGGGCTCTTACAATCCGATGTCGGAGTTCGATCCACGCGTTCCGGCACCCTCAGCTGCGCTTGAGTGCTGACGCGTCCTTCTCGCAACTCGGATCGAGCCCGCCGCGTTCTCTCCTCGCGAGGGCGCGCTCGGCCGCGGCGAGAATCGCGGTCGGGTCGACGCGCTTCGAGAACGCGACGACCTCCGCGGCTCCGAGTACGGGCGACACGTCTCCGTGGGCGACGTCGACTGCGACGACCAGCGGCTCCTTCACGTGGGCGAGCGTCTTCAGCTTCGACGCGAGGTACTCGGGCGACCAGAACCCCACGATCTCGACGAGCACGCGCTCCCGTCCTCGCGTCAGCGCGAAGTCGGGGAAGAAGACTGCGCCCCCGATCGGGACAGCGCTCGGCTCCCGCGCGATCGTCCACGGTGTTCCGAGTCGTCTCAGGGCGCGCGCGAGCGCCGCCTCGAGCTTGCTGTCGCTGTCGCGGGGCAGGGCGTGCGTTCTCGGGAGCGGTGCGGTCGCGTCCACGAGCAGCCGAATGGGCTCGGCCCTGCCTTCATCGACCCGACACCGAGCCTCGAGCCGCCACGCGGGCGTGCCGGCGACCGTCGGGACGAAGCGGGCGAGCGCGCGGCCGTACTTGAGGGTTTCGTGGAAGAGGGCGAGCGGCCCGGAGAGGTCGATGCGGGTCGCGTCGCCATCGCGCGCGCACGAACAAAGGAGCCGCTGCAGCTTCGCGTAGCGGACGACGGCGCGCACGTATTCGCGGATCCACACGCTCACGTGGTCAGCGCGAAGCAGAAAGCCTTGGAGAAGCGCCACGTGGTAGCGCTCCCGCAGGTCGCCCGCGGCGGGTAGCTCCGCGGCGCGCAGGATGCGGCGCCGCGGGTGCGCTGTCGGAGACACCCAACGCGTCGAGGGAGCTGCTCGCGACCGCAGCGGTGGACGCGGTCGGAGCGGCGCGTTGCTGCGGCCGCTCCTGGGCGTCCCGACGACACCCGGGGAGCATCACACCGACGACGAACAGGAGGAGGCTCGACGGACGCATCACCTCCAAAGGTCGCGAAGGGTCCAGCCCGCTGTCAATGGCGGTTTCGTGGCACGCGACTCGCGACGCTCAGTTCGAGTCGAACACCAGCTTCAAATACCCCCGCGCGCGCTCCCCACCGCCCTCGCGCTCGCGCTGATACGAGACCAGGTTCAGCTCCTTGGCGTGCAATGACCCGATCGCCTCTGGCGCGTCGCTGTTCGAGAGGTCGTCGAGAGACTCGATCCTCCGCGTGCAGAAGACGTCGTCTCCTCGGTGGATCACGCTCTCGCACCGACTGTCTTCTCCGCCCCAATACCAATCGTGCGACGCATCGTCCGCGAGGTAGAGCGTGGGCTCCGGCGGGCTCGCTTCGGCCATCGCGGAGCCCTCGCCGAACGGATCGCCGTCCCCCGTCGGGAGCGGGGCGCCGCTCGCCGCGACGTCGAACAGGCTCGAGACGAAGGAAGCGTTGAGCAGGACCCCCGAGTCCAGCCGCGCGTCGCGGATCCGAACGGTGAGGACGAACGGACGCCGATGAATCGTGGCCACGTGATTCACGATCGAGGCGACGCGGTGGTCCTGCTCGACGGTGATCGCGCCATGCGCCTTGTCCGGCGCGGAGCGATCCCGCGCTCGTCGCGCCGACGGAGGGTGCGAGGTCACCGCCGCCGAGCCTGCCGGCGTCTCGGGCGTGACGGCCACCCGGTCCGCCGGTGGCTGCGACGCGCAGGCCGCAGCGAGCGCGAACGCGGGAACGGTCAGAGCGAGCGGACGCCGCATCCAGGAGTGGTAGATCGGCGTGCCCTCGCGCGCATGAAGAAACTCGCGACGCGGCCTAGCGGCGCGGACGGGACTCGCCCGGGAGCGATCGGACGGAACGAGGTGCCGAGCTCGAGCGACGGGAGCTCGAACCGCGCATGATCCGGTCGCTCGAGGCTCGCCGGCGCTCGGCAGCGGGATACGCGTCGAGCGCGGTGCGCGCCGACCGCGCCACGCTCGCCCCGTGCACCGACACGAGCCACGCGAGCGCGCGAAACGCGAGCTCGGCGTGGTGCAGCTCGTCCTCGCCGATCCGCGTGAGCACGCGCGAGGTCCTCCTCACCGGCCCGGTACGAGGTCGTGATCTGGAAGAAGGCGACGGTGCACTCGAAAATTCTGGTCGATGGAGTGGCCGTTCAGTTCTCGGCTGACCTCGCCAGCGGCCAATGCACGACGAGCGACGAAGCGCGCGGCACGTGCTGGGCATCCGCGGTGGTCCCCGAGGCGCAGGTGCCTCTCTCGGCTCTCCCGTCCCTCAGCCCGACTCTCTGTCTTCGTGGCCGCGGACGTCTTGCGCGGAGATGCCATGGGCGCGGAGTAGGCGGTAGAGCCCATATCGGCTGGGCAGTCCGAGCGCGCGTGCTGCCGCCGCGAGGTTCCCCGACGAGGCGATCACGGCCTCACGAATCGCGGCGGGACTGATGGCTGGATCGTCGTCCTCTCGCTGGGGCTCCGGCGGTTCAGGGAAATCGACCTGTGCGAGTCCGTCGCTGCGCTCCTCGTCGTCGGGGAGGTCGAGGCGGTCCCCGTGGCTCGCCTCGATCGCGCGGAACACCTCGCGCTCGAGCTCGCGCGCGTTCATGGGAAGGGCGGCGCGTGCCCATCGCGACACCAGTCGCTGTGAGAGGCGCGGGGCTCCCCTGTCGTCGAGAAAGGGTTCGACCATTCCGGGCGCCCGCGCGCGGATCCGCGCGACGAGCTCGGCGGCGACCAGGGGTATGTCCTCCCGGCGTTCGGCGAGCGCGGGTGTCTCGATGCGGAGGATGAACCGCGCAGCGACGTCGGGCTTCAGCGCGCCCACCTCGCGGTTGGTCGCGCCGACGACGCGTACACGCGCCGTGCGGGCGCGGCCCTCCCCGAGGCGGTGGTACTCGCCGTCGTCCATCAGGCGGAGCAGATGTGCCTGCGCGTCGAGCGGCAGCTCGCCGATCTCGTCGATGAAGAGCGTCCCGCCATCGGCTTCGCCGACGAGCCCCGCGCGCTCGGGCATCCCTGCGTTGGGGTAGTTGCGCGCGCTGCCGAAGAGCTCGGAGTCGACGAGGCCTGGTGGGAGCGTCGCGGCGTTTCGCGCGACGAACGGTCCTTGAGCGGCAGGGCTCATGGCGTGGATCGCGCGGGCGGCGAGCTCCTTGCCGGAGCCGCTCGGGCCGATGAGCAGCGCATGGCCCGGGGCGCTCGACGCGAACGCGAGCGCGTCCCTCAGCCGATGCGCTCGGGGGCTCTCCCCCACGATGCCGAACGCGTCCGGACCCCCGAACCGGCCCAGGTGTCGCGGCGCGAACGCCCGATAGGCCCGCATCGAAGCGGGGCGCTCGACCACCAACAGGAGAAGCTCACGGCCGATGCTCACGACGTCCCCGGCCGTCACGACGGCACGCGGCGTCTCCCGTCCGGCGACGACGAGCGGAACCTTGCCGACGTTCTCGATCGCGATCGCCCCCGACCGCGGCATCATCCGGAGCTGGCGGCGCGAGAAGCGAGGGCTCGTAATCCCCGGCGCCGCCGCGTTCTCGCCCGGTCGCTGGAGGACGAACCCCTCCGTGTTCCGGCCAACCCACACTTCCGGCGCGTCCGCGAGGATCAGCTGGCCCGCTTGCAACGCGGGATCGTTGGCCCACAAGACCAAGACCCCGAGCGCGGTCCGCTCAGCACTCGGAGGCGCTGCGCCGTCCGCCGTCGGAGGAAGCGTGGTGTCGCCGGGAACCAAGGGGCCTTCGAGCATATCGGCAGCACCCTGCGTTGTGCGATCCTGCGAACGTGGGTGACGACGTCGCGTTGGGATCGTCGGTGGCCGGGCGCTACCGGATCGTTCGCGAGATCGGACGCGGAGGGCTCGGCCAGGTCTACGAGGCCGAGACGCTCGGCGGCGAACGTGTCGCCCTGAAGGTCCTCCGCGAGCCGCGCGCGGATGCGCGCGCGCGCATGCTCCGCGAGGCGCGCGCGATCCGCGCCGTCGCGCACCCCAACGTGTGCAGGATCCTCGACGTCCTCGACGTCGACGGCGCTCCGGTCCTCGTGATGGAGCTGCTCGAGGGCAAGCCGCTGGCGGCGTTCGTCGGTGTCGATCGGCCGGTCGGCCGCACCGTGACGTGGCTCGCCGAAGCGGCGGCGGCCCTTGGAGCCGCGCACGCCGCCGGGATCGTGCATCGGGACGTCAAGCCGCAGAACCTCTTCATCCGTGGCGCGGATGACGCCCTCGTCGTGCTCGATTTCGGCATCGCGAAGCTCGACGGACCACTCGACGAGCAGACGATCACCAGCACCGGGGGCGCCCCCGGGACGCCAGCCTACATGGCGCCCGAGCAGGTCTTCGCGGAGGCGTCGGCGGATCACCGCGTCGACGTGTGGGCGCTCGGTCTCGTCGCGTACGAGCTCTTCAGCGGCGAGCTACCGACGCGCGGGGTGAGCTCGGGGCAGACCCTCAAGCGCGTCGTCGAAGGTCGGATTCGTCCGCTCCACGAGGCCGCGCCGAGCGTGCCCGCAGAGCTCGCGAGCTTGGTCGACCGCATGATCTCTCGGTCGGTCGACGAGCGTCCGCGTGACATGGGCGCGGTCGTGGACGCGCTTCGACCGTTCGTCACGCGCCCCCTCGCGTCTGTGGCGAGGGCACGCCCTGCGGGCCGCGGGGCCCTTATCGCCTCCGTGGTGGGGGGCGTCGCCGCGCTCGCGACCGCTGCCGTCTTCGCGACGAAGGTGGGAACGTCACCGGCGCCACCCTCCGCGAGCGTAAGAGGGAGTGCCGTCCCGGTCCCGGTGGAGCCGTCGGTCCCGAGCGTCGCGGCGGTCGCCGCTGCGCCCCCGGGTCCACCGTCCGCCGCGGCGTCGACGACTACCTCCCCCGCGCCGCGCCCGACCGGTCGCGGCGCGGTCCGGGCGCCACCGACCGATCCGATGGATGATCGATTCTGATCTAGCATCCAGGGCGATGATCGCCCGCTCGGTCGCTGTTCGGCTGCTCGTCGCGTGCGCACTGCTGACCGGCGGAACTGCCGCGGCGGCGCCCACCGGTGATGATGTCGCGCGCGCGCAGGCGCTCTTCGACGAGGCTCGCGCGCTCGCTCGGCGCGAGGAGTGGACGGCCGCGTGCCCGCTCCTCGAGGAGAGCCAGAGGCTCGATCCGCGCCCCGGCACGCTGCTGAACCTCGCCTCCTGCCACGAGCACACCGGACGGCTCGCGCTCGCGTGGACCGAGTTTCGCGAAGTGCTGTCGCGCGCGGTGCAGGATCGGCGGGAGGACCGCGCGTCCATCGCGCGGGAGCGGATCCCGCTGATCGAGGCGCGGCTCGCGCACCTTCGCATCGTCTTGAACGACGCTGACGCGCCCGGCGTTCGCGTTCTCCTCGACGGCTCCGTGCTCGGCGCCGCGAGCCTCGGGATCTCGCTGCCGATGGATCCGGGGCATCACGTCGTCCGCGTCGAGGCGGAGGGCCGAACTCCGTTCGGCGCGGAGTTCGACGCGAGCGAGGGGTCCTCGCGCGACCTCGTCGTCGACCTCGCGCCGGTCCCAACCGCGACGGAGGAGGCGCCCATCGCGCCCCGCGCGAGCCTGCCGAGAATGCCTCCAGACCTCGGCGCGCCGACCACCACGACCTCTCCCCCGTCGCTTCGAATCGCTGGCTGGATCACGCTCGGCGTAGGTGGCGTGGGTGTGACGCTCGGCGCGATCTCCGGCGCTCTCGCGCTCGCGGACGACGCGACGGTGCAGGAGCGATGCACGTCGGCGACGTGCCCGGACGACGCGTCGCTCGACGCGAGCCGTCGGCTACCCCTCGAGTCGCACCTCGCGACGGCGGGCCTCGTCGCGGGCGGGGCGCTCGTCGTGGGCGGGCTCGTCCTCGCGCTCGTGGGGCCGCGGGCGCGGACGTCCGTCGTCTCGCTCCGCGCGGGCGCGTGCGCCATCGCGTTCTGACCCGCTCGCTGCTGGGACCTATTGGAGCGGCCAGACAATCGGCTGCGCGGTGTCCCGTCCGCTCGACGACGTCCCATCACCGAGCTGACCCTGGAAGTTGCCGCCCCAGCACGAGACCTCCCCCGCGCGGAGTGCGCAGCTGAAGATCCACGACGCGACGACCTGCTCCACACCCGGCGCGGTGCCTACGACCCACGCCGGGGTCACGTCGAGATCCCCGGGGCAGCCGGCGCCGCATCCGTCTCCTTGGCCGAGCTGCCCCCAGTAGTTTCCGCCCCAGCACGCGACGCCGCTCGCGACGACCGCGCACGCGTGGGAGAACCCCGGCGAGCTGTCCGTCGCGTCGCCGACGTCGATGGTCTGCGGGGTCGACGCGAAGACGAACGCCGAGGGGTCCGCGCCGCACTGGCCGAAGCTGTTGTACCCGAAGCACGACACCCCGCCGTCGGCGAAGCCCGCGCACGCGGACGCGACGCCGACCGAGATCGACGTCGCGCTCGACGCGACCCACTCCGGCGCGACGACGTCCGGATCGCTCTCCGGGTGGCCCGCGCCCGTCGCCTCGGCGAGGCCCCAGCAGTAGAGATCTCCGCTGTCGAGGAGCGCGCACGTGGAGTCCGTTCCCGCGGCGATCTCCTTGATGTGTTCGAGCCGAGCGGCGTTCCGCGGGCCGACGACGGACGTGGGGGAAGTGCGCGAATCGGCGTCCCCAACGCCGAGCTGTCCGTGCGTGTTCTCGCCCCAGCACATGGCGGTGTGATCGGCGAGGACGGCGCAGCTGTGCGTGCATCCAGCAGCCATCTGGAGGACCGGTTGGTCGAAGGTGATCGTGACGGGATCGTGCGCGGCGGGCCCGACTGCAGCGCGCGTCTCCGCGTGCGCGTTGCTGCCCCAGCCCCACGCCTCGCCGGTCGCCGTCCACGCGAGCGCGTGCTCGCAACCGACCGCGACGCCTCGCACCGGAGGCAACCCCACCACCACGGTCGGCGCGTGGACGAGAGCGTCGGCGCTGCCGAGGCCGAGTTGGCCGTTTGCGTTGGAGCCCCAGCACACCACGCGGCCGTCGGGGGTGCGCGTGCACGCGTTCTGCTCGGACGCGCCCTTCGCGATTTCGCACGGTCGATTCATCGGGGCGGTGAACGTGACGACGGGCTTGCCGCCTTCGCATCGCTCCGTGGTGCAGCGGTCCCCGTCGGACGGGACGTCGCTGTCGTCGGCCGTCGACGTCACGGATCCACCCACACAGAGCGGACGCGCGCAGTCGCCGAGGACGTCGTCACCGAGCGCGACGGCGGGATCGCACGCCCAGCACACCCCTTCGACGCAGGCAGGCGTGTCCGTCGGGCACGGATCCGGGTCGAAGCGCTGCCCGAGCGGATCGCATCGCTCACGTACGCTCGCACCGCATCGAAGCGCGCCCGGATGACATGCCTCGAGGGTGCGGGGCGCGCCGTCGACGATCGCCTCGCAGCCCGTCGTCGCAGCGACGATGGCCGCCGCGGAGAGCGCGGCGCCTCGCGCGAACCTCGCGTGCGCGGATCGGAAGGGCCGCCATGACATCGTCGCTCGACGGAGGCTATCAAGCGCGCGCGTGGGGGTCGCGTTCACCGCCACACCACCGCGGTGGTCAGCGCCGCCCCGGCCAGCAGGAGAAGCGCGCCGCCGACGAGAGAGAGACGGCGCAGTAGACGCGTCGGTCGCCGGATGTGTTCGAGCATCTGCCGGGCCTCGAGGGGGCTCACGAACCACTCGGGATGCGCGTCGTCCGCGCCAACCCGTGTTCCGCGCTTGGAGAGGCGACCCACGACCGTGACCTCGTCCCCGGGGCCGAGCGCCGTCTCGATGACCTGGACATGCTTCGGGAGCAATGGCCAGCGGTCGGGGTGCGCGTCGACAATCGCGCGCACGCGCGTCGGCCACGCGTCTCCGTCACGGAGCTCTACGACCACGTCGTCCACGCCGACGATCGTCGCCGTGCCGAGGTCGAGCTCCGTGTTCGCTGCACCATCACTCAGCTGTGACGGGCGGGTTGCTGTCTCGACGTGACGCTCGACGAAGCTCCCGTCGTCGTCGAGCGGGCTGTAGACGAGGACCCGCGTGCGACACCAGAGCGCCGCGCGACCCGAGAGCGGTGCGACGAACGACCCGTCGGCGCATGCGACGAGACGACCTCGAACGGCGACCCACGCACCCCGCGCGTTCCCGAGGGTCGCATTGCGCGCCCGCTGGATCGAGGCTTCGCGCGACGTGAGTATACTTCGCTCCGCGGGGCCAATTCGCGCCAGGAAGAGGAGCACCGCGCCGATGAGCGCCGCGGAGCCCGCCAGGATCTGGACGATCGCTCGAGGATCCATCCACACCCTCAGCAGAAGCACGCGTACGCGACCAGCGAAACGCCAGCAATGGCGCTGCCGATCGTCATCGAGACCGCGAACCACATCCCCCACCGCTCCTTTGCGACCTCGTGCTCGAAGAAGCCCGCGTCGCTGAACGCGACGAGCTCCTCGTCGGGGTGCCCGACGATCCGCGCGCGCTGGCTCGGGCCGTCGCGGAACACACGATCTGCGCTCTCGCCTGGCACGTGGGCGATGCGGCCCGACACGCTGAGCTCCATCCCGGGCTCGATCCGCTCCTCTCGGATCCGCACGCGCCAAACGGCGCCCTGCGGCAACCCGGGCGACGTTTGGAGGATCTCGTCGAGCGGCGGCGGGAGCTTGCCGCCGCGGGTCAGGTCGAACTCGAGCTCGGCCTGCGTCGGGATGAACGCGACGCCACCCTGGAGTTCGACCTCTGCGGTCCCTGTCGCGTCGCTCAGGTGGAACCGCCGGCGCCTCTTGTCGAAGACCGCGTCTGCCCACTTCGTCGACCGAGAATGCGGCCGGTGGAACGCGAACGTCGTGCGTGACCACACGACCTCGCGACCGCAGAGTGGTGCGCGAAAGGTCCCTTCGTCTCCCGCGGACACCGTCCCCCTCAAGTGGACGCTCCCGCGTGCATCCGCGATCGGAGTGGTGGGGCGAGTCAGGATCAGCGCCCGGCGCGCGGTGACACGATGGTCCCTCACGACGACCCGGAGGATCACGCCAAACACCAGCGCGAGGACGACGAATGCGATTCCCCAAGCGAGCGCCACGGCGCCCGCCGCTGCAGCGCATGTGCCATGCGCGTCGCCGCGCGAGCGTGGAGCGTCGTCGTCTCGCGACTGCCTCGCGCACGTGCGCGCGAGCGGGGCCGCACGTGCGCCCGGCGGACGGAGCACGTGCGGAGCTGCGCACGTCGGGGTGCTGCCCCCTTCGCCGCCCGCACGTCCACGGCGTCGCGCGCGGTGGCATGTCGCGTGCGAAGGGCACAGGCATGCGCGAGCCAAGCACCGTAGGGGTCCTCACTGCTTCTCTTCTCTGTCTGCTCGTGACGTCGGGCTGCGACGACACCGCCGGCACCGGCGGCGCCGGCAGCGGATCGACGACGTCGTCTGCGGCCACGATGTCGTGGACGTCCACGTCGACGTCGACGGGCGGGTTGCACCCCGGGCCCGGAGAGCCGTGTGACGTGGTCGCACAGGATTGCGCGGACCCCGCGGCGCCGAAGTGCATCGTGCAGGGCATTCCCCAGAACACGCCCGAAGCGGTGTGCGCGGAGGCGTTCGGCGCTGTCGCCGAGGGGGAGCTCTGCGAGCGACCGACCAACGAGCCGAGCATCGACACGTGCGCTCCCCGTGGTTTTTGCAGCCGCGGCGGGTTTCCGACCGAAACGCCACAACGGCGTGCGTGTCGGGATCTCTGCAAGACCGGCGCGGACTGCCCGGCGAGCGCGATGTGCTACTGGCTCACGCCAGCTGCCGCCGCGAACCAGCCTGCGTACGGCATCTGCATCGAGCGGTGCGATCCGCTCGCCACGGCGTGCGAGGACGCCGAGCCCGGCACGGGCTGCACCACCGCGGTCGATACCGAGGGGGGGTTCACGACGGTTTGTGATCTGGTCGGGACCGGCGTCGACGGCGCGACGTGCGCGTCCCCGATCGATTGTGCGCCCGGGTTCACGTGCGACGGGACGCTCACGTGCCGCGCCTACTGCGGGGACGCGACGCACACCTGCCCGATGGGTTACACGTGCACGCCGTCGCCCTACTTCGACCCGACGGTGTCGTGGTGCGTCCCCAACTGATCGGCGCGCTCGCGCTCGTCGCCGCGTGCACGGATCCGAGCGGGCCGACAGGGCCCGGAGGCGCTGGTGGCGCGACGTCCTCGGGGACCGGAACGCAGACTGTCGTCAGCAGCGCGCAGAGTGGGACGGGCGGCGCGCCTGGCCTCGACTGGTCCGCGTGCGCGCTCGGGGAGTGCGCCACGTTGGACGTGCCGCTCGATTGGAGTGCGCCCGCGGGAAAGCACATCCCGCTGTTCCTCAAGCACGTCGCCGCGAAGAAGACGTCGCACGGTGGGCTCTGGCTCCTCGCGGGTGGGCCTGGTTTCAGCGGCGCGAGCCTCGAACCGGCGCTCGCCTTCTTCCAGTTCTACCTCCCGGATCTCGACATCTACTTGCTCGACCATCGGGGCACCGGGCTCTCCGCCGCGCTGTCGTGCGCGGGCCTCGACGTGGACTTCAAGACCCTCGACGAAGCCGTCGCCGCGCTGCAAACGTGTGTCGCCGAGCTCGAGGTCGGCTGGGGCGCGGACCTCGTGCAGTTCAACTCGACGAACGCCGCGCGCGACCTCGCGTACGCGATCGACCTCGCACGCGAGCCGGACGCGCCGGTCTTCCTCTGGGGGGGGTCGTATGGCACGCGGTGGGGACTGCGCTACTTGGCCGTGGCCCCACCGGGACAAGCCGCCGGCGTCATCCTCGATGGCGTCGTGGGCGAGTCGTTGGACGCGCTCGGAATGGACGCGTCGGTGGAGGCGACGGCGCACGCGCTCTTCGATGCGTGCAGCGCGGAGGCGCTGTGCGCATCCAAGCTCGGGCCCGACGCGTGGTCGCGTGTCGGCGAGCTCCTCGACCTGGTCGATGCCGGACACTGTCCGACGAGCTTGGGCCTCGATCGCTCGGCGTATGCGATGCTGCTCGGCAACCTTACTTTCCTCGAGGCGGGGCGTCGCGAGGCCGGCCCGGCGCTCGTGTACCGGGCGCTCCGATGCGACGCGGCGGACCAGCTGGCGATCGAGAGCGTCGCGACCGCGCTGTTCTCGGCGGACGGAAGCGACCCGAGGTTCTCGCTCCCGCTGAACCTCCAGATCGTGACGTCCGAGATGCTCGACGCGGCGGCGCTTCCCTCGCAAGCCGAGCTCGAGGCGTCGCTGGCGGCGAGGTGGGCGATCGCTGGAGGCGCGCCGTTCGTGCGCGCGGCGTACGACGCGTTCCCTCACGGGGCGTCCGAGTTCGCGGGGACCTACCCGATGACCGCGACGCCGGTCCTGCTGCTTGCAGGTGGACTCGACGCGCGCACCCCGGCGGCGCTCGCCGCGGAGGTGAACGCGGGGCTACCGGGGTCGAGCCACCAGCTCGTGACGATCCCGAGGGGAGGTCACGTCGTCACGTTCAGCTCGCCCCTGTCGAGCGGACGGACGTGCGGGGCGTTGCTCGTCACGCAGTTCGTCGATCACCCGGGTGGGTTCCTGGACACGTCGTGCGTCGATGCGGTGCGCGCGTTGGACTTCGGGGCGCCGTCGATCGGGAGCTTCCTCGGCGTGTCGGACGCGTTCGAGAACCCGTAGGCGCGAGAGCTTCAAACAATCCACTTCATGCGTCGAGCTCGCGCTTCGCCCTCCCTGTGTGCAGCCGTACGTTGCCGTGGACGAGTTCGCGCCGATATCCAGAACATCCGCCTCCCTTTGAACCGGCACCATGCTTTCGGAATGCGCCGAGCATCAGGCTTTGTCGTCGCGCTTCTCCGCGGGGCAATGCGGAGCCCGAAGCTCGGGGACGCGCAGCTGCACCTCGCCTCGAGCCACCTGAACCTCCACGAGCGCAGCGAAGACGGCCGCGAGGTCGATCGAGGACGGATCGGTGCCTCCGGCCTCGAGAGGCGCACGTTGGCGGTTAGGCGTCGAAGGGGAGCTTCAGCTGACCCGGCGGTGAGGGCCTCTCGTGCGGAGGCGGGCGTGCGGCGAGGCCATGCTTCGCGAGGAGCCTCGCGATCGCGTTCGGCGTGGTCGCGACCTCGACCCACCGCATCTCCGCGTTGCACTGGGGGCACGAGGTCACGTCGAGCTGAAAGACGTGACGCAGGAGCCAGGCCCACGGGCGCCGCGACGGCGCGGCGCTCTCCTCGTCGAAGGAGAGCGAGAGCTGCACCTCGCGAATTTTCACGCCACTCTCCGGCGGAGGCTCGGGCACGACGCGCGAACGGAGCGAGGAGTGCGACGAGACCACGCCATGAAATCGGATCATGTGAAAGCGTGGCGGCGGGACCATCGCCGCCAGGCGCGACATGAGCTCCAGCGGCTCCACACGGGGCTCCGCCCCGTGGACCCCGCAGAAGCAGAGGCAGAGTCAGAATCTCACCTCGCTCCGCGAGGTTCGAGCACGACCGCGTAGGTCCCATCGCGCCAAGGTCTTTTCATCTCATAGCGGAGCCGCCCATCGGCGAGCGCCGTGAGCCGCTCCTGAGCGAGCGGCGGCCGCGCGAGGTAGCGGCAGGGCCGCTCGAGGCGCGCGCGATCGCCGGCGGGGATCGCGACCTTCGCGTGCACGTTGAACCCTGCGATGACGGCGGCGGGCTCGTTGGCGCGCGCGTCCTCGGGGTGCACGAGCCGCGTCGTGCGTTGGCCGGCCCGGTCGCCGAGCAGCACCTTGCCCTCCGCAGCGGCGGCGTAGCAGGACACGAGGACCGGCTGGTCCTGCGCGAGCTGGTCCTGCGCGAGCTTCGCCGACTCGTCTTCGCTCTCCTCGAGCGAACGCCCGCGCTTGTCGAGCAGCGCCGCGACTCGCTTCGCGGTCCGCTGCGCGACGTCGAGCACCTCGTCCGCGCTCGGCGCTGGGAGCGCCATGAAGGAGAGAGCCCCGGCTTCGCCCTCTACGTAGACGCCGTCGAGCACCAGCACGTGCGAGTGTACGTTGAGCCTCTAGGCGGAGTCGAACCTCTGCACGAAGGTGATCGCGCCGGTGTGTGCGTCCTCTACGCTCTTCAGCCCGAAGAGTCGCTTCGCGCGCCAGCGGAGCGAGCGAGCGACTTCCTCGGCGAACGCGCCGAGCACGTCCGCACACAAGTCGCGGTCGTACCCAAGCAGCACCCTCAGCCCCCACGGCAACGAGCACACCCACTGCCTCGTCGGGACGGGCGGGATGACCTTCTCGACGAGGTGCACGGCGGTGTCCGCCATGCGTCGGCCGAGGCACGACGGGCAGAACCCGCGGCGTTTGCAGCTGAACGCGACGAGGCGCTCGAACCCGCAGCGCTCGCAGGCGATCGCCAGACAGCCGTGCTCGAGGATTCCGCAGCGCAGGTACTCGTCGAACTCGCGCGCCACGAACTTCGGCAGCCCACCGTGCTCCTCCGCCTCCTCTTGGAACGAGGGCCAGTAGGCCGCGACCGTCCGATAGAGGACGCTCTCTTCCGGCTGGTGCCGTCGATAGCCTTCTCCCGCAGGCCGGGCGTGTGCGTGCCCCACGGCGCGCAGCCTTCGCGAGCGCCGTGCCCAGCCGTGCGACCTTCACGAGCCGGCTCAAACAGGCTTCGGAGCGCACCTTCTCTACAGCCCTGCCCCTGACGGAT
>JAXLYP010000002.1:0-600753 GCA_046351395.1 Polyangiaceae bacterium
GGCGCTGCGCGCTCCGTGTGATCGGCCTCGGCGAGACTCGCACCGCCATCGACCTCAAGCAGATCCTACGGGCGGCGATTGGCCTGTGGACGGGAGTGACACGATGAAGGACGGTCGACCCTCGAGCAAACGAGCGACGACACTGGTCGGACTCGAGCCGGTACAGCCCGTCACGAGCCCCTCGCACCGCGGTGAGCCAAGCTCCGCGCCGCAAGGGTGGAAGAGATCCACCTTGCCCTACGGCGTGGCGCGCGACGCGGACGAGATTCGTCTCGATCATTTGTTCGAGAGCTCGCCCGACCTGTTCGCACACCGTTGGCACCTGCGTGGACGCTCCATCCCGGACAGACACTTCCGAACTGCGGGCGCGCTGACCTCCGCGTCGAGCGCGACGTCGACCCACGCGGGGCGGCGGTCGTCGCGAGAGGTGGCGCGCGTCGCCGATCCCGTGGGGCTCGTCGGCCAAGTCCTGTTCACCAAGTATCGCGTCGACGGCGTGCTCGGCATTGGCGGGTTCGCTGCCGTGCTTCGCGCGACGCACCTCCTCATGAAGACCCAGGTCGCCATCAAGATGTTGCGCCCCGAGGTGACGAGTCGCCGTCCCGACCTCGCGAGCCTCCTCGCCCGTGAGGCGGAGCTCGCGGCCAAGCTGGACCACCCCAACGTCGTACGAATGCTGGACGTCGTCGAGTCGGAGGCGGGCGCGTTCATCGTCATGGAGCACGTGGATGGAGACTCCCTCGCGACCCTCCTGCGCAAGGGACCGCTCCCGAGGCGGCGCGTCGCCGAAATTGGGCTCGACGTGGTGCACGGGCTCGCGGCGGGCCTCGAGCGAGGGCTCATCCACCGGGACGTGAAGCCGGGGAACGTCATGGTCTCGCGGCGCGGGGCCGTCAAGCTGGTCGACTTCGGATTGGCGCTCTCGTCCGCGGACGATCTGTTTCGTCGGAACCAGCCTGTCGGGACACGCGGCTACGCGGCGCCGGAGCAGCTCACGGAGCCTGCGACCATCGATTTTCGCGCCGACATGTTCGGCCTCGGCGCGACGCTCTATCACGCGGCGGTAGGCACGCCCCCATTCCCCGGGGACCGATGGACCGCCGATCCCCGCACCCTCGCGAGCGCCGGGAGCGCTCCGCCCGCTCTCCATCCGGAGGCGGTCGTCGATGGGTCGTTGGGCCGACTCCTCACCTGGCTGCTGCAGCGGCGGCGCGAGGATCGCCCCGCTTCCTACGACCTCGTCGAGAGGGCTCTGGCTTCTGTCATCGGCGAGATGCCCCCGGAGAACCGACGATGAGCACGACAGATCGTGAGTGGTCCGACTTCCTCGAAGAGCTCGAGTCCCTCGACCGCGCCGGCGCCGCCGCGAAGCCCGAGAGTCCCGCATCCCCACCGGCCGAGGCGGTCAGCAAACCTCCTCCGCCGAGCGCCGCAGAGCCGCAGGGGGCGGCGGCCTCTTCGGGCGCGTCTTCCGCGGGACGCGAAGCCCCGAGTCGGCCGATTCCACCTCGTGTGGCATTGGAAAGGAAGCCGCCACCCCCGGCGCCCTCCGCGCCAATACTCGCGCGCCAAACCGCTCCGACGAAGCCCGCTGCTACCGCGCCGAAACAGCCAGTCGCGAGCCCCACCGGAGGAGACCGGACGAGCCCGAAGGAAGCCCCGAGTGCGAGCGCATCGGAGAGTCAGCGCTCCACCCGGGCCGCGCCCGACGTGAATGCTCCCGAGGCCCCGGCCGCGCGTCTGCGGCCACCGCCACCGCCGCCTTCCGTCCCGAAGACCGCGCAACGCCCGAGCCCCCCCGAAGCACCTCGGGTGGCGGCGAAGCCCGCGGCCAAGCCATTGCACTGGGCGTCCAATGTGCCGCGGGAAGTTCCGGAGCGGACCCAACCGGGCGGACATTCCGGTCCTGCGGCGATCGACGAGCCGAAGCGCCATGAACCACCCGGGGCAGCCGCCTCGAAGGCCGGCCAGAGCCCCGCCCGCGCGCCGGAACCCGCCGCGCCCCGCTCGGAATTTGCAGACAAAGGCACCGCCACGGCCGAGAGCGACGCGCTCGATAGCCTCGATTGGGTCGACGAGCCGAGCGCGAGCTCCGCGGTCGAACCCCAACCGCCGAACCAACGGCCGGCTCCCTCTCCGCCGGCGAGCCCCCCTTCCCAGCCCAGCGCGGCGCGAGCGCGACCTGTCAGCGAGGCGAGCCCTCCCAAGCCTGCGCCCTCGGAGTCCCCGTCTCTGCCGGACATCGCCGCGCGAAGCGACGTGAGCGCGGAACGCGCGCCGCGCGGGACTCGCATACCCGCGGAGGCGGCGTCGCGGGGGGGCGGCACGCACGCCACGCCGCCGATGGATCCGGATGACGAGTGGCTGCAAGGGCTCCAGCGGCCGACGGCGCCGCACGAGCATGGGCGAGCCCTCGCGATGGACGAAGAGGTCGCCGTCGAACGTCGACAGGGCAGTCTCGAGCTCCTCCGCGAGCCGATTTGTGTCGTGTGGTTGGACGGCGCCTGCTACGGGCTACCGCTCGCGGTCGTCGGGGAGCTCGCGCCGCTCGGGTTCGTCGTCCAAGTCCCCCTCTGTCCAGCCCCGATTTTGGGCGTCTTCAGCCTCCGCGGCGCGCCGCTCCCCGTCATCGACCTCGCGGCCGCGCTGGGCCTCGGCTCGGCGCGCGGAGGTCAAAACGGATTGGTGCTCCGAGACGGAGACAGACAGTTTGCGATCCCCGTGGAGCGCGTGGAGGTGCTCGGAGGATCGCGGCGCGGGGCGCGGCGTCCGCGACTCGAAACGGATCACCCGAGCATCGCTGGTTTCATCGAGCTCGACGATGCCCAAGTCGTCACGCTGCTGTCGGCGGGATCCATCCGCAGCGCGTTCGACGAGCTCCGCGACGGATATCGAAGTTGACGAAGTCCACGCGCCTCCGCGCGTGGCGCCACCGCACGCCCTCGCACGGCGATGCGCCGCCCATCGGATCACCCACAGACACTCCGCGCCGACTCCTCGGTGTCGGACCGCGCCGATACCGAGCGCCGGAAGACCGGCGCGACTCCCCTCGACGAACACATAGGAGCCTCGACATGCGAAAGCTCGCCCCCCTCATACCCACGCTGCTCCTCAACGCCCTCCTTTGCCACTCCGCACGAGCGCAGGATCCGCCGCCCCCATCGAGCGCGGCGCCCCCTTTGGACCCGGCCGCGCCCCCCCCGCCCGCGGATCCGGCGAGTCCTCCGCCGACGCCGAGCGCTCCCACGCCGAAGACACCGGCCGAGCCGACATCGCCCGCGCCTGCAGCCGACGCGGCACCAGCGCCCGAGAAGCCCACACCGTGGTACGAGCGGTTCTCGATCGAGGCGTTCGTCGACTCCTATGTCAGCGTCAACTTCAACTTTCCGGAGCCGCAGCAGAACGCGAACCGGTTCCGCGCGTACGACGTGAACAACGGCGCGTCCATCCATTGGGCGGGCCTGAACGTGACGTATCCAGCGAACCCAGTGGGGGCGACGCTCTCGCTCCGCTTCGGCCCGTCCGTACCCATCTACGCGCTCGGCGATGCGGGCACGTTCCTCGAGTACGTGAAGCAAGCGTTCGTCACGCTCCGGCCGGGCGGCGACACCGGCAAATTCCAGCTGGACTTCGGGAAGGCTGACACGCTCGTGGGCGCGGAGGTCGCAGACAATCAGCTCAACATCAACTATACCCGTGGTCTCGTGAACTTCATCGCGCAGCCGTTCTTCCACACGGGGTTCCGCGCCGCCTACACGCCAATTCCGGAGGTGAGCATCAAGGCCATCCTCGTGAACGGCGCGAACAACTCGATCGACAACAACACCGGGAAATCCGGTGGCGCGCAGTTTGTCTTCACCGACACGAAGCGAGTCACGGCCTCTCTCGCGTATCTCTTCGGTCCGGAGCAGCCCGACACGCTCGTCCTCACCTGTCCGGTGGACACGGCTCCCCAGGACGGCGCGTGTGTGTCGTCTCCGGGCGCGCCCGAGTCGGAGACGACGATCGAGGACGGCGCCGCCAACGCTCGCTTCCGGCACCTCGCAGACGTCGTGCTCGACGCGAAGCCCACGGACGAGGTCCGCCTCCTGTTCAACGGCGACGTGGGCGCCGAGCAACAGTCCGGGGGAGACTACGCGCTTTGGGTCGGCGCGAGCTTGGCGTCGAGCTTCAAGGTAGCGGAGATCTTCTCGCTGGGCCTTCGAGCCGAAGTGCTGTGGGACCAGAAGGGGTTCGTCTCGGCAGTCGGTGACGAGGTGATCCTCGGCTCCGGAACGCTGACCGCGCAGCTGACGCCGTGGGAGCACTTCAGCGCGTTCTTCGACGTTCGGGGGGACGGCGGCGACCGCCCCTACTTCCTGACGGGCGTGGACGGGGCTCGACGGTTCCAGTTCACGACCACGCTCGGTATGATCGTGAGCACAGGCAGCTGAGCCGAGTTCGGGGGGCCGGCCGCCAGCATGGGGCCCTTCGGGGTCGACCTCAGTCGACGAAGGGCATGCTGGAGGGCGGCCGCGACGACTGGCTGCAAAGTCGATCGATCAGCGACTTGAGCCGATTGAGGACGACGGGCTTGGACATGTACTCGTCCGCCCCGGCGAGCAGACACTCCGCGCGGTCCGAATCCATGGCGCGCGCGGTCAGCGCGACGATCGGGCGCGGACGAAGCTCCGTTCGGCGAATCGCTCGGATCGCGTCCAACCCCATCAGCACCGGCAGCTCGACGTCCATCAGGATGACCTGCACGTCGGGGGCCTCGGCCATCCGCACCGCCGCGTCCCCGTCACGGGCGACCCGTACCGTGTAGCCCCGTCGACTCAAGTAGCTCTGCACGGCGAGGATGCTCGCCTCGCAGTCCTCCGCGAGGAGGATCACGCGTTCTTCAGGCTCCGTCACCCCGAGCGGTGGAAAGTCGGACGACGGCGTCGAAGGAGGTAAGTCGACGGAGGCGGGCGCGTCATCCGCGGCTTGCGCGGGTAGGCGCGAGGGTAGCGACGAGTTGGCGAAAGTTCCCGTGGAGCGGCGGCCGGAAGCCAGCCCGAGCGTCACCACGAACCGAGCGCCGTTCGGTACGTTCGGCTCGAAGCGAACGGAGCCTCCGTGAAGTTCGACGAAGCGTCGCACGAGCGCCAGTCCGAGCCCGGCTCCCGGCTCCGCGCGCGACCGCGCCTTGCCGCGGAAGAACGGCTCGAAGATCCGCTGACGCTCCTCTGTGGGAACGCCGGGCCCGAGATCGCAGACGCTCAGCTCGGCCGCCTTGCCCACCACCTGCGCGCGGAGCGTGATGTTCGTTCCGCGCGGAGAGTAGAGGTGCGCGTTCGTCAGCAGGTTGATCATGACCTGCTTGAGGCGCCTCCCGTCTGCCCTGATCCACCGGGCCTCGGGCGCGATCTCCGTCGCGATCTGCTGTCGCTTCAGCGTCAGCGCATCGATGACCATCGCCGTGCACTCGTCGAACAATGTCTGAACGTTGACGTCCACGAGGTCGAGGGAGATTTTGTCCGCCTCGACCCGGGCGATGTCGAGCACGTCGTTGATGATGTGGAGGAGCTGCTCTCCGCTCCCACGGATCGTCTCGAGCGTGCGGTGCTGCTCGGCGGGCAGCCTCCCGTAGACTCCTTCGAGCAGTGCATCCGAGAGCCCGAGGACCGCGTTCAGCGGAGTGCGGAGCTCGTGGCTCATGTTCGCCATGAACCGTGTCTTCGCCTGGTTGGCCTCGACGGCCGCCTGAGCGCTGCCCATCGCGCTCGTGATGTCGAGGTGGATGCCCACGAATCGGAGCGGCGCTCCGGTCGGGCTGCGAGCCGTGACCTCGCCGCGGCTCAACACGTGGCGAGGGCTCCCGTCGCGGTGAATCATCCGGTGCACGGCCTCGAAGTGCGGGCGTGCACCGACCAGGTGCTCGTTCAACGCGCGCGAGCACTCCTTTCGGTCGTCCGGATGAACGAGGTTGAAGCAAGTCTCGATGCGCGGGTCGAGCTCGGCGACCTCATAGCCGAGCATCGACGCGAACGGGGTGCTGAACCGGGCTTCACCGGATTGGGGGTTCCAATCCCACGTACCGAGGCTGGCGATGATTCCCATGGGATCGTCCCCGCGCGCTGGCCGGCTGAGGCCGCGCTCCCGCTCGGCGGCGGCGACCTCGTCCGTCACCTCACGCGCAACCCCGTAGACCAGCGGCGTGCCGTCGAGGCCGACGTCGTGCACCAGGGATACCTCAACGAGTACCTGGTTCCCGCCGAGCCGTCTCCACTTCTCCACGGTCGGAGCGCGCGTGGCGCGCCGACCGAGGTCCGCCCAACGGGCCGGCGCGTCCGAAAGCGAGCCGAGGGCGACGCCGATCAGTTGGTGCGCCGACGCGTACCCGCAGAGCTCCGCGCACGCGTGATTGGCGGCAATGACCTTTCCGCTGCCGTCCACGCGGAAGAGCGCGTGCCCGCACCTTTCGTAGTCGAGCAGGTGCCTTCCCTCGAGCACGCCCAGCCGCTCTGCGAGCGCCTGCTCCCGATCGACGTCCCTCAGCGCCCCGACAATCCGCAACGGCGCCCCGGCGTCGTCACGCTCGACGACCCGGCCTCGGTCGAGGAACCAGCGATAGCCGCGCCCACCGACCCATAGCCGGAGTCGCGCCTCGCCCTCGCCGCCGAGCTGCTGCGCGCGAAGGCGCGCGAGCCCGGAGGCGTCCTCTGGGTGGACGATGGATTCGACGAACGAAGGCCCCAATTGGGGATCCTTCGGATCGACCCCGAGGAGCTCGAGCCAGCGCGGCGTCACGTAGAACCGGCCCGCCGCCCGGTCGATGCCCCACGCCCCATCCCCCATCGCCGAGTGCGCCTCGAGCAGCGCCTCCGGCCCCAGATCGCCGAGCGTGGAGCGCGTGGAGGGACCGGCGGGGGCGGGCCCGACAGGACGAGAACTGTCGGGGGTCACGCGCCTGAACTCGGTGAGCGCCCGGAACGACCATCGATACTGCCGCGCATCCGGGGTGCAAAACTCGAGCGACGAGACGGTGACCTGCACCGCGCAGATTGTCCCGTTCAGTCTCTGGACCGTGGTGAAGAGCGAATGGGCGGTAGCCGTTCGCTGGGCGAGATCCCGTGCAAGGCGCCACTCGCCATACTCCGTCTGGGGGACGAAGTCGGCCACTCGCAGATCGCCTACGCCGCCGCTCTCGATGCCGACGAGCGCCAGGAACTCGGGACTCGCATACACCATGCGGCCGTCCGACGCCTCGACGCAGACGGCGTCCGCTTGCTCGACATCCTCCGCGCCCGCCGCGAGCGCTCCAGCCTTCGCACTCGGCGGCTCTTGGCGCTCGGACGGGACGAGCGCGCGCGGGGCATGCTCCCTGGGCGACGCGCGCACCCGGCGCAGCGCCGCGAGCTCGATCGTCGCGCGGACGAGCGCGGGGTAGAAGGGGCGCGTGAGTATCCCGCTGGGCAGGGGCGACCACGCGAGCTCCGTCTCGGCCTCGTCGGGCACGGTGGTCACGAGAACGATCTGCGCGGTAGGGAGGCTCGACAGGCGCGGGGGGCCCTTTTCCACGCCGAGCTTGAGCGCGATCGTGGCGTCGACGAAGACGACGTCGGCGCGGAAGGCGCCGACGGATCGCAGCACCTTCGTCGATGTCCCGACGGATGCGGCGACCGGATAACCAAGCACCCGCGCGATCCGGGCGAGCTCATGAGCGGCGCCGCCGACCACATACACGCGGGGGCCGCCGGTGGCTGGCTCCGCGCCGGTCGTCAAGCGACCTCGCGTGAGCGAGCGATCGCTGGCCGAGCGACGACTCCGAGGAGCACACGAGGGGCGCTGGGGGCCGGTGCAGCGTCGTGCATCGAAGCAGACATTCGACGTTGCGGCACGTGCGTCACCCGAACAGCCGAAGGAGGTCCACACGGGACTCGGCGCCCAGCTTTTGGAAGATGCGCAGGGCGTGGAATTTGGCCGTCCGACTGGTGATACCAAGCGCGGTGCCAATGTCTTGATAGGTCCTTCCGAGCAACAGCAGATCGAGGACCTCGCGCTCGCGCGTCGTGAGCGCGGCGGTCGTACAGAGGTCTTCGCGCCGCCGTCGCATCAAGCCCGCGAGGTCCGGCGCTCGCGTACGGAGCTCGGAGAAGCGCTCGCGAATCCGCAGCATCGCTCGGATGCGCGCGCGGAGAACGACGCGCTCGACGGGCTTGGTGAGAAACTCGTCGGCCCCTGCTTCGAGTCCGCGAACCATGTCGTCGTCACCGTCCAGCGCTGTCACCAAAATGACGGGGATGAATCGCCAGTCCTCGTGGGCGCGAATGCGGTGACGAGCCCGAACCCGTCGAGCTCGGGCATGAGCACGTCCGAGACGACGAGATCGACTGGCGCAGTCTCGAGCGTGCGCAACGCGCCGGGCCCGTCCTGGGCGAAGGTCGGATCGAGCTGATCCGGCTTGAGGAGCGCCTCCAGCGTCATCCTCGCGCTCGTCTCGTCGTCCACGACGAGGACGGACGGGCGCGCGGTCATCTACACACACCCGGGCTCCAACGTGGGAGAGGGGATGCCGTTCTGGGCAAGGGGGGATTCCTTCGGTAGGGGATTGGACAAACTCTCGCGCCCGCTCAAGAGGCCCCCCCCGGCGTCGAGCCCTGACCGGAGCGACGGCGCTTGTCGGGCCACGTCCCCGAGGAGGGACGAGCACGACGAGGCGCCAGCAACGGTCAGTGTAACCGTCCCATCGTACTCCGACGGGTGCATCTCTCAAGTTGCGCGAGCGCGACAGTGTGTTCCAGAATTCGTCCTATTGTCGAACCGTCGATGTACCGCGCTTGCTGCCAACCAAGCGGTTCCGAAACTGGACACTTCGTGGTCGCAAGTCGGCCCCGACACGACGGTTCCGCCAGAAACTGAACTCGGGTGAGTCGTGCCGAGCGACGTCCTCGCGTGTCGGCGTTCAGCGTCGAGATGCCCCGAGTGCTAGTGCCTCTCGAGGGCGATCTGGCTCACTTTCTTGGTCTGCAGGTCGTGGAGCCGGGGGCCGCGACGAAGACCACGAGAGCCCATGCCCCGAGCGGTGGACGGGCGATTGTCGTTGCGGCCCGCCTCATGACGGACTGGCTGGAGCGGCAATCACCTTGAAATTACGGCATATGCGCTCGATTTCGACGCGATCCACACGGCCTCGTCGCTGCGCTCCTCAGAGGACGAGGAGTGGTCTCCCGCTGCTCGCTCCTCGGGCGTGCGCCCCACGAGCGAACTCGAGCGAATCTGCTCGCGTTCCAAGATGTTTGTCGCTCCAGGAACGTCTACTTCACGACCGTCCCGCAACCGAGGAGCACCTTGAGCTGCGCTCCATTCTGCGCCTTCACGCTCGCGCAGGTCGCGGGGCAGATGACGATCGCCGAGGGCGCCGACACGTTGTCGTACTTCCAGCCGCCCTGCGCGCACGTCTCGTCGTAGGGGATGGTCGTCGGGGAGCCGCCGGGCGGCGTGACCTCGACGTTCACCTTGTTGAGACCGATCTCGCCCGAGATCACCTCTGCGGGGAGCGGATAGTCGCAGGGGATGGCCGAGCCGCTGACCTTCTGGAGCGCGCTCTGGAACTCGGCGGCGATGTTCGTGGTGCTCACGAGGATCACGGAGTCCGTCCCGCCAGCCGCCGCGATCAGGTTCGCGGTGTCTTGATTCACGCCAGGCAATCCGACGACATACGTCTTCACGCCCTTGTCGGCGCCCGTCTTCGCGAGCCCCGCGATGACGGCCGGGTCTTCGGGGTTTGCGCCCGCGCACGTCGGCGCGGGGCCCATCGGCTCACCGTCCGTGATGAGCAGGACGGCTGACGCCTCTCCGGGGTGGTTCTGAGCCATCTCGATCCCCTTCAGGATCGCGCCCCCGAGGGCCGGGTACATGGGCGTGCTGAACCCGTCGGGCGCCTCGGCGTCGATCGCGGCCTCGATGGCCATGGCGTTCCCCGGCAGCTCTCCGAACGCGACCGTCGGCTCGCGATAGGCGGTCTGATCACAGGCCGGGACGGCGTCCGGATCGCGGGGGAAGAAGCGGAGCGCGGCGCGGATATTGTCTGTCCCGGGCGACTCCACATACGCCTTCAGGCCGATCTTCGCGTCGTCCCACTTGTTGCCCGCCATGCTCGTGGATTTGTCGAACATGACATAGAGGTTTACGGGCTTGTGCACCTCGACGTGCTCGTACTTGCCACAGTTCGGCTCCTCGCCCGTCGACGAGGAGCCATTGGCGAACGAGCCGACGCTGTTGCTGGTGCTCGCGCCCCCGACACCCGTGCCCGCGCCCGCCTCGCAACCCACGAGCAGCGCGGCGAGCGCAAAGAGACAACGAGAGGTTCGCACGCGGCTCTACTGAATCTGGACCTGAGCGCCGCCAGGCCTTGCCGTTCGCTCCGACGTTGCCAGGGCTGCCTGAGGGAAGGTGCCCGCCGCTCCGCCCTGGCCCGGGAAGCCGGGCGAGCAAAGCACGTTCTGGGAGAAGGTGACCATCGCGCCGAAGCCGTACCCGAGACACGCGCTCGGCCCGCCGCCGCCACCGCCGCCGGGGCCCCCTTCACCGCCGTTCGAACCACTCCCGCCGTTGCCGCCGTGGCCCGCGTCATCGTAGTCGTTCGAGGCTCCAGACCCGCCGGCGCCGCCAAACTGGCCGACCGCCCCGTTTCCGCCCTTGCCGCCTTTTCCGCCGCCACCGGTGGTCATCTCGTTGTGCTTCACGACGACCTTCCCGGACGCCGCGAAGACCGCGAAGCTCCCGCCGCCGCCACCCCCACCCTTGCCCGCTTTGCCGCCCGCGCCGCCGCAGCCACCCGCGCCGCCGCCGCCACCCCGGTCGGGGTTGCAGAACGTGCCGCCGACTTTGTCTCCGCCACCCCCGCCGCCACCCCCGCTTCCGCCTTTGCCCGACGCGCCCGGGATCCCGTCGTCTCCGGCCGCTGGGCTGTACCCGCCCGCCGCGACGGTGCCGACCCCAGCGCCCGGGCCTCCAGCCGCCCCATTCACACCCGGTACGGTGTACGAATTGCCGAGTTGCCCGAGGTTGTTCCCTGTCGTGCCCGAGCACTGGAAGGCCGAGTCGGCGTGTCCGCCGGGACCTCCAGGGAGACCTCCGGTGCCCGGACTTCCCATCCCGCCAGGATCCGTGCCGCACCCGCCGTCGCCACCCTTGCCACCAAACTCCACACAGGTGCCCTGCTTGCCGCCATTTCCAGCATTGGCGCAGCTGCCGTCCGCTCCGTCCGTACCATCGTCACCCTTCGGGGCGTTCACGGGGTTCGGCCCAGCGCCGTTGGCGCCTGCACCGCCCGCGGTGCCAGGGGCCGTGTTGATGACGTTGTATTGGACGAACAATTGTCCGAGGCCGCCGCCGAACCGGATCCCATAGACACTGCCGCCCGGCGTGGGGTTCGCGTTCGCGTTGATGGTGAACCCCTCGATGTGCGTCTCCACGTCGAGCTGCGGCACGTCGAACACGGTGCCCGCCGCGTTCACGGTCGTGATCACACCGCCCGAGCGCTTGAACTTGAAGTCCGCATCGTTTTGATCGAACCCGCCGTAGAGGTTCACGCCCGAGGGTACGGTCACCGCCTCGTTGTAGACCTCCCCCGAGACGCACACGGCGGGGACGCCGTTCGCCTGTGCGACCGCGATCCCCTGCGCGATCGTCTGCACGGGATCTTGCCGCGTGCCGGCGCCGTTCGCCGTCCCCTGGCTCGTCGACACGTAGACACATTGCTCGACGACGCCGTCGCCGCCGTCGCAGTTGTCGTCCTTGTATTGATCGTCGATGGGATCCGCGTCGCTCGTCTTCGTGCACCCGTACTCGCACCCGCACTGCGTGGGATCCGCCGGCGTGAGCGGGTTCTGATCGATGTCATACGTGTTCGTGGGACAGCCCATCGCGCACGGGTCCACGCCCGTGCTCGAGCTGCCCATCCCGGAGGACGAGCTCGCCACCGTCGTCGCCCCCGTCGTCGCAGCGGTCGTCGAGGCGGAGGTCGAGCCGCTCGTCACCGCGCCCGTCGTGGCCTGTGTCCCATTTCCGCCACCGCCGGCGCCACCGACGAGGTCGGTGCTCCCATCGGCGCAGGAGGCCGCTCCCACGAGAGCGAACGAAGCAACCGAGAACGTGAAGAGGCTAGCTTTCAAGGTGCGCGTCGACGGCATATCGGAAATGGTCGCGGAGCGCGCCGGCCGAGGCAAGCGCGATCGCGCTGACACGAAGTGCAACCCTTGCACAGGGAGGCGAGCCTTCGCGTTTTCTCCGAGCCGAGAAACGACTACGCTCGCCCGGGTTGAACGCTCGGAAGGGCGCATCGGTTCGGACGTCGACGCCGCACTCGTTCGTGGAGGTGCGGAGCCGCGCGCCCTTCTCGGTCGGGACGGTCCTCTGGCAGGAGACGTCCGGGCGTCTCATCGCCACGATCATCGCGAAGGCGACGTACTCCCTCGACCAAGAGGTGTGCGCCCTGTCCGAGGATCCGGAGCCGATCCTTGAGAGCGACGACCACTGGGACGACGACCGCACGAAGAGCGTGCGCATGCCGAGCGACCTCGTGCCGTTCAAGCACGCGCCCGAGGTGCTCGTCGTCGGGCACGCCTACGCACCGGACGAGAAGCCCGCGCACGCCATCGTCGCGCGCGTCGCCGTCGGCTCCGTCGACAAGCTCCTCCAGACGACGCCCCCGCGGCGCTTCGACATGAGCGACCGCATCGAGAGCAGCCAAGCGCAGTCGCGCATGTCGCTCCGCTACGAGGTCGCGTCCGGCGGCCCGGAGACGGACAACCCCGTCGGGATCGACACGCGCGACGAGGTGAACGGCCGGCGACGCATCCCCCAGATCGTCCCGGTGAACTACGACGTGCGGCCCAACGAGCACGTGCCCATCCTCGGCCTCGGGCCGATCGCCCCGACGTGGCCGCGCCGCGCGCTCCTGCTCCGCAACGAGGATCGCGCGTGGCTCGGCAACCTCGTGGGCTACCGGATGCCCCACGGGTTCGACGCGCGCTTCTTCAACGCCGCGCCCGCGGATCAGCGCGTCGAGCAGATGTTCAAGGCGGACGAGCGCATCCTCCTCGAGGGGCTCCACCCCCACTTCGGTCGGCTCGTGACGAACCTCGCAGGCATTTCTCCGCGCATGGTCGGCGCGGTGCGCGCCCGCAAATTTCCGCTCCTCGTCGCTGACACGCTCCTCATCGACACGGATCGCCAGCTCGCGACGCTCACCTATCGCGGGGTCATCCCGCTCGACAGCGATCCGCTCGAGATCGAGATCGTCGCGGACGGGTACGGCGAGGACACGAACGTCAACGATCGCGAAGAGCCTCCGAAGCTCCACGCTTCGTCCTCCGATTCGGGGCGGGCGCGTCCGCAGCCCGCGTTCGGCGAGTCGACGCTCGAGCTCTCGCGCAGCGGGCGCGCGCCCACGATGCAGATCACCCCGTACGGTCCGAAGGCCGCGACGGGCCTGCCGTTCGCGCAGCAACAAACGGAGCCCACGCGCGCGCGGCTCCCGAGCTACAGCGACGATGGCGCGCTGCCGTTCGCCGCGCAGAGCTCCCCGGCGCCTCGGCCCCCCGCGCCGCCGCCTCCGCCGTCCCGCATGGGCGCCGGGCCGTTCCAGGAGGACACCGAAGATCCCGACGGTCCGCCGTCCGCGCTGTTCCGCGGTGCGCCACCGCCTCCTCCTCCACGCCCGTCGACGCTGTTCCAGGCGAAGCCCCCCGCTTCCTCGCCGCCGCCCGCACCTCCTCCTCCCGCACCTCCCCCACCGCCGATGATCGCGGCGCCCCCACCCGCGCCGGCCCCGGTGATCGCACCGCCCGCGGTCGTGCAGGTCCCACCCCCGGCGATGGCCGCGCCCGTGCTGTCCCCACCTTCCCCCTCCCCGCTTGGATCCCCGCTCGGAGGGACGCTCGGGAGCACGCTCGGACAATCCTTCGGCGCGCGACCGGGGACCATCGGCGAGCAGCGCGCGCACAAGGATCTTCCGGCGACGAGCGCCGACGCGGCGCGCGTCGCGGCCGGCGCGCCCCAGGAAGCACCGCCGCCTCCGGCGCCCGTGCCGATGAAGGAGCCGCCCCTCTCGATCTCCCGAGGGGGTGCTCCCCCGCCGCCCCCGCCTCCGCCGACGACCGCAGCCGCGAAGAGCGATCCGTTTCGCGCGGCGTTCGGCGCCCGCGACGCGGCGGCGCCGTCCGCGCCGCCGGATCCCGCGCGCCCGGCGCCGAGCAACGGCGTGAGCGGCGTGAAGGCCGCGTCCGACGCGGCGGCGCGCGCGAACGCGGCCGCCGAGAAGCGCCCTCCCGCGGAGAGCTCGGCCTCGATCGCGACGCCGACACAGCGCCGCGCGCTCGTCGACCTCTACGCGTTCGAGCCCACCGTTCCGCGCCGCCTTCGCCGCTCCAAAGCGTTCGTCGAGGTGTTGAGCGACTTCGTCCCCCCGCGCGCGAAGACGCGCGCCGACGACGGCGACGCGGAGCGCGATCGGGATCGCGAAGAGCGCGGGCGCCTCGAGGTCCTCCGCGTGCTCTCGTGCGGCGCCCCCGCGGACGCGTCCGAGCTCGGCGCCCTCGTCGACGGGCACCTCGACGATCCGAACGATCTCGAGATGCCTCTCCTCCTCGTGTCCGGCGAGCTGAAGCCGCAGATGGATGAGCTCGAGGTCCTGAAGGCGATGGTGCGCGTCGCGAAGCCCCTCTCGTCGAACGACAAGAAGCTCACCACGGCGCTCGCGCTCGCCAACGAGGCCGTCTCCGCGACCCCGCCCGCGCCCACCGAGACGCTCGTCGCGCTCGCGCGCCAAATCGAGCAAGCGACGCGCGACCTCAACCTCCCGAACCGCTATTTCGGGGAGGTCGTGGATCGCATCCTCCTCGATGCGCGCCACTACAAGCGGCGCGTCCTCCTCGGCGCGACGCGGATCCGCGCGGATCTCAGCGTCGCGGGAGGCAGCGCGATGCCCATCTATCTCCCGGACTCCGCGAAGGAGCACCTCCCGTTGCTCCCCGCGTTCCAGGCCGTCGCGCTCGTCGAGCTGCGGCCGCGCGAGGACGCGGCGGAGACGCACACCGACGCGCTCTTCGCGTTCGCCGTGGGCCGCGTGGTTCGCGCGCGAAGGTGATCCGATCCACCCGTCCTCGCCACGCGCGGTTTGGCACCGAACGTGCCTGGCGGGAGGCATGAGCGACGCGCCGGCCCCGACCTCTCCGAACGACTACGAGCTCCGCGTCGCGGGGGGCGACGCGTTCGATGTGCGGGAGTTCGCCATCGATGACGGCCTCTCCGCGCTCTTCTCGGTGGAGCTCGTCGTGCTCTCGCCGAACCCCGCGGTGGACTTCGAGTCCCACGTCGGTCAGGAGGCGTCGTTCGCGATCAAGACGGACGCCGTCACGGCCGCGTCCGGGGTGGCGCCCAGGTGGTCCGGCGTGATCTCCGAGATCCACCAGCTCCACGCCGAGCCCACCGGGCTCTCCTCGTATCTCGTGACGATCTCCCCGAGGCTCTGGATCCTCACGCAGCGCACGAACTGCCGCGTCTTCCAGCAGAAGACGGATCTCGACGTCGCGAAGGAGATCCTCGCGGAGTGGGACATCCCGCTCGAGATCGAGTGCGCGCGCTCCTACAAGACGCGGAAGTATCGCGTGCAGTACCAAGAGAGCGACTACGCGTTCCTCTGCCGGCTCCTCGAGGCGAGCGGCATCACGTACCTCTTCCGCACGAGCGGCGGCGTGACGAAGCTCGTGCTGCGCGACACGCCGGAGCGCGGAGAGGAGCGCGCGCAGCCCATCGATCACCAGAACGCCCCCATGGCGGGGACGTCGTTCGCGACGTCCTTCCGGGCGACTCGGATCGTGAGGCCGGGCAGGGTGGTGTTCGCCGACCACGACCCGCGCATGCCGAACCGACCTCTCACGGGGCACGCGACGACCGGCGATCACCCGCTCGAGTCGCGGCTCGAGCACTTCGTCTACAAGCCCGGTGGGTTCAAGTACGGCGTCGACGGACCGAAGGACACGCCCGCGGCGGACGACCGCGGCAGGCACCGCACGGACGCGGGGGAGGCGAAGCGGATCGCGGAAGAGAGCGCCGCTTCGCGCCTCGCGCGATCCCAGCGGTTCGCGTTCGACTCGAACCTCGTGGATCTCATGCCGGGGCTGCGCGTCTCGATCGCCGGGCACGCGATGGCGGAGCGCTACGGCTCGCTCCTCGTCACGCGCGTGCGCTGGTCCGGTTCGAGCGAGACCCCGCCGCGCGTCTCGGTGAGCGCCGTCTCGGGATCGGCCCCCTACCGGCCCGAGCTCGTCACCCCGACGCCCGTGATCCACGGGATCGAGAGCGCGATCGTCGTCGGGCCCGCGGGCGAGACGATCCACACGGACGAGTTCGGTCGCGTGCGCGTCCAGTTCCACTGGGATCGCTACGGGAACATGGATGAGACGTCGTCCTGTTGGGTCCCGGTGAACCAGCCTTGGGCGGGCGGGAGCATGGGCGCGATCAACATCCCGCGCGTCGGCCAGGAGGTCATGGTGGGGTTCCTCGCGGGCAACCCGGAGGAGCCCATGATCGTCGGCCGCATGTACACGAACCTCCTCCGACCGCCGTTCGCTCTCCCCCAAAACAAGACCCAGAACGGCTTCAAGAGCGCGAGCGTGCCCGAGACGGGTGGGTACAACGAGCTCATGTTCGAGGACAAAGCGGGGCACGAGCTCATCCGCCAGCGCGCCGAGAAGGACATGCAGACGCGCGTGAACAACGATCAGTCCTCCAGCATCGGCCGCCACCGGAAGGACACGATCGAGGGGAACGACAAGGAGACCGTGCACGGCGACCAGCGGCACAGCGTGTTCCAGAACATGATCAGCGCGATCGGGAAGAACCAGATCACGAGCGTCCTCGGGAACCTCGTCTCGTCGACGGGCGCGGAGCGCCTCTTTCAAACGGTCGGCAACTTCGTGTCGGACGCGCTCAGCCATCGCATCACGAGCAAGACGGGCACGACGATCTCCGTCGGCGCGTCGACGATCCACATCGGGCCCGACTCGATCGTGATCAACACGCCCAAGCTGTTCTTGAATCCTGGCGCGGAGGCTGCGAAGCAAGCCGAGCTCGGCGGCACCGTCACGGCGCCCGCGAGCGACGGATCGCCATGAAGCTCGGTCGAGCGACGTTCCTCGGCGTGCGCGGTGTCGCGGACGCTACCCACGAGTTCATCCACCCGACGACGGGCGTGCCGCACTCCGTCGTCGTGTTCACGGGCCCGCCCGCGAGCGGCAAGACGCGCGTGCTCGAAGCGATCCTCGCGGGCAAGGAGGGCGCGGCGCCCTACGCGACGCCCGTCGCCCCGGAGCGCTGGCAGCGCACGCCGGGAGACGCTGCGAAGATCATCCTTCTCTGGTGGCTCTCGGAGGACGAAAGGAGGGCGGCGGGCGTCGACGACACGTGGGCCACGACCGAGGTGATCTTCGCGAGCGAAGGGCTCCGCGTCGACGCCGACGACGGCGTGCTCGCCCTGCTCGAGCGCTACGAGCACCGCGCCGATCACGGCAAGCTCGAGTACTTTCCCGCGAACCGTCAGCTGCTCCCGTACGGCGCGGCCCACGGCCTCGGCGCCGCGGAGCAGCGCCTGTATCGAGCCTCGAAGGACGAGCGGAAGTACAGCTTCGTCCCGCGCTTCCTCGGCACACTGCGTCAAGACGCGAGGAGAGCCGTGGCGTTCGCGGAGAGGCTCGCGCTCCTCGCGCCGACGCTCCGGTTCGATCCCGAGCGCGGGCGTGAGGCCTGGCACGTCCTCGAGAGCTCTGGCGCGGGCTCGAACGGCAACACACGGGACGTCACGGAGCTCTCCGCGAGCGAGATCGATGCGGTGATCTTCGCTGCGACGGCGGTGAACATCGAGCTCGCGTCCTCGATCCTCCTCGTCGATCGCCCGGAGCTCCACGCGCATCCGATGCACGCCGCGGGGCTCCTCGCGGGCCTCGCCGCGCTCGGGCCGGACAACCAGCTCATCCTGTCGACCTCGAGTCCCGAGATCCTCGGCGCGGTCGATCCGTCCGCCATCCGAGGGCTCGGTCCGCGTTGACCGAGTTTCTGGACTTCCAACGAGCGCCGGGATCGAGCAGGATGGTCGGGTGAATCTCGCTGGCCGGGTGCTTGCCGGTCGCTACCAGCTGAACCGACGCCTCGCGGAGGGCGGGATGGGTTCGATCTGGATGGCGAAGCACCTCGCGCTCGGCGTGAACGTCGCCGTGAAGATCATGAACGGCGACGGCGCCGCGCGCTCCGATCTCCGCAAGCGATTCGAGCAAGAGGCGCGCGCGGTCGCGATGCTCCGCAGCCCGAACGTGATCAGCGTGATCGACTACGGGACGGACCAGGATCTCCCGTTCATCGTGATGGAGCTGCTCGAGGGCATCGATCTCTTGACGCTCCTCCAATCCGCCGGGAAGTGGCCCGTCCCGGAGGTCGCGAACCTCGTGCTCCAGATCTCGAAGGGGCTCTCGGCGGCGCACGAGCTCGGGCTCATCCATCGGGACGTGAAGCCCGGAAACATCTTCTGCGTCCGCAGCGGGACCGACGTCGTCGTGAAGCTCCTCGACTTCGGGATCGCGAAATGGACGCTCAACGGCGTCGCCGAGCAGAACCTCACCGACGCGAACGTCGTGCTGGGATCGCCGTACTACATGAGCCCGGAGCAGCTCCGCTGTCTTCCCCTCGACGGGCGCGCGGACGTGTGGGCGCTCAGCGTCGTCGCCTATCGTCTCATCACGGGAGACCTCCCGTTCACGGGTCGCGACGGTCCCGAGATCGCGAGCCGGATCCTCACGCGTGACCGCAAGAAGATCCAACCGCCCATCCCGCGCGCCCTCGAGCTCGAGCGCTTCATGAGCCGCGCCTTCGCGGAGGATCCCGCGGCCCGCTTCCGGGACGCGAAGGATTTCGCGGAGCAGTTCATCCTGGTCGCGGGCGTCCCCGCGCACCTGCGCATCGCCGAGCGCGCCCTCACGAGCGACGAGGAGATCATCCCGACCATCAACCTTCGCCGCGACTCCCGATCCGACGCGATGCTCACCCCCGCCCAAGTCGTCGAGGAGGTGAAGCAGCAGGTCGCGCAGCTGAAGGCGCCCGCGGCGCCGCCCCGACCCGTCGCGCGAACACAGCGGATGGTCGCGATGAACGCGCCTCCACCCCAGCGCGTCGCTTCGAACCCCGGCTCGAGCGTGAACCCGCCGAGACCGGTCGCCGTGTCGCCGCCCTACACGGCGGCGAGCGCGGACGACTCCGTCACGAACGTGCGTCACGGCGAGGAGGATGCGATCGAGGAGCCCTCGACGGCCGATCGCGGCGAGACCTCCGCGGCGACGCAGATCGGCACCCTCGACGACTTCGAGGACACCGTGACCGATCTACCCTTTCCGGGGACGGGGTAGCCCGAACGCGATCATCCGCGAGATCAGCGTGCGCCGCGCGATCCCGAGCATCTCTGCGGCGCGCGACTGATTGCCTCCGCACGCCTCGAGCGCGTCGATGATCCCGCGCCGCTCGAGCTCCTCCACCTCGCGCGCGAGCGGTCGAGGCACGCGCGGCTGCGAAGGCGCGGCAGGCGGGATCGCGGGCGCGTGCACCGGCGCCGCCGCGATCGGCGTAGCGCGCTGGGAGGGTGGAGGATCGCTCGGCGGGCGCGGCGGCTTCGGGCGACCCGCGGGCCCCGTGACCACGTGCTGCTCGTCGAGCGTGTCGCCGCACCAGAGGAGCGCGCGCTCGAGGACCGTCGCGAGCTCGCGCACGTTCCCCGGCCACGCGTACGCCTTGATCGCCTTCATCGCGGCGACGGTGATCGCGGGCTCCGCGCGGCCCGCCTTCGTCGCCGCCTCCGCGAGCAGCCGACCCACGAGCGACGGCAGCTCGTCGAGGCGCTCGCGGAGCGGCGGGATCGTGATCGGCAGCCCCGCGAGCCGGAAATAAAGATCCGCGCGGAAGGACGAGCCGGCGGTCGCGGCGCCGCTCGTGATGCCGTCGAGTTCCTTGTTCGTCGCCGAGATGAACCGCACGTTGAACGCCCGCGCCTTGAGCGCGCCGAGGCGCGTGACCTCGCGCCGCTCGATCGCGAGGAGGAGCTTCGCTTGGATCGCGGGCGGCATCTCGCCGATCTCATCCAAGAACACCGTGCCCCCGGACGCGTTCTCGAGGAGCCCGGGCTTCGCCTGCGCCGCCCCCGAGAACGCGCCGCGCTCATACCCGAAGAGCTCGCTCTCGAGGAGGTTCTCGGGCAGCGCGGCGCAGTTGAGGTGCAGCCACGGCGCGCTCGCGCGCTTCGAACGCTCGTGGATCTGCCGCGCGAAGAAGCCCTTCCCGGCGCCCGTTTCGCCGAGCAGGAGGACGGACATGTCCGTCGGCGCGACGAGCGACACGAGGCGCGCGACGTCATCCATCGCCGTGCGGCGTGGGTCGACCGGGGGCGTCTTCTCGTTCGCGGTGCCCGCGGGGATCCCTCCCGGGACGACCATCAGCATGACCGCGCCGAGCAGGATGGGTTCGTTCCACCCGACCGCGACGCGCTCGCCCGAGGGGATCGCCTTGCCGCGGAACTTCGTGCCGTTCGAGCTCCCGAGATCTTCGACGTAGAGGCCGCCGTCGCGGTGGAGCACGGCGTGGCGCCGCGAGATCGTGGGGTGATCGATGACGATGTCCACGTCGTCCCCGCGGCCGATCACGCACGTCTTCGAGTCGGGCATCGGCGCCGTGAGCCCGCCGCCATCCTCCCAGTGCGCGCGGATCGCTGGCCGGGAGACCGTCGTCGCGCGGAGCTCCGCGGTACGTTCTCCCTCGTCTTGTGCGCGGCGCTCCACCTCGCCCGAAATACCAGAAAACGCTCGAGACTTCGCCCCCGCGTCGAGGGTGACGTGGCGGCCCTCGAAAAGGCAGCGGCGACGCGCGCACCGGCTTACCGTTGGGGGTGGACGCCGTGATCGCACGACAGAGGTCTTCGAAGGGTGGGTGGCTCCTCGCGCTGACGAGCCTCGCGGCGTGTGACTCGGCAGTCACGTCGACGGGCACGGGCGGCGCGACCGTGAGCTCCCACGCATCCACATCCAGTGCGGTGAGCTCCTCCTCAGGCGCGACGACGACCGCGAGCACCGGCGCGACGACGAGTGCGACGACGAGCGCGACGACGAGCGCGAGCTCGGGCGCGGGCGGCTCGGGCGGCGGTTCGTCCTCCGCGGGGACCGGCACCGCGAGCGCTGCGTCCGTGAGCGCGAGCGCGAGCAGTGGCTCGGGCGGTCTTCCGGACGGTTCTCCGTGCAGCATGGTGACGCCCTGCGCGAGCGGTCACTGCGCGGACGGGGTCTGCTGCGACACGGCCTGTGCATCGACGTGCGAGGCGTGCCTCGCGGCGAAGACGGGAGGCGTCGACGGCACGTGCCTCCCCGTGAGCGCCGCAGAGACCGATCCCCTCGGTTGCGTGAGCCCGAACGCGTGCAACGGCGCGGGCGCGTGCGTGGCCCCCGCCGGGGCCGCGTGCACCGCGAACGGACAATGTCTGAGCAATGTCTGCTTCACGGGGGTCACCGCGTTCGACGGCGCGAGCACTGCAGGGTTCACGTTGAACGGCGAGGCCGCGTTCGACGCCGCCGCGGGCGTGCTGAAGCTGACGAGTGGCGCGAACAACCAAGCAGGTAGCGCGTTCTTCTCGACCCCGACGCCGGGCGTCGACTTCGACCTGTCGTTCGAATTCCGCATCACGCCGCTGAACGGCAGGGCCGATGGGTTGATGTTCGTCCTCCAGACGGACTCCGCGAACGCCGTCGGGGGCTTCGGCGCCTCCATGGGATCGTTCGGCCTTCACGGGTTCGGAGTCGAGGTCGACGACTTCGACAACATGGCTGGGAGCGGGTGCGGGGACAGCGGCGGAAACGGCAACCACGCGGGCATCGACAAGCTCGCGCCGCTGGGCTGTGGCATCACGCCCTTCGCGACGAGCGCCGATCTGTTCTCGTCGTTCGGGGACATGGCCGACGGGACGTTCCGCGCGATGCGCGTCCACGTCGCGGGTGGCGCCGCGTCGGTCTCGCTCGGGCCGACGGTGGCGAACCAGGCGCCCGTCCCGAACCTGCAGAACGTCGCCCTCGTCGGCTACTCGAGCGGTGTTCCGTACTTCTTCGGCTTCACGGCCGGGACGGGTGGGCTCGCCGCGCAGCACGCGATCCGCAACGTGGTGCTCACGCTCCCGACAGGTGTATGCCGGTGAACAGCGAGCAGGGGGGCGCTCGTCGACCGAGGCGCGCGCTTGCTACACTCACGGCGCCATGCGCGGTGCTCTAGAGCACCGAACAGGTTGAAACCCGAACGAATGCGCTCGAGTTCGAGGGAGAGGCGCGCGCCCGAGGAGCGAGCACCGCAAGACGACTCCTCGTCATCTGAGGAGCACAGCGACGAGGCCGTGTGGTTCTCTCCGAAATCGGGCGCATACTCACGGCGCCATGCGCGGTGCTCTAGGTGTTCTCGTGCTCTCGCTCGTCGGCTGCAGCGCCGGGGCGGTCGCGCCCTCGCAGGAGGCGCGCGTCGTCGCTCCACCGCGCGGGCTGTTCGCGGCGCCGACGTTTCCGGACGAGCGCAGGGGCGAGGAGGTCGTCGGCGATCGAATGACCGTGCTCCACCCGGTCACCGCGCCGACGAACACGCCGCTCGCGCTCTACGCACAAGTCATGGTGACGAGCGCCCCGGCGCACGTCGTCGTCCGCTACCGCGCGTTCGGCGATGCGAGATGGCAAACGGTGGAGTTCGAGGTCGAAGGCGACGGGGTCGCGGGCTACGTCCCCTGCGATCGCCTCACGGCGCCCGGTCCCCTCAAGTACCACGTCCTCGCGACGGACACCGACGGCGCGGTCCTCGCCTCCGTCGGCAGTCCCAAGGAGCCTCTCGTGGCCCAGATCGAACCCCACGCGCGAGCCGTCGCGCTTCCCGGCAAGAGAGCTCCCACCGAGTGTCCGCCGATGCTCGAGGAGCCCAACCAGCCCGTGGAGCAAGCCGCCACGACCGCCGAGTGAGGTCTGGGCGTCGGAAGCGGCCGCGCTCCCGATAGGGGCTCTCAGGACGATTGGCGCTCGGGATAATGGGCGCTCGGGAGGATGGGCGATCGGGAAGATGGCCGCTCGGCGCGATCGAAGATGGGCGCGATTCGAGCGCTCGAAGCACGAAGGCCGACCCTCCACGGTGGAAGGTCGGCCCTCTCGTCACGCGGGTCCCGTGCTCAGCGACCTGCGGCCTTCAGCCAGGCCGGGCGCTCGCTGACGCGGCCCCACCACGCCATGAAGTGCGGGTACTTGAGGAAGATCTCCTTCGCGGGTGTCGCCATGCCGTACTCGATGTACGGCGCGTAGGTGATGTCCGCGAGAGTGAGCTTGTCGCCGACGAGGAAGCTGTTCTTGCTGAGGTGCTTGTCGAGGATGCTACAGGCCGTCTCGAGGCCCTTCGTCGCGGCCTCGATCACGTCGGCGGACTGCTCCCGATTGAAGATGTGCTTGTAGACGAACTTCATGGCGTGGGGCTTGAAGTTCTCCGTCTCGACCGAGATCCACTGCTCCATGCGCGCGCGGTCCTTCGCGTTCGATGGCGTGAGCTTGTTGCCGGCGACCTCGTCGAGGTAGCGCATCATGGCGCGCGACTCGTAGAGGTTCAGTCCGTCGTCCTCGAGCGCCGGGACCTGACCGAAGGGCTGACGGGCCATGAAGGTCTCGCCCTTGTGCTCGCCCTTCGCGAAGTCGACGAGGTGGAACTCGAAGGGGGTCGCGTTCTCGTTCAGCGTGAAGAGGACCTTGCGGGTACAGGTGCTCATCGGGTGGCCGTAGATGTGGATCATCGTGCTTCTCGCTTTCTTCGATCGAGGTGATCTCGGAGCGCGCGACCCTAGAGCACCGCCCGGCTCGAATCACGAGGAAACGCTCGACTCACGGCGAGGGGTGGGAACGTCCGGCAGTTTTGTTCAGGCGGGAGGGGCCTCGCGGCGATGAGGCGAGCCCCACTCGCCGAGTGGCGCGTCGTCAGAGGGGCCGGATCCAGAGCCCCTTCGAGTCGCCGTCGCGGCGGTACGCGACCACGGCTTTGTCCGAGCGCACGAGGATGTCGCGCCCGTCGAGGATCCCGGCCTCGAGGAGGGTAGGCGCCGCCCCCGTCGCCGCGTCGTACAGCTTCATGTCGACGAGCGGCGGGAATACGTCCGGCGGGGTGCGATTGTCTGTGATGACCACGAGGCTACCCTTCGCGGCGACGACCGTGTCGACGCCCTCGAGCGTCGATCCCGCGCCGCCGCCGAGGGGCGCGGCGTGGAGCGTGCCGCCCGTCGCGCCCAGGTCCGTGAGGAAGAGCGCGAACGCGCCGTCGCTCGTCATCGGAGAGCGCCCGAGCGTGGCCGTGGCGCCCGCGACCAGCGTCGCCGGCGAAGGGTTGAAGTACGCGGTGGTCGACGAACGGAGATCCTGCTTCGCGCTGTCCGTGTAGACCACCTGGCTCGAGTAGAGGACCTTCGCGTCGTCCGCACTCCACGCGACGGCCTGCTGGAACCCGTCCACGACGATCGGGATCGCCGACGCGCTCATGTCGCTCCGCCGCAGCTGATCCCCCACGGTGAAGAACACGGCGTCCCCGGCCTCCGTGAGCCGGCCCCACGCGACGCCCGAGCCGATCTTCGTCTGCTCCTTCGTGACGAGGTCCACCACCATCCCCTCGACCTGCGAGGACACGTAGAAGAGCCTCTTGCCGGCGGCGTCGCTCGACCACGGACCCTGCGCCGAATCGGTGATGTCGTCGCGGGTCCACGCACCGGTCGCGTCCTCCGTGAAGCGCGAGATCGTCGCCTGCATGCTGCCCGGGTGGCACCACGCGACGATGGCCGCGTCTCCGGCGAAGCCCAGGGACGGCCCACAGGTGTCCATCCCGCCGCGACCCACACCTTCGAGGAGGTGGAACGCCTTCGCTCCATCCGTCGACGCCACGACGACCGACGCGGTCGTCGGGGTCGGTGCATCCAAGAACAGGATCCGCTCGTCGTCGCGGCGCGCGGCGATGCTCGCCTCGCCGATGACCGCCGTCCCGCCGAAACGTCGGCCGTGCGGCGGCGTCCAGAACGTGAGCGCCCCGGTCCCCGTGTCGTAGTCGACCTTCGCGAAGTTGAAGACGACGCGGCCCTTCGCGTACGCGTTCCCGGCGATGCTCGCTGCCTTTCGCGTGGTCGCGCCGACCACCGCCTTCGTCGTGTAGAGGCCGTCCGGCGTGCTGTAGAGGAGGCGGTCGTCGGCGGTGATCGCGACGAGCGAGCCGTCCTTCGGGATGAGCTCTGTGGGCGCGGTGACGGTCATCGGGAGGGCGTCGTCCCCCGTGGAGTCCTCGTCGAACTGGTCGTCCGTCGGCAGATCGATCTGTCCGCTCCCGCCCGTCCCCTCGCCGCTCGTCGTCGCGCCGTCCGGTGGGGCGCTCGACGTCGTGGTCGCGCCTCCCTGGCCGGAGCCTCCCGCGCCGCTCGGATCAGCGGTGTCGTCGGTCTTGGAGAAGGTGCACGCAGCGAGGCCGAGGACGGCCAGACAGGGTCCAATGTGTCGCATGGAGCGCTCCGAGAGTGAGGCCCTCGCACGGGCGCCGCCGCGGCGCGCGTGACCGGGGTTTGGGCTCGGCGGTGCAGCGCGCGTACCACGCGTGGAAGCGCTGGATCCCGCGTGCTCGCGCGGCAGGATGTCTCGAACCCATGGGGGTGTTGGGAAATGTCGCCTCACTGACGAGTGGCGGCGCCGCGAACTCCAACTAAGCTCGACCGGTCATGTCAGAGGGGATCGAACCTGGGACGGTCGTGGGTGGGGACTTCGCTGTCCTTCGCGAAGTGGGAGCGCCGCGGGACGGAGCGCGGCTCTTCGAGGCGGAGCAACGGTCGACGAGCGAGAGGCGGACGCTGAAGCTCCTCGGCGCCGGGATCCTCGCGGACGCCGATTCGCGCGAGCGGTTCATGCGCGAGGCGAGGAGCGGATCCCGGATCTCGAGCGAGCACGTCGCCCAGGTGATCGCCGCCTCCGTGGACGAGGTCCACGGCCCTTGGATCGCGATGGAGCGCCTCGAGGGAGATTCGCTCGCGGCGCGGGTCTCCCGTGGGCCGATGCACCCCGGCGAGGCCCGGCAGATCTTGCTCCAGGCGTGCCACGCCCTCGGGGGCGCGCACGCGGTGGGCCTCGTCCACGGGCACCTTCGACCCGAGGCCATCTTCATCTGCGCCTCCCACCGCGCGGACGTCGAGTTCACGGTGAAGGTCATCGACTTCGGGGTCGCGCGGCTCGCGGAGGAGGCGCGCACGAAGCTCGGAGCGGATCGCGGCGCGCCCCTGGGTGGCTCCGGAGCAGGTCGAACCCGCCGCGTCCGTCGGCCCGTCGGCGGACGTGTGGTCGCTCGGCCTCCTCGCGTTCGCGATGCTCACCGGGCGCTCGTTCTGGCGGGGCGCGAACCCGGTCGACGGCTCCCCCGCGGAGGTTCTCGGCGAGCTGCTCTCGCGCGACAAGCCGCCCGCGAGCGCCCGTGCCGAGGCGCTCGGCGTGGGGCACCTCGTCCCGCCCGGGTTCGACGGTTGGTTCGCCCGCGCGACGGCGCGCGATGCCACCCAGCGCTATGCGGACGCGAGCGCCGCGTTCCGCGAGCTGGATCCGATCCTCGCCAACGCCTCGGCGACGTTCACCGCGCCCGCCGCGCTCGGGCTCACCCAGCCCGCGCTCGCGGTCACGCAGGCCCCGACCGCGGCCCCCCTCCTCGACTTGCCCGCGAGCCTCACCCAGTTCGCGAACCCCGCGCCCATCGCGTCACCGCCGGCCGTTCCGGTGCCACCGCCCGCCTTCGCGCCGGTGTACGCGCCTCTCCCCGTCACCGCGCCTCCCTCGCCCCATCCGCGCAAATGGAAGCCTTCGGTCATCGCGGGGATCGCGCTCGGGGCGGCCGCCGCCATCGGCCTCGGGGTGTTCGGGATCACTCGCCTCACGGCGAAGCCCGAGAAGCCGAAGCGCACCTGGGCGGACGACGACGACGACGACCGCCCGGCGAGGAAGCGGCGCTCCCCCACCGAGGGCGAGCGCGATTTCGGCGCGCCAGAAGGCGCGAAGCTCGACTACAAGCCCGCGCGGCTCGACCTCCACGTGATGTCGAAGTGCCCGTTCGCGGTCCAGGTGGAGAACACGCTCACCCAGGTGAAGGCGAGCCTTGGTCCAGGGGTCGACATCAACATCGAGTTCATCGGCCGGGAGAGGGACGGTGAGTTCACCTCACTGCACGGCCCCTCGGAGGTGCAGGGCGACCTCTTCCAAGTCTGCGCGGAGAAGCACACTTCGAAGTGGTTCGAGGTGTTGGCGTGCCAGAACAAGAACAACAAGCAAGTCGACACGAACTGGGACTCGTGCGCGGTCGAGGTCGCGGTCCCGGCGAGCGAGATCACCGCGGTCGACGCGTGCGCCGCGGGGCAGGAAGGGAAGGATCTCCTCTCGCTCTCGTTCAAGCAGTCCACCTCCGTGGGCGCGGCCGGCAGCCCGACGATCTTCCTCAACGGTGACAAGTACCAGGGGGGCCGCACGCTGACCGACTTCACCCGGAAGATCTGCGCGGCGTTCCCCGCGGGCACGCGCCACCCGTCAGTCTGCGACACGACGAAGCCGGCTCCCGAGGTGAACGTCCAGATCCTCTCGGACCTCCGGTGCTCCGACTGCAAGCCGGAGCAGCTCAAGACCCGCCTCGCTGCGAAGTTCGGGAACGCCAAGTTCACCATCGTCGACTATCTGGACCCTGCAGGGGCCGCGCTCTGGTCCACCGTGCGCCCGAACAAGCTCCCGCTCGCCATCTTTGATATCGTGAGCGCGGACGCGGATCCCGACGGCGCGACGATCGTCGCCGCGTCGAAGAAGGTGGGGACGAACTACGTCCTCGGCGCGTCGACGGATTGGAACCCGGAGTGCGCGGATCCGGGTGGCTGCGCCCTGCCGAGCTGCGCGTCGAACCTGACCTGCCGCCCCGAGACGCCGGGGACGGTCGACCTCTACATCATGAGCCAGTGCCCGTTCGCGGCAAGGGCGCTCGTCGCGCTCAAGGAGGTGATGAAGAACTTCAGCGATCACGGCGCGACCGTCGCCGTGAATGTGCACTACATCGGCGATGAGAAGTCCCCCGGTGTGCTGACGTCGATGCACGGCAACGGCGAGGTGGAGGACGATGAGCGCGGGATGTGCGTGGCCAAGTATTGGCCGAAGCGGTTCCTCGACTATCTGTATTGCCGAGCAGACAATGTGAAGGGGCCCTGGCAGGACTGCGCGGGGCCGGGCACTCCGTTCGACGCGGGCACGATCGCGGGCTGCGCGACGGGAGCCGACGGTCCGGCGCTCCTCTCCAAATCGTTCCAGGAGTCGAAGGACGCCGGGATCGGCGCGAGCCCGACCTGGATCGCCAACGGAAAATACAAGTTCTCCGGCATCGACGCCGAGACGATCAAGACCGGGATTTGCGCGCACAACGCGCTCCCCGGGTGCAGCGTCACGCTCAGCGGTTCACCGCCCCGGCCCTCGAAATCATCGGGGGCAGCGCCGCCGACGGCGACCGCGCCGAGCTGCGGATCGCCCTGAAGGAACGCTCGGTGGGCCACGGGGGCATTGAGCCGAGCCAACGGGGAGCGCCAGACCCGCACCGCGCTTCCCCGTCGTGAGGTAGCCTCGCGACCCATGCGCGAGGTCGCTCCGGGCACGATCATTGGCGGCACATTTCGCGTCGTTGCTCCTCTCTCCGAGGGAGGGATGGGCGCGGTCTATGTCGCCGAGCAAGTGACGACCGGCCGCCGGCGTGCGCTGAAGGTGATGCACCGCGACCTGCTCGCCGACCCGAAGCTCCAGGAGCGGTTCGTCCAAGAGGCGCGGATCGGATCGCGAATCCAAAGTGACCACGTCGTCGAGGTCATCGAGGCCGGCATCGACCCGGGCACGGGCCTGCCATGGCTCGCGATGGAGCTGCTCGAAGGACGAACGCTCGCGGACGCGATCCGAGCGGAGGGGCGGCTCGCGCCCGACCGGGTGGCCGAGATCGTGAAGCAGGTGTGTCACGCGCTCGCGGCCGCCCACGCGGTCGGCATCGTGCACCGGGACCTCAAGCCGGAGAACGTGTTCCTCGCGGACACGAAGCGCGTCGGCGCGCCCCTCATGGCGAAGATTTTGGATTTTGGGATCGCGAAGCTGCTCGGGGATGCGCAGACGAAGCTCACGGGGGCGCTCGGGACTCCGCTCTACATGCCCCCCGAGCAGATGACCGCGGGGCGCGCGATCACCCCGGCGGCGGACGTCTGGGCGCTGGGCCTCATGACGTTCACGATGCTCACCGGCAAGTCGTACTGGTTGAGCGGGAACGTCGCCGACTCCAACTCGATGATGCTCCTGCAGGAGGTCACGATGCAGCCCCTCGTCCCGGCTTCCCAGCGCGCCATCGAGATCGGCGTCGCCGGCCTCTTGCCGCCCGGGTTCGACGGGTTCTTCGCGCGGACGGTCTGCCGCGAGATCGAGCGGCGGTTCCCGACCGCGCGCGACGTGGACGACGCGTTCGGGGCGCTGGTGTCCGCGGCGGCTGCGCCCGCCGCCCCGCCGCCCGCCGGGATGCCCGCGACGATCGCGCGCGCTCCATACCCTCCTCCCGCGCAGCACGCACCGCCGCCCACGCCGTACGTGAACGCCGTGCCCGTCGCGACGACCGCGCGAAGCCGATCGCCGCTGCCCATCGTCTTCGCGGTCATCGGGCTCTTCGTCGTCATGGGCGGCGCCGCGGCGGGCTTCTTCCTGTGGAAGAAGCGGTCGACAAAGGCAGGCGCGGCGGAGATCCCCGCAGGGACGCTCATCGTGGAGATCGAGCCCGCCCGCGCGGGACTCACGCTCGCGCCGTGCGGCAAGATCCGCGTGGGCGGTCGGTCGGAGGACGTGTCGACGACGGAGCGGGTGCGCTTCGACGGGCTCGACAAGGGCAAGGCGCTGAAGGTCGAGGTGTTCAGTCGCTGCGTCCTCGTGGACCCCGAGACCGTGACGCTCGGCGAGAAGGAGGGGACGCGCGTCACGCTGCGCGCGCTCCCGCTCGCCATCCCCGCGCCGCCCGATCCGAGCGCCGCTGCCGGCCCACCGGAGAAGGTGTTTCACGTTTTCCCGAGAGGTGAGCGCGCCAAGATCGAGTGGCGCGCCGGGCGCCCGCGGCGATACACGCTCGTCGGAGAGGTCGTCTCGGAGGCCGAACTGTCTGCGACGGAGCTCGCGTCGCGCGCGAAGACCGAGTGGGAGCGCAACGGCTCGCACAAAGATCGCGACGACCCGGCGCTCGATCAAGCCATCGTCCACGCCGATCCGGACGCGACGGTCGCGGGGCTCCTCCCGACGATCGACGCGCTCCTCCAGGTCGAGCGGATGAAGGGGAACCGGCGGGCGCCCGCCTTCAGCGTCGTCATTGGTGAGGGGGTCTCGAGCGCGGGGCCGTCCGACGCGGCGGCGCGCGCGCTCGATCCGGTCGCGAGGGATCGCCGCGCAGCCGTGTCCGGGAAGAAGACGTCCGAAGAGTCGCTCGTGAAGGCCCTCGAGCTCTGCGGGTTCATTCGTCGCGACCGCGTCGCGAAGCCGGTGGTCACGCCGGATCCGGACGCGCCGACGGCGCCGTGGGGGCGCGATACGGAGGTGACCGGGGCTCCGTCCGACCTCCTCTCGGCGCTCCCCTCGCGCGAGCCGACCTACGGCCCGAACGGGCGACTGGAGCCGGCGCGTTCGCTCGGTTGGTGCGCGCCGGATCTCACCGGCGAGCTCTTCCTCCACGTCGCCGAGGTTCGCTCCGAGCTCGGTGACCACGTCGCCGCGGTGCGCGACTTCCGTCGCGCGCTCGCGTTTCGGCCCGAGGCGCTCATCGACGATGCTGCGAGCGACGCGGCGAAGGCGGACTTCGACGCCGCGGCGGCGCAGCCTCAGGCCGTCGTCAGGCGAGGCGGCACGTCCGTCAGCGGTCGGCTCAAGGCCGAGACGATTCAAGATGTCGTCGACAGAGGCGCGGGCTACTTCCGCTTCTGCATGGCCGAAGCATTCTCGACGAACCCCTTGCTCGAGGGCTCCGTGACGGTCGGCTTCGTGATCGAAGCGGGTGGGGCCACCAGCTCGATCGCAAACGCAGGAGCGTCGCTCCCAGACTCATCGGCGGTGGGGTGCGTCGTGTCGATGTTTCGGCGGCTCGAGTTCCCGGCGCCCGAGGGCGGTGTGGTGCGAGTCACGGTGCCGCTCCGGCTTCAGCCGCGAGACGGCTGCACGCCGAACTACAAGATCGTCGGCGGCAAGCGCGAGCTCATCGAGAAGTGCAAGGACGACAAGCGCCCTTCGCCTTGATCGACGAGGGGTGGGCGCGCACCGCCGAGCTGCTCTCGAGCTCGCACGATCTGCTCGACGAGCGGCCTCAGCGCGGGGGACCGCTGAACGCGCTCGCCTCGCGCGGGTGGGACGAGTGGCTGCTCGCGCTGTCCGACGCCGATCTCGATGGGATCGAGATCGCAGGTGTCGACGCGAGTTGGCCCGCGAGCGCCCCGTCGACCCTCCGCGCGCTCGTCGACGCCGTGCGCGAAGCGACGGCGGTCTCGTCGATCGCGGCGCCGAGTGCCGCGGTCGAGCGTCCCGCGCGGCGTCGAGAGCCCCACCGGAAGCGGATCCAGGTCGACGCGATGGCGAGCCTCATCGGGCCGCTCGCGGACGGCGCGGGTCGCGTCGTGGACGTCGGCTCCGGGCACGGCCACCTCTCGCGCGAACTCGCGGCGCGCGTCGGCCGCGCGGTGGTGGGGCTCGAACGGAGCGCGGCCCGCGTCCAGCGCGCGCGGGCGCTCGAGGCTTCGGGCGAGGTGTCGTTCCGAGTGTCCGACGTCCTCGTCGACGGGCTCGGCCTCGAGGCGGGCGATCTCGCTGTCGGTCTGCACGCGTGCGGAGAGCTCGGCGACGCGATCGTGATCGAGGCAGCGCGCGCGGGCGCCGGGGTCGCGCTCGTCGGTTGCTGCCTCCAGAAGCAGCGGGGCGCGACCCGCCGCGCGCTCGCGAAGCGCGAGGGCGAGACGGCCATCGACCTCGATCGGGAGCTCCTCGGGCTCAGCAACCTCACGCCTCGCGATCGGGGCGTCGAAGCCACGCGCGCGGAGAACCTCGCGGCCCGCGCGCGCCGCGTCGCGCTTCACCTGCTCTTGTCCGAGCACGTGCCCGGCCTCCGGTTCGGCGCGGTGCTCGAAGGGTTGAACCGGCGCGCCGCGCACGCCGAGCTCGGCGTCCTCGTCCAGCGCGCGTTTCGCGCCCGATCCCTCCCCGCGCCGAGCCCCCGCGAGGTGGAGCGTGCTCTCGACGAGGCGCGCGCCCTGCACGCGCGCGCGCGCCGCCTCTCCGTCCCACGGAACCTGTTCGGGCGCGTCATCGAGGTGTTCGTTGCGTTCGATCGAGCGCGGTACCTCGCGGAGCGCGGACGCGTGGTCGAGGTCGGCGCGCTGTTCCCCGCCGAGGTGAGCGCCCGGAACCTCGTGCTCCTCGCCCCGTGATCCGTGCGAGCATCTCATCATGCGCACCTCCGTTCTGTTCGCCGCGGCGTGGCTCGCCACGATCCTCCCGTCCGTGGCTCACGCCGACGTGCCGCCGCCCGCGGGGTACGTCGAGTCGTGCACGATGGCCAACGCGACCGCCGACGGGCAGGAGTGCATCGAGCGGCAGGGCGGCCACACCGATCAAGGCGTCCCCGGGCGTTGGCTCGCGGACTACGGGTATTGCCACCGCTGCCAGACCTACGGCGCGAGCGGGTGGAACGAGATCTATTGTCGCAAGAAGGGTGACGGAAAGCCCCTGCCCGAGGGTTGGGAGGCGGCCATACAGAAGGCTGTGAGGGACGCCCCGCCGGGCGAAGGGGAGAAGCCGCGTGCCGCCGAGTGCGCGATGCCCCCGCTCAAGGCGAGCTCGAAGCCGGCGACCGCCGCGACCGCGAAGAGCGAGGGATCGGCGACCCCGACCGAGAAGCCGAGCGGGGGTTGCAAGTGCTCGTCCGTGGGCGGCGGCCTGGAGACGAAGGGCGGGCTCGTCGGTGGGGGCGGTGCGCTCCTCGTGCTCGGCCTCCGACGACGACGACTTCGCGCGGCGAGCGTGCGACCATCTGCGCGACGATGAAGCTTCGACGTTGGACCCTCGCGCCGCTCGCCCTCCTCGCCGCCATCGGCGGCGCGACCTGCGACGACGGTGCTGGCGGAACGGGCGCGGCCGGCGGCGACGGGGGATCCAAGCCGGCGTGCACCCTCCACCCCGACCCCGACCCCGCGTTCCCGGACGCTCCTCCGCTGCACACGCCTCGGTGGGCATTCGAACCTTGGATATCCAAGGATATTTCGGACGGGCCGGACACGTATGCGTTCGTGAAGGGCTTCGAAGATCGCAACATCCCCGTCGGCGCGGTCGTCCTCGATAGCCCATGGGAGACGAGCTACAACACGCTCGTCCCGAACCCTTCGCGGTACCCCGACTTCGCGAAGATGGTGAGCGATCTGCACGCGAAGGACGTGCGCGTCGTCCTCTGGCTCACGGCGTTCGTGAACTCCACGTCGTTCGACGTCGAGCAGGGCGGGGACGTCTATAGCGGGCCTGCGGCGGGGCACGACGAGGCATTGGCCTGCGGCTACTTCATCGACAGGGGCGCCGAGTTCGGGTGGTGGAAGGGCGTGGGCGGATCGCTCGACTTCTTCAACCCGGACGCTCGCGCGTGGTGGCATCGCCTCCAGGACCCGCTCTACGTCGCAGGTGTCGACGGCTTCAAGCTGGACTTCGGCGACAGCTACGTGGACTCCGACCCCGTCGACACGGCGAAGGGGTTGGTCCCGCATCAGCAGTACTCGGAGGCCTACTATCACGACTTCTACGCGTACGGCCGCGCCGCCCGCGGCGACGACTTCCTCACGATGGTGCGCGCGTACGACGCGTCGTACGGCTTCGAGGGGCGCTTCTTCGCCAAGAAGGCGGACGCGCCCGTCACCTGGATGGGCGACAATCGGCGCGACGACGTCGGCCTCGCGGACGCGCTCGACGAGATGTTCCGCTCGTCCGCCGCCGGGTACGCCGTGGTGGGCTCCGACATCGGGGGCTACCTCGACCGGGACGATCTCGATCTGATGCACGAGATCCCGTTCGACGTGAACGTGTTCGCGCGGTGGACCGCGATCGGGGCGCTCTCGCCGTTCATGCAGCTCCACGGGCGCGCGAACCTCACCCCCTGGACGATCCCCCAAACGAACGACGAGATCACGAACCTCTACCGCTGGTGGGCGGTGCTCCACCACGAGCTCGTCCCCTACTTCTACAGCCTCGCCGAGCAGACCTACGCGGGAGGCCCCACGCCCATGAGACCCATCGGCGCGGAGGCGGAGTGGAAGGGCGACTATCGCTACTGGCTCGGGGACTCGCTCCTCGTCGCGCCGCTCCTCGACGGGACCGGTCAGCGCGACGTCGAGCTCCCGGCCGGCTTCGACTACTACGACTTCTACGACATCGGCGTCCGCATCGACGCGACCGCGGGCAAGACGCTCACCGCCTACAAGGTCCTCGATCAGTCGCGCATGCCGCTCTTCTTGCGGAGCGGCGCGATCCTCCCGCTCGAGGTGGGGGAGGACACGACCGGCCTCGGGAGCGCGGCCTCGAAAGGGAAGCTCACGATCCTCGCGCTGCCCGCGTCCGCCAAGAGTCAGTTCGTCCTCTACGAGACCGACGGCGCGACCACGGACATCGAGGCCGTCGGCACCGTCGCGCAGCCGTTCGCCGTGACGATGTCGCGCGTGACGCGCGACACCATCGTGCGTGTGCGCTACGCGTCCGACGCTCCGCCGACGATGGTGAAGGTGGGGACCGTCGACGCCGCGAAGCTCGACAGCCCCGCTGCGTTCGACGCGGCGACGACCGGCTTTTACGTGGATGTCTCGAGCCACATGGTTTGGGTGCACGTCCCGCCATCGCCCTCGGCGGTCAGCGTCACGGGTGTGTGACACGCGCGCAGAATGTCTGCTTCGCGCCCGCGGTCTTCGGTTCACGTGGATGCCGCGGGGGCATGTCGGGGCACGCGTCTGAGGCGCAACGCTCGGGCGTGGAGAACCGCCGTCACTTCTCACCCGTAGAGGTCACGTGAAGCCCGTCGAGGTCGAAGCGCGCGCGAGCCTCACGTGCGATCCCGCCCGGCTCTGGCCGCTCCTCACGGACACGGAGCGCCTGAACCGCGCGACGGGCAACGCGCCTGTCGCGTTCGAACCTCTTTCGGACGACTCGGCCGCGCGCTTCCTCGGCAAGACCCACCTCGGAGGGTTCGACGTGCAGTACGAGGAGCGGCCGTTCGAATGGTCGTACCTCGAGTCGTTCCACGTCGAGCGGCGGATGCGAAGCGGTCCGGTGGAGGCGGTGGACGTCCGGTTCACGCTGAGGCAAGCGGGTGCGGGGACGGAAGTGACCATCCGCCTCGCGATGACGCCGCGCCTGTTCTTCCTCGCCCCCGTGCTCCGCTACCGCGCGACGACGGCGGCGAGACGCATCGCGCGCGAGTTCGAGCGGATCGACCGGGCGCTCGCGAGCGACCGACCGACGGCGCTTCCCGCGCACCCCTCTCTCCGGCGCGACGCGCTCGATCGCGCCGCGAGGCTTCTGCGCGAAGGGTCCCCAGGGGAGGCCGCCGCGAAGATCGTGTCGCTGGTGGAGCTCGGCGAGGACGTGGAGGTCGCGAAGATGCGCCCGTTCGAGCTCGCGGACGCGTGGGGGCTCGATCGAACGGAGACGCTCGACGCGTTCCTCCGCGCGGTGCGCGCGGGCCTCCTCGAGCTCACTTGGGACGTCGTCTGTCCGAGCTGCCGCGTCGCCTCGAGCTCCCTCCCGTCGCTCAGCGCGCTCGAGTCGCACGGCAGCTGTCAGGTGTGCGAGCTCGAGTTCTCCGTCGATCTCGACGACGCGGTGGAGGCGACGTTCACGCCCGCGGAGGGGATCCGGAAGGTCGATCGCGGGCCGTACTGCTCCGGAGGTCCAGCGCGCACGCCGCACGTCCTCGCGCAGAAGATCGCCCCTGCGCACGGGCGCGCCGCCCTCAAGGCGCCGCCTGCAGTGGGCGCGTATCGACTGTTCGCGCGCGGAGGTCACACGGCCTCCGCGGAGGTCTCGACGGACGGCCCTGCGCAAGCATCCCTCGCCATCGGAGCGGACGGCGAGCTCACCCCGCGCCGCGTCTCGGTCTGTCCGGGCGGAGAGATCACGCTCGAGAACGGCGCGAGCCGCGAGGTTCACGTGAAGCTCGAGCGCATCGAGTGGGCGCGCAAGGCCGCGACGGCGCGCGCCGTCACGAGCCTCGCTGCGTTTCGAGATCAGTTCGCGGGCGATACACTGAAGCCCGGGCTCTCGCTCCGGGTCTCTCGCGTCGCGATCCTCTTCAGCGACCTGGTGGGCTCGACCCAGCTCTACTCGGACGTGGGGGACGGCAAGGCGTTCCGGCTCGTCCTCGACCATTTCGACCTGGTCGGCGAGATCATCGCGCGGCGGCGTGGAACGATCGTCAAGACGATCGGGGACGCCGTCATGGCGGTCTTCGCCGACGAGCTCGACGCGGCGACGGCGGGGATCGAGATCGCGCTCGCGTTCCGCGCGTTCCGCGAGGGGTCCCCCGAGCGCCGCCGGACGGACATCAAGCTCGGGGTCTACTCTGGCGCTTGCTATGCCGTCACCGCGAACGGGATCCTCGACTACTTCGGGCAGACCGTGAACGTCGCCGCGCGCCTCCAGGCGGAGGCGAAGAGCGGGGAGGTCGTCGTCGAGAAGCGCCTCGCGGACGCACTCCGCGACCGCGGAGCGATCCCCCCGGGCGCGTCTCTCACCGAGTACGACGCGCACCTGAAGGGCCTGGAGGCGCCGCTCCGAGCGGCGCGGATCGAGGTCATGCGATCGACGTGACCCGGTCTCGGCTACGCTCCGCGCGTGCAGCTCGAGCCGGGAACGCGCGTGAACGACCGCCTCAGGCTCGTTCGTCCGCTGGGCCGAGGCGGGATGGGGGCGGTGTGGGTCGCGCATCACGAGACGCTCGACATCGAGGTCGCGGTGAAGTTCATCGTCGCCGACGATGGGGTCGGATCGCCGAGCCGCGCGGCGCTCGTGCGGTTCCGTCGTGAGGCCCAGCTCGCGGCGAGGCTCGACTCACCGAACGTCGTTCGGATGCTCGACCACGGCATCCTGAAGGGCGACCACGAGGAGGTCCCGTACATCGTCATGGAGCTCCTCCGCGGCGAGAGCGTGGCGGAGCGGCTCGCGCGCGCGCGCCGCGTCCCGCCGGCGGAGGTCGTCCGCATCGTCGGGGACGTCGCCGACGGCCTCGAGCGGGCGCACGAGCTCGGCGTCGTGCACCGCGACATCAAGCCCCAGAACTTGTTCCTCACCCTCCCGAAGGACGTGGTGAAGGTGCTCGACTTCGGGATCGCGCGCGCCGAGGCCGTCGCTCCCGAGACGGACGAGAGCGGAGGCGCCGCGGCCGGCAACGACACCGCCACGTCGACCGGGGCGATCGTGGGCACGCCGCACTACATGAGCCCGGAGCAGCTCCTCGAGGCCGCCACTCCGGACAAGAGCGCGGACGTCTGGGCGCTCGCGGTCGTCGCGTACGAGCTCCTCACGGGCAAGCGGCCGTTTGGCGGGGAGACGCCGGCGCGCACGATGATGATGATCACGCAGGCCAAGTTCGATCGCGCCACGCGCGCCGGCGCGCTCCCGCCCGAGATCGACGCGTTCTTCGAGCGCGCGTTCGCGATCGAGCGCGCTCGCCGGTTCCCCACCGCTCGCGCGCTCGCCGACGCACTGCGCGTCGCGCTCGCGAACGCCCCCGCGGATCCGCGCGGTGACTCGGCGCACGCATCGTCTATGCCGCGCGCACCCGCAGAACCGAGCGCGGCGCCCGGAGCGCTCGAGCCCGCCGTCGGCACCGCAGAGTTCGTTCGAAGCGCGGGGCTCGAGGTCGCGACCGATCCCGCGTCCTCCCCGCCGCCGGAACCGGCGCCGACCCATGCGTCGGCCGTGGTAGCGCCGGCGACGCGCCGCGCCTTTCCCGGCTTCGCGATCGCCGCGGGACTCGCGGTCGTGAGTGTCGCGGCGGGGGCGTCGATCCTCGTCTTTCGAAGCGGCGCGTCGCCGAGCACGCCGGCGGCTGCGTCTAGCCGACCCCTCGACGCAGCCCTGCCGGTCACGGCCTCCGCAGCCACGCCGATGCCCCTCGCGTCGAGCGCGTCACCAGCGGCCCCTCTCGTGCTCTTGCCGTGCGAGGCGAACGTGCGCGCGCACTGCGTGGACCCCGCGCGTCCGTGGTGCAACCAGGATGGGGAGGTGGTGAGCTGCTGCGCGATGGGCCTGGTGCCCGTGGGTCGAGATCGGTGTGGCTGCCCGAAGGGCGGGACGGACGTGGAGAAGCTCGTCGAGTCCGGGTGTCAGGGCGCGAAGCCGGACGAAGGCAAGAACGCGAGGACCCACATGCGCTCTCGGTTCGGCGAGCTACGGGCCTGCTACGAGGCCGCGCTCGCGCGCAACCCCCGCATCCAAGGAGAGCTCGCGCTCCGCGTCGAGGTCGATCCGAACGGGGCGGTCGGCCGCGTCACGTTCGCGAACGCGAGCGCGCCGGATCCCGATTTCCAGGACTGCACGTTGCGCGTGGTTCAGGGCGTCCAGTTCGACCCGCCGGTGAACGGCTCGCTCGTGTTCACCTATCCGCTCTCGTTCAGCCCCGGGAATTGATCCCGTCAGGGCGAGCAGCCAATGGGCGCGAGTGTCTGCTTGCACTGCGCGAGCTGATCGGCAGGCACGGTCGTCGTCGCCGTGATGTCCGGAGGCGTGAGGCTCGGCGGGGACGAGAAGTCGAACATGTCGAACGGCGGGGTCGCGTTCGCGTCCCGCGCGGTGAGCGCCGGAAGGCCGAAGCGCGCCTGGATGAACCTCGTGATCGACGTGTGATCGAAGACCGTGTGCGAGACATAGTGCGAGCGCGCGTACGGCGAGACGAGGGTGAACGGCACGCGGAACCCCGTGTGATCGAACTTCCCCTCGAACGTCTTGCCCGCCTCGCCGTGGGCCGGGTAGTCGTCCGGCTCGCAGGCGGGCTCCGGCGGCACGTGGTCGGCGAGCCCGCCGTTCTCGTCGTACGTGATGAAGAGCGCCGTGCTCTTCCACGCGGGCGACGCGAAGAGCTTCCGGACGATCGCCTCCACCATCTGCGCCCCGATCCCGGGGACGGACGTCGGTGTCTCGTCGGAGTAGCCGCTCACTTGGTCGCCCATCACGAGCGCGACGTCCGGCAGCGTGTCGTTCTCGATGTCCGTCATGAGGTCGCAGCGCACGTCCTTGTAATTGGCGAGCGACTGGGAGCGGAACCCGAAGTTCGGGAAGAACAGCACTTGGTGCGGCCCGTCCGTGTAGTCCCGCCAGGTCCGGCCCGCCGCCTCGAGCGACAGCAGGATCTGCGGAGCCGGACTGTCTGGTAAGTCGAGGAGCGCGAACGAGTTGTCGCCGATCCCGAAGGACGTCCCCGCCATGAGGAAGAACCGGTTCGGCCACGTCGACGAGAGGACCGACGCGAAGTAGCGGTCCCCGATCGCGAACTTGTCGGCGAGCGCGTAATAGAACGGGAGCACGCTGTCGTCCTGGTACGACATGACGCGCTGGCCGTCGGGCTCGTTGTTCGTGACGAAGTGATCGTTCTTGCCCTCGTTCCAGGCGTCGTGCAGGTCGTTCCAGCCGTGGTTCGATTGGAAGCAGTGCTCGTCGTCCGGATGCGGGAAAACGGGTTTCCCTTGGGCGTCCAGCATCGACCAGCTGGCGGGCGGAACGTCGACCTGATCGTGGTGCGCGAACCCGTCTCCACCCGGCGTGAAATCGCCGGCGGAGTAGTAGCCCTTCGCCGCGAGGCGACCGAAGTAATGATCGAACGAGCGGTTCTCTTGGACGATCACGATCACGTGATCGATCGGGATATCGTCATAGACTGGGAGCTCCTTCCCGAGCGTCTCAGCAGGCCACGCGCCTTTGTCGAACCCACACGCCTTGCGCTTCGCTCCGAGTGTCTCCTCGGTCTCGGTGCGCGGCGTATCCGGCGGCTTCAGCACGTCCCCGGTCGAGGAACTGGAGCCGCCCCCCGCGCCGCCGAGCGGCGTGACGGTCTCGTCGCTACAGCCCATCGACCCTGCGGCGGCCGAGAGGAGCGAGACGAGTCCAGCGAAGAGAGCACCACGCGTTGACCGAATCACGGCACGAGGATAGCGCGCCCCGACGATCAGAACGCCCAAACCGCCGAGACGCCGCGCGGCCCGACGATCACGCTCCGCGGGACGGGATCCAGGAGCTCGGGCCGGCCGTGAAGCCGGCGCTTCGTTTTGTCCTCGATGGATGCGAAAGGCGCGCCCGCGGCGAGGAAGGGCACTCCGAGGGTGGCCGCGAGTCCGCTCGTCATGAAGAGGCTCCACGAGCTCGTGTACGGATCGGAGACACCCGCGTCGTCGAGCATCGCGCCCAGGGTGATCCCACCGAGCAAGCTCCCGAAGGAGAGCCCCATGAGGAGCGTCCCCGCCGTCGCGAGTCCGCGGACGTTGCGCTCCGCGCGAACACCCTTCGGATCCGCGGCGAGGATGCCGAGCGCGATCCCGCCTGTCGCCGCGAAGCCGAGCCCCAGGCCCGTGAGGGCCGCGCCCCCGTCGCGCGAGGGCTCGTCCACCTCGTTCGAGTCGAAGCAGCCCGCGAGCTTGCCGCACACGTGCTCACTCGTCGTGGCTGTGCCCCAGAGCGGGGCGCCGATGACCACCATGACCCCGCCGAGCACGAGATTGGTCAGCGACGCGACCGCGACGGGATCCGAGAAGAGGGGCGCGCGTCCCTCGGTCGCCGCGTCCCGAAGCCAGGGCTCCTCCACCGGCAGAATGGGGCGCGGTCCGCTCACCGCTCCGGGCGGCGGTCGATCCGCGGGCGCCGGCGCCGTGGGCTCATCCGCCCGCGCCGTGCTCGCGCCCGCGAGGGAGATGGCTGCGGCGAGGATCGACGCTCGCACGATCAAGGCGCGATCACTCCGGCGAACGCGGGCGAACGCCAGCCTGCGGGGGAGTTCTGCACGTAGGGCTGGACGAAGAACGCGGTCCCCAGCGCCGTGTTCGTGATCGCGACCTTGGCCGACTCCGTGCACCACTCCGGACCGGCCGCCTCGACCGTCGCGAGCGCGAATGTCCCGTCGGGGTGCACGTCGGCGATCGTGCTGCCGTCGCTGACGCGGATCCGTCCGCCCGATCGCGGCGCGATCGACGTCGGCGGAAACGGAAGGGCGAAGCTCGCGAGGAGAGCTCCTGCAGGATCGTAGTGCCAAGCTTCTCCGTTCGTGACGGCCCACACGTGCCCATCTCCGGTGACCGCGACGTCCGTGAGGCCGATCACCTCCGCGCTCCAGCGCGGTGTCAGATCCGCCTCGAGCACGACCACTCGGTCGGTCGTCGCGAGCGCGAACGCACCCGCGCCCGCGTCTGCGATGTCGGTCACCGGGTCGGAATCGGTGGCGTCGATGAGCGCCCCGGACGCCTCGTCGAAGCGGAGGAGCGTATCGAAGCCCCCGCCCCCCGGGATCGTCACGCCGTCGATGGAGAGCGGCGCGCCGTGGGTCGCGTGGACGAGCGCCACGCCGCCGGACGCTGCCAGCGAGACGCGCGAGAACGTGTCGACGCCGTCGAGCCGAAAGCCCCAGAGGCGCGCGAGGCCCGCGTCGCGCAGGGCGATCGTCCACCCATCGTCGCCCTGGTGCTGGGTCGCGACGAGGACGGAGCCCCCTCCGCCCGGCGCGAGCCGCACATCGTCCCCGGCGAGCTCGACGACCCCGCCGACGCCGTTCTTCTCTGTCGCGTGCAAGAGCCGGATCCCCGGCTGGTTCAGGATGAACAGGCTCGCCATCCACACGTGGTCCCCGTCGCTGGCGACGTCCAGCACGTCGTCCACGACGCCCGGCAGGGACGCCGCGCGCCATTGGATTGCGCCCCCGATCGTCGACGCGACCCCATCGAAATCGGGGCCTGGACAATCCTCCTGTTCGTAGACTTGCTGCGGGAAGCCGAGCGCTTCGATGGGCCCGTCATCGCTCGCGAGCACGACCCGCGGGCTGAGGCTCGAGGGCGATGTGCTGCCCAACGGCAAGTGTTCGCGCAGCACCGCCCGAATCGAGCGCGTTTCAACCGCGCCCTGCCCTTCGACGGCGACCGGCCAGCTGCTCGGATCAAACTCGACGGGATCCGCGGTGAGCGAGGCTCCCTGCGCGTCGACGTCGACCGACTCGAGCGCGTAGTGGCGAAGCGCGGACCCTCCCGGCATGGTGATGGTGAGATCGAGGCGGTGCTCCACGTCCCCATTCGCCATGAACCGGACCGTCTCCGAGCCGTCCACGCTCACGAACGGGTCGCCCGTGTCGTAGCACCCCGCGGCCTCGCCGATCGCTGCCGTGAGGGCGGCAGCTGCGACGAGACGCGCGAGGCGGCGCGGGGTGTGCGCGCTGCGTGACGGCGCGATGCGCGGATCGCGGTGGTGGGAGAGGTGGAGCGGGCTCCGCACGGTTCGATCGCGGGGAGTCAGACGAGCTCTTCGCTCGGAGAGAGGGGCGGCAACCCGTACCGAATCCCGGGTGCAGTCGGGGCAGGCGGTGTCGGCGTGGGGCTCGCCGCCGACGCCGACGTCAGCGGAGTGGAGCTCGCGCTCGCGCTCGCGCTCGGAGCGGCGCTCGCGACGGACGAGGGCGCCGCACTCGCGCTCGGCGTCGGCGGCGCCTCCCCGGAAGACGCTTTCGTCGTCGCCGAGGAGGACGGCTTCGGGCGAGCGGAGGTGTCCGCCGAGGCGTTCGTCGCGGCCGTGTCCGAGCACGCGACCACCGTCACCGAGAGCGCGATCGCAGCCATCGCACGCGCCACGCGCAGCTCGCTCGAACCGTTGGTTCGTCCTTGGGGCTGTTCGGTCGCGCAGAACGGACACACGTCGTCCGTGGCGCGCACGTGGCGCCCGCACGAGGGGCAAGGGACGAGAGCTCGCATGGTCGGTAACCTCCGGCGGGGAGCCTATCAGAGGCGACGGGCTCGCCAGCTCCTCCTATCGTCGAGCGGGAGACGATGGCCGCTCCGCGCTCGCGCCCGGGGCGAGTACCTCCACCATCTTCTCGGCGACGCCCTTCGCCGACGCGGGGTTCTGGCCGGTGACGAGCCGCTCGGAGACGATGACGTTCGCCTTCCAGTTCCCCGCAGGGACGTGCTTCGCGCCGCGTTTCACGAGCTCGTCGGCGAGGAGGAACGGGACGACCTCCTCGAGCTTCACGGCGCGCTCCTCGTCGTTCGTGAACGCAGCGACCTCCTTGCCCGCGACGAGGTGCTGCCCGTTCGACAGCGTGACGTTCAGTAGACCCGCGGGACCGTGGCAGACGGCGCCGACCACGCCGCCCGCTTCGTAGATGTCGGCGGCGAGGCGCGCGAGCTCCGGCTGATCCGGAAAGTCCCACATCGTGCCGTGTCCCCCGGAGAAGAAGATCGCGGCGTAGTCGGACGCGCGAAGGTCGCGTGGCGCGCGGGTCTCCTCGATCTGGCGGACGAGCCGCGGGTCGTCGAGGAACGCCGCCTGGAGAGGGTCGCCCCGGTCGACGCCGTCGAGCGGTGCCTTGCCGCCGCGAGTCGATGCGAACGCGACGTCGAGGCCCGCGTCGACGAACACGCGGTGGGGGTGGACGAACTCGGGGAAGTACGCGCCCGTCTTCTGCCCCGTGGAGCCCTTCTTGTCGTGGCTCGTGAGGACGATGAGGACGGTGCGGCGGGCGGAGACGGTGGAGGTCGTGTTCATGAGGAACAGGTAAGCCAGCGGATGTGGATCGAAAATGGCTCCCGTGGGAACATCATTCATGAAATGAAATCACGAATGCCGACTGCGCCGAAGAAGCCGCCGCTCGTCGCGGCGCGGTGGGTGGAGCTCTTCTGCGCGGTCGTCGAGGCGGGCAGCTTCACCTCCGCCGCGCGCGCGCTGGGCCTCACGCCTGCGGCCATCAGCCGCGCGATCGGGAAGCACGAGGCCGCGCTCGGCGCGCTGCTCTTCCGCCGCACCACGCGCAGCATGCAGCTCACCGACGAGGGGCGCGCCTACTTCGAGCAGTGCCGCGAGGGACTCGCGCTCCTCGAGGCGGCGGAGCGCGCGATCACCGAGCGGGAGGCGCGGCCTCGCGGAGTCGTCCGCGTGAGCGCGCCGACCACCTACGGGCACCACCGCCTAGGGCCGTTCGTCGCCGCGTTCGCCCAGCGCTACCCCGACGTCGAGGTCGAGCTCCACGTGGAGAACCGGAACGTCGACTTCGTCAACGAGGGCTACGACCTCGCGATCCGCATGGGCGAGCTCGGGGATTCGTCCCTGGTCGCGCGCCGCCTCGAGGACGCCCCGGTCGGCGTGTTCGCGAGCCCCGACTACCTCGCGCGCCGAGGGAGGCCTCGCTCCGTGGACGATCTCGAGCGGCACGCGCTCCTCGGCTTCGTCCGACCGAGCACGGGGCGCGTCCTCCCGTGGGTCTTCCGCGAGAAGGGGGGCGAGCCGTTCGAGATCGTCCCGCGCGCGTCCGTACGCTGCGCGGCCGACCCGCTGGCCTGCGTCACGCTCGCCCGCGCGGGTGCGGGCCTCGTCCAGTGCTTCCGGTTCCTCGTCGACGCGGAGCTCGCCTCCGGCGCGCTCGTCGAGGTTCTCCCGAAGCTCGCACACCGGACGCGTCCCTTCACGCTCCTCGCGCCACCTGGTGCAGCCGCGCGGAGGCTCGCGGTCCGGCTCTTTGCGGACGAGCTCGTGGCCTTCGCAGCTGCCGGAGGATAGGCGGGTACGAGTGTCCGCGCGTCAATCTCGAAGGCGACAATCGTTCGTGCGCCGCGCCCCCGGAGCGCGTCGCCTTGAGTCGCTCGCGTCGTGGACGCTCCCCTTGCGCGGGGCCTCTCCGAGCGGTAGTCCGACTCCCTCATGAAGGTTCCGTTCTCCCTCACGACGAAACGCCTTCGCCTCGACCGCCTCGGTCGCGAGCACATCGACGATCTCGTCGACCTCGACTCCGACCCCGAGGTCGTGCGCTTCGTCGGCGGCGTGTCCCCCACGAAGGCGCAATACGAAAGCGAGATCATGGCGCGCATCGTCGCGTTCGACGACAAGCCGTATGGCTTCCTCGCCGCGTACGACGCGGACTCGTTCGTGGGTTGGTTCCACTTGCGACCGAGCATCGCGGACGCAAACGTCCTCGAGCTCGGCTACCGGCTCAAGCGGTCGTGGTGGGGGAAGGGCATCGCGACGGAGGGGAGTCGCGCCGTCCTCCGGTACGCGTTCGAAGTCCTCGATCAGCGCGAGGCCGACGCGTGCGCGATCCCCGAGAACCGCGCGTCCACGCGCGTGATGGAGAAGTGCGGCATGAAGAAGATCGGCTCCCTCGTCCACCCGCGGTTCGACGTCGTCGTCGACCGGTACCTCGTCGCGCGAGAGGACGCGATCCTCTGATGGGACAGCCACACTCCGTCGAGGATCACCTCGGGCTCAAGGTCGAGGACTACGATCGTGAGATCCGCCGGCTCGTCCCACACTACGACGAGATGGTCTCCGAGGGGATGTCGGTGCTCCGGAGGATCGTCGCACCCGACGCGCGCATCCTCGATCTCGGCTGCGGGACGGGTCGCATGGCGGCGGCGATCGTCGCGGCGATGCCGCGCGCGTCGGTGACGCTCCTCGACGTGGATCCCAAGATGCTCGACCAGGCGCGCGTCCGCTTCCAAGCGCGATCGGCCGACGAGGCGCGCGTGAGCTTCGCGCTCGGGAGCTTCTTCGATCCGCTCCCCGCGGCGGACGCCATCGTCGCGAGCCTCTCGCTCCACCACATCCAGGATCTCGCCGAGAAGGCGCGCGTGTACCGAGCGGCGCTCGACGCGCTGCCCGCGGGCGGCCTGTTCCTCGTGCTCGACGCGTCGGTCGCCGATGAGCCGCGGCTCTCAGCCTCCGCGTTCGATCGGTGGGCCGAGTGGATGGGCGCGCACGGGATCGAGGAGGCCGCGGCGAGGCAGCACTTCGCGGACTGGGCGCGCGAGGAGCGATACGTATCCATCGCCGATGAACTCCAAGCGCTCCGCGCGGCCGGCTTCGCGCGGCCGGAGTGCTTCTGGCGCAAGGGGCCGATCGCCGCGTACGGCGGGATCAGGGGCGCCTGACGTCGAGGCGAGGGGCGGATTCTTACCTCCGAGAGAATTGGGCGGAGGGGACGGGGAGCGCATTGTCTGCTCCACGCTGGCGCCGCTGGTCGCGCTGGCGATGGAGGTCCCATGTCGATCAAGATCTACGGTCACCCTTGGAGCGTCAACGCGCGCAAGGTGCTCCTGACGCTCGCCGAGAAAGACGGAGAGGGCGAGCTCGTCCTCGTGATGTTGCCCCTGGGTGAGCACAAGCAACCGGCCCACCTGGCGCGGCACCCCTGGGGCAAGGTGCCGGTCCTCGAGCACGACGGATTCCTCGTCTACGAGTCTCGAGCGATCAACCGCTACCTCGACGACGCGCTCGACGGGCCCCGCCTCGCGCCGACGAGCCCGCGCGAGCGCGCGCTCGCGGAGCAGTGGATGAACGTGTCGGATCTCTACTTCTCGCCGCACGCGGGCGCGCTCCTCGTCGAGTCGCTGTTCCGCGACTACCTCGGAGGGGAGCGCAACGAGGCCGCGATCGAAGCCGGGCGCGCGGGGATCCAACAGCCGCTCGACCTCCTGGATCGCCACCTCGCGGCGTCGCCGTTCATCGCCGGTGAGGCGTTCTCGCTCGCGGACATCCACTGGATGCCTTACCTCGAATATCTGGTTCGTCTGGAGCCGGCCGAGGTGGAGAGGCGACCGAACCTCGCGCGCTGGTGGGCCTCCGTGAGCGCGCGTCCGACGTGGACGAAGGTCGGGAGGATGGGGCCGCAGCCTTACGACCAGGCGGTGCGCGCGGCCGTCCTCGAGCAGCTGCGCGCGGCGCGCGCCGCGGCCTGACGCTCAATCCGGGCGACCGAGGAGCGCGCGCGCCACCTCTTCGGTCGCGCGGTCCGCCGGAAAGAAGCACTCGACGCGAAGCTCCTGCAGCGTGACGTCCTGGGGCGTTCCGAGCGTCGTCACGGTGGAGAAGAATCGCGCCGCGAAATCGCCCCTCTGGAAGTTCAGCGCGAGGACGGGGCTGATCGCCGCTTCGACGTCGGGCGACCGGAAGCGCTCGGGGACGCCGGGGTACGAAAGTACCTCGCGGAGCAATCCCCGGGTCCGGTCGTCCGTCACTCCGCCGACGGCCTCTCGGTGGACACGCTGGACGAGGTGGCCGGCGACCTCCTCCCAGTTCTTGATCCAAGGGCGAAGCCCGTGCGGGTGGAAGACGGATCGAACGACGTTCGGCGCGCCCGGGATCGCGGGCTGGCCCTCGGTGAGGCGCCCGACGAACCGCTGCCCCGCGCCGTTCATGGAGAGGATGTTCCAGTGTCGGTCGAGGACGACGGCGGGGTACGGCTCCTGGTGATCGAGGATGAACTGGAGCGCTCTCCGCGCGGCGTCGAGCTCCGGCGCCTCGAGCTTGGTCTCCCGGTAGAGCGGCGCGAACCCGGCAGCGAGCAGCAGCGCGTTCCGCTCGCGGAGCGGGACGTCGAGCGCACCCGCGAGCTGGAGCACCATCTCCCGGCTGGGCTTCGAGCGGCCGGTCTCGATGAAGCTCACGTGCCTCGGGGAGACGTCGGCGCGCGTCGCGAGGTCGAGCTGGCTCGCGCCGCGTACGCGTCGCCACTCCGCGAGGAGCCGACCGAAGCTTCGCTCCGAACTGGGGACCCGAGGGGATGCGGTGGTCATCCAGGTTGGGTATCACCCCTCCGCCGCCGGGCTCACCTCCCTCGGAGGTAAGGGCGCGTCCGGAAATGGGTGGGGACGCAGCGTCGGCCGAATGCGCCAGCTATTTCCGGACGCGCCCCAAGCGCGCCGCACCCGCCGTGTCGTCGACGCGGGCTCAGTCCTTCGCGCGGTACGCGTTCGTCCACGCGCGCGCGGCGCCCCGCGAGATGCGCGCGCGAACGTAGCTCTCTCCTCCGTGGAGCTGGTACGCGCAGGGCTCGCTCGCCTTGGGGTGCGCGGTCGCGAGGACGCCCTTCGGCCCGATGAACTCGACCGTCGAGCCGTCACCGTCCACCCACAGGGTGAGCGTGTCCTCGCGGAGCGACAGCCGGTCGAGCGTCACGCCGGAGGAGGCGTAGAGCCGCCCTTCACGCAGGCCCGCACAGATGGCGTCCTTCGAGATCTCCGTCGCGAAGACCTGCACCCAACCGCGCCCCGGTGCGGCCTCGGCTCTGCCCCCGTGGAGCTTGTGCGTGTCGTCGACCGAGACCGGCGCGAACGCGACGCCGTGGTCCAAGGTCTCCGACCAGATCGCCTCCTCGGAGGGGCGCGTTCGATCTCCGTCGGCGTGGACGTGGGGGTGCCCGCTCCAGACCTCGAGCAACGAAGCGCGCGGCAGCTCGAACAGGTCGGTCGCGCGGAGCGCCCACATGTAATTGGGGTGGTTCACGAGCGCCACCGCGGACTGCGCGTCGATCTGCCGGATCGCCCAGGCGAGCGCCTCCGTGTTGGAGCCGAACGCGTAGAGCTCGTTCGCGTGCGCGGGGCCGATCGCCTCGCTCGTGCAAATCGCGTTGACGTGGACCGCCGTGCCGTTCACGCCCATCGTGATCTCTTCGCCCGGGATCCGCACGAACCGCGAGCCCGGCGGCTCGGGATCGACCGCGGGATCGGTGCGCTGATTGTGGTCCGTCAGCACGACGAAGTCGTACCCGTGCTCGCGGTACCACGCGTAAACGAGCCTCGCGGGGCTGTCTCCGTCGCTCGCGCGCGAGTGCGTGTGGAGGTTGCCTTTGGCGAAGTTCGAAACATCGAACGCTTCGAGGAAGTGAGGGCGCGGCGGCGGCGCCGCGCTCGCCACCACACTCGCCCCGACGCTCGAGTCGGCGCGCCGCGGTGCGGTGACGGAGGTTGGCGACGCCGACGCGTCCCCGGAGGCCGAGCGCGGGCCGCAGCTCGTCAGCACGAGCGCGTGGAGCGCTGCGCACCCCGCGCCGAGGGCGGCGCGCCGCGCGGCCGAGCTCGAACGTGCCGAGCGGCTCTCCCCGCGCGCTCCGAGGCGCGCGGTCGCGATCCAAGCAAACGGTCGGCGGGGCTCCACGTCGCTTCCGATGGCAGATCGGTCAGTCCGTCACGTAGCCCGAAAGCCCGAGCAGCGCCACCGCACCGCCCCCGATGGCGGACACGGTGTCGCCCCCAGCGAACTCGATCCACGGCCGCGCGAGCACCTTGAACCCGAACGCTTGATTGTTGGTGAGGATCTCGAAGCCCACTTCGGCCGGTACGCGGAACGATCCGACGGTGGCGCTCTTGTACGCCGCGACGGAGAACCCGACCCCGGGGCCGAGGACGCACTGCACGTTGCCCTCGCCGAGGTTGAAGTCGAGGAACACGTCCGCGTTGAAGACAAACCCGCCGAGCACCGCGGACGCGATGATTTCGTTCACCAGCGGGGTGGTGACGTCGAAGGAGAAGTCGTTCGGCAAGAAGCCTTGGAGCTCGAGCGTCGGCAGCATCAGCGCAGGCGCGATCCCGGACGAGATCGTCGATCCCGTCGGAGAGGCGACGGTGAACGCGCCGAACCCCGCGCCGAACGCGGTGCCCATCCCGAACCGGCGCTGCGGGTACGCCGACGGGGGAGGCGCGAGGGAGGTCGGCGCTCCCTGTGGAGGCGGCTGCTGCGCGAGCGCGTCGGTTGCGCACGCGACGAGGGGAGCAAGCGCGAGACCAAGCATGAAGCGGAAGCTGAAGTTCATGCCGCGAAACGTAGCGACGGCACCCGTGGGCTTCGAGCGAGAACGCGTCGAAGCAGCGCTCCGCCCCCTCGATCGGAGCCGCCGAGCGCGTCGCCGGATGGATGCGGTCAGTCCCCCACGCGTGGTTGTTCCTTTGCGTGAGCTTTTCGAGCCGTCCGCGCTCGGTGGAAGAGAGGGCGGGCGGGAGCGCGAAGCGCGTCGGGTCGCTGAGCGTTGCTGCGTCGAGCGCCTGCCGAGAACGTCTCGTTTCGCTCGAACTTCGCTATGCTTTCCGGCCGGTTGGAGCATCTCGGACGCATTCTCGTCGTCGAACCCGAGCCCACCGCAGCCCAGGCTGTGGTCAGCGAGTGCGCCAAGTTGCGCAGGACGCTGTTGGTGCAGAGTGGCGCCGACGCGCGGCGGAGCCTCGAAGGGCGCCCCAACTTCATGGCCGTCGTCCTGGAGCACGACCTGCCCGATGGGTCGGGGCTCGGCGTCCTCAAGGCGTGCCGCGCGGCCTACCCCCGGGTTCCCGTCCTGATGCTGACGGCGACGACGAGCTCCGAGGTGATCAACCGCTCCCACGCGCTCCGCGCCGAATTCGTCGCCAAGCCAGCGCACCGCCGGAACGTGCGCGCGTTCCTTCAGCGCGCCGTCGCGTTCGAGCGCGTGCCGGATTCCCGCGTCGCTCACGTCATCGAGGATCTCGTGCAGTGCTACCAGCTGTCGCCGCGCGAGACCGATGTCTTGGCTGCGGCCATCGGAGGCATCCCGAGGCGCACGGTCGCCGACCAGATCGGCACGACCGAGAACACGATCAAGAGCATCACCCGCTCGCTGCTCCGAAAGTGCAGCTCGGAGAACCTCGAGGACGTCGTTCGGACAGTCTGGATTCAGGCGCTGGCGGGCAGCGATTCGGAAGATCAAGCGCGCGATCCGGACTCGGTACCCCCCTCGCAGTTCACGATCCCGCCCCCGCCGAGCGGCTCCGGGCAGTAGATGCCGCGCGGTGAGGCAGGGAGCTCCGCACATTCGCCTACCACCCTTAAGGGTGATCCCAAAGCCGAGGGACCTGCATCAGACTGGGCAGCATGGGAGTCTGCGCGTCGAGCGGGAGGGGCCTAATGTCGAAGCCGAAGTACTGGTTGGTGGGTGCGCAGGCCGCGATGATGGGAATCGCGGTCATCGGAGGGTGTGCGGTCGGCGAGGAGGACGATGAGCAGGCCGTCGAGGCGATCGGCGGGAACAGCCTGAAGCAGCAGGTGCGCACGCTCGCCGCCGCGCACGGCGTGACGCCCATTCCTCCGGCGCCCGCTGTCAGCGACGCGCTCTACAACCTCGGACAGGCGCTCGCCTTCGACAAGATTCTGAGCGGCAACAAGAACATCTCGTGCATGACGTGCCACCACCCGACCCTGGGCTCGGACGACAACCGTTCGCTCGCGCTCGGCGAGGGGGGGCTCGGTCTCGGTCGCGACCGCGTCGGCGGTGGCGTCATTCCCCGCAACGCGCAGGCGCTCTTCAACCTCGACACGCTCGGCTCGATGTTCTGGGACCAGCGGGTGCGGCCCAATGGCGCGGGCGGGTTCATCACGCCGGCCAACAGCCTCCTCACGCCGGAGATGGTCGCGACGTTCGACTTCGGCGTCGTGTCGGCGCAGGCGATGTTCCCGGTGCTCTCGCGCGACGAGATGCGCGGGCAGCGACTCACCAACGCGCCGAACACGAACGAGCTCGCCCCCGAGTACAATCACGCTCAAATCTGGGCCCTCCTGATGGCGCGGCTCGGCGCGATCCCGGAGTACGTGACGATGTTCGAGGCGGCGTACCCGGGCACCCCGTTCGCGAACATGACCTTCGCCCACGCCGCCAACGCGATCGCGGGCTTCGAGATTCGCGGGTTCGCGGCGCGGAACAGCCCCTGGGAGCGGTTCTTGAGCGGCGACGACGGCGCGCTGAGTACCCGAGAGCTGCGCGGCGCGCGTGACTTCTTCAACGAAGGCTGCGCGAACTGCCACTCGGGGCCGTCCTTCAGCGACGACTTGGCCCACGACACGGCGCTCGCGCAGTTCGGTTCGGGCAAAGGCCACGGCCCGACGATGGGCCACACGAACACCGTGAACGACGACTTCGGTCGGGGCGGAGCGACGAACATCTTCGGCATCGGGTCGCTCAGCGACAAGCCCGAGGCCCGATACGCGTTCCGCACTCCTCCGCTCACGAACGTCGAGCTCACGGGTCCCTGGGGCCACGACGGCCAGTTCACGAACCTCGGTCGCTTCGTCGAGCACTACAAGAACCCCGAAGACGCCCTGCGGAAGTACGACATGGCGAAGGAGATCCACTCGTCGGAGTTCTTCCTCCTGGACATGCGCCTCCACAACGAAGAGGAGGTCATCAGCCACATGGATCCGCTCACGCAGGTCAACGTGCCGAACACGCAAGACATGGTGGCCTTCCTCGACAGCCTGACGGATCCCGCGTCGCGGCACCTCGACCACCTCGTTCCCGCGCGCGTACCGAGCGGTCTTCCCGTTTCGGACGGGGTGGCCCCGCACATCCCCGGCGCCGCGGATGGCTCGATCGCGATGGTCGATCTCGACACGACCTGCACGACGACCGGCCTCGAGAGCTACCACCGCGCCCCCTCCCCGCGAAACGCGATCGCGGAGCAGAAGCAGCAACAATCGCTGACGACGCCGATGGTGTTCTTCGACATCTTCGACACGCCGCTTCGTCCGCGGGGCATGCCGGGCATCGCCGTGTTCGACTATGACAAGGACGGGGACGAAGACTTGTTCGTGTCCAACGGACCGGGCGGGGGCAATGCGCTCTTCACGAACCAACTGTCCCAGACAGGACAAGTGCGCTTCGTGGATCGCGCCGCCGAGGCGGGGGTGCGCGCGCTCGACACAGACAATTCCGGCGTCTGCTACGGCGACATCGACAACGACGGTGACGACGACATGTTCGTGGTGGCGGACATGGGCCGCTCCCACTTCTACCTCAACAACGGCAACGGGACGTTCGCGGACATCAGCGCGACCAGCGGGGCTGTGATCGACGGCATCGGTGGTACGTCGTGCGCCTTCGGCGACATCAACGGAGACGGCCTCCTCGACCTCGCGATCGCGCGTGCCTGGCACCAGAACGATCTCCACGCGTGCTTCACCGATCCGTTCGGCGCCGGCATCCAGCCGAATGAGCTCTACGTGAACCAGGGGGGCGGACACTTCGCCGACGTCTCGACCACGAGCGGCATCCGCAACCTCGGCGGCCTGCCTCCGTGGGCGGCCGGCGCGCCGACCATCACCTGGTCGATCAGCTTGGTCGACTACGACGCGGATGGCGACGTGGACATTCTGACGGCGGACGACCAGTGCGGCCTGCCGAACGCGAACCTGGGCGGCGTGAGCCGCGGGTTCCTCCAGATCTTCAACAACGACGGCACCGGGAACTTTACGAACAAGACGGTCGAAGCGGGGACGAACCACCCGTCGGCGTGGATGGGCCTCAGCTTCGGTGACTTCAACTCCGACGGCTACCTCGACTTCTTCTCCCCGTCGTTCGGCGACTGGGGCAAGCTGTTCGGTGGCGCGCCGGTCATCCTCGGCGACGAGACGTCGCGCTGGTACCTCGGCGGGCCGGGCGGAACGTTCACCTACCCCGGCGTGGGCGATCTCCAGCGCATGCCGTTCGGCTGGGGTACGGTGGCGCGCGACTTCGACAACGACGGAGACACGGACCTCTCGTTCCACGGCGGGATGGACCTCTGGTTCATGATCGACCGGTCGAACCCGGGGACGATGCTCTTGAACGACGGTGACGCCCATTTCGGCTTCGATCGAAGCGCGTTCCCGTCCAACCACTCCCGACGCAACGACTCGGGCGTCGCCGCGGCCGACCTCAACCACGACGGCTTCACCGACATCATCACGGTGTCGGACATCGACCTCCCGAACGACAACCCGCTCCACAGCTACGGCGCGGACGACAACGAGGTCTTCTTCTTCTCGATCTTCGATCAGAGCGCGTACTACGCGCCCGTGTTCGAGGCGCAGCGCTTCCCGGATCCCGCGAACAAGCTCGAGCAGCTCTGGAAGTGGAACCCGGAGCGCGTCTTCCCGGACGGGACGGTCCGCGTCGAGATGAACACCGCGAACAACAAGAACCGCTGGGCGTCGGTTCGCCTCGCGGGCGCGGCCGGCGTGACGACGCGCGGCACCGTGAACCGGGACGCGATCGGCGCGATGCTGACGTTCACCCCGGAGGGCGGGAAGTCCGTGATGGCGCCCGTGCTCGGCGGGTCGTCGCACCTCTCGCAGGACAGCCTGACCCAGGGCTTCGGCCTCGGGAAGAAGAAGCGCGGCCGCCTCGAGATCCTGTGGCCGGGCGGCAACCGGACGCGCCTCGACGACGTTCGGCACGGCGAGAGCCTCGTCGTCCCCGAGCTGGGTTGCTCGTACACGACGACCGACGCGCGGCCGGTCTACAAGGCGTGCGTCGAGGGGTCACTGAACGAGCTCGTTCAGGCGGGCTGGATCTCGAACTCCTTCTCGAGCCGACTCCGCAAAAGTGCACTCGATGCGTACGACGACCTCCACTGAAGTAGCCGGGTCGTGGTAGGCGTGAGCTAATGAAGGTTGAGGCGATCGACCACGACCACGCCATCGGAACGTCGGAAGGGCTCCTGCTCTGTGTCTGGCGCATGCGGACGACCGCGGAGGCGATCACCGAGCTCAATCGGATCCTCACCCGGCTCATCGCGCGGAGCCCGGACCGAATCGTGATGCTCACGGTCGTCGAGAGCGGCGCGGACATGCCGGACGCTCCGGTGCGGAATGCCCTGGCGGAGCTCTTCCACCGAGTCGCGCCGTCGGTGATCGCATCGGCGCTCGTCTTCGAGGGCACGGGCTTCAAGGCCGCGACGGTGCGGGCGCTGACGACGACGCTCAACATGGTGACGAGGCAGCCCTTCCCGCACAAGGTGTTCGCGACCGTCGCGGAGGCGAGCGCGTGGCTCGCCCCGCCGACGGCGGGGCGGCTGTTGGCCTCCCAGATCGCAAGTGAGCTCGCAGGTGTGCGCGCGGCGCTCGACGCGCGAGGTCAGGCGGCGCGGCTCTGAGGCAGAGGCGGACGCGGACGCCGACGATCGTGGTCCGCGCGGCACAAGATGGGGCAGGAGCCGCCGAAGGCCGCTCGGTCCTAGCCTCGAGAGCGAATCATCAACCTCTCTATTTGCAGGCCAGCTCGGCCTGATCCGTGCCGGCGACCTTCTTGACGTCGCACCCCTTCGGGCATGCGCGATCGACGGCGAAGCGCTGGGCGGTGCACGTGAGGAACGACTTCTTGTCCGAGGAGCAGGCCACGCGCTTCGCGTCGAAGCACGGATCTCCGACGTCGGCCACGTGGTCGTCGCACGAGAGGGTGTAGCCCCCCGACTTCGGCGTGAGCGTGCAACCATCGGGGCCCTTGCACGTGGACGTGATGGCGAATTTGCCCGCCTGGCACCGGAGCTGTCGGTGGTGATCGGTCGAGCACGCGCTGTCATCTCCGCTGCACGGGTCGTCCGCGTCGGCGAGCGTCGTGTCACAGGAGATGCTGTCCCCGCCCGCGTCGACGCGGCAGCCGTTCGGCCCTTTGCAGGTCATCGCCACCTCCATGCGCTCGTCCTTGCCGCACGTGAGCTCTCTGGTCTTGTCGGTCGAGCACGCCGCCTTTCTCCCCTCGCATCGATCTCCGAGCGCGGCGACCGGACTCGGCGGAGGGGCGGGCTCCACCTTCACGACCTTGCCCGTGCTCTGCGTGCCTGGCCGCGGGGCCTTCGCGGTCCCGGCGACCACGAAGAGGACGGCGACGACGGCGCCAATCGCGGCGACGGCCCCGACCGCGAGCCCGATCCAAGCGCCCGTGCGCGGCGGCGCGGCCCACGGCGCGACGACGACGACCTGCGCCGGCGCTGGCACTGGAACCGGGCGAAAGCGTCGCCAGAGGTGCTCGGGGACGAGCGTCTGCGCGTTGCAATATCGACAGGTCGGCGTTTGTGTCGAGCCGTCGATGGGGAGCGCAGCGCCGCATTTCACGCACTGGAGCTCGATGGATGGGGTGGAGGAGGACATGACCAGGCGGCGCGCTCAGACGGGAAATTCCGCGGCAGGAGCCGCGGCGAAATCGAGCGCCTTCGGCGCGCTCATGGAATTCGCTCGGCGCGCGAGCGTACCACGCGCCTCGGCGGGTCGCGCCGCGGAGGCACCGGAGGATGCATGGCTTTGGGGCATCTACGGCTGGAGCGCAGCGGCCGCGAGAGGGCGGACCCGCCTCAGGGCCGGATGGCCCCGGGCGCGTACCAGCTGAGATCGTTCGGGCGGTGGAACGCGAGGAGCGAGATGCTGATGCTCGGCTCGAGCGCGAGCACCTCGTGCCACGTTCCAGCGGGGAGGAACAGCGCGTCGCCCGGCCCGAGCTCGAGGCGCGACACGCGCACGCCCGCGAGCTCGGGGTGGCGGCCGGACTCGATGTCTTCGGCCGTCGCGGCTGCATAGAAGTCCCTCGCGCCGTGGAGCAGGGCCGTCTCGAAGGGCGAGATCAACCAGAAGCGCTTTCGACCCCACATCTGACAGAAGAGTAGATTGGTGGTGTCGTGGTGCAGCGGCGTGTGCGTCCCCGCGGGGCCGACCCAGAGCGACGTGGCCACGGGCAGCCTCGCCAGGTCGAACATGTCCGCGGGCGGCCGCACGTCATCGAGCAGGGGCCGCAGCGCGGGGTTCTGTAGGCCCGCATTGTGGGCTACGAGGTAGGTGTCGTTCGACGCGCCCCCCGCGATGCGGTCGAGATACTCGCCGAATCGGACATTCCGTCGGTGGGCTTCGAAGTTGCGGTCGCGTTCGGGATCGGCCTCGCGGTCGGCCATCACCTCGACCTCGGCCTCGCCGAAGCGCGCGCGCAGATCGTCGAGCGACCAGCGCCCCAGCGCGGGCCAATGACGGGTGAACTCCGTGAGGATCAGCGGCCGACCCGCGGCGAAGTAGTCGCGGTAGAAGCTCTCGGCGTCGATGCTCGGCCGCCGATCGATGTCCTCGGATCCCGCCTGGTGCGTGCGTCGGAGGCGGCAGAGCAACTCCAAGCGGCGGACCGCGGCGGCCTTCTCGCGCGCGGCGCCGAGCGCTGGTGAACCCACGATCGCGCTGACCTCGCGGTGCGCGAGGTCGATCGGGACGCCACCCTGGACGAGCGTCGAGACGAGCGACGGCGGGGCGACGCCGTCGAGTGCGTTGTCGACAATCCACTTCCGAAACTCGTCGGACAGCGTGAGCTCGGCGCAGCTCTTCGCGGCGAGGCGACGCGTGCGGAAGCGCGACGAGCTCATCTCCGCTCAATAGGGGCCGCGCTCGTCGTCCGGGGGCACCTGTGGCGGGAGCGGCTTCTGGGGTGGTGGGGCCACCTGGGGCGGTTGCGGTGGCACCTGCGGCGGGACGACCTGCGGTGGTTGTGGAGGCACCTGCGGTGGGACCTGGGGCGGCGGAGCCACCTGAGGCGGCACGACTTGGGGAGGTTGAGGCGCCACTTGCGGCGGCTGGACCTGAGGAGGTTGAGGCACCTGCGGCGGGACAGGTCCGCCGCCGCAACCCACGAGGCTCGCGGTGCTCATCGCGACGACCGCGGCACCGCGAAACGCGAACGCGGGCCCTCGCGGCAGCGCAGTCGGCAGCGGGCCGGCAACGTCCGGGGAAGACACTGCGCGTCGCGTGCGGGTGGGCCTCGTCATCGACGCACGGTATCACGACGCGAGCGCGGGTACGACGACCCCACGCGCGGAGCGGTCTCTGCGCGCCCCACGCGCGCGAGACAGACTGTTCGAGCGCCCGGGCTCTCATGCTCCTCCGATGATTCAGGGCGCGCCGCGCTTCTCGCAGGAGGTCGCGTCCTTGACGAAGCCGTTCGAGGTGTCTCGTTGGCGCTCGAACTCGCAGTTCTCGTTCGTCGCGGTGCACACGAGCTCGGGCTTCCCCATGCGCGTGAGGTCGTAGCAGAACGCCTCCGGGAGGGTGGTGCATTGCTCGTCGACCATCGAGTACCCGGGGTTCGCCTTTTGGACGGCGAGCGTTCGCGCGCAGTGCGCCTCGTCCGCGTAGCAGACCGAGTTCGTCCACTTCGAGCCGTCCGACTTCGTGCCGCCGTACCGTACGCAGTACCAGACATGGCGCGCTTCGTTCGGTGATGGGGTGGGCGCGGGCGCCGACGTGTCTGCGGACGCCACCGGCGGAGCGTCGACCTGCGCCGTTTCAGGCGTCGAGGCGGCCGCGGCGGTGTCGTGGGGGGTCGAGGCGCAGCCCGCGTCGAGCAGCGCGACGAACGTCACCACGGCGCGGATCGACCTCGCAAGACCAGTCATCGGGTGCGTGTATCCGAGCCGCGCAGCACCGGTCAAGGCACGCCATCACGCGAGAAGAGCGGAGGAGCGCGCGCCTGTTGGGGAGTCGACGGTGTCGAGTGGAATGCGCGTTGCGAGTGGGGCGCGCATGAACATGATGCGGAAAGGATTGCTCATCGCGGGGATCGTGCTGGCTGGGGAAGGTTGCTCCTACGGTGTCCGTGGCGGCGTCGCGGGGTTTGCAAACACGGCGGGCCCCATCGCCGTCGACGCCGACGTCGCGGGTGGGATCGGCCTCGGCGACGACGGCTCCAGCTACAACGGCTTCCACATGACGGGCGAAGTCGCGGTCGGGTACGACGCCGCTGGGCAGGCGCTCCACGTCGCCACGCTCATCGGCATCGAGGGCTTCCGCCAGCCGACGGACTCCTCGTCGCCGCTCGGGTTCCGCGCGGGCGCGGCGGGCGGCATCGACGCCGGGCGCGACGATGGGACGATGAGCGCGCTCGTGCTCGCGACGGGCGGCGGCCGATACCGGCTCGGCGACAGCGGGCACACCGTCACGTTCTTCGACTTCGGCGGCGCGCTCGGAGGCGGGATTGGGATCGATGGGGCGAACGGGAAGGAAGGCGAGTCGGGGTTCGTCGGGATGCTGACGCTCGGGTTCGGTGTCCTCCACGTAGACCATTGGGACATGCGCTTCCGCTGACCACCGCGCGCCCCGGATCGTTGCCTCGCCCGGGCCCCGCGTGGACCGCTCATGGGCCCGTCCTCCGCAGGCGTGTTTGCCCGCACGCAGATCGGCGGTGCGCCTCGGCGCGAATCGCGGGCCCGCGTCGCCTCGTGTAAGGTTTTCGCCGCGCCGGGGACTACCGGTACATGTCCTCGCGGATCGACGAGCTGACGATGGTGGAGAGCGCGCGGTTCGCCGTCCTCTTGGAGCAGTACGCGGGCGGACTGCGCCGCGTCGCGCGCGCGTACGCCCCGAGGACGGACGAGGCGGAGGATCTCTTTCAGGAGATCGCGCTGGCGCTGTTCCGTGCGCTTCCCTCGTTTCGAGGGGAGTGTGCCGAGCGCACGTTCGTGTTTCGCGTCGCTCACAACCGCGGGCTGACGTTCGCGTCGCGCGGCCGTCGCCCGGATCGCGCGGGTGCGGACAGAGAGGCCGAGCCGGACGTCCCCTCCGACGCGCCGAGCCCCGAGGAGAGGCTCGACGGGGAGCGCCGGCGGGACGCGCTGTGGAGCGCGATTCAGCGGCTCACACCTGGGGCGCGCGCGTGCGTGACGCTCGCGCTCGAGGGTCTGTCGCACGACGAAATCGCCGACGTCCTCGGCATCCAGACCAACGCGGTGGCGGTGCGACTGAGCCGCGCGCGGGACCAATTGAAGGCGCTCCTCGGAGGAACGACATGAGCACGGACGACGAATGGGGTGAGTGGGCGAAGGACTTTCGAAGCGCGCCAACGCCGCCGACGGACGTGGAGCAGATCGTGGTGAGAGCGCGCAAGAGCGCGCTCTCGTGGTCCGCGAAGGCCGCGGTGGACGTCGTCGCGCACGTGTTCGGGTTCGTCGCGTTCGGCTTGCTCTCGGTGAAGGTCCCCGCGGTGTGGCCGTTCGCGTCCCTCGTGATGCCGGCGTTCCTGCTGTCTCTCGGGTACGGCCTGCACGTGCGCCGAGGGACGTGGTCTGCGCCGAGCAAGAGCGCCGCTGCCTACGTGGAGGTCGAGTGGCGGCGCAAGCGCGGCGCCCTTCGGATTCATCGCGCGGGCCGAGTCCTGCTCGGGGTGCTCGCCGTCGGGTTCTCGATATGGGTGCCGTTCTTCCTCGCGGGGGGAAACGGCCGGCCCGATCTCGGGATGGCGTTCCTCGTCGCGCGGCTGGCGTTCGCGGTCGCGACCTTCGTCGGGACGTGGGTCTACCTGAGCCACAAGATCCGAGCCTGCGCGGTGGAGCTCGAGCGCCTCCGGCGCGTGCGGGAGAGCCTCGGGGAGGAGGGCGGCGTCGTGATGTGATCGATTCCGCCAGGCCTCGTCGGAAGGCGCTCCGCAAAGCCGCGGTCCTCCGCGGAATTGGGGCTCTGGTGCCGCGCGCGGTAGCGAGACGCCGGCGCGTCTTCGAGGTCTCCGCGATCTTCGCTAGGCTGCGCGAATGGTGCGACATGGGACGGGGTCGTGGAGGAGGGCGCTACCCACTCCGGCCCGGCGAGTCGCACGTGTTCCAGACATTCGACCTCGGAGCTTCGTACGACGGCATGATCGTGTGGGAAGGGGATACCTTCCAGATCGGCTGGCGACGTGAGAGTGAAGATCCCGAGCTGGTCGTCACCTCCCATTGGTATCAAAGGCGCTGACCCGATGCGTGTGATCCTGTCCTCGCGCGCGGGAGGGTCGGGTCACTCGTCGCCGCACCCCCCAGGGCGTCTGGTTTCGCGAGCGCACGCTCGCGGTGGTGGCCTGCAAGAATGCCCGTTGCCCGGAGCGCGGACCGCTCGGAGGATTTGCCCATGAGCGAACCGGAATGGAAGCCCACCGCGTGTATCCTGTGCGAGTGCAACTGCGGCCTCGAGGTTCAGCTCGGGGGGGAGGGCGACCGCCACCTCGTGAAGCTCCGGGGTGACCGGCGGCACCCCATCTCGAAGGGGTACGCCTGCGAGAAGGCGCACCGTCTCGATCTCTACCAACACGGGCCGGATCGGATCACCACACCGCTCCGGCGTCGCGCCGACGGGACGTTCGAGCCGATCGATTGGGACACCGCGATCCGAGAGGTCGCGGCGCGCCTCGCGGTCGTGCGGGACACCCACGGGGGAGAGTCGATTTTCTACTATGGCGGTGGCGGGCAGGGGAACCACTTGCCCGGCGCGTACTCGACCGCGACACGCCGCGCGCTCGGCTCCCGCTGGCGATCGAGCGCGCTCGCGCAGGAGAAGACGGGCGAGTTCTGGGTGAGCGATCGGATGATGGGGTCCGCGACGCGAGCGGACTTCGAGCACTGCGACGTGGCCCTGTTCCTCGGCAAGAACCCCTGGCACTCGCACTCGATCGCTCGTGCGCGCGTGACCCTCAAGGAGATCGCCGCGGACCCCGCGCGCACCCTCATCGTCGTGGATCCCCGCCGCACGGAGACGGCCGAGCTCGCCGACATCCACTTGCAGGTCCGGCCTGGGGGGACGCGTGGCTGCTCGCGGCCATTCTCCACATCTTGGTCGCCGAGTCGCTCCTCGACGAGAAGTTCCTCGCGGAGCACGCGGCGGACGTCGACCCGGTGCTCGAGGTGCTGCGCGCCGTGGACCCGGCCGCGTGCGCCGCGCACGCCGGCGTCGAGCTGGATCTCGTCCGCCGAGCGGCGCGCGCGATCGGGGGGGCGCGCGCGTTCGCGAGCTTCGAGGACCTCGGCGTCCAGATGAACCGAGAGTCGACGCTCGTCAGTTACCTCCACCGTCTCCTCATCGTGTCGACGGGCAGCGTCGGTCGGCCCGGCACGCACTACGTTCCGTCGACGCTCGTGCCGCTCACCGGCGGAGCGTCCGCGCGGAGCTCGCCGGTCACCGGGTCGCGGGTCGTCGCGGGGCTCGTGCCGTGCAACGTCATCGCCGACGAGATCCTCACGGACCACCCGAAGCGAACGCGGGCGATGCTCGTGGAAGCCGCCAATCCGGCCCACTCACTCGCGGACTCGAAGCGCTTTCGGGAGGCGCTCCGCGCTTTGGATACGCTGGTGGTCATCGACGTCGCGATGACGGAGACGGCGAAGCTAGCGCATTATGTGCTCCCGGCAGCCACCCAGTTCGAGAAGGCGGAGGCCACGTTCTTCAACTTCGAGTTCCCGAAGAACGCGTTCCACCTCCGCCCCCGCTTGCTCACGCCGCCCGAGGGCGCGCTCCCCGAGGCGGAGATCCACGCGCGCCTCGTCGAGGCGCTCGGCGCGGTCACCGAGGAGATGCTCGCGCCGCTCCGGGAGGCTGCGGCGAAGGGGCGCGCCGCGTACGCGGAGGCGATCGCCCCGAGGCTCCTCGGGGATCCGCACCTCGCGGGTCAGGCGGCGGTCGTCCTCTACCGCACGATGGCCCTCCGCGACGAGCTCCGCGAGGGCGCCGTGCTCTTTGGCCTCGTCCTGAAGAAGGCCTTCGAGAGCCCCGCGCCGCTCGCGCGCGCCGGCTTCGACGGCAGCCCGCTCGACGCGGCGGTCGCGCTCTTCGACGCGATCGTCTCCTCGCCGTCGGGTGTGGTCTTCGCCGTGGACGAATGGGCGGACGTCCTCCGGACGATCGGCAGGAGCGGTCGAAAGATCCAGTGCACGTTGCCCGATCTGCTGGACGAGCTCCGCCGGTGTTTGAAGGAGGGACCGCCTCCTCGGGAGAGTGCGGACGGCTTGGATTTCGTCCTCTCGGCGGGAGAGCGGCGGTCGTTCACGGCGAACACGATCATCCGCGACCCGACGTGGCGAAAGAAGGACGCGGTCGGTGCGCTCCGGATCAGCCCCGCCGACGCTGCGGCCCTCGGCGTCTCCGACGGGGACGCGGTGCGCGTGACGACGAAGCGCGGCGCGGCCGTGGTCCCCGCGGAGATATCGGACACCATGCAGAGCGGTCACGTCTCTCTGCCGAACGGCATGGGACTCGACCGAGCGGGCGACGACGCGCTCGGCGGGGTAGCCCCGAACGAGCTCACCGCGGTCGAAGATCGCGATCCCTTCGTGGGGACGCCTTGGCACAAGCACGTGCGCGCGCGGGTCGAACGCGTCGCGCGCACGGGCGCGCTCGCGGACGTGCCTACTTCGTGACCCAAGCGTTTCGCATGTTGTTCGCGCGGCCAGTCGGCCAGAGCAGACAATTGGTGGACGAGCCCGGGACCGTGTAGACGCGGACGCTCTCGACCTTGTCCTCGGCGTCCTTGAGGGAGACCACGATCTCGACCGTGCCATTGCCGTCGACGTCCGCGAGCGTGGGGACGGGCATGGCCCCTCGCGCCGGGAGGGGCAACGCGGCGAGCTCGTTGCCGCCCGCGTCGAGCACGAAGAGGTGCCCCTTGCCGTCGTCGACGGAATACGACGCGAACACGATCTCCGGGGAGCCATCCCCGGTGAGATCGCCCACGACGACGCCGCCGGTGAGGACGTTCTGATCCGTGGTGTAGACGTGCTTCCAGAGATCCTGCTTCGACGCGCTGACGGCGTGGATGGCGCCGTCGAAGCCCGCGAAGACCAGCTCGGGCCCCGGCTTGTCGGGGTCGATGTCGGCGACGGTGACCTGGTTGGTCGCGCCGACCACGTTCGTCCCGTCGTAGTCCCAGAGACCTGCGAGGTAATCGGGCGCGTGGAACGGTGTCTCCCAGCCTGTGAGGCGGCTGCCATCGGTGTGTACCGCCCAGAGCCCGACGCCCTTCAGGCGGTCCGTCTGCGAGGCGTTCTGGACACTCCCGAGGAGGATGACCTCGAGCTTTCCGTCCCCGTCGAGATCGGCGACCGCGGGCGCCGTGTTCGTGAAGTGCGCTTGGAGGGAGGTCTCCTCGGTGTCGGAGTAGCCCTGTTGCGCCTCCGCGAGATCGTGCAGATAGCGGATCCCGGGCGTCTTCTTCACGGGGAACATGGGGTTGGCGTCGAACGCGACGCCAGTGCCCTTGTGAAAGCTCGCGTAGGCGTCGTCGTGGCCCACGAAGACGTCCGCCTTGCCGTCGCCGTCGAGGTCGCCGAGCGCGACGTTCTGGTCGTAGCAGCCGGCGAGATAGCACTTCCCGTCTGCGGCGCACCCGCTGACACCCTTCGCGTTCGGCGGAAACCCGGGCACGGACGAGCCGTCCGCGTGCCACGCGTTCATCACGTCCGTCGGACCGGAGTGCCCTGGCGCAGCGACGAGATCGAGGTTGCCATCTCCGTCGAGATCGGCGGCCGCGAGCGAGCGGAGCTCGTCCTCCCACGTCACGGGGAAGCCGGGCAGCACCTTTCCGGTCGCGTCCAGGAGGAAGACTTTGTCGCGCGCCGCGACCGCGACCTCGAGCTTCTCGTCGCCGATGAAGTTGGCGACGACGGGGCTCGCCCAGATGCGCCCCTCGCCCGTGTCGAACTTCCACTCCACGGCGCCGTCCGAGTTCCACGCGAGCACGAGGCCTTCGCGCGGGACGACGATCTCGGCTTTCCCGTCCCCGTCGAGATCCGCGACCGCGGGGGAGGCGAGCCAGGCCTCTTGGTACCGGTCGGCGAGCTTCACGAGGAGCGTGGGCGCTTGGAGCGTGGTGCTCCCGCCACCCATCGCCGGCGCGCAGCTCGGCGGCGGCGGCATGGTCATGCCGGTGCCGCTCGATAGGCTGCTCGTCGACATGTGAGAGGACGTGGACATGCTCGACGCCGATGTCATCGATGCGTTCGACGAGCTCTGCGGAGCGCCACCCGCGCCGCCCGCGCCCTCGGGGTCGTCACACCCCGAGGTCGAGCACGCGCACACCAACACCGAAGCAAAGCCCGCCGCCGCGAGAAATCCGTCCCGTCCCATCGCCGCAGAGTACACGCCCGAACGAAGCTGGGGCTCCGCATCCGACGCAGACATACGCAGCCCGGGCCTCCCGGTCGCGCATACTGTCCTTTCGCTACGCTCGATTGGAACGCCTTCCCGGGGTCGGAGGCGCCTCACCTCGGAGGCCAGGAGGAGGGTGACACCCCCCTCGCCGCGCCGCGCGAGCGCGCGGGCGGATGCGCGCTCTCGCGCCCGGCCCTGTCGCTCCGGATCGGGGCGAGCCTCCGACGAGGCGGATCGTCGGAGAGGCGGCGCGCGTCGCGCTCGACGAGCGCGCGGAGCTTGCGCCGATACGCTTGGACCCGTGCGCGCGATGCCCGGAAGAACGAGCGCCGCCGCCCCGACTCGACCGCGGTCCGCGGGTGAGCCTCGACCTCGGCGAGCCCTGATCCTCTGTGGAAGAGCTCGACGAGCGCGTGGGTCTCGCGCGCGCCCACGGCGAGGAACTGGACGCCGAATCCGTCTCGGCTCGTCCAACGCACGACGCTCTCGATCGAGAGGCGCTCGGCCCCGCGCGCGCCGACCACCCACAGGTAGAGACGGATGCAGCTGCCGAAGAGCGCGGGTGTGTCGGTCTCGAGGAACGCGCCTCCGAGGCTGATGTCGCGGCAGTAGGCTTGTAGGATCGGGCCGTCGCCGACGCTGAACGCGATCGGGGGATGCAGACAATACCGGTGCTGCTTGCGGCGCTCACGCCGCGCTTCTTTGGCAAACATCGAGGACCTCCGGGTTCGGGCACCGCGACGGGCGATTCTCCGCGGGGCGGCCGTCGCGCCGCCCGCCTCGATCAGTCGAGGTGCGCGCGGACCAGGTAGGGGCCGTTGTGGCCTGGACTCGGGTCGTCCAAGTCGCCTTCGACGAAGACGTAGTATTGGCGCCCCGCCACGACGGGGAAGGAGAGCGTGCTGACTCCGTTGTCGAACACCGGATCCACCCAAGCGCACGCGAGCTCCTGGCCGCCTTCGCAATTGCTTTCGCGAACCCACATCACGTGGTTCCAGCACGTGGGCTGGTCGAAGGGGGGCGCGCAGTAGTCGACGCCGTCGTAGTCTTGACCGATCGTCAACGAGAGGACGCCGTCCGCGGAGGGTTGGACCGACATGACCTGATCCCTCCCGCTCACGCCGACATAGCTGCACGTGGGGCTCTCGTATTCGTTCGTCGCTCGCGTGGTGTCGTAAAGGGGCAGCTGGTCGGGCAAGAACAGCGTCTGTCCAGTGCCGATCACGCGCGAGCCCGAGATCTCCGCGCAGGTGTTCGCGACGGGGCCCGCCTCGAGCTTGCACTCGGACGCCGTCCCGGGGTCACCACAGCCATCCAAGGGATGGATCCCCGGACCGCCGTCACAGAGCTCCCCAGGGTTCACGATGCCATCCCCGCACACGGGCGCCATGCATTTCACCTGGAGCGTGAAGGCACCGGACGTGTTGTGCGCGCCGTCCACGACGACGTAGTACTCGCCGGCGGACGCGTGCCGCTCGAGCAAAGTGCCTTGGGTCGCGGTGTCGAGACAGGCGTAATCGCCCGTCTCCGCCTCGCACGTGGTGCGGAACGAGAGCGCCGCCTCGAACCCCGCTTGCCCGACGAGCTCTACGGAGAGGCTGCAAGGGGCGTCCAGCCGAAGGTGGTAGACGAGGTCCTTCGCGCTGGTGCTCGCGTCCGAATCCGCACAGAAGGTCTTCCAGTCGTCGGCGGCCGCGGAGGTATCGCCCGAAAGACTCACCGTCGCACCCAGCGCGACCGGGACTTCGAGGCCGGGGCAGGTCTCCTCGGGCGCGGATCCCCCGGCACCCCCTGATCCCGTGCCGCTCCCGCCGCTCCCGACGGTGACGCCGACCGTGACATAGGCGCCCACGGTCGTCGTCGTCTCGCCCCCGTCGTCCGAGACGACGATGTTGACCGCGACGCAACCCATGAGGGGAAGCGCGAGGACAGGAGTGAAGCGCGAGAGAACGAGACGGCGCGACGACGCACGATCGACGGACATGGGACTCATGGTGGACCCTCCAAATCGCGAGGTTGGCTACCTGCCATGAGTGCTACGGCGCGGTGCGCGCACGCCTTAACAGGCGTTCTCGGCCCGGTCCATTCGGTACCCGGCCCTCGGCGGCGAGCCATCGATCCGAGGGCTCAATCAGCAGGCGCGAGTGTGTGAACAACCGCGACCAGGTGCGGTGATGTTTCGAGGCGCTGGCGCGCCGGGTCATGGCCCCGGGGCATCGATGTCAGGGCGCGCTCACGGCGACGTTCGGGCGCCACCGTGATTTCGGTCCCTCGCAGCAGGCGGCACCGCTGCGGGGGAAGGCGAAGCGGAAGCACGTGCCGACGTGAGGCGTGCTGTCCACCGTGATGGTACCGTCGAGATCCGCCACGGCGGAGTGGACTGCGCCGAGGCCGACGCCTCGACCCGCGAGATCATCCGTCGAGCTCGCGGTGGATAGTCCGTCTGCGAAGAGCGCGCCAACGAGCTCCTGGCGCGTCTCGCTTGGCAGCCCGAGCGCGAGCGCCCTCTCGCGGACGCTGTCCCAGTCGATCCCGCGGCCGTCATCGCGCACCTCGATCACCAGCTCGGACTCGGTGGCAAACGCCGCGAACACGATCGACCCAGTCTGCGGCTTCCCATCACGCACGCGCGCCCCCGGCGCTTCGATGCCATGCGTCAGCGCGTTCCGCGCGACGTGTCCCAACGCCGACCAGAAGCGCGCGTACCGGCGTCGATCGAGTCGAATCGACCCACCCACCACGCTGCACGTCGGCGGCGCAAGACCGAGTCGGGCGGCGAGCCTCGCCGTCTGGTCGACGAGGCGGTCGAAGCGGGTCGAGACGGGCTCGTGGAGCAGATCGAGCGCCCGACGAAGGACCTCTGCGTGCGGCGCCGCGCGCTGTGCGGCGTCGATGAGCGCGTCGAGATCGGCCCGACGAATGTCTGCCCGAGCGTCCGCCGCTCCCTCCGTCGCTCGGTACACTGCGGACAATCGTTGGACACGGCGGCGGAGCTGCTCGCGGGCCTCGAGCGCGGGGACGTCGCCCGTGGCGGCCATGAGCGACTCGAGCAAGTGACAATGGTGCGCGATCGGCTCTAGGCCCATCATCAGCGCATTGCCCTTCAGCGTGTGGAGCGCGTGGCGCAGGTGCCGGTCCGCGCTGGTACTCGCGACGATGCACGTCGCGAGCTCCTCGCCTTCGGCAAGGAACTCCGCGAACGCCTCACGGTCCTTCAGGAACCGGGCGAGCGAGGTCGCGAGTTCGAGGTTCGCCTCCTCCTCCTCCCGGCGCTCGAGCGCGGCCGTCGTCTCCTCGATCACGATCAAGTATCGGGGTTCACCGCGCGTGCCCTGAATCGGGACGAAGCTCGTGCGGAAGTGGTGGTGGCCGACTTGGAGCTGCTTCGGGAGCTGGTCGAGCGCGAGCTCCACCGGCAAGATGCCCGCCGATACCTGCTCCCAGCCCAGCTCGAATCGACGGGCGAACGTGGGATCGACGGCGGAGAGGTGGGCGGAGAGCCTCGCGTCGGCGTCCGGGACGCCGAGCAGACATTCGGCCGCGAGCGACCAGTCCGGACCCATCCTCCCATCGGCGTCGATCGTGAGAATCCCGACCGGCACGTGCTCGAGGACGTGCCGCAGCTCGAGCGTGCGCTCCGCGAGCTCCGCTGTGCGCGCCGAGAGGAGGTGCTCGAGCCGTGCTCGCTCTTCGGCCGCCGCGGCGGCGCGGGACGCGAGTTCCCGCTCGGTTTCGACGCGGCGCCGCTCGACCGCCCCCGTCAGCCGCTCGAGCTCGACGAGCGAGGAGATCTCGTCGTCGCCCGCGTGCTCCAGCGTCGCGGCGCCACCGTCCGCGCTGCGCTCCACGCCGGCCGCGACGCGTTCGACCCGCGCAGCGACGCGGCGTGCGTAGATCCAGCTGGTTGCCGCCGCGGTGAGGGCTGCAGCGCTCGCCTCGAGCACGGCGCGAGCGTCGAGCGTCGATGACGCGAGCGCAGCGCAGGCCAGGGTCACGACGAAGACGGGGAGGGCAGCGTGGATGATCGCTCCTGTGTGCATGGGCGCGCGGCCGCGCGGAGCCGCGCGCTCCCGCGCGCTGGGGCGCTCCTCGGCAGGCTCCCATCGGAGGACCATTCCCTGTTTGTACGGCACGCCCGAGCGCGCGCTGAAGCGGATGGTGTCACCGTCGGTGCGGCGACGGTGCCGTCATGGAGTTGACGCCGGCAGCCTCCTCGTGCGCGCTCGATCTCTCGCGAAGACGAACCACGAGAGACATGATTGGCTGCTTTCGGGTCCGTAAGCGCCCTGATGAGCGCGCCGGTCTTCGCCGATACCGCGTGGGGCGCGAGCGGCCGTCGTTCGTTCGAACGGGCGAGATGGCCAAGGCACGTGAATTGCGATGCTCGAGGCTCTGGCTCAGCCGGAGGAACGACATGCGCCTAGCTCTCGACTTGAATGACCTGGAGATTGAATCACCCGTGTCGGGCGATCGTGTGAGCGGCGTCGCGCCCATCACACCGCAACGACCACCCCCAAACGCGGAGCGCTCTCCGCTCACCCGTGCGATCGGCGCCGCGACGATCGTGGACGGAAACCTAATCGTCGCGGAGCGGGTCGACGCCGATTGGCTCGACATCTGGCACGAGCGCGCGGGCGACTTCGAGCTGCTCGAGATGACCGCGCGCCCTGGGCAGCTCTTCGAGCGGGTGGGCCTCGCGAACCTGCGACTCTACAAGCGGCGTTGAGCGCCCTCGCCTCGGCCCGCGCGGACGCGCTGCGCGGGCCGAGGGATCGCCGCCGCCCGTCGGAGGGACGCGATCGACGCGTGAGCCGAGAGCGGTGCCCGACGTCGATCGCCTGGTGAAGAAGGGCATCGAGGCCAAGGTCCACTCGTCCGGTGGGCGGCCAGTGTCTTCCCCAATCCGTACGCGACTCAGCAGTTCCGTCCGGCATTCAGCGCGCACGGCCGGGGCTCCGGCCCGTGCGCGACCACCACACGGTTGCGACCCAGCCGCTTCGCGCGATACATGGCGTGATCCGCGCGCCCGAGCAGCGTTTCCCAAGACTCGTTCGGCTCGAGGCACGCGACTCCGACGGATACCGTAATGGGGATTTGCGCGGCGACGCTCCCTGCCGGTCCGGGGATCGTGCGCGCGCTCCCGGCGACCGCCTCCCTCAGGCGCTCCGCGACCGTCTCGGCGCCGGTCGCGTCGGTGTGCGGCAGGAGGACCGCAAATTCCTCGCCCCCCCATCGCCCCGCGACGTCCGTTCGTCGAAGCGCCTGGGACAACGACGCTCCCACGAGCGCGAGCACATGGTCGCCGACGATATGTCCATGCAGGTCGTTCACCGACTTGAAGTGGTCGACGTCCAAGAGCAGGATCGACACGGGGTGATCATAGCGACGACTGCGACTGATCTCCGCGGACATCGCCTGCACGAACGCGCGGCGATTGGCGATGCCGGTGAGCGGATCGATCGAAGCCAGGCGCTGCGCCTCCTCGACGAGGAGCGCGACGCGGAGCGGTCCGCCGAGCTCGCTCGCGACCAGGCGAAAGAGGTTCACGGTCTCGCTGCAGTGAGCTTCGCACGGCGCCATCGCGATCCGGCCGACCGCCACGCGCCCGACCAGGATCTCGGCGACGAGCGGAGGAGAGGCGGGGGCGCCCCCCGAGGCGTCCTCGTCCTCCACGCACCGCAGCGGTCGGTCGACGGGGAGCTCCAACGCCTCCAACGCTTCGCGCTCGGCGCGCTCCCGATCGCCCAGCGCGTGATGGAGCGCCGCGTGCGGCGGAAAGGACGAGGTCGCGAGCGCGAGCCAGCGGTATCGCGTCACCTGCTGGAGGAACTGGAGGAGCAATTCAAACAGGAGCGCGAACGAACCGGACGAGGCGAGCGCGCGCACCTCGCTCGCGATCACGGAGTCGAAGAGCGCCTTGTCGAGCTGCCGCGCGATCCTGTCGCGCACCGCTGTGTTCCCCCCGTTGAGCTGGAAAAAGAACGGCTCCTCCGCCCCCCGCGGTCGCTCGAGTGTCCGCAGGATCCGCATGAGCTCGCTCATGCGGCGCTTCGGGACGTACGCGTTCGCTCCGGCGCGGCTCGCCCAGAAGCGTGACCTGGGGTCGTCCGTCTCGCCGCAGAGGACGAGCGCGAGCTCGCTCGTGGCGGGCTCGGCGCGGAGCAACCGGCACAGCTGGACACCGGATATCCCGGGCATCCAGAGATCCGAGATGACGACAGAGGGCGGCGAACGGAGAGCGAGCTCCGCGCCAAACGCGGGATCCGCGGACTCCTCCACGTTGTACCCGCGCGCGCGCAGCCGGCGCGCGAGGACCTGGCGTGTCGCCTCGGACGGATCGATGAGCAGGATGTTCGGCTCTCCCAGTGCCATCGGGTGATCCGAGTGGCCGTCTTGTGCGCCGATCGGGCGCACCAGGACTGCGCTGCAGTCGCTCTCGAGGGGGGGGTCCGGGTTCGGCCTCGTCATCGCGGCGGGGCCTCCCGCGCCGTGCCCGAGGCCGCCGCAGTCAGAGGCGCGTACACGCAACGAAACCCGATGGTCGCGCGCGGCGTGCGGGGAGACGCCGGGTGACAATCTGCGTCCGCGGATCGCGGTCCCGTAAGGAACGAGGCGCCGCACACGATATGAGCCCCGCCGGACTCGTCCTTCGTCCACTCGGCGACATTGCCGTCCAGCGCGAGGAGCTTCCCCTCACCGCCCAGCACCGAGAACGAGGCGACTGGTGCCGTGCCGGGGTAGGGGTCGCGCGAGTTCGCGAACGCGTCGACGAACGCGCGGTGGACGAGTCCCCACTCGGCGCACTCGTCGCCGCACGTGTTCGCGGAGCCCTCTCGGGCCGGCGCGGCCTCGACGGATTTCGCAGCGGCGTGCCACTCTTCGACAGTCGGGAGGCGGCCACCAAAGCTCCCGCACGCCTGCGCCGCGTCCTCGGCAGACAGACAGTTGGCCGGCTCGGCGTCGCGCTCCCGGCCCGCGTTGCAGAAGGCGTCGAACGCGGAATGGGGGCGCGTCGCGCCCTGCTTGCCCTGAGTCCTCGGCACCGCCCGCTCGAACCGGGCGACGGAGCACTCGGTCGTATCCATGCAGAAGCTCGGGCCGGACGCGGGCTCTACGAGCGCCGTCCCCTCCGCGCAGACACTCGACCGCACGGGCTCTGCGGCTCGGGCGCTCGAGGACGGGCTCGCGTCGACGACGTCTTCGTCGGCGGCATGGGCTGGATGGCTGTCCGGGTGAGAAGAGACTTTGGCCGCGACGATCCCGGCGCCGATCGCGATCGCGACCGCGGCGACGGACGAGAACCAGCGCCACGAGCGCCGCTGGACGCCCGTCCCCACGGAGGCCCGGAGCGCCTCGGGGATCACGATCCCCGACGGCGTGGTGCGCGTGTTCCGCGGTGGTGCGAGCGGCTCGGGGGGAGACTGTGGAGCGGGGGTGGGCGGCGCGATGGGTTGCGAGAGCGCGAGCGGCGAGGGAGACGCCAGCGTCGGACGAACCGACGAGATGGGGGCAGGCTCGGTGGGGAGCGGGGGCTCCACCGCGGGCTCTTTCTGCTCCTGTGCGAGCGGCCGATCGGTGGGCAGCGCGTCGCCGTCCTCCACGACGGAGTCCGACGAGAGGAGCTCCGACACGACCTCCTCGAGCGCGAGGACCGCCTCCATGACACTTTGGAAGCGGCGGGAGGGGTCGCGATTCACGCAGCTCCCGAACCAGTCGTCGAACCCCGTTGGGAGCGCGACGTTCACGTCGAAGCGCGCTGCGCGCTCGCTCGCCGGAACGAGTGGGTCGAGGATGCTCTCGCGCAGCAGGCCGGGTACGGATCCGTTCTCTGCGCCCAACCAGAAATGACGACCCGTCAGCAGGAGGAACGCGAGGAGGCCGAACGCCCACACATCCGTCGCTGGGGTGATCGGCCCGAGGGAGTCCGCCTGCTCGGGAGCCATGAAGAGCGGAGAGCCGACGGGCTGCGTACCGACGACCGCGTCGGCCGCGGAGATGAACTTCGCGACGCCGAAGTCGAGGAGCTTCGTGACGAACCCACCGTCCGGCCCGCCGAAGCGGACGAGGAAGATGTTCTCGGGTTTGAGGTCGCGGTGCACGATCCCGTGCACGTGGGCCTCTTGCAGGGCTTCGGCGACCTCCGTCAGGATCTGCATCACGTCGACGATCGGCAGCGCGCCGCACCGGTCGATCGCGTCCGCGAGGTCCTCGCCCTCGAGCAGCTCCATCACGATGAACGGCGCGCCCGTGGGCTCGTCGATCCCGCTCGCGATGACGTCCACGCTGTGAGGGCTCGAGAGCGACGCCATGGCCTTCGCCTCACGCGCAAAACGCTCGCGCGCCGGTCGGTGGCGCGCGAGCTCGGGCGGCATCAGCTTGAGTACGAACGTACCCCCCGTACTCAAGCGCTCGACGGTATAGAGCTGGCCCATTCCGCCCGAGCGCAGTTCGCGCAGGACGCGGAAGTCGCCGCCGAAGATGCTCCCCACCTCAGCGGCGGCTTCGAGCCGAGACGCGTCTTCCGCGTCTTCAGACATCCCGTCCTCCCATGAGGGTGACGTACGACGAGATGGCGCTCCGAACGCGCGCATCGATCGTGGTGAACTCGAGGCCGACGGCCGCTCGGCCGCGCGCGTCGCGGCACCAGCGGAGGTGCGCGGGCAGCTTGATGATCCCTCCGCCGAGCGGCGGCGAGAAGTCCACCCGGACGCCTTCGCCGGTGTGGTGGATGGGCGTCGCCGTGGGTCGGTCCATCAGGACCAACAGCCCGCCGGCGCTGATGTCTTCCGTCCGCCCGTCGATGTAGGAGCCGTCGGAGCGGTGAATGCGACAGGGCGTGACATACGGTGCGCGCGCGAACTTGCGACGGCCGGGGCCGGCGCTCGAGGTGCTCTCGGCCCATTGGGCGGGTGGATCGGTGAGCGTCACGTCGAGCGCGGCATCGAACGAGTCGATGTCGTCGAAGCGCTTCTCCGGATCCGGATGCATCGCGCGCGCGAGCGCCTCCACGACGGCCGCGGGCGCCTCGATCCGCCCGAAGAGCGCGGCGGGATCGTAGGTGCACTCCATGAGCCGGCTCGCGATGCGCGGGAGCTCGCCCGTCAAGCACTCGTGCATCACCACGGCGAGCGAGTACTGGTCGCTCCGCGCGTCGGCTCGCTCGATGGAGGCGAGCTGCTCTGGCGCCATGTAGTCGAGCGTCCCGAGCAGATCTCCCCCATGCGTGATTCGCCCGCGACTCGACTCGTTCTGAAAGCGCGCGACACCGAAGTCGATGAGCCGAACGCGCGGCTCGTCGCCACCCGAACAGACGAGTATGTTGTCTGGCTTGACGTCGCGATGAACGATCCTGGCCCGGTGGGCAGCGGATAGTCCGCGAGCGACGGCGCGCACGATCGAGAGCGTCTCTCTCAGCGTGAGCCGACGCTTCGCCGTAAGGAGTCCCCCGAGGGGGCGACCGTCGATCATCTCCATCGCGATATAAGGCCCCGCGACCGGACAGACTCCAGCGTCATAAATCTCCACGACGTTCGGGTGCCGGATGCAACCGAGCGCGCGGGCCTCTCGGATCAGGCGCGTCGCGGCGCCCTCGGCGCGGTTCGACTCGAGGCATTTCAGCGCGACGTCTCGACCGGTCGTCGCGTGTTTGGCCTGAAACACGAGTCCCATCCCGCCGCGGGCGATCTCGCGCTCGACGACGTACTTCGCGAAGATCGTCTGTCCCAGGGCGATGTCGGCCATCGTGACTCCTCGCCCCGACTACGGCACTTGCTCGAGCCGCCTGAAGTACGCTAAAAGATGCCCATGCGTAACGTATTGGACAATTGTTGATCAGAACTTAAATTCTGACCGATGCCCGTCGAGCCCCCGCATCCCTATGCACTGGCGCAAGTCATCGCTTGTTCGTCATCTTGAAGGCGGATAACTTCGTGAGGATCAAATGAACCGCGGGGGGCCGAGGTGCTCGTCGTCGAGGACGAAGCGACGAGTCGCTTGATTCTGGAGCGGTGGCTCTCCGACGCAGGGTACCGGACGATCGGAGTTGCCAGCGCAGAAGACGCGTTGAAGCACCTCGGTCGCCGCTCGCCCGACGTCGCCTGTCTCGACCTCGGCCTTCCCGGGATGGGGGGGCTCGAGCTGCTCGGCGTGCTCCGCGAGCGCCACCCGTCGACGGCGGTGATCATCCTGACGGGCGAGCGGGACGTGGACATGGTCGTCACGACGGTGCGCCGCGGAGCGCTCGACTACTTGGTCAAGCCACTCGATCGCGAGCGAGTCCTCAAGAGCGTGCGCTACGCGGCGGATCGCGGCCCGATCTCGGCGCCCTCGCCGTCGTCGCGCAAGCGCCCGATCCTCGGGAGCTCGGCGGCGATGCGCAGGTTCCTCGAGATGCTGGAGAAGCTCGCACCGACGAACGTCTCGGTCTTGGTCCACGGTGAGAGCGGCACTGGAAAAGAGCTCGCGGCGCGCGCGCTCCACGAACTCGGCCCGCGCCCCGAGGGACCGTTCGTCGCCCTGAACTGCGCCGCGATCCCCGAGTCCCTCCAGGAGTCCGAGTTCTTCGGTCATGAGCGAGGCGCGTTCACTGGGGCGACGTCTCAGCGAAAGGGAGCGATGGAGCTCGCGGACAAAGGCACCCTGTTCCTCGACGAGGTCGGTGAGCTCGGGCTCGCGCTGCAGGCCAAGCTGCTCCGCGCGCTCCAAGAGCGCAGCTTTCGTCGGGTCGGAGGAGAACAGGATTGGCCCTCCGACTTTAGGCTCGTGACAGCTACCCATCGCGACCTCGCCGCGGATGTGGAGGCCGGGCGGTTCCGGTCCGACCTGTTCTTCCGTCTCACGGTCTTCGAGCTCGAATTGCCCCCGCTGCGCGAACGCCACGGCGACTTGGAGATCCTGGCGAACGCCTTCATCGCAGCGAGTAGCCGAGGCGAGGCTCGGCTCACGCCGGAGGCGCTCCGCGCGCTCGAGGGGTATCACTGGCCCGGGAACGTGCGCGAGCTGGAGAATGCGATCATGCGCGCGCTCGTGGTCTGCCGCGACGGCGTGATTACCCCGGACGACCTCCCCCAGCGCGTGCGGAGCGGCTCTCAACAAACGCCCCCAGTGAGCGCGGTGGCGGCCGTCGCCAGCGCGACCGCACCCTCCTCCGCACGACCCCTGGAGGAGCTCGAGCGGCAGGCGCTCGAGACCGCGCTCGAGAAGACGCGCGGGAACGTGACCGAAGCCGTCCGCATCCTCGGCATCGGACGGACGACCGCGTATCGGCTCATCAAGAAGTATGGCATGCGCGTCCGCGCCACGGGCTCCTCCGATCCGCATGGCTGATCGGCGAGTGGAGGGTGCGCGCAAGCGTGCGAACGCGCGGAGCCGCCCGCATCGAGGGACCAAGAAGTCCAGAGCCGGGCGCGCGAACGTCGCGCTCCTGACGGACATCATCGCGTACACGCCGAAGCCCATCGTCGTCCTCGATGGGCACCTCACCATCCAAATCGTGAACGTCAGAGCAAGCGAGCTCTTTGGCTATTCCGAGGGGGAGCTGGTCGGTCAATCCATCGACATCCTCTCGGGCGAAGGGTCTTCGCGACTCCGTTCGAGCAGCCAATCCGGCGACGCTCAGGCCAACCGGCTGACCTTCGTGGCGCGCCGCAAGGACGGCACGGAGTTCCCGCTCGACGCGGTGATCCGCCCCATCGCGGACCGCGACGTCGTCGTCCTCGTCGGCCGTGAGCCGGACACGGCGGAGTCCAAACGGCTTCAGGAGGCGCTCGTCCAGGTCCGTAAAGAGACCATCACGGCGATGCAACGCCGCACCGATTTTCTCGCGCGCATGAGCCACGAGATTCGGACGCCGATGAACGGCGTCCTCGGGATCCTCGAGCTCGTGCTCGACACTCCGCTCTCGTCGGAGCACCAGGAGCAGCTGACACTCGCCCTGAAGCTCGCGCGCGGTCTGCTCACGCTGCTCGACGACATCCTCGACTTCTCTAAGATCGACGCGGGAAAGCTCCGGCTGGATCTCGTGAACTTCAGCCTGCGCGACGAGATCGGGACGGCGGTTCAGGCGCTCGCCCCTGCGGCGCACGAGAAGGGCCTCGAGCTCGTCATCCACATTCCGCCCGAGGTGCCCGACCTCGTGGTCGGTGATCCGAAGCGTATCGCGCAGATTGTCAGCAACCTCGTGTCCAACGCGGTCAAGTTCACCGAGTTCGGCTCGATCCTCGTGGGCGTCGCGGTCGAGGACCAAGAAAAGGAGGGCTCGACGACGGTGACCATCTCGGTCACCGACAGCGGCGTCGGGATCGCGCCCGAGAACCTGGCGTCGATCTTCGATCCGTTCACTCAGGCCGACGAGCCGACCAATCCTCGGCGGGGTGGAGTCGGGCTCGGGCTCGCCATTTGTTGCGAATTGGCTCAGCTCATGGGCGCGCGGCTGAGCGCACAGAGCCAGATGGGGCGCGGCAGCCAGTTCAATCTGACGATCACGCTCGACACTCCGCCCACCCCGAGGGGCGCCAAGGCCGATCGACTCCGCGGCTTGCGCGTCCTTGCAGTCGTCGATCACCCGACGACGCGGGATGTGTTGCTCGCCGTCATGAACGCGTCCGCGCTGACGGCGACCATGGCGCACTCGAGTGAGGCCGTCGCGCTCGTCGCGACGCAGGGCCCGTTCGACGTCTTGATCGTGGACGTCGACCTCGCGAAGGCAGACTGCACCGCGCTGGTGGATAGTCTGCGACGGAACGGGGCGATCGCGCCGCTCGTCCTGCTCGTCCCCGCGCGGAGGATCGACTCGAGCGCGAAGCTCGACGGCATGCGCCCAAACGCGACGCTCCCGAAGCCGATCCTCGCCCGAAGCTTCCTCTCGGTGATCGAGGCAGTCGCGCACGGTGAGTCGCCGAAAGAGCCGCATTCGGTGGTCGAAGAGGCGCCCGGGAGCACGGGCCTCTCCGTCCTCGTCGCCGAGGACGACCCGGCCAATCGCTACGTGCAGCGGACACTCTTGCAGCGTGCGGGGCACGCCGTCACGGTCGTCGAGAACGGCAAGCGCGCGGTCGCGGCGGCCGAGGAGCAGCGGTTCGACGTCATCCTGATGGATGTCCAAATGCCGGAGATGGATGGGCTGACCGCCACTCGGCAGATCCGCGCGCGTGAGGCGGGGACAGGGGAGCGGGTGCCCATCGTGGCGCTCACCGCGCAGGCGATCGACGGTGATCGCAGCGATTGTCTGGCCGCGGGAATGGACGCTTACCTCGCGAAACCCATCGACGCCGAGCGGCTCCTCGCGACGCTCGAGCGTTTCGCGGCGATGGCGCGTTCGAGGGCGCGCGCCGGCGACGACGGTCAGCGTCGCGTCACGCCGAGGCCGTTCTTCGTGGGGCAGCCGGGCCTCGGATCGAAGGCGATTCAGTCGACCTACGATCGCGTTGCGCTCATCCGAAGGCTCGGCAACGACGAGGCGCTCGTACGCGACGTCGAGACGCTGTTCGTGTGCAGCCTCGACGAGCTGCTCCAGCGCGTCACCGACGCGGTGGCGCGCGCGGACGCGGGCGCGACGCGGTCCACGTCCCACGCACTCGCGAGCGCGCTGTCGAGCGTGAGCGCCCGGCGCTCGTTGGAGATCGCGCGGATGATGGAGGAGGCCGCGCGCGCGGGGGACAGCGTGACGCCGCGGACACTGCTCGATCCACTCCTGCACTCGACCGCCGAGCTCGCAGCGCATGTTCGGCGGTCGCTCGACGAGCGGCGAGACGAATAGTCGATTACAGCTATTGGGGGCGTGGCCCTCAGATCCCAGCGACACGTGGCGTCGGCCGGCGCACCGATCGGGGCGCGGGGCGCGAAGCAGGCGGCGCGGAGTCGGCGCCTCGGGCGATGGGGCCCGAGGCCGGCGGAGCGGATTCGCGGTCCCGAGCGAGGGGGACGATGCGGGCGGCGCGGAGCGTGGCGCTCGCGCGGCGGGACGCGACGCTGGCGGAGCGGAGTCGGGGCCCCGAGCGCCGGACCGCGAAGGCGGTGGCGCGGAGCCGGGGCCGGTCCCGCGCGCGGTGGGGCGTGACGACGGGGGGCGCGACGAGGGCGAGCGTGAAGGGGGCGTAGACTCCGGCGTGACAGTCCGGGCGACGGCCCGGGGCAGCTGCGGTGCTTCGTCCGATGCGACATACCTCTCGCGCAGACGGCCGACCGCCTCCCGCAGCAATTGACAGATTCGCGCCTCCGAGACGCCAAGAGAGTTGCCAATGGCGCGCAGGGTGAGCTCCTCGCCGTAGTAGAGGTGCAGGATGTGCCGGTGGCGTGCGGGGAGCGCGCCGAGCGCGACGCGGAGCGCCTCGATGGATTGGGTCGCGACGACGGCGTCCTCCGGGTTCACGTCCTGTGTCTCGGCGAGGTCGCCGTCGCAAATGTCTCGTAGACTCGTGGTCCGGCTCGCCTGCGACGCGCAGAGGATGCGATCGTACGTCGCCCCATCGATCTGGGCGTGCGCGGCGACCTCCTCGTGCGTGGCCGCGCGCCCGAGGCGACCCTCGATGGTGCGTCGCGCGCTCGCCACGAGCTGCTCTTTGCGCCGCATCCGGCGCGTGAGGGGATCGCTGCCTCGCAGCTCGTCGAGCATGGCCCCACGGATCCGCGCCCGCGCGGCGCGCTCGAACGCGTCCGGGGGGAGAGATCGCTGCTTGTTGTAGAACTCGACGAACGCGACGAACGCGGCGCCGACCAGGTCGTCCGTCGAGATGTGCGGCGGCAGGGTGCGCGCGACGGAGTTCGCGACGCGCCGGATGATCGGGATGAACCGCTCCGCGACGGCGCGGGGAAGGCGCTCGTTGTCGTCGGCCCAGCCGAGGGGCTCGATCGAGGACACAATGTCCTGGATCCTCGTCGCGTTCGCCTCGGTGAGCTCGGACCACTCGATGGCGACCTGCACCTCGGCGCTCGGCCGATCCACGCGCTTTCGGCCGGAGCGAGCCACGACCCCGTTCGCGCATAGATCGGGCTCGTGTGCGCTTACGTCGAGGGCGACCGTGACGCATGTCCCTTCGGGAAACGAGCGGTCGAGCGACAAGAGCGTGCCACCCTCGGAGAGGTCTACGGCTCTGCCTTTCGCGACGCGAGCGTCGCGGGTCGCGACCGCGGCAGGGAAATTGACGCGCGCGCGCGTGAATTGGCGTGATTCGATCATTGTCTTCCTCGATTCGAGCGAGAGTTCTTCGAGTGTCTGCGTGCTCAGCCGGCCAATTGCTTGCGCTTGACCATCTCGACGAGCGTGGTGCGATTGAGGCCGAGCAGCTGGGCTGCGCGGTTCTTGTTTCCGTTGGTGCGCGCGAGGGCCTGTCGGACGAGGTTGCTTTCGAACTCCTCGACGGCTGCGCGAAGGTCGATCCCAGCGTCTGGGAGCGCCGCGACTGTCTTGTTCGCTGGCGTGCTGTCGGGCGCGCGGGTCGCGAACGGGATGTCGCGAGCGGTGATGAGGGGGCCCGCACCGAGGAGCACGCAGCGCTCCACGACGTTCTCGAGCTCGCGGACATTGCCTGGCCACCTGTAGCTCTCGAGCAGCGCCATCGCCTCGTCGGTGAAGCCCGTGAGATCGTCGCGTCCGAGCTCGGTGCGGCGGGTCGAGAGGAAGTGATTGAGCAGCCTCGGCACATCCCCGCTGCGCTCCCGGAGAGCGGGCACGCGGAGGTGGATCACGTTGAGGCGATAGTAGAGGTCCTCGCGGAACCGACCCGCCTTGACCTCCTGCTCCAAGTCGCGGTTCGTCGCGGCGACCACGCGAACGTTCGCGCGTACGGTCTTCGAATCCCCGACCGGGGAGTACTCGCGCTGCTGGAGCAGACGCAGCAGCTTGACCTGGAGGTTGAGCGGCATCTCGCCGATCTCGTCGAGGAAGAGTGTCCCGCCTTCGGCGGCCGCCACGCGGCCCTGGCGAGCGGTCACGGCGCCGGTGAACGCGCCCTTCGTGTGTCCGAAGAGGTCGGCCTCCATGAGCGCCTCGGGGATCGCGCCACAGTTCAGCGCGACGAGCGGCTTGCCCGCTCGCGGGCTCGCGTCGTGGAGCGCCGCGACGATGAGCTCCTTACCCGTGCCGCTCTCTCCGGTGATCAGCACCGAGCACGACGCGCGCGCGACGCGCTCCACGTCCGCGAGCACGTCCACGAGCGCCGTGCTGGCGCCGATGATCGCGCCGCGACTCGTCTCGCGCGCGATGGCGCGGACGCGAGACGGCGGGGGCGACGGGATCGAGGGCCCGTCGTCGCCCAGCCAGGGCGACACGTCTCCGGAGCGAGTCGTATACGAACGGTCATCGGCGCTGACAAGAATGGATGTATCCACGAGAGTCTCCTCCAGCGGTTGCGCTCGTTCCGCCGCGAATGCTCGACCCCCACCGTCCGCCAAATGCGAAACGGCGCGTTCGAGCGGGTGCGTCGGTGCACGCGCGGTGAGGCACATAGCGAGCGCCGTGCCACCCCCGTCCATGCCCTGATCACCCCTTGTTTGGCCGGATTTCCTGCGCCAAGGCGTTGGCGTTCCAAATTGGAACGTTCCACGCGAACACCCGAGCGGAACACGAACAGAACAGTGGATCCCCGGTGTGCCGGAGCAGTCCCGCGGCTGACGCCGCATGTGCGACAACAGGGGCAGATCGGTGCCAGGCGCGGCTCTCCGCCGACCGCGAGAAACGCGGCGCGAGGGCGCGTATGAGCGATTCGAACGGCACACGGGACGCGGAGCATCAGCCGAACTCCTCGGCCTCGGACTTCGGCGTGGCGACGTCGCGCGCGAGGGTGGTCGCGAGGCCGAGCCCCCCGCCGTCCTCGATCGCCTTCGCGATCGCGTCGACGGAGAGGTTCGCGTACGCGCCGCTCGCCTCGCCGATGTGGGATGCTTCGAGCAGCTGTCGCACGAAGATCGACTCGAACTCCCGTGCTGCATCCTCGACGGGGCTCCGCTCCGCCGCGGACACCGGCAGGGCCATCCGACCGATCGGCGCCAGCGGAGTCATTGGACGACGATCTCCGCCTCGAGGACTCCGGCGGTCCGCAGACCTTCGAGGACACTCGCGAGATCGCGCGCAGACAATCCGAGGGCTCCGAGCGCCTGAGCGACGTCTGCGAGGGTGGCGGCGCCCTTCATGAACCGCACGTCCGGTTTCGGCTCCTTCACCTGGATGTCGGATGCGCTCACCGTCGTGCCCTTGCCGATGATGGGCTGGGACACCTGCTTCGTCTCCTTGACGACGATGGTGAGGTTGCCGTGCGCGATGACCGCGGGCGCGAGGCGCACGTCCCCACCCGCGATGATCGTCCCGTCCCGCTCGCTGATGACGATCCGGCTCTTGTGCACGCTCTCGACGTCGATCGCCTCGAGCCGCGCGATGAGCCCCACGGTGTCCGACTGATCCTCGGGAACCTTCACGCGGACCGCGCCGCTGTCCTGGGCCACCGCCGCGCCCGCGCCGAGCTCCGTCTCGATCGCCTTCGCGATGTTCGCCGCCGTTCCGAACGACGGCGTTCGGAGCTGGAGGTCGATGTGGCCGTCCACGACCAGCGTCGACGCGACCTCCTGCTCGACGAGTCCTCCGGCGGGCACGCGGCCGCTCGTGAGCGTCCCTGTCGAGGTGCTGGAGCCGGATTGCCCTTTCGCCTTGAAGCCCCCGACGATGACGCTGCCCTGCGCGATGGCGTACGTCTTTTGGTCCGCGCCCTTGAGGAGCGACTGCACCAGCGTGCCCCCGGACAAGGAGCGCGCGTTACCGATGGAGCTGACCGTGACGTCGAGCTTCGTCCCGGCCTTCGCGAACGCCGGCAGCGTCGCAGTGACGACGACCGCTGCGACGTTCTTGAGGCGGACCTGCTCGGCGTCGACGGGGACCCCGAGGCGCTTCAGCATCGCGATCGTCGACTGTGCGGCGGCAGGCGCCGACGCGTCGTCCCCCGTGCCAGCGAGGCCGGTGATGAGCCCGAAGCCGACGAGCTGGTTCTCTCGCGCGCCCGCGATCTCGACGAGGTCCCGCAGTTTGTCTGCGCGCGCCACGACGGGGAGCTGCGCGGTCGTCGCGGACGAGAGGAGTGCCGCCAACGTCCACGCGAGGGCACGCCGGGGCCGATGGGCCAGCGATGGGGTTCGATTCGTCATGAGGCCTCAGAAGGGGTTGGCTTTGTCGAGCGCACGGCCGAGGAGGCCCTTGCGCTGCTGGTCTGCGATGTCGCCGCGCCCGGAGAACTCGATCTCCGCGTCCGCGATGCGCATCGACGCCACTGTATTGTCGTCTTCGATGTCCGTGCGGCGCACGACCCCCGAGACGTAAAGGTGATACTCCTCGTTGTTGATCATGATGACCTTCGTGCCCTCGAGGAACAGGTCGCCGTTCGGCATCTCGCCTGCGACGCGCACGGCGATGCTGCCCTTCAGCTCGCCTTTGCGACTGGTCTCTCCGTGGCCGTCGAAGTCGGCGCTGCTCGCGGTCTCGAGGATGTGAGCGAGATCCACGCCAGGGGCTGCTGCCTTGAGCGCCGCGCCGAGTCCGAGGATATTGGGGATGCCGAAATCCGAGTGAGAGTCCCGCGTCAACGCCGTCGAAGAGTCCCCTGATGCGTCGGCCATCTCATCGATCCGAATCAGGACGATGTCTCCGAGGTGCACGGCGCGCGTGTCTTCGAGGTAACCGCCAATCGCCTCGCTGAAGAGAGAGCCTCGTGAAGGCTGGTTCTTCGGGTCGCGGCGCGCGTAGTCGCCAGGGTGATAGTTTCGGTGCTTCGGCGTGTAGTCGCCAATGTGCGGCGGCGCGCACGCCGTGAGGAGACTGCCGAGCAGCGCCGCCATCGCGTACGTCCCGCGGTGAGCTCTCGCTTTCATGGGACCTCGTCCAACATGGGTGGGTCGCTCTGGACGAGCTTGCCTCGAACGACGTGGCCGGTGTCTTTGACGGTCAGCGTCACCTCGTCGCCCACGTCCGCATCCGCACCCACGGTGACCGCCGCGCGGATCTCGACGCTCCCTCGCTTCACGACGAGGAGCGCGCTCGAACCCCGCTTTGCGTCCGGGATCGCCGCGGACTCTGGCAGCGTGAGGTCGACGGGGATCGTCGCGGTCGAGACGACCGAGTCGCCCTCGAGGAAGCGCAGGGACGCAGAGATCGTCACCTTGCCGGCTTTGCGCGGGACCTTCGCGAGGGACGCTTCGACAGTCTCCCACCCGTCCGGAACCGTCGCGGCGCCGCTCGGCCGAACCGCGAGGACCGTCCCCGCCTTGGGTATCGGGGTGCCGGCGAGCGCGTCGGTCGTCAGCTTCTCGAGCGTCGCGACGCTGATTGTGGAGGTCTTCCGAACGACGCGGACCGTCCCGACCGTCGCTGGCAGAGTCGTGCCCGCCGGGACTGCGGCGACGATCTCGGCGCGCGTGATCAGCCGCGAGGAGCCGACGAGCGGGGACGGCCCGAGGTCCAGTCCCGCGAGCTCGGACGGTGCGCCAGGGTAGACGTCGGCGAGCCGGACCCGAGCGTGCGCGACCGGACACTCTGCGGGCTTCTTCCCCGCGTCGGCCCGCGCCGTGGAAGACTCCCGCTGCGAGCGTCGCGCCCAGCAAGATCCAGGGGCGGGCGGCGCGCGCCGCGAGACGAACAATCGCGGTCGGTGTCGAACGAGGCATGAGTTTTCCTCTTCTCGGGGCGAATGGCTCCCGCTGGTGCTGCGTCAGCGCGCTTGTGTCGCATTGCGGAGCATCTCGTCCGCAGCCTGAATGACCTTCGAGTTGATCTCGTACGCCCGCTGGGTGCGGACGAGGTCGATCATCTCGGTGACGACCTCGACGTTGGAGCTCTCGAGCGCGCCCTGCATCAGCGCGCCGCGTCCCTCGGTTCCGGGCGTGCCGACGGCAGCCTCGCCGCTCGCCTCCGTCGCGAGGTACAGGTTGTGTCCCTCTGCGACGAGACCGTCAGGTTGGGGAACGTCGTCAGCGTGAGCTGCCCGACGTCGACCGGTGCCGTCTCCCCGGGCACCTCGGCGGTCACCTTGCCGTCGGGCGAGACGACGACGTTCGTCGCGTTCGACGGAACGGAGAGCCGAGGCTGCACGGGCAGCCCGTCACGCGTGACGACCTGACCGGTCGCATCGAGCGACAGCGATCCAGAGCGACTGTATGCGGTGGAGCCGTCGCCGCGCGTGACGGCGATGAACCCAGCCCCCTCGATGGCGAGGTCGAGCGGATTGCCCGTTTGTTGAATGGCGCCCTGCGAGAACGCGCGCGTCGTGGACGCGACCCGCGCGCCCGAGCCGAGTTGCACGGAGCCGCCGACAGCCCGGCGCCAGCTTGCGCGCGCTGGTTCTGATAGAGCAAGTCCTCGAAGGCGACGTCCTGGCGTTTGAACCCGACGGTGTTGGCGTTCGCGAGGTTGTTCGCGATGCTGTCGAGCTTCGTTTCCTGGGCGACCATTCCGGTCGCGGCGATGTTGAGAGAGCGGAACATGGGGACTCCTCGTCGTCCAGGCCCAGGCCGGGCTCGCAGCGTGGACTCCGAGCGCGGGGCCTTGGGGTTCTAGAGCACCGACCGGTTTGAATCAGCGGTGGATTCGCGGGAGTTTGGGTGAGAGGCGCGCGCCCGAGGAGCGCGCACCGAACTTGCTGCTGACAATCTGAGGAGCACAGCGACGAGGCCGTGTGGATCGCACCTGAAATCGCGCGAATACTCGGTGATTCAAGCCGGTCGGTGCTCTAGGGGACTTGGGGTTCTGGGCTCGTGAGGACGAAGTCGACCCGCCGGTTCTGCGCGCGCCCCGCTTCGTCTGCGTTCGAGGCGATGGGCTGGAACTCTCCGTATCCCGTCGCGGCGAGGCGCGTGGGCGCGAGCCCGCCGTCGGTCGCCAGAACCATCACGACGCTCGTGGCGCGCCGGGTCGACAGATCCCAATTCGAGCGGAAGCGCGGGCCCGAGATCGGCCGATCGTCCGTGTGGCCCTCGACGCGGAGACGAAGGTCGTGCGGTTTCACCTGTTCGGCGATGGCGATGAGGACCTTCTTCGCCGACTCGTCCAGGCGGTCGTCGCCGCTCTCGAAGAGGACGGCGGCGTCCAGTCGCAGGACGAGCTCGTTGCCCCTCCTGACGACCTTCACCTTCGCGAGGCTCGGGTTCGTCTTGGCGCTCTCGAGCAGCGCGCCTTGCAGGGCGGCGATGGGATCGCCCTTCAGCGCCGTCCGCTCCACGGGCGGGGTCTCGATCTTCGTCCCCTCCGCGGGAAGGAGGCCCGCTCCCGAAGGCGTCGTCATGAGGCCGATCGCCTGAGAGAAGGACTCCGTGAAGCGCCCCATCTTCTTCGTGTCCACTTGGGAGACAGCGAACATGACGACGAAGAAGGCGAACAGCAGGGTGATGAAGTCGGCGTAGCTCACGAGCCAGCGCTCGTGGTTCACGTGCTCGGCGTGCTTCTTCTTTCTCATGGTCGCCTCGGCCGGTCGGAGGCGCTCACGCCGCCGCCTTCGCTTCTTGCGGGGCCGCGCCGCCGCTCGGCTTGCCGTGGCTATCCACGTAACCAGACAATCGCTCCCGCACGAGCTTCGGGTTCAGCCCTTCTTGAATGGCGAGGACGCCGGCGAGCATGAGCTCCTTGACGCGCGTCTCGTCCTGGTGCGTCGTCTTGATCCGGCCGGCGAGCGGCAGGAAGAAGATGTTCGCCGCGGCGACGCCGTAGATCGTCGCGACGAACGCCGCGGCGATACCGCTACCGACGGCGTTGATGTCCGACAGGTTGCTCATGACGTGGATGAGGCCGAGAACGGCGCCGATGATGCCGACCGTCGGCGCGTACCCACCCGCGGCCTCGAAGACCTTCGCCGAGTTCTCGGTGTGCTCCTCCTCCTGTGAGATCACGATCTCGAGGCTCGAGCGGATGACGTTCGAGTCGGAGCCGTCGACGGCCATGAGGATGCCCTTCGACAGGAACGGGTGCGACGCGTTCGACGCGACCTTCTCGAGGCCGAGGATCCCGTCCTTGCGTGCGCGTTGCGCGTAGTCGACGATCTCGTCCAGTACCTTGTTCGTGTCCGGCTTGACGCGCTTCAGGAGTGCCCCGGCCTGCTTCGCGGCGGTCGCGCAGAGCGGTAGCGGGAACTGGATGATGACGGCGCCGATCGTCCCTCCGAGGACGATGAGGGCCGCGGGGCCGCCGACGAGCGAGCCCAGGTGTCCGCCCTCGAGGACGTTCCCAAGGATGACGGAGCCGAGCGCGACAGCCACTCCCACGAAGATGCCAATGTCCACAGGTTGTCTCCTCTCGCCCGTAATGGGCTCGATGCGGTATTCGGACCGACGAGGTGGTCAGGGTGCCGCGCCCGTCGCCTCTTCGGCGTTGGGGGGGCGGACGAACGCCGCGCGGCGGAACGCCACGATTCGGTCGATCACCTCGTCGACGGACTCGCGGACAATCACCTTTTCTCCAGAGACGAGCGAGAGCGTCGTGTCCGGGAGCGCGTCCAACCAAACGACGAGGTCGGGGTTGAGCGCCACGATATGACGGTTCAAACGAGTGAGCTTGATCACGCTGGGCCTCCGTCGACCGAGCCTGAGCAACTCACGCGCCAAAGCGCTTTCGCGACTCGTCGCCGTGGAGCGGGCCTCGTCTCCTTTCCCGTGTGCGTGCGCGTCCGGCGGGATCCAGTTGGAGCGCTGCCGGCATGCGCCTTGCGGGAGGAGGCGACATGGTTTCACCACTCAACCTGTGGACGGGCGTCGATTCGCTCGCCCAGACGATGGACTACACGCTCGAGCGTCAGAACGTGCTCGCGGCGAACCTCGCCAACGTGGATACGCCCGAGTATCGCGCGCGCGACCTGGTCCGCCCGGGCAGCTTCGACGCGCAGCTCTCGGTGGAGCTCGCCACGACGGACGCCGAGCATCTCGGCGGGGCGAGGGGAGGCCCCGCTGCGCGCGTGGTCGTGGACGAGAACTGTCAGCCTGGCAGCGATGGCAACTCCGTGGATCTGGACCGCGAGGTCGTGAAGATCTCGGCGAATCACCTCCGGTACGACGCGATTTCTCGGCTGACGACGGCGAAGCTCTCGCAGCTCCTCTGGGCCGTGAGTGACGGGAGGGGCGCGTGAGGATCGGCGATCGAGCGGGCGTCTTCACCGCGTTCGACGTCGCCGCCTCCGGGTTGAGCGCCGAGCGGGATCGGATGAACATCATCGCGTCGAATCTGGCCAATGCGCGCACGACCAGCGGCGTGGACGGGGGGCCATACAAGCGGCTCGACCCGGTGTTCGAGGCGAGGAGCGTGGACGCGACGTCGTCCGATCCGGTGCTCGGCCGCCTCATGCAGGTGCGCGTGAGCGAGGTGCGCGAGGATCAGCAGCCCGGACAGCTGTCCTACGAGCCGGATCATCCGGACGCCGACGCGGACGGATACGTGGAATATCCGAACGTCAACGTGGTGACGGAGATGGTCAATCTCATGACAGCCAGTCGCGCCTACGAGGCGGGGGTCGCGACCATCGAGTCCGTGAAGGCGATGGCACGAAGTGCGCTGAAGATCGGCGAGTAACCCTGCGCGCGCCCCACGAGGAGCGCGCCCCGTTCGAGGAGGAGTCGAGATGATCGAGGCAACCCATTCGGTTCTGGCGGATCGCGCCCGCGTCGCGGGGGCCGACATCCGCATCGGCGACGCGGCGGCGGAGAGGACGGACCCCGCGTCCAGCGTGGGCTTCGGCGATGTCCTCGGATCCATCGTGGGCGAGGTCAACGCGACGCAGGAGAAGTCGGCCGCGATGACGGGGGCGTTCGCGAGCGGCGCCATCGACGACGTCCACGGGACGATGATCGCCATGAAGAAGGCCGAGATCTCGCTCCGGCTCGTGGGCAGCATCCGCAACAAGTTGGTCGACGCGTTCCAGGAGCTCTGGAGGACGAATGTCTGAGGCCGGTATCCGCAGCAAGTCCACCGAGGAACCCAAGGGAGCCGCAGGGCCGCTCTTCGAGCCCGGGGCGGGGCCCCCGTCGCCCGTCGCGCGGGCGCTGGGGCGCCTGCGTGCGCTCTCGAAGCCCGTAAAGATCCTCATCGGCACCACCGCGGTCGTGGTGGCGCTCGTGCTCGGCTGGTTCGCGTGGCGCTCGTCCAACGAGAACTATGCGGTCCTGTTCTCCGACCTGTCCGAGGAGGACGCAGCGTCCGTCGTGGCGAAGCTCAAGGAGCTCAAGGTCCCGTACCGCGTGGCGGACGGGGGGCGGGTGTCCGTGCCGGAGGCGAGGGTCCACGAGCTTCGGCTCGAGATCGCCGGCGCCGGGCTTCGCAGGGGGGGCTCGGTGGGCTTCGAGACCTTCGACAAGCCCCGGCTGGGAGCGACGGAGTTCGAGCAAAAGGTGCTCTACCGACGAGCCCTCGAGGGCGAGCTCGTCCGGACGATCTCCAGCATCTCCTCGGTGGCGTCCGCGCGGGTGCACATCGTGTCGCCCGAGAAGAGCGTCCTGCTCTCGCGTCGCGAGCCCGGATCCGCGTCCGTGGTCGTCAAGCTCGCGCCCGGTCGTCAGCTCGATCCGCCCGAGGTGGCGGCGATCGTGAACCTCGTCGCGGCCGCGGTGCCCGGGCTCTCCCCAGATCACGTCGCGCTCGCGACGACCGAGGGTGTTCTCTTGAAGAAGCCGAGAGCCGAGGGCGCGGAGGGGGAGGATCTCGCGGCGGATGACTCCGCGTCGGAGACGCGCGCGCTCGAGAGCGCGCTCGAGGCGCGGGCTCGAGAGATCCTCGAGCGGGTCGTCGGTCCTGGCCACGCGGACGTTCGCGTCTCCGCGGAGCTCGACTTTTCGAAGGTCGAGCGCACCGAGGACCACTATCAGCCCGACAAGAGGGCGCTGCGAAGCGAAGAGCTCTCCGTGGAGAAGCAGGCGGACACACTCGGAGATCGGGTCGCCGGAGTGCCTGGCGCGGAGAGCAACCTCCCCACCGAGGACGACGGTGGGGACGGCGAGGCCGACCCGGAGAAGCTCCGCGCGGTCGTACGCCATCAGCACACACGCAACTTCGAGGTCGACCACGTCGCCGAGAAGACGTCGAGTCACGTCGGTCGCGTCCGCCGGTTGAGCGTCGCCGTCTTGGTCGACGGTGTCATGGGCGAGGACGGGGTGACCATGACCGAGCGCGATCCCCGCGAGATCGAGCGATTGACCTCGCTCGTGCGAGGCGCCGTCGGCATCGACGACAGCAGGGCGGACGTCCTCACCGTAGAGTCGATCCCGTTCGCGCTGGCCGCTGCGGAGGCCGGGGAGCCGCAGGTGGCTGCCGCGCCCGCGGAGGCTGCTCCGCGTGAGGCGTGGAAGAAGTGGGCGCCCTACGCGGGGGGCGGCGCGCTGCTGGTGCTCCTCATCGTGATCGTCGCTGCTCGCCGCCGCCGCCGCCGCCGGGAGGAGATCGCCGAGGCGCACGCCCTCGCCGCTGCCGCGACGCCGCCAGTTCAGATCGAGGCGAACGAGGTCATCGCGATCGAAGACAAGCGTGAGATGGCACGCCGGAAGGCGGAGGAGGATCCGGCGACCGCCGCGCTCGTCATCCGACACTGGCTCGGGGGCGCCGACGATGCGGCGGTGCGAGACGCCGCGTGAGCGCGGGATCACGCACCGATCCGCAGGGCGCCCTTGGGCACGCCGATTGAAGAGTGGAGGGCCATGCTCACCGGACCCGAGAAAGCGGTCATCTTTCTGCTCTCGCTCGATGAGCGCGTCGCAGCGCCCATCGTCGCGGAGCTGAGCGACGCGGAGCTTCGCAAGCTCCGAAGCGTGGCCTCCACGATGAGCGAGGTGCAGTCGGATGGGCTCGACGAGGCGTACATCGACTTCCTCGACCGATCGAGCAAGTGCACGGCGGTGCCGCGCGGTGGGCTCCGCTACCTCCGGCGCATCGCCGCGAACGCACTCGGCGAGGACCGGGCGCGGGGGGTCTTCGAGGACGGCGTGACGAGCCCGCTCGCCCGCCTCGAGGCTGCGCCCCCGGACGCGGTGGCGGCGCTCCTCGAGCGCGAGCCGCCGCAGCTCGCTGCGGCCGTGCTCGCACGCCTGGAGCCCGCTACGGCGGCGCTCATCCTCGGGGCCATGCCGCCCGACCGTCAGTCGGCCGTCGTCGCACGTGTCACCCGGTTGACGGAGCTCCCTGCGAGCGCGCTGGAGGAGGTGGCGAGCGTGCTCGTCGCGGAGCTCCCGGACAACGAGGGGGCAACGATCGGCGTCGACGGGATGGCGCGCGCGGCCGGGATCCTGAACGCCGCCAACCGCGAGGTGACCGACGGCGTGCTCGGCAAGCTCGCGCCCGAGGTCGCGCGGAAGTTGAAGCTCGCGATGTTCACGTTCTTCGATCTCGCGCGCCTCGACTCGAAGGCGATGCGTGTCCTGCTGAAGGAGGTCCCGTCCGAGAGGTTGACCACAGCGCTCAAGAACGCGCCGCCGGACGTCATGCGCGCCGTCCTCTCCGGGTTGTCATCCCGCGCCGCCGACGTCCTCCGCGACGATCTCGAGCTGATCGGCAACCTCAAGAAGTCCGACATCGAGGGCGCGCGGGACGAGATCCTCGAGATCGCCCTGCGCCTCGAGGCGGAGGCTGGGCTCGATCTCGGCCGGAACGTGGAGTGAGCGCCCGCGCCGGGACGAAGCGCTGGTCCGTCGAAGGTGCCTCGCGAATGAATCGCCGATCGGCACGCCGATTGAAGGTGAATCGAAGGAGCGTCGCCCCACGAGCTTCGTCTCCGCTGGATCGCCGCCGCCACGTCGTGGCGAGGAGGAAGAGCTGATGACCCAAGAACTCCACGTCGCGTTCGCCGCAGTTTCCGCCGATGGCGTGCCCTTCCGTCGCGCAGGCGCGCCCTCGTGGCTCGCTCCGCGCCCCTCGTCCCAGCCGCGGAGCGCGTGGATCACGGGCGGGCCGATGCCCGCGGGCGAGGACGGCTGTCTCGAGGAAGGCGGCGCCATCGGGGTTGCGATCGACCTCGAGTCCGCGCCCCCGGCGCTCGATGCGCCGAGCGAGCGACCGCTCCCGGCCGCTCCGATGCTCCCCGCGGAGGCCGCCGCGCCGCGGCCCGCGGAACCTCAGGCTGGGCTCGACGCGCTTCGGGCGCTCGGCGGGCGCCTCGCGTCGGAGATCGCGTCCGCGCGCAGGGCGGCGCTCGAGGCCAGCGAGCGGGATCTCGTCCGGCTCGCCGTGGCGATCGCCTCGCGGATCGTGGAGCGGGAGGTCACGTCGGACCCCGCCACGCTCTCGCGATGGATCCATTCGGGAATCGACGCGCTCACGCGCGACGACGACGTGTGCATCGTCGCGTCGCCACAGGCCGCGACGATGCTCGCGCACGTCGACGGCGCCCCGCGCGTCGAAATCGATTCGTCGTTCGGTGCCGATCGCTTCGAGGTCCGTACGCGCTTCGGGAGCGTCGACGTCGGCGTGCGCGCCCGCCTCGACACGCTGGTCGCGGAGCTCCTCGGCGAGGCGACATGATCGACCTCTCCGCATATGTCGCCCGAGTCCGCTCGACGCGCGTGCTGAGGCCGCGGGGTGCCGTCGTCGACGTCGTCGGCATGCGCATCCTCTGCGCGGGGATCGCGGCCGCGACCGGGGATCGGCTCCGCGTCCAGCGGCCCAGCGGGGAGCTCACCCTCGAGGTCGTGGGGTTCGAGGAGGGGAAGCTGCTCTGCGCTGCGCTCGGTCCCGTCGACGGGCTCGAGCCCGGCGCAGTCGTCGAGCGGACGACCGCGGGGCGATCCATGCCCGTCGGCGACGCGCTGCTCGGTCGTGTGATCGACGCGTTCGGGAGGCCTCTCGACGGAGGTCCCGATCCGATCTGCCCTCACCGCGCGCCCCTCTTGCGCGAGCCCCCCTCCTCGTTCCGGCGCAGGCCGATCACGGAGTGCATCGAGACCGGCGTTCGGGCGCTCGACGCGCTCCTGCCGATCGGTCGAGGCCAGCGGATCGGCCTGTTCGCGGGAACGGGCGTCGGCAAGAGCACGCTCCTCGCGATGCTCTGTCGCCGCGCCCGCGCGGACGTCGTCGTCGTCGGTCTCGTCGGGGAACGGGGCCGCGAGGTGGGCGACTTCGTAAAGCACGCGCTCGGCCCGGAGGGCCTCGCGCGGAGCGTCGTGGTCGCGGCCACGAGCGACGCGTCGCCCCTCGTGCGGGTGCAGGGAGCGCTCGCGGCGACCGCGGTCGCGGAGCACTTCCGTGATCGGGGGCGCTCCGTGCTGCTCGTGATGGACTCGGTGACTCGCTTCGCCATGGCGCTGCGCGAGGCGTCGCTCGCGGCCGGTGAACCTCCCGTGACCAAGGGGTACACGCCGAGCGTGTTCGCGGCGCTCCCTGCGCTGCTCGAGCGCGCGGGAAACACCGATGGGCCCGGATCGATCACCGCCGTCTATACGGTGCTCGTCGACGGCGATGACCTGAGCGACCCGATCGCCGACGCCACGCGCGGGATCTTGGATGGACACGTCGTTCTCTCGCGCGCGCTCGGTGAGCGTGGTGTGTATCCCCCGGTCGACGTCCTGCGCAGCCTCTCGCGTGTCGCGACCGACATCGCGACACCGGAGCACGTCGCCGACATGATCGAGGCGCGCGCGCTGCTCGGCGCCCACCGCGACGCGGCGGACCTGATTCGCATCGGCGCCTACGCGCCAGGGAGCGACGCGAAGGTCGATGCGGCGCGCGAGGCGCTACCCAAACTCGAGGCGCTCATTCGCCAGCGCCTCGACGAGCAGTCGCGCCGCCCGGATGCCCTGCGGGCTCTCTCCCGCGCCGTGAGGACGAAGCCATGACGACACCCGAAGACGCGCGACGCCTCTATCACCTCAAGCGGCGTTTGCACGAGGTGGCCCTCGGCGCGCAGTCCAGCGCGGAGGTGGCCGCGCGCACCACGGCCGCGCTCGCGCGGGACGCGCAGGGCCACTTCCTGCGCGCCATCGAGAACCTCTCGGAGGGGGTGTGCGACGCGGGCGATCTCGAAATGCAGTACGCGCGCGCGCGCGTTCTTTCACGCAGGCTGGACGCCGCCCGGGCCGCGGCCCAGGTGGCCGCGGACAAGGCCGAGGCGCAGCGAGTGATCGCCCGCGCGCGTTCCATCGAGTCCGAACAGATGAAGCGCTGGGAGGAGCTCACGGCGGAGGATGCGCGCGCCGAGGAGAGTCGCCGCGACCGGATCCGTGAGGACGAGCTCGGGGCTCAGCGCCGATGCAGATAGGCGTCGCTCTCGGGGACGTCTGCGTCAGCGCGGGACCTCGACTGGGCGCGGCGAGCGGCGGAGGTGCGTCGGCGGAGGAGCCCGCTGATCCCGGCGGTGCGTTTGGCGCAGCCGTCGGGCGCGCCATGGCGACCGAGGGGGAAAGGGGGGGGCCGGCCGGTGAGCGACTCGAGGCATCGGGCACGCTCGGGCTGAACAGCCCGAGGACGCTCGAGGCCACGCCTCCACGGCTCGACGCTCCGCTGCTCGAGCGAGGGCGGGGCGAGGCGCTCGACTCGGCGCTCGGCCGCGCGCTCGGTGGTCGAGCGGACGACGATGCGACCGACGAGGAGGGCGAGCGCGAACTCATGACGGATGTCGTCGTCGCCTTCGCGCCCGTTCCCCCGCCACTCTCCCCGGTGAAGTTGGCGCTCGCGTTCGACCCCAACCCCTCTCCAACGACGGGGGATTCGGCGGCGGCGCTCGAGGGCGCGGGATCGAGCCGGGCTCGCACAGCGCGTCCCGATCCGCTCTTCGACTCCGACGCTCCGGCGCGAGGAGCCGCGCTCGAGCGCGCCGCTCGCGTCGAGGGGGACGCGCAGGCGAACATGGCGTTCGAATGGGGCGCGGCGGCTGCGCGCCTCGGGGGCGGCGCGAAGGGTTCGAGCGCGCTCCACCGCGGGACCCTGGTCGGCCTCGAGCCCGCAGCTGCGCGCTCGGTGCCGAGGCTCGGAGGGGTGAGCGATCGAGCTCGAAGGGAGTCGTTCGGGATCGGCTCCGAAGCACACGCGCGCGCCCCGGGCGCCGCGCCTCCTCCGTCGGCCGATGCTCATGTAGGAAATTCGCCGTCGGCGTCGCGCGTCTTGGGACCTCCTTCGGGTTCGTCCGTCGTGCCGAGCTCCGCCGTCGCGGCGAGAGTGCAGTTCGGGACGGAGCTCGCCCCGATGATCGGCGCGGACGCCTCGTCTTCGACGCGATCACGTGCGTGGAGGAGCTCGCTCTCGGCTGCCTCCGCGCCCCCGCGAGGTCCCGCGGCGGCGGATGATCCGGTCGGGCGCACGCCAGCGAGTGCGGCCGACGAGGACGAAGCCGCGCTCGGCGCGGTCGCGCGCCGCTTGGGCCAATACGCAGCCCCGTACGCCGCGCTCGAGCTGGAGCCGCAGGGAGCGCCGACGCGCGACCCGGCGAGTGCGTCGCACGTCTCGGCCGACCCGCAGGGCGAGCCGGTGACCGCGCTCGAACCGCTCGTTCGCGCGCTCGACATCCATGCGTCGACCCCGTCGAAGACCCTCGTCTCGCTCGCCTTGCCTCTGAGCTCGATGAAGGAAGCGAGTGGGGGAGAGCGCGACGCGCGGACATCGACATCGCTACCGAGCGTCGCGCACGCGCCGAGCGGGAACGGCCCGCGCGTCGAGCGCTCCGATGCGCGCCGCGTCGAGGCCCCGAACGGAGCTCCGAAGGAGGCCGAGCGCGGGAGCCCCGAGGCGGCGCCGGCTCCTCGTGGTGGCGCCTCCGAGATCGCGGCGGCGCACGAGCGCCCGAGCGTGGTTCGCGATCATCGGGAGGAGAAGACGAGGGAGGTGGGTCGCGCGCTCCTCCGCGACGACGGAAACTCTCCGCGCGAAGGCGTGCGTGAAAAGGCGTCCGCGCCGGACCTGACGGGCTCTCACCGTGATTCGATCGAGGGCTCGCCCGCGGTTCACGCGGCTCGAGTCGACGTCCGCGCGGTGGATCGCTCCGCGGGTTCGTCTTCGGCGCGCGGGACCTTGGGAGCGGAGGCGCGTCTGGATTCGGCCCGCGCGGAGCGTCAAGAAGCCGTCGAGGTGAACGTCAGCCGGATGACGCTCCGCCATGGGATGCACGCCGAGGCGCTGCTCCCCGAGGTCGGGCGCGTCGCGATCCACGCGCGCGCGCAGGCGGGCCGCGTCGACGTGGACATGACCACGCGATCGGGACGCTTTGCCGAAGAGATCTCGACGCATCGGGGCGAGCTTCGGGACGCGTTCGCGGTCGACCCGATCAAGCTCGGGCAGCTCTCCGTTCACGTCGATTCTGCGCCTTCCCCTGGGATCGATGCGTCCCGCGCGGGTGACGCGTCGACCGGGGCGCACGGCGGTCACTCGCACGAACGGGGCTCGTCGTCGTCTCGTGAGGGCGCGCCGACTCGAGATGCGAACACGGGCGCGGGCGACCTCGGTCGCGAGAACTCCTCCGAGGATTCGCGGCGTCGTCGGCGGGTCCGGTTCGTGCTGTAGCCGGAGTGGCTGCAGCGTCCCGCGAGCAGCCGCTCGCATTCGAACGACGCGCGCCCCATGGGCGGCGCGACGGAGAGCCATCGGCGGAGGAACCGCCGCTGTCCGGCCGCGGCTCCTGCCGCGGAGTCCATCGGTGCGCGTCGTGTCTCTGGCTCGGCGCGCGCGCCCGTCCCCGAGCGACCTCCCTGCGAGCGGAGGTCGCCCTCCACACAGGAACCTCACCATGCCCGTCGGAAGCGTCGACTCCACGTCCAACAACAGCGCCAGCGCAACGGGCGAGACCTCTGAGGGCTCGCTCGATCGCCAAGCGTTCCTGAAGCTCCTCGTGGCGCAGCTCTCGCATCAGGACCCGTTGAAGCCGATGGAAGGAACGGAGTTCGTGACGCAGCTCGCTCAATTCAGCGCCGTCGAGCAGGCGCTCGCGCAGTCGGCGAAGCTCGATCTGCTGAGCGTCCAACTCCGCGGCCTCTCGAACAACGAGGCCACGAACCTCGTGGGCAAGACCGTGACCGTTCGAGGGAACGGCATGGCGTTCGACGGCAAGTCTCCCACGTCGACCAGCGTGACCCTCGGAGCCCCCGCCGCGAGCGTGGAGGTCGACGTTCGCGACGCGGACGGCAACGTGGTGCGGAAGATGGAGATCGGACCCCACTCCGAAGGCGCGATGCCGATCGCGTGGGACGGGAAGAACGACGCCGGCGCGACGATGCCTGCGGGCAGCTACACCATCGAGGTCCACGCGACCGACGCGAGCGACAAGCCCGTCACGGTTCAGCAAGAAGTCACGGGGGTCGTGAAGAGCGTCACTTTCGAGAAGGGCTACCCGGAGCTCGTCCTCGATTCCGGCGTTCGTGTTCCAGTGAGCGACCTCGTGAGTGTCGGCGCTGCACCCGCGAAGACGGGCTCGGCGCCGGGGACGACCGCGGCGCTCGATCTCTCCGCGCTCGACGCGTTCCTCCGGGACCACCTGAAACCTTGACGCGACGCCCGCGCCCGCGCGCGTCCGACCTCCAACAAGGAGAATCCGAATGTCGATCATGAATGCGATGTGGAACGGTGTGTCCGGTCTCTCTGCGGAGGCGCAGGCGCTCGGCGTCGTCGGAGACAACGTCGCGAACAGCAACACCACCGGCTTCAAGGCGTCCCGTGCGGTCTTCGAGGACATCCTCGGCGGCGCCGTGGGGGAAGGCGCCGGCGGCGGCGTGCGGATGGCGCGCGCGCAACAGATCTTCGCGCAGGGGTCGATCTCCAACACGGGCCAGCCGACCGATCTCGCGCTGACGGGCGATGGATTCTTCGTGGTGCACGGCACGGTCGACGGCGTCGACGGCGATTTCTACACGCGCGCTGGCCAGATGGGCCTCGACGCGTCCGGGTTCTTGACGAACTCGGCGGGCATGAAGCTCCAGGGGTACCCCGCAGCCAACGGTGGCTTCGCGGGGACGATGTCGGACATTCAAGTCCCGTCCGGCGCGCTCGCCCCGAAGCCCACGGCGAACTTCTCCCTCGACGCGAACCTCGACTCGAACGCCGTCACCCCGGCCCTCCCCTGGGATGCGCAGAACCCGGTCGCGACGTCGAACTTCTCCACGAGCACGACGATGTACGACTCGCTCGGGAACGCCCACTCCGTCGACGTGTACTTCAACAAGACCGGCAACGGGACGTGGGACTATCACGCGCTCGTGGACGGGGCGGAGGTGACCGGCGGTACCCCCGGACAGAACACCGAGATCCTGTCGGGCAGCCTCGTCTTCGACACGAACGGAGCGCTCCAGAGCAACTCGGTCACCGCCGGCGGTACGGTGGACTTCGTCGGGGCGACCCCCGCTCAGGCCATCGCGTTCGACCTCGGCACCCCCGCCGCGAGCGGCGGTACGGGGCTCGACGGCATCACGCAGTACGGTTCGGCGAGCAACGTCTCGGAGCAATCCCAGGACGGCTACGCCTCCGGATCCCTCTCCGGCGTGTCGGTCGACGCGAGCGGCGTCGTGAACGCGGCGTACACGAACGGCCAGAAGGTCGCCGTCGCGCAGATCGCCGTCGCCAAGTTCGCGTCGAACGACGGCCTGGCGCGCGCCGGTCACAACCTCTGGGCGGCGACGCGGGAGTCCGGGGCCGCGGCGATGGGCGCCGCAGGGACGGGGGGTCGCGCGAGCATCGTCTCTGGGGCGCTCGAGTCGTCGAACGTCGACATCGCGAGCCAGTTCGTGGAGCTCATCTCTCATCAGCGGTCCTTCCAGGCGAACTCCAAGACGATCACGACCGCGGACGAGATGCTCCAAGAGCTCGTCAACCTGAAGAGGTGATCCCGTGAGCAACGACGCGCAAAGCAAGGACGGCGGGGCGACCGCCGCCGGCAAGAAGAAGGGGGGCTCCGCGGCCATCGTGGGCGTCGTCGTGACGGCGCTGCTCTCCGGCGGCGCGGCGTTCGCCGGCGTGAAGGTCGCCTCGCGCTCGACGCACCCGGCCGCGATCGAGCCGCCGCCGATCGAGCCACCCGGGCCGACGGTGCAGATGGATCCGTTCATCGCGACGGTGCTGGACAGCGAGCACAAGCCGCACGCGCTCAAGCTGACGCTCGCGATCGAGCTCAAACACGACGCGAAGGACGAGGAGTTCAAGACCTTCATCCCCCGGGCGCGCGACGCCGTCCTGACCCACGTCCGAGGTCTCTCGCTCGAGGACGTCGCCACGGCGGAGGGCATCGAGGAGCTCCGGAAGGTCCTGCTCGAGAAGGTGCACTCCGTCGGGGCCCACGCCGCCGAGCACATCCTCGTGACCGACCTCATCACCCAGTGATCGGGGAAAACCGATGAACGAAGAAGCGCAGGCGCGGAACCTCCTCGGCAATACGGCGCGCGGAGCCTCTGAGAAGAGGCTGCTCGGCTCGCTCGACATGCACGCGACCGACCTCGCGGGCGCGGTCAAGAGGTCCGTCCCTTTCCTGATGCGTCAGCGCGTCGAAGTCACGACGACGCCGGCCCACGTCGCCCAAGCGAAGGCGCTCCTCGAGTCCCTCGACGGGCCGACGTACGTGTTGAACCTCGTCACCGATCCCGGCGGATCGCGCGCGCTGCTCGCGTTCGACGCGCGGGCGATCGCGTTCATGCTCGAAGGGGCGCTGGGCGGTACGCCGTCCGAGGAGGACTCGCCCGAAGAGGAGCTGAAGATCGGCGACGAGCTCACGAACCCCCAGAGCGCGCTGATGGCGCGGATCGCCGAGGGCGTGCTTCGCGAGATCGTCGAGGTGCTCGCGCCCCTCGGATTTCGGCTGAAGCCCATCGCGTCGGGGCCAGCCTCGTCCCACGCCGCGGAGCTCGTCTGCGTGGAGCTCGGGATCGGTACCGGAAAGCCCCGGCGCGCCCTGCTCGCCGTCGGGCGGCAAGCGCTCGAAGCGGCGGGAGTGAACGCGAATGCGCCGCCGCGCGATCCCTCCATCGAGGCGCGAGTCCCACGCATCCTAGAGCAGGTCGAGCTCGAGCTCTCGATCGAGCTCGGGCGAGCGCGTCGAACGGTCGCGGAGATCCAAGCGCTCCGTGTGGGACACGTCCTCAAGCTCGACACCTCGGTCGCGGCGCCCGTGGTCGTCCGCGTCGACGGCGTCGAGGTCCTCCGCGGCAAGCCGACCGTCGTGGGCGGCGAGCTCGCGTTGACCCTCCTCGAGGGACCCCCGACGTAGCTCCGTCGCTCACGCGCTGCCTCGCCCCACAGTTGCCCCCGGCTCCAGCAGGCCGAGGCGCGGGTCGAGAGGCCGGCACACAGGTTGCGAAGGTCGACAAACGAGCGCGGCGCTCAATCGGATCGCCGCCCGCTTCGAACAGGAGACTGACCATGAGCGTTGCCCCACCCGACCCGTCGGAGGCCAAGGAGCCGCCCGTCGCCACGCCCGCTCCCCTTCTGGATCTCGGCGCATTGCGCGTCCTGCGCGACGTCGAGGTCGAGATCACCGTGGAGATAGGCCGATGCAGGAAGCGAATCGCCGAAGTCCTCCGCATGCGCCCGGGCCAGACGCTCGAGATCCCCAAGTCGGCGGGAGAACCCGTCGACATCTATGTCAACGATCAGCTGCTCGGCCACGGGGAGGCCGTCGTCGTCGGCGATCGATACGGCGTCCGGATCACGCAGCTCCGCGACGTAGGGAGTGACCGCACATGAGCCGCTCGACCGTCATCGCTTTGTTGGTCGGTGTCATCGCGTTGACACCCCTCCAGGCTGTCGCCGTCGGCGTCGACGCGACGCCGGCTCCGGAACCCGAGCCCCCGCCCGCCGCCTCGGCGCCCGCGCCGGCCCCATCCGGCACCCCGCTCGTCCTCCGGTCGGACACCGCCGCCGCGCCGCGCGCGTCGAGTGACCTCGGGCTCGCGACGAAGATCGGCGCGTGTGCGCTGATCGTCGGCGCCGCCGTCTGGGCGTTCAAGCGCCGACGCGCGGCGAACAAGACGGAGCCCGGAGCGACGGGCTCGCTCGCGCTCCTGTCGCGGCTCTCCCTCGGCGCGCGCACCGAGGTGTGCGTCGTCGAGGTCGATGGCCAACGCCTGGTGCTCGGGATCACGCCGCAGAGCATCCGCACGCTCTCGGTCACGGGCATCGACAGCGAAGTGCTCGACGCCGAGCCCGCCCCGGTCGAGCGCGCGCCCGAGCCACGTGAGCGCGAGCGCGAGCGCGTGGTCCCCGCCGCGCCGCCCGCTCGCCCGGCGGACGTCGACGACCGGATCGACGAGGAGGACGCGCCTCGAGTGAGCCGCCGCGACATCAACCAGACCGGCGTGCAGCGGATCTCTCGCGCTCCCCACGAGGGGCTCCTGAAGCTCTTCGAGCGCACGCGCTCGCTCTCGCGCAGCGGAGCGGAGGACGCGGAGCCCGAGGCGGCCACGGAGCGCGAGCGCCGTACGCCGGTTCGGGAGCCGGAGCGCGCCGCCGCGTCCGACGATCGCCCCGCCCCTCGCCGCGCCCCCGATGATGCGCCCCGCGCCCGATCGACCGCGTCGCGGGTCGCCGTGGAGGGGCAGGCGCGCGGCCTCGCGTCCCTGCGCGCGAAGCGATGAACCCGATCGAGTTCTTCCAGAAGTCGGGGAAGCTTTCGCCCGAGCTCTCGGTCCTCGCCGCGCTCACGCTGCTCTCGCTGCTCCCGGCGCTCATCCTCACGGTCACGTCGTTCACGCGGTTCGTCATCGTCCTCGGGTTCGCGCGCCAGGGGATCGGCACGCACTCGAGCCCACCCAACCAAGTCATCGTCGGGCTCTCGCTGTTCCTCACGTCGTTCACGATGGCGCCGGTCGTCGACCGCGTCGTTCACGACGCCTACGAGCCGCTGCGCCGCGGTGAGATCACCGAGCAGCAAGCGATGGATCGGGCCATCGCGCCCCTCCGATCGTTCATGCTCAAGCAGACGCGCGAGGCCGATCTCGCGCTGTTCTACGAGGCCTCGAACGAGCCCCCGCCCCGCACCGAGGAGGACGTCCCGCTCCGGATCGCCGCCCCGGCGTTCATGGTGAGCGAGCTCACTACGGCCTTCGAGATGGGCGTCCTCGTCCTCCTCCCCTTCCTCGTGATCGATCTCGCCGTGAGCTCCGGGCTGATGAGCATGGGCATGATGATGGTCCCGCCGGGGAACATCGCGCTCCCGCTCAAGCTCCTGGTCTTCGTGCTGGTCGACGGCTGGAACCTCCTGATCGGCTCTCTGCTCGCGAGTTACCGATGACCACGGACCAGGCATTCGATCTCTTCACCCAGTTCACGACCGCCACGATCTATCTCGCGGGGCCCGTCCTCGCCGTGGCGGTGCTGTCGGGGACGCTCGTGGGTGTCGCCCAGACGGCCACGCAGGTGAACGAGCCGAGCATCTCGTACGGCGTGAAGGTCGCGGCGCTCGTGGGCCTCATGCTGCTCGCGGGGCCGGTCCTCGCGGAGAAGCTCACCACGTACACCCGCGCCACGTTCGCGAGCGTCGCGCATGTCCGGGAGTGACTTCGGCGCGCTGGTCCTGTCGGAGCTCGTCGCGTTCGGGCTCATCACGTGCAGGATCGCGGGCTTCGTCGTCGCCTCTCCGTTCCCGGGGGCACACGTCCCGAGATCCCAGAAGGTCGGCCTTGTGCTCGCGCTCTCGTGGTTCGTCGCATCGATGCGCTGGGCGCCCGCGGCCGTCGGCGCGCGCGCGCTGCTCGGTGCGATGGGCCAGCAGCCGGAGTTCGCCGTCGACGCGAGCTTGATACCGCTCGTGTGGAGCGAGCTCGGCGTCGGGCTGCTCGTCGGTCTGGTCGTCCGCACGGCGCTCTCCGCCGCAGAGATCGCGGGGGAGTTCATCTCGCACGCGACGGGACTCTCGTCCGCCTCCGTGTTCGACCCGTTCGCGGGCGTCGAGTCCACCGTCCTCAGCCGCGTCGTGACGCTCTTCGCGATGCTCGTGTTCGTCCTCTCGGGCGCGCACCGTGTCGCCATCGGCTACCTCGTCAGCTCGTTCGGATCGCTGCCGATCGGCACCGTGACCCACCCCGAGAACGCCGCGCTCGAGCTCGCGCACGTCGCGGCGTCCGCGGTGGCCATCGGCCTCCGGCTCGCGCTCCCCTCGGTCGCGGCCTCCCTCGTCATCCAGGCCGCGCTCGCGCTCGTCGCGCGCGTCGCGCCGTCGCTGCAGATCTTCAACGTCGGGTTGGGCGTCCTGATCGCCGCGGGGCTGCACGTCTTCGCGGCCTCGCTCGGCGACATGTCGACGTGGTTCTTGGAGGTCTCGAGCGCGATCCCCGACACCCTCGACCGCGTCCTCGGGGCGATTTCCTAGCGGAGGCGCGCCGTGAGCGACGACAGCGAGCGGACGCTCGACCCGACCGCGAAGCGGCGCGCGGACTTCCGGAAGCAAGGCCGCTTCGCCCAGGCGCGAGACGCGGGCGCGGTCACGGTCATCGGCGCGACCGTCGGCGTCTTGATGTCCATGCGCGAGACGATCAGCGCCGCCGTGGTCCGGCTCGTCACGACCTGCCTCGGCGCGGTGGCCGATCCGCACAACGCGAACTACGGCTCGATCGGTCAGCTCGCGCTCGGCGTTCTCCTCACGCTCGTCGTCCCACCGATCGTCGTCGCCGGCATCGCCGGTCTGGTCGTGGGGTTCGCTCAGGCCGGTATCGGGCTACACACGGAGAACCTCGGGTTCAAATTCGAGCGGCTCGATCCGATCGGGAAGCTGAGGGAGCTGTTCTCACCGGGGCGGGCGACGAAGGAGCTCGTGCTCGTGCTCGTGAAGGTGGCGCTGATCGGCGCGGTGGCCTACGAGGCGACGAGGGCCGAGCTCCCGCTCGTGCTCTCGAGCGCTCGCCAAGACGTGCCCGACGCGGCGCGCGAGCTCGGGGCCGCCATCGCGAGGCTCACCGTGAAGACGGCCGTCGCCATGGTCATCGTCGCGGCCATCGACTACGCGCAGAGCCGGTTCCGCATCGAGCGCGAGATGAAGATGACTCTCCGCGAGGTCAAGGACGAGGCCCGCTCCGAGGACGGCGACCCGAAGGTCAAGGCGAGGATGCGCGCCCGCGCGCGGGCGCTCGCGCGACGCCGGATGATGAGCGACGTCTCGCAGGCGAGCCTCGTCGTCTGCAACCCGACCCACATCGCGGTGGCGCTTCGGTACGACGCGACCGACGCGGCGCCGGTGGTCGTCGCGAAGGGGCACGACGACGTCGCCCTGGCGATCCGCAAGCGGGCCCGGGAGCACGGCATCCCCATCATCGAGAACCGCCCGCTCGCGCGCGCGCTCGATCGCGACGTGCCGCTCGGAAAGGCCGTGAAGGCGGAGCATTTCGTCGCCGTCGCGCGCGTCCTCGCGTTCGTCTACCGGCTCGGTGGCAAGCGCCGCGCCCCGCGCGGACGCGGCGCGGAGAGGGGGCGCTCGAAGACGCCGCCCCGCGCGCAGCTCGCGCGCTGAGGGCGGCCCGCCCTGGCATGGCGCGTGAATTGGAGAGCGCGATGGCCGCACGCTCTCTCCCGTCGCGCTTCGATCTCGTGGTCCCGGTCGGGATCATCGCGATCGTCCTCATGATGGTCGTGCCGCTCCCGGCGTTCCTGCTCGACGTGCTCCTCACGATCAGCGTCGCGCTCGCGATCGGGATCTTCCTGACCGCGCTGTTCATCGAGCACGCCCTGGAGTTCTCTTCGTTCCCGTCCCTCGTGCTCGTGGCGACGCTCCTCCGCCTGAGCCTGAACGTCGCGACGACGCGACTGATCCTCGGCCACGGGGGCGATGGTCACGGCGCGGCCGGAGAGATGGTCGAGGCGTTCGGCCGGCTGGTCGTCGGCGGCAACATCGTCGTCGGATTGGCGGTCTTCCTCATCCTCGTCGTCATCAACTTCGTCGTCATCACGAAGGGCGCTGGCCGCGTCGCCGAGGTGGGAGCGCGCTTCACGCTCGACGCGATGCCCGGCAAGCAGATGGCGATCGACGCCGACCTCTCGAGCGGCCTCATCGCGCCGGAGGCCGCGCGGAAGCGACGCCAGGACCTCGAGCGCGAGGCCGACTTCTTCGGCGCGATGGATGGCGCGAGCAAGTTCGTACACGGCGACGCGATCGCGGGGCTCCTCATCACCGCGATCAACCTGATCGGCGGCCTCATCCTCGGCGTCTCCGCCGGAATGGACGTCGCGACCGCAGCCGACACGTTCAGCGCCCTGAGCGTCGGTGATGCGCTGCTCTCGCAGATCCCCGCGCTCCTGGTCTCCGCCGCGTCCGGCATCGTCGTGACGCGCAGCGCGACGGGGGATCAGCTCGGTCGAGCGCTCGTCGCCGAGCTCGGTGGACGGCGCACGAGCGTGGGCATCACGGCGGGCATCCTCGTGATCCTCGGCCTCCTCCCCAACGTGCCGGGCCTCCCCTGCTTCGTGCTCGCTGGCGTGCTCGCTGTGGCCTATCGCCGCCTCCCCAGCGAGAAGGCTCGACAAGCTGCGAGCCCCCAGGCCAAGGCGGAGCAGGCCGCCGCGGGGACGAAGTCCGCGGCCGCGGAGATCGACGAGGCGCTCGGCGTCGAGCTGCTCTCGCTGGAGCTCGGATACGAGCTCCTCGGGATGGTGGACGGCGCCCACGGAGGGACGCTGCTCGATCGCGTCTCCGCGCTCAGGCGGGAAATCGCCGAGGACTGCGGGGTGATCGTCCCGCCGGTCCACGTCTGCGACAACCTCGATCTCCCCCCCACGACGTATCGCGTCCTCCTGCTCGGCAACGAGATCGGCCGCGCGGAGTGCAGGCCGGGGCGGCTCTTGGCGATCGACTCGAGCGGCACCGCGCCGCCCATCGACGGCGAGCTGACGCGCGACCCCGCGTTCAACGCGCCCGCGCGCTGGGTCCTCGCGCAGGACCGGGAGATGGGCGAGGCGCTCGGCTATTCGCTGATCGATCACTCGACGGTCGTCGCGACTCACCTCGGCGAGCTCCTCCGCCAACACGCCGCGAAGATGCTGGGCCGCCAAGAGATCCAGCACCTCTTGGACGTCGCAGCGCGGACCACGCCGAAGCTCGTCGACGACGTCGTCCCGAACCTTCTGCCGCTCGGGGACGTCGCGCGCGTCCTTCGCAACCTCGTCACCGAGCGGATCTCGATCCGAGACATGCGGAGCATCCTCGAGGCCCTCGCCGATCTCGCGCCGCAGACGAAGGACTCCGAGCAGCTCACCGAGCTCGTGCGCGAGCGACTCGCGCCGCAGATCACGTCGAGGGTCAAGGGATTGGACGGGACCGTCACCGCGTTGACGCTCGACCCGCGCATCGAGGACACCATGCGCCGCGCCCTCCGTGAGATCGCGTCCGGAGGGGGGGCCGGGATCGAGCCGACGATGCTGCGCGACCTCGTCGCCGCGGTGGAGCGCACGCTCGGAAAGTTCGTCGCGCTGGGCGCCCCGCCGGTGCTCGTCGCGCCGCCGGATCTGCGTCGGTTCGCGCGCGCCGTGTTCGAGCGCAAGGTCCGAGACCTGTGGGTGCTCTCGTTCCGCGAGCTGGATCCGAACGTGCAAGTGCGGGTGCTGGAGACGATCTCACTCGGCCCAGCGGCGTCGACCAACAAAGGCCAAGGCGTGGCCGCCTGAGCGCGGCGCGAGCGAGACAGGAGCTTGCCGGTGAACCAGAACACGCAGACATTCCGGGGTCGAACGATCGAGGATGCGCGCGCGAAGGCCGAGGAGATCCTCGGCGCGGATGCGGTCATCCTGCATGCGCGCCGCGTCCGTCCGAAGGGCGTCTTCGGCTTCCTCGGAGCCGATCAAGTCGAGCTGACGATGACGCCGAAGGCGCTGCCCAAGGTCACCCCCACCCGTCCGCCGTTTCCGCTCGGACGTGAGGACACCGAGCGCGTCGACCTCACGTCGATCCGCACGGAGGTGCAGCGCGAGATGCGGAGCCTGCGCGGGCTCATCGCGCAGCGCTCGTCCGAGGCGCCCGAGGAGCGTGCGCTTCGGACGGAGCTCGCGGAGCTGAAGGAGGAGCTTCGGCTCACCGCAGAGCTCGGCCCCGAGGCCTCGAACCCGGCGTCCCGGAAGCTCGCGAACATGGGCATCGAGCGGCCCGCGGCGAAGTCGCTCCTCAAAGTGACGAAGGAGCTCGAGGAGGCGGGCGCTGGCAGCGACGCGCTCGCGCGCGCCATCGCCGCGACGGTGCGGCCCGGGAGCTGGCCCATCGCCGAGAAGGGCCGTTCGCTCGTCTGCCTCGTCGGCCCCTCGGGCGTCGGAAAGACGACGACGGCGGCGAAGCTCGCGGCGCGCGCGGTCCTCGACTTCGAGAAGAGCGTGTTCTTCATCACGTGCGACGCGTTCCGAGTGGGCGCGATCGTCCAGGCGGAGCGCTACGCGTCGCTCATCGGCGCCGAGTTCTCTGCGGTGAGCACGCGCACGGAGCTCGAGCGCGCGGTCATCTCCGCCACCGCAGACGTCGTGATCGTCGACACGGCCGGGCGGGGGCCGGAGGAGCGCGCGGGCGTCGAGTCGATCCTCGCGACGCTCCGCCTCCCGACGCCCCAGGGCGACGAGGCCGCGGAGCGCCACGTGCTGCTCTGCCTCTCCGCGTCGTGTCGCGAGGTCGACGCCAAGCAGGCGGCGAAGTACTTCGCGGGGTGCTCTCCGTCGGCGCTCGTCATCACGAAGGTGGACGAGACCTCGGTGCCCTCGGGCACCGTGCACGCCGCCATTGCGACGCGGCTCCCCATCGCCGCCTTCACGACGGGTCAACGTGTGCCCGAGGACATCGAGGGGGCGACCGCTGCGTCCGTCTCGCGGCACCTCGCGCGGCGCTCGCGCGCACCCCGAGGGATGGAGCTCCCGTGAGCCGTGCGGTGGCCTGGACTTCCCGCCCTCCCCCCCGCGGACTCCGCGCGGAGGAGTACGCCAGGTGGAGCCCTCTGATTCGGCACGAAGCGATGTGGCACGCGCGGCACGCGCCCTCCACGCTCACCGTGCGCGAGCTCGCGGCGCGAGGTTGGCACGGGCTCGTGGGAGCGCTCGAGCGGTGCCCCGAGGAGGGCCTGGAGCAGCACGTTGCGGGTCACGTCCGCTCGGCGATGCTCGACTACATCCAGTCCTCGTCCGCGCCCCTTCGCATGCTCCGCGCGCAGTCTCGCGACATCGTCCACGCGATCGCCGCTCTGCTGCCGGACCCGGGAGACGACGGCCTCCCGCCGTCCCACGACGACATGTCCCTGCCGACTGCGGTCGCGATCTCGGAGCTCCTCGGCCTGAACGTGCCGGACTACGAGGACGCGCTCGACCGCATCGATCGCGCCGGCCTCTCGCGCATCGACATCATCGACTTCTCGTCTCCGTCCGCAGCCGCCGCTGCGCCTCGCGCCGCTGCGCGACCGCACGCGTCGCCGGCCGCGATCGCGCGCGCCATCGAGCGACTCCCGGACACGCAGCAGCTGGTGCTGATGTTGCTGCACCAGGAGAGCTGCACGGACGAGGAGGCGGCGGTGGTTCTCCGCGTCTCCACGCGCGACGTGCGCGTGACCCGCGCCGCCGCGATCCATTCTATTCGAGCCATCCTCGGGAGGTTCTAGTGTCCAAGGGCATCTACACCGCGCTCAGCGGGGCCATCGCCTCGTCGACGGCGCTGGACGTCACCGCAGAGAACCTCGCGAACGCTTCGACCGCAGGGTTCCGAAAGCTCCGTCCCGTGTTTCGAGAGGTGCTCGAGCGCGAGACGACGCCGCGCCTCTCTCCGAAGCACGGTCACTTCACGAAGATCGGCTCGACCGCGATCGACGCGACCCCCGGAGCGCTGCGCACCACGGGGCGACCGCTCGACGTAGCGCTCCCGAGCGGCGTGTTCATCGCCGTCTCCGCGGCGGGGGGCGAGCGATACACGCGCGCCGGATCGCTCTCCGTGTCGGCGGATGGAGCGCTCACGCTCGCGGGCTCCCCCGTGGTTGGCGAGGGCGGTGAGGCGATTCGGGCGGGCGGCGAGGGGGCGGGCGCGGGCGAGGTGACGGTGACGGCGGACGGCGAGGTGCTCCGCGGCGCGGACTCGATCGGCAGGCTCAAGCTGGTCACGTTCGACAATCCGGCGGGGCTCGCGCCGAACGGCGGGACGCTCTACGCGGCGACCCCGGAGTCCGGCGAGGCGACCATCACCTCGTCCGAGATCGCCGTCGGGGCTCTCGAGGAGTCGAACGCGTCCCCCATCGACGCGATGAGCGAGCTCGTGAAGGCGACGCGCTCGTTCGAGGCCTACGAGCGCGCGATCGACGCGTTCCGCGACGCGGACCGGCGCATCGTCACCCTCCCGGGCGCCTGATTCATCGAGCGAGGTAGTGATGAAGGTCGGACTTCCAAGTGTTCTCCCTGAGATTCCGCGCGTCAGCTCGGCCCATCGGCGTGAGGCTCCGCGAGGAGAGCGTGTCGAAGCGAGGCGCACTCCGCTCGACATGGACGAGATCCACCGCGCGATCGAGCGGGGCTACGAGGCCGTCACGGGGCGCGCGCCCACGGGGGCGACCGTGGACGTGCTCGCTGCGCAGGTCGCGACGGAGACCGGGTACGGCGCGAGCATGGTCGGGTTCAACTTCGGGGGGATCAAGGGCTCGTCGCCGGAGGGGAAGACGGCGGTCTGCAAGACGCACGAGGTTCTGAACGGTCAAGACGTCGTCATCCACGACGCGTTCCGCGCGTACGACTCCGCCGAGAGCGGCGCGACCGACTACGTGCGGCTCCTCGAGCGCCGGTTCCCGCAGGCCCTCGACGCGGCCTCGAACGGTGACGTCGAGGGGTTCGCCCGAGCCTTGAAGGCGAAGGGGTATTTCACGGCCGACGAAGGCGCCTACGCGCGCGCGATGCGCGGTGCCATGGGCGCGAGCCCGGACGTGGGGGCGGCCCGCGTCGGTCGTCCGTCGCCCGTTCGTGCGTTCGATGGCGCGGACGCGAGCCCGCCGGCCTCGTTCGCCACGTCGACGGACCTCGCTCGCGTGGTCGACGCGATCGCGACGTCCGCGCTCCGCCTCTCGGCGTCCGAGACGGCGAACGAGGACGCGAAAGAGCCTTAAGCGCATCCGAGCGCGTGACGCTCAGAACAGCGAGCAGCGAGCCACTCTCGCCGCGCAGGCGACAAGGACGTCGCCCACACTCCAAGGAAGGACCCTAGACATGGCACTCTATATCCAGACGAACGTCGCCTCGCTCGAGGCGCAACGGAACCTCGCCGGCACTCAGAAATCGCAGGCGATGAACTTCCAGAAGCTCTCGAGCGGACTCCGCATCAACAGCGCCGCGGACGACGCTGCGGGTCTCGGCATCAGCCAAAGCCTCAGCGCCCAAATCGGCAGCTTGTCCGTTGCGGAGCGCAACTCCAACAACGCCATCAGCATGGCGCAGACCGCAGAGTCTGCGCTGGGCCAAGTCGGCACGATCCTCTCGCGCATGCGCGAGCTCTCGGTCCAGGGCGCCAACGGTGATCTCACGGCCACCGACCGCGGCTACCTCGACACGGAGTTCACCAGCCTGCGGGATGAAATCACGCGCATCTCCGACTCGACGAAGTTCAACGGGAAGAACCTCCTCTCGGGCGCGGCGACCGTGACGACGTTCCAGGTCGGAATCAACAACACCACGGCGGATCACATCGACATCACCTTCGGTGGCGTCGACACGACGACCCTCGGTATCAACACCTCCACGCTCGCCGGCGCGACGGCCGCAAGCTCGCAGTCGGCGATCGACTCGATCGACGCTGCGATCAGCACCGTCTCCACGAAGCGCGCCGACTTCGGCGCGTCGATGAACCGCATGGCGAGCACGGTCTCGAACCTGCAGTCGATGCGGACGAACATGACCGCAGCGAACAGCCGGATCCGTGACGTGGACGTCGCGGAGGAGACCGCCTCGATGTCCCGCAACCAGGTGCTCTCACAGGCCGCCGTCGCGGTGCTCACCCAGGCGAACCAGGCGCCGCAGCTCGCCCTGAGCTTGCTGCGCGGTTGAACTCGGCGTCCGCGGCGCGCGCTCCCGTCTTCCCCCCCAACGAGGAGCGTGCGCCGCGCGACGGCGGGGTCGACCCCATGCTCGTACGAGAGGAGTAGGACATGTCTTCAATCACGATTGGTGGGTTGGCCTCCGGCCTCGACACGAACGCGATCGTGGACGGTCTCCTCTCGCTCGAGCGGATTCCGCTCACGCAGATCCAGCAGCGCGAGACCGCGCTGACCTCCGCGCGCGACACGGTGAACACCATCGCCGCGCGGCTCGGAACCCTCAAATCGGCGGCTCAGACCCTGTCGTCGCCGACCCAGTTCGTGGCGCTCAAAGCCTCGTCCTCGGACTCGGCGATCGTCGCGACCGCCACGGGCGCGGCGCAGCCAGGGTCGCTCGACGTCACCGTGAAGTCCCTCGCTCAGGCCCAGCGAACCTACTCCGATCCGCTCGCGTCGAGCACGACCGCGCTCGGAATGACGGGGACGATCTCCATGCAGGTCGGAACCGGCGCCTCGATCGACGTCGCGGTGACCGCGAGCGATTCCATCACCGACGTCGCCGCGAAGATCTCGTCGAGCGGCGCCCGTGTGAGCGCCTCCGTCGTGTTCGACGGCACGAGCTATCGCCTTCAGACGCGAGGACTCGACACTGGCGCCGCGAACGCGATGACGTTCAGCGAGTTCGGCTTCTCCCTCGGACTCTCCAATCCGACGCACACGGCCCAAGCAGCGACGGATGCGTGGGTGGTCGTCGACGGGATCGACGTGAAGCGATCGACCAACCAAGTGAGCGGTGTCGTCCCCGGATTGACGCTCAGCCTCACGAAGGTGACGAGCTCGCCCGTCACGATTCAGGTCGACTCCGACACGGACGCCCTCACGAAGAAGATCCAGTCGTTCGTCTCCGCATACAACGACGCCGTGACCGCCGGTCAATCGGCCGCCGGCTTCGGGACGCTGAAGGCGCAGAACGCGGAGCTCGCCGGGGACTCCGCGATCCGCACGACGCTCGACAAGCTCGGACGCTCGCTCGCGGGGAGCATCCCCGGGACGAGCGGAAAGTACACGACGCTCGCGAGCATCGGACTGTCGACCACGAAGGACGGCCGGCTCCAGCTCGACGCCGGGAAGCTCTCCGACGCGATGGCCAGCTCACCCACGGCGGTCTCGGCGCTCTTCGTGAACGACGCAGCGACCGGCCGAGTCGGCGCGATGAAGGGTTTGATGGCGACCATCGACCAGGTCGCGACCGGCGGTACGTCGATCCTGAAGACGCGGGTCGAGTCTCTGTCGCGACTGACCACGAGGCTCGACGCCGACCAGGATCGGATCCAGCGCCACCTCGTCGAGTATGAGGCGCGCCTCAGGAAGCAGTTTGGCGACATGGAAGTCGTCGTCGCGCAGTTCAAGTCCGCCCTCGGAGCGGTGAGCGCCGCGTCCGCGTCGGAGGGATCCAAATGATGAGCTCCACCCGCGATCCGCAGCGCCGGTACCAGGCAGTCCAAGTCCGCACCTCCTCGCGAAGCGAGGTCTGCGCCATGCTCTTCAAGGGGTTGATGCGCTTCCTCGACGAGGCGCGCGTCGCCATCGAGGCGGGCGATCGCGGCCGCGCCGGCGACCGAATCGGCCGCGCCCACGCGATCCTCGCGAACCTCTCGTCCACGCTCGATCACGGCCCGATGCCCGAGCTCGCGGCGAACCTCGACGCGCTCTACCAGTTCTCGATGGGGCGCATCACCGAGGCGAACCTGCACCAGGACGCCTCGCGGATCGCGGACGTCGAGCGTGTGATGCGCCCCGTCGCGCTCGCCTTCCAAGAGATCGCCGCGAGGCCGACCACCCAGGCGGAGGCCCCGTGAAGCCCGTCGGGGGGCCGCCCTCGCCGGAGACTCCGCGCGTCGCTCGCCCGGAGAGCACGACGCGGGTGGAGGGCACGGCCCGCGCGGAGGAGCGCGCAGCGATGCGCAGCCCCGCGGCGAGCAAGACCGAGCCACGGCGCGGCGAGGATCTCTATACGAGGCGCTCCGACGCCTCGACGCCGCGCCCCGCGTCGTTCGACGCGGCGAAGGTCGCGCGCCTCCGCGAACTCGCCGATCGGGGCGCGTGCGTCCCGTCCCCCGAGCGCATCGCCGCCGCGCTCTCCCAGACGTGCGCGCCGAGCTGCGCTTCGGAGGAGTCGCCGTCGCGCGCGTCGTCACGAGCAGGGGCGCTCGAGCCCCTCCGCGCGAGAGAACATCGCGGCAGCCCAGTCACGACCTCGGCGAAGAAGGCGGCGGTGGAGAGCGCGCCGGCGCCCGCGCGAGAGAGTTCGGCGGGGAAGCCGCCCGAGAAGGGAGCGCCTCCAGCGCCCTCGTCGAAATCACCTGAAGGAGCGACGCAATGAGCATCACCGACGCAAAGAGCACTGACGAACTGTTCGGCAAGATCGAATCCCTCCTCGACCGCGAGCGCGTCGCGATCCGTCGCCTCGACGCCGCCGCGGTCGAGCTCATCGCGGCCGAGAAGGAGGCCGCGTTCGTCGCGCTTCGGCAGGCCGCCCAGGGCAACGCGGAGCTGCAGGAGCGGGTCGCGGACATCTCCCGACGCGTCCGGCAGAACGCCGTGCTGCTCGCGTACGCGCGAGACACCGTGCGCGAGGCGCTCGGCCTCGTCGCGCGCAACGTCAACGAGACGTCCACTTCGGGTCGGGGCCTCGAGACCCGGTCGCGTGCCGTCCGCGTGAGCGTGAGCCGGTGACATGAGCTCGATCGGATCGCTGCTCTCGATCGCGCGCGACGCGATGACTGCCGCCTCGCTGAGCGTCGAGGTGACTGGCCAGAACATCGCGAACGCCTCGACGCCCGGATACGCGCGACGCGTCCCGGTCCTCGAGAGCAACGCGCTCGTCGCCGGTCGCGGTGGTGGAGTCCTCTTCCGAGGCGCGGACCGCGCGACGGATCGCTTCGCGGACGCGCGCCTCACGACAGAGAGCGGGCTGCACGGCGCGGCGACCGCGCGCGAGGCGGGCCTCGCTGGCCTCGAAGGCGTCGTCGCTCCGCCCACCGGAGGCGTGAGCGACGCGATGGCGGATCTCTTCGCCGCCGCGACCGCGCTCGCGTCGGGGCCCGAGGATCCGACGGCCCGCGCCGCGCTCCTCGGCGCCGCCGAGCAGACGGCCGCGGCGTTCCGCGCGGCGAGCTCGGGGCTTGCTGCCCGGCGCGCGGATCTCTTCGGCGGAGCGCAGGGCATCTGCGCCGAGGTGAACGAGCGCACGGCCCAGATCGCGAAGCTCAACGACAGCATCGCGACGAGCGAAGCCAGCGGCGTTCCCGCGCCGGAGCTTCGAGATCGCCGCGACGTGTTGATCCGCGAAGTCGGCGAGCGCGTGGGTGCAGAGGTCGTCGAGGAGCCGAACGGCTCCATCACCCTGCTTTCGGCGGGCACCGCGCTCGTGCAGGGAGGCGCGGCGCGCGCCCTCTCGGCGTCGCTCTCCACGACGGGCTCGGTACGCATCGCGGTCTCGAAGGCCGGCGGCGCGCAGACGGACGTGACCGCTGGTGTGACGAGTGGGACGCTCGGCGGAACGCTCGCGGCGCGGGACGCCGACATCCCGAAGCTCACCGCCGCGCTGGACGCGCTCGCGACCGATGTCGCTGGTGCCGTGAACGCGGTCCATCAAGCAGGCGTCGGGCTCGATGGCGTCGGCGGGCGGCCGCTCTTCGCGCTCACGCCCGGGCCCGGGGGTGCCGCGACGCTCGCGGTCGATGCGTCCGTCGCAGGGCGACCGGACCGCCTTGCGGCCGCTTCGAGCCTCGCGTCCCTCCCGGGAGGCAACGACGCGGCCGTCGCGCTCTCGGCGCTCGCGCATACGATGCTCGGCGGCGGGGGCTTGCCCGCGGAGCGTGCGGGCGCGCTGGGCGCGTCCCTGGGCGCAATGCAGGGCCGAGCGAGCGACAGCGTCGCGCTTCGGTCGGAGACGATGGCCCTCGCGAAGACGCAGCACGAGCAAGCGAGCGGCGTCTCCGTCGAGGAGGAGATGGTGAACCTCACGCGGTACCAGCGCGCGTTCGAGGCTTCGATGCGTGTCCTGAAGGTGGCAGACGAGCTCCTCGAGGGGCTGATCCGAGGGTAGACCCATGCGAGTCACGGAATCGATGCGGGTGAGCGCGATCGAGCGCTCGTACGCGACGACGAGCGCCAGCCTGTACGGCGCGGAGGCGCGCGCCGCGAGCGGCGCGAAGGTGTCGGCGCCGTCCGACGATCCAGCGGCGTTCGCGCGAATCGTCGCTCACGACGGCTCGCTCGCGAAGCTCGAGGCTCGCACGAAGGCTCTGTCTCGTGCGTCGAGCGACGCGGAGATGGCCGAGGGCGCGCTCGCTAGCGCGGGGGACGTGATGGCCGCGGCGCGCGAGCTCGCGACCCAAATGGCGGACGGCGCGTACAACGCGTCCGATCGCGCCGCGGCCGCCAAACAAGTGACGGAGATGCGTCAAGCGCTCGTCGGCCTCGCGAATGCCCAGGGGACGGCTGGATACCTCTTTGGCGGCACGGCCTCCGGCGCTCCACCGTTCGACGCCTCGGGCGTGTTCCACGGGAACGACCAGGCGCAGTGGGTCGAGGTCTCCGACGGCGTGACGCTGCGCGCGAACGCCGAGGGCGCGAAGGCGTTCACCGCGGCCGGCGGTCGGGACGTGCTGCTCGACCTCGACAACCTCGCGACTGCGCTCCAAGCGAACGACGTGGCCTCCGTCGGAGCATCGATCTCCTCGCTCCAAGCGGGCCACGAGCAGATCGTCGGCGCCCGCGCCGCCGCTGGGGCGACCCTCGTCCGCCTCGCGAGCGCGAGCGACGTGGCGTCTCGGGCGCACCTCTTGGTGACCCGCGCGCGCGCCGTGGACCACGACGCGGACGCCTTCGAGGCGTACAGCGCGCTCGCGAGCGCCCAGAGCGCGTTCTCGCGCAGCATCGAGGTCAGCAAGCGCCTCTTCAGCACGCTCTCGGCGGAGGGAGCGTAGGCGGGGCCGTCGACCAGCGTTCCGCGAGGGCGTTGGCCCGCAAGTTGCGACGGGTTCCAACGAGGGTCGTCGCGGTGCAACGGTTGGCCGCGACGGCCAAGTGAGGTGCGGCGGGTGCCGCCGCAAGAGAGCTTCGAGAGAGGGGCGTCCGACACGGGCGGTCCGACAAAGTCGCCAGGAAGAGCGCTGGGCGCGAGACATCGCGCTCGAACAGGGAGGCAGGATGCTGGTCGTGAAACGAATGGTGGGCGAGCGCTTGGTGCTCAGCGGAGGCGTCGAGATCATCGTCTCGTCGGTTGGTCGTGGGAGCGTCAAGCTCTCGATCGCCGCGCCGGACAATGTCTGGATCGTGCGGGGTGAAGTCTACGACGCGGCCATCCGCGCGAACGCCGCCGCCGCGCGCACCGCCGCCGTGGCCTTCGCGAGTGGCGCGCCGAGCAACCCCCTCGAGACCCCGCAGGAGGCCCCGTGATCGATCTGGAACAAACCCGATTCGGCGATCTGTCCGTCCCGGAGGAATCTCTCATCACGCTGCGCGGCGGGCTGCTCGGATTTCCGAACGACACGCGCTTCGTGCTCGTCGAACGCGCCCGAGGCCCGGTCGCGTTCCTCCAGTCGGTGGACACTCCCGCCCTCGCCGTGCCCGTGATGGACGGCTCCACGCTCTCGCCTGCGTATCCCACGCACCCACAGGAGCTCCTCGCCCGCCTCGCAGGGGTGCCTGCGGACGATCTCGCGATCTCCGTCGTGGTGGCCGTCGACGCAGCGGATCGATCGCTCCGGGCGAACCTCGTCGCGCCGATCGTGATCAACGCGTCCACGCGTCGGGGCTCCCAGATCATCCTCCCCGGCTCGGGGTACGACACCCGGACGCGCATCCTCATCGTGGACCAGCTGGGCGTCATGGTGAGCGACACGCCGTCTCGAGAGCGCTCGGCCGAGCCCCAGCGCGCGCGGGAGTGCGAGGAGCCGTGATGAACGCGCACGTGCCCCAGCAGCCGCTCGCGCCGCCGCGCGTGCTCCTGATCGGCGGTCGCGGGACGGGCGCTCCGGAGCTCTTGAGCCGCCTCGCGGACATGGGCGCGATCGTCACGACGGCGACCGACGTCGGTGATGCGCACGCGGCCCTCGCAGATCCCTCGCACGACGCGGTCGTGTTCGACGCGGAGTTCGCGGATGCTCCCTCCGGCCTCGCGGGTCCCATCGCAGACGGAGCGAGCCCCCTCGGCGCGCTCGGCAAGTCGCTCCGGAGCGAAGGCCTGCCGCTCATCTTCTTCGCGGGGACGCCGTCCCTCGAGTCGTCGCTCGCCGCGATCGAGCTCGGGGTGATCGACTACCTCACGCTGCCGCTCGACACGTCCCGGCTCCGCACCGCCGTGCGCAAGGCGACCAAGCTCCGGCGCCTCGCTGCCCTCCAAGCCGGGACCATCGCCGCGCTCGACGCCGACGGGCCGAACAGCATCGAGCGCGCGACGCTCTCGGACGCGCTCGATCGGTCGCTCGCGTTCGCATGGATCGCGTTTCAGCCCATCGTTGCCTGGGAGAGTCGACGCGTCCTCGGGTACGAAGCCCTGCTCCGATCGAAGGACTCGACGCTGCCCCACCCGGGCGCGATCTTCGACGTGGCGGAGCGCCTCGGGCGCCTCCACGACGTCGGCGCGCGGGTCCGCGAGCTCGCCGTCGCCGCGTTTCGGGAGGCGAACCCCTCGACCCTCTTGTTCGTGAACCTCCACCCGCGCGACCTCACCGATCCGCGCTTGCTCGACCCCGGCTCGGCGCTCTCGGGCATCGCCGAGCGCGTCGTGCTCGAGCTGACCGAGCGCGCGAGCCTCCACGACATGATGGACGTCGAGCGGCCCGTCGCGCAGCTCCGGGAGCTCGGCTTCCGAATGGCGATCGACGATCTCGGGGCGGGATACGCGGGCCTCTCGAGCTTCGCGGTCCTCGAGCCCGAGTTCGCGAAGCTCGACATGTCGCTCGTCCGGTCCATCCACACATCCCCCGTGCGCCAGCGCCTGGTGAGCTCGATGGTCTCCCTCTGTCGAGACCTCAACACGCCCATGATCGCAGAGGGCATCGAGACCGTCGAAGAGCGGGACACGCTCTCGAATCTGGGGTGCGACCTCATGCAGGGGTATTTGTTCGCCCGACCGAGCGCGGGCTTCGGTCCCATTCGCTTCTGACCGACGAGCCCGCTCGACGCGGGCAGCGCGGTTGTGCCGAGCGTGTGTGAAGACGACGCGGGCCCACGGCTCGCCCGTGGCCGCACGCGCGGCGCGTGGCCGCGATGACCCAGGCCGGGGCGAGCAGACAATCCGGGCTTCCGCCGCCGGACGCGCGGCGCGAGGCGCTGCGCGCTCTCCGCAAACCCAACACGAGACGCGCTCCGGCGGGAGCGTCAGGCCTCGCCGACCAGCCTACGGACGGCTGCGATGAGCAGGTCGGGCTTGAATGGCTTGACGATCCAGCCCTTCGCGCCGGCTTGCTTCGCCTGTTGGATGAGGTCGAGCTCCATCTCGGTCGTGAACATCAGCACGATGGGTCGGTCCGTCGGGCGCTCCGCGCCGAGGCGGGTGAGCACCTCGAGGCCATTCATCGCAGGCATGTTCAGATCGCAGAGGACGAGCGAGGCGTCCCGGTGTTCGTCGAGCTTCCGGAGCCCGTCGAGCCCGTCCACCGCTTCGACGACGTCGTACCCGACACCTCCGAGCGTGCTCATCACCTGTTGGCGCGCGGTGTGAGAGTCGTCGATCACGATGACCTTCTTCAACTCGACCTCCAATCGTCGCTGCCGCGGATCTCCCCCGATCTCCGAGCGGACCCCTCGACGCTCGATCGACGTCACGATCGGAGGAACGCTTAACGCGCCGCCGCTCGGCGCCCTGCGCCTCTTCGACCGCGCCTTCAGCGAGCGCTGCTCCGTGCCGTCGTAAAGCGCACGGCGAGAAATGTCTCATCGAGCTCGCGCGGCCGAGTCGACGTCGCGCGCTCGGACCGCGGCTCCGCCGGCGGAGCTCGGCCGGGCTCCCGCCGAACAGGAGAACGCATGCAGCCCTCGAGCAAGCAGACAGTCCGCGAGGCCCCCGCGCCGCGCTCCCAGCGAGCGAAGACCGACGCGTCCGGCCCGGCGAGCGTGCGCTCGTCCGCGCTCCGGCGAGCCTCGAAGGTCCGCCGTTGGGACACCCTCGACGTCGAGCCGGAGTGGCTCGAGCCCCCCAAGCCTTCGACGGCGCCGCCCCCCGCTTCGCGCCCGCTTCCCGTGCCGGCGGCGCCCGCGCGCCCTGGCCCTCCTCGACGCATCGGCGACCCGAGCGCGCCGTCGCGGGCTTTCGGCCCCCCGCGCCCCGGGGCGAAAGACAAAGGGGCGAAGGCGACGCCTCAATCGCCTCCCCCCCTGATTGGCGCCTCCGCGCGCGTGGCGACGCTCGAGGTGTGCGAAGAGTGGCTCATCGAGGCGGCCGCGGAGGGGGCCTCGGGTGCGAGCGAGGCTCCGCGGGAAAGCGAACGGCGCGGAGGGCCTCCTCCGCTGCCGCCCTTTTCGCCACGCGACGACGCATCGTCCGACCGGCGTACAGCGGTCGGGGCGCGAGCGGCTGCGCGCTCCGTGGAGGGACCGCATGGGAGCGGAGCGCCTTCGGCGCGGCCATCGAGATCCGTCGATTCGACGGTGAAAGGGGGGACCTGATTTAAGTGTCGGCCAAATGGGCCGAACGGGCCCCTGGGTAGGCCACGGCGCCTCAAGCGCGCCGCGGACATTCGGAGATTCGCCATGCCTCCCGAAGGAGCGCGGGTAGCGGATCCCGAGCGGCGCTGGATGCGCCCGAAGCAGCTCGATCGGTCAAGCCGACTGGCGCCACGGCCCCATTCGATTGGCCCAATGCGCCGCCCGTGATGCACACGAGCGGCGCGAAAGGTCTTGGTGAGAACATGCGTCTGAACCGTCATTCGACTCGTATGCCGCTCGTCGCCCTGGTGGGTCTCGCGCTCGTCAACGCTGGGTGCGACTCGTCTCCGCGCGACTATGAACCCGAGGGTCTCGAGGAGCTCGGGGTGACCCAAGACGAGCTCGGCGCGGCGCTCGCGTCGTGCTCCACCGCTGGATCCAGCGGGTACAACACCTCGACCAAGGCGCTCACGCTCACGCTCGGTGGTGGTGTGACGACCGTGGTCGTCGCGGCGGCGGGTGGGAAGATCTCCGTCAACGGGTGGAACTGCGTGAGCGCGGCGGGCGTGTCGCTCACCACGCTGAACGTGAGCAAGATCGCGATCACCGGGACAAGCGCCAACGAGAAGGTCATCTTCGACATGCTGCCTGGCAGCTTCGGCACGACCATCCTCTCGACCACGGGCGGCGTCACGGTCGACATGGGCTCCGGCACCGACTCGTTCATGCTCCGCGGCACGAGCGCCGCCGACAAGTTCGTCGCGGGCGTGAGCGCTGCTGGGGACACCTATTTCGACCTCACCAACGACAACAAGGCAGACATTCGTGTGATCGCGGCCGACTCGTTCGGGATCTCGCTCCTCGGCGGCGCGGACACGTTCTCCGCGGCGGGCGGCGCCATCTCGGCGACTCACCTCTCTGCAATGGTCTCCTCGCTCACGCCGATGGCCACGGCAGTGACCGTGTACGGCGGGGACGGCGCGGACCAGATCCAGGGCGGCGACGGCGACGACACGCTCTACGGTGGCCCCGGCGACGACACGTTCAAGTCTGCGGTGACCGACGACGGCTCCGACAAGTTCATCGGTGATGCGGGCGTCGATCACGTCGACTACTCCAACCGAACGGCGGCGCTCACGGTCGACATCGGTGAGGAGTTCCCGACCCAGCGCGGCACCGTGGACCTCTCGACCCTCACGTTCGGCGCGAGCGGCACCGTGGACGGTGACGATCTCGTCGTCGCCGTCGATGGCGGGTCGAACGTCACGGTGACCTTCTCCGCCCCAGCGGACGCGGCCGCCGTCGTTTCGCAGATCAACGCGGCGGTGGGCTCGTCCGTGGCGTCCCTCTCGCAAGGGGGGCACCTCGTGCTCGCGTCCACGACGAAGACGGCGACGTCTTCGATCTCCGTCGTGAGCGGGACCGGGGGCAGCGTCGCGGACCTCGGGCTCAGCGTGGCCGTACGCTCGCTCGCCGACGCGGACGACGGTCTCGCGGGTGAGAACGACGACGTGGACTTCACGGTCGAGAAGGTCACCGGCGGATCGGGCAACGACACGATCGTCGGCTCGGCGGCTTCCAATACGCTCTCGGGTGGCGCGGGCAACGACGTCCTCGGGGGCGGCCCGGGCGGCGCGTCGTGCGCAGCGGACGTCGACGTGCTGAACGGCGGGGATGGGAATGACACCTTCGCCATGGGCTCCGAGAAGGACTGCGGCGACGCGCTGAACGGCGGCGCGGGCACGGACATCGCCGACTATCAGAGCCGCGCTGGCGCGCTCACGATCGTGATCGACATGGCGGCGACGGACGGCGAGTCGGGGGAGGGCGACAAGGTCTCCACCGACATCGAGGTGGTCCTCGGCGGCTCGGCCGGCGACACCATCACCGGCAGTATGGCGAACGACGAGCTCCACGGCGGGCTCGGCAACGACACCCTGAACGGCGGCGGCGGCAACGACACGCTGATCGGCGGTGAGGGGAACGACACCCTGAACGGCGACGCCGGTGACGACCTGTTCGTCGAGTCGGGCGTCGACGCCTCGTACACCGCGACCGTGAACTCCGGTGCGGGCGACGACGTCATCAACGGCGGACTCGGCCTCAACACCGTCAGCTATGCCCTGCGCACGGCGACGGTCGACGTCACGTTGTGCCTCGATGCGACCGACAACGTGGGCCTGCCCACGTCGACGGCGCCGGCGTGCACCGACGCGGACGGCGAGGGCGCGGAAGCGGACAAACTCACGAACCTCCAGTGGGTGATCGGCGGCGACGGCGACGACAACCTGACCGGCGCGGCGGGTGCGGAGACGTTCGAGGGCGGACTCGGCGTGGACACGATCCACGGCGGCGGCGGCGACGACACGATCTACGGGGAGGGCGGCGACGACTTCCTCTTCGGCGACGACGGCGACGACTACCTGGAGGGCGGCGCGGGTGACGACGCGCTCGACGGCGGGGCCAGCGACGGCGACATCTGCACGAGCGACGCGTCGGATCTCGTCGCTACGGTCGACTGCGAGCTCTGAAGCAACCTGAGACAGACTGTCTGCGCTGAAAGGCGCGCCCCTTCGCAGGGGGCGCGCCTTTCGCGCTTTGTCTGCGCGCGGCCCGGTCCTCTGCTCGGCATGCCGCCTGCAATCTCCTCCCGCGATGCCTTCCTGGGCGCGCTCGAAGCCGCGGATCTGCGGCGCGCGCCCCAGCGACGAAGGACGGATCGTCAACCTGGTGGCTGAGGCGCCAATCCGATGACGCGGGGATCAATGAGGAGCGACATGCGAAACCGAGCGAAGTTTCTGGGCGTGATGGCGGTGTCTTTGGGGCTGGGGTCGGGGTGCGTCATCGACCTCGGGCCGGATGGTGGGGACACCTCGAGCAGCTCCACGAGCGCCGGTGGCGGCGGCACGGGCGGCGGCACGGGCGGCTCGGGGGGCCAGCCCACCGGCGAGGCCCCGCCGACCTGCGCGGAGCTCGGCGGCGCGACCGCCGACCCGAAGCACCCCGGCATCGACGCGACGCGCTTCGCGGCACCGAACGACGTGAGCGGGTGCGCGCACGGCTTCGACGCGGAGGCGAACCGCTTCACGCTCGCGTTCGCCGGGACCGCGACGCTCTCGCTCGAGGGCGGCCACTTGCTCGCGAACGGCAACAAGTGCACGGCGCCCGACGGGAGCGACGTCATCCTCGACGAGGCGACGGTCATCACCGTCTCGGGCAGTGAGGGCGACGACGCGCTCCTCCTGGATTTCTCGAAGGAAGGCGCGGGCCCGCTCGGCGCGGGCGCGCTCGCGATCGACCTCTCGAGCGGCGTCGATCGACTGTTCATCGAGGGCTCCGACGGCCCAGACGCGTTCGCCGCGTCCGAGTCCGACGCCGGCTTGGCGATCGACAGCGACGCCGACGGGGACGCGGAGATTCGACTGAACGGTCTCGAGCTCCTCGTCGCGAGCCTCGGAGATGGTGACGACCGCTTCGACGCGTCTCCTGCGGCGTCGGCGCCGGCCATCGCGCAGGTCGTGATCTGCGCGGGCGCGGGCAACGACACGTTGCGCGGCGGAGCGGCGCGGGACGAGCTCGAGGGTGGCCCCGGCGACGACATGATCCTCGCGGCCGAAGTCGCCGACGGAGCAGACCTCCTCGACGGCGGCGAGGGCATCGATACCGCCGACTACTCGGCGCGATCCAACGCCCTCGAGATCCGCCTCGACGGCAACGCGAACGACGGCGAGGCCTCGGAGTTCGACGACGTCAGGGCGGAGCACGTCATCGGCGGTGCGGGGAACGACACGCTCGTCGGCTCGGACGCCGACGACATCCTCGACGGTGGGCCGGGGGACGACGCGATCGACGCGGGCGCAGGCAACGACGTGGTGAACGGCGGTTCGGGGGACGACACCTTCGCTGCACTCGCGGCGCTCGACGGCGCGGACATCTTCAACGGTGGCGAGGGGAGCGACGAGATCGACTACTCGGCACGCCCGGCTGGCATCTCGGTGACCCTGTGCGTGGCGCCGACGAACATCGGCTGCGATGCGACGTGCACCTGCGCCGCGGACGACGGCCAGGCGAACGAAGGGGACAACCTCGTCAACGTGGAGAACGTTCGCGGGACCGCGTTCTCGGACACGATGATCGGCGACGCCAGCAGCAACCAACTCTTCGGAAACGGGGGCGATGACATGCTCCGAGGCGGCTACGGGGACGATTCGCTCTTCGGCGACATCGGCGACGACAGCCTCGATGGTGGGGAGGGCGACGACTACTTGGACGGCGGCGACGGCGCCGACACGTTCGAGGGCGGCGGCGGCCAGGGCGACATCTGCGTCGTCGGCATCGGGGAGCTCGCGCCGTCGTGCGAGCTCTATTGAGCCCACGTCCCGCTCCATCCGCGCGCGGCGCGACTTGGAACACCAAACCATCCATCGAAAGGAGACCGCGATGTCACTGTGTGCCCTACGAATGCTCCGCCACGAAGAGGTCGAGGACGGAGACGACGAGAGCCTCCGGCGCGAGGCTCGATCCCATCTCACCCGTCACCCCGCGCTCCAGCTCGTCGCCGAGCTGATCGGCAAACTACGGACCCTCGAGCTGCCCTGGTGGACGCCCGAGTTCACCAGGGAGGCGTGGCCCGCCGTGCACCGGATGCGCTGGTTCAAGCAGCGCCCCGATCTGCGACAGGTCATCACGACGAAGCTCACGGGGCTCCCGCCCAAGGCGGCGCGGCGCTTCTGGCCGGACGAGCAGGCTGCGCTCATCGACGCCGTCATCGACAACGGGGACGTCGAGACTGTCGCGTTCGAGGAGAGCTTCGACGGGATGGATCTCGTCGTGTACGGGCCCGCGAACGAGTTCTGGCGGGTGTTCCGCGAGCGCATGCCTTGGGAAGACGACTCGCCCGTGCACCAGCGATTGGCCGCATGGCTCCTCCGCGCGCTCTCGTCGGAGCGCGCCTCGGCGGACGGCGTCGCCCGGCGGCCGATCCTCAGCGCGCTCGACATTCGGAGCGCGATCGACAGCGCCGTCTGGCAAGAGAAGATCCCCTTCCAGGTCCGTGTCGAGGTGGATCAAGCGCGCCTCAAGCACGAGCGTCTCCGTCCGCGCGAGCCGTTCGGCGCGCGTCACGAGCTCGCCATCGTGACGCCCGAGCGGATCGCCGCGAACCTGTCGCTCGCCGATCTGAGCCTCCTCATCGAGCGGGCCGAGGGCGCGATGGGGTACGGCGGGGAGGAGGTCGAGGCGACCCCGAGCTCACCCGAGTCCATCGAGGCGCCGAGGCCGAGTCAGATCAACTGAGGCATCGCGCCACACCTCGAGAGAGGAAGGACAGCGCGACGGGTGGGACGGGCGGGCGAACGACGCCCGGCCCCACGATCCTCGCGAAAAAGCGCGGTGTTCGAGGAATGTTCATCCTTGTACGAAACCTGTACAAAGCCTATGCGTAGGGTGCGGGACAAGGAGACCTCCACATGTCATCCACCCGCTCATTCGTTCTCGTTCTCTCGCTGTCCTTTGCCCTCGGCGCGTGCGCGTCCAACGCTGCGCCCCCGGAGGACGCCTCGCACGAGTCCGGGGGGTCGACCGAGAAGGCGGAGAAGAAGGACATCGTCGACACCGCCGTCTCCGCCGGTTCTTTCAAGACGCTCGTCGCCGCGGTGAAGGCCGCGGGCCTCGTGGACACGCTCAAGGGGACCGGCCCGTTCACCGTGTTCGCGCCGACGGACGAGGCGTTCGCGAAGCTCCCGGCGGGCACCGTCGAAGACCTCCTGAAGCCTGAGAACAAGGAGAAGCTCGTGAAGATCCTCACGTACCACGTTGTCCCGGGCAAGGTGATGGCCGCGGACGTCGGCGGGCTCAAGTCTGCGAAGACAGTCCAAGGCGGCGAGCTCGCGATCCACACGGAGGGGGGCGTGAAAGTAGACGACGCGAACGTCGTCAAGACCGACATCGAGTGCTCGAACGGCGTGATCCACGTCATCGACGCCGTCGTCATGCCCCACTGAGCGCGCCCGCCTTCCCCAAGCGACGCGCGGAGGTCACGCCCGCGCGTCGAGCACCCTTCCCAACACCGTACCGAGGTGTCCCATGTCCATGAGTCCCGTCGTCGGGCGGTCGCCCGCCCCCAGCGTTCCGCGCGTCGAGATCGAGAGCGTCGCGGATCTCCCCACGCGTTTTGGTCGGTATCGCGTCCACGTGTTCACGAACGTCGACGATGGGTCCGAGCACGTCGCGATGGTTCATGGGTTCGTGTTCGGGCAGGAGTGGGTGCCGGCGCGGATCCATTCGGAGTGTCTCACCGGCGACGTCATGGGTTCGCTCCGGTGCGACTGCCGTGAGCAGCTGGAGCTCGGGCTCGGGGAGCTCGCCGCGAAGCCGTGCGGTGTGCTGCTCTATCTGCGACAGGAGGGCCGTGGCATCGGCCTCGCGAACAAGATCCGGGCGTATCGCCTCCAGGAGCAGGGGTTCGACACCGTCGAGGCGAACCTGGCGCTCGGGTTCCGAGACGACGAGCGTGACTATGGCGTCGCCGTCGCGATGCTTCGGCTACTCGGCGTACGCGGCGTGGAGCTCCTGACCAACAACCCGGACAAGATCGCCCAGCTCGAGCGACTCGGCGTACCCGTGCGCCGCGTGCGCCACGCGGTGCCGCCGAACGCTCACAACGCCCACTATCTCGAGACGAAGGCGCGGCGAGCGGGCCACCTCCTCGACGAGGAGCCGCCCTCGCCCTGAGCGTGGCGGGCGAAGATGCGTGTCTTCCAAGAGCGGCTCGCTCGCGCGTCCATGGAGGGACGCGGAGGCTCGCGGCGCTTCGTCTACGTCCCTTACGATCAATTGACCGACGCGGTCGGACCGCTCTCGCGCCTCCGCCCGAGCGAGCGCGGCATCGTGCTCGTGGAGAGCTGGGGCAAGCCGGCGCGGCGCCCCTATCACCAACAAAAGCTCGCGCTCCTCCTCGCGAACCAACGCCAGTTCGCGCTCGAGCAGGCGAGGCTCGGCGCGGACGTGCGCCTCCTCGCGGGCCCTTCGTTCGAGGCGGCGCTCGATCGTGCCGTGGCTGACGTCGGCCCGCTCCTCATGATGGAGGCCGCCGAGCGCGAGCTCCGCGAGGAGCTCGCGCCGATCCTGTCCTCGGGCAAGATCGCGGTGGAGCCGCACGCGGGGTTCCTCTCGTCGTCCGCCGACTTCGAGGCCGCCTGCCCCGCGCCGCCCTACCGGATGGACGCGTTCTATCGCCACATGCGGCGGAAGACCGGGTGGCTCCTCGATCGAGGCAAGCCCGCGGGGGGAAAGTGGAGCCACGATGGCGCGAACCGTCGGCCTTGGCGCGGCTCGCCGCCGCTGCCCACTCCGCCGAAGTTCGAACCCGACGAGGTTACCCTCGAGGTGTGCGACCTCGTGCGGACGAGGTACGGGCACCACCCCGGTCGGATCTCGGTCGATGCGTTGCCCGCGACCCGCGCCGACGCGGATCGACTGTGGGACTGGGCGAAGACAGCGTGCCTTCCGTCGTTCGGCCCGTTCGAAGACGCGATGTCGACGCGCTCGACGACGCTGTTCCACACGCGCGTCTCCGCGCTCCTGAACCTTCATCGCCTGCTGCCCGCGCGCGTCTGTGAGGACGTGCTCGCGCTCCCCCTGCCGCTTCCGAGCGTAGAGGGGTTCGTCCGACAGATCCTCGGGTGGCGCGAGTTCGTGCGCCACGTGCACCGCGCGACCGACGGATTCCGGAGGGGGCCGGGCGGGACCCGGCGGGCCTCCCTTCCGCGCTCGGCGCGCACGCGCCGCTCCCGCCCGCCCTCTGGGGCTCCGTGAAGAGCGGGCTCCATTGTCTGGATCACGTGGTGGAGGGCGTCTGGGCGGAGGCGTATGGCCATCACATCACGCGGCTCATGATCGTCTCGAACCTGGCGACGCTCCTCGGTGTGGAGCCTCGAGCGCTCAGCGACTGGTTTTGGGTGGCTTACGCGGACGCCTACGATTGGGTGGTCGAGCCCAATGTCCTCGGGATGGGGACGTTCGCCGCCGGGGACGTCATGACGACGAAGCCGTACGTGTCTGGCGCCGGATACATCTCCAAGATGAGCGACTATTGTCGCTCCTGCCGGTTCGATCCCACGACGAGCTGTCCAGTGACACCCCTCTATTGGGCGTTCCTCGAGAGGAACCGCGCCGCCCTGGCAGACAATCCAAGGCTGCTCATCCCCATGAAAGCGCTCGCGAGGCGACCGCGAGAAAAGAAGGCGCTGGACGCGCGCACCCACCGAAGGGTGCTCGACGCGCTCTCCGCCGGCCGAGAGCTCTCTCCTCTGGACGAGGTCTGAGCCCGGCAGACGCGGTCCAGTTCAGTTCAGCTCAGTTCAGTTCAGAGCGCGCCGCCCTCGATCCAAGCCGTGATGAGGTCGAGCTGATCTTGGGGCGGGAGCGACCACATGATGGCCTCCCCCTTCGGCATCGGATCTCCCTCGCTGCCGTCGCTCGGGAGCATGTTGGTGAGCTTCTGCCAAAGGAAGCTCGCGTCGCGATCCCCGGGGATGACGAGCGTCTTTCCGAGCGCTTGCGTGGACGGTTGGTCGACGAGCGCCGCACGCGCGTGACCGGGTCGGAGATCGAGATCGCCCTCGAACGGGTCCTTCCCATGGCAGCTCATGATGCCGTGGCCCTGGCAGCCCCCGAGGACCTTGTCCTGCACGTCGTCGATCGTGACGGTGGGACCCCCGCTCGAGGTCGATCCGGAGGAGACGCTCGAGGTCGAGGTGCTGGTCGTCGCGCTGACGGCGGTCGTGCTCGTGGTCGACGAGGTCGTGCCGCCTGCGCCGCCCCCGGTCGAGGAGGCGCCATCGCACGCGGCGCCGAGCGCGGCTGCCGTGAGGATCCCAGCGGCAAGCAAAGCAGAGGAGAGTCGCATACGACTCAAGCTGGTCGGGCTGTCGGCGCGACGCAAAAATTTCTTCTGGGGGGGAGGGCCCCGTTCGCCCTCACGCTCGGGATGGATCCCGCTTTTGCGATGGACCGTCTTGGGGTCGGATGGATGGGACGCCCGACCGGTCCCGGCTCCCGAAGTCGTCCGCCGCTCGGCGCGGCGCGACCGCGTGGAGCGCGTCCGGCACGAGCTCGCGCAGCACGTGGGCTTGGGAGACCGCGGCGGTCTGGATGGTGAGCTGTTGCTTCACCGCCGCCGCGACGGAGAAATGGGTGGAGAGGATGTTCAAGAGCCCCCCGACCGCGAGGATCACCGCAGCTCCGGGGGGGAGTTCGAGCAGTCGAGGGAGGATGATCATCCGTCCGGCGTCCCACGCGTACGAGGGGGGCACGAGGTGCAGCGTCTCGAGCGCGAGAGGGATCCCGAAGGCGAGCACACCGCATGCGATGACCAAGCGCCTGAGCGGGGCGCGATCGCGTGCGAGCGGGAGCAGCGCGATCGAGTTCGCCGAGATCAATCCCGGCAGGACGACCAGCGGGCCGAACGCCGTCGCGAAGCCGCCAATGCACACGTAGCTCGTCACGATGACGGAGGCCGTGAGCCCCGCCGACCAACCTCGCCGGTACGCGAAGCCCGATTGCAGCGCCGTCACGAACGCCGGCGCGACGATGAGCGCCAGCGCGCTGAACGACCGGACGCCGATGACGAGCGCGATCGGCAAGAGGGAGAACCACGCGGCGTAGGTCACGAGGCCCGCGAGCGCGGCGCGCTTGCCCGCCTTCGCCGCGTCCGCCTCGAGCTCGTGCGCGGCGCTCGGAGGAACGGTCTTCGCCGACTCGAGCATCAGGTCTGCGAGCTCGGCGATCGCTGGCTCGCACCCGGGGTCGATCGCGACGGCGCGCGCGAGGTGGCGCATGATCGAGGCGCGGGGCTCCTGGTCGCGCCGCGCATCCCGCGCGCGGTCGAGCGCGCGCTGCGCTGCTTGCTGGCGCGCGCCGACGTCGCGCTCGCCGTCCAGCCAGCGCTCGAGCGCCTCGTTGAACGCCCGCGCGGAGGGGAGCCGATCGTTGCGGTCGAGCGCGGTCGCGCGCGTGCAAAGGAGCGCGAGCTCGACCGGCACGCGCGCGGCGGCGAGGCGCTCCGCCGCCTGGGCATCCTCGCGTGCAGCCTGGAGTGCGGCCCAGGTCGAGGGCGCGCGGCGGAGCATCTCGGTCGTCAGGATCTCGAAGAGGATGGCGCCCAGGGCGAAGACGTCGGCGCGCTCGTCGGGGGCGACCACCGCCTCGGCCTGCTCGGGGGCCATGTACTGCGGAGTGCCCACGAGCTCGGGCGCCGCGCTCTCCCCGGGGCGCGTGGACCTGGCGATGCCCCAGTCGAGCACGTACACCTCGCCGAACGCGCCGAGCATGATGTTCTCGGGCTTGAGATCGAGGTGCAGGACGCCCTTGTCGTGCGCGAATGCCACGGTCAGCGCCACCCGGGCGAGCACTTCGAGGAGCGCGCGCCGGGACCACGGCGCGGGCGCGGGGTACGTGGGGGGCCGATCGATCGCCTCCGACAGCGTCGTCCCTTGCACCTCCTGCATCGTGAAGTAGGGGATGCCAGCGCTGTCCTCGCCGAGCTCGAACACGGAGACGATCCCCGGGTGCCCGAGCGCCGCCTGGAGCGCGGCCTCACGCTCGAACGAGCTGCGGAGGGAGCGTGCGTCGCCGCTCGTTCGGAGGCGCTTCATGATCACGTCGCGGTCGAGCCGCCGATCGCGGACGCGGAAGAGATCGCCCATTCCGCCGCTCGCGACCTTCACGGGCGATGCGTAGTGCGGCGGGAGCGCCGGCATCGCGTCGTCGGGTTTGGGCGCCGCGGGGAGGGTCTCTTGCTCTACTCGCCTCTCCCGCATTCGCACTCGCCACTATATCCCGCGCGCCTTCCGACTCGATCTTCGTGGTGGAGCGCGCCGAAGGCGCTCGATTCAGCCGCGGTCCTGCGCGGAATTCCATGAGCGCGCCCAGGGCAGCGTGCGCTGCTGCAATCGACCTCTCCTCTCGTATCGTTCATTGTCTGACCGTGTGGGGTTTCCTCGTCGCATGGAAACGCGACGACGAAATCGCGTCACGCGCTCAAGGATTTCCACCGCGAACCGCTCGTCCATCGAGGTTCGCGCGAGAGGAGGTCGATGGAGGACCACGGCGACATGGGGCTGCGCGTCTGGCGAGATGATTCGGGCTTCGCAGCAGGGGCTGCGCTAGAACTCATCCATCTCTCGGGTGCCGGTCGTGCACGGCGGCGCAAACAGGATGATTCTCCGATGAAGAGCGCGGATCTGGGGGACGAGCGCCGCCAGTACCTCGAGGAGACCTGGGCGGCGGACGCGAGGCACGACCTCGTCTTCGCCTCGATCGCGCTCGTCGCATTGCCGCTCGGCTGGATCACCGATCTCGCGGTGCTCGGCACGTCGACGCTCTCGTTTGCCCTGCTCGCCCTTCGCGTCGCGCACGGGCTCGCCGCGCTGCCGCTCTGTCTGTCGTCGCGTGCGCCGAAGCGGCCGGCGAGGCACGAGCAGATGCGTCAGCTCTTCGTCTTCGCGCTGCCCGCGTTCGCCATCGCCGAGTTCACCCTGAAGCCCACGTCGATCGGAATCCAGGGTTGGACGATGGTCGCGCTCTGGCTCTTCGCGGGGCTCGGCGTGCGGGCCGATTTCTCGCGCAAGCTCGCGCTCCTCTCGATCACGTTCGTCGCGTACGCGGCGCACGTCGCGGTCGTGTCGAGCCGACTCGGAGTGGCCTACGGCAAGCCGAACGAGATCTTCGGGGTGCTGCTCGTCGGCGCGGCCGCCGTCCTCGGGAGCCCATGGATCCCTCGTCGAAACGAGGAGGCTCGGTTCCAAGAGCGGATGCTCCGGCAAGAGCTCGAGCGCGAGATGGCCCTCCGCGCGGAGCGCGAGCAGGCGCTCGAGGCGGCGAAGGCGAAGGCGGAGGACGAGAAGAACCAACGCACGAAGTTGCTCGCCGACCTCAGCCACGATCTGCGCACGCCGCTCGCGGGCGTGCTCGGGCTCATCGAGCTGCTCGGGGAGAGCGATCTCAACGAGGAGCAGCGCTCGCAGATCGCGACCATTCGCGCCTCCAACGAGACGCTGCTCGCGCTGCTCAACGACATCCTCGATTTTTCGCGGATCGACGCGGACAGGGTCGCGATCGTCCCGGTCGACGTGGAGCTCGCGGCCACGCTCCGCGCGCCGGCCGATCTGTTGCGCACGTCCGCCTCGAAGAAGGGCCTCGAGCTCGACGTCTCGATCGATCCCGCGCTGCCGAAGCGCGCGGTGCTCGATCCGACGCGTGTGCACCGGGTGCTCCTGAACCTCCTCGGCAACGCGATCAAGTTCACCGAGCGCGGCGCCGTGCGGATGCGCGCCGAGCTTCGCGGCGAAGAGGGCCAGTGGCTGCGCGTGGAGGTGACCGACAGCGGTATCGGCTTCACCGACGCGCAGCGGCGGAGCCTCTTTCAACGCTTCTCGCAGGCGGACGCGAGCATCGCTCCCCGCTTCGGGGGCACCGGGCTCGGGCTCGCGATCGCGCGCGGGCTCGTCGTGTCGATGGGGGGGACGATCGACGCCGAGACGCCCCCGATGGGAGGCGCGTGCTTCTGGTTCCAAATCCCGCTCGTGAAGAGCGGCGCGGCTCGGGCGAGCGAGGCTCCGGTCGCGCCCCTGCGGGTGTTGCTCGCGGAGGACAACGCGGTCAACCGCATGGTGCTGCGCGCGATGATCACCAAGCTCGGTCACGATCTCACGGTCGCGACGGACGGGTCCGAGGCGCTCTCGCGCGCGACGAACGAGCGCTTCGATCTGTGCATCCTCGACATGGAGATGCCCGGCATGGACGGCGACGAGGTCGTGCGGCGGCTGAGGGACGAGGAGCGCCCGCCGCTGCGTCGACGGCTCGTCGGGCTGACCGCCGCCGCGACCCAGGAGGCGCGCGATCGGTTCCTCGGCGCGGGCGCGGACGCCGTCTACACCAAGCCCCTCGATCTGCAGCGCCTCAAGCAGCTGCTCTCGGTCGAAGGCGAGCGGGGGCGCAGGAACTGTCGGCCGCACCCCGCACCACTCGCGTGAGCGGCGCCTCCGCTCGCGCTCACCACACGGTCGCGAGGAACACTTCGGCGGGCGTCGTCTCCGGATCCAGCTCGACGCCATCCCACGGAATCGCGCCGAGCAGATCCGTCGCGAGCGCGTCGACGTCGCGCCCCTCGAGGCCCACGACGCTCGGCGGAGCGTCCCAGCTGGGGTCGGTCAGCTCCGCCGTCGTCACGACGCCACCCCGCTCGCGAGCGCGTGCTGGATGGACTCCGCGTCGCGCGCGCCGGACTCTATGGCGGACTCGAGCGCGCGGCGGCGCCGCGCGCCGGCGGCGACGAACGTGCACGTCGCTCCGCGCGTCGAGCCGCGCGGCGGCGCCGCCGCGCAGTAGACCTCGCGCACCACCAGGCGGCGCTGCGCGACGTGGGTGAGGATCGCGCCGAGGCACCCGGCGAGGAGGTGACACGCGAACGCTTCCGGCCGCGGAGGGTCTTCGCTCGTTCGTGGGCGCGTGAGCCGAGTCGACTCGGCGAGCGCGCTCCTCTCTACGTCGATCGAGACGATCCCCGCACGCGAGCGCGAAAAGTCGAAGGAGGTCCGACCCCAGCCCTCGTCGCGCAGCGCCTCGGCGACGAGATCCGCGACCGTGCGCATGGTGAGCTCGCGCAACGCCTTCGCGTGCCGCTCGAGCGCGGCGCTCTCGAGATCCACCGCCGCCCGGCGGCCCCATTGGATGCCCCACTCGTGGCAGAGCATCGGCCAACTCTCCGGCGCGAGCTTGTCGCAGGTGGATCGGAGCGCGGCGAGGAACGACCAGGGAACGCGGACGACGCGCATCTCCACGTCGTCCCGCTGGACGCCGAGGCTCCGCTCGTTCGGCGCGAGCGCGCGCTGCTCGACGGCGATGTCCTTTGGACCGAGACCCGGACGCGGGCCCCGCACGACCAGCCGGCGGATGAGAAGGTAGGCGTACCGTTGCGCGCCTTTCGCGCGCGAGAACTCCACCGTGACCTCCTGCGCACCGAACTTGAAGTCGAACAGATAGCTGAACCGGTCTCGGCGCGCGGTCGTCCGCCTCGACGAAGCGACGAAAGCGACCCTCGAACGCCTCGTTGCGCGTGCACGGGGCGACCTCCTCGAAGAAGTTCTTGCCGAGGACCTGGTTGCGGTCGAGCCGCGCGAGCCGCGATTCGTAGAGGTTGTAACGAAGGATCGTCCCGTGCTCGTCGAGCCCGACGACGCCCACGTCGAGCGCGTCGAGCTCCGCGTCCGAGGCGTCGTCGACGAGCGCTGGCTCGAACGGCAGGGGAGTGGAGGACTCTTCGAAGAGAAGGATCGGCGCCATGGAACCTCCGAGTGAGCAGCGGGATGACAGTCCGGGACACCGGCGAACGAGCCCGCGCGTCAGCCCCCGAACGTGCGGCGGATGACGGCGTCGAGCGTGATGGGCGAGTCGTCGTCGCCCTCGCGCGGGGGTGGCGGCGCGACGAGGGGCGCCGCGCGGGGCTCGAGCGGCTCGCTCTCGGCGCGCGCGGCGCTTCGCCTCGCCGACGACGGAGGCGGTTCGCCTCGGGCCTGGAGCCACGCCGAGAGCTGCGCGCCGAACACGACCATCGAGGGCGTGCGCTCGGACGGTGACTTCCGGAGCGCTTCGGCCAGCACCCTGAAGAGCGCGCCGTCCATCTCCGCGTTCCGCGGGAACGGGAGCGGATCCTCGACGATCTTCCTGAACAAGGCGATCATGTCGTTCGACGCGAAGGGCGGGGCGCCCGCGACCATCTCGTACAGGGTGACCGCGAGCCCCCACACGTCCGCGCCCGCGCCGCCCTCCTCTCCTCGGATGATCTCGGGGGCCATGTATTGCGGAGTGCCGAGGACCGCCCCCGAGACGGTCAACCGCTCGTCCCCATCTCGTTGCGCGGACGCGATGCCAAAGTCGACCACCTTCGGGCGACGCGAGCTGCCGACGAGCAGGACATTGTCCGGCTTGACGTCCCTGTGGATGACGCCCGCGGCGTGGGCGGCGGACAATCCCTCGGCGACGGCCACGGCGATCCGCACCGCCTCCCGCGCAGGCACTTGCCTCTCCCGGTCCAGCCTGTTCGCGAGCGACTCGCCCTCGAGGAGCTCCATGACGAAGTAGGGGAAGCGGTGCGGGGTCTCCCCGAAGTCGTGCACCTCGACGAGCCCCTCGTGGCGCAGCGCCGCGAGGACCCGCGCTTCACGGAGGAAGCGGGCCCGCGCGGACGGGGCGGCGAAGCGAAGGACCTTCACCGCGACGGCCTTGTCGAGCGCGACATGCCGGGCCCGCCACACCTCGCCCATGCCGCCGACGCCGAGCAACGAGACGAGCTCGTACCGGTCGTCCAGCACGTTCCCGGGTTGCGCCCCCGTCGAGGACGAATCGCCCTGGGTCGGCGCGCGCCCGGCCCCCTCGCTCGCGTCGGCTGGCGTAACGGCGCGCGCTCCGTCGCGAACGGTGGAGGGTCGAAGGGGAGGTGAGAGAGGCGCACTCGCGCCGTTCTACGGGGGACCGATGTCCAAGTTTCGTTCGAACGAAGCGTCTTCGCGTCGAGGCGGGGGCGGGGCACCGCGTTCCGCGGAAAACGCGGACAGATAGGCAGCGCAGAAACCAGCCGACTTCGCTCACGTACAATCACGCGTCGGAGGCTAAACAAACTATGAACAGACGCAACGCACTTCTCCAAGCCGTCGCCGGGTTCGCGCTGACCACGGGCCTCGCGACACCGCTCGTCGCCCGCGCCGTCTCAGCCGGCGAGACCGCCCCCGAGGCGAAAGTGCAGGACGCGGACGACCGCGCGCTCTGGATGAGCGAGCTCAAGGGCAGCCCGGTCGTGGTGTTCTACGAGGACAAGGACTCGCGGGACATGAACTCCGCGCTGAAGAGCGAGGTCGCGAGCCTGATGGGCGAGTCGGGCATGTCCGGGATTCGGGTCATCCCGATCGCGGACGTCAGCGACTACGACAGCTGGCCCGCCCGGGGGTTCGTGAAGGACGCCGTGCGCGAGGAGTCGAAGAAGGCGGGCCTCACGATCTACTGCGACTGGGACGCCTCGTTCCGAGCGAAGTACGACCTCGTCAAAGGGAGCAGCAACGTCGTCATCGTCGGGCGCGACGGCGTCGTGAAGGCCGCCTCCTCCGGCTCCCTGTCCTCCGAGCGCCGCGCTGCCGTGCTCTCGCTGCTGCGCGCGGAGGCGGCGAAGACCCCGTGACGTCCTCAACGCACGCGGGCGCGCCTGCGCTTCGGGGGCGGCGCGACGAGGGGAGCGTTCGTCGCGCGCCCGCGCGCGGTGGAAGCGGCGAGCACGTGCTCGACGAGCTTCCTCCGCGCCTCCGGGTCGTTGGGCATCACGTGTGCGCCGCGGGCGGCGGCGAACGGGGCGAGCACACCGGCCGCGGCGCCACCGACGAGGAGCGGGACGTCGAGGCAGGCGTCGGCGTAGGCGTCCATGAGCTCTCGCGCAGCGCTCGCGGGCTCGGGCGCGATCGTCGCCGAGAGGCCCACGAGATCCGGCGCGAGCGCGGCGCGGGCGATCGCGGTCGGCGGTGTTCGCGCCCCGAGGAGCAGCGGACGGTAGCCCCAGGACGCGAGCTCGAGCGCGGCGCCAGGGCGGCAGACGCTGCTCGTGCTCGAGGCAACCGAGCACGACCGTGGGCGCGTCCGACGGAACGGCGACCGCACGGAGGAGGTCGAGGGTCGCGGACGCGATGAGGTGCGACGCGAAGTGCTCGCTCGCGACCGAGAGCTTCCCTGCGTGCCACCGGGTTCCGATCTCGACCATGGCGGGTCGAAGGATGCGCTCGAACGCGACGACCCCGGAGTCGAGCATCATCGCGCGTCGAAGCTCGGCCGAGAGCTCGACCGCGTCGAGCTTCTCGGCGGCGTCAACGATCCGCGCGGTCGCGAGGGCGAACGGATCGACGGTCGGATCGAGCGCGGCGACGGCGACCTCGCGCTTTCCGGCGAGCACTTGCTGGGCGGCCTCGTGGGGCGCGATGCCCGACGACACGAGCTGCTTCATACGTTGGACAAGCTCGACGTCGCGCTCCGTGTAGAGCCGGTACGCCGACGCGCTTCGGCCGGGCGTCGGGAAACCGTACCGCCGCTCCCATGCGCGGAGCGTGGCCGTCGGTACGCCGGTGAGCTCACTCACGGCCTGGATCCGAAAACGGGGCGACTTCGCATCCGGTTGAACGTGCATTGAACAAACGTTATACGTCGATAGGACAAGACGCAATGGATGGATCTCTCTCTTCGGGCTCTCGCGACCCACGTCCCACCGCCATCGTGATCGGGAGCGGCTTCGGCGGCTTGGCCGCGGCCGTGCGCCTCGGCGCCCGCGGCTACCGCGTCACCGTCCTCGAGAAGCTCGATGCCCCCGGCGGGCGCGCGTACGTCCACCGGCAGGACGGCTTCGTGTTCGACGCCGGTCCGACGGTCATCACGGCGCCGCAGCTCCTCGAGGAGCTCTGGGCGCTCGCGGGCCGCTCGTTCAAGGACGACATCGACCTCCGCCCGGTGACGCCGTTCTACCGAATCCGGTTCGATGACGGTCACCTGTTCGACTACACGGGCGACGCCGACGCGATGCGCGGCGAGATCGAGCGGCTCGCGCTGTCGGACGTCGCCGGCTACGAGCGCTTCCTCGCGAAGAGCGAGCAGATCTTCAAGGTCGGCTTCGAGCGCCTCGCCCACGTCCCGTTCGGCAGTTGGACGGACATGGCGAAGATCGTCCCGGACATGCTGCGCCTCGAGAGCTACCGGACGGTGTACAGCCTCGTCGCGAAGTACGTGAAAGACGACCGGCTCCGGCAGGTGCTGAGCTTCCACCCCCTCCTCGTCGGTGGGAACCCGTTCTCCACGACGTCGATTTACACGCTGATCGCGTTCCTCGAGCGCAAGTGGGGCGTCCACTTCCCCATCGGCGGCACGGGCGCGCTCGTCCGCGGCTTGTGCTCGCTCATCGATCACCTCGGCGGGGCGGTGCGGTGCAACGCGGAGGTGCGTCGCATCCTCGTCGAAGGCAAGACGGCTCGCGGCGTCGAGCTCGCGTCCGGCGAGCAGCTGCGCGCGGACGTCGTCGTGTCGAACGCGGACGCCGCGTGGACGTACCGCTACCTCGTCGCCCCCGAGCACCGGCGAGTGTGGACCGACAAGCGCATCGATCGCTCGCGCTTCTCGATGGGCCTCTTCGTCTGGTACTTCGGCACGAAGCGCAAGTACGAGGACGTCGCGCACCACACGATCCTCCTCGGGCCGCGCTATCGCGCGCTCCTCGACGATATCTTCGAGAAGCACCTCCTCGCCCAGGATTTCAGCCTCTACCTGCACCGCCCGACCGCGACGGATCCTTCGCTCGCCCCGCCCGGATGCGACGCGTTCTACGTGCTCTCGCCGGTGCCGAACCTCTCGAGCGGCACCGATTGGGCGGCGGAGGCGGAGGGCTACCGGGCGAAGATCCAAGCGTTCCTGGAGCGCACGGTCCTCCCTGGGCTCGGCGCGGAGGTCGTGACGTCCCGCGTGAGCACGCCGCTCGAGTTCCAGGAGCGGCTCTTTGCGTACCGCGGTGCCGCCTTCGGGTTCGAGCCCGTCCTCACGCAGAGCGCCTACTTCCGCCCGCACAACGCCAGCGAGGACGTGAAGAACCTGTTCATCGTCGGCGCAGGGACGCACCCGGGCGCCGGGGTGCCGGGCGTGCTCTCGTCGGCGCGGGTCCTCGATTCGGTGGTGCCGGATGCCAAGACGTTCGCCTGACGTGGAGCGCGCCGCCGCTCGCGACCTCGACGCGTGCCGCGCGATCCTCGCGCGCGGCTCGAAGAGCTTCGCCGCCGCGTCGCGGCTCCTGCCGCGCCGCGTGCGGGAGCCTGCGGCGGTGTTCTATGCGTTCTGCCGCGTCGTCGACGACGCGGTGGACGAAGCGCCGCCGCGGCTCGCGCGGAATGCGCTCGATCGCTTTCGAGGCCGCCTCGATCGCGTCTTCGTCGACCGACCGAACGACGACGCGATCGACCGCGCGCTCGCGCGCGTCGTCTCCGAGCGAGCGCTCCCGCGCGAGCCGTTCGAGGCGGTCCTCGATGGATTCGCGTGGGACCTCGAAGGGCGGAGCTACGAGCGGGTCGAAGACCTCTACGCCTACGGGGCGCGCGTGGCCGGAGCCGTCGGCGTCGTGATGACGTACTTGATGGAACGGCGCGAGCCCCGGACGCTCGCGCGAGCCTCCGAGCTCGGCGTCGCGATGCAGCTCACGAACGTCGCCCGCGACGTCGGCGAGGACGCGAGGCGAGGGCGGATCTACCTGCCTCGGGCGTGGCTCGACGCCGAGGGGGTCGACGCCGCTCGGCTCCTCGAGGATCCGAAGCCGTCCGAGGGTGTGGCGCGCGTCGTCGCCCGCCTCGTCGAGGACGCGGAGCGACTCTACGCGCGATCCGAGGTCGGGATCGACGCGCTGCCGCGCGACTGCCGCGCGGCGATCCGCGCGGCCCGCTGGATCTACGCCGACATCCATCGCGTGATCGCGCGGCGAGGCTACGACACGATCTCGCGGCGCGCGGTCGTCAGCGCGCCGCGCAAGCTCTGGCTCCTCGCGCGCGCGCTCCTCCCCGCGCTCGGCGGCGGACGCCGGGTCGCGGAGGCGGCCGCGCCTCCGCTCGAGGAGATCCGCTTCCTCTTGCCCGCGGCGCCGTCGCCGTGAGGGCGTCGGACGCACGCGCGATCGTCCTCGACGTCGCGGGTCCCGAGCTCCTCGAACGGCTCGAGCACCTCGACGCCCTCCCGGTCGCGAACCGACAGAAGCCGCCGCCCCGGCCGCCTCGCGGGGCGCGCGCGGACGTGGACGTCGTGGTCGGTGGTGGCGGTCTCTCGCTCCTCCACGCCGTCGTGCTCGCGCGCGCGGGGCTCCGCGTCGCGGTCGTCGAGCGGGCGCGCGCGGGGGCGGCGCACCGCGAATGGAACGCGAGCCGACGGGAGCTCGACGCGCTCTCGCGCGCCGCGATCGCGTCGGCGTTGGAGATCGACACCGAGCTCGTCGTCGCCCGGTACGCGCGCGGCGTTTGTCGATGGCACCGAGGCGGCGAGCACGCCGTGACCGGCGTCCTCGATTGCGCGGTCGACGCGGCGAAGCTCCTCGCGCTGGCGCGCTCGCGCGCAGAGGCACTGGGCGTCGAGTTCATCGAGTCGACCGAGGTCGCGGGCCACGCGGCCGACGAGTCGGGCGTCGCGCTCGCGCTCGAGCCGGCGTCGCCGGAGGCGACGAACCGCTCGCCGAGGACGATCGTGGCGCGCGCGTTCGTCGACGCGCGCGGCGTGTCGAGCCCGTTCGCGACCGCCGATCTCGTGTGCCCGACGGTCGGTGGCGTCCTCTCCGAGCTCGACGAGGGCGACGGGCCGATGCGCGTACGTCGGGACGTGGGGGAGATCCTCGTGACGACCGAGGACGTCGAAGACGGCCACCAGCACCTTTGGGAGGCGTTTCCGGGACGGCCGGGGGAGACCACCGTCTACTTGTTCTACTACGCGCGGTCGGCGCGGCGCGCGCCCGGGGCCCTCGCGGCGCTGTACGCGCGGTTCTTTCGGACGCTGCACCGCTATAAGTCCGGTGACGCGCGGCTCGTTCGACCGACGTTCGGGTTCATCCCGGGGTGGTCGCGCCTCGCTCCGCCGCCCTCCTCGGATCACGCGCGCGTGCTGCTCGTGGGGGACGCGGCGGCCCGACACTCTCCGCTCACGTTCTGCGGCTTCGGCGCGACGCTCCGATCCCTCTCGCGCGGACCTCAGGCCGTGATCCGCGCGATCGAGGGTGGCCGCGGGGCCGAGATCGCGCACGACGCCGCGATCCACGCCGGGACCGGCGCGCTCTCCCTGATGCTCGCCTCCGTCCGGGAGGAGCGGGACGCCGCATGGCCGAACGACTTGCTCGACGCCGCGTTCTCGTCGCTCACGCGCATGGGGAACGACGCGTACGCCCGGCTCCTCCGCGACGAGATGGACCTCGCCGAGTTCGTCGAGTTTCTCCGCGCGACGGCGGCGGCGCGACCTCGCGTCTACTTCGAGATCGTCCGCCGCCTGGGGCCGCTCGCGCTCGCCCGATGGGGAGCGAGCCTCGCGCGTCAGCTCGCGGTCGTCTGAGCCCGACCGGCGACCGGTTCGACGAGCCGGCCGCCGGGCGTGATCTCGAGCTCGCGCGAGCGCCACGTGATCCGGCGCGATCGGAGCGCGCGCGCGAACGCGGCGAGGAGGACGAGATCCGCCGCGAACACGAGGCCGACCGACGGGGGCGACAGCCGCGCTTGCCGAGACGCGACGTGCGCCACGCCGAAGCGGGAAATCAGGGCGATCGTCGCCGCGACGACGGCGGCGAGGCGACCGCCCGTCGCGAGCGCGACGAGGAGCAGCGGGAGCGTCGCGGCGAAGAGGAGCGGGTAGCTCGGGAGGAGCGCGGGTCGCTGCGCGCGGACCACCGAGAGCCACCGGCCGAGCCGCGCGACGACGTCGGGGACGGATCGGCCCGCCGCGCGCGAACGCACGGTGAACGGCGCGGACACGATGGTGAGCCCCAGCGATCGGAGGCGCGACGCGAGCTCGACGTCCTCTCCGAGCACGTCGCGGAGCGCGTCGAACCCTCCCGTTCGATCGAGCGCGTCGCGTCGCACGGCGAAGCACTTGCCGACCATGCCTCCGCCGTCGAGCTTCGCGAGGACGTGGAACGCGTGGAGCGAAGCGCCGAGCACCGACGCGGACACGCGATCGCCGAGCGTCGGGGCGTGGGGCGCTTCGATCGGCGGAGCCCAGACGGCGCCGACGTTCGCGGCTGCCCGGATCGGCGCGACGAGCTCCGCGAGGCTCACGCCCGTGAGGTCCACGTCGCTGTCGACGACGACGACGATCGGGCGCGAAGGCCTCGAACCCAGCACCGCGGCGAGCTGGCAGGCCTTGTTGTTCGGCCCTCCGCGCGTCGTCACTTGCACGCTCGCGTCGACCCCACGACCGCGCGCGCGCTCGGCGGCGAGGTGGGCCGTCGCGAGCGCGGGGTCGGACGCGGACGCGACCGCGAACACGACCTCCACTCCGTCCGCGTCCCGAAGCTCGGACGTCGAGGTGAGCGTGCGTTCGAGGTGAGGCTCGCGTCCCGCGCAAGGCCGGACGAGGAGCACGTCCGTCCCGGGCGTGCGCGCGGGCTTCGGCCGACGCGTCGCGCGCGGTAGGAGCGCGCGCGCCGACGTCCCGCCGATCGCTGCGCCCCAAACGAGGAGCGCGGCGTCGAGCGCCATGAGGAGGTTCACGCGGCCACCCTCCGGATGCGCGCCGGCAAGAGCATGCGCACCCAACGTTGGTCGAACCGCTCGAGGGAGAGCGCCTCGTGGACGGCGACCGTCCGGCGCCCCTCGACCTCCAGCTCGACGAGGCTTCGCGCGTAGAACGGCGTGTCCTCGAGCGTCCTCACGACGCGCGGATCCCCCTCGCTACGCGCCGCGCGCGCGATCCGCCACCCCGACTTCGGGAGGGTTCGCGGCGTGAGCCCCGCGACGATGGACGGCCCGTTCGCGCCGAAGCGCAGGTCGAGCGCGGCGCTCGTTCCGTCGCGCCGCTCGACGGCGTACGAGACGAGGGCGCCTCCGGGGATGGGGGCCCGGGACCACTGCCAGCTCTGGAACGCGGACTCGAGCGGCGCGTCCCCTGCGTTCGCGTCGTGGTAGCCGTCGCCCGCCCAGTGCACGTCGGGCTCGCTCATGTCCACGCGGACACGCGCGCGCGGCGCGATCGGCCACCACCGGTGCGCTCCTGCTGCGTCCAGCGTTCGCGGCGCCCCGCACACGACCTCGGGCTCGACGCGAATCCGTCCCCGCACGCGCGCACCGAAGGGCGTCGTGCGCTCGTCGACGTCGATGACCAGCGCGTCACCCTCGCGACGCACGAGGCTCGGACCGATCCCGAGCGCGTCGTGGGTGCGGGTTGCGCCCGCCCGCTCGGTGAGCGCCCACCGGCGTCCCCCCGGGCCGTAGAGGACGACGTTCATCGCGACGAAGTCGAGCGGGTTCGCCGGGCCACGGCGACGCGCCGCCGCGTAGGCCGGCGAGAACGCCGACCCGATCATCGCGATCAGGACGAGGGCGTACCGGCCGTCGTCACTGACCGCGTCGACGTACCACCAGGCGTAGCCGCCCTGTGCCACCTCGACGTCGAAGCGAGGTCCTCCGAGATCGAGTCGGCGGCGATCGTCCCGCTGATGGATGCCATCGGCACGCCCGCTCCCGGATGGACCGATCCCCCCGCCAGGTAGAGGCCCTGGATCGAGGTACGGCTCGCGCCCCTCGAGAAGCTCGACCACATGCCGACCGTCGCCGCCCCGTAGATCGCGCCGCCCGTTCCCGGGAACCGGAGGGCGAAGTCGCGCGGCAGGGACACCACTGCGGGCGCCTCGTTCGACCAGGTCAGCCCGTACTTGTTCAAGGTTTGCAGCACCATCCGTTCGCATGTTCGACGCTCCAACTCGCTCGACGGCGGGCCGAGCGCGGCGCCCGGAGGCGCGTTGACGATGACGAAGAGCCGCTCGGGCTGCGCGGTCGTCGGGCCGTGGATCCGGTCCTCGGCGCAGAGGTAGATCGTGGGCTCCGACGGGATCTCGCCTCTCTCGAGCTCGTCGAACTCGCGCGGGTAGTCGGGCGAGAAGAAGACGTTGTGCCGCTCGAGTGCGAGCCCACCCACCCGACCCACCGCCGCCACCGTGACGGCGGAGAGCGACGGCTTGCCGGCGGGCGGCGCGGCCTTCTTGGCGGCGCCGAGAAGACCGCTCCCGAGCGCCGACACGTCCCCGTTGAAGAGAACGCGCTCCGTCTCTACGACTTCTCCGTCGGCGAGTTTCACGCCCTTCACCGCGCCACGCGAGACGACGATCTCCGCGACGTCCGCGTTCGTGCGGAGGCGCGCGCCGTTCGACTCGGCGACGCGCGCGAGGGCGCGCGCGATCTGGTGCATCCCTCCATCGACGGAGAAGACGCCCTCGCGCTCGACGTGCGAGATCGAGTGGAGCGTCGCCGGCGCCGTGAACGGCGACGACCCGGCGTACGTCGCATAGCGGCCGAAGAGCTGCCGCAGGCGCGGGTCGGTGAAGAACGAGCCGAGGGCCTTCCACATGCTCCGGGTCGAGTCGATGTCCGCCATCGCCGAGGGGCCGATGCGGGCGGCGAGCGCCAGCATGCGGGCGAGCGTCGGGCGGTCGGCCTCGATGAACGGGCCGCGCACGAGCTCCCAGATGCGAGCCGCGTAGCGCGTGAACGCGAGGTACCCGTCCGCGTTCTTCGCGTCGGAGAACGCCTCGATCCCCGCGGCGGTCCGCGTCGGGTCGGCGAAGAGATCCAGCGTCGCGCCGTCGCGCCAGAAGTGTCGCGCGAGCGTGTCGAGCGGCGTGAGCGTGAGGTGAGCGGACAGCGCGGAGCCGGCGCGCTCGAAGACCCGCTCGAGCGCCCAGCGCATCGTGAGCACGGTCGGTCCTGCGTCGACGTGTCGCCCCGCGATCGGCTCGACGCGCAGCTTGCCGCCGATGCGATCGCTCCGTTCGAGGACGGTCACCTCGTGGCCGCGCCTCGAGAGGATCGCCGCCGCGGAGAGTCCACCGACACCCGCACCCACCACCACGACTCGGTTCACCACGAGGCAAGCTTGGATGGTTGAACAATGTTTGTCAACATGAACCTGGTCGAGTTGACAAGGTTTGTTCAACGTCTCATGCTGCCCGAGATGAACGACTCTGAAACCCGCGTCGAGCACGCCCTCGAGGGCGCTTTCTCTGCGCTCCGCGATCGAGGTGGCCCGCCGCGCCTCGCGGCGGCGATGCGCTACGCCGTCTTTCCCGGTGGGGCGCGCCTCCGGCCGCGGCTCGTCCTCGAGGTGGCGCGCGCCCTCGGCGACCCGGAGCCTCAGGTGGCGAACGCCGCCGCCGCGGCGATCGAGCTCGTTCACTGCGCTTCGCTCGTGCACGACGACCTGCCGGCGTTCGACGGCGCGGACACGCGCCGCGGCCGCCCGTCGGTGCACAAGGAGTTCGACGAGCCGACCGCGATCCTCGTCGGCGACGCGCTCATCGTGATGGCGTTCCAGGTGCTCGCGCGCCCCGGCATCCGCCGCGATCGCGTGGGCGACATGGTGCTCGCGCTCGCCAAGGGCACCGGTCACCCGGGCGGGATCGTCGCGGGGCAAGCGTGGGAAGGTGAAGAAGGCGCCGCCCTGCACACGTACCACCGCGCGAAGACGGCCTCGCTGTTCGAGGCGGCGTGCGCGCTCGGCGCCGTGTCAGCGGGCGCGGAGCCCGCACCGTGGGAGCTCGTCGGGGAGCTCCTCGGTCGCGCCTACCAGATCGCCGACGACGTCGCCGACGCGACCCTGTCGAGCTCCGCGCTGGGCAAGCCCGCCGCGCAGGACGAGGCGCACCAGCGGCCGAGCGCGTTCGAACGGCTCGGGGAGGAGCGCTGCCGAGCGCTCATCGAGCAGCTCCTCCGCGACGCGGCGGACGCGGTCCCCGCGTGCGCGGGGCGGGACCCGCTGCGGCGCTTCCTTCGCGAGGCGAGCGCGGGCGTCCTCGAGATCCGACACCCCGGCCTCGTCGCGAGCGCTCGTCCGACCCTCCCAGCGTTCGACGAGAACCGGCTCCGCGCGATCGGGAACTGATCCGCTCCCGAAGGGACTGTCGCGCGTCTGTCGCTCGCCGAGAGGCTCGCTCCCTTCGGCGCGACGTCATTGGTCAGCCTCAACAGACGATGCAGCCAATCCCCGGCATGGCCGAGAGGAGCTGGCCGGTCACGGGATCGAACTGCAACGTGAAGCCGAGGACACGGTGGTCTCCGGTCGCGTCGGGGCAGTTCGCGTCGCTCGCGAGGAGGGGGTCGGTCCAGTTGCTCTCGTCGATGACGACGCGCACGGTGCGCCGCTTCGTCGCGACGACGACCCCCGTGCCGTCCTCCCACTCCCACGTCTCCTCGCCGAGCTCGACGTGATCGTTCGGCTTCGGGGCGTACGTCCCGGAGCCCGTGGGCATGCATTGGGCGTACGTGCTGAACGCGTAGCTGCCGCCGCGCGCGAGGGCCTCGAGCGCGGCGTCCGACAGATCGGGACAGTCTTGGATGTCCGTGGGCGACAGGACGGGGAGGTAGAACCCGGACACCCCCTTGAGCTCGACGCCGCCGCCCGCCGTGGGGCCGACGACGATCGCGAGCACGTCCTTTTGGACGCCGACGCCAGCGAGCTTCGTTCGGTTCGTGTTCACGATCGTCGTCGACGTGACGGAGGTGCAAGGGAACGGCGGCGTCGCCGCCCACTCGGGCTCCGCGAGCTGGAAGAGCGCCGGGTGCGCGTTGAGGACGCTCCACGCCGCGGCCCAGACGTCGTTCGAGGAGCAGTCGAGCGGCACGCCCAGGCCGTTCGCGAGCGAGAGCGTCCCGTGCACCGCGCTCCAATCGAGCGTCGCTTGAGGCGCGAAGGATTGCAGCTCCGAGAGCGCCGCGGCGCTCGTGTCCGGGAACGTGAGGACGCTCGGATAATCCTTGCAGACGGGGGGCTGACCTCCAGTCCCGCTCGACGCGGAGGACGAGGCGTCCGCGGAGCCCGTCGAGGTGGTGGACGTCGAGCCCGCCGCCCCCGAGCCGGTGGTGTCCGCGGCGGTGGAGCCGGACCCGCTCGACGCGACTTGGCCATCGTCGCAGGCGGGGATCAGGAGGATGAGGACGAAGGTGAGGGGGCGGCGCATCGATCCGCCCCCGAGAGTACATGCGGCGAACCCCGGGAAGAACCCGCGCGCGCAGGGGTTCTATCCGAGGCCCCGGATGTACCTGACCCAGCTCTCGCTCCTTGCGTTGATCCTCTTCGGCGGCCTCGCCGTCGTGATGCTCGCGGGGACTCGCCTCGGCGTCCCGGGGTCCCTCGTGGGCCTGGGGTGCGGTGTTGCGCTGCTTCCCGTGCTCGCTCTGCTCCTCACCTCGACGGGCGCGTACTGGACGGTGGGCTTCGGTTCGCGGCCGTGCGAGGCGGACTCCGTGGATCTGCGCGCGCCGAGCGCGCCGATGCCGCTCGACTCCGCCGCGCCCCCGCCCGGAGAGACGCTCGATCCTCCGCCCGACCGCCCTCCGTGGACGCGAGCCCTCGTGCTCGATGGAGGCGAGGGGCGGTGAGCGGCGCTCCAGCGCTCGGGCGGATCGATGACAGACAAAGGGGCTGGCCGCTCGTCGCCGACGCCGTGGGTTCCGGCTGACTCGGGCGCGGCCGCGCGCGTAGCATCCGGCGCGTGACCAACGCGACCGCCTCGACCGCCACGGACGTCGTCCTCATCGGCGCAGGGATCATGAGCGCCACGCTCGCCGCGCTCCTCCGCGAGCTCGACCCCAGCTTGTCCATCGAGATCTTCGAGCGGCTCGACGGAGCGGCGGCGGAGAGCTCGGACGCGTGGAACAACGCGGGCACGGGCCACTCGGGCTTCTGTGAGCTGAACTACACGCCCGAGAAGCCCGACGGCACGGTGGACGTTTCGAAGGCGATCCAGATCGCCGAACAGTTCGAGCTCACGAAGCAATTCTGGACCGCGCTCGTCGCCTCGGGGCGGCTCTCCAGCCCGTGGCGCTTCGTCCGCAATGTGCCTCACCTGAGCTTCGTGCGCGGCGAGAAGGACATCGCGTACCTCAAGACTCGCCACGCGAACCTCGTGAGCTCTCCGCTCTTCGAGCGCATGGAGTACACCGAGGATCCGAAGCGCATCGCCGAGTGGGTGCCGCTCGTCATGGACGGCGCCCCGGCGGACGTCCCGGTCGCGGCGACGCGCATGGCCGCCGGGACCGACGTGAACTTCGGCTCGCTCGCGCGCTCCCTCCTCCGCTCCGTCGTCTCGACGGAGGGAGCGGCGGTGCACCTCGGGCACGAGGTGGGAGACATTCGACGTGATGGGGACGCGTGGGCGATCGACGTGAAGGACCTCAAGTCGGGCGCCGTCCGCGCGGTCCGCGCGCGCTTCCTCTTCATCGGCGCCGGGGGGTACTCGCTGCCGCTGCTCGAGCGCACGGGCATCCCCGAGGCCGAGGGGTACGGCGCGTTCCCGGTGAGCGGACAATGGCTGCGCTGCACGAACTATGCAGTGATCGCGCGGCACGAGGCGAAGGTGTACGGGAAGGCGGAGATCGGCGCTCCGCCAATGTCCGTCCCGCACCTCGACACCCGATGGATCGGGACCGCCGCCGTGCGCGCCCCGGGGCACGAGGAGTTCGGCCCCATGTCCACATTGCCGGAGAAGCAGCTCCTCTTCGGGCCCTACGCGGGGATCACGACGCGCTTCCTGAAGAAGGGCTCGTGGCTCGATCTCCTGCGATCCGTGGGCATCGACAACGTGCGCCCCGTGCTCGACGCGGGCCTCGCGAACTTCGATCTCACGAAGTATTTGATCGGCCAAGCGCTCCTCGAGCCGGAGGAGCGACTCGCGGTCCTCCGCACGTACTGTCCGTCCGCCGAGCTCGAGGATTGGGAGCTCCAGATCGCGGGCCTGCGCGTTCAAATCATCAAGAGCGACGGCAAGGGCGGCGGCGTCCTCAAGTTCGGAACGGAGGTCGTGACGAGCGCGGACGGCACGGTCGCGGCGCTCCTCGGTGCTTCGCCCGGCGCGTCGACCGCGGTGTCCGTGATGCTCGAGGTGATCGAGCGCTGCTTCCCCGAGCGATGGAAGTCGGACGCGTGGCAGGCGACGCTGCACGGGCTCCTACCGTCGTTCGGCAAGCCGCTTCACCACGACCGGGAGCTCTGTCGATCGCTCCGCGCCGTCTGGAGCCAGTCCTAAATTAGGCTACGCGCCAGGGGGAGGGCCGTTCCATGACCGCCATGGAGAGACAACGACGCGCACGAGGGCTCTTGTTCGTCGCAGCGCTCGCGCTCGCGATGAGCGCGTGTGGGGGACCGAGCGACGAGCTCGCCGAGAAGAAGTTGAAGGAGGAGGGGTTCAGCGCGATCACGCTTGCGCGCTCGAAGAAGGGGAGCTGGACCTTCACCGCGACGAAGGACGGCATGCCGTGCACGGGGTCGATCTCGATCACCGGTAGCGAGTCCTCGGGGACGACGGCGATATCTCACGCGTGCACGCCGAACACGCCGCCCCCGCCCCCGGAGCCGGTCTGCGGGAAGGAGACGCCCGAAGTCTGCCGCGAGAAAGCAGAACGAGCGCTGAAGGCGAAGAACGGAAAGGAAGCCGCGGAGCTCCTCCGTGTCGCCTGCGATGTCGGCGCGAGCGGCGCTGCGTGCAACGACTGGGGCGTCGCGATCGACCACGGAGACGGCGGCCTCGAGCAGGACGCGAAGCGTTCGGCCGAGCTCTTCGACAAGTCGTGCGGGCTGAGGTACGCGCTCGCGTGCAAGAACCGCGCGCTCCTTCACCGGCGCGCCAAGGAGCTCGACCAGGCATTCGCCATGCTTCAAACAGCGTGCGACCTCGGCTCCGAAGAGGGGTGCTACCACCTCGGCTGGGCGCAGCGCCGCGGCGACGGCACCAAGAAGGACGACGCGAAGGCGCTCGAGGCGTTCGAGAAAGGATGCGCGAAGGGCCATGCGTCCTCGTGCGGCGCGAAGGGTTTGCTCGTCGCCCAGGGCCATGGAGCGCCGAAAGACGTCGCTGCGGGCGAGAAGCTACTCGTCGACGCGTGCGACAAGAAGGCCGGCGAGGCGTGCGCGAACCTCGGCGACCTCGTCGCCGACGGGAGCCTCGGCGCTCGCGATCCAGGGCGCGCGCTCGCGCTCTACGAGAAGGGGTGCGGCTTCGACTTCGGGTGGAGCTGCTTCGACGCCGGGCTCGCGTACGACGCGGGCAGGGGCGCCCCCAAGAGCCCCGAGAAGGCCGAGGAGTTCTACACGAAGGCGTGCGGAGCGGGTGAGGCGGAGGGGTGTCGGAACAGCGCGATCAACCACCGCGACGGGACCGGCACCGGGAAGGATCTCGTGAAGGCGCGCGAGCTCTTCGACCAGGCGTGCACCAAGGGACTCGCGAAGGCGTGCGGCGAGCGCGACCGGATCCCGAAGTAGTCCTCGCGAAAGGCGGCGATCGAACGACGCGCGAGGGCGCGCGCGTGCATGGATCGTAGGATAGTGGGGATGCGTTGCTCGCTTGCCTTGGCGTTCGTCCTCGCGCGGTGCTCGAGCGGTCCTCCGCCGTACGCGGAGGCGCCGGCCGCGAGTGAGGTGACCTCCGCCTCCGCGACGCCGCCGATCGCGGCTGTCGCTGCGCCCTCGGAGGAGCCTCCCCTCGATGCCTTGTCGCTCCTGCCGATGAGCGGGCCCGAGCCCGAGCTCGACCGGATTTGCGGGCCGGGATGTGTCCTCGGAGATCGCGTGCCGCGTCTCGCGGGGGTCGACGAGGCCGCGCTCGCGCTCGGCGAAGATCCGCGCGACCCCCAGCCCGCGTCCGTGAAGACGACGTGGCTCGTCATGAAAGTGGCGGGGCTCTTTCGCGGCTGGGCGCTGTTCCGCGAAGGAGACGGGTTCGAGCACCTCGAGATCTTCGCGAAGGCGCCTCCGTCTCGCGCGTCTGGTCGCCGCAGGTTCGATGGCACGGACGTGAACGACGGTGCGCCCGTCCGCGTCGCCCGACCCGTGCGGTTCGGCGGGGGCGCGCCGGGTGACACCTCGCGCTCGGGCACGCCGATCCCTGCGCGTCTGCTCGAGGACGCGACCACGGGCGAGCGGGCGCTCGCCGTCGACGTGTGGCGCGCGGATCCGGTCACGACGAACGTGCTCGTCCTCTGCGCGGTCGGCGCGGACGGGCCGAGCTGCGCGGAGCTCGTGACGGCGGAGGAGCTCCCGGTCGTCGAACGAACGCTCGAGCGCGGCGTGGTCCGGATCACCACGAAGGACGGCGCGACGAACACGTACCGCGCGTTCGTCGATCGATGACCGCCGAATTGACATTGGTCGCGGTCCCCCGTAAGTCCCGCCCCGTGTTGGTGCCCGAGGCGCGAGCCGAGGGCTGAAAAGGGAACCCGGCGAAATTCCGGGGCTGCCCCGCAGCGGTCATCGAGAACGAACTCCACATCGGCCTCCTCCGAACGGCTCCGTCCGGAGAGCGTCGAGACACTGGCTCCCGTGAAAGGGAGCGCGGGAAGTGTGGACTAGGAACCTGGGGACGTCCCCAGAGCGCTCGTGAGCCCGAAGACCTGCCAGCATCCAGCCGCGCCGATCACGGCACATCACGGCTGGTCGACCCGAGCCTCGCGGGAGGTGGGACGGCACGAGGCGTGGTGCGCGCTCGCGCTCGCGCCCGCGCCCGGCCGCCGATCGAGGGGCTCCGATCACCACGAGGAACACGAGCCCATGAAACTCTCCCCTTCCACCCTGCTTCGCTCGGCGGCGCTCGCGCTCGCCTCCACCCTCGCGCTCGTCGCCTGCGACGACTCCACGGACGGCACCGGAGGCAGCGGGTCGACGAGCGCGTCCACGGGCGCGGCGACCCAATCGAGCACCAATGCCTCCTCCACCGGAACGACGAGCGCGAGCTCGACCGGATCCACCGGGACCGGCACGTCGTCGAGCTCGAGCGGCATGGCCGAGCTCGCGATCAACGGCAAGTACGTCGACGACTTCACGTTCGAATGGCTCATCGCGAGCGACCTCATCACGCTGAGCGGCGCGGGGGACGTGTCCACGTTCCACGTTCAGGTCTACGACAACGCGACGTTCGTCATCGGCGCGCAGAACGACGCCGCGAACCTCTACAACCCCGGCAAATTCTCGCGCTACGACTGGACGTTCGTCCAAAGCGAGCTCTATGTCTGCCAGACCGCGTTCGACAAGGACACCCTCGCCGACGCGCTCGCCACGCCCGCGGCCGATCCGTCGGACCCGGCGAACGACGGGTGCGGCGGGTTCGCCTGGAGCAAGCTCACGCCGATCAACTGACCGCTCGTCCGCGGTCTGGTATCGAGGGCTCGCCCGTCCGAGAGCGCGATGAGCGAGCCCAAAGTCACCTTCCCCGAGTCGCTGCCGATCTCGGCCCACGTGCGCGAGCTCGCCCTCGCGATCGACGCGAACCCCGTCGTCGTGGTCGAGGGCGAGACGGGCTCGGGGAAGACGACGCAGCTACCGAAGATCTGCCTCGCGATGGGGCGCGGGCTCGAGAAGCAAATCGGCGTCACCGAGCCCCGTCGGATCGCGGCGACGAGCGTCGCCGCGCGCGTCGCGAGCGAGCTCGGCGTGGAGCTCGGCCGGGAGGTCGGCTGCCAGATCCGCTTCTCGAACCAGACGAGCCGCGAGACGTACGTGAAGTTCATGACGGACGGGATCCTCCTCGCGGAGATCCCGAGGGATCCGCTGCTTCGCGCGTATGACACGATCATCCTCGACGAGGCGCACGAGCGCTCGCTCAACATCGACTTCCTGATGGGGCACCTCCTCCGGGTGCTCGCGGAGCGCAGCGATCTTCGCGTCATCATCAGCTCCGCGACGATGGCGACCGATCGCATCGCGGCGTTCTTCCGGGGAGCGCCCGTCATCCGCGTCTCGGGGCGGACGTTCCCGGTGGAGACGATCTACGCGCCCATCGATCCGTCCGAGCCGGACGTTCCGGACGCGATCGCGCGCGTGATCGACGACGTGACGGCGCTCGATCCGCGCGGTGACGTGCTGGTGTTCCTGCCGGGTGAGCGCGAGATCAAGGAGACCGCGAACGCGCTCGCGCACCGCTCGCTCCCGCGGTCGACCGTGCTGCCCCTCTTCGGTCGGCTCGCGCGCGCCGATCAGCAGCGGGTGTTCGAGTCGACCACCGATCGGAAGATCATCCTCGCGACGAACGTCGCGGAGACGTCCCTCACCATCCCCGGCGTGACGAGCGTGATCGACACGGGGCTCGCGCGCTTGAACCGCTACCAGGCGCGCACCGGCGTCACCCAGCTCCTCGTCGAGCCGATTTCGCGCGCGAGCGCGGAGCAGCGCAAGGGGCGCGCGGGGCGTACGCAGGGCGGCGTGTGCTTCCGGCTGTACCCCGAAGAGGACTATCGACTCCGGAGCGAGAACACCGATCCGGAGATCCTCCGCGTCGGCCTCTCGGGCGCCATCCTCCAGTTCGCGACGCTCGGGCTCGGCGATCTGCGGACGTTCCCCCTGCTCGACCCTCCGCCGAAGCGCGCGATCACCGAAGGCTATCGCGTCCTCGAGGAGCTCGGCGCGATCACCGAGGACGAGGCGCTCACCCCCATCGGCCGGACGCTCGCGCGTCTCCCGCTCGATCCGCGCCTCGGGCGCATGATCCTCGCCGCGGACGACGAGGGCGTGCGCGACGAGGTGCTGATCATCGCGGCCGCGCTCGCGCTCCAGGACCCGCGCGAGCGGCCGCAGGGGCTCGAGGCGAAGGCGGATCAGGCGCATCGGCGCTTCCGCGTCGAAGGGAGCGACTTCCTGTCGCTCCTCGAGCTGTTCCGCTTCTACGAGCGGGAGGCGACGAGCACACGACTCGCCCGGAAGGTCTGCCGGGACCACTTCCTCTCGTTCACGCGGATGCGCGAGTGGCTCGACACGCGCGACCAGATCGCCCGTCAATACCGGGAGGAGCGCGAGCGCGCCGGCCGCGAAACGCCGCGCGGCAAGAGGCCCGACGCGGTGGGCGATCGCGTCCACCGCGCGGTGCTCACGGGCCTCGCGAGCCGCATCGGGATGTGGCACGCGGAGAGCCGCACGTACGTGGGCGCGCGCCAAACGCGGTTCGCGCTCCACCCTTCGTCGGCGCTCGCGAAGAAGCCGCCCCAGTGGGTCGTCGTCGCCGAGCTCGTGGAGACGTCCCGCCTGTTCGGGCGCGTCGCCGCGGCGATCGACCCGGCGTGGCTCGCGGAGACGGCCGCGCACCTCGTCCGCCGCTCCTACGGCGAGTCGCATTTCGCGGCGAAGCGAGGCGAGGCGATGGTCAAAGAGCAGGCGACGCTGTACGGGCTCCCCATCGTGCGCGATCACAGCGTCCCGCTCGCCCCGATCGATCCGGCGGCGGCGAGGAGATGCTTCGTGCTCGAGGGGCTGGTGCGCGGCGCGTACGAGCCGAAGACGCCCTCGCAGTGGCTCGCGGAGAACCAGGCGGTGATCGATCGCTGGAACCACCTCCGGAGCCGCGCGCGCCGACAGGGCCTCGAGGTCGAGCTCGAGGAGCGAAAGAAGCAGTTCTTCGAGGCGCGCGTGCCGGCGACGGTCTGCGATGCGCGCGCGTTCGAGGCGTGGCGGAAGGAGGCGGAGGCGAAGGATCCGCGCGCGCTTCGGATGACGCTCGCGGATCTCGGCGCGGACGGCGCGGACGAGGTGTCCGTCGCGGATTATCCGGACGAGCTCGTCGTCGAGGGCATGCGGCTCCCGGTGCGCTACTGCTTCGATCCGAGCGAGGACGCGGACGGCGCGACCCTCGAGGTCCCGATCGAGCTCCTCGCGGATCTCGATCCGGGCGTGTTCGAGTGGACGATCCCGGGGTGGCACGAGCGCAAGATCGCGGAGCTCCTCCACGGGCTCCCCAAGGCGACGCAGCGGGCGTTCGACGTGCCCTCGATCGACGCGCTCGCGTCGCGCATCGCGCGCCGCCTCGTCCCCTTCGAGGGGGAGATGCGGCCGAGCCTCGCGCGCGCCGTCTACGAGGAGACCGGGGTCCGCGTGGGCATCGGTCGGTTCACGATGGAGGACGTTCCGGGCTACCTGCGCTTCCACTACCGGGTGATGGAGCACAAAAAGCCCGTCGCCGAGAGCAGCGATCTCGTCGACCTGCAGACCCACCTGAAGGAGCGGAGCCGCGCCGCGTTCGGTGCGCTCGTGTCGCAGCACGGCGGGGCGCGCGCCGAGGGGCGCCTCACGCGGTTCCCGGCGCGGGGTCTCTCCGAGGCGCTCGCCCTGCCGAACGGGGTGGAGGCGCACCCCGCGATCGCGCTCCTCTACGACGGCTCGCTCGAGCTCGCGTGGAGCGGGTCGCGCGCGCGCGCGGACGCCATGACGCGGAGGGCGCTGCCCACGCTCTTCGCCTACGCGCTCGGCACGTCGCTCGGGGCGCTCGAGAAGAAGCTGTCCGGGCGCATCGAGCCCGCGGATCGCCGCGACGTCGTGCGCCGCGCGCTCGACGAGGCGTTCGAACTCGAGTCCGGGCCGATCCCGCGAACCGACAAGGCGTTCCTCGAGAAGGTCGCGGGGGGCGAACGACGATTGTCTGCTTCGCTCGCTGAGCTCGGCCGCCTAGCGCTCGACGTCGCGTCCGAGCTCGAGCCTACGCGGCGCCTCGCGAAGTCGCTGGTCGGCAAGCCGGGGGCGCCGCGCGCCGCGCTCGACGACGTGGACAGTCAGCTCGCGCACCTCGTCCCGGCCGGGTACCTCGGGCGTTTGTCGCGGGCGCGCCTCGCCGCGATCCCCATGTATTTGCGCGCGATCCGCATACGGCTCGAGCGCCTCCCGAACGGACCCCAAAAAGACAAAGCGAAGGCCGATACGGTCGTGCCGTTTTGGACGGATTGGCTCGCGAAGCGAGGAGAGCTCCTGGCGAGTGGAGCGCCCCCGGAGGACGTCGAGGCGTTCCATTGGCTGGTCGAGGAGTTCCGCGTGGCGGTCTTCGCGCCCGAGGCGGGCAAGCCATTGTCCCTGTCCGCCAAACGCCTGTCGGAGGTGTGGGCGGAGCTCGCGCGGTGAGAATCGACGCGTGACCCGACCCAGCGTGTAGGATGGGCGCCGTTCGGGGAACCAAGGAGAACGATATGAAGACGACAGGAGCACGCGGCCTCCTCGCAGCGGTGCCGTTCGTGGGGTTTGCGCTCATCGTGTTCGGCTGCAGCCAGGCGAGCAGCTCGACGACTGGCGCGGGGACGACGACGGCGACGAGCACGGCCTCGAGCCCGCAGACCAAGGCGTCCGATGGATCGGGTGACTCGGTGGGCGCGCCGGAGTGTGACGAGGTGCTGAAGCTCGCGTCCTCCCCCGAGTGCAAAGAGAAGCCGGGGATTGGCCCGATCGTCGCGAACCGCGACAACTGGAGGAACGGGCTCGCGAACGCGGCCACCAAGGACGGGACGCTCCAGGCGTGCAAAGGGGCGATGGAGGCGATCAAGGCCGTCGGGTGCGCGGGTGGCAGCGCCCCGGGCAGTGGCTCCGCGAGCGCACCCGCCGGATCGGGATCGGCGGCCGTCGGTTCGGCCGACTCGACCGGAGCCCCGGAGTGCGACGACGTGCTCCGCCTCGCGGCCACGGACAATTGCAAAGACAAGCCAGGGGTCTCGGCGATCCTCGCCCAAAAGAGCGCCTTCAAGACAGGCGTCTCGTTCGGTGCCTCGAAGGACGCGACGATTCAAGCGTGCAAAGCCGCGATGCAGACGCTGAAGACCGTCGGCTGCGACGTGGGTGGGGCGGGAGGGACGCCGGCGGCGGGCTCCGACGCGTGGGACGGCAAGTCGCCCTACAGCTGCAGCGGCAACGCCGACAAGACGATCACCGGAGTGACCGCGAACATCACGAAGGGGCCCGCGATCACGGCGTCTGGCAACTGCAAGGTGACGTTCAAGGACTGTTCGATCACGACCGACGAGGGCGTCGTCGCCAGCGGCAACGCGACGGTGAACCTCGAGGGGGGTGAGCTCAAGGCGAGCGGCAAGGCGATTGACGCGACGGGGAACGCGCACGTGTTCGTGAAGGGCGCGAAGGTCTCGGGCAAGGTGACGACGTCGGGCAACGGCAAGGTCGACGGCGTGCCGACGACCCCGTAGTCGCTCGGCGACTGTCTGCTCGATCCCCCGCACCTCTCGTCCGTTCCCTCATCTCCCGCGCGCACGCGTTGCGCCTCTCAGGGCGCTCTGGCGCGCGCGGGCGCCTCGTGCGAGAACGACGAACATGAAGGCATCCCTCGCGCTCGCGGCCGTCGCGGGTTCTCTCCTCATCACCTCCGCGGCGCGCGCCGACGTCGCGCCCCCGGAAGGCATCAAGCGCGTCGACTATCGCTTCACCGTCACGGGTCTGGCGGCGTTCAAGGACTGGGCGCTCCTCGCATTTCCCTGCGGGACGAGCAACGGCGCGCCGATGGACGAGATGGTGCTCCTCGGCGACGACGTGCCCGTCGCCGTCGGGCGACGGGGGGGCAGCTGCCCGCTCTATGCGATGAAACGCGCCGATTTCGACGCGTGGGTCAAAGCGAACCCGGACGGGCCAAACCACGACAAGGCGATGGGCGACCTCTTCAAGTCGAAGCAAGTCGTCGCGTGCAACGGAGCGAGGCCGACCCCGGAGCACTCGCTCCCGGACTCCGATCCGCGCGACGCGATCAAGCAGGCGTTCAAGGTCTCGAAGCTCGACGCGGACGGGTGTGTGATCGCGGCCGCGGACGTCGCGTCCCCCGCGCCGACGCCGACGGCAGCGGCGTCCGCCGGGCCCGGTGCTTCGACCGGGGCGCCAGCGCCGTCGGGCAGCGCGGCGAACGGCCCGCCACCCGTGCCGCCCGGCGGATGCGGGGGCTGCACGACCTCGTCGAGCGCGCCCCTCGGCGCCGCTGCGATCGCGTCCCTCAGCGGGATCGCCGCGCTCGTCGTGCGGCTCCGTCGCCGCTCGACCCTGCGCGCTCGAGACCGGTAGGCGGAGGTCGCGCGCGGGGCCGTCCGTCGCGCGAGTCCGCGGGAAAGCAGGAAAGCGGCCCGAAGGCGTGGGGCGCGTCGAGACGTCTCACCGACCGTGCAGAGCCCTCACGCTCGCCGAATTCGATGGGTCGCTCTCTCCGCGAGCCTCGCGCTCGTGACCGCGACGGGGTGTGCCGATCGGGAGCCCGCAAGGACACCGCGGGCACCCGCGGGCGGACAATGGACGGGGCGCTCCACTCCAGCACCTTGGCAGCCCGCGCCACCCCAACCTTGGTTCCCGGCTGGGTTTCAGTGGCCGACGGCGTGGACCCTACCCAGCTGGACCGCTCCGGGCTGGGGACAGCCGAGCCCAGGGCCCACGAGCAGCGACGTCGCGGGGCGGTGTGTGGATCGCATCAACGCGTATCGAGCCACGAAGGGGATGCGCGCGCTCGTCCGCGCAGTCGCGAGTGAGCCGTGCGCCAACGGTGAATCGGCGACGGACAGTCGCTCGCAACAGCCGCATGGATCGTTCGGCGCGTGCCGCGAGCGGGCGCAGAACGCCTGCCCGAATTGGCCCGGGCCCGCGGACCGCATGATCGACGATTGTCTGCAGGCGATGTGGAACGAGGGCCCCGGCGTGGAGTTCGCCGAGCACGGTCACTACGAGAACATGGTCGATCCCAACTCCACCTCCGTCGCCTGTGGCTTCGTGACGCAGGCGGATGGGACCCTCTGGGCCGTTCAAGACTTCTTCTGAGGGGTCGACCAGGACGGAGCCGTGACGCGCGCCCGCGCCTCAGAGTCGGCCGAGGGCGAAGCCGACGACGAGGGCCGCGAGGATCGCGAGGATCCACGCGCTCGGATGCACGGACGAGAGGACGGGCTGCGGCGCTGCGCGCGCCACGGGGTTCGGATCCGGCGCGGTGCTCGGCGACCCATAGAACGCGCTCGGAGGGCGGAACGCGACCCGCGCGGATTCCGCGACCGCGTGGCGCTGGAACCTGGGTAGATAGGGGGCTCCAGCGTGTTTGTGCGCAGGGGTCGGGCGGGGGGGCAGAGACGTTCCACCGGCCTGACTCTGGGCACTCGCGCTCGGTCCGAAGGCGGACGGACCGGCTCGGTCCAACAGCGGTCCCGTCCACGGCGCGCTCGCGCGGGTCGGCCCGACGTCCCGCTCCTCGATGGTGCCGAGCCCGTGGAGGGTGGCGCCGTCGGACCGTGCGAAGGGCGCGGCGTCCCACGGGCCGAGCCCCGCCATCGTGCGGATCTCTCTCGCCGAGTGCCGTCCCAGCTCGACTGCTCCTGGCCTCTCGCTCTTGCTCATTCCGCGCGTCTCCCTTCGAACTCGCCCAAGATCGCGAGCGCGAGTTCACCAGCCGACGAGCGCTCGCTCGGCCCGACCCCGCGCTGCGAGCTCCGTGCCTCCGCCGTCGCGTCGAAGCGTGCGCGCTGTGGCAACGCGCCACGCGTGGGCGCGGAGCGGCCGTGCGGGCCGTCCTCGACCGCTGCGATCGTCATGCGACTTGGCGCTCCCGCCAGGTGTCGGCCCTGCGGGTCTGGGCTTCCGTCAGGCGCTCGGTGAGCGTGTTCGCGACGACCGCGACCGGCTCGCCGTGACCCTCGACCACGGAGACGAGGATCGGCAGCGCCTCCTCCGCGACACCCCGCTGGAGCACGCGCGTGAACTGGGCGCACGCGCACGCGCCCGCGCTCGTCGGGTCCTCCGTCGTCACGTTGAGCAGGGTGCCGCCCGCGGACCGCATATTCCAAAGTGCCACGAGCGAGCCGTTCACGACGCCCCAGTGGCGGCGCGAGATCGCCTGGCTCGAGTCGACGTGCGGCGCTTGGGCGTGCCGGTCGGCCACGTTGATCCACACGTCGATGCGGCCGTACACGTCCAGCGCGAAGCGGGCGAGCGCCTGCGCGTCCTCGAGGTTCGACACGTCCGCGACGCGGAAAAAGGCGTCTCCGCCGCTCGCGTCGATCTCGGAGGCGACCTCACGGATGAGGTCGCAGGGCCCCGCGAGGACCACCTGGGCACCCGCGCGCGCGAAGCGATGCCCCGCCGCCAGACCGACACCGCAACAAGCCCCCGCGATCACGACGACACGATCGCGAAACAAGCGTCGCTCGCCGAACACCAAAGATCCCTCCCGGGTCGATGCATCATCCATTCTTCACGACGAGAGCAAGCGCGGGACCGTCGACCATGGGCGCGCGCGCGGGCCGCTATCGTGACCCCCCGTACGCCCTCGGGAGCGGCGGGCGAGGTCGGACAACGGGCGCCTCGACGGCGCCGAGTTTTGGAGCTCGTCCGGGGCGCGTCATCCGGCGCCGAGCGTCGGGCGATCAGGGCTTCTGGAGCTCGGCGACGCAGGCGGCGTGATCGACCGCGCCCTCGATCCAGCTCGTGATGCAGCGGTATCCGTCGGAGTCCTTCGGCGTGACCCGTCCCCCCTTGTGGGCCTCGAGCAGGCGCGGTTTGCGCACGAGGGTGAGGTCCGTCACGGGCAGGGTGCCCGCCACCACGTTCGCCATCCGCTCCGGCTCGAGCCCGCACGCGGACGCGCGGTTCGCGAGCAGCTCGCCCTCCGTCGTCTCCACCGTGCCGCCGCTCACGTCTCCGCCGCCGAGGCCCTCCTCTTTCCGGAGGCCGAGCCGGCCGTACACGCGGAACGGGCGCTGAGTTTGCCCGTGACAATCGAGCGTGCCGCAGCGCCGCTCGAACACCTGGGACACGATGGGAAAGTCGGTGTCCGACGGACAGTTGTTCTTCGTGATGGCGTACTCGTCCGCGGTGACGCACGCCCCAGTCCAAGCGAGCGGAGCGGCGCCGACGATCAGCGCGACGATCAGACGGCGTCGGCTCATCCTCTCCCCCCTCCCGCACACGCCGCCGGCGTGAACGGCGGATTGGGTTGCGCTGGCGCGCACGCCACGCGGCCCGGGCTCGTCGCGCTCGGATCTCCGCGGTGACAACCGGCGCACGACCCGTCGCGCTCGATGCGCGTCCCCATCACGCTCCGCCGCACGGTCCCGTCCGGGAACGTGCACGACACCTCGGCGCGGAGCGGGTACGCGAGATCGGCCTGGCCCGGCACGTAGAAGTTCCCCACGCAGTTCGACGTGAGCTCGCGTGTCTTGCCGAGCGCGTCGGTGATCGTGACCGTCACGTCCGACACGCCCACGTCGTCTTTCGGGGAGGCGAACACCGTCCCCCCGAGGGAGAACACGGGCCCGGGGCCGGCGTCGTAGTGGCACGCGAGGCAGGGCTGCCCGGCTCGGTGGAACGGCCCGGGGCGGACGCCGCTCACCTCGTCGCCGAGGGACTCGATGAGCGCGTCCTCGACGGGATCCGCGCAGCTCGCGAGCGCGCCGAGGGCGGCGAACAAGGTCACGCTGATCCCCGTGAGGTAGAGGCGGCGTCGCATCTCAGAACTCCGCGTCGAACGTCGCCGCGCCGAACCCGGCCCAGCGATCGGTGAGGTAGAGCGCATCGAAGAACCTCGTGTAGACGGCGTCCGCAGCGAGGCCGAGGGAGATCGCGTCCGAGGCCGCGATCTTCACGCCGCCCCCGAACGACAAGCCGAGGAGCGGGCCGAGCTCGCGGTCTCCGGAGCGCAGGCCCGTGACCGCGACGCCTGCGGCGGTCACCTTCGCGCTGTATCCGAGCTGCCAGAACGCGACGCCCGACTGCACGTTGAGGCGCGCGTGCGGCCACAGGCGCAGCACCTCGCCCACGTCGATCGGGAGCATGAAGTCCGTCGTCGAGGCGACCATGGACCAGGAGTCGGCGTAGAGCCGCTCGTCGAGCCGGAGGGTCGTCTTCGTGAAGCGATGCGCGAGGAGCGCCGACACGGCGTAGCGCTGACGCTCCTGGGGGAGGCGCTCCTCGACCTCGAAATCGAGGCGCTTCGCGTTCACGTCCGCGACGGACTCGCCGGGCGTGAGCTCCGTGCCGGGCGCGAACGTCGGCAGCCAGCGGTACGGCTTCGCCGAGTCGCCGAACTCGAGCGACGCGGTGAACGTCGGTACGAGGATCGTCGCCTTGTCGAGGACGAACGTGACGCCGCCCTGGAACGTGTGCGCCTGCATCACCCGCTGGTAGATGTCGTACGGAGTGCCGCGCCTGCCGCCGAGGTTGTACCCGAACGAGTAGGTGAAGCTCGGGGTGATGGTCTTCGCGACGAGGTCGACGGCGACGCCCGCGCTCCCATCGGCGGCGACGAAGTCGGACTCGACGGACACTCCACCGCCGAGCGAGATCGTCGTGTCGCCCACCTTGAAGTACCCGTCGAGCGAGGGGGCGGTCCGGACGTCCGTCCACTTGGGGGACGCGGTCGCGACGATGTCCGTCGACGCGCTCGTCACCACGTCGACCATCAGGGTCGCGCCCACGCCCCACTTCGAGAGGCCGTTCGCGATCTCGAAGTGGGTGGACGGGGAGAGGACCTCCGTCGCGTTGTCGTCCGCGTAGCCGGAGAATTCGACCGACACCGTCTTCACGATGTGCGGGCTGCTTTCGCTCGCGGTCTCGCTCTCCTTCTTCGCGTCGGAGCCGGGATCGCGCGCACCTCCGTCTCCGCTCGGCGCGTCCTCGTGCCGGTCGCCGTCGACCTCGGGCGGGGCGGCGAGCGCGGAGTGGCACGCGAGAGCCATGATGATCGACGCGGCGACTCGGGCAGCGCTCATGGTCCCGGCGCTCCGCAGACGATCCACTGCGCAACCAAGTCGACGTCCCCCTGCGTGGGCAACCCCGAGGCCGGCGGCATCGGGTAGCCGCCGCCGTGCTGAGCAGCGACGTTGCAAGGCATCCACGAGGTGAGCGCCTCGTTGTCCCCCGTCGCGGGATCGTCGGCGACGACGTAGGGCGTGCCCACGGTGCCCGTGACCGCGAGGAGCTCGTCGTAGGTCGCTTGGGGGTCCCCGCTGTCGAAGTAGATCCCGCTCGCGGCGGTCGGCTCGTACCCGTGGCACGCGGTCGCTGCGCAGTTGCCGCGCGCTCCGTCGTTCATCATGTCGAACACCTTCGTGAAGAGCCCCGCACAGCTCGCGGGCTTCGCGATCTGCGGCGCCTCACACGCGGCCTCGACGAACGCGGGGCCCTTGCCGTCTCCCGCGTAGATGCAATCCGGATCTTCGGCGATCGACGGCGCGTCGGGCGAGCAGTGCGCGTCCTTGATCGGGTTCGACAGGCAGGCGCCGAGGATGCCCGCCGCGATCGCGGCGCCGGTGAGGGCCGGCCAGCCGGAGGCGATCCATCGAACCCGTGTGCGGGGGAAGACCATGAAGGAAGTGTCCAGTGACTGGGTGGAACCCTACCGGGCCTACTTCTCCGGTCGGGGCCCGACCCTTCGCAATAAAAATGAATTTCCACGGAGGGCCGCGGCCGAAATCGAGCGCGTTCGGCGCGCTCGAGAATTTCCGTCGGGGAGGTGCCCGCGTCAGCGGGGGAGCGCCGATCGTCGGCGCATGGCAGTGAGTCCGGCGACGACGCAAACCAACGCGGGGGCGAGGCATTCCGTCGATTCGCCCGGGCCCATGCTGCACGCGGTCGGCAGTACCGGGGGCGTGCTGCCGTAGTGATCGGAGGCGGAGCCCCCACCGGCGCCGCCGGCACCGCTCGTGACGTCGCCCGTGCCGGTCGAGGGATCGGCGGAGCAGTCGGTGGTGTCGAACGTGCACTTCGACGTGCACCCGAGCAGGCCGACCCCGGCGCCGATTTCGTCGCAGCTCGAGGCGCTCATCGCGGAGCCGTCGCAGCTCTCGCCGGGATCGATCTTGCCGTTGCCGCAAGCGGGCGCGGGGACGGAAGACGCCTTGCCCGGGTTCGACGTCGGCCCGGGTGGGTTGGCTTGCCCACGCATCCAGGTGCAGTCGGGATCGCCGAGCTCCTGCCCGTTCGTGTAGCCGTCCCCGTCCGAGTCGAGCGGGCAGAGGGACGCCCAATCCGTGTGGCGCTGCGACTTCGATCCCCCGCCCACGAGGTACTTCTCCGAGTCGTTGCCGAACGCCGTGTTCGTCTTCCCGGAGTTGCTGGTGTGGCACGAGACGCAGCCGTACTTGTTGCCGTTCGGGATGTCCTTCACCCGAAAGCTCCTCGCCTCCGCGGTGCCTGCGAACGAGAGCGCGAGCAAGGCGGACGCGAGCGACAGCGTGAACTTCATGGCGGCGCATGTTCTTGCCCGGCCGCGCGAGTTTCAATCGCGATGTTCGCGACTTGGGCGATTGTGTGTTCCAACACCCGCGAGGGATCACGATGCGTGCAGATCGAAGAGCGAGCCGTACGCAGCGCTGTCTACTCGCTGCGCGGTGACCGAACGAGGCGCGCTACCAGGACGTCGAGCGGCGATCACAGACGTGCGTCGCCGCGTCGACGAAGTCGCGCAGCCCGCCGGGGGCTCGGGGCGGGTTCGGGTGACGCGCGGTCGTCCATTGGAGCGCCTCGATGCGGCTCGAGAAGAGACCGTGCTCGAGCGAGGGCGCGCTCGCGGCGAGCATGGCTCGGATCGTGAGCCGCAACGACATGGCGAGGAACCCCTCGAACTCGATCACGGCGGCGAGGGTCCGGACGTGCCGGCGGACGCGCGCGAGTCCGCGCGCGATCTCGGGGAGGTTCGATGTGAAGTCGACGCCGATCGGGAAGCGGACGTCCAGGCGGAACACCGACACCAGGGCGAGGCCCTCGGGGTGGAGGGCGGCGGCCTCCTCCACGGCGCGCAGCGCGTCGGCGAGGAGCTCGGGGTGCATCCAGGTGCGCCACACCGAGATGAGGACCCCGTGATAGAGCCCGGCCGTACCCTCGTCGCGATCGAGGAGGATCGCCGGGCCGCCGTCGGTCGACGCGATCGGAGGCTGCATCTCGAACGGGCGACGCATAGCCCATCCGCGAGCACGAAGCAGCTTTCGCGTCGCCCGCTCCGCCAGCGAGTCGTCTGCAGCACGCGCCCGAGGCCGAAGCCACGACGTGGCCGTGCCACCGCGGTCTCCGTCGGCGCCTCACGGGCCTCGATCGACCCGCAGCAGTCGGGGTCGTCCGCCTGCGAGCACGTCGTGGGCGATGCGGTCGACGACGTCGAGATCGTCACACGCGCCGAGCACCGGCACCGCCCCGGCGAGGTGGTGCATGTCGCCGAGTGTCAGGATGAACTGGCTCCCGACGACGTCGCCGGGTGGGGGCGGGGCGGGATCTTCGCGATCGGGCGGGGCTCGATAGGTGACGAACGCGATCGCACCGGGGCTCGAGAGCCGGCGCGCGTCGTCTGCGCGCGCCTCGACGGGGAAGCGAAACCCGGGCGTGCTCGTCCCGTCCCCGAGCTGGCAGCCGGACTGCACGTAGCCCCGCTCGAGCGCGCGGAAGAACGCGAGGTCGCGGTAGAGGGGCGCGCGCGTCCACGCCCCCGATCGCGCGTCGAGGAAGGGCTCCGACCCGTCCGCCCACGCGAGGAAGTGCGCCGCTGCAGTGGGGGCGTGGTCTTCCTCGATGGCGCAGTGGACGTCTCCCTCGCTGGTGACGAGCGTCACGCGGGTGAGGGGCGTGCACGCCGCCACAGTCGGGAGCGCGAGCGCGAGGGCCGCTGCTCTCAGCGCGCCTGGCAGACGTGGTCGCGGCACGTGATCTTCGGCGGGGGCGCGCAGTCGTCGATCGGGCACGGCTGACCGCCCCCCGCGAAGCCCGGCTTGCACAGCGACTTGTATTGGCTCGCGCGGCGCTTCAGCGTCGGGACGTTCAGGGCGAGGTCCGGGCAACCAAGCAGGCACATGCAGTCGGACGACTGCTCGATCTCGCGGCCGATCTCGCCCCAGCCGCAGTCCGTGTCGGTGAGGCAGCCCACGAGCGGATCGAGCGCGTTGCCCGGCGCAGTCGTCGCGACCGTGGGTGCCCCCGAGGGGGCGGGCGTCATCGTCGCGAGCGGGCGTGCGCTGCCGGGCACCCCGGACGGCGCCATATCCACGCCCGTGGGCGTCGTGCGCGTCGGCGGATCGCTGCCGCACGCCGTGAGGCCGACGACGAACAGCGCGAGGTGGAGGGAGAGGCGGGCGGGCATCGTCATGACGGGGGTACCACGGGAGCGCACGTGGATACTCCGGCGCCGACGATCTCGAGCCCGGCGTCCTCCACCATCAGCGTCGTCGCACCGTCGCTCGGGCTGCCTGGGTTCGGGCGGTAGCGGTCGATCCGCGAGTTTCCGCCGTTCGGGCTCGTGAAGAGCCAGAAGTCGCCGCCCCAGAACGCGAACGCCCACGCGCTGCCGATGTGGATGTCGGGCAGCGTCGTCTTCGAAAGCACCTTGGACGTCGACTTGTCGATCTCGGCGACGACCACGGGCGTGGACAGGAAGAAGCCGAAGAGCCTCGCGTCGCCGGTGCCGGTCATCTCGGCCGCGCCGCTGATCGAGTCGTAGTAGCCGACGCGCTCGATCGCGAGGTCCCCGACGCTGAGCTTCCCGATCCCGTCCCCGGGTTGGTAGGAGCCGACGAAGAGCGACTCCTGGTGGGAGCCCGCGCTGTTCGCGACGAAGCCCATCCCGAACCGATCGAACGCCGTCGATGCGTGTGGAACGAACGCGGTCGAGGTGCAGTGCGCGGTCTTCGTGTCGAGGTGAAACAGGTTGCCGTCGTCGTACAGGACGAACGCGAAGCCCGTGCGATCCACGGCCATGCTGAAGGGCACGGGCGTCGGCACCGCAGGGCCTCCCTGCACGGGGCAGTTCAGCTTTCCGACCTCCGTGAGCTCGAGCGTCGCGGGGTTGAACTTCACGAGCTCGCGCCCGCTGCCGAGCAGGTACACGAGGCGCGTGTCGTCGCTGCAGCCGTCCGGACCGACGCTCCCGGTGGAGTTCGAGAAGCCGCCGGTCGACGAGGCGGACGCGCCTCCGGCGCCGCCGTCCGTGTTCGAAGACGACGACGCCCCCCCATCACAGGCGAGGAGAACGAGCGCTCCGGCGAGCGCCGCGACCACCCTCGTCATCGTGTGGCTCTCGGCCGACATCACCCCCGAGCTTAGCAGCGGGCGTCAGCGGGAGAACAGGGCGAGGCGCTCGTCGATGAGACGCTCGAGGGCGCTGAGGTCGAAGGGCTTCTCGAGGCGTGGATTGTCGATGTCCTCGAGGAACCGCCGCGCGCTCTCGGTGAACGCTCCCCCCGTGAGGAAGATGAACCGCGCGAGAAGCTCGGGGCGTGTCCGCTCCACCTCGGCGTAGATCTCGGGCCCCGAGATATCCGGGAGGAACAAGTCGCACAGCACGAGGTCGAAGGGCTCGTCCGCGCCCAGGATCTTCGCGAGCGCGTCGCGCCCGCTCGTCGCGATCGTCACGTCGTGCGAGTAGGCGAGCGCCATTCGCAGCGTCTCGGCGAGGCGCTCCTCGTCGTCCACGACGAGCAAGCGAGCGCGCCGAGTCGCCTGCGGACCGCACGGCGGATCCGCCTCGATCGCGGGCGGCGGGCAGTCGCCGATCGACATGGCGAACGCTGCATGCTCTGAAGAGAGCTCGACCGAACCCGAGGAGGTGAGCGTCGAGACGAGCACGACGTCCAGGGGCGGCCCGTCCGTCCGTGTGAGCGCGAACGTTCGATAGCCGACGTCGAGCGGCCGCTCGTCGCCCCGCAGGAGCCGGCCGCGTCCGACGCGCGCTTCGGGTGGACGCTCACGTTCCGGCGAGGCGAGCCGCGCACTCGCATCGCCGAGGGGAACGCGCGCTCCAGCGAGCTCCGCGGCAGCCTCCGGCGCGAGCGCGCTCACGGGCGTCCCCACGAGGTCGTCGGTCCCCACGAGCGCGCGGAACGCTCGGTTCGAAGCGCAGATCCGTCCCCGATGATCGACGACGAACGCCGCGACCGCGATGTGCTCGGTCCACTCCCGCGTCTGCACTCCCCCACCCCCGGTGAGCAGTAAACCAAGGAGGGCGCTTCGGTTCAAGGTGGGCGGGAGCGGGAACGGCCGGATCCCGATGCTCAGGCCGATGCCGAAGCTCCTCGAGCAGAGAGCTCGGCCGTGCGCACAGCGTCTACGCTCTCGGGCTCTCGCTCGACGCGGACGTGCTCTGAACGGCGCCGTCGGAGCGTCGCGCAGCGTGTGTCCGACGGGTGGCGGAGCCGGCTGGCGCTCGACCTGCCGCGCTCGCGGACGCGGTGCCGCGCGCTCCGCCCGAGCTCGACCGCGTGTACGAGATACCGCTCGGCGCCTCCGCCGTGTGGGACGTCCTCTCCGCTCGACGCTCTCGGTCCTCGTCGTCGTGGAGGGGCCACGAGGCTCCTCGATCCGCGCCACCGAAGAGGACGGTTGCGCGGACTGTGCTCGCCGCTCATCGCCGAGTGTCTGCGTGAGGCGCGAGGGGCTCGTCCGGGTGCGCCGAGCGCCACCGACGCTCGAGGTCGACCGCCCACCGATGATGCTCGTCCCACAGGGCGTCGCTCGCGGCCTCGAACGACTGCTTGTCGCCTGCGCGGAGCGCGAACGAGCCCCGGGCATACTGGATGTCGAGCCACTTCTCGGGCACGGTCCGCTCGGCCTCGCGCGCGAGCGCGAGGAAGGCCTCCCGGTCGTCGCGGGCAGCGGCGGCCTGCAGGCGGAGCACCATCACCTCGGGGGCGAAGAACGGGTCGATCGCGTCGAACACGCCGTTGCCGATCGGCGCGAGGGGCCGCGGGGCGTGGTGAATGAAGCGCTCGAGCCGCAGGTATGCGAGCGGATCGCCTGCGCCGATAGGGAGCGTCTCGGGGCGCTCGGGGCTGTCCATCCACTCTTCCCAGCCGTGCGTCGCGTCCCGCTCCGCGGCGGGGATGAGGGCGCGCGCGGCGTCGAGGTCGGCGGACTCGGCGTCGGTAGGCGCGCGGACACAGACCTCGAACGGATTGGGCTCGGCCCAGCGCGCGAGGCGCAACGAGATGGCGTAGCAGCCGGGCTCGGCGTCGCCGATCATCGTGAGGAATCGCCTCGGTGTGCGGACGACGCGGACGCTCGGTGGGCCGGGCTCGGAGGCCGCGAGCGGGAGCGGGCCGTCGTGGAACTCGTAGTCGCGCCCAGGCTCGTACCAGCTCGGACTCGCCCCATGGAGCACGCTCCCCCTCTCGAAGCGCGCGCCGTCGGACGCCCGAACCCATCGTGTGTAGACGCTCGTCGGCCGCGCCTCGCTGAGCGCCAAGATGGCCTCGTCGGGCGCGCGACTCGAGAACGTCAACCCCACGAACATCGGGAAGCCGCTCACGTATTCGCGCGGATGGGCGACCTCGATCTGCATCGAGACATCGTAGTCGATGACGGTGGGCGCGGTCGGGACCGCGCTGCCCGACGGGGAGCTCGAGGGCGAGTGGGCTTGCGCGCACCCGATGAGCGCGACCGAGAGCGCGAGGCACCGAGCGCGCCGCGCGCTCACCAGCCGAGCCCGGTCTTGTGCGCCGAGAACCGGACGCGTCGACACGCGGCGACGTGCCTGCCGCAGTGGTCTTCCCCCTCGGGAGCGGCGACCGGGACTGGACGGAGGAGCTCCTCGTGGTTGTTCACGTGGCTCCAGCTCTCGACGTTATCCAGCGGCAGCTTGCCTGCCCCGAGCATCCATTGGCCGCCGTAGGTCATGCAGCACGCGAGCTCGTGCCTCCAATCCCAGAACCCGCACTGATCGCTGACCATCGCGAAGTTGTGGGTGAGCTCGTGCACGGCGGTGTGTAGCGTCGTCCCCGGCGTCGTGTCGAGCGAGCCCTCGGGCGGGACGGTCAGGATGTTGTCGGTGTAGAGGAACGAGACGGGCCAATGGGTGACCCCCATCGTGAAGCCCCAGCCCTTCCTCCGAAGCGAGATCGTGAGCGATGGAGGCGCGGACCAGCCTCCTTTGATCCAAGGCGCTGCAGGGTTTGCGGAGCCTGGCAACCCGGTCGGTTCTTCGCCGCGCTGTCTCGTGGGCAACACCCAAAGCGCGCTCCTCGCCATCGTCGAGTCGTGGACATCGAGGCCGATGGGATCCTCGCCTTGTCCTCCGAAGCCGAACTGGATCTCGTACGCCTTCGTCTGCCGCACGGTGACGCGGGTGAGGGCGATGGTGCTGTCGCCCTGGGTCTTCGTCCCGCCGTCGGCGAGGGTCACCATCGCCGCGCGCATCCTTGGGACGCCGTCGTTCCACTCGAACTTCGCGCTCAGCTTGGTGCCGATGGCGCTCCACGTCGCGGGGTCGATCTCGGCGAGGAAGGTCTCGCTCGTGTCGTCGGTCGCCGCGAGCTTGGCGGCTCCGGAGACGAACCACTGCATCTCGGCGGCTGAGGGCTTCGGGGCTGCGTCGGGATCCTTGGGGATCGAGACGAGGAAGAGCCAGCCGGGCTTGCCGACCTTCTTCGAGAGCGTCTTCGCGCGGGTCACGAGGCGGCCTTCCGCGGCGTTCGCCTCGTCCTCGTCGCTGATCGCGGGGAAGTCGGGATCCTTCGGGAGGTTGGTCGTGACGAAGTCGAGCTGCGCGCGGAGCATCCCGAAGCGCCGTGGGATGGCGGAGATATCCAGGGGCGCCGCGGACGGGGCCTTGATGTACTCGACGTCGAAGCGGTTCCACATGTGGAGCACGCCGGTCCAGTCCTCGAACACCTCGGTGTGGTCCTTGTCCTGCTCGAGCGCCTTCGCCTCGACGGTCGCGCGGACGCGGATTCGATCGCCCGCGACGTTCGGACAATGGATGACGACCTTGGACACGCCCTTCACCACGGCCGTCTTTGCGGTCCTTCCAGGGAAACCCTTCTCGAGGTCGCCGGCGACGTCGCTAAGCGCGTACCCAGGGACGGCCTCGAAGTGCTTCGGATGGTCGACCGTGCCGAAATTCCCCTCGTCGTGCGCGCCGATCGGGTTGCACTCGCTGTCGTAGTCTCCCGGGTCGATCAGCGCTCCACTCGCCCGTGAGACGTATTGAGCGTCGTTCGTGACGTCGTTCGGCACCTCGATGGTCCACGCGACCTTCGCGTCGCTGCCGAGCTTCAATCCCTCGACGAGATCGACCTTGACGGAGACCAGGATGGATTGGTGGTCCTTCTTCCATTTCTTCGGATCGTCGCGAGGGCGATTGAGATAGATGCGCCCGCAGTAGTCGAGCCCGGTATATCCCGTTACGCGGTCAGCTCCGCCCGCGGGGTTCGCGCGATACAGGCCTTCGACGTCCGTGATGGTGACGACGGCGCGGGTCCACGTTTGGACCAGAGACTTCGTCTTGTCCACCGCCGGCACGCCCGTGACGGTAGCCGGTCGAGTCGGGACGGGGCGAGTCTCGATGGTGTACTTGAGCGTTCCGTCGCTGGTGGTGAGCGTCCTCGGCCCGCTCGTCCAGGGCGGCGCGATCAACTCGACGAAGGCTGCGGCCTCGACCGGCGCAGGAATCACCTCGCCGCTCGGGCCGATCGTCGGCCGAATGTCTGCGCTATAGACGCCGACGCGCACAGGCACCACCTCACCGGCCTCGACGCGCAGGTCGATCTCCCATTTCTGGGGTGTCGGCTTCGGCCCGCGCATCGGCGCGCGCGGAACGCCCGGAGGCGCGGCGGTGAAGTCGAAGCGCTTGGCGCCCGGCGCGAGGGGCGCGCTGCGGCCGAGCACCTCGAAGTCTGGCACGGGGACGTTCGAGAACCCGAGCATGAACGCCGCGAGCCAATCGATCGGGCCGACGATGGCGAGCGCGTAGGGGTGGACTCCTCGGTCGAGCGTTGCCCTCACCGCGTCGGAGATCTCGAGCGATTGGAACTTCACCTTCATCACTGCTGCCGTCACGCTGCCTCCTCACGCCACATCGTGGGCCGCCTTCAGGTCGCGCTCGGTCGCGGCGTCGTACGCCCCCGTGACCTCGGTCGGCACGCTCGCCTGGAAGCGCGAGATCGAGACTTCAGTCTCCGGATCCACCTCCTTGGTGGGCAACGGAGCGCGGTGGAACCCGAGGTTGGTGAGTCGTCCAGCGCCGCCGTGCACCGCCTCGATCGCGGTGAGCCCGCCGATGTCGATCGCGAGCGCGTAGCCGTTCTCCGCCGTCCGATCCTCCTCGTCGACAGACCACAGCGTGAGCGTCCCGCTCCGCGCGAGCGCGTCGATGGGCGCCTCGATCATCCCGCCGTCGGAGAGGCTCCCCTCGCGGACTCGCACCGATTCGACGTCGAGCGCGAACGCAACCTCCTCGCGCACTCCGAGCTTCAGGCGCAGCCAGCACGGGAAGCTCGCCACTTCGAAGACGTGGCGCGTCTCGGTCGCGCACCCCTCCTCGACCCGGAGGCGCTTCTCTGGGATGAAGAGCGCGTCGCCGAGCACGAAGAGGTTCGGGTTCGCTCGTTTGGCCGCGAGGTCGGCGTTCTTCGCGTGTCCGCGGATCGTCTGCCAGTGCCGGAAGCGATGGACGCGCGTGATGCGCGCCATGCTGTCGCCGTCGCGTACGGTGTGCTCCGTGGACGGTTCGAAGATCTGGTCGTCATCGGAGGCGTTGCCCGGCGTCGCCGACCCGAGCATCCCTCTCTTCGCCCACTCCCGCCGATCGATCTTGGGGAAGGTGACGTCGCAGCCGCCCGCGGCGATCCCGTCGATTCGCGCGAAGCCGTTTCCGTCGAGCGTTCCAAGGAGCGACTCTCCCTGGCTCGAGACGACGCGGTAGGGCTCGTTCGGCACGGGCGCTCCTTGCCCGTCGACCAGGGTGATCTCGATCCAGCTCTTCGTGGTCGTCGGTGGGCGGGGCTGCGGTCCCGTCTTGGGGAGCTCCGCCGCGCTCCGCACCGCGTGGACGCGGATCGCCCACACGACGAGATCCCCGCGCTCGAAGGCGCCCCGGAGGGGCTCCATCAACGCGTGGAACGGCACGTCGGCCGGTTCGTCGAGCGGCGCGTGGAACGTCTCGAAGTGGAGCGCGCGGAGCTTGTCGTGCTGGAGCGTGTCGAGGCTCCAGCCGAGCAGGTCATGGCACGCGAAGCTCGGGGGGAGGGGCTCGCACCAGGGGTCGTCGTGCACGACGTCGCGGGGGAGGACCCAGTCGACCTCCGCGAAGCCGGGGAAACCGAAGCGATGCATCCAAGGATGTCGCGACACCTCGCAAATGATAGCTCAACGGCGCAGCGCCTCGGACGCGCCATCGGTCTGACGGGGCCCATCCTCCTCCCGCGCCTGCGGCGATCGCGGCGGGGCTCGCCGCCCTCTCCAAATGAGCGAGGTTCGCGCGCCTCTCTTCATTCTCGCGAGGAGCGCGCGGCGATCACTTCGCCGTGACGGACTCCCAAGCGCCGCAGGCCTCGAAGGGAAACACTTCGCCCTTCACCTCGCAGACGAGCCAGTCCGGGATCGCTGGCCGCGAGAACGTCACGATGCCCGAGTCGTTCATCTCGAACGCGACGCGATCCCCGTAGGCGTACGTCGAGAGCCCCGTGGTGTCGGTCGTGGTCTCGAGGAGCTGGAGGGTGGCCCATGGCGTCCGCATCTCCCGGTCCTGCTTCGGGTCGAGGTCTCGGCGGAGGTCGAACACGCGAGCTCCGATGAGGATCTCGGTCGGGGCGAGGAGCGCGACGGGCTCGTAGTCACCCGGCATCGCCGTCGCGTCGTACTCGGCGGACGCGAGGATAGCGCCGGTCGGAGCGTCGATGACCCAGTGGTGCCACTCGAGCCGGACGACGAGCGTGGTGGCGTCGAGGAACGACATCGAGGACCAGTGGTACCCGCCGGGGAGGCCGATCTCGTGCCTCACGCTGTCCCTCGCTTGCGCCGAAGTCGACGCGCGGAACGCCTCCGCGTCGACGACGAGGACGCTCGGCGCAGGACCGGACGCCGACGCGCCGTCCTCGAGAACCGCGAGCCACTTCCGATCGGTCGAGAGCACGCCGTTCTCGGCCCACCCCGCGTTGTAGCTCCACCAATTGTGCACGAGCGACTTGCCGCTCGAGGCGAGGCTCTCGAGGTCGGCGAGATCCGTCGCCGAGCTCGCCTCGCCGACGGGGATCCCCGAGAGCGGATCGCGGAGGCCCTTCGCGGGCTTGCCCGTCGGCGCGCGCGCGACCGGAGGCTTGGGCGGCGCGATGCCGAGCGAGGCGCCGCTGTGGAGATCGAAGCGGCCCCTCGGCTCGCGCGACCCTTGGTACGGCGCGGATTCGAGCGTGGCGACGTGCGTCGCGCTGTCGACCGAGATCGACAGATCGGGGATGTAGGAGCTCGCGACGACCTTGGTCATCCACCGCTTGCCCGTGTCGAGGTTCCACCCCTCGAGCGTCGTCCGGTCGGCCTTCGCGTCGAAGTACGCGATCGCCAGGTCGTGCGTATCGCCGTCGAGCTCGCAGCCGAGCACCGACTCGTCGGGCCCGACGTGCGACTGGAAGAGCGTCTTCTGGCTCGCGACGTCGATCACGATGGCGGGCTTCTCGCCCGTCGAGCCGTTGCACACGCCGAACCACTTCTCGTCGTTCGTCCAGCCGCCGTAGATGTCGTCCACGCCGTGGGTCGTCGGCAGGATCTCGCGGCCCGTCCTCGCGTCGAGGACGCGCAGCTCGTCGCCCGACGAAAACGCGAACCACCCGTGCTTGCTCTGGCGTACGTACGTCGCAGGGATTTCGATCGGCGCGGCGTCGACGGAGGTGAAGAGCAAGGCGGTCCCGCCGTTGCGCTGGAACACGAAGCTCTCGCCGAGCGCGACCAACTTGCCGCTGTCACTCCCGGTGCCGAGGAGCTTCCGCGGGGAGAGGCGCGGGCTCGTCCCCTCCCCGAGTTCGAACACGAGGACGGACTCGTCGCCGTGCCACACCGGTACGATGCCGAACTTCGGCGTCGCGAGCTTCGGCACGCCCGTCGCGCGGACCACGGAGACGCGCGCCGTCACGCCCGCGTCGCGGAGGTCGGCGCCTGCGTCGCGGAACTGGGCAAGGCTCGGGCGTCCCTCTCTTCGCTCCGCGTCCGCGCGCGCGGCGCGGAGGGACGCCATCGCCTCGTCGACGGTCATCGGCGTGCGTGGGGCTGCGCTCGCCGACGCGCTCGGGGCGGCGCTCGCGGAGGCGACTGGCGGACGATTGCCCCTCGCGGGGGACGCGCTGCAGGCGACGAGGCCGAGCGCCACCGCAGCGAGGGAGCTTCTGACGGGCTGCATGTTCGGGGCTCCACATAGCGCACTCCCGCGCTCCGCGCGGCGCGGATCCGCGAGCGGATCGCGGGCGGCCCATCGCCGAAATCGAAGGCGACGTCGCCCCATCCGGACCACGATGGCTGCACTCGAGTTGTTCGGTGCTCTAGGATCGCGGCTCGATGGGGTCGGAAGGGCTTCGCTCGAGCACTCTGGCGTGTCTCCTCGCGACCGCGTGCGGCGCGCCGGCGGGGCACGCGGAGCCGCGCGAGGTTGCGCGGTCGAGCGCGAGCTTGGCGGCGAACCCGGACCCGGGCGCCGCGCCGAGCTCCGTGCCGGCGGCCTCCGCGACGCCCGTGAGGCGCGTGCTGCCGCCCCCACCAACGGGGTTCGGGTGTCCGTCCACCATCGAGCTCGATCCCCAGTTCGCGCTCCTCTTCCCGCGGTGCACGGTCGACACTGCCATCGCGAGCCTCGCTGGGCGCTGCGAGGCCGGTCACGACTGCATGCGACCCTGCAAGAGGGAGCGCCACGAATCACCCGACGGAACGAGCGGCGTAGATCGATTCGAGTACGACGCCGGCGGTCGGCTCGTCCGGGTCGAATCGGAGTATCCGCTCGGCCACGTCGGCCCCGACGATCTGCGGAGGTACGAATACGACGGCAAGGGAAGGCTCGTCGCCATGAGCGAGGGCTCGGTCGGTCGGTCGGAGCTCACCTACGATGCACAGGGACGCCTCTCTCGACACGACAACGCGACCACCGGATGCGCGATGCACTACGAGTACGACGAGGCGGGGCGCCTCGCCCGCAATTGGGAGCTGTGCAAGGGTCAGCGCGACGTCACCTGGGATTGGACGTACCACTACGACGCATCGGGGCGCGTCGATCGCGACGGGACGCCCGACTCGGAGTTCGTGTACGTGACCCATTACGACGAGCACGGCCTCGTCGTGAGCGTGACCCGTGATTTCACGGACGGGCGGCCGAGGTGGTCGTTCGAGTACACCTACGGAGCCGACGGCCGGCTGGAGTTGGAGCGGGAGCTCCACGGTGCCGAGCTTTACGTCTCGCACGCCTATGTCTACGACGACGCGGGCCGGCTCCTCGATCGAACCGACGCGCAGACTGGCCGAGGCGAGGTCCGCTCCCACTACGTCTACGACTGCCGCTGAGCTACGTCACTGTCGCTCCTTGATGAGTTGTCTGTCTGCGACGGCGAGCTTCGGGCGCCGTTCGAGGCAGTCTCAGGGCGACGCGCTCGCCCCGGAATAGGCATTGGACGGGATCGCCAAGGTTTGGCGAGCCGGGGTGTGGCAAATCCGGCCCGCCACTTGGGTCCGCGCTGGGTTAGCAGGGGGTGCTGCAGCCACTGCCCTTCTCGAGCTCGCAGGCGAGCCCGGCTAGACAATCCGGCGCGCCGAGCGCCTGGGTGACCGTGAGGTTCGCGGAGTCGTTGCACTTCACTTTGTCGGTCGGCGCGATGTCGTGGAGCCCGATGGCATGGAAGTACTCGTGTGTGAGGGACGAGTCCTGGCAGGTGACGGAGCTGTCGAACCACTTCTGTTGCAGGTGGACTTGTTGGTCGAGGGTGCACGCGAAGTCGTTGTCGCCGCACGCCGGCGTGAACGGGCACGCCGCCGGGGCGAACGTCACGGTCGCGGTCGACGCGCCGTTCTTCTCGAACCGTCCGATGAGGAGGTCGAGCTCCGCGACCGTCGGATCTCGGTCGCCCGAGGGCTGCGACGCGACGAGGTGCAGCCACGACTTGACCGCCTTGAGTACGGCGGCGTTGCTCGGCGGCTTGTTGTCTTTGATCTCGTCGCGAAGTGTCGTGAGCTTCTCGATACCGCCTTTCAGCCAGGCCGCGCGCGTCTCGTTCGACCGCGCGAACACCTTCGCGTGCTTCATCAGCTCGTCCTCGTCGGGCGAGAAATCTCCGTCGTCGAGCGGTGCGGCCTCCGCCGCCGATGCGCTATCGCGCGCAGCGCGATGGGCGCGCGCCTCGTCCGCGTTGACGAAGCCAAACGAGAGGGCGCCGGTCGCGCCGAGGAACAGAAGGGCAAGTGTAGTCTTCATGGATAAGCACCTTTGGGTCGACCGAGTGGAGTGGTTCCACACGTGGGTTGGTGCGGCCTCGCGACGCGGGGCGTCGCGAACTCGCGTCCGGTGAAACGTGAGAGCGCCCCGAGTTCTTCAGCGCTTCGTCGTCCGAACGCTGCCGTCTCGGGGAAGCGTGCTCGCCCGCGCGTCGGCGTCGATTCGGCGTCACAGCCGTCGAAGCCTGTCTCGCGCGTCCTCACCGTCGGGAGGAGCCGCCGCGAGGCCGCGTCGACACGCGTCCCTCGGTCCCGCGCGCCCGCCCGGGGCTCCACCTCGCGAGTGGCTGCGACGACGCGGATCCCGCGAGGAGCACCCAACCGGTTAGGGCCTTTTCCTCCCACAAATGAGCTCGACCGGGCCCAGCGCCCGCCAGCCGTTGAGTGGCCAGGGGACCCGGAGCGCGGGCACGAGCGGCACCCGCTGTACGTCTTCTGTGCAAGCCAACGCCGCTTCGAGCGCGGCGGGGGGACCGTAGTCGGTGGTGTCGGCGAAGCGGTCCACGAAGACGAAGTGTCCGCCCGGGCGCAGCACGCGGTGGGCTTCGCGCACGGCCAAGAGGGGGCCGGGCGCCTGCGCGCCGGAGGGGCCTCGAACCTCGTGAAAGCACATCACCGACGTGACCGCGTCGAAGCTCTCGGCGGCGAAGTCGAGGTGGGCGGCGTCCATGCGACGAAAGGTCGCGTGCAACCCGCGGAGCGCGAGGCGCGCTTCGCATGCGGTCTGCGCGTAGTCCCAATCGTCTCCCCAGAAGTCGACGCCCGTGGCGACGACGGTCGGCGCGCGATCGAGCAGCGCGGCGAGGAGACTCGCGTCCCCGCAGCCGACGTCCAGCACGCTTCGGGCGTCTCTCTCCGAGAGGGCCAGTCGATCGACCACGAGCGCGTGGATGCGCCGTTCGAAGCCCCCGCCCCGCGGTGAAAGTTGATGCCGCACGCCGAGCATCACGAGCGCCGTCGCGGCGGCCGCTAGCGACGGCAGCAGCAGCAGCAGCAGCAAGAGTCTCGAGAACCATGCGCCCGCGAGCGCCGTGACGCCCAACAGGAGGGCGACGACGACGGCGGTCCGGATGCGGCGCTTCGGGACCCAGCTCGAGTCCTCGTCCGTCACGGCGCGGTCTCCTCGGCTCGCCAAAGCGCCACCAAGTCCGCCTCTCGGAGGGCGAGGTGGGAGCGAAAGTCCGCGTTCAGCGCGTCGAGCGGATAGTCTGCGCCACACAGATCGAGCGGGAACGGGGGCTCATCGTGGACGGCGACGCGGTACCAGATCGGCGCGGCCTCGACGCAGCGCCACGCCGCCTCGGCCGAGCCCAGCCCGGGGGCGGCGATGTGGCTCACGAGCCGGTGGTGGAATCGGCGAAGCTCGGAGGCGCGCTCGCGAAGCCCCCAGAGCCGCGCCAAGCGCGCGCGCGCGCCAGCGTCGACCTCGTCCGCGTGAAAGACCACGGCCGAGTGCGCGAGGCCGGCGCGCCTCAGTCCCTCGCTCAGGCGATCGTGGCGCGTGCGCGCGCCGATCCACAGCGATCGCTGGAGGGCGCGGAAGCCGAGGCGCTCGAACAACTCGTGCAGGCGCGGGAGGTCGGCACGCTCGCCCTCCAGCACCACGCCGAGGACGTAGCCCGGAGCGCGCTGCAGAAGGGCGCGCGCGGCATCGGCTTGCTCGATGCTCTGCGGCCCCAGTCGATAGCGGCCCTCGCTGACGGCCAATGAGCCGCTGGCGCACGCGCGCGACAGCGCCGTGCGCAGCGCCCCATCGCCGACGCCGCAGCGCTCTGCGAGGCGCCGGATCGCCGCAAGGCGCGGTGCCGGCAGTGGCCGGAGGGTGGGGTGGGCCGATTGCATCACCGGCATCGCGTGCGCCACCTCTCGTGCGCTCAAGCGCCAACCCCGTGGAGTCTTCATGATCACGTAGCAACCTGTTACAAGTTCGGACTGTACGAATCAATAACGTGTAACTGGAAGCGTGGTCGGGGCGCGGTGGCCACCGAAGACATGGGGCCGCCACACGACGACGCTCGGCCGCCTCAGGTTTGGCGATGCACCCGTGGTGCGGCTCGCCGTCGAGGAGGATCACCCGCGCGGCTTGATCCCGAGCTCTCGAAGCTTCTGCTGGAGGCTCTGGCGAACCATGCCGATCGCGTCCGCGGTCCGCGACACGTTCCCGCCGTGTCGCTCGAGCGCGGCGACGAGGTAAGCGCGCTCGAACGCCTCCACGTGATGACGCTTCGCTTCGGCGAACGGCAGGTTCGAGGCGGGGGCGGGGCCGCGCACCTCGAGCGTGGGGTCGAGGCCGAGGTCCTCCGTCTCGATCGTTCCATTCGAGAGCGCCGCGGCGCGCTCGAGGACGTTGCGGAGCTCGCGCACGTTGCCCGGGAACCCGTGTCGCGCGAGGCGCGCGAGCGCCGCGGCCGAGAGCGTGGCCGGCGGCGCGCCGCTTCCCGAGCGCGCGGCCGCCTTCGCGAGGAGGCGAGCCGCGAGCAGCGGGATGTCCTCGAGGCGATCGCAGAGAGGCGGCAGCGCGATCTCGACGACCTTGAGCCGGTAGTAGAGATCCTGCCGGAAACGGCCGGCGGCGACGTCGGACTCGAGATCGCGGTGCGTGGCGGCGACGACGCGGACATCGACCCTCACCGGCGCCGCGCCGCCCACGCGCTCGAACCGGCGCTCCTCGAGGACGCGGAGGACCTTGGCCTGCGTCTCGAGCGGCATGTCGCCGATCTCGTCCAGGAAGAGCGTGCCCCCGTCCGCTTGCTCGAACCGCCCGATACGCCGCGCGTCCGCGCCGGTGAACGCCCCTCTCTCGTGCCCGAAGAGCTCGCTCTCCACGAGCTCACGGCTCATCGCCGCGGAGTTCACCGCGACGAACGGCCGGCCCTTGCGCGGGCTACGATCGTGGAGCGCCGCGGCGACGAGCTCCTTGCCGGTGCCGCTCTCGCCGCGGACGAGCACCGTGAGATCCGTCGCCGCGACCTTTCGGATCGTCTCGAACACGCGACGCATCGCGGGACCGGCGCCCACCAGGTTCCCGAAGCTCGTCTCGCGCTCCGCGCGCTCGAGCAGCAGGCGATGCTCACGGGCGAGGCGCGTCTCGGCGAGCGCGCGTTCCACGACGAGGCGGAGCTCGTCGTTGTCGAACGGCTTCGGGAGGTAGTCGGTCGCGCCCGCCTTCATCGCCTGGACGGCGAGCTTCTCGTTGCCGTGCGCCGTGATGAGGATCACCGGGGTCTCGGGCTGTCGGGCGCGCGCGTGCGCGAGCACGTCGAGCCCGGTCTTCGCGCCCCCGAGCGCGACGTCGGTGAGCACGAGATCGAGGGCGTCCGCCTCGATGGCGCGCGCGGCCTCTTCGTAGTCTTTCGCCGACGTCACCGTGTGCCCCTGCTTCTTCAGGACGGCGCCGATGGCGAGGCGGATCGCCGGCTCGTCGTCGACGACGAGGATCACGCCGCGCCTCCGTTTTCGGCGCGCGCGAGCGCGGGGAACGTCGCGACGAACTCGGCGCCCGCGCCCTCGGACGTCGCCTCGATCGAGCCGCCGTGCGCCTCGACGAGCTTCTTCGTGATCGCGAGGCCGAGGCCCGTCCCGGTCTTCTTCGAGGTGAAGAACGACCCCCAGATCTTCGGCAGATCGTCCCGCGAGATGCCGGGCCCGTTGTCGCGGACCTTGAGCCAGACCTCGCTTCCGGCGAGGTTGCGACCCGCGGTGATGCGCACGGTCCCGTCCGGGCGGTCCAGGGTGGCGTCGAGCGCGTTCGCCACGAGGTTGACGACCACGCGGCGGAGCTTCTCGGCGTCGCCGCGGAGCAGCGAGCCGGCCTCGGTGTCACGCGACACGGTTACGCGGCTCTTCGCGACGCGATCGGCGAGCGCGTCGAGCGCGCTCGCGACGACGTCGGCGAGGTCCACGTCCGCGAGGACGAGCTCCTCGTCCCGCGCGTACTTGAGGAGATGCGAGACGGATCGCTCGACGCGCTCGAGCTCACCGAGCGCGACCCGCGCGTACTCGATGTTGTCGGCGGACGTCGGGTCCTCCGCGATCTGCTGGACGAGGCTCTTCGCGGCGGTGATCGGGTTTCGGATCTCGTGCGCGATGGACGCCGAGAGCTCTTCGAGCGCGCGCGCGTGTCGGCCCTCGAGGCGCTGGCGCTCGTCCGCCTCCATCGGCGCGCGCACGGGCCCCGACGGACGGCCGTCGGCGGTTGCCCGCTTGCGCGAGGCCGGCGCGAGGAACGCAAAGAGTCCGTGCCACACGAGGAGGATGCCCCACGAGAGCGCGACGATCGCGGTCGCCTTGCCGCTCGCGACGAGGAAGACGAGCGCGTTCCCGAGGACCCACGCGACGAGGTGCGCGGGGAAGAGCAAGCGAATCGCGGCCATCGGGGCGCGGAGCATCACCATTCGGCCGCCGCGTGTCTATGCGGCGCGCGATCCGGGGGGCGCCTCACGGCGCCACGCGGGGAGGGGACGAAGCGCACGGGGGGCGGTCGCCCCTTCAGCGCCATGGCCCGCCGCGAACCGCTCGAAGCTCGCCTCGTAGTCCGCGTGCGTCGTCCCCATCTTCTCGTCCCAGAACGTGAAGTAGAGGCCGTAGTTCGAGCGGAAGTCCTTGTGGTGGAGCGCGTGGTGCGTCGTCGTGGTCCACCACCCGAGGCGCGAGCGGGTGAAGCCGCGCGGGAGGAGCTCGATCGAGAGGTGACCGAGGACGTTCCGCACGATCATGAACAGGAGAAACAGGAACACCGCGATCTCGTGGAGCGGGAGGACGAGCCAGACGAGCGGCACGAAGAGTCCGTGCGTGATCGCCTCGAGCGGGTGGAACGCGTACGCGGTGAACGGTGACGTCGTCGTCGAGACGTGGTGCACGCGGTGCACCACGCGGAAGATGCGCGGGTGATGCATCGCGCGGTGCGTCCAGTAGAAGTACGCGTCCTGGAGCACGGCGAGCACGACGATGCTCCCGAAGAACCAGACCCAGCCGGCGTCATGTACACCGCCCTCTCCGCCGGACCAGTCGCGGAGGACGCCGATCCGCCGGAGGACGAACACGGCGAGGCCCATCGCCGAGTAGATCGCGATCGCCCCGCACGACCAGGCGATGTCCCGCGCGATCTTCGCGGCCCGCGGCCACACGCTGCGCGCGAAGAGGATGCGGTGCTTGCGGAGTCGGTCGCGGCCCCAGACCCAGAAGAGCAGGAACGCGCTCACCGCGGGGACGAGGTAGCGGAGCACGTCGAACGCGAGAACGGTCAGCCACACCGGCAGGAGCTCGGCCCGGTACGGCTCCGTGTGGAAGAAGTCGGTCGTCCAGTCGGTCATGCGGGCCGGCTTCGCAACGGGCGTACCCGCGCCGCCGGGCCGAAATCCGGCCGATTTCGGTCGGAGCGGGTGCAGGGATTTCACTGCACCGCAGCGCGCGGCCTGCACCCGGCTGGGCTCGAGGCCGTCGGCGGGTTCGGCTCCGACGAGGCTTCACTGCCTCGCCAGCGCCGCTCTCTCGTCGCTACGGACAGACGACCTTCGACAGGCACTTGTCCGCGGCGTCGAAGAGCGCCGCGCCGTCGCTGTACTGCGCGGCGCACGTGTCGAAGCAGGGCTTGCCCGGGGGGCACCCTTGGTCGTCGATGCACAGGTAGATGATCGCGACGCACGCGTCGTTCTCGGCGCACGCGGTGAGCTCCGCGCAGCACTTCGCGCGTACGGCGTCCGTGCAGCTCGCGGGATCCAGGACGATGCCGCCGCACGTGGGCTCGGGCACGGCGCAGGGGCCGAAGCAGTTCGCCTCGCGACAAATCTTGGCGGCGGAGCTCGTCCATTTCCCGGGCTTGTCGGCGGCGGCGGTGGCGGTCGCGCAGCACTCGGCGTCCTGGCAGGCCTGACAGGCCGGATCGCTCTGGGCGAGGCCCGACACGCACGCCGGGGCGCCGGTCGACGCGCTGACGTCGCTCGCGCTGCTCGACGATCCGGCCCCACCTGCGGAGGTCGTCGACGAGCCGCTCTCGTCGCCGCACCCGGAGAGAACGATCGCGAGGGCCGCGAGGCGTAGTGGGCGCATGGAGCCCACGTACCCGCTCACGCGGGCCCGCGCCAAATCAAACCTCTACCAGACACACGCGGCTTCACACCCGGACGGTGTGGCCCATCGAAGACCGCGCCCCCGGACGCACGCGATCCCCGTTGCGGTGGCCATGCCGCTCTCCGCGACGCGACCCGATGGGCACCGGGCCGATCTCGATCGGGAGCACGGCCTCGAGGCGGGCCGTCAGCGGCGTAGGCCGTTCCGAAGCAGCATCTCCACGAGCGCGAGCGGGTATTCGAATCCGATCTCGTCGGTGTCCGGATAGAGCGCGCGCGCGGCCAACGGGAAGGCGCGCGCGACCCACATCGCGACGGCGCGATCTCGGAGGCCGTGATCGAGCGGCGCGGACGCGAGCTGCTGCCCGAACAGCACCGCTCGCAGATAGAACCGCTCCTGCTCCGCCATCGCGCCCGCGCCGGCGAGGATCGCGGCGAGGATCTCGCGCTCGGCGAGGAGCTCCGCCGACGCGGCGACGCACGCGGTCGCGCGCCTCGTGAGATCGGTGGGGCCGCGGAACGTGCTGTCCGCTCGGAGCCGCTCGGTCGCGCGCACGCCGAGCCCCGCGATCCGCTCGGCTACGAGGTCGGGTGCGATCTCCGTGGGGCGCGCGGCGGAGGGCCACGCGTGGTCGGTGCCCTGGGCTTCGATCGCGCCCGCAAGATCCCAGGCGAGACGAGCGGCGTCCTCGACCGGCTCGGCTTCGAGGCGCGCGAGCACGCGATCGCCCCACGCGACGTACGTGGCCCGCGGCGCCGTCTCGCGCGCGGTGATCGGGAGCTGCTCCGGGAGTCGCTCGATGGCGACCCCTTCTTCGAGGTCGGCGCTCGTCGCCACGTGATCCGGGACGAGGGGCGCCCCGTCGCTCGCGGTGACGCTCGCGAGTACGCACCCGCACTCCACCGACACGGCGGCGCGGATCTCCGCGCCATCGTCCACGAAGAGCGTCGGGAAGACGGCGCAGCCGAGGGGCTTCACGCGAGGGCCTGGGGTCCGGTGGAGCCCACACGCCGAGCCGTCGAGGTAGGCGCACCCTCCGTCGACGAGGGCGATGGCGGAGCGGGTGCACGGGCCCGCGCCGCTCTCGGGCGTGAACGCGTGCTCGTGTCGCGCGCCGCCGTCGAGCACCATGGGCAACGAGGCGCGCGCGCGCGCGGCTTCGAGCGGCGTGAAGACGATGGACGAGTAGGATCGACAGCAGGAGCCGCGGCCGTCGCACCGGAACGCGTAGCCCGGAAGGCGCCGGATCGGTCTCGCTCGCGCGTCGTCGTCGTTCAGCGCTCGCTGCGCGCGCGGTCGCGGGCCCTCGGCGAGGAGCCCCACGCTCCCGACCTCCGCGAGGAGCGCCTCGAGCGCCGGCCGGTCGACGTTCACGCCCTCGCGCTGCGCGCCGAGGAGCACCCCGTCGAGGTCTCGCGTGCCGTCGGCGAGCGAGAGCAGCACCCACTCGCTCGGTCCGACCGCGTGCGTGTCTCCCGTCTCGCGGTCGTGCAGGACGACGACGCATCGCCCCTCGGTGAAATGGAGCCGGGGCAGGCAGCGGTCCGAGAGTCGCGGACGAGACATCGGATTGAACAATGCCCGGCTAGGGCGTGCGCGCGAAGCGCCGCCACGCGTCCGGGAGCTTGGTTCCGAGGAGGCGCTCGGCGCTCGCCTCGTCGAGGAGCGCGAACGTGAGCTCGCTCGTGTTCACGATCGCTTCGGCCTGGCGGAGCTCGACCTTCACCTTCACGACGCGCGAGCTCTGCGACTCGATGACGCCCGTGCACGCGACCGGCACGCCGATTCGGACGGGGCGCGCGAGCTTCGACGAGACCTGCGCGGTGAAGCCGAACCGACCGACGAGCCCGATCACGGTCCACGCGGCGACCTCGTCCGCGAGCGCGAGCACGAGGCCCCCGTGCATCACGCCGGGAGGACCTTGCATGTCGTCGCGGGGGACGAACGTCGCCCGGACCGATCGCGCGTCCCCGTCGACGTGCTTCTCGCACCGGAGCCGAAACCCGATCGGGTGCGTCGGGCTGCACCCGAAGCATGGGGACGCCTCGCCGAAGAGGTGCGGATCGAGCGGCGTGCTCACCGCGGAGGACCCTCCGTGGAGCGGTGTCCCCTCTCCGCGCTCGTCCCGATCCCCCGCCATCAGATCTTGATGTTCTTCCAGCCGCCCGCGCGGAACTTCACCGCCATCGCGATCGCGAGGAGCACGATGTACGTGATCGCCGCGCTCCAGAGGCCGGTGAGGCCGAGCTTGAACGTGACGCCGAGCACCCACGCGAGGGGCACGAGGCACCCGAAGTGGAGGATCAGCTCGATCACCATGACGAAGCGCGTGTTGCCCGCCCCGAACAGCGCCTGCGTGAGGATCATCGCGGTCGCGATGAGCGGGGTGACGGCAGCCATCATCCGCATGGGCGTGAGCGCGGCGTGTTGCACGAGCTCGACGTCCGTGACGAGGCGCAAAATCTGGGGCGCGAGGATGAACTCGAGCGCGCCGATGGCGCCGAACACCATGAGCCCGAGTTGCACGCTCGACCATCCGAACTTGTTCGCGCGATCCGGGTTCCGCTCGCCGAGGCACTGGGACACGAGTGTCGCCGCGGCGGTGCCGAAGCCGAGGCACGCGGTGAACGTCAGGTGGACGACGCTCACGATGTTGTTCGTCGCCGCCATGCTCACGGGGATGAGCTGACCGAGGTGGGGGTCCATCACCATCGCCGCCTCGGCCGAGTCGTCGAGCTTCGCGGCGATCTTGGCGAACAGGACGAAGCCGGTCATCACGGCGATCGTCGCGACGCCGCCCGGGATGCTGAGCTTCAAGATTTGCTTGAGCAGCGGCCAGTTCCAGTTCGACAGGCGGAAGGGGCGATACACCGTGCGGTGCGACTTCAGCATCGCGAACGCGACCATGATGAGCAGCCCCACCCAGGTGCTCATGATCGCGCCGAGCCCCGCGCCCGCCATGCCCATCTCGGGCGCGCCGAACTTGCCGAAGATGAAGCAGTAGCAGGCGCTGACGTTCACGATGTTCATGAACACCGCGGACACGAAGTGCACGTACGTCTTGCCGATGCCGTCGAAGAACGCCTTGAACGACGCGGTGAGCGACATCGACGCGATGCCGAACAGCCGGAAGTGCATGTACTCGCGGGCCGAGCTGCGCGCGCCCTCCACGTTGTCACCGCTGATGATCGCGTTGAGGAGCGGGTCCAGGATCGCGAAGCCCAGCGCGGTGAACACGATGCCCGCGATCAAGGAGAACGCGACCGAGTTGAACAGCACCTCGCCGACGTCCGCGTCCTTCTTCTCGGCGAACCGGCGCGCCGTGAGCGCCTGCGTGCCGACGCTGATCGCGGACAGGGATCCTCCGAACGCCCACAGGATCACGAGCGAAGGCAGGAGCGCCGCCTGCCCGTTCGCGGCGGCGACTTTGTTCTCGAGCTTTCCCACGAACACGGTGTCGAGCGTGTTCACGAGGGCCTGCGACACCATCGCGAGGACGGTCGGGATCGCGAGCTTCAGGATCGTCGGGTACGGAGGGCCCGACGTGACGACGTTCTTTGCGGGACCTCCGCCTCCCATGTCAGCCATTCGAGCCCTCCCTCATACGAGAGGCGTCCGTGCGAGGCAACTCACTGGCGGGAAGACGGAAAGGCGCTCCACCCGGGGCGCGTCGAATTCGCTCTCCACGCCGGGCGCGTCGGAGGCGCTGGGGGCGGGGTCATCAGAAAAATAGCTCAAGCAGGCACCTGTATCTCGCTCATGGTCCCGGCCGCCCGCGTCGCGCGGCCCTCGACGACGGCGCCGTCCGCCGTCATCCCTATGCAGAGACCCACGTCGAGGAACAGTGACACGAACGGGGACTCGATCGCCTCGGACGAGAACGCGGGGATCCAGCCGTCCGCGTCGCTCCGCATGAACACCTTCCCCGCGCTCCCCGCCCACGGGCGGCCGTGCGGGTCGAGCGCGACCGTGCTCAAGAACGGCTCCGTGGGCACGCGCTCGAACGTCAGGCTGTCGCCGTCCCGGCAGAGGACCGCGCCCTGGGTGCCGACGGCGTAGCCGATCGCCTTGCGCGGTCGCGCGACGGCGCTCAGGAACGCGCGCGCCTCCGGCGGCGTGGGGATCTCCTCGATCTCCCAGTCGAGCGCCGAGTAGAGCGCCGCGTAGGCGCCGCCCTGCGCGCGCCGCCCCACGACGAGCCAGCGCGACTCGTCGAACCGCGTGACGGCGGAGACCGACGCGACGTGTGGCATGCCGAGGGGCTTCAGCCAGCGCTTCGTCGCGTACGTGTTGAGCGCGACGACGCCGCGCTCGTCCGCCGTCGCGAGGACGCTCACGTCCTCGAGATCGCCGCCGAACGCCTCCACGCTCCGTGCGTAGCGCGGGCCTTCGACGAGATCGACGACCCCTCCGCTCGAGTAAATCGCGAGCGACGCGTCGCTCCCTCCGAGGATCCAGCGCCCCGCCCCGACGCGCTGGACGTACCGCACGCCGCCCGCGCTCATGAGGCCGTCCGTCGTCGCGACGCGCCACGAGTTGCCGCCCCAGAACGAGAGCCCCGCGGCGGTCGCGGCGATGGCGCGACCCTGGCCGTCCCACGCGACGCTCCGGATGACGAGCTCGGACGCGGAGAAATGCAGGACGCTCCACGACCACTCGGCGGGGTTCGACAGCCCGGGCTCGTTCGTGATCGTCGTGGGCACGTACACCCTCGCGGGCTGGCGGTGGGCGACGCGCGCGAGGTGCGGGAGCACCATCGAGGAGACGGCGAGCGCCTCGCTCAAGCGGTTCTCGGGCGCGCCCGCGGACGCCCACGAGAGGACGCCGTCGATCGCCTTGCACGCCGCCTCTCGCCGCCGCAGCTCGGGCGAGAGGCTCGGCATGTCGAGCAGGCTGCGCCGCTCCGCCGAGCTCATCGCGCGCTTCACCTCTGCCGCCGAGTTGAAGAGCGCCTCGCCCGTCAGGATGAAGAAGATCATGGAGGCGAGGCTGAACACGTCCGTGTGGGGGCCGATGTTCGCGTCCACGCCGTCCGCGAGCTCGGGCGCCGCGAAACCCGGCGTGCCGACGAGCGCGCCCGAGAGCGTCTCCTTGAGCCCGATGGGCCGCGCGACGCCGAAATCGGCGATCTTCATCGTCTCCTCGGGGCCGCGGCCGGTGCAGAGCACGTTGTTCGGCGTGAGATCCCGATGGATGACGTTCACGTCGTGGATCGCCGCGAGGCCGTTCGCGATGCAGTCGATCGCGTTCGCCGCGCGCTGGGGATCGAACGCGAACCCGGTGTCGCGGAGGCTCCGGCGGACGCGTTGCGCGAGCGTCGTCCCGAGGCTCCCGCCGTGGACGTACTCGATCGCGACCCACGGCACGTCCGTCCGGAGGCCCTGCTCCTCGAGCGTCGCCTTGCCGGTGTCGATGAGGCGGATCACGTACGGCGTGGGCGGGGTGCGCTCGTTGAGCCGACCGAGCGCGACCGCCTCCTTCTGGATGAGGAGCCGCGCCGCGGGGCCGAGGCGGCGCACGAACGCGGGCCGGAGGATCTTGAGGACGACGGGGAGCGTGCCTTCGGGCGAGATTCGCCGGCTCAGGAACGCGATCGCGCCGCCGCCGCGGCCGAGGGTCTGCTCGGGGCGAAACCGCACGTTGGGGTCGAGCTCGGAGAGGATCTCCTGCCCGATCAGACCCTGCAGGTTCTCGTCGCCCCGGGCGAGCCGGATCATCAGCGCCCGTGCCCCGGCCCCAGCACGCCTTCGACCTTGGTCTTCGCGTCGAAGCCGTCGACGTGGGGCGGGTGGTGGCACTCGCTCACGCAGCGCTTGAGATCCGGCTGCCTCTGGATGAGCCCCGCGGTCTTGGGCGAGTCCGCGTGGAGCGAGCCCGCTCCGTGGCACTCCTCGCAGCCGACGTTCTTGAGCTTCTCGACGTGCGTCACCGTGCTCCCGCCCTCGCGATCGTAGCCGGTCACGTGGCACCCGACACAATCGAGGTTGTACTCGACGAATTGCTTCTCCAGCGTCGCGTACGCGTGAGCGTGCGCCGTGCCGTCCCACACGGCCTTCTCCTCCGTGTGACAGGACGCGCACCGCTCGACGCCCACGAAGCTCGGGGCGCCGGGCTCGGGAGGCGGGGGGACGCGATCCTTGAACGCGTCCTTGTTGAAGTCGTTGACGTGCTTGTAATAGCCGAGCGTGATCTCGTCGGCCGCGGGGTCCTTGCCGAGTTTGTCGCGCACCTCGACGACCAGGTACTGGAAGAAGCTGCCGCTCGGCGCCGCCGCGGGCGCCTCGAGCTGCGCCTTGCGCGCGCGCAAATTCCCGAGATCGATGCGGCGCTCCTCGAGGTCCTTCTTGTCGACCTTCGCGTTCTTTTCCCAGCCGTTGATCAGGTCCTCGAGCGTCTTGATCTTGTCCGCGATGTGCGTGAGCTCCTCGCTGTTCGCGACGCCCCCCGCGTCCGCGAACGTGATGGGGCCGGTGGATCCGGCGGGCTCCCGCACGAAGAGATCCACGACGGCGAGCGTCTGCATGTGGTTCGACGTCTGCACGACCAGCGTCTTGCCGGACAGGATCGCGGGTTGGCGCTTGTCGTTCACGTCTCCGCGCTCGTTGGGCTTGCCGATCAGCAGCACGTCCAGATCGCCGACCTGCTCGGCGAGGCGCAGCGCCTCTCCCCGCTGGAGCGACGCGAGGCCCACGAGGACGCGCGCGCCTTGGCCCCGGAGGCTCGCGATTTCGGCCTTCATCGCGTCCGCCGCGCTCGCGACCGTCACCCCGGCGGGCGCCTTCGCGCCTTGGGCCGCGGGGTCGCTCACGCCGACGATGCCGACCTTGATGCCGTTCACGTCCACGATCTTGGACTTGCCGATGGGCTGGGCGCCGGACAGGTTCGCGCCCAGGAAATCGGCCTTCGTCGCCGCGACGTAGGTCCCGAACATCTCCGACCCGCCGGCCCACTCGTTCGCGCTCGGCGCCCACGCGGTGAGGCCGATCGCCGCCGAGGCCTTCGCGAGCGCCTCCCCCTTCCACTCGTCCTGGTTCTTCTTGTCGCCCTTCAGCTCGGGCTCCATGAAGAACAGCGGCCCCGCGCCGAGCACGAGCCCGCCGGGCACCTTGGCGCGCTCGGCCGCGAGGTACGCCGCGAGGTGCGAGATCCCGCCGAGCTGGTCCTTCGAGCAGCCGCAGGGCTCGAGCGCGCCCGCGATCGTGCTGAGGAGGTAGAGGCGGATGGTCGGGGTCGTGGGGTGCGCGGGGCCCGCGCTCGTCGTCTCGCGCGAGGCCGTGCTCGCCCCGCCGTTCCCGGTGCTGCAGGACGCGCCGAGGATCCCGCCGGTCGCGACCGCCAGCGCGAGGAGCGCCGTGTAGAGCCCGGAAACGGAGAGGCGGAGCTTCACTTGGGACATGGCGGACCGAACGGGAGTCTGTGTAGCACACGGGCGCCAACGTTGGGCCAATCCGCTGTTACGCTGCCCCCGTGCGCAACCGGGCGCTCTCGGTGGGTCTCGTCGCGGCGCTCGTCGCGTTGACCTCGTCGCGTGACGCGCGCGCGGACGACGGGCCGCTCTACGCGCTCGGCGAGATGTTCAAGGACAGCCCGACGCTCGCGATCGTCACGTCGTCCGTGGTCGTCCTCGCGGACGCGAGCTTCACGACGGTGGACGGCGTCGCCGCGACCAAGCGGCAGGAGCTCGGCGTCGGGTTCAGCGCGACGGAGGCGATCGTCGCGACGCCCCAGGCGCTCGGGTTCGCGCTCGCGCCGTTCTTCTTCGACATCAGCCGCTGGGAGCCGGGCGAGACGTTGGGCCTCTTGATCCCGTTCCAGGCGTGGTCCGCGGCCCTCGCGACGCACGGCTTCTGGTCCCTCGCACCGAACGCGGTGGAGCAGCCCGGGCGCGTGGGGGTGAGCTTCCTCGTGGGCGCGAACTGGGCGCTCACGACGACGGCCTTCGGGTGCCTCTCGTGGGGAAAGGGGTCGCCCGGGGCCCTCGCCGCGCTCGAGATCGGGTTCAGCACGCCGGAGGCGGTGCTCGCGATCGAGCGCGCGGTGGACGACCCCGACCACGGGGCGGAGTGGGGCGCGCTGAGCGCGTGGTCCCTCGTCATCCTCGCGCACGGCATCGGCTCCGCGTTCACGGCGAAGCGCTCCCCTGACTACGTCGAGGGCGCGGCGGCCGCGCGGGCCGCGTGGGCGCCGTATTTCACGATGAAGGACGGAGCCTTCTCGCTCGGCGCGCACGGCGCGTTCTGAGCGGCGATCGGGACGGCCGCCGTCAGCGCGGACAGTCGACGACGCGCTGGAGCGCTTGCTGCAAGTTCACTGACGGGTAGGGGAATGCGCGCGCCCGCGCGGCAATCCGGCAGCGGTCGTCACGGCGCTCGACCGTGTCGCCGTACGCGGCGAGCGCGAGCTCGTACGCGTCGGACGACGGGTGCTCGCGCACGTCGATCGAGGCGGCCTGGATCGCGTGCGGCGCGTCGTTCGCGACGCGGAGGAAGAACCACCCCGCGTGCCCCGCGACGATGGGCGCGATGACGTCTCCTCCGTCGAGGCCGAGGAGCTCGACGTACGTCCGAGCCGCTGCGTCGCGATCCGACTTGCCGGCGCCGTCCCGGAGGAGCTCGCGGTAGACGGCGAGCCCGGCGGATATCTCGGGGCTCGGGTGCGTATTGGTGAGCGGCTCGAGAAGCGCGACCGCGTCGTTGAGCGCGAGGAGCGAGGCGAGGTGCGCCGCGGCCTCGGCGTACGCGGGGACGCGGCGCACGGCGGCCCGATAGAGCGACGTCGCCTCGACGAGGTTCCCGGCGCGCTCCCACATGGAGGCGCGCGAGAAGTAGATGTCCGCGAGGATCAAGGGGGACGAACCCGCGAACGCGGATTCGGCGTCGACGAACGCGCGATCGGCGGCCGCCGTGTCCCCCATCGCGGCGAGGACGCGCCCGAGGAGCACGAGGTTCTCGGTCGTGCGCCCGGAGGGGGCCTCGACGTTCCGCGTGGCCGCGTCGCGCGCGGCGTCGATCTCGCCGAGGCCGAGCGCGATCTCGATCTCGAGGGTCGTTCGACCGGATCGATCCACGTGGGAGGCGAGGAGCGCCTCGCGCGCCTTGCCGTACGCTCCGGTCGCCGCGAGCGCGACGGACGAGAGGAGGATCCTCTCCGCGGTGGCGTTCGGCGGGAGCTCGCGCGCGAAGCGAGCGAGGCCGCGGAGCGCGTTCGCGCTGCCGAGGAACTTCGCGGCGAGCATCGCGCTCGCCACGGCGCGGCTCGCCTCCGCGTCGCTCTCGGGCGCGCGCTCCGCGAGCCGCGCAGCGTCGCTCTCGGCGGAGGCGAGCGCCGCGGTCGCGTCGTCGGTCGCGAGGTCGACGCGCGTGAACGAGGGCTCGGGCAGCAGGTGGAACGACGAGATCGTGGGGGGCGGGGGTGCCTCTTCGCACGCGCGACAGTTCGCTCCGCTGCCCGCGGCGAGGAGCACGCACACGCTGTGGATGCAAGCGCCGAGGAGCCGGCCCGTCCGTGATCGTCGCGCGCGCATGCTTCCGCTATGGTGAGGCGGTGGCCCCGCTCCGCCAGACCGGATCGTCGGCCCCTCGGACCGTATGCGCGTAGGCGAGGTCATCCGCTGCCCGACCGTGGAATACCTCCTCGAGAAGGAGCTCGTCCAACAGGACAAGGGGGAGGTGTGCTTTCGCGCGCGCGACATGATCACCGGGAGCCGCGTTCGCCTCGCGCTCTGGCCGTCCGCGGACGACGCGGTGATCGATCGAGGCCGCCGGCGCGCGCGCGTGCTCGCGTCGCTCGAAGATCCCGCGATCGAGCGGCTGCTCCAGTTCGGCGCCACCGTCGCGACCGCGGCGGCGCCCGCGGTGCCGTTCGTGACGACGGAGTGGGTGCCGGGCGAGAGCCTCGCGGAGCGCCTCCTGCGCGGCGCGGTGGGGTACGAGACGGCGGTCCGTATCGGCGCGGTCATCGCGCGCGCGCTCGATCGCGCGCACGCCGCGGAGCTCGTCCACGGGTCGATCTCCCCCGCGTCGATCGTGCTGCCTTCGGAGGCGCCGGACGCGCCGTCCCTCGCGGACGCCGTGAAGCTCGTGGGCTTCGTCTCGGCGTCGACGGGCGCGGGCGGGTACGCGGCGCCCGAGCGCGCGGGCGCGCCCGCGGACGCGCTGGATCCGCGGCTCGATCTCTACTCGCTCGGCGCGGTCCTCTACCGGTGCGTCGCCGGTCGACCTCCGTTCGAGGAGCGCGAAAGGACGGACACGCTGCCGATGGAGTCGCGCCGCGCGGTCCCGCTCGCGTCCCTCGCGCCCCTCGCGCCGGACGCTTTGTCGAAGCTGGTCGACGCGCTCCTCTCCCCCGATCGAAGCGCGCGCCCAGCGTCCGCGTCGGAGGTCGCCGCGCGCCTCGAGGCGCTCAGGCCGGGCTCGCCGCGGGCGGGCTCGCAGCCCCCGCCGCGCTCGGACGCGGCGGTCGCGACGATGATCGTGCGTCAGTCGAGCGCGCCTCCCTCGCGCGTTCGCGTGTCGGAGCGGCCGCGCGCCGCGGTCATCATCGTGGGCCTCGCGTTCGGTGCGCTCGGCGTCGCGGGCGTCGTCGCGCTCGCGGCGATGCGGTCCGCGAGGAGCGACGGCTCGCTCCCGAGCGCGCCGGAGCCGCCGACGTCGGCCCCCGTCGCGTCGACGTCGGCTTCTCCGAGCGCCGCGCCGACGAGCACCGCGCGGATCATGAGCTCCGTGCCGATTCCCGCGCCGAGCGCGCCGGAGGCCCGGTTCGCGTGCGGAATGTCGTTCTTCTGCTCGGCGGAGAAGGAGTACTGCCTCGTCGCGGGCGATCGAGAGACGACGTTCTCGTGTGTCAGGGCGCCGAAGTGCCCAGGTCGGCCGGAGTGCGACTGCGTGACCGTGGCGCACGACTCGTGCGAGCGGATCGATGGGGGTCTGATGGTTCGCCGGGGCGTGCGTTCGAACCCCGAGAAGCCCGAGGAGGAAGAGGAAGACTGAGATCCCGGAGCCACCGCGACGCGCTCTCGGGGCGCGCGGCGGGCTCGCGATCGAGCAGGCCGAGGGTGAGCGTCGCGAGCTCGGGTGGCACGGTGTCCGGGAGGGGGCCGGGGCGGCCTTCGAGGACGGCGCGGACCACGCCCTCGACCCCGAAGGGCGCGTGGCCCGCGAGCATCTCGAAGAGCAGGCACCCGAGGGAGAACAGATCGGCCGCGCGCCCCGCGGGGCGGCCCGCGAGGTGCTCGGGCGCGATGTAGGGCAGAGTCCCCGCGACGCGCGCGCCTCGGCCCCCGAGCTCCGCGCGTGATCGGGGCTCCGCGAACCCGAAGTCGATCAGCACGGGGCCCTCGGCCGTGAGGATGACGTTCGCGGGTTTCACGTCGCGGTGCACGAGCCCGCGCTCGTGCACGGCGTCGAGCGCCGCGGACACGCCGCGCGCGATGTCCGCGACCGCGCCGGCGTCCATCCGTGCGCCGCGCGCGCCGAGCGCGTCGAGCGCGGACCGGAGCGTGGGCCCTTCGTAGAAGGGCATCGCCACGTAGGCGGACGCGCCGACGTGGCCCGCGCCGAGGAGCGTGGCGACGTTCGCGTGGTCGATCCGTCCGAGCGCGAAGATCTCTCGATCGATGTGCGCGCGCGTCGCGGCGTCGCTCCGGCCGAACACCTTCACGGCGATCGCCTCGTGTCCGCTCGCGACCCGATAGACGGTGCTGAACGCGCCTCGCCCCACCACGCGCCCGAGCGGGGGCGCGACCGCGGCGGGCTCCGCGTCGGCGCGGCGCGCACCCCGACCGGCGAGGACGGCGCCGCAGCGGACGCAGCGCACGCTGAAATAGAGGTTCTCGTGTCCGCACTTCGGACAAACGCCGGTGTCGTGGTCGGCCGCGCGGAGCCGTTGGTCGGACGAGAGACGCCTCTCCATGGCCCGAGAGAGGCGCGGAAAAGATGGGTGTGACGCGCCAGGGGCACCTTTCTTAGCCCGGAAGATTTTCTACACCGAACGCGGATCCCGCGCGTCCGAGGGGTCGCGGCAGCAGGGCTCCCGTCGGGGTCCGGTGGCGCTGCCAGAACGGGTGAAGGGAACGTGGACCGGTACCAGTCGCTGCTCGAGATGTCGAAGTTGCTCCTCGCGGAAGAGGACGTGGACAGAACCGCGGAGCTCCTGTTTCGAAGGTTGCTCGCCGTCGCGGAGGCCGATCGCGGCTTCATCGTCGCGGGGCCGGGCGGCGCGTTCGACCGGGAGTTCGCGATCCACCTCGACAGCCGATCGGTGGACGTCCGCGCGCGCCAGTTCTCCCGGAGCCTCGTGCGCCGCGCGGTGGAGTCGGGGCAGCCGATCTTCAGCGCGAGCGTGCTCGAGGATCCGCGGTTCTCTCGGATCGAGAGCATCGAGCACGCGGGCGCGCACTCGGTCCTCGTGGTGCCGCTCGTCTCGCAGGGCGTGGTGTTCGGCGTCTTGTATTTCGATCGCACGCGCGCCGGGGAGCCGTTCGTCCCGGCCTCGGTCGACCTCATCACGGATCTCGCGGAGCTCGCCGCGCTGTTCATCAAGCGCGCCCTCGAGCGCGAGGCGCTGCGCCAGCGCAACGCGGATCTGGAGCGCGATCTGTTCGCCAAGTTCGACTTCCCGGGCATCGTGGGCCGCGACCGAAGCCTCCTCCAGGTGCTCCAGCGGGTCGCGCGCTACGCGGCGACGGACACGACGGTCCTCATCGAGGGCGAGACGGGCACGGGGAAGGAGCTCGTCGCGCGGGCGCTGCACATCAACAGCAAGCGACGGGCGAAGCCGTTCGGCGTCGTGCACTGCGCGGCGCTGCCGCACCACTTGCTCGAGTCGGAGCTCTTCGGGCACGCGCGGGGCGCGTTCACGGGCGCGGAGAAGGATCGGGTGGGCCGCATCGCGGAGGCGCACGGTGGGACGCTGTTCCTCGATGAGATCGGGGAGATCTCGCTCGAGGTGCAGTCGAAGCTCCTTCGGTTCCTCCAGTTCGGCGAGATCCAGCGCCCGGGGTGCGATCGCACGGAGAAGATCGACGTGCGGGTCGTCGCCGCGACGCACCGCGACCTGCGCCAGCTCGTCGCGGAGGGGAAGTTCCGGGAGGATCTCTACTATCGGATCCGCGTGCTCGAGGTGAAGCTCCCGCCTCTCCGCGAGCGCCGGAGCGATCTGCCCGTGCTGATCGACGCGATCCTGAAGCGGCACGAGTCGAAGGACGGCGTGCGTCGCGTGCTCACCGCGCGCGCGCTGGAGGCGCTCGAGTGCCACTCGTTCCCGGGCAACGTGCGGGAGCTCGAGCACGCGCTCGAGCGCGCCGCGGTGCTCGCGCCGGACGCGCGGATCGACGTGGACCTCCTCCCGCCGGAGATCGCGCGGTACGCGCGGCCGCCGCGGCCGGCGGACGAGCTCGAGCGCACGACGCCGGTCCCCGCGTCCACGGATCGTGTCGCCGCGTGCGGAACGACGCTCGAGGACGTGCGCAAGAACGCGCTGTCGACCGCGGAGCACGAGTTCCTGGCGGGCCTCATCCAGCAGGCGGGGGGGAACATCTCGCTCGCGTCGCGGCGGAGCGGGATCCACCGGAGCTACCTCCAGCGCCTCATGAGCAAGCACGGGCTTCGGTGATGATTCCGTCGACCGGCTTCGCTCCGCCGCGTTTTCGTGTGAGACTTCGACCCGCCATGACGCGGCCGGAGCGGGCAGCCGAGATCGAAGCGAACATCGCGAGCGCGCTCGCGGCCAAGGACTGGAGCCGCGCGGCGACGGAGGCGATCCGCGCGTACGGGCCCGAGATCCTCGGGTTCCTCGTGGGCGCGGCGACGAGCGAGGGGGACGCCTCGGAGATCTTCTCGCAGTTCTGCGAGGACCTCTGGAAGGGCTTGCCCGGGTTCCGGGGGACGAGCTCGTTCCGCACCTGGGCGTACGTCCTCGCGCGGCACGCGGCGCACCGGTTCCGCCGGGACCCGTACCGCAAGCGCAGCGCGGGCCTCTCGTCGCTCGGGCCGCTCTCGGGGATCGCGGAGAACGTGGAGAGCAGCACGCTGCCGTTCCTCCGATCGGAGGTGAAGAACGGCATCCGCGCGCTCCGGGACGAGCTGCCTCCGGAGGATCGCGAGCTCTTGATCCTCCGCGTCGACCGCGATCTCGACTGGACGGACGTCGCGCGCGTGTTCGCGGAGGAGCAGCGCGAGGAGGGCGGCCCGGAGCCGACGGACGCGGATCTCTCGCGCCTCGCGGCGACGCTCCGAAAGCGCTACGAGCGCGTCAAGAAGAGGCTCCGAGACGAAGCCGTGAAGCGCGGCCTCGTGACGTCCTGAGCGTTCCATGCGCGCCGTCGCGGCCATGGGCGCGGGCGCTCTCTTGCTGCTGGCATCCATCGCGGCGCTGATCGCGGCCGCGAGCGCGGTGGACGCGCGCACGGACGAGGCGGCGATCCTCGTCGCGTCCCTCGCGTCGCTCGCGGCGGGCACGTTGTTCGTCGCGCACCTCCAAAGGACGGCGGGGCTCGTCGCGATAGGGCTCGGCGTGTCGGTGGGATCGACGGCGCTCTTCGAGCGCCCGCCGGACGCGCACGCCGCGGTGTGCGTGGTCGTGGGAGCCCTCTTGGCTGCGCTCGGCGGGGCGGCGCTCGTCGTCCCGCGGTTCGAGGAAGGGGGCGTCACGAAGGGCCGCGCGGCGGGGATCGGCGCGATGTCGTTCGTGGGGGCGGCGTGTCTCCTCGTCCGCGTGTTCGACGCGCATGGGGGCCCGATGTGGCTCGGGCTCGCGATCCTGGTGCTGATCGCGGGGGGCGCCGTCCTCGCGCTGCCGAACGATCCGGGGCGCGGCGGGCGGGCGGTCGTGGAGGTCGTCGCGCCGGGGCGCGGGGCGTCGAACCCCCCGTCGGGAGCGTACGTGCCGTCGTCACCGGTCCCGCTGTCGTCGACGCGCGGCGCGCCGCTCGTGCTCGCGCCGGGCGCCGTGGCGTCGATGAGCCCACCGACGGCGACGGGCCGGCGACCGCTGACGGCGCCGCCGTCGAGCGCGCCGTCGTCGGACGAGGTTCCGTCGTCGTGGTTGAGTGAGGTGGCGCGCGCGCCGAGTGTCCGGGTGCACGCGGCCGCGTCGGGGGATGCGCCGCTCGTGGGCGCGCGTGGGGCCGTACGAGATCGTCGCGGAGCTCGGGCGCGGCGGGATGAGCGTCGTGTACCGGGCGCGGGACTCGCGCGCGGCGCTCGAGGTCGCGCTCAAGATCCTGCCGCCGTCGCGCGCGGCGGACCGCGTGTACCGGACACGGTTCGTGCGGGAGGTCGCGGCGATGCGCGGGGTCTCGCACCCGAACATCGTCTCGGTGTTCGAGGCGTCGGAGGCGGACGCGCCGGTGTTCTACCTCGCGATGGAGCTCGTCGTGGGACCGTCGCTGCGCCAGGAGATGGCGTCGCGCGGGCGCCTGCCGGCGCGCGAGGCGGTGGGGATCGCGTCGGGGGTCGCGCGTGCGCTCGCGGCGGCGCACGCGGTGGGGGTGGTCCACCGGGACGTGAAGCCGGAGAACATCCTGCTCGCGCCGGGCCCCACGCCGAAGCTCGCGGATTTCGGCTGGCGCGCGTCGATCTGAAGAGCTCGATGAAGGGCGCGACGGCGCTCACGCAGGCGGGGGACGTGCTGGGCACGCTCGCGTACATGGCGCCGGAGCAGCTCCGCGGGGACCACGCGGGCCCCGCGGCGGACGTGTTCGCGTGCGGGATCGTCCTCGCGGAGATGCTCCTCGGCGCTCCGCTGTTCGTGCGGGACACCGCGGAGGCGACGATGCGCGCGCTGACGGATTTTCGCGTCGTCCCGGACGCGGTGCGCGCGGTCGCGCCGCCCGGGGTGCTGCGCGTCCTCGAGCGAGCGCTCGCGCTGGATCCCGCGCAGCGACAGCCGAACGGCGCGGTGCTCGCGGCCGAGCTCGCGTCGGTGTGACGCGCGGGGCTCAGGGGTTGTTCGAGCGGGGCTGCTCCGTCGCGACGGCGGGGGGCAGCACGAGGGGCTCTTTCTTGGTGTCCCCGCCGACGACGGGCGCGCCGAGATCGACGGGCGGGGGGAGGTAGAGGGACGCGCGCTGTGTCTTGCGCGCCTCCTCCGCGAACGAGACGAGCGCGCCGGTCTGCGCGGCGAGGTCGAGCGCGAGATCGGGTGCGGCGGCGGCGGCGACGTCGTGCTGCGCCTCGCGGTGCTCGCGCCCGGAGCCGACGGCGAAGGTCACCTCGTCGACGCGAAGGGGCTGGATGGAGGACGCGAGGATCGTCCCGGTGCGCACGTCCACGAGGTCCGCCTCGGCGACGCCGTTGCTCTCGATGGTCACGCTGGGCGTGAGGAAGATGCCGAGGATGGTGGGGTAGAGCGCGGCCCACCCGTTGACGTGGGACTCGTCCTCGAAGCGCTCCGAGTAGAGCACGATGTACCGAAGGCGGTAGCGCGCCGCGATCGCGCGCAGGCCCTCGATCCCGCCTTGGGAGGGCAGATCGGTGGAGATGTTGCTCACCTGGGAGAACGCGGGGCTCTTCGCGAGCGACTTCGCGAGATCGCGGGACGCCACGGTGCGGAGGGAGATCGAGACGTCCCCGCCGGCGTTGAAGGGCTGCGCGACGGGGAGCACGCCGATGCGCGCGGGGAACGCGAGGTCGATCCCGGTGGAGAGCACTTTCTGCAGGTCGTCCTCGGTGACGGAGCCGCCCGCGTTGAAGAGCGATCGGGAGAGCACCTCGGGGCGGGGCGCCTCCGCCATGGTCGCGGGCGCCGCGAGGGGCGCCTCGGGCGCGGGCGCGCCTCCACAGCCGGTGAGCGCGGCTGCGGTGAGGAGAGCGAGGCCCATGAGCGAGGGGAGGGGTGCGTCGTCATGGCGGGAGAAACGAAGCGCGGTTCGCGGCGCTTACACCGCGCCGCCTCGCGCTTGCTTCTTCGCGTTCCGCGCGGGGGGGCGTGCGCGGGGGGCGGGGGCGCGGTGCATGTGATCGTGGACGAGGTTCACGAGCCAGGTGTGGAAGCGTTGCTGCGCGGCGGCGTCGCGATCGACGCCTGCGCTGTCGCGCACGGCGTCGCCGAGGACGGCGTCCGCGAGCATGACGAGCGCGACGAGCATGACGAGGAACGTCGTGTCCTCGAGGGGGGCGGGTCCCGCCTCGCGCTCGCGCCGGGCGTGCATCGCGTGCGCGAGGACGCGAAGCATCCTCGCCTCGTCGGTCTGGGGCCGACCCTCGAGCGCGAGCCAGGCGATGAGGCGAGCGTGGCCGCGATCACCGAGCGTCGCGCGGACGCGCGCGAGCAGGAGCGCGGCGTCGGGCGGCTCGAACTGCTCTTTCTGCCAGGCCTCGAAGACGTCGCGTTGGAGCCCGTCGAGGGCGCGCTGCACGACCGCTTCGACGAGGAGCTCGCGCGTCCCGAAGTGGTGGAGCACCGTGGGATGGGACACGCCGACGGCGTCGGCGATCGCCTGCAGTCGGATGCTGGAGGGGCCGCCCTCCTCGAGCTGCTTCTCCGCGGCGTCGAGGATGAGCGCGCGCGCCTCCTCGGCGGTGCGTCGCGTGGGCCGCTGCTTGGGCGTCCTCTTCTTCATGGGGGTGCGACGTTAGCGGCGTCGGACGACGCCGGGGGAGAACTTGGGCGGACTGCTGTTGACAAAGTTGTAGGTGGCGCTATCTACAATCTTGTCAGTGGAGGACACCATGCTGGATCTCATCGAACGACCCGTGCGCGCCGCGCGCGCTCTCTCGGCGCTGCTCCGAAACCCGGACGACACGAAGCAGGTCTTCACGCTCGTGGAGGCGCTGTCGTCGGGGCCGGATCGGAAGTTCGTCGCGAAGATGGCGTCGACGCGGAGCGGGCAGCGGCTCCTCGAGGGGAAGCCGGACTTGTTCGCGCGCCTTGGGGATCGCGAGGCGCTCGCGCGGCTACCGGAGGGGAGCCTGGGGCGGGCTTACCTGGAGTTCATGGCGACGGGCCGGTTGGACGCGGGGTTCCTGGTGAGGGCGAGCGCGCAGGGCGGGCTCGCGCACGAGGGGGACGCGGAGGACGACTACGTGGGCCGGCGGTTGCGGGATCAGCATGATCTCTGGCACGTCGTCACGGGGTACCGGGGGGATCTGCTCGGGGAGGCGAGCGTGCTGGCGTTCACGTTCGCGCAGACGTGGAACGTGGGGATCGGTGTGATCGTCGCGGCCGCGTTCGCGACGACGAAGGACCCGGACGCGCATCGGATGTTCTTGGACGCGTTCGCGCGGGGCGTGCGCGCGGCGTGGCTGCCGGCGGTGGAGTGGGAGGAGCTCCTCGAGCTCCCGCTCGAGGAGGTGCGGGCGCGTCTCCGCGTGGGACCGCCGGTGGTGTACGAGCCGTTCTGGTCGAGTGAGCTCCCGGAGGGGGGCGTGATCGGCGCGATGAAGGCGGACGGGGGGGGCGCGCCGGCGCCCGCGGCTCAGGCGGGGCCGGCGGCGCGCGCGGGGATGGGGAGGCGAAGCGTGTCGGCGTGCGCGGCGGCCTCGGCGTCGTCGTAGATCCACCCGCCCTCTTGCCAGGTGAAGATGCGCGCGGGGCGCCAGTGGTCGTCGGTCCCGAAGATGGGGACGAGGTGGAAATGGATGTGGGGGAACGTCGTGGGGCGCGCGGTGGGGGAGCCGAGGGACGCGATGTACACGCGGGTGGGCTCGAGCTTCTCTTCGAGGCGTTCGGTCATGTCGCGCACCAATGCTTGGAGGTCCAAGTACTCCTCGCGCGTGAAGTCGCGGACGCGCTCGACGTGGCGCTTCGCGATCACGATGGAGTGACCGCGCGTCGTCGCGAGCCGATCGAGGACGGCGACGGCGTGCTCGGACTCGCCCAGGCGGTGCCAGGTGGGGCGCTCGCCGCGCGCGGTGCCGCACATGGGGCAGCCGCGGGCGCGCACCGCCTCCGCCTCGATCCAGGCGATCGCTTCGGTGCGCGGGATGCGCTTCACCGCGCGAGCCCGGGGGGGCGGAGGGGGACGGCCGCGAGGGTGGCGCGCAGCGCGCCGAGGTTGTCGCGGGTGGGGACGTAGTCGCTCGTGGGGAACGCGAGGCTGGAGAGGTAGCGGGCGACGTCGCTCGTGGGGTGGGTGGTCCAGGAGTCCTGGACGACGGCGCGGGACCAGGCGCAGAAGTCGCTGCCGTCGGAGTACGGGCGGCGCGCGCGAGGCGGAGGAGATCGGCGTCGAACCGAGCGATGTCGCGCGCCACGAGGTCGCCGCGGGCGGACCAGGTCGCGATGCGCGCTTCGTTCCCCAGGTAGATCTCGCGGTAGGGGGAGGCGCCGCCTCCGCTCCTCGTGCCGCGGCAGGCGTTGGCGATCGCTCGATCGTGCGTCAGGTAGACGCCGACGACGCGGTCGGGCGCGGCCTCGACGACCTCGAGGGGGACGCGGGTGCCCGCGACGTCGCACGAGGAGACGCCCTCGGAGTCGATGAGGGACGAGGACTGGAGCACGAGGAAGAGGGCATCGGGGGCGACGACGATCCGAAGCAGCTCGTCGCCGTAGGATTCGCCGTCGAGGCCGCGGCTGGTTGCCCACGGGTTGAACCAGGCGAAGCGGCCGAGGCGAAGGCGCGCGCGGAGGTCGGCGACGACGCCGCGTGCGTGGCGATCGAGGAGGTCGAAGAGGAACCCGGGGCCGGCGGTGTCGGAGGTCGCTCGGGAGAACAGGGGAGCGCCCGCGGAGAGCTCGTCGATCTGGCCGCTCGTCGTCCAGGACCAGAGGACGGGGTTCACGCCGGACAACCCGACGATGGGGGTGAAGGGCGCGCCGGATGGGGGGGGCTCGGGCATCGCGGACGCGGTGGGTGCGTCCGTGGGGGGCGGCTGGCTCGCGCACGCGGCGAGCGAGAGCCCGCCGGCGGTGAAGGCGCGCCGTCCGATGCGAGGCATGGCGGCGGGAATATCGCATGGCGCGCGCGGGAGCGTCGGTTGGATCGAGACGGTGGGCGCTCGCTCGCGGTACTCTGAGCGTTGGGGAGTATCATGCGCGGAGATCACGGGTTCGTTTACGCCGGAGGGATCGCGGGGGCGCTCCTCGTCGCGCTGATCGCGGGGACGGCGTGTGGGAGCAACGACCGCAAGCCGCCGCACTTCACGGGGGGCTCGGGCGGGGATGGGCCGACGGGCGGGACGTTCGCGGCGACGTCGTCGACGGGGTTCAGCGACGTGGTCCAGTGCGATCAGAACCTCGCGCTGGAGGCGACGGACCCGATGGACGGCGCGAAGGCGATCGGGCTCTGCTCGGGGGTCACGAAGGCGGAGTGGGTGCGCGCGGACGGGAGCGCGCTGGGGCAGGGCGACTTCGGCCCGGGTGGGGATGGAGACCTCAACCTGGGGAAGGGGATTTTGCCCGCGTTCGGGAACACCGTGAAGCCGCGCGAGGGGGCGCGCATGCTCGTGCTGTCGTCGGGGTCGGCGCGCACGCCGACGAACGTGGGGTACCACTCGGTCAAGGGGTGGTGGAAGGACAACACGCAGCACTCCCCCCCGCCGAACTATCCGAAGGCGTCTCCTGCGTGCCCGAATGTGGTGTCGGGGGGGGTGTACGACTCGGCGGGGCTGCGGCTGGAGATCCAGCCCCCGGAGACGGCGAAGGGGATGTCGTTCGACTTCGACTTCTACACGTTCGAGTTTCCGAAATACATTTGCAGCACGTACAACGACTTCTTCGTCGCGCTGATGACGCCGACGCCCGCGGGTCTGCCGGACGCGAACATCTCGTTCGACGAGATCGGCAACACGATCAGCGTGAATGCGGGGTTCCTCAAGGTGTGCCACCCGCAGACGGCGAGCGACGGAAAGTTCTACGCGTGTGAGGACGGGCCGGGGGATCTCGCGGGCACGGGGTTCGATGGGCTCGACACGGGCGTGACGGACAACAGCGCGGCGACGAACTGGCTCGTGACGAAGGCACCCATCACGGATCCGAGCGTTCCGATCACGATCCAGTTCGCGATCTGGGACGCGGGGGACGGCGTGCTCGACTCGACGGTGCTGATCGACAACTTCCGGTTCGAACTCGAGGAGGTGCCGGTGGGGACGCAGCCGGCACCGAAGTAGCCGGCGCTACTTTTCGAAGGAGAGGCGGGACTGCGCGATCCAACCGCGGGCGTCACCGCCGGCGTCGTCGGCGACGGAGGCGGAGCACCAGGTCTCCTTGCCGCCGGAGACGCACGCGATGGTCTTCACGGGCGCGCCGAAGGGGAGTGATTTCACTTTCTCGCTCTTCGTCCCGGGCTGCTTGAAGAGGGTCGCGGTGGAGCTCTTCTTGCCCGTGATCGTGGCGTCGGCGCGCCGCTCGGTCGCTTTCCAGGTGCTGACTTGCGCGAGGGCGTCTCGGACTTCGTCCGTGTAGTCGTAGCTGAGGGCGTCCAGGTAGGACTTCGTCGCGACGTCGAGGTGGTGCTCGTGGCGCGCGATCGCGGCCAGGTTGAAGTGGAGCGCGCGCAGGACTTTCGGGTCTTTGGCGCTCTCGAGGCCGTCGAGGCAGGACTTCTTCGCTCCGTCCCAGTCGGAGGCTTTGATGAGCTTCAGGCAGGCGTCGCTCGGGGCGTAGAGGTCGGTCGTGGGATCGATGGAGGCGGATGGAGTGGGCGGGAGCGCGGGGGGCTTGGGCCCGGACGCGGGGGCGGACGCGCTCGAACTGGCCTCGCCGGAGGCTTGCGCCGTCTGCCGGGAGTGCGCCTTGAGGGACGCGACGAGGTTGGCACCCGAGAAGATCAGGTAGCCGGCGGCGATGACGACGACGAACAGTCCATAGCCGCTCGAGGGGCCGCGCCCCGGCGGACGGCCAGGGGGCGGCGGAGCTCCGGGAGCCGCCATGAAGAGGGTCACGCGGCGCACCCTAAATCAGGGAGGGGCGACGCGATGAGAAAAACGCCACCCCGCTCTAGCCCTGCGGCCCCGTCGGACGGCGCGCACACGTCTGCCTGCCGGGAGCGCTTGGACGCTCCGCCCGCCGGGGCTTCGCCACGGCACTGGTCGCTGCTCATGGCAGCCCACACAACGGCACCCTTGAAGGGTCAAAACCCGCCGTTTTCCTAATCGCCGAGGCAGATGGCCCGTCCGACACTACTCCGCGGATCAGTCAGCCCTATGCCGTCAGCGACACGCCACACCCAACCGTCCCAGGCGTCCCAAACACTCACGCGCGCCGAAACGAGTACGCGTCCCCGTCGCGGCGCAGCCCTCGCCGTCGCACGCCCTGTGCCGGAACAGAACCCGCGGGAAAGGGCCTCCTTCGGGTGGCGAAGTGGCGGATTCGGAGAACGGCCGCCACCACCGCGCAAGACTCGAGCCGGTGTCCGCGTCGGCGATGTTTCCTCAGCGCGAAGGGGGCCCTCGCAAGGGACGATGCGCAGCTAGGCAGCGACAGGAGGTTCGGTGGCGAATGGCGAATCGACCCCGGGGGTCGCTTCACCCGGCCGACCGCCGAGCGCGCTCGCGAATTCGCGGTGGCGAATGGCGAACCGACCACGGGGTCGCTTCACCCGGCCGTCCGCCGAGCGCGCTCGCGAATCCGCGACGATGCGCGCCCATCGAGGGCCTTCGAGCACGACATCTGGAGCGCGCCGAACCCGCTCGCGCCGAGCCGCGGTGCTTCTCGGGATTCTCGAAAATACGACGTGATTCAAGCCGGTCGGTGCTCTAGGGTCCGACGCGACGTGTCCTCCTCCGTCCCCGAAGACGCCGGCAACGTGAGCGCGGCGTGCCCGCACTGCCAGCAATCGATCTCAGCGCCGGGCCACGACCTCACGGTCCTCGTGCGCTGCCCGCGGTGCCGGGCGGAGCTCCGCCTTTCCGAGATCATCGCCGTCTCCACGCCCATGCCCGCCGAGGTCATCCCCGGGACCTCGCGCAAATCGGACCCGGAGGACGAGCCGTTCGACGCGGAGCGCACCCTCACCGTCGACCCACTGCCTCGCCCCAAGCCTCTGCCTCCACCTCCGCCCTCCGCGCGTGGCGCCGCGCTCAGCAAGCTCTCGATGGATGCGACCGTGGCCGATCCGAGCGTGTTCGGTCCGTTCCCCGATCCCCCAGCGCCCGCCGCCGCGGTGCCGAGCCTCACGCAGCCCTCCGCGCTCCACAAGGGCCCCGACGCGACGGCGTACCAAGCGCCTGTGATCGTCGACGTCGACTCCACCGCGCCGATGTCGAGGCCCCCGCAGATCGCGCTCACCCCCGTTCCTCCCGAGCCGAAGCTCGTCCCTCTGCCGGCTCCCCCGCCCGTCGCGGTGAGCGCGAGCGCCGCTCCGGAGGCTCCCTCCCAGCATGCGCTTCGGGCGCGCTTCGCCCACCTCGACGCGAGGCGGAAGAAGACTCAGCTCCAGTTCGTCGTCGCAGTGGTCGTCAGCCTCACGCTCTCCGTCGGGGTCGACGCGATCCTCGCGACCGGCCCGTTCTTCCGCACGCTCGCGTCGCTCTTCACCGTGTCGATGGCGGCGCTCTGGGTCCTCATCGTCGCCGCGAGCGCGGATCCGGGCCCAGACGGAGCGTGGTCCCTCGGCAAGCAAGGACTCGCAAACCTCCTCTCGGCCTGGAGGGGCATCTCGGCGGACCGCGCTCGCGCGAAGGAGCTCGACGCCGGCGCTCGCAGCGCGCTCGTCGGGCGCACGCTCACCGCGATCGCCGCGCCGCTCGCCGTAGGCTTCGAGCTGCTTCGTTTCCTGCAGCTCGCCCTCTACGGCTTCCTCGGTGTGGGGTCCGGCTCGGCGATCGTGTTCAACGTGCTCGCCGCGATCGCGGCGGCGGCCGCGCTGGCCGGCCTCGTCATCGCTACTTCGCGTCGAGCAAAATCAGCGGGACCTTGACCTCGCGCGACTCCGATCCGCGCTGGATCGTGAGCGTGACTTCGTCCCCCGCCTTCTTCAAATCGAGCGCGTTGTAGAGCTCGTCGTAGTTGGCGATGGGCTTGCCATCGACGCCCGTGATCACGTCGTTCAGGACGACGCGGCGCCCGTCCCGCTCGGCGCCCATGAGCCCCGCCTTCGCCGCCGGCCCGCCGGGCTTCACGCCGAGGACGATCACGCCTTTCACGCGCGCCCGCCGCTCGTACCGACCGCCGGGGTCGATCTCGATGCCGACACCCACCTGCTCCGCGTGCCCCGTCTTGATGATCTGCGGCACGACGCGGGACACCGTCGTCGCGGGGACCGCGAAGCCGATGCCCGCCGACTGTCCGCTCCGCGAGAAGATCATCGTGTTGATCCCGATGAGGCGCCCCGTCGAGTCGAGGAGCGGCCCACCCGAGTTGCCGGGGTTGATGGCCGCGTCCGTCTGGATCATGTCGAGGATGCTCACGCCCCCCGCGCCGTCCACCTTGCGGCCGAGCGCGCTGATCACGCCCGTCGTCAGTGTGTGGTCGAGGCCGAACGGGTTTCCGATCGCGATGGCCTTTTGGCCCACCTCGAGAGGCGTCGGCGGCGCGACCTCGATCGGGACGAGCAAGTTCTTCGGCGCCTGGATCTCGAGCACCGCCACGTCCTTTCGGGGCTCTACGCCGACGATCTTCGCCTCGAACACCTCCGTGCCCTGGAGCGTCACCGTGAGGGACTCCGCGCCGTCCACGACGTGGAAGTTCGTGACGATGTGCCCGTCCGTGTCCCACACGAAGCCCGACCCCGACCCGACGGGGACCTCCTGCGTCTCCTCGCTGAAGAACCCTCCGCCCACGGTGCGCTTCTGCGTCACGAACACCACCGAGGGGGACACCGCCTTGAACACGGACACCGTGTTCTGCTCGTCCTCGAGGCGCGCCGTGGGCGAGGGCGGAGGAACGACCGGTTGGCCCGGCCTCCGGGGCGGCGGGGTGTCGCTCGGGTCGACGTCCGCCAGGGTGGTCGAGGTGGCGGAGGGCTCGTCGCGCGTGGCGGCGTGATCGACCTTGCTCTTCGATTGGCAAGCGGGGAGAGACGCGGCGAGGACGAGCACCGCGAGCGAACGAGGGAACCACCGGCTCATGGAGGGGGATTTTGATCGCCTCGCGCCCTCTTGCAAGAGGGTCGAGGCCCCGGGAATGACTCTCTTCAGCGGCTGTTCTCCCGATTCCATCCCCACGTTCTCCGACTTTCCGCCTCTCCGTGCACGTTGGCCTTTTCCTTTGGGCGGCGCCGGTGTGTCCTTCCTCGAGGAGACATGACATGGCGGACGTGACGAGGCGGGCAGGGATGGCGACGGTGGCGGTGGCCGCGGGCCTGGTCGGGGCGAGCGCGGTGCTCGGCGCCGCGGCGTGCTCCGATCCCACGAACACCACGTCGAGCGGCGTGACGTACTTCAAGGACGCGAAGCCGATCCTCGATGCGAAGTGCAGCCAGTGCCACTACGAGGGCGGCATCGCCCCCTTCTCTCTCAAGACCTACGCGGACGCGTCCAAGCACGCGTCCGCGATCAAGGGCGCCGTCAACGCTCGGACGATGCCGCCCTGGCTCGCGGACGACGACTGCAACTCCTACGAAGCGGATCGCTCGCTCACCGAGGAGCAGATCGCGACGCTCACGAAGTGGGTCGACGGGGACGCCGCGGAGGGTGACCCCGCGGACGAACCCGCGCCGCTCGCGACCTACAAGGGCCTCTCACGCGTCGACCGCACGCTCGGGATGGCAGCGTCGTACACACCCACCAAGGAGCCGGACGACTATCGCTGCTTCGTCATCGATTGGCCGGAGACCTCCGTGAAGTACCTCACGGGCTTCCGCGCGAAGCCCGGTGAGGCGCGCGTCGTCCACCACGTCATCGCGTTCCTCGCTTCGGGCGACGACGCGAAGACCGCGACCGACAAGGACGCGGCCGAGCCGGGGGCGGGCTACACCTGCTACGGCGGCCCCGGCTTCAACTCCGCGGGCTGGCTCGGCTCATGGGCGCCGGGTGGAGCGGGGAGCGACTACCCCGCGGGCACCGGCGTGCGCATCGAGCCCGGGTCGAAGGTCGTGCTCCAGGTGCACTACAACACGCTCACCGCGGGGCCCCTGCCCGACCTCACGTCCGTCGAGATGAAGCTCGACGACGCGGTCGAGAAAGAAGCGCACATCCAGCCTTGGGCCAACCCGAAGTGGCTCACCCAAGGCGGGATGCCGATCCCCCCCGCGACCGAAGGCGTGCACTTCGAGTGGGCGTTCGATCCCACGGCCCCGTTCGCCCAAGGCAAGCCCATCACCATCTACTCCGTCGGGCTCCACATGCACCAGCTCGGCCACACGGCGACGCTCGGGGTCGCGAAGAAGAGCGGCGGCGACCAATGTCTGCTCGACATCCCCGAGTGGAACTTCCATTGGCAAGGCTCCTATCAGCTCACGCAGCCGTTCGTGCTGGAGCCCGGGGACAAGCTCGCCCTCTCGTGCGACTTCGACAACCCGACGATGGGGATGGTCGACTGGGGCGAGGGCACCGAGGACGAGATGTGCCTCGGAGTCTTCTACTACACGGTGAACTGACTCACCGCTTCACCACAACGATCGTGCTCGGACCGTTCTCGGGCGCGCCCGCGGCGGTGGCTCCCTGCCACTCGTCCGGGACGGGGGGATCGGTCCAGCCGAACATGAACTCCGCGTCGATCGGCGAGAGGTTCACGCACCCCGCGCTCACGAGCTCGCCGAAGCGCTCGTGCCAGAACGCGCCGTGGAGCGCGAACGGCGCGTTGAAGTATTGCGTGTAGGGCACGTCCGAGATCCAGAACGTGCGGTTCTCCCCCGTCTGGGGCGACATCGTCGACGCGCGATCCTTGAACGTGATCGTGTACGACCCGAGCGGCGTCGTGGAGTTCTTCACGGGATCCTGGCCCTTGATGGGCACCCCCCCGGCGCCGGGCGCGATCAGCGTCGCGAACACGGGCGTCATGTCCTCGTAGGCGACGAGCGTCCCCGAGAGGAGGCTCACGACGAGCCACTTCTGCCCGGGCTTCACGGACATCGGTCGGTCCGTCGCGGCCTCCGCGATCGTCGCGTCCGTCTCTTCGATGTAGATGGGCCCGCGCGCCCCCCTCACTCGCGTCTCGAGGAAGCGCCGCGTCTTCTTGCCCGCGGGCATCGTCACCCAGTGGTTCGTGACCTCCACGAACGATCGCACCGCGAACTCTGCGCCGTTCGCGACCATCCCGCCCTCCGAGACCGCGTCGCCATCGAGCGTCGCGCCCTCGCCGAGCTCGTACTGCGGGCGCGCCTTCACCCTCGCCCACGCGATCGGGAGCGTCGCTCCGCCCGGACCGAGCTTCGTGCCGTGGAACGCGCTCTGCTTGAACCGCCGCACGCGATCGGCGGGGATGATCGTGTGGTCCACGCCCAGCAGGTACGTGCGCCCGTTCGCTTCGAAGCTCGTCACATAGCTCAGCATCGAGCCGCGCGGGATCACGCGCTCGACGAGGTCGTACGGCTTCTCCTTCACCGCGCCCCCGCCCTCGAGGAACGCTGGGAGCGGCGCGTTCGGAGCGATCTCGTCCGTCGTCGCCATCTCCTCGTGCGCGTGGAGCGTCGGGAACAGTGGCTCGAAGACGTGGGGCTTGCCCATGTACGTCTCGACGCGCTTGATCTCGTCCGCCGTCGGCACCCGGTTGTACATCGGCGCGCCGTCCGAGAGCGCGTAGTCGTAGGGCATCGGCCCGCCGCGCGGTCGCGTGAGGACATCGACCGCCATGAAGAGCGCGGGGGGCGCCGTCGTCACCGTGTGGTCGTTGCAGATGTAGCCCCGCGGCTCCGCCTCGTAGAAGCCGCCCGCGCAGCCCGTGCCCTTCACGGTCTCGAGGCTCTTCACGGCGATCGACGTGCCCTGGCGCACCGTTCCGAGAAAGTCAGCTTCCTTGACCAATGGGGTCTTGTAGATCCACGTGCCCATCCCGATGCTCGTGATGTGCGGGCGCGTGTCGACCGGTTTCTCCGCGGGCGGCGCAGCGTCGGTCGGCCCCCCTCCGAGCGTGGAGGCCGAAGCCTCCGGCCCGGGCGCGGCGACGGACGCGCTCGCAGACGCGCTCGGGGCCGGGCCCCCGCCCCGGGCCGGCTCGCGCACCGGCGAGCCGGAGCACGCCACCAACAGCACGGTGAGGAGGACGGCGGATCGCACGACGACACGCGTTCGTACGCGGAACCCTGGACCGTGTCCACCCGGTGCTTGTGACCCCGCGAAAGCTCCTGCACGATCCCCGAGAGATGCGTAGTCGCCTGGGCCTCGTCGCGTGGATCCCCTGCGCCGCGTTCGCGGCGGGGTGCCTCGCGATCGACGACTTCGACGACGTCCGCGCGTCCAAGGGGGCGGGCGGTGGCGGCGCGACCGCGTCCGCTTCGACCGCGTCCCTCTCCACTTCCGACTCGACGGGGGCGAGCGCTTCGGGGCCCATCTGCGGGGACGGGACGAAGAACGGCGCCGACGCGTGCGACGGCACCGACTTCGGCGGCGCGACGTGCGCGACGGTCACCGGGCACCCCGACGCGGGCGGCTCCCTCTCGTGCACCCCCGCGTGCGCGATCGACGGGGCCGCCTGCGTGTTCTGCGGGGATGGAGCCTGCAACAACAACGAGGGGTGCGGCCCCGGCACGCAGAACTGCGAGGCCGACTGCGGCGTCTGCCCCGGCTGCAACAACGGCCAGATCGACGCGGGCGAGCAGTGCGACGGCGCGAACCTCAACGGCGCGACCTGCGCCTCCGCGACCGGACACGCCGAGGCTCAAGGCACGCTGAAATGCACCGGCGGCTGCGGCTTCGACGTGAGCGAGTGCCAGTTCTGCGGCGACGGCGCGCGCAACAACGGCGAGCAGTGCGAGGGCACCGATCTCGGCGGCGCGACGTGCGCCTCCCTCAGCGGCCACTTCGAGGCCGAGGGGAGCGTCGGCTGCTCACCGAGCTGCACGTACACCACCGCGTGCAACATGTGCGGCGTGGGCGGGCCGAGCTGCTACGCGCGGTGCTGCAACTACTTCGATCTCCCGGGGACGACGTGCTCGAGCGCGCAAGCGTGCGCGACCTGGGGCAACGCGCAGTGCGGCGGCAGCGGCGGCGTCTCGAGCGTGAACTTCGCGAACGGCCAGTACCAAGCGCCCGTGCCCACCTACTGCAAGGTGAAGTGCAACAGCTTCTCCACCTGGCACAACGTCGGCAACGCGGAGGGGTTCAACATCCCGAGCTGCGGCGCGGGCGACGCGACCACGTACTGCAACATGGGCCACGGCGGGTTCGACGGCCACAGCGTCAAGTCGAGCAACTGCCCTTGAGCCGCCGATCGTGGATCGCTACTCCGCGATCGTGTCGTGGAAGTTCCGGTAGTCGATGACGCGCGACCCGTCGGGTTCGACGGAGATGACGTCCTTGAACCGGCGGCCCCACTCGATGTCCTGCGGATAGTACGCGTAGCGCGCGTTCACCGTCTGCGCGATCGTCTCGTCGAATCCCGTGATCGAGAGGTTGATCGCGGCGTTCGTGCGCTCGAGCATCTCCTCGACGCCGTCGCCGTAGAGCGGGCTCGACTCGTCGATCCTGTGCATCGCGGTCCACGAGAGGCGGAACGCCATCGTGCGGTCGCGGACGAGCTTGAGCTCCGTGGGGACGCGCATCGACTCGCCCTCCTTCGAGAGGCTGTCGCGCAGCAGGACGACGCGGAGCTGCGCCTCCACGACCTGGTTGTGCCGCTCGTTCGCCACGCGGAACATCATGTAGCGGACCCCGTCCCGCATGCCGACGACCGCCTTCTTGGACCAGAGGACGCGCGCGCGCGGGCGTGCGAACTTCGCGTACGTCGCGCCCGTGATCAGCGCGAAGCCGAGGAGCTGAGTGAGCGCCTCTCCCGTGACGAGGAGGTGCGCGTAGAGCGTGTTCGGCCCGAGGTTCCCGTACCCGATCGTCGCGAGCGTCTGCACGCTGAAGAAGAACGCGTCCCGGAAGCTCCCGTCCGCGTTCGCGCTGCACCCCGGCTGCGCCAAATAAAGGAGCGCGAAGATCGCGTTCACCGTCAGGAACAGCCCGGAGATGATCGCGAAATACCAGAGCCACCGCATGTCGAGGACGCGGTGGTAGAGGTCCTGAATCGGCGCCCAGCGGCCGCCCACCGTCGTGAGCTCGAAGAGATCTCCCTGCCGGCGCCGCACCTTCTGTCGCCAGACGCGTTCGGCCATCGCCCGAAACGGTAGCCCGGCGTGCGCGCTCACATGAACTTTTGCGCGCGAGAACGCGGCCGGCTAAGGATCTTCCCCTCGTGTTCCTCGCTCTCGGCGTCGGCCTCCTCTGCGGCTTCCTCGGGTCGATCCCCGTGGCCGGGCCGATCTCCGCGCTCGTCCTGCACCGCGGCTTGAACCGACGCTACGCGAGCGCGATCTGGATCGGCTGGGGAGGCGCGCTCGCCGAGGGGCTCTACGCGCTCGTCACGTTCTTCGGGTTCGCCAAGTACCTCACGAAGTACCCGTGGATCGACACGGTCTCGCGCGGCCTCGCCGCGGTGATCCTCATCGGCCTCGGCATCTCGTTCATGCGGTACAAAACGAAGACCGGCGAGGACAAGAAGAAGGCCGACTCGGCGCTCCAGTCCTTCGGGCTCGGATTCACGATCACCGCGATCAACCCGACGCTCATCGCGACGTGGGCGGCGATGGCCGTCACGCTGGCCTCCGCCGGCATGACGATGACCCCCGCGGACGCCGTGCCGTTCTCGATCGGCGCGGCTACGGGCATCGGGGGCTGGTTCTCGGTGTTCGTCTGGATCCTGAGGCGCTACGGCGAGCGGTTCAACCCCCGGACGCTCGAGCGCGTCGTCCAGATCATCGGGCTCGCGGTGGTCGGCCTCGGCGTGTGGTTCGTGGTCCGGTTCATCCAAGCCGTCGCGCCCGCGGCGCACGGCTGACGAGCGAACCGCATCACGGCTCGGGCAGCAGCTTCGGCGTGAGCGAGCCGAAGATCCCCCAGCAGACCACGGAGCCGTCCGTCTTCTTCGCGCACGTGCCCACGTACGAGCCCACCGCTGCTGCGCCGCTCGCGAGTCCCTCCACTTGGACCGGTGTCGTGTGCTGCTCGGAGCCGGATCCGTCCCCCGCGATTCCCGTTCCCCAGCACACCACGCCGCCCGCGCCCGTGAGCGCGCACGACACGGCTCCCATCGCCAGCGCCTGCACCCCGGAAGACAGCCCCGTCACCTGCACCGGAGCGTGCGCGTCCATCGTCGACCCGTTGCCCAGCCCGCCGGCGCCGCTGTGCCCCCAGCAGCGCGCCTCGCCATTCGTCGTCAGCGCGCAGTTCCAAGAGTCCAACGCGTAGATCGCGGTGACGCCGGAGCCGAGCCCGACGACGTCCACCGGCGTCGCGCTGTTCGTGGTGGACCCGTCGCCGAGCTGACCGTAGCTATTGTTGCCCGAGCACTTCACGCCGCCGCTCTTGGTGAGCAGACAAAGGTGCCCCACTCCGACCGCGATCGAGGCGATGTCGGTCGGAAGCCCCACCTTCTTCGTCGGGCCGTTCGGGTAGTTCGCGCCGAAGCACCACACCTCGCCCGCCGCCGTGAGGGCGCATGTGTCCTCGAAGCCTGACGCGATCTGGATCACACCCGGCGGCAGCCCTGGGATCGTCGTCGGGACTCGCACCTCGGGGTCCGGGAGGTCGAGCTGACCGACGTGGTTGGCGCCCCAACACTTCACGGTGCCATTGGTGAGCAGGGCGCACATCGAGTTGCCACCAGAGGCGAGCTGCTCGACCCCCGACTCGAGGCCGACTGTCTGCACGGGAAACGGACTGTCTTCCAAGCTCCCGATCCCGAGCTTCCCGGACTGGTTGCTTCCCCAGCACTGTACGGCTCCCGTGTTCAAGCGCGCGCAGCCGAACGCGGCCCCCATCTCGAGCTGGGCGACATGGACGCACCCGTCCGACCAACAGAAATCCCCCGGCGCGCACGCGCCCGGGGCCGTCGCGCAGAACCCGTTCCCGTTGCACGTGCTCGATTGTCCGCACGCCGCACAGGCCGTGCCGGACCAGTGATTGCAATGCCCCAAGCTGTCGCAGGTCGCGTCGTTCCCGCAGCTCGATGGGTCGGTCGGGCCCGGACAATCGCACCCGACGAACACCTCTCCCGGACCCGATTGCGTGCAATATTCCTGGGACGACCCGTTGATGCATGTGCACGTCACGGACTCGGCGAGCGTCGTGCACTGGCTCGGTGTGGGGACACACACGCCCGTCGGCGTAGGCGATTGTGGCGTTCCCGGTGAGCGCTTGCAGACCTCGAAGTAGCGGGCGCATTGCTGGTCCCCGCACGCGAACGTGCCGTAGTCGCATGTCGTGTGGAGCAGGCATCCTCCCTCGCCGCCGTGGTCACAGCACACCGACGAGACCGAGCACGACCCGCAGCCTGTCGAGCTGGACGCCACGGCGTCGCTGGCCGTCGAGGCTGCGGTGTTCGTGGAGCCGCCGGTCGGGGCCGAGCCCGTGCTCGTGCCCGCTCCGCCAGTGCCCGTCGTCGGCGCGTCGCAAGAGGTGGACCCGACCGACGCGACGACGAGGATGAGGGCGCGAAGAAGGAAGCGGCGCATGGAAGGTGCTCCGTGGTTTCAAACGGTTCGCGTGCGAAAGATTCACCGATGACGCTCGCGCCGTTCTGATCCTAGGATCGTGACCATGAAGTCAGGGTGGTTTTTCGGTGTGGGCGCGCTCGTACTCGGAGCGGGGTTGCTCGCGACCTCGTGCAAGGTCGAGGTCGCCGACTCCGCAACGCCGCCGACGAAGCCCGAGATCCCGGACGCGAAGAAGGGCAAGCAAGGGCCGCCCGCGTTCCAGGTCGGCGGCTTCAAGGTGGATGTGCCCGAGCAGACGTTGCAGCCCGGCGAGGAGACGTACCCCTGTTTCATCGCGCCCCTCGATCGCACCGGGGCCTCGCGCGTCGTCGGCGGAGGTTCGCTCACCGTCACCGCGGGCATGCACCACGGCAACATCGTCGCGCGCCCCAAGACGGGCGAAGGCTTCCGACCCTGTCCGCCGGACGAGGGCGCGATCGCGGGCGAAGCGATCGACGTCCTCAACGGAGGCTCCGTCCTCTTCGGTTCCTCGACGCAGGTCGTGGGGACGGAGTGGCGCACGTTCCCCGATGGCATGGGCTTCCCGATCGGGGACGACTTCGAGATCGTGCTCCGCCTCCACTACCTCAACGCGACGCCGGAGGTGGTGAAGCTCGCGCCGAAGTACGAGTGGTTCACGATCGACGAGTCCAAGGTCACCCACCTGCTCGGGCCGTTCATCTGGCAGTTCTCCGGGTTCCACATCCCGCCGCACGCGAACCTCACCGTCACGGGCGAGTGCGCGATCCTCGCGCCCGAGAACATCGTCAGCTTGATGCCGCACATGCACAAACTCGCGACGGGCTTCCAGGCGACGTTCCGAGGGGGCGTGCTCGACGGGGACTCGTTCCTCGACTCTCCCGGCTTCAACCCGGACGGCGTGATCGCGAGCTACGAGCCCGCGATCGACCTCGCGCAGGGCGCGACCACCGTCGAGCCCGGGATGGGCTTCGACTTCTCGTGCTCGTGGGAGAACACCTTCGACAAGGAGATCGTCGAGGGCGTCGGCGACAACGAGATGTGCATGGCGTTCGGCTACGCCTGGCCGTACGAGTCGGCCTACTCCGCAGTCGCCCAGGACGGGAGCTGTATCGTGCTCGCGCCGCCGTACCCCAAGGGCTGGGAGCCCGCCAAGTAGGGCGGCGCCTCCATCGCGTCGAAGAACGGGCCGGGCGGCGCCCCCGCGAGCAGGCTCGTGTCGTCCGTCATGCCGCCGAGCACGCCCCGCCCCGCGGCGATCGCGAGCTCGCCTCGGCTGAACGTGCCCCGCGCGTTGATTCCGTAATCCGTCGCCTGGATCTGGAGAAGGCGCGTCGCCGTGACGTCCGCGAGCCCGTTCAACGTGTAGCTCACGTAGCTCGAGCCGATCGACGTCGACAGGAGGGGCTGCACCATCACCCAGGGGATCGTCATCGGCGCCGGCACGAACGTCGACGCGTCCGACGCGAGCCACTTGTCGGGGTTGTACTGGAGGTACGGCAGCGTGAAGCGCGACTGGATCGTGACGTTCGCGCGCACGTTGCGGACGCGGACGTCGAACGAGTTCTCGTTGTTCACCCGCATCGTGACGGCGAGGATCACGCCGGTCGCGCTGACGCCGCTGATGCGCGCAGAGTGGAGCTGCAGCACGGGCGTCGACACGCAGCCGACGCCGCCCACGCCGAGCACCGCCGCGACTCCAGACACGAGCGCGAGGCCTCGGACTCGGGACCGCATGGAGGCGATGGTGCGGAGGAGCTTCCGGCCCAACACGCCACAACGATAGCTCATCCCGCGCCCCCGAAAGAGGGCGCGATCGTGCCCCACCCCCCCGCCCGTTACTGGCCGTCGGGCTTCTTCGGCGGAGGCGGCGGATCCTTCGAGTTCCCCCGCTCGTCGAACGTGAACATCAGCTCCTGCTGCTCGTTGAACGACTCGGTGGTCCCGAATTTCGGGTTCCAGTCCTTGATCCAGTACACGGAGCCGGAGACGAGCGCGTCCTTCGGGTTGCCCGTGCGCTCCGGCAAACGGCGCAGGTAATCGATCATCGCCTCTCGGTAGTTCCGGTTGCCGTGGATTCGATTGAAGTAGTCGCTCCAGATCTGGTTGTACCCGTAGCTCTGGACGTCATGGAGGACGAGGTTCGGCGGTGTGTTCCAGAACGGGTCGACGTGCCGACCCTCCTCCGTGATCGCGTCCACGATGATCGTCCCGTCGTCCTTCACCGGGTTCGGCGAGAACATGAACCAGCCTTGGAGGAAGCGGAACTTGTGCGCCGCGTCCTGCATCGCCTCCGGCTGCTGCGTGAGCGGGGCCGTGAGGCCGAAGTACTTGGCGTAGGGCACGTTGTCGCCGATCCACTTCAGCGCATCCTTCGTCCCCTTGTGCTCGGGCTTGTCGAGCCACTGGTTCGCGTCCGTGAACGTCTTCTGCCAGAACGACTTCGTCACCCAGAGCTCGGTCATCGCCTGGTTGAGCGCGCCCATGAACATGAACAGGCAGAGCGCCTCGCGGACGAACCCGCCGGCGCCGCTCTTCATCCGGAACCAGATCGTCGCCGTCTCGTCGAAGTCCGCGCGCGGATCCTCCGCCTCGAGGCGGAAGAAGCGCGACCAGCGCCCGGGCCGCATGATCCACTCGCCCAGCGCGGAGAAGAACGCCCCCGCGACGAAGCGGAGCGGCATCGCGATCGCGCGGCACACGATCCACACGCCATACCAGGCGTAGCCGCCCGCGATCTGCGCGTACGCCACGAGCACGCCGAGGCCGCTCGCGCGCGCCGGATCGGGGAGCGCCTCCGCGAGCCAAGCCCGCGGTCGGTCCATGAGCGAGACCGGGGTGAACAGCCACACGAACGCGGCGCCGATCGGCGTCGCGTCGATGATCTCACGGAGCGCGCGCGCGCCCGTGACCACCGAGCCATCCATCCGCTCGACGACGATGCGATGCGCGCGCTCGGTCGCGTTTGCTTCGTCGAACCCGAGGAGCGCGTAGTTGTCGACCCGCTTCAGCAGGCGGCAGAACCAGAGCGCCGCGCCCGACGTGGGATCGTAGAGGACCGTGCGGCGGCGGTGTTCGCGCTTCGCCACCGCGATCGTCGCCTCCCAATCCTCCCTCGAGAAGAGGAGCGTCGAGAAGATGCAGAGCGCCCACGCGAACGGACCGAGCACGAACGTCGAGCCGAACCCGATGTGCAGGAAGTTCATCAGGAGCAGGACGAACCTGCGGGCCCAGAGTCGGGACGCGGGGAGCGTCACCCACGAGACGACGCTCGCCGTCCGCGCGCTCGCTTGCTCCGAGGGCACCGGGCCGGCCATCGTCCGCGCGAGCCACCCGATGGCGACCCACGGCGCGAGGTAGTGATACCAGGGGCGCGGCTTGATCGGCGCCGCGAAGACCCACCGCTGGCCCGGGTTCGGCAAGATGGCGGCGAGGAGGAAGTACGCGAGCAGGAGCTCCGCGAGGAGCACGGCGCGCGTCATCTGCTGGTAGGCCCAGAACGGGACCTTCGTCCGAACGTCCGCGACGATCGGGTTCACCATGCGGTCGACGTACATGACGTAGTGCACCGCGGTCGCGTTCTTGAACGTCCAGTCGGGGCCCCACTTGTGGATCTTGTTGAAGTAGTAGACCGCCGAGAGCTGGACGAGGATCACCAGGCAGACGAGCGAAGAGAACGGCTTGAGTTTGTACGGCTCGATGACGTCCGTCCGGTCGTTGAGCTCGAGCGGCGTCCGCTCGCGCCGGCGCTTCATCGAACGGAGCAGGCTGTCGAGGCTGAAGCGGTCCCCGAGCGGCATGAAGCAGGTCCACAGGAGGAGCAGGTTGTGGACGACGTACCCGCCGTTCTCGATGAGGAGCACGCGCCCGTTCATGCTCGCCACGAAGAGCAGCGAGAGCACCTGCATGACCTTCGTCTTGAAGCCGATCAGCAGGCACACGTACGTCGCGAGGATGACGGACCAGAGCGTCCAGAGCTCCCAGGGGGCGTGGAACGCGTAGAGGAAGGAGAAGTTGCTCGCCTGGGGGCTCTTCAGGATCGTCAGCGTCGGCAGGACGCCCGTGTCCCCGAACATGTGGAGCCAGTCGCCCGTGCGCCGGAACAGATCGCAGATGAGGAACCAACCGAGGCAGACGCGCGTGAGGCCGAGGGTGCGGCGATCGATCGTGAAGTAGACGCTCGAGAACATCTGCCGCCAGGACTCGACCTGCAGCGGCTGCTCGGGAGCGGGAGGAGGCGTGGCCCTTTCCGTGCTCGGGCGCCTCGTCTTCGTCTTCGCCTTCGTTCCCGAGTCAGCGGACTCGTCGCTCAGGTCGTCACCCGCGCGGCGCCGCGCGTCTTCAATGGGGATCCGCGGGGGCCCGCGGTCGGATCGAGCGCCTGCGGCGCGCGTGGATTTGGAGTACTGTGTCGAAGCAAGCGCCCGCCCGGGCGGGCCGAAAAAGCCCGCTGAACGTACCCCATCGACCGAGCCCCCACCACTTCGTCATGACCCTCACCGCGCCCCCCCGCCCTCAGGAAGGATCCAACGCCGTCGAAGATCCCGCGACGGTCCGTCGGACCTTCCTCTGGTGCTCCCTCGCGGCGACGCTCCTCTTGCTCCCGCCGAGGCAGTGGGTCTCCGCCGGCATCATGGCGGCGGCCACGCTCGGCCTCTTCGTCTGGCACCGTATGAAGCTCCGCGTGGAGACGCGCTCGGCCTCGCCCCCGAAGGTCGACGGCGGCGCGGTCGCTCCGAGCGCCACGAACTCCGAACCGCCCTCGACGGACGAGCCGGAGCCGACCTCCGACGCGGATCCCGAAGCATCGGATCCCGAAGCGTCGGCCTGAGCCGATCAGGGGAGGAGGACGGTGCCCACCGAGCCGGGGGACGCGACCTCGCGCGCGAGATCGCCCGCCCGAATCCGCCCGACGATGTGGATGCGGCGCACGCCGTCCGCGATCGCCGCGAAGCTCTCCTCGAGCTTCGGGATCATCCCCTCCTTCACGACGCCGCTCGCGATGAGCTCCGTGCCCTGATCGACCGTCAACGACGGGATCCTCGACGCGGGATCCTTCACGTCCCGAAGGACGCCGGGCACGTCGCTGATGAGGACGAGGCTCGCCGCTTTCAGCGAGACCGCGACGCGGTTCGCGACGGTGTCGGCGTTGATGTTGAACACCGTCCCGTCCGCGGCGGCCCCCAGGCAGGCGAGCACCGGCGTGTACCCGTGATCGATGAGGAGGCCCAGCAGCGGCACGTTGAGGCCCGTCACGTCCCCCACGAGGCCGAGATCCACGGGGTCGGGGCCGGCGCCCGGGTACACGCGCGCGGGCCGCTTCTCCGCGGCGATCGCGAGGCTGCTCGCGCCGTTGAGGCCGATGGGGCGAGCGCCCGCGCGGAGCAGCGCCGCCGAGAGATCGACGTTGAGCTTCCCCGCGACGACCATCTTCATGACGTCCAAGGTCGCCTCGTCCGTCACGCGGCGCCCGGCGACCTTCACGGGCTTCTGGCCGAGCTGTTCCTGCAGCTTCGTCGCCTGCGGGCCGCCCCCGTGCACGATGATGACGCCGCGCTCCTCGGCGATCTTCGCGACATCCGCCGCGAGGACCGGGAGATCCGCGCTCGCGATGACCTCGCCGCCGAACTTGAGGACGATCACGCCCTCGGCCGCCGTGTGCTCCGAGATGAGGGTCGTCCCCATCACGGGAACCCTCCCGCGTCCGCGAGCGTGAGCGTCTCGTCGAGCCCGAGGACGAGGTTCATGTTCTGTACGCCCTGGCCCGCGCCGCCCTTGATCAAGTTGTCGATCGCGCTGAAGCACGCGAGGAGGCGCTTGCCCTCTTCGACCGGGCCGAGTTCGAAGCCGACCTCCGCGTAGTTCGAGCCGCTCACGGCCACGACCTCGGGGAGGCGCTTCTTGGGGACGCGGACGAACGGCTCGCTCGCGTACGCCTCCGCGAACGCGGCAGCGACTTGGTCCTTCGAGACCCCGGCGTCCACGTGGACGAAGCTCGTCGCGAAGATGCCGCGCGAGATGGGCGCGCTCACGGGGACGAAGTGGAGGGTGAGGCCCTCCGCTCCCGCGGCGTGCAGCGTCTCCAGGATCTCGGGGACGTGCTGGTGCTTGAGCGGTTTGTACGTCTTCAGGTTCACCGAGCGGACCGGGTGGTGCGTCCCCGCTTGAGGCGCGGCGCCGCTCCCGCTCGAGCCCGTGATCGCGACGGTCTCGATGGGGCCCTTCAGGAGGCCCTTCTTCACGAGGGGGAGGAGGCCGAGCTCGATCGTCGTCGCGAAGCACCCGGGGGACGCGACGAGCGTGGCCTTTCGAATGAGCTCGCGGTTGAGCTCGGGCAGGCCGTACACGGCGCCCGCGAGGAGCGCGGGGCTCGGGTGCTTGCCCCCGTAGTACTCCTCGTAGCTCGCGACGTTCTTCAGCCGGAAGTCACCCGAGAGGTCGACCACCTTCGCGCCCGTCTCGAGGATCTTCGGGACGACCGTCGCGCTCACGTTGTGCGGGAGACCGAGCAGCACGACGTCCATGCCCTTCGCGGCCTCCTCCGGCGGGATGTTCTCGAACACGAGGTCCGAGCGCCCCTCGAGGTTCGGGTGAGCGGCCGAGAGGGGTTCGCCGACGTAGTCGATGGACGACACGCGCGCGAGCTCCACGTCCGGGTGGAGCAGCAGCCGCCGCATGATCTCCCCCGCCCCGTACCCACTCCCGCCCAGCACCGCCGCCTTGAACCGCTTCATGGTGGGCGCGGAATACCGCGTCGGCCGGCGCGTTGCACCCCGAAGTTGCGACGGCGAGGCGCGCCAGAAAGATGCGCCAGAGGGCGCGCGGTCGGCGCTCGCGACGCAGACTTTCCGGGCGACTCGAGCGTCTCACGTTCCGTTCGCGCGACGACGGACGCGGTCAGGAGGACCAATGCGATTGTTCAAGCTGGGTTTCGTGGGAATTGTGGCGATCGTGGGTTGCGCGTCGACGGCCTACGCCGACGGTTGGTCCGCGAGCTCGTTCAGCGCGTCGAGCCGATCGAGCTGGTCGGTCGCGTCGACGTCGAGCTCCGAGGGGTGGAGCACGTGGTCCGCGTCGTCGTCATCGAGCGCGGGTTGGTCCACCATGTCCGCCGGGACCGCCGACGAGGAGTCCGAAGAGACGCCCGTCGAGCTCGCCGCGACCGACGGAGACTGGGGAGCGTCCGCGATGATGGTCGAAGCCCCCGCGCCCGAGGTCCTCGTGGACGCGGACGCACGACCCATGATCACGAACGGCGCGAGCGCCGATCCGATGATCGCGAACGGGGCGAACGCCGTGCCCATGATCACGAACGGCGCGGACGCCGTCCCGATGATCGCCGTCGGCATCGACGCGGTCCCCCTCTGACGGGGGGGCGGCGATGCGCGCTCGAAGGGGCCGATGACTTTCCGACCGCGCGACGACGCGTGGACCGTCAGTGAGTTGCCGGTACCCTTCGACCAGGCGCGAAATCCCCGAGGATTGGGCCGAAACCCGCGTGGCACAGGCAGTGCTTGAGGCGGAGCGCCTCACATGAAGCTCTCGATCGCCTCTCTCTCCAGCGTCTCTCGGCCCTACCCACGGAGCACGGCGACCGACCCGCGCCGGCTGAAGCCGGCCTCCCGCCTCAGCGTGACGGAACCCCAACCGCGCTACGCCGCGAAGATGATCGATCTCGACGACGACGACAGCCCCACGATGATGCGCACGGTGCGGATGGGCCTCGCGTCGGCGATGCTCTGAAGCCCGCTCCGGTCGAGGTGCTACTCTCCCCGCAATGATCGCCGCCCGAGGATTGGCCCTGGGACGGGGGGCGCGCCTCCTCGGTCTTTGCGCCGGATGTGTGGCCGTCGCTGCCTGCGGGTCGGCGACCCCGACGGATGGATTTACGAAGCCCACGCCCTCGACGACCTCGGACACGGGCGCGACGAGCGTCCCGCCCCTGAAGAAGGTCGGGGCGAAGCAGAAGGTCACGATCACCGCGCTCGAGGAGGTTGGCCCGCAGCCCGACACGGGGGTGCAGCCAGGAACGACACCCCCGCCGAACACGAGCGCCGCACCCCAGGGCGAGCCCATCGGGAAGGACTTCAAGCACGACCCGAACCGCGTCGGCGCGGCGCAGACGACGAGCGGCGCGGGAAAGATGAGTCGCGAGAGCATCGAGGCCGCGCTCGGCCGGTCGGAGGACAGCTTCGGTCAGTGCGTCGAGAGCTCCAGCACGTTCAGCGCTCGCGTCACCGTCGCGCCGAACGGGAGCGTCAGCGAAGCCCGCGTCACCCAGAGCTCGCCGGACGACGCGCGTGTTCGCGACTGCCTCACGGAGGCGCTGCGCAGGCTCAGCTTCCCCTCGACGAACGCGCCCGTACCGCTCTCGTTCTCGCTCGCGATCGATCCCCTCTGAGCGTCGAGCCGGAGGCGTCAGTCGATCCAGAGCATGCCCGCGCGCTGCTCGACGCGCTCTCGGTTCGGGACGACGCGGCGCCAGCTCGGGAAGTAGACCGTCCTGTGATCGGGGTGACGAACGGAGCCCCGCACGTAGATGCGCGGCTCGGTCGGCACGGGGCGAACGTCCGGTCGGATCACGACGATCTCGTCCGCGACGTGCGGCCGGCCCGCCCGGGCGATCCCCGCGGCCCACGCGATGCCGGCGTGCGTCCGCGCGCCCCGGCATTCGGCGATCGCCTCCACCTCGGCGACCTCGGTCGCGTTCGCGGGCAGGAAGAACCACTCGCCCTGGCGAACGATGCGCCCCTCCCGCGAGCGGAGGTTCGGCGGAACCTCGGGCGCACGCAGCGACTCGCGCGCGCCGTGCACGGAGGACACCCCGCGCGGGAGCTCGGCCATGAAGAGGTGCTGCTCGTCCATCCCGAAGAGGAAGTGTCGCTTGCGCGAGCTCGTCGTCTGTTCGATGAACCGATGGCGCGCCGTCTCGGCCACCACGCGTCCCTCGGGCCGCTGCCACTCGCGCCTCGGCACGCGGACGGTGAACACGCGCGCGGGCTCGTGCACGAACAGCACGAGCTGTCGGTTCGGCCGATCCACGCCGAGGACCTCGACGCGGTTGTCCTTGGCGCCCGGGTAGATCTGGAAGCGCTCGGATGGCCGGCGCGGCGGGCGCGCGATGTCCATCTGGACGATGTGATCGACGCCGTCCCCGCGCATCGACTGCGGCGCGAGCGGCTCGTCGACGAGATCCAGCGCGAGGCCGGCCTCGTGGAACTGTCGCGGGAGGTGGCGGACGGGGTGCATGGCCGCGCACCGACGGAGCGGATCGCGCTTGGCTGACGCGCTCGTCCTCGTCCGCCCCGCGCGGGCGGATCAGGACAGCGCGAGCATGCGCACGGTGCCCGGCTTCAGCGGGATCTCGAGCGTCCCCGATCGCAGCTTGAAGGACTGATCCTTCATCAGATCCTGCGCCTCGTGGATGCCTTCCCCGATGCTGATCTGCGCGACGGTGTCCGTCTCTCCCGTGTGGAGGACGAAGAGCACCTTGGCGGTCCCCGCGGTGTCTCGGTGGAGGGTGACGAACACGCCGTCCGGCTCGCACGCGTAGGTCGGTAGCCCGAGCTCGCGAATCGCCGCGGAGACGGCCTCGTCGATGCGCGCGGGATCGTTCTCCACGAGCACGCGGATCTCCGATCCTTCCCGCCCGCGCGGTCGAAGGCGATCGAGATCGAACTGCTCCGCGAGGACGCGCCGCGCGCCCCCGAGCTCGGGCCGGCGCGGCCCGAAGCTCACGGAGGTGCCGAGCTTCGCCGCGTCTTCGAGGTACGTGAAGAGCGACCTCGAGAGCCCTCCCGAGCTCACGGTGACGATCCACTTCGCCCCGTCGAGCGAGATCTCGCGATCCTCGCCGCCGATGTGCGCGTAGGGAACGCCTCGGTCTTCGAGCGCGCGCTCGATCGCGCGCGAGAACGTGTCCGCCTCCACGGCCGGCGGGTAGCCGAGGCCGAGATCGTCCTCGAAGCTCGTGTCGCGCGGGCCCCGGTTCATCACGGCGAAGAACGCCGCCGACATGGGGCCGAACGCGTGCATCGCGCGCGCGAGGCGCCGCTCGTTGCGGGGGGTGAGGATCCGCACGGGCGTATCGCGCGTGAGGTTCGCGAAGTCGACCCGCTCGAGCGCGCCGACGAGCTTGCGCCAGAACACGGCGAACGGCCGCTCGCGACCCTCGCGGTCGATGGGCGCGCCGATCCATCGGTCCCGCTCCACGGCCATGTAGACGTTGAACCCGCGGAGCCCGTACGCGAGCCCGCTCATCACGGTGAACGCGCTGTCGCGCTCGTCGAGCGGGGGGAAGAACGGCGGGAACCCGGCGCCCATCTCGCACGCGTACGCGGGCTGCTCGCGCGCCGCGCACCGGACGGCGAGCTCCGTCGTGCGTCGCGCGATGACCGCGCGGCTCGTCTCCGACGCGTCGTTGTAATAGTCGTACCCGACGAGATCGACGCCGCGCGACGTCGTCACGCGGGCGGCGTTCAGGGGCGTCGCGTCCTGGCCGGGGGGGAAGTTGTGCATGCGCGGGACACCCTTGATCCCGGCGCGATCGAGCGCTTCGGAGAACCGCTCCATCGCGTTCGCGAGCCCGCGCTCCTGGAACTCCGCCCAGTCGATGTGGCGCGTGAGCTCACCCACCGTCTTCGCGTCGAACCGCTTGGGGGGTTCGATCTCCGTGAAGAGCCCCGGGGAGCTCGCGTCTCCGTACGCCGCCGCGAGCGCCTCCGTCGTCCCGTACTTGTCGCGAAGGAAAGCGCGGTACGCGTCGATCGCGTCGGGGTGGTAGTCCTGATCGTAGACGCCGTCTCGGAAGTAGAGCGCGCCCTCGTTGTCGACCTGGAGCAGCACCACGGGCCCCGCGGGATGGATGAGGGGCGCGAGGACCTTCCCGAGCTCCGCGAAGTAGCGCGCCGTCTCGTCGTGGAACACCTGGCTCGCGTAGCTCGGCACGGGGAACCCGGTCGGAAGCATCGGCAGGATGACGGGGTTCTGCTCCGGGGATCGCGCCTGACACGCCGGGTCCCACACGACGCGCTCCGGGATCCCGAAGCACGTGAGCTCCGCGTTGATGTGCGGCCCCGGGCGCGCGATGACGTACAGCCCGAGCTCGCCCGCGATGTGGATGAACGCCGCGACGTCGCGCTGCGGATCGGTCTGCCCGAGCTCGAGGACGCCGGGCGCGGTCTCGTGGACCGCCCAGGGGATGTACGTGTCCACGAAGCGCATCCCGAGAGACTTCACGGCGGTGAGGCAGGCTCGCCAGTGAGCGGGTTCGAGGCGCCAATAGTGAACGCTGGCGACATAGAGAGGGACCTCGGTGTCTCCGATCTTCAACCCACCCCTTACGAACCGCACCGCCGCGCTCTCGTTCGACACGGCGTCCGCGTACCATCGAACCCTCGCTCCCTCAATCCGCGCTTTGCGCGTAGAACTTCGGGCGTGGACAAGAACGAAGCGAAGGCGCCCCTGACGGTGAAGCTCCGCGGGCGCGTCGGCCTCGCGACGGGCATCGTCATTTCCCTCTTCGTAGCCGGGATGGTCGCGGCGATCGCGGGTCGCCAGGGTGCGGTGGGCGCGCTCGTCGGGCTGCCCGTGCTCGCGCTCGGCCTCGCGCTCGCGGTGTTCGGGGCGCTGGGGCGCCTCGTCGTGGGCGACGATGGAGTCCGCCTCGTGCGCGCGCCCGAGACACGGTTCATCCCGTTCGCCAGCGTCCGCTCGGCCGAGCTCACGCAGATTCAGATCCTCGAGCGGAGGCCCGGCCGGAACGAGGCCGTCTTCATCCCGGCCGTGCGGCTCCGCCTCGTCGACGGCGCGTCCACCGATCTCCCGATGGTCGGGGTCCCCGAGGAGACGCTCGCCGAGGTCGTGTCGCGCGTGTCTGCAGGGATCGAGCGCGCGCGCGCCGCCGACGTGAAGCGCAGCCTCGACCGCGGGGGACGCTCGGTCGCGGCGTGGCGCGCCTCCCTCGAGCAGCGCGTCCGGGTCGGAGATTTCCGGACCCAAGCGCTCACGCCCGAGACCCTGGACGGGATGCTCGCCGATCCGACGGTCTCCCCCGAGGATCGGATCGGCGCCGCGCTCGCGCTCCGGGCCTCGGGGACGGAGGGGGCCGCCGAGAAGATCCGGCTCGCGGCGTCCTCCAGCGCGAGCCCGCGCCTGCGTGTCGCGCTCGACGCCGCGGCCGAGGACGCCCTCGACGACGAGACGTTCGAGGCCGCGCTCGAGGTCGACCGCGCGCGCTGAGACCCTGCCCCACGTGGTGTCGAGCGCACCGACCGGCTAACGTGGCGAGGATGCCTCGCCGACTCTTCCGCGCGCTCGGGCTCGTGTGCGCGCTCGTCTGGACCGCCTGCACCTCCGCCGCGAACGACGCGCACGCGAACGACCCCACGGGGGACACCGCGGCGCCCGACGCGCCGAAGAAGCCGAAGAACGCGCACGAGATCGCGACCAACCTGATCTCGGGCCAGATCGGCGCGTTCATCTACATGGACAAAGTCCGCAACACGCCGACGGGCGAGCGCATCCTCAAGATCCCGATGGTCGCGGACGAGCTCGAGGGGACGGGCCTCGATCCGGAGAAGGATCTCGAGCGCGTCTACATCGCGTCCCCGGACAGCCAGAGCCGACGCGCGATCGTCTTCGGTGAGCACAACCTGGACGCGGCGGGCGCGCACAAGGCGCTGCAGACGGTGCTCGCGAAGAGCGATCCCCCCGGCGAGATGATCCCGGCCGAGGGCTTCGAGGCCGTGAAGGTCACCATCAAGAAGCAGACGGGGGTCGTCGCGATGCTGCCGCCGAACTACCTCGTCGTCGTCCCCGAAGATCTCGTCGACCACATCCGGGATTTCGAGGCGACGGGGGGCCTACCTCTTCACGACGGTCCGGAGGCCGTCATCGCGATGGCCCAGAACCCCGGGCAGACGGTGCGTCTCCCGCGCTTGCCCCGGATCCCGGAGACGATCACGAAGGGCGGCATGACGATCCTCCTCAAGCCCGAGGGCGGCGCCGTCGTGGACTTCGCGGGCGAGGACGCGAACGCCGAGAAGGCGATCGAAGACGCAGAGGTCATCACCGACAACTTCAACCGCGCGACGAGCGTCCAGATCGCGATCCTCTCGTTCCGCCTGTTCGACCCGATCAAGTTTCAGGCGGAGGGGACGACGATCAAAGGCCGCCTCGCGTTGAGCCAAGACGAGGTCGACAAGCTCGCCTCGATCGCGCAGACCTTCGCCCCCTGATATCTCCGGGCTCGCTCACGCTGCGAGCGTGCCGCGCACCCGACCGTTCGACGCGGCGCTCGGGGCCTCGCCCGCGGCCCGGCGGAAGCGAGACGGGGCGACGTCGTAGCGGCGCTTGAACGCGCGGCTCAGCGCGAACGGCGTCGCGTAGCCGAGCTCCTCGGCGAGCTCGGCGAGGGACGCGTCGCTGTCGGTGAGGCGCTTGGCCGCGCGGTTCAAGCGGAGCTCCGTGAGGTACGTGAGGGGCGGCGCGCCCACCTCGGTCGCGAAGCGGCGCGCGAACGCGGCGCGCGAGAGCCCCGCGACGCGCGCGAGCGCGCGGACCGTCCAGCGGTGCTCGGGGCGTCCGAGCATCGCGGTGAGCGCCTTCATCACGCGGTCGTCGATGGGTCGGCCCGGCATGCCTCGACCATGCCGCGCGCGCCGAGTTCGGGCAAGCGCGCCGTGCACGCGGCGCGCGGAACGAGACGCGCGGGTATGAGGGGCGCGCACGCGGCTGAGGGACCGACGCAGCGAGGAAGGAGCTCGCTCAGCGCGCGGGGCAGGCCAGCACGGGCTCGGGCGTCTTCCCCGCGTGGATCCGCGGAGCGCCGAACGTGGTCCCGGCGAGGTCGATCCGGTCGGACGGCGACGTGCCGTACACCTGCGCGAACCCGGTCACGACCCCGCAGAAGAGCTCGTCGCTCGCGACGACGCCCGAGAGCTCGACGTCGTTTAGCGAAAGGAACGGATCTTCCAACAAAGGGAACGCTTCGAGCGGGAGGTACTGCAGCGCGAACGTCGCCGTGAAGCGGCCGGCCGCGTCGATCGTCGCTCCCGTTGCCTCCCAAGCGTCGCCCACGTCGGCGCCGGTCACCTTGTCGAGCGGCTGCATCTTCACGTCCACGCTGTCGTCGTGGAACGTGAGGTGGGTCCGAAAGAGGAGCGTCTCGGACGGATAGATCACGGGCGCGAGGCTCATCAGATAGTCCCCTCCCGCCTCCTCTCCCGACTGTCCGCCCGGGAGCGGCGCGGTCCCGCAGACGCGCTTGGCGGGTGGCGCGTGGCACGCCGTCGGGGCCTCCGCGAGATCCACGTCCGCGAGCCAAATGTCCGCGGGGGTGAACGTGCCGTCGAGCCAGGCGATGTCGCCGCGCTTCGGGATCGTGCTCGAGTACCAGGACGTGAGGAACTTCGTCCCCCCGAGCGGCACGACCGCGGTGTACGCCGTGTCCCCGGCGCTCGGGAGCTCCTCGATCTCGCAGACCTGGATCTGCGACGCGGGATCGGCGAGGTCGCCGATGAGCTCGTAGATCGCCGTGCGCTTGTAGGTGCACGGCAGGTGCTTCCTCGCGACCATGAAGTTGCGGCGCGCACCCCCGAGCGTGAGCGAGAGCCACGTCGGGCCGTCGAACCGTTGCTCGACGCGGCGGGAACACTCCCACGCGGTGAACGGCTCGTGGGACGTGCAAATGGCGGACTGTCCGTCCTGGAGGATCCCCTGGTTGTCCATGCGGACGATCGCGACGGCCGTCTCCTGATGGTCCCCGAAGAACTGGAGCTCGGCCTCGCTCGGCACGTCGTCATAGGAGCTCACGACGACGCTCCGCTTCTCCCAGTGGATGCCGTCGTCCGAGGCGAACATCCCGACCTGGGTGTCCCCGTCGTCGTACCCGAGCGCGTAGAGTGTCTGCTTCGCGTCGCCGTTCGCGTCCGTCGACGTCCGCTTCGTGAAGCGCCAGAAGCCCCAGAACGTCTCGTTCCCCATCGCGTCCAGATCGCTGAACGTCTTCACGGGGTCGGTCCACGTGACGCCCTTGTCGCTCGACTCCGCGCGCACGGTCCACGCGTGGCCGCCGATGTCCCGGTAATGCCCGCCGGGGAGCCGGCTGATCGCGTAGAGGTAGAGCTTGCCGTTCATCTCGACGAGCTTCGGGTCGCGGATGTCGCGCATCCCCTCGAGCTTGCCGCCGCTCACCTCGGACTGCTTCTCGAACGTGCGGCCCCCGTCCTTCGACCCGTACACGTTGATGTGCGCCGCGTCCGAGCCGATCTGGCCGGTCTCGCCTCCGCGGAAGATCAGGACGATCCGATCGTCGAGGGCGATCATCTCGGTGTTCTCGTTGTGCAGGCCGTCGGTGTAGACGATGCGCTCGTTCGTGACGAACGCGGGCGGCGGCTCGTAGCGGGGCGAGAGGGTCTCGTCCGCGCAGCCCGCGGCGGTGAGGGCGAGCGTGGAGAGGGTGGCGAGGAGGGATCGGCGCATGGAGCTCCGCGGAGAGTGACACGTCCGCGGCGTCGACGTCTCGTGTGGCCGTTCTGCGCCGAGCCGTTGCGCCCCGCCCCAGGTCGGAGAAGCGCCCCGCGCGAATCCTCGCGTTTCTGCGTGTGAACGATCTTTGCGAGGGCCGGTGGTTCACATGAGGTCAGCCACCTGCGGGCTCGTGTTCGTCCTCCTCGCGATCAGCGCGTGCGACCGCGGGGCGCCCTCCGCCGCGACCGGAGGCGCCGCGAGCGCGAGCGCGTCGATCACCGTGGGCGCGATGTCGGGGTGCGTCGGCGTCGACGCCGCGACCGGAACCGCATCCTCGTCCTCGTCCTCGTCCTCGTCCTCGTCCTCGTCCTCGGCCGACGCCGGGACCACCTCGAGCTCCGGCGGCGCGACCACGAGCTCCTCGGGCGGCGCGGGCGCGGGCGGGTGCGAAGACGGGAGCGGACCTCTCCCCCCGCTCGCGCTCACGCTCGTCGCCTCGGGCCTCGACGACCCCGGGTTCGTCACGGGAACGCCGAGCGATCCATCCGCGATCTACGTGGTCGAGCTCGACGGTCGGGTGAAGATCTTCGAGGCCGGGAGCCTCGTCGGCACGTTCCTCGACATGACGGCGATCGTGAAGGACCACAGCGCGAACAACGAGTACGGGCTGCTCGGCTTCGCGTTCCATCCCGACTACGCAGCCAATGGTCGCTTCTTCGTCCACTACGTGGACAAGGCGCTCCACGACAACATCGCCGAGTACCGACGCTCCGTGGCCGACCCTCGGATCGCCGACCCGGTGCCCGTGAAGCACCTCTCCATCGCGCTCTCCGAGAGCGCCTACGACCACAGCGGCGGCATGCTCGCGTTCGGCGCCGATGGCATGCTCTACGCGGCCATCGGGGACGGCGCGCCCGGGCCGGGCGCAGGCAACCCGGCGGAGGACACGAGCAACAACTTCGGCAAGATCCTCCGCATCGACGTCGACGCGGACGCTCCCCCCGCGGGGAACGTCGCCGGATATGTCTGGGACTACGGCCTCCGCAATCCCTGGCGCTTCAGCGTCGACCGCTGCACCGGCGCGCTCTACATCGGCGACACGGGCGAGCACGCCTGGGAAGAGGTCGACGTCGAACCGAGCGGTATGGGGGGCAACGATTATGGCTGGTCCACGATGGAGGGCGCCCACTGCACCCCGCCCGCGACGGCGTGCGACACGACCAACAAGGTGCTCCCCACGCTCGAGTACGACCACCTCGAGGGCGCGGCGGTGATTGGCGGTAATGTCTATCGGGGCTCCGCCATCCCTGCGCTCCGGGGCATGTATCTCTACGGGGACTACATCGCGAAGCGCGTGTGGGCGTTCCGCTATGTCGCGGGCCAGGCGACCGAGCGGACCGACCTCACCGCCGACCTCGGGACGGAGAGCATGCTCGGGCTGTCTTCGTTCGGCGAGGATCCCTCGGGCAACGTGTACGTCGTCGACATCGGCGGAGCGGTCTACCGGATCGACGCCGAGTAGGCCTCACTTCGGCGCGATGCCGAGCTCCGCGAGGTCGACCGCGTCCGCCGCGATCTCCCCGATGTAGATCGAAGCGAGTCGACGGATGTGCATCGAGTCCCCCTCGCGCGTGATCTTCGCGAAGTCGGGGATCCCCGCGGTGGACCAGGTCTCGGCGGGGAACGCCGTCGTTGGGCGGTTCTCGGTGAAGGGGGTGTAGAGGTCCACGAAGTGGACGCGGATCTCAGGGTGAGCGTCGCGCACGGACTGCACGGCAGCCGACGCGCGCTCCACGAACCGGTGTCGCTGCTGCGCGACGTATTCGGCGTCGGAGGGGCCGGCGCCGCCGCGCTGGTCGTCGGGGACGTGAGCCGTCACGTAGATCGCCGGATCCGTGCGGCAACTCGACCCGTTCGCGAGGCGCACGACGAGGTCCGCGAGCGCGGCCTCGTAGCCCGCATCGTCCTCGTTCCCGAAGTCGTTCCCGCCGCGCGCCGCGAACGCGAGGTCGTAGCAGTGCGCCTTGCCCTCGAGCTCCGCCGCGCGCGACTCGAGCCACGAGGGGATGTCGGTGCCCGAGATCGCGGACGTGCGCCCCGGCGCCCCCGAAGGGTACGAGCCGCTGTAGGGGTTGTCGTCCGCGTCGAGCCAGGTGTCCGCGCCGACGAAGTCGACCGAGAGCCCCGGATAGCGGAGCTTCAGGCGATCCGCGAGCGGGATGGACCAGCCGTACTCGTCGTTGTCGTTCCGCAGGTCGCCCCGATCGACGAGCGCGCCCGAGGCCGTGAACGGAGCTTCGACGAAGCGGTTCCGACGCTCGATGCTCTCCCCCGCGACGTAGATGCGCACGGATCCGGTCGTCGGCACGGGATCCCCGCTGCTCGTCGACGGCGGCGCGTCGTCCGCGGACGACGCCGTGGAGCCGGGCGAGCCCGTGACCACGCACCCGAGGGACGTCGCCACCGTAAGGTAAGCCGCGATCACACTCTTCAAGAATTGTCCGTTCAAGATGTCTCTCTCTCTTTCTCGTTGGAGCGTCGACCCGCTCGACGCGCTCGAGTCGCATCATCAAGCGGCGTGCCGGCGCCTCCGCTCGCGGCGAGCGAGCTGGAGAGACCCGGTCGACTCGGCGCGACGCGGCTCGGTGCGCTTGGAGCGCACGGCTCTGTCGCGCTTCGAGCGCACGCGCCCGTCCGCAGTGTTCTAGGATGAACGATCGCGAGATGGGTACGCGACGTGCAGCAGCCGCGGGCTCCGACTCCCTGATGACCGGGGATGGAGAGGAGCGCAGCTCGGATGTCGAGGATCCCATGATGGTCGCGGTGGGCGACGTGATCGACAGCCGCTACCGCGTGGAGCGCGTCCTCGGCTCCGGCGCGATGGGCATGGTCGTCCTCGCGGAGCACGTGGATCTCAAGGAGAAGCGCGCGATCAAGCTGATGCACCGCCGATCCCTCGGGGACGCTCGCGCCGTGGAGCGCTTCGTCCGAGAGGCGCGCGCGTCGGCGAGCGTAGCGAGCCCGTTCATCACCCGCGTGTTCGACCTCGGTCGTTTGCCCGATGGAATCCCGTTCATCGTGATGGAGGCCCTGGACGGTTGGGACCTGCGCGAGCTCCTCGAACGGCGGGGATCGTTCGAACTCGACGAGACGATCGGGATGATGCTGCAGGTGCTCTCGGGGCTCGCCGAGGCGCACGACAAGCGCATCGTCCACCGCGATCTCAAGCCCTCGAACCTGTTCGTCGTGCGGCGCGCGAGCCGCACGATCGTGAAGATCCTCGACTTCGGGATCGCGAAGGTGCGCGGCGGATCGGGCGAGGTCACCACGGACTCGGACGTGCTCGGCAGCCCGCTCTACATGGCCCCCGAGCAGGTGCGGTCGACGAAGGACGTCGACGCGCGCGCGGACATCTGGTCGATGGGGACGATCCTTTACCGGTGCCTCACCGGTCGCAACGCGTTCTCGGGGGACACGGTCGCCGACATCATGGTGGACGTGCTCACCACCGAGCCCGCGCCGCTCCGGTCCATCAACCCGGCGGTCCCGGCGGCGCTCGACGAGCTCGTGATCGCGTGCCTCGCGAAGCCGGCGCGGGAGCGGCCCGAGGGCGCGCGGGCGCTCTCGAAGGCGCTCCTCGCCGCCGTCCCCGCGGACGTCGCGGAGCGCGCGAGGACGTGGCTCGACATCGACGCGGACGAGGCCGCGAGCGGGTCGGAGCCGCGCAACGCGGCGGGCGCGCGCGGGCCCGACTCGGTCGCGACGGCGCGCGCGACGAAGACCAGCGGCCCGGCGACGCTCACCGTCGCGCCCGCACGGAGGGACGCCGCGCCCGCACGGACGTTGGACTCGACGCAGATATCGACCGTGCGCGAGGTGGATCCGCAGCTCGAACGGACGGTCGAGGGCGAGCCCCCGAGCGAGGTCGCCGCGAGCGTCACCGAACCGGGGATCGAGCCCCCGCGCGGTCGCCGACGGGCGCTCCCGTTCGTCGCGGCGGCGGCGGTGGGCGCGGGGGTGCTCACGGCCGTCTACCTCGGGTCTCGCTCGTCCGCCGGGCCTCTCGACGCGGGCGCGAACGCCGGGCTGGCCGTCGCGTCGACCGATCCGACGGCGAGGTCGACCGCCCCCGAAGCTCGCCCGGCGCAGGTCGACCGAGAGCTTCCGGAGGCGTTGCCGATCGCTCTCGACAGCGCCTCGGGTTCGCCCACAACGGAGCGCAGCGCGCCGATCTCTCCATCCTCGGGCGCGCCGCGCGCGCGGGCGGGCGTCCCGACCGCGCCCGTCGCGAACAGCGCGTCCGTGTCCCCCGCATCCACCCCGACGGAGTCTGCGACGGCTCGCCCCGCGGTGCCGTCCGATCCCACACGAATCCGAAAATGAACCTCGCACGCGCCACGCTCTCTCTGCTCTCCGTCGCCGCCTCCCTCGCCGCGTCGCCGAGGGCCGAAGCTCAGACCCCCGGGGGGGACTCGGTGATCGATCGCCGCTTCCAGGAGGCGCTCGACGCGCTCGACGCGGGGCGATGGGAGGAGGCGTGCCCGAAGTTCCGCGAAGTGCTGGCGGCCGAGGCGACGGTCGCGGTCCTCTTCAAGGTCGCCAAGTGCAGCGAGCACGAGGGGAAGATCGCGCAGGCGTGGAGCGAGACGCGCGACGGGCTCCGGCTCAACGCGCGCGTCTCGGACGGCGACCGCAAGGCGATGCTCGAGGAGTACGGGCAGACCATGCTCCGGCAGATCGAGCCGCGCCTCTCCCGGCTCGCCGTGACGATCGAGGGCGCGCCGCCGACGGTGGACGTGCTCGTGAAGGCGGATGGACGCGCGCTCGCCCCGTCCGAGCTCGCCGAGGCGCTCGTCGTCGAGCGCGGTCGCCACGAGCTCACCGCAGAGGCGCAGGGCTTCGAGCGCGCGACCGAGGCGGTCGAGCTCGCCGAAGGGGAGACGAAGAGCGTCGTCGTCCATCTACGGCGCGTGCCGCCGCCGCCGAGCCGTCCGCCGGAGTCGAGGGGCGCGTCCCCGCTCGTCGTCTTGGGGGGCGTGGTCGGCGCGATCGGCGTGTCGTCGATCGGTGTCGCGATCGGTGCGGGCGTGCGCGCGCTCGACCTCGGCAGCGCGTTGACCGAGCGCTGCCCCGACCCGAAGGCGTGCGACGCCACGGGCCTGGATCTCGCGCACGACGGCGCGCTCTTCGCGCCGCTCAGCACCGCGTTCTTCGTCGTCGGAGGGACGCTCTCGGCGGCGTCCATCCCGCTCTTGGTCGTCGGCGCGCGGGCGCGCTCGACGCCGGCCGAGGGCGCCGTGCGCGCCTCGCTCCGTCCCCTTCCGGGCGGAGCGGCGCTCACGATCGGGGGCGCGCTGTGACCCGGCGAGGGCTCTCGCGGCTCCTCGGATCGATCTGCGCAGCGGCGCTCTCGCTCGGCGCGCTCGCGTCCTGCGACGAGATCGTCGGCGTCGACTGGAGCGCGTACGAGGAGAAGCAGGTCACGCTCGCTCCGCCGTGCGACGGGAGCTGCGTCACCACGGGGAGGACCTTCGACGGTGAAGGCGACGTCGACCTGCGCGGGTTCGTCGCCGCGAGCGATGGCGGACTGCTCCTTTGGGGGGGAGCCGCCGGTGCGTCGGCGGGGCTCGGGCTCGAGGGCGCGGGGGAGTTCGTCGCGAAGACGTGCGCCGCGGGGGAGCTCCGGTGGTCGATCACGTACCCGGCCTCGGCGGGCGTGTTGCTCCATGCGGTCGTGAGCGACGCGGCGGGAGGGGCGTGGATCGCGGGGAGGTTCTCGGGGACGCTCGCGTTCGGCGCGCCGCCCTCCGAGCCTGCCACAGCGGACGGCATGGCGGGCTTCCTCGAGCACGTTGGATCCGATGGCACCCCCGATCGCCGCGCATTCCTGCCTGCGCCCGCGCTCGCGCTCGCGTTCGATCCGAAAGCGACGAGCGCCCCGCTCGCGGCCGTGATCGGCTCGAAGGCCAACCAAGCGCTCTTCGCCTCGGGACCCTGCGGGGGATCGGCCGAGAACGTGCCGACGGGACTCCACGTGCTCCGGCTCGACGCCGCGGGCGCGTGCCTCGTCCGCGAGGCATGCTCCGCGGTCGCGACTGAGGCGGACGACACGCCGGTCGCGCTGCAGTTCGATTCCAGCGGGAGGCTGGTGTTCGTGGCGCCGTTCGACGCAACAAACGGCGACCTCCACACCTGCAGCGAGAAGGACCGGAAGGCCGCCGGCGCGGGCACCCACGGGATGGTCGTCGCGCGAGCTTCCGGCGCCGATTCCAAGTTCGAGACGGGGTTCGGGGTCGCCCGGATCCCGAACTACTCCCCCGCCGGGCCACTGTTCCTCGCCATCGATCCTGCGAGCGGTCAACACTGGGTGTCCGGGACCACGAAGGAGACCTTCAAGTTCAGCGGCGTCGACGTGCCGGCGAACGGCCGCGCGTCCATGTTCCTGCTCCAGTTCGTGGACGCTGGAAACCCCCAAGAAGCCGTCTACGTCAACGGGTCGGGCACCACGGGATCGAGTCGCGCGGGCTCCATCGCGTTCGGGCCGAGCGGGCACCTCTCGTTCGTCTCGAGCATTTCAGGCTCGGTCGCATGGCAGACCGGAACGCTGAATGCCGACTCCGAGGATCGCATCGTCGTCACGGACGTCGAGGTGGGCGCGCCATTGAAGTTCAGTGTCCGCATGGATACCCGCAGTTCGCGGGCCCCGCTGCCTTTCGTCGCGAGCCCCCCAGGGTGCAGCCCCGTCCTCGGTACGTCGTTCGCGGGCGGAATCGGCGCGGCCTCCGGGGACCTAATGGCGAGCGGTCGGGACGTGGCCATCGTCCCGGGCGTCGACACCCTGCTGTTCCCCCTCTGAGGTCCGCTACTCGGCGGTGCGCTTGCGGGGGCGCGGGATGTCGAGCTCGTCGAGCTTGTAGAGGAGCGTGCGCCGCGCGATCCCGAGGAGCTTCGCGGCCTCCTTTTGGTTTCCGCCGGACGCCTCGAGAGCGCGCGCGATGCGGTCTCGCTCGGACTCGCCCGCGATCGCGGCCCCCACGTTCGGCGCGCGAACGGCGGGCGCAGCGGCTTTCGGTTCGGGCGCGTCGAGGTGGAGATCGTCGACGCCGATGACGTTCGACTCAGCGAGCAGCAGCGAGCGCACCATCACCGCCTTGAGCTCGCGGATGTTCCCGGGCCAGCGGTGGCGCGCGAGGTGTTCGCGCGCCGCCTCGCTGAGGCGCGCGGGCGGCCGCTTCCGCTCGGCGCACGCCTGCGCGAGCAACCGCTCGGCGAGGGGGAGGATCTCCTCCTGCCGCTCCCGGAGCGGCGGCACGTCGATCGTGACGCCGCTGAGCCGGTAGTAGAGGTCCTCGCGAAACTCCCCGGTCTTCGCGCGGGCGCGCAGATCCCGGTGCGTCGCTGCGACGAAGCGCACGTCGATCGGCTCCGCGGCGCGGCCGCCGACGGGCGTGACGCGCCGATCCTCGAGCACGCGGAGAAGCTTCACCTGCAGCTCGAGCGGGATCTCGCCGACCTCGTCGATGAACACGGTCCCCTTGTCCGCCGCGCGCAGGAGCCCGACGTTCGACGTCGTGGCGCCCGTGAACGCCCCGCGCTCGTGCCCGAACAGCTCGCTCTCGATGAGCGAGGGGGACAGCGCCGCGCAGTGAATTTTCACGAGGGGTCCGGCGCTCCGGAGCGAGCGCGCGTGGATCCGCTCGGCGAGCACCTCCTTGCCGACGCCGGTCTCCCCGAGGACGAGGATGGTGACGTCGTCGGGGGCGACCCGGTCCACGAGGCGCAGCACGCGCTGCATCGCGGGCGAGACGATCTCTCCGTCTCGGGCGGGCTCCGCGCTCGCCGGCTCCTCGATGGAGAGGACGATCTCTCCCGCCCGCAGCAGGACCCCGGGTCGGACGGGCGTCGACTGCTTGGGCGCGATGCGCACCCCGCCCACGAGCGTGCCGTTGTGGCTTCCGAGATCCGTGACGACCACCCGATCGCCCACGAGGAGGAGCTCGAGGTGCGCGCGGGACACCGACGCGTGCGGGACGACGATCTGCGCGGACGCGTCCCGCCCGACGATCACCGGTTTGCGCGAGGGGAGGGGGTGCGTCGCGTCGCAGCCGCCCCCGATGACGTGCAGGAGGAAGCCGTCCTCCCTCTTCGCCACGCGCGCGGTCCGCGTGGCCTCGCCTCGCTTCGGGTCACCCGGCATCGATCCCGAGGAGCGTACCGAACTTCGAGCGCAACGTGCGCTGCGCTTCGAGCGCACCCGGCTTCGGACGCTGCGCTCGCCGCGAGAATCGGCGAGGATCGAGGCGATCGTCGCGTGGTACGCGCGTCGCAATGCGACCCTCCCGGAGGAATCGAATGCGTACATCTCTTTCGTCCGGCTTCGCTTCGCTGTTGCTCTTGGTGAGTGTGGGAGGGATCGGCTGCGTCGTGGGGGGCACCGGGGGCACCGGGGGCGCCGCCACGGCGAGCTCGTCGTCGTCGATGTCCGGCACGTCGAGCTCGAGCACCGGAGGCGGGCCGCCCATCGGCCAGGCGTCGTGCGCGTCGGAGCTCTTCGTCGACGTCATCCCCGAGGCGAGCTGGCTGAACGTGGACCTCGATCCGAGCGGCGGGACCACCGCGATCCGCGACGCGATCGAGAACGCGCGCGACGCGCACCCGAACGAGCCCGTGCGCATCCGCCTCGCCCCCGGCGAGTACGCGGACACCCTCGGCGGAGAGATTTACGCCCACCACGTGCTGCGCAGCGCGGCCGCGCCCCTCTTCATCGTCGCCACGGATCCGAGCCCGAACGCGACGCGCCTCGGGCAGGGCTTCAACATGGTCGGCGTGAGCTACATCGCGTTCGAGGGGCTCACGATCGGCCCCGCGTCGGTCGGTGCGTGGAACGGATCGAGCCACGCCGATCCCCAGCCGCTCCGGGCGCAGGCCGGGATCCACATCGCGGGCGCGGCGATCGACGGCGGCAAGAGCGCGATCCTCCCGAACGGCGAGCTCGACACCACCGTCTACGGCCGATACGAGCCCTCGCACCACATCATCGCGCGCGGCATGACCATCCAGAACCTGTTCTCGCCGGACGACGAGAGCGGCGAGAAGGCGCTGGGCCTGGACAACGACGGCATGAAGTTCAACCAGACAGAGGACGTCTGGGTGATTGGCAACAGCATCACGGAGACGTCGCGCCACGGGATCGACAACGTGGGCGTCCACCGCGCCGTGTTCTGCGGGAACGCGATCTCGCGCACGGGCAACGGCCTCGGCATCGAAGCGAAGGGCGGCTCGTTCGACGTCGTCTTCGAGGGCAACCTGTTCTACCGGGTCCGGCGCGTCACGCTCGGCGGCGAGACCACGGACGCGCCGTACTACTTCTCGGTCGACGGCGCGTACGACTACGAAGGGAAGGGCATCGTCGCGCGGAACAACCTGATCGTGGACGCGCGCGAGAGCGCCCTGCAGTTCTCGGGGTGCGCCGGGTGCGCGGCGACGAACAACACGGTCCTCTTCACGTCCGCGTACGTGCCGCCCCTCACGGACGACGGCGACGCGCGCGGCGGGGACGCGATCCGCGTCACCGACAGCGTGATCTTGTCGTCGGCCGAGGGCGCGGGCAGCGACTGCGTGAGCTGGGACGAGGCGCTCGCGGACTATGTCTATTTCGATCAGTGCTGGGGCGTCGGCGCGAACGCGCCCGCGCCGGTGGGCCGCCCGCTGACGCCGCGCGAGAACGTGTCGAGGAACAACGCGTTCCTCTCGATGACGGGCGTGTGGAGCCCCACGTTCGGGGGATCGAACCCGAACCCGAGCACCCTACCGTGCCCGCTCTCCGTGTTCGCGTCCGGCGGAAACGCCTTCCAAGCGATGGATCACGACTACTGGTTCAACGCCGACAAGCCGCTCGCGTCGTGCGACGCGCTCCCCGCGGGAGAGGGCTCCGTGCTCGCGGGCGCCGATCCGAAGCTCTCGAACGCGGTGATCGACGACCAAGCCGGTCCGCGCGCGATGTACGTCGCCGCCGCGTCCGCGCTCGCGCCGGTTCCGGGCAGCCCGCTCGTCGGCGCGGGTGTGGCGATCCCCTCGTCCCCGACGACGGACTTCGCCGGAGCGCCGAGGCCCGCCGCGTGGTCCATCGGTGCCCTCGAACCGAAGTGAGCGATCGATCGCGGGCCGAGCGGCGGCCTCACAGCTGCCAGGCGAACCCAGGACCGAACTGGACGGCGTGCTCGTCCCCCGTCGCCACGACGCTGAACGACGCGTCGAGCTGGACGTTCGGTCGAACCAGGAACGCCGCGCCCGCACCCACGGTTTGATCCCAGCGCCCCGCCCGGAGGGGCGCAGCGCCCGACGTGTCGACGTACACGTTGAGCCAGTCCCCCGGGACGGGCGGTGAATAGCCGAGGACGGCCGCGAGCCCGAGCGCTTGGGATCGCGGTCCGTCGCCCTCCAGCGCGGGCAGGGTCCAGATCGCGTCGAGCGAGGCGCTCCAGTGCTCGACGAAGCTCCAATCGAAGAGCAGCGCGAGCCGCGGCTCCACCGTGCCTGCGCTCGTCCCCTCGCCGGGTACGCCGACCGAGGCCTCGGCACCGAACCCCGGGCGGCGCTCGTCCGCCTCGATCGCGTTGATCTTGAGCGTGAACGCGCTGCCGGCGGGAGACGCGACGAGGTCCCCCCCATCGGGTGAGGTCAGGCCGACGACGTCGTACTCGAACCCGAGCTCGACCATCGACGCGAGCCCCACGCGCACGACCTCGGGGAACGCCGCCGACAGCGCGGCGGAGGTGCGCTCGAAGGCGACGGAGCTCTCGAGCTCGAAGCACCCAGCGCCCACGGTGCCGGACGCGTCCGTTGCGCCCGGGCGGTTCGGGACCAGCGTGTCCGAGCAGGAACCTTCGGCGCGCGCGGCGCGCGCGACCGCGACGCACGCGCCGAGGAGGACGAGCGACAACGCGATCCAGGGACCCTCGCGCACGAGGCTCACGGTATCACGTCAGCGCGTGAGCCCGATCTCACCGAGGTGATCGAGGACGGCGCGCGCGTCGCGGTCCACGGCCGCGGGCCAAGGCGCCTCTCGGTCCTCCATGATCCAGGGCGGCTCGCCGCTCGCGCTCCGCCATCGCGGCCGCGCGATCAGGCGCGCGAGGCGGGCGGCGCACACCTCGGGGGACTCCCACCGGCGCTTCACCAGCGAGAGAAGAGCCCCGAGAACCCCGCGCCGGGCGCCGAGATCCGTTCGCACCACGCCGGGGTGCACGACCGCGAAGTCGACCTCCGGGTGGCGCCGCGCGGCCTCGCGCATCGCGATCGCGGACGCGAGCTTCGTCGTGCAGTACGTGCGGAACGACGAGAAGTCCGCCCCCGTGGGGGTGCGCGCCGGGTCGAACCGGCCGAGCGCGATGAGGCCTGCGCTCACGACCAAGACGCGCGCGACCTTGCCCGCGCGGAGTAGGGGGCCTTGGAGCGCGAGCGGCGCGAGACAGTTCGTCGCGAACCCGACCTCGACCCCATCGACCCGCTCGCAGTGGCTCGGCCAAACGCCAGCGTTGTGCACGAGGAGCGCGCCCTCCACGACCCCGGCGAGCGCCTCGCCCTCGCGCGTCGCCTCCTCGACGCGCGACAGGTCGACGGCCCTCGGCACCCCGACGGTGGGGATCTCCGCGTGGAGGGCGTCGAGGCGAGCCCGGTCCCTCGCGAGAAGGAACAACCGATCGCCGGGCGAGCTCGTCCGCCCGAGCTCGACGGCGAGCGCGCGGCCGATGCCCCGGGAGGCGCCCGTGAGGATCACGTCCATCTCCTCGAGATACCGCCTTTCGCCGATAAGTGGAAGAATATTCCAAATTGCGTGGCGCCTGTCTTGCGGCGCTTTTCGCTATCGTGCGTCCGGTGCAGGGCGGTACCCCGAAGAAGCCAGCGGCGAGCGCCCGCCGCGGGCGGATCGATGGGCAGCGCCGGCGCGAGGAGCTCCTCGACGCCGCGCTTCGCTGCTTCGATCGCAAAGGAGTGCTCGGCGTCGGCATCGAGGACGTGCGGCGCGAAGCGGGCGCGAGCCCGTCGTCCGTCTACCACCAGTTCGCGGATCTCGAGGAGCTCATGCTGGCGCTCCTCGTCCGTGTCTTCACCGAGCTCTTCGCGCACCTCGCGGCGCGCGTCGGCCGAGCGCGGACCGCGGAGGGGGCCGTGCGCGCGCTCGTCGAGGGGCACCTCGAATGGATCGCGGCGCACGAGGCCGAAGGGCGGTTCATGTACCAAGCGATGACCCTCGAGGTCGGCGGGCTCGGCAAGTCCGCGCACCGGGTGCTCGCGGAGGCGAAGGCGGAGGCGCTTCGCCCGTTGGAAGCCCACCTCGCGCCGTTCATCGCGCGCGGCGAGCTTCCGAGCTGGCCTCCGGCTCTCCTCGACGTGGTGCTCCTCGGCCCCTCCCACGAAGCGCTTCGGCGCTGGCTCGGCGGCGCCGAGGAGCTCGACCCGGAGCGCCTCCGGGCGATGCTCCCGACCCTCGCCTGGAGGAGCATCGCGAAGTCCAAGCCCTGACGCCGTAGCGAGGTCCTGCGCTGTCTGCCAGGACCCGTCTGCGGCCTCCGAGCCGCCGGAAGGCCTCTCAGTTCTTGCAGGTGCCGCCGTTGCAATTCGGCGTCTGGGCGGGACAGTCGCCGTCGACGAGGCAGGCGACGCACTCGTGCTTGTTGCTGCAGAACGGCGCCCCAGCGCTCGTGCAGTCGGCGTTGACGGCGCACTCCTCGCAGCGATCGGCGACGCAGTGGGGCTGCGCGAGCGGACAATCCATGTTCATCGTGCACTCGACGCAGCGATGGATGGTCGTGTCGCAGACCGGGAGGCCCGTCCCCGCGCAGTCGGCGTTCGTCGAGCAGACTGGCACACAGTCGTGCCCCGCTGTGCAGGTGAGCCCGGGCGCGCATTGGTTCGTCAGCAGACACTGTTCGCAGCGGCCGGTCTGGAGGTCACAGTGGGGCTTGGCCGCGCCGCAGTCCGCGTCCGCCGTGCACTCCACGCAGAGGCCGTTCGCGCAGAGCGGCGCGTTGTTGCAGTCCGCGACCGTGAGACACTGGACGCACTGGCCTGTCTGCATGTTGCAGATGTCCGTGTTGGTCCCGCCTCCGCCGCAGTTCGCGTTGGACGTGCACTTCGTCTGACACTCGTGGTTCGCGGGGTTGCAGGTCTGGTTGACCCCGCAGTCGGCGCTGACGCTGCACTCTTCGCACCGCCCGGCGACGCAGAATGGGTTCCCCGGGTTGGTGGCGCAGTCGGCGCCCGTGAGGCACTGGACGCAGCCGAGCACCGGATCGCAGACTTGGGTGCCCGCGCAGCCGCCGCACACATCCATGCCGGTGCCGGTGCTCGTGGTCGTCGACGACGTGCCGGTTCCAGAACCCGTGGATGCGGTGCCCGTCGTCGTCCCGGTCCCGGTGCTCGTCGTCGACCCGTTCGTCGTCGATCCGGTGGTCGCGGCGGCGCCGCCCGTTCCGGTCGATCCGTCGTCACACCCGCCCGCGAGACACGCCGCCGCGAAGCCAATCGATCCCCAAGCCGCAATCCAAGTCGCCATTCGCGTCATCGTCAACTCCATTGTCAAGCGGAGCGCCAGGGCGCTCCAATCGGACGCGGGAGCCTCCGCGCCCTCGCAACCAAGCCAGTGCCAAAGCCACTCGAGGAGTCCGCCCTCGTGTTCGTGACGGTCAGCCCGGGACCGTGACGCATGCGCCGTTCGTGCACGTCCCGCTGCAGCAGTCGGCGTTCGACGTGCAAGTGAGCCCCGTGGGCTTGCAGGGGAGAGAGCAACTGCCGCCGACGCAGAGCCCGCTGCAGCAGTCGGTGTTCGCGGCGCACGGTCCCGTCGTGGGCGTGCACCCTGAGGGCGGTTGGCAGGTGGGCGGCGCGCCCGAGCAGTCCAGGCCGCAGCACTCCGCGCTGAAGTTGCAGCTCGCGCCCGTCGCGATGCACGGGAGCTGACAGGTGAGGACGCCTTGGCCATTCGGCTCGCAGGTGCCGTTGCAACAGTCGGCGTCCACCGTGCATCCGGCGCCGTTCACGTGGCACGTGCCGGGGCCGTGGACGCAGAGCGGCGGGTTCTGTGCCGTGTCGCAGACTTCGCAACAGCCATTTCCGCTGCCGGAGTTGCATGTCTCCCCCGTCGGGCGACAGTCCGTGTTCGTCGGGTCGATGGCGCACTTGCCCGCGTCGCAGATGTTCGAGCAGCACTCCGCGTTCGTGGTGCACACGGACGACTCGATCTTGCATTGGGCGCCTCCGCAGGTTCCCCCGTTGCAATTCAGGTCGCAGCAGTCGAGGGCCTTCTCGCACGCCGTGCCCGGGCCCACGCAGAACGGCAGACACTTGACGAGCCCCGTGCCCGTCTCCGGCTCGCACCGCCCGCTGCAGCAATCGGAGGACAGAGAGCACTCCGTGCCGGAGGCCTTGCAGTCCCCGCCGTCGATGCAATGCCCGTCGATGCAGAAGTGAGAGCAGCAGTCGTCCGGCTGGCCGCAAGTCTGCCCCGTCGCGACACAGGCGCCGGCGCCAGTGGAGGAGGAGGTGGTGGTGGTGGTGTCCGACCCGGTGGAGAACTGTCCGGTCGCCGTGGAGGACGACCCCGTCCCCATCGAGCCGGTGGCGCCGGCGCCCGCGGTCTCCGGGTTCTCGGAGCACGCGACGCAAGCGACGCAGCAGACGAACAGCAAAGGGGCCGTGTATCGCATGGAACAACCTCCTTGTCCTGCGAAGCGGCCTGACGGCGGGCCGCGCCTCGCGGGCAATCTCGTCCGGATCCATGAGCGAGCTCGGCGTGTGGATCTCGCGGCTGCTCGAAGCGGGTGTCGCTCCAGAACCCTCGTCAGGGGCGACTGCACTCAAGATGAGGCACCGCGCGCCCAAGTCCGAGTATCGGGCCGCTACACCCTGACGTCATCGTGACGGGATTCGTCGAATACGCGTGCAATATCCGATTGCTATCGATGTCACGTGCGGCGGGTTGTGGGCGCCTCGCGGGGCACCGGGACGAGCGGTTCTGGGGTGTGCGGGAGCGCGAATCTCCTCCGCGCGGAGCTGCGGCGCGGCGAGGCGACCTCGGCCCGAGCCGCATCGACCTCGAGAAAGATCCGGTCGCGCGTCAGGGATCTCGTCGACCGTCGTGAGTTCGCGATCCCTCTCCGCTAAGCGAGAGTGGAAAGGAGTCGTGACGATGACGAGAGCGACGCGCTCGAAGCCCATTTCATCGGTGGTTCCTCTGCAGAAGCCGGCGCGGATCGAGCGGCGCGCCTCGGGGAGCGGGCCGATGCCCACCCTCGGCTCGCGCGCCGTGCTCGCCCGGTGGATCGACTCGCCGGACGTGGTGGAGCGCGTGAGGTCTCTGCCGGGCGCTTCGTTTGCGGCGCTGGTCCGCGCGGTCGGCGTCGAGGACGCCGGGGAGATCGTCGCGCTCGGGACGACGCCCCAGCTCGTCGCGGCGTTCGACGAAGACCTGTTCGCGAACGAGCGGCCGGGCGAGCGCGAGACGTTCGACGTCGACCGGCTCGTCACCTGGCTCGAGGTACTGCTCGAAGCGGGAGCGGAGGTCGCCGCTGCCCGGTTCGCCGAGCTCTCGGAGGACTTCGTGATCCGCGCGCTCTCGAGCCTCCTCCTCGTGTTCGACGACGAGGCTCTGCTCGCCCGCCTGGGCGAGCGCGACCGCGGCGCGCGGCGCGCCGAGAAGGCGCTCGAGAGCGCCCTCACGGAGGAGATCGACGGGTACCTCCTCGTCGCCCGTCGGCACTCCGGCTGGGACGCGGCGCTCGCGCTGATCGCCGCGCTCGACCGAGATCATCGCGCGTTGCTCGCGCGGGTGCTCGACCGGTGCTCGGCGATGTCGAGCGGGTACGTCGACGACCTCGACGCGCTGTCCGAGGTCCTGTCCGACGAGGAGTCACTCGCGGAGGACGTCGAGTCCGAGCGTGAGGAGCGGCGAGCTCGTGCCGGCTTCGTCGAGCCGCGCGCGGCCAAGGCGTTCCTCGCGCTCGCCGAGCAGCCCATCCAAGGGGATCTGCTTCGAGCGCCGAGAGACCCGCTGACACGCGCGTACTTTCGCGAGCTCGCCCCGTCCCCGAAACGCCCCGAACCGGCGCTGTCCCGAGACTTGCCCGCTCGGCTCGATCGAGCGGCTCCGCGCCGCCCGAGGGCTCGGGGCTCGGCGCTCGCGCCCTCGCCGGTGGAGTCGCTCCTCGCGGCGATGCGCGCCCTGCGGGAGGAGGATCCCCGTCGGTTCGACGAGCGCATGGAGGAACTCGCGTATCTCGCCAACGTCCTCGTCGCCGGCGCTCCGGGGCGGGATGGAAGTGCGCGGCTCGATCCGACGGAGGCGGCCGAGGAGGCGCTCCTCGCGGTGGCTCGCGGAGCGATGCGTGTCGGACCGTCGGCGCTCGAAGCGCTGCGCCTTTGCCATGCGGACGTCCTGTTCCGCGCGGGCCGGGTCGGCGGCTCGCCCAAGCGACGGAAGAAGTCCGAGCAGTAGCGACCTCCCATAGGGCAAGGAGCGCAGTCGCCGTCGCGGCAGAGGGCGGGTGGCGCCGCGACGACCGACGGCGATGACCTCGCCGCTCGACCTCAGCGATGGAAGTTCATCTTGCTGCGCTCCGCTGCGGTGCCGATCCACTTCTCGGTCTCGAGGAGCGCGTCGATCTTCGACTCGAGATCCCGGAGCCCCGCGGGGGCGCGGAGAGAGCTGCGATAGTGTTCGACGCGGTGGCCTCGACCGTTCTCCCCGAAGTAGAGCTCGGTGCTCGGTCCGTCCGTCGGATCCTTCGACGAGTCGTACGCGTACTGGCCGAGGTTGAACCAATCGACCGCGTGGAACGCGTCGCGGAGCTTCGCGATCGTCGCCGCGTCGATGGTCTTCTCCGCCTTTCCTTTGGTCATCACGAAGTCCGTGCCTTCGTAGACGACCCGCCCGTCGTCGAAGACAGTGACCGTGTAGACCGGGCAGGTGCCGTAGCACGCGGCGCGATGCATCTCGAGAAGCTCGCCAGCGATGGCGGGTTCGCCCGGTGCGTCGCTCGGGGTCGACGACGGCACCGCCGTGACACTGGTCGGGCTCGTGGGTGGAGTCGCCACCGCGTCTCGTGTGACGGGTGAGCTCTCCCGCGTGGCCGGTGCGCTCGTCTGGGGGCAGCCCGCTGCGGCGATGAGGAAGAGGGGAAGACCGAGGAGGGAGAGAATCTTCTTTTGCATGGTGGGGTGCGCGTTCGCTCGCACTCCGACGTGGCTCGATCGGGTTCGATCTACCGCGCTCACGCGCACGAGACGATGGTCTGTCGCTCTCGCGCGCCCGGCCCGGGCTCTCGGTTCAGGCGAGGTGGCGGAGCTTGTCCGGGTTCCGGACCGCGTAGATGCGAACGATGACGTCGCCCGCGATCTCGAGCGCGAGCGTCTCCACCCCCTCCGTCGTGTGGAGCACGAAGCCGGGGAGGCCGTTGATGCGCGCCGTGCGCGAGCGCTCCGCATCGATGGGCGGGCGCTTCTTCGAGACGCCCACGAGGAACCGAACGACGCGATCGCGTCCATACACGGGGTTCAGCGCCGCGTGACGCTTGCCTCCGCCGTCGCTGTAGAAGACGGCGTCCTCCGCGAGGAGCGCGGTGAGCGCCGCCGTGTCGCCCGTCATCATCGCGCCCGTGAACGCGCCGATCAGGCGCTCCTCCGCGCCCGCCTTGGGCGAGAAGCGGGGGCGGCCGTCTCTCACATGCTCGCGAGCGCGCGCGGTGAGCTGCCGGCACGCGGCCTCCGAGCGCTCGAGCACACCGGCGACGACCGCGTAGTCCATGTCGAACACGTCGTGCATGAGGAAGGCCGCACGCTCGAGCGGGGAGAGGCGCTCGAGCGTGACCATCAACGCGACGGAAACGCTCTCGGCGATCGCGCTCCGTTCGGCTTCGCCGTCCGTCACGAGATCCTCGACGAGCGGATCCGGCAACCACGTCCCGACGTAGTCTTGGCGCCGCACCTCGGCGCTCTTCAAGCGGTCGAGACACAGCCTGGAGACCACGCGCGCGAGGTAGGCGCGCGGCTCGAGCACGAGCTCACGGTCCGCGCCCTGCCAGCGAAGGAACGCCTCCTGGACGATGTCCTCCGCGTCGGCGACCGAGCCCAGCATCCGGTACGCGACGCCCACGAGGTACCCGCGGTGCGGCTCGAACGTCGAGGCAGGATCGGCGCTCACGCAGCCGCCTCCTCTGGACGGGCGTGCATCCGGATGGGCTCGCCGGCGACGACGACGCGCTGACACGATCTCCCGTGGCCGAGTGCGTACTTCAGCGTCGGATACAGGCGCGCGCTGACGAGGCAGAACGCGATCGACACGAGCCCTCGCTGGCCGAAGCGGCGCACGATCTCCTCACGCAGCGGATCGGCCGCGGGATCGTGCGCGAGCGACGCGCGCCCGAACTCGACCCCGAGCCGCACGTCGGGGCTCAGCGCGTCGAGGTCGCCGCGCAGGACGGCAGCGATCGTCCGCCGATCCACGCCCTCCTTGAGCGCCATCGTGACCATGAGCTGCGTGCACGGGCCACAATCCTCGACGAGCGTGCCCACGAGCTTCACGGCAAACGCCACGTCCGCCGGGACGCCCTTCCGGTACCCGCTCAGCTCTGCGGCGCGCGCAAACTTCATGAACGCCCCGAGATCCGCCGCGAGCACGTCCCGCGCATAGCTCATGTCGTAGTCGAACTCGCGCTCGAACGCCGCGAGCTTCCTACCGATCCACCACTTGATCATGGATTCGTCTCCTTCGACGCGGAGACGAGGCGGCGCTCCATGGTGTGACACGACCTCGCGCGAAAGCGCTCAGCGCCCGGAGCGGGGCCGTCGGAGGGCGCCGTGCAGCACGAGCGCGATGAGCTTCCGGACGAACTCGGGCTCGAGCGTGTCGCTCCACATCGCGCAGGAGCTCAGCGCCCCCGCGAGGGTGTCCGTGAGGAGCTCCAGATCCGTCTCGGGGGGAAGCTCTCCCCTCTCCACGGCGCGCGCCAGCACCGCGCGCGGGACGAGCGGATGCTCCCGCCTGAGCGTGCGAACGAGCGCTTGGAGCTCCGGCTCGTCCCGTCCGGTGAGGATGGCGCGCCGGATGCCGCGGCCGCGCGGCGTGCTCATCACCTCGGCCTTGTGAACGAGCAGCACCTCGAGATCCTTCGCGAGCTCTCCGGTGTCGGGCGTGACCTCGTCGGCGGCGCGGAGATCGAGGAGCGCCGCGCTCACGAGCGCGCCTTTCGTCGGCCAGCGCCGGTAGATCGTCGTCTTGTTGACGCCCGCGCGCGTCGCGACCTCGTCCATGGAGAACGCCCCGTATCCGCGCTCCGCGAAGACCTCGATCGCCGCAGCGTAGACGTCCCTCACGACGCGCGCGCTCCGCCCGCCCGTCCGTGCTCTCGGCAGACGCGCTCCGTCCGCTTCTCGCAGCTCCTTCGTCTCCACGCGACCCACACTCCTTAATGCAACGAGTAGTTGCTTTTGTAAAGCGGACTGCTATTTATCGCAACTAGATGTTGCGTTTGTGGGTCGCGGAGGCGAGTCGATGAGCGGAGAGGCGAGCGAGACGGTCAAGGAACCTGTCCATCCTGCGGGCGCGGAGCGGGAGGCGCCGAAGCCGCCTCGCAAGCGGCGCACGTGGATCGTGGCCGTGCTCGTCGCGATCGTGGGAGGCGCCGGCGCCTTCTGGTGGTTCCAGCACCACGGCCTCGAGTCGACCGACGACGCCCAGATCGACGCGGACGTCGTCGCCGTGCCGAGCCGCGCCGCGGGGTACGTGACGGCGATCCATTTCACAGACAATCAGCGCGTCGAGGCGGGCGACTTGCTGGTCGAGCTCGACAGCCGCGCCGCCGAGGGCCGCGTCGCGCAGGCGCAAGCCGAGCTCGACGCCGCGCGCGCGAGCAGCGAGGCCGCGGCGGCGACCGCGCGCCTCACGGAGTCGAACGCGCGCGCAGGCAAGGACGTCGCGAAGGCGGGACTCACCGGCGCCAGCATCGCGGTGACGTCGACGTACAACCAAATCACGGAGGCGGAGGCGAACGCCGCCGCGGTCCGCGCGAACCGGGACAAGGCGAAGACGGATCTCGACCGCACGCAGGCGCTCGTCTCCGCCGGTGCGCTCCCTGGGTCCCAGCTCGACAGCGCGAAGAGCGCCTACGACTCGCAGCAGGCCCTCCTCGAGCAGGCGGAGGCGCGCGTCGTCACGCTGCGGTCGAACGGATCGCAGGCGCAGGCGAAGGTCACCGAGGCGTCCGCGCGCCTCGGGCAGGCGGACACCGTCGACGCGCAGATCGCCGAGGCGCAGGCGCGCGCGAACGCGGCGCTCGCGCGCGTGGCTACGGCGCAAGCGGCGCTCGACCTCGCGAAGCTCGACCTCTCGTTCACGAAGATCTACGCGCCGCGCGCCGGCATCGTGAGCAAGCGCAGCGTCTCCGTCGGCCAGATGGTGGGCGTCGGCACGCCCGTGCTGATGATCGTCCCCCAGGACGACGTCTGGGTGACCGCGAACCTGAAGGAGACCCAGCTCGCGAACGTGCGCGTCGGGCAGCCCGTCACGCTCCAGGTCGACGCGTACGGGCGGTCGCTCCACGGCACCGTGGAGAGCTTCTCCGGCGCGACCGGCGCGCGGTTCGCGCTCCTCCCGCCCGACAACGCGACGGGCAACTACACGAAGGTGGTGCAGCGCGTCCCCGTGAGAATCCACATCGACTCCCCGCCCGCGGACGTCCCGCTGCTCCCTGGACTCTCCGTCGAGCTCACGATCGATACGCGCCACTCCGTGGATGGAGCCGCGGCCGCTCGAGCGCCCGCGGCGCGCGCACCGGAGTCGCCGCCGGGAGCCTCCGCGCAATGAGCACGGTCGCGCCGGGCGCGCCGCCCGTCGCGCCGCTCGCGGCCGCCGCGCGCTCCGAGAAGTCGCGCCGGTGGCTCATCGCCGTGAGCGTCGCGCTCGGCGCGCTCCTCGAGATCGTCGACAGCTCGATCGTCAACGTCGCGATCCCGCAGATGCAGGCGAGCCTCGGCGCCACGCTGAGCGAGGTCGGCTGGGTCGTGACGTCGTACGCGATCGCGAACGTCATCATCCTGCCGCTGTCCGCCTGGCTCGGTGATCGCTTCGGCAAGACGCGGTTCTTCGTGTTCTCCCTCGTCGCGTTCGTCGCTTCGTCCGTGCTGTGCGGGCTCTCGACGAGCCTCTCGATGCTCGTGTTCGCGCGCGTCCTCCAGGGGCTGTTCGGAGGTGGTCTGCTCGCGAAGGCGCAGTCGATCCTGTTCGAAACGTTTCCGAAGGAGGAGCAAGCGCAGGCTCAGGCGCTCTTCGGCATCGTCGCGATCGCGGGCCCCGCCATCGGCCCCACGCTCGGCGGCTACATCGTGACGAACCTCGACTGGCGGTGGATCTTCTACATCAACGTCCCCATCGGGATCGTCGCGATCCTGATGGCCGGGACGTTCCTCCCGAAGGACGGCCCGCCCAAGTCGACGTCGGGCGTCGACTGGTTCTCCATCCTCCTGCTCGCGTCGGGCCTCGGCGCCATGCAGACACTCCTCGAGGAGGGCGCGTCGCACGACTGGTTCGCGTCGTGGATGATCCGGGGCTGCGGCGCCATCACCCTCGTGGCGCTCGTGTGGTTCGTCCTGCGGCAGCTCGGCACCGACAACCCCGTCGTCGATCTGCGCGTCCTGCGCCACCGGTCCCTCTGGATTGGCTGCCTCGTCTCCGCGGTGATCGGCATGGGCCTCTACGGCGCGCTCTTCGCCGTGCCGATCTTCGCGCAGACGAGCCTCCACTTCACCTCTCAGCAGACGGGCATGCTGCTCCTCCCCGGCGCGCTGACGAGCGCGTTCACGATGCCGATCGCGGCGAAGCTCCTCGGCAAGTTCGACCCGCGCGCGCTCATCATCGCGGGCGCGTCCATCGTCGTCGGTGCCATGCTCTGGCTCGCGTCGCTGAACCCGACGATGGGCGCGGACGATCTGTTCTGGCCGCTCATCCTCCGGGGAGGCGGCACCGTGTTCATGTTCCTGCCGATGAGCATGGCGGCGCTCGGATCGGTGCCCGTGCACGAGATATCGAAGGCGACGGGCCTCTACAACCTGACGCGGCAGATCGGCGGCGGCGTCGGCATCGCCATCCTGACGACGCTGCTGTCCTCCAGACAATCGTTCCATCGCGCCGTGCTCGTGGAGAAGCTCTCGGCGACCGATCCGGCCGTCCTGCGGCGACTCGACACCATGACGGGCGGGTTCGTCGCGCGCGGGTTCGATCCCGTCGAGGCGAAGCGAAAGGCGCTCCTCTTGCTCGACGGGGGCGCGAGCGCGCAGGCGGCCGTGATGTCCTTCGCAGACACCTTCTGGATGGTCGCGGTCGTCTTCATCGCCTCCGCTCCGCTGGTGCTCCTGCTGGGCAAAAGCAACCGAAGGGCGACCATCGGCGGCGGTCACTGAGATCCGCGGAGGCGCGCGGCACGAAGGAGCGCGGCCGGCGCGCTCGAGAAGGAGCCGGTCGACTCGAGCAGCAGTAAGCTCCGCGCATGCGGAGCCGACCGACGGTCAAGCTGTACCTGACGCCGAACGCCCTCTATCCAGGGAGCCGCCTCGAGGCCGAGCTCGTGCTGACGAGCCGGTCCGACACCCCTTGCAATGGCATCCGCCTCACGCTGCGCGGGCAGGAGAGGCGGTATCGAAAGACTGTCCGGTCGGGCAACACGAGCCGGCGCGTGTACCACGAGCGCGAGGTCGTCGCTCTCCGCGCGGAGTTCCCGGCGGTCCTGCTCTCGCGAGGAGATCACACGCGCAAGGCGGTGTTCGATGTGCCGCACGACGCGCCGCCTTCGTACAAGAGCGACTCGGCCGAGATCAGCTACGAGATCGCCGTCCACGTCGACATCCCGTGGTGGCCCGATCGGCGCGACGCCTACGTCGTCCGGGTGCTCGTGCCGCCCTCCGAGCGGCGCGAAGCGGAGCCGGCGGCCCGCTACACGTCCCACCCGGAGCCGGAGGGAAAAGACCTCTTCATCGAGGCGTCGCTCGAGACGCTCGACCTCGTGCCCGGGCAGAACGTCGAGGGGGCGGTCTCGCTCGCGAACGTGGCGCACCACCGCGTGAAGGGCGTGGATCTCGCTCTGGTCGCCATCGAGTCACCCCTCGTGCAAAGCTCCCTCGGGCCAGCCGAGGTGCTGCGGTCCACCTGGACGCTCGTCGACGGGAAGCCTTCGGAGGGGCAGCCCGTCCGATTCGCGATCGAGATTCCGAAGGCGGAGACACCGGATTTCGAGACGCCGTTCATCTCGCTGACGCACTCGCTCGAGGTCCGCGCGCGCATCTCGCTCGGTCGTGACCAGACGATATCCCTCCCTGCGCGAGTCTCGGCCGCGGGATCCGTGCGAAAGGCGCGGAAGGCGCGACCGGCGGCGCTCGGCAGCGACAAGCGCGCCGCGAATTGGCAGCGCGCGCTCGCCGCCCTCGGGCGGCCCGAGGTGGAGATCGTCTCCGTCGATCCCGTCTCGGACGAGGCCGTGCTCGCGAGTGGGGGCCGAACCCTTCGGGTGAGCGCCGAGCTGCGTGGCGACGAGGGATCGTTCCTCGTCGCGCGCGCGGCGTGGCCGAGCCTCGGCCTCGGCCTCTCCCTCCGCGATCGCCGGTGGAAGGATCTCGGGGGCATCGATCTGGGTGGGGAGTGGGACGAGCGGTTCGTCGTGCGAGGCCGCGATCCCGAGCAGATCAAGCTCTTCTTGGACGCTCGAACGAGGAGGTACCTCGAGGCCTTCGCGGACGTGTCGATCACGGATCGCGAGGGCTACGTCGCGGTGAAGGGGTCGTCCCACAAGGCGAAGCCCCTCGGGCAATTCCTCGGCGCGGCGATCGACTTCGACGCGTGGCTCGGTGAAGCGTACGCGAGCGTTCCACCGCCACCGGCACTCGCCGATGCCGCGCCCGCCTGGTCGGACTTCGCGTCGAAGTGGGGGGCCACGTTCCACCCGGGCGACTTCTCGATCGACGATCTCGACGTGAGCGGGCTGCCGATGCGGATCCGGCAGCGCTTCGCCGAGGCGACGCCCGAGACGACGAACATCGAGGTCTTGCCCATCGAGGGACTCACGCTGCCCGCGGACTTTGCGAGCTCGATGAGCGCCGCCCTCGAGCGCGCCGTCACGGTGACGGACAAGGGGGGCGTCCGCGTCGCGCTCGCGCTCGCGCGCGACCCGAGCGAGATCGAGCCGCTCCTCGAAGCGCTGAGCGCGAGCCTGCGCAAGCTCCTGAAGGGGGAGACGGTGGGCCCCTACCGGTGAGTACGGCCAGCGCGCCGGGATGTCACCAACGCAGGACGACGCTCGCACCGAGCGAGCACGGGGTGAGGAACGCTCCGCGGCCGGCGGAGTCGATGGGGGAGAGAGGCATGCCGCCCGTCGCCGCGATGGCGGCCGCGCGCGGTGGAACCGCGTATCTCTTCTCGAGCCACGACTTTCGCTCCGAGAACGACGCGGTCCACCAGTCGAAGACCTCGGATCGCTGCGTCGGCCGATCGGTCACGAGGATCGGGGGGCTGAAGCGCGGATCCCAGTCGCCGGCTTCCGGGGGACGGGCCTCTGCGGTCGAGGCAACGACGGTCGCGAGGACCGCGGCAACAGCGGTGAACGCGGTGGTTCGTTTCATGTGCTCGCGGAGTGCAAGCGGCTCGCCAGCGCGGCGTGGAACGGTGCCTCGGCGCGCGCACCGGAACCCCCGGCACGTGGCGTGCTCCGTCGTGTGCACGTGGACGAGCGGATCGATCGCCTCCAGCGGCGCTGCGCGGCGCAGCCCGGTCTACTGACGCTCGGCGGCGGACTACCGGCGCTCGAGGCGATCCCGCGCGATGCGCTCGCGGCGGCCTCGGCGCGCGCGCTCGCCGACCCGTCGATGCAGGCGCTGCAATATGGCTGGCCCGAAGGGGACGAGGAGCTCCGCACGTGGGTCGCGCGCCGCCTCTCGCGCCGCGGGCGTCCGACGAAGGCCGACGAGATCATCGTCACGAGCGGCGCGCAGCAGGGGCTCGCGATCAGCGCCTCTCTGCTCGCCGAGGAGGTCGCCGAGATCGCGGTCCCCGATGCGTGCTACCCCGGGGCGCTCGACGTCTTCCGCGCTCGATTGGCGCTCACCGGCATCGCTGGGGACCGCGGCCGACCGCCCCACGAGGGCGCGCGCACGGCTCAGTACCGGATGACCGGAACAGACAATCCCACAGGCGCGCTGTTCGACGCGGACGAGGCTCGGCGCCGAGTGGAGGAGGGCGCGCCCGTGATCCTCGACGAGGCGTACGCCGAGCTCGTCTTCGACGGCGAGACCCGCGTCGACGCGGGCCTCGCCGCGGCGGAGGGCGTGTGGTGGGTGGGTACGTTCTCGAAGACCCTCGCCCCCGGACTGCGCGTCGGTTGGCTGATCCCGCCTCGCGCGTGGCACGCGCGCGCGGTCGAAGCGAAGCGCGCGATGGATCTCCAAACGAACTCGACCGGACAACGCGTGCTCGCGCAGCTCCTCGGTGGCCTCGACTACGACGCCCACCTCGACCGGCTCCGCGCGCTCTATCGCCGGCGCGCGGAGCGCCTCACGGACGCGCTCCGGGGTTGGATCCCCGATTGGAATTTCGCCACTTCGCGGGGCGGCTTTGCGCTCTGGATCGAGACCGGCCGGGTGGGCAGCGAGCTCGACCTCTTGACGCAGGCCATGCACGAAGGCGTGAGCTTCGACCCCGGCCAGTCGTTCCGCCGCACCCCGAGCCCGCTCGTCGCGCTCCGTCTGTCTTATTCGAGCATCGACGAGCAGGACATCGAGGCGGCAGCGCAGCGGCTCGGCCGCGCGTGGCGCGCTCTCTGACTACTTCTTGAGCGCCTTCAGTCCGAGGAAGATCAAGAGCGCGCCGCCCAGTCCGCCTCCGAGCAAGAGGTAGAGCAGCGACCAACCCGCGGCGAGCATCGGCGGAGAAGCGAGCATCAGTTCGTTGACCATGGGACATCTCCTGTCGCGGCAGGCTCGGCGCCCGCCGATTGTCTGTAGGTCGAAAGAGCAAGGTGTCTGCCAGGGCTGCGCGATGGCTCCGAGGCGTCGAGGCGGGGGCCCTCGGGACCGCAGGTCGCCGGGGCGGGTCGGAGGGCTGCGCCCCGAGCCCCAGTGACGCCGTCGGTCACGGGGGCCCGGTCGAGATGTGCGGAGTCCGAGTGCGGCACGGCGCCACGCTGCGTCGCCGATTGCCGCATTTGGGACATTCAAAGTCGGCTCGCGGATGAGCAACCGCGTCGCAACCCCAGGTGAACCCTACGATCTTGCGTTGGAACGCGCGTTGCCACGGCTCGGCTTCGAGCCATGGATGAGAACGATCTTCCGGGGGCGTCCGCTCCCCACCACGTCGTTGGGGTGGGGGCCTCCGCGGGCGGCCTCGAGGCGCTCGAGCAACTCTTCAGCGGTATGCCGACGGACTTGGGCTACGCGTTCGTCGTCGTCCAGCACCTGTCGCCCGACTTCAAGAGCCTGATGGACGAGCTCTTGGCGCGGCGCACGCGCCTCCCCGTGCTGCAGGTCGAGAACGGCGTGGTCGTCGAGCGCGACCGCATCTACCTGATCCCGCCCAAGAAGGAGATGATCATCTCCGGGGGGCGCCTGCTCCTCAGCGACAAGGGGGCGCAGGCCGAGCTCTCGCTCCCGATCGACACGTTCTTCCGCTCGCTCGCCCAAGATCTGGGGCCGAGGGCGGTGGGGATCGTCCTCTCGGGCGGAGGGAGTGACGGCTCCCGCGGGATACGAGACATTCACGACGCGGGTGGCCTCGTGCTCTGCCAGGACGAGTCGACCGCCGCGTTCGACGGCATGCCGCGGAGCGCGCGGGACACGGGGGTCGTCGACCAAATCATCCCGCCGCAGCTCATGCCCGGTGTGCTGCGGGATCACGTTCGCCACGCGGAGCACGCGGCCTCGCTCGAGCGGTACGCCGCGCCGCCGCAAGTGGGCGGCCTCACGGCGCTCTTCCGATACCTCGAGCGCGAGTTCGGGATCGACTTCTCCTATTACAAGCCGAACACGGTGGTCCGCCGCATCGAGCGGCGCGTGCAGATCCTCCACCTGTCGGGGTTGGATGCGTACGTCGAGCGAGTCCTCGCGGATCGAGCCGAGCTCGACTCGCTCTATCGCGACCTCCTCATCGGCGTGACACGCTTCTTCCGCGACGAGGAGGCGTTCGAACAGCTCGAGCGCCGCATCGTGCCGGAGATCCTCCATCGCACCCCGGTGACGGACGAGATCCGCATTTGGGTGCCCGGGTGCGCCACCGGGGAGGAGGCGTACTCCATCGCGATCCTGTTCCACGAGCAGATGGAGGGCCGCGCCCACCGGCACCGCATCAAGATCTTCGCGACCGACGTCCACACGGGCTCCCTCGAGTTCGGGACGCGCGGCCTCTACTCGGACGAGAACATCGGTCGCGTGAGCCCGCGACGGCTCGAGCGGTACTTTGCGAAGGAGGGGCCGAACTGGCAGATCTCCGCGGAGCTCCGGCAGCTCATCGTGTTCGCGCGGCACAACGTCGTTCGGGACGCGCCGTTCACGCGCGTGGATCTCATCAGCTGCCGAAACCTCCTGATCTATTTCCAGCCTGTCGCCCAGCGGAAGGTCCTCGGGCTATTCCACTTCGCGCTGAAGCGAGAGGGCATCCTGTTCCTCGGACCGAGCGAGAACGTGAGCACTCTCGGGGACGACCTCGAGACGCTCGACACGCACTGGCGAATCTACCGAAAGCACCGGGAGCTCCGAATCTCCGAGCCGCACCCGATGCTCTCGCCGATCGTACGGAGCTCCACGCGGCCACCGACGTCCGTCCCCTCCGCGCCGACGCTCGCGCAGCTCATCGGCGTGTACGACGCGCTTCTCGACGACCACATGCCTCCGAGCCTGCTCTTGAACGAGCGGCGGGAGCTCGTGCACGCGTTCGGCGGTGCAGGGAAGTTCGTGCGTGTGCAGGACGGGAGGCCGACGCTCGACATCCTCGATTTGGTGGAGCCCGAGCTCAAGCTCGCCCTCGCGGGCGCCCTGCAGCGCGCGGCGAAGGAGCGTGAGGTCGTGTCCTTCTCGGGCGTGAAGCTCCGCGTGGCGGACGAGGAGAAGCTCTTCCGAGTGTCGGTCAAGCCGGTGCAGCCGCGCAGCCTCGTCCCGACACACCTGCTCGTCACGCTCGAGGAGGGGCCCGTCGCGGAGTCGGTGCACCCTCACCGCGATCCCCCGACCGACGACGACGTGGCGCGCGAGAGCTTCTCGCGAGACCGCCTGCGCGCGCTCGAGATCGAGCTGCAATACACGAAGGAGAACCTCCAGGCGACGATCGAGGAGCTCGAGACGTCGAACGAGGAGCTCCAGGCGACGAACGAGGAGATGCTCGCGTCCAACGAAGAGCTCCAGAGCACGAACGAGGAGCTCCAGAGCGTCAACGAGGAGCTTTATACGGTGAACGCGGAGCACCAAAAGAAGATCGCGCAGCTCACCGAGCTCACGAACGACATGGACAACCTGCTCCTCAGCACCGACATCGGGACTGTCTTCCTCGATCGCGCGCTCACCATCCGCAAGTTCACGCCCCGAATGTCTGCGATCTTCAACTTGCTGCCCCAAGACGTGGGGCGCCCGATCGCGAACTTCTCGAGCACCCTGCGCCACCCCGGGCTCCTCGAGGATCTCGCCGAGGTCCTCGGCTCCGACTGTCCGGTCGAGCGGGAGGTGCGCGACGCGGATGGAGTCTGGTATTTCATGCGCATCCTGCCCTATCGGACGCGCGGCAAGACGGGGGGCGTCGTCCTCACGCTGATCGACGTCCGCGCGCTGAAGGCCGCCGAGGACGCGCTCTTCCGCGAGCGCTACCTGCTCGACAGCCTGATGCAGAGCGTCCCGGACGCGATCTACTTCAAGGACGCGAAGGGCCGCTTCGTGCGCATCAACGCGGCGATGATGCGGCAGCTCGGGCTCTCCGACGCGGAGGAGGCGATCGGCAAGACGACGCTCGACCTGCTCCCGGAGCAGGTCGCCCGGACGTTGGATCACGCCGATGACCTCGTGTTGCAGGGGGAGATCGCGCCGAGCCAGCTGGAGCCGCGCGCGTCTCACGGCGCCGCGATATCGTGGTTCCTCACGACGCGCCACCCGCTGCGCGACAAGGACGGGCGCATCGTCGGGATGTGCGGCCTCGCGCGGGACGTCACCGAGCAGAAGGAGGCGAACGACGACGTTCGATTGGCGGTCAAGCGCCGCGACGAGTTCCTCGCGATGCTCTCCCACGAGCTCCGAAATCCGCTCGGCGCGATCGTCTCGGCGGCGCGCGTGCTCTCGGAGAAGCAGGGGGCACAAGCGGACAGGTCCCTCCCCGGCGCGAGGGAGCTCGACGTCATCGATCGGCAGTCGCGCCACATGGCGAGGCTCCTCGACGACCTGCTCGAGGCGAACCGGATCACCCAGAACAAGATCAACCTCGACAAGCGCGTCGTCGATCTGCGCAGGGTGGTCGAGGACGCGGCGAGCGCGCTCGCCCAGTCGTTCGTGGATCGGAGGATCTCCCTCTCCATCGATGTGCCGGAGCACCCCGTCCTCGTGGATGGGGACCCGGCGCGCCTCCAACAGATCGTCTCGAACCTCCTCGGCAATGCGGCGAAATTCTCCGAGCCCGGCGGTCGGGCGGCGCTGGTCGTCAGCACCGACTCCGGCGATGGGGGGCGGCGCCGCGCGCTCGCGCGGCTCGTCGTCCGGGACGACGGCGCCGGCATCGAGTCGGGCCTCCTCGGCCGCATCTTCGAGCTGTTCATGCAGGGCGCCGCGACGCTGGCCCGCACCGAGGGCGGGATGGGCCTCGGCCTCGCGCTCGTGCGCGCGCTCACCGAGATGCACGGCGGCCGCGTGTGGGCGGAGAGCGAGGGCCGGGGCAAGGGGAGCTCCTTCCACCTGGAGCTCCCGCTCTCGAACGCGACGACGGTGCCGGAGCTCGAGGCCCACCGGCGCGGGTCGGGCGCGCACGAGTCGGATCGTGGGCTCGAGGGGGCGCGCGTCGTCCTCGTGGACGACAACGTGGACGCGTGCTCCATGCTCGAGGCGATCCTCGAGCAGCGCGGGTGCGTCGCGAGGTGCGCGCACGACGGCCCGAGCGCCCTCGCGCTGATCGAGGACGAGCCGCCGGACATCGCGATCGTCGACATCGGCCTCCCTGGGATGGATGGCTACGAGCTCGCGCGGCGCCTCCGCCGGACGGAGTCGGGGAGGGGACTCTTCCTCGTCGCGCTCACGGGGTACGGCCGGCCCTCCGACCGAGAGGCGTCGATGGCCGCCGGCTTCGACGCGCACCTGGTCAAGCCGATCCCTCCCGGCGCGATCGAGCAGCTCATCCGTGACCACAGCCGCCCGGTGATCCCGGTGCACGCCTCGAGCGTCGACGGGGTGGTCCCCAGCTGAGCGCCCGCAAAGGGGCGGTGGGGCCTTTGGCTCAGCGCTTTCCGCGCGCTTTGTTCGATGTCGTCGCGGCGTCTTCGTGAGCGAGGAACGCCTCGTAGTCGCCGCGGAAGTCCACGAGCCCCGACGGGGTGAACGCCCACACCCTCGAAGCGAACTGTCCGATGAGCTCGCGGTCATGGGCGACGACGAACGCCGTGCCGTCGAAGCGCGAGAGCGCGTCCCCGAGCGCGACGATCGACTCGAGGTCGAGGTGGTTCGTGGGCTCGTCGAGCACGAGGATGTTGTCCTTGGTCAACATGAGCTTCGCGAACAGGAGCCGCACCGCTTCGCCGCCCGAGAGGGCGTGCGTGGGCTTCTTCCCCTCGTCGCCCGTGAACAGCATCTTGCCGAGGAGCCCGCGGATGTCTTGGATTCCGGCGCTGGGATCGAGGCCGTGCAGCCACTCGTTGACGGTCGTGTCGTTCGGGATGCCCTCGCGGTGATCCTGCGCGAGGTACCCGACGCTCGCCTGATGACCCCACTCGAGCTTGCCCGCGTCGGGCGCGAGCTCCCCGACGAGCATCCGGCAGAGCGTCGTCTTTCCCGCGCCGTTCCGGCCCACGATCGCGATCTTCTCGCCCTTGGTGACGAGCGCGTCGAACCGATCGCAGATGCGCACCTCGGGCTTGCCCTCCGCCGCGGGCCACTTCTTCGACAGGCCCTCGATCGTCAATGTCTGCTTCCCGGACGGGCGCTTCGCCTGGAGCTGGATGAACGGGCGCTGGATGTTGCTCTTCTTCAGGTCGGAGAGCGCGAGCCGCTCGATTTGCTTCTTGCGGCTCTGCACCTGGGACGCACGCGTTCCGGCGCCGAATTTTGCGACGAACTCCTGGAGCTGCTCGATCTTCTTCGCGCGCTCGGCGTTCTCCTGCTCGATGCGGCCTCGGATCTGGCTCTTCGCGAGGACCATCTCGTCGTAGCTGCCGGTGTAGACGATGATGGTCTCGTAATCGATGTCGGCGACGTGCGTGCAAATCTCGTTCAGGAAGTGTCTGTCGTGCGAGATCGTGATCACGACGCCCTCGAAGCCGACGAGGAAGCGCTCGAGCCAACGAATGGTGTCGAGGTCCAGGTTGTTCGTCGGCTCGTCGAGCAGGAGGGCCTCCGGCTTGCCGAAGAGCGCCTGCGCCAAGAGCACCCGCAGCTTCAACCCGCCCGGGATCTCGCGCATGGGCCGCTCGTGGTCGCTCGTCGCGATGCCGAGCCCTTCGAGCAAGGTCGCCGCGTCACTCTCGGCGGCGTACCCGTCCTCCTCGGCGATGGTCCCCTCGAGCTCGCCGAGCCGCGTCCCCTCCGCGTCCGTGAGCGTCTCCTTCACGAGGAGGCTCTCCTTCTCGCTCATCGCGCGCCAGAGCCGAGCGTTCCCCATGATCACGGCGTCGAGGACGCGCACGTCCTCGAACCCGAACTGATCCTGCTTGAGCACGCTCGTCTTCTCGGGCCGCGAGACGACGCCCGCGTCCGGCTCGAGCTCCCCGGCGAGGATCTTCATGAACGTGGACTTGCCCGCCCCGTTCGGCCCCGTGAGGCCGTAGCGCCGGCCTTCGGTGAAGCTCACGTTGACGTTTTCGAACAGGCGCTTCGACCCGTAGCCCTTCGTGACGCCGACGACCTGGACCGCGCTCATGGCGCCCCCTTGTCGGTCGGGCGCGCGAACGCGGAGTGCGTGCCGAACTGACGGTTCGCGTACACCAGGGGAGCGCCCACGGACGCGACGCCCGAGGCGAGCCGGCCGAGCAGGATGACGTGGTCTCCCGCCTCGACCGCCCGCTCCACCCCACAGACCATCCAGCCGATCGCGCCGGAGAGCCGCGGGAGACCATCGACGAGAGCCCAGTCGACCCCCTGGAACTTCTCGGTCGATGGAAGCTTCTTCGCGAAGCGAAGCGCCAACTCGGCCTGATCGTGGGCGAGGACGTTCACGCCGAAGCGCCCGGACGCGCGCGCGTGCGAGAGGATCGTCGAAGCTTGGTCGAGCGCGACACCCACGAGCGGTGGCGACAGCGAGACCGACATCATCGCGCTCACGGTCGTGCCGTGCGGCACTCCCTCGAGCGTCGCCGTGACGACCGTCACGGGCCCGCACACGCCGGCCATCAGCTCCCGAAACAGCGTCGCATCCATCGGCCCGCTACTTACTGCGTGGGATCCCGTTTGTCGCCCGGAAAGAAGCGCACGAAGCTCCGCTCCGCGGCGGTTCAAGGCTTCGGGCGGAGGCGTGCAGCCGAGACGATCTCCTCGAGCGCGTCGTCGCGCCCCGTGTAACGCACGCGATATTGCCCGGCGGAGATCAACTCCACCAGGGTCGCCTCCCAGAGCTCGCCGCCGACGTCGACCTGGACGGGGGCGCCGACTGCGTAGCTGCCCTTGATGAGCGTCCCCGCCTTCGTGACATAGAGCGTATCGAGCGGCTGACCACGTTCGTCCTGGAGGATCTGCCTCGTGGACCATCCGTCCTTGTTGTCGACCGGGCGCTCGTCCTCGTCGAAGCACGCCTCCACCTCGAGCTCGCCCGTGCGCGTGTACGTGAAGCGGCGGAGCGCAACGCCGGACGCGTCCTTCACGGGGAGCCCGCTCGGATCGAAGTACGCCTCTTCGATCTTCCTTCCTCGATCGTCGTTCCGCATTCGGCGTGTCGCGTAGAGCTCCGACATGTTCGCCCGCTGGTTCGAACTGTCGAAGTACGTGACCTCGAGCGGCCGATCGCGGCTGTCGTAGACGGTGCGCGTGGTGAGGAAGTGATCGGAGACGGCGCCGCTCACGTCGAGCCAGGCGGTGCGCACGGCGTTGCCCCGCGCGTCGAACTGCTCGATCCAGCCGTGGTAGCTCTTGGTCCCGACGGTCGCGGGCTTGCGGTTCGTGCCGAACGCCCGGAACGCCGTCATGTGGCCGCGAGGATCGTACGCGTATCGGTAGACCGCCGCCCCGTCCGCCGTGACCACGAGCTCACCGGCGGTGTCCTTGAACGTCTCCTCGGTGAGTCGACCGAGAGCGTCATACGCGCTGAGGCGAACGGCCCAGCCCTTCTTGTTCGTGACGGGCGCGTCGTCGAGACCGTGGGTGCGCCGCTCGACGATCCGCCCCCAGGCGTCGAACCTGTACGTGTACCCGGCGACCTGCTCGTTGCTCAGGATCGGCTCGCCGCCGACGCCGAAGTAGCGCTCGGACGTCATGTTCCCGCGATCGTCGTAGGCGCGGACGCGCGTCGCCCAGCCTCCCTCGGACAGAGTCGGTGCTCCGCCGTCGCCGAAGGCTCGCTGCTCGACCTCGCGTCCCCACGCGTCGTAGCGGCTCACGATGCGCGTCACGCGGGCGTCCGATCGCGCGGACCGTGTGAACTCCCTCGAGAGGACGTCGCCGCGCGCGTCGAAGGTGGCGTGCTCGCTGACCCGGCCGCCGACGTCGACCGGAGCGCCGGTCGCGTCGAAGAACGCGACGTCGGTGGCGCGGCCGTTCGCGTCGTGGGTCGTTCGCGTCGTCGCGACCCCACCGCGGCGGCACGCGGGCCTGCCCTCCGCGTCGAACGTGGATTCGACGGTCACCTCGCCGAGCTCGTCGAGGGTCCTCGCGACCCGGGACTCCCCCGTGTTCGCGTGGGTGGGCTTGCCGTCGGGGCCGAAGTAGCGAGTCTCGGACGTGCGCGCCGAGTCGTCGTACGAGCTCACGGCCTTCGCGAACCCGGCGTCGCTCCGCGTGGGCTTGTCCGAGGGATCGAAGTAGGCCTGCTCGGTGATCCGGCCGCGCGCGTCGTACGTGCGGCGCTCGATCGCGAACGCGTGGTTCGCGCGCGTGGGGCGGCCGGACGCGTCCGCGAACCGCCGCTCGACGACGTTGCCGCGCGCGTCGTAGGCGACGGTCCACTGCGCGTAGGCCTCGTCCCCGAGGACGGGCTCCCCGGCGGTCCCGAAGAGCCGCGTCTCCACGGGACGGTCGAGCTCGTCGTACGCGGTCGTGACCTTGGCGAAGCCGCCCTGACCGTACGCGGGCTTCCCGCTGGGGTCCACGAACGCTCGAGAGACCTCGTTCCCGCGCGCGTCGCGCTCCGATACGAACCCGGCGACCCCGAGCCGTTCGTCGTGCGTCGGCGCCCCCGCGGCGTCGAGGAACGTCTGGCCGATCACGGCGCCGTGGGCGTCGCGCTGGAACGCGGTGCTCGCGAGTCCATGCTGGTTCGTGCGCGGCTTGTCGTCGAGGCCCACCGCGATCCACCGCGTCTCGTTTCCGACCCCGTCGTATTCGACGAGGTACGCCGCGATCCCCGCGGCGTCGATCGCTGGCGCGTGCGCGGCGTCCTCGAAGGCGATGCGCACGGGCTGCCCGTGATCGTCGAGCTCGAAGCGGCGCGTGACGACGCCGTCGACGTCCGCCATCGGCGCCCCGGTGGGATCGAGTCCGGTGCGCGACGAGGGGCGTCCATCGAGCGCCCGGGTGTAGGCGTACCCGTACACGTTGCGCTCGTTCATGGTGGGCTCGTCCCGCGCGTTGAACCATCGCTCCTCCACGACGAAGCCTCGCGCGTCGAACGTGTCCCGCTCGCGCACGATCTTCGTGCCTGGCCGACGCTCGGCTCCATCGCTCGAGCTCTTCACGCGGAGCTCCGCCCCATCGGGGCTCGGCTGCTCGGTGAGGATCACCGCGCCGCTCTTGTTCTTCGCGCGGATCTCGGTCGGCACGGCGGCGCCCTCCGCGTAGTCGAACTCCCATGCGACCTCGTCCCCGTCGGCGTCCTCGTCGCTGATCCGCCCGCTCCCGTTGATCCGCTCGATCGCGACGACGCGGCCGTCCTTCGATCGCAGTCGGAGCGTCGACGCGCGACGCGGCTGCTCCTCTCGGGGCACCTCGACGGCGCACGCTGGAGCGTGTCGGGCGTACGTCACGGCCGCGCAGAATCGCTCGTCCGGGGTCGTGGGCGTGGAGGGCGCCACCGGGGGAGCAGGTGCACTGCAGCCGACGAGCGCGAGCGCGAGCGCGAGCGCGACCGCGAGCCCCGCGCCGCGCGTCACTTCACGAGCCCCGTCCTCGACGTCAACCACCCGGTGAGCGCCTCGAGCACGCGCGGATCGAGCGTCTCGTCGATCGTCGCCCACTCTTCCATCGTGCCGAGGTCGGCGCGCTGGAACAGGTGGTTCAGTCCGTCGAACGACTGCGTGGTGACGTCCCGGTTGCCCGCCTTCTTCAGCGCCGCGTCGATGGCCGCGAGGTTCTCGGTGGCGGGCACCTGAAGGTCCTTCGTTCCGCCGATCGCGAGCACCGGGCAAGTGAGCTTCTCGAGGTAGGTCGACGGCGTCGACTTGATGAACGCCTTCATCGACGGCGCGGTGATCTGAGCGAGCCCCGCCTTGATCCGGCCTTCGCGCTCGGCGGGGCTCACGCGCTTCCGCTCCTCCTCTGGCAGCTTGGCGAGCAGCCCGTCGATCTGGGCCGTGACGATCCGCTCGAGGTCCGCGTCGCTCGCGTCCCGCAGGACGGCGTCGATCGCGTCGTTCTGCGCCTTCATGCTGATGTCGAGCTGATCCTTCGTCGCGCCCGCGGCCTCGAGCTTGAGCCGCATCTGGGTTCGGAGGAGGTCGCTCGCGGGCACGCCGGGCGACGCGAACAGCACGACGAACGCTGCGCTCGGCTCGTTCGCTCGGCTCGCCGCCATCGCCGCGAGCACACCGCCCTCGCTGTGGCCGAGCAGGCCGATGCGCTTCGCGTCGATGCCCGGCTGGGTCGAGAGCCAAGCCATCGCGGCGAGCGCGTCCGCGGCCTTGTCGTCCTCCGTCGCGGTGGTCGAGTCGCCCTGAGAGCCTCCGACGCCGCGATCGTCCAAACGAAGCACCGCGACGCCGGCGCGCGTGAGGTGATCGGCGAGGACGCGGAATGGCCGGTGCTCGTACAGCGTCTCGTCGCGATCCTGGGGCCCCGTCCCGCTGATGAGCACGATCGCCGGATGTGGGCCGCCGCTCTTCGGCAGCGTGAGCGTGCCGGCGAGGCGCGTCCCACCCTTGCTCTCGAACTCGGCCGCGCGCTCGTCGTACGGGTAGGGAGGCTTGGGCGTCTGCGGTCGGTCGCCCGCGTGCTCGCCGTCCCGGAGGAGGTGGAGCCGGACCGGCGTCGTCCCCCCGGGATCGACGAGCGTGCCTCTCGCGGTCCCGTCGGGCCCGCGTGTGAGATCGAAGCGGGGACGCGCCCCCGGCGGCAACTGAGGCGGGGCGACGCGGAACGCGAGGCGAGTGGTGCTGTACTCGAGGTCGAGGACGGGCTGATCGACGACCTTCGCTGCTGGGATGGAGAGGAAAGCTTCGGTCGGGCTCGTGATCTTCACCTCGAGCTGAACCGGGGATCCCCCCACGAGGACGACGCCTCCCCACCGCTCGGCCGCCGCGCCGCGTCCTGGCGAGGCGCTCGTTGAACCCAGAGCAGAAGCACTCGAGGCGCTCTCCGAGGGGACCGCCGTCGGCGCGCTCGGCGCTCCCGAACCGGAAGCTCGCGGCGCCGGCGGATCTCCGCAGCCGGTCGCGACCGCGACCGACAAGACCGCCAAGGCGCGCCATCCACGCATCGCGGAGAGCTTACTTGTCTCCTCGAGGATTCGGTCCTAGATCACAGGTCAGGCGTGGACCGCACGTGCGCGGCCGCGACCTGGAGGAAAATGTACGGACCGAATGGTGCGCCGAAGGGCGCAAGCGCGGGCCTCGGCCCGAAGGTGACCGTTCCGATGATCCGCTCCCGCAAGGGCGGTCAGCCGATAGCGATGGTCACCGCGTACGACTACACGATGGCTCGGCTGCTGGACGAGGGCGGCGCGGACGTGCTCCTCGTCGGCGACTCGCTCGGCATGGTGGTGCAAGGGAACGCGACGACCTTGCCCGTCACCGTCGAAGAGATTTGCTACCACGGGCGCGCCGTCGCGAAGGGCGCGAAGAGGGCGCACGTCGTCGGCGACATGCCGTTCATGAGCTTTCAGGTCTCTGCGGAGCGAGCCCTCGAGAACGCCGGCAAGATGATGAAGGAGGGCGCATTCGAGAGCGTGAAGCTCGAGGGCGGAGAGGAGGTCGCGGAGCATGTCTACCGCGTCGTCGCCGCGGGCATCCCCGTCATGGGACACGTCGGGCTCACGCCCCAATCGGTCCACGCGATGGGCGGATTCAAGGTCCAGGGCAAGGGTGAGGACGCGGCGGAGCGCGTGCTGCGCGACGCGCGCGCTCTCGAGGAAGCGGGTGCGTACGCGATCGTCCTCGAGGCGATCCCCCCGGACCTCGCGCAGAGCATCACGGAGGCCGTCTCCATCCCGACGATCGGGATCGGCGCCGGCGTCGGCTGTGATGGGCAGGTCCTCGTCTGCTACGACCTCCTCGGCATGTACCGGGAGTTCACGCCGAAGTTCGCGAAGCGGTTCGCGGAGGTTGGCGAGCTCATCGTCGAGGCCACGCAGAGCTACGTGTCCGAGGTCCGCGACCGATCGTTCCCCGCGCCCGAGCACACGTTCAAGCCCAACGGCGCGGGCCGCGATCCCGCGCGCACCACGCACTGACGATGTTCCAAATCAGCGCGCGCGATCGCGCGCGCTGATTGAGGAGGTTTTGTCCACGACGCCCCGAAGGGGCGGGCGGGGAATTCCGCGGACGGAGCCGCGGTTGAATCGAGCGCCTTCGGCGCGCTCGGGAATTCCGCGGACGGAGCCGCGGTTGAATCGAACAAAGAGCTCGGACGCGTTCGGCGAGACCTAGTTCCCGTTGCCTGGATCGGTCTTCATTCCGACGCCGATCCGGAGCGTGCGAAGGGTCTGCAGGACGGGCTTCTCGAGCTCGGGCTTGTCGAGCGTCCAGCCGCCGCAGCCGGCGACCCGCTTGTTCTTCTGGAACACGGCGCTCACGGCGTACGCGCCCCAGTCGCCTTTCCCGCCGGCCATCGTGCCTTTGCCCTTCCACACGATCGCGGGGACCGCGTCCGGGCCGAGCTTCACGTCGGCGGACGGCTCCCATTGGACGTTGTCGACCTGGCCGTTGGAGTAGCAGAGCTGCTTGAGCTGCGTGTCGTTGAGCTTCGGGACCGTCTCGTCGATCCCGGGGAGCTGCTCGACCGTGAAGCCGACGCGGCTCTTCGCGGCGCCGTTCTCGCTCGACCCGGTCGAGTAGCCCTCGCCATAGACGCCGCTGCCCTCGCCGAACTCCTTGGGCACGATCACGATCACGCCGCACGCGACGTTCTGATGGAAGAGTGGGCGGTTCGTCCCCTCTGCGGGCGCGTCCTTGAACAGGTCCGCGAGTCCTCCTCCGCTGCTCGGGGTGTTCGCGCTGGGTGCGGTCGAAGGCCCGGCGCTCGCGCTCGGAGACGCGGCGCTCGCCGACGTCCCGGAGACGGGGGCGCTCGTCGGCGGTGGCGCTGGCTTCGACGCGCTCGAAGCGCCGGGGCCGGGGGCGGACGTCGTCCCCTTCGGCGCGGACGAGTCCTTCGTCGCGGCGGAGCCGGTGGTGGACGTCCCGCTGGAGTCCCCACAGCCGAACCAGGTGGACGCGATCAGCACGCAAGCGGTCGTGAGTGTCGAAGCCTTCATGTTCGCGGAGTAGTCCGAGAAGCCTCAGCCCTGTCAAGGGCGCCCCTTCGGAGTACACTGCGCCGCTCACATGAAGGCGATCATCATCGGCGCTGGGCGTGGCAGCCGGCTCGGCCACCTCACCGAAGACGTCCCGAAGACGATGGTGGAGGTCGTCGGTCGGACGATGCTCGATCAGATCCTCGACGCGCTCGCGTTCGCGGGCTTCGCGCGCAAAGACATCGTGTTCATCTGCGGCTACCGCGCGGAGGTCGTGAAGGCGGCGCACCCCGATCTCACGTACGTCGAGAACACCGACTGGGCGAACAACAACATCCTCCTGTCGCTCCTCACTGCGCGGAGTCACCTCACGGGCGGGTTCGTCTCCACGTACGCGGACATCGTCTACTCGCCCGCGATCGCGAAGGCCGTCCGCGACGGCGAGGGTGACCTCGTGCTCGGCTGCGACACGGCGTGGCGCCGCCGCTACGAGAAGCGCTCGCAACACCCCGAGACGGACGCCGAGAAGCTCGTGTTCGACGGCCCGCGCGTCACGCGCCTGTCGCGGCACATCCCGAGCGAAGAGGCGAGCGGCGAGTTCATCGGCGTCCTCAAGGCGACCCCGCGCGGAGCCGCTCGACTCGTCGAGGCGTTCGACGAAGCGCAGGCGGCGTTCGCCGGGAAGGTCTTCCGGGAGGGGCGCACCTTCGAGAAGGCGTACCTGATCGATCTCCTCGCGCGCATGCTCGAGGCGGGCGTCGAGCTGCGGCACGCCGACACACCGGGCGGATACATGGAGATCGACACCCTCGAAGATCGCTCGCTCGCCGCGGAGTGGTGGGCTTCCTACTTGGCATCGAGCCCGTGAACCGCGGCATCGCCCTCGGAGCTCGTTGCATCGCGCTCGCGCCGTCGCTCCTCGTCGGGTGCGGCGGGCCGGCCGGGCCGCCGCCGAAGCCGCCGGCGCCGAGCGTCGTGGAGGTCCCGCCCTCGCGCGTCGTGGAGCCTCAGCCCGAGTTCGTCCTCTCCCACCGCGCTCGAGAGCGGGGGATCGCGATCGGTGATCACTACGGCATCCTCCACGACCACGCGCGCTTCGAAGTCGACGCGGGAGGCCGGCTCATCGGCCGCGCCGACAGCCCCTACGACCTCGGCGACGTGGTCGAGGTCCCCAAGGACGCGGGTGGCGGCGTCTTCTTCGCGGGTGAAGCGCTGTTCCGCGCGCCCTCGTTCCTCGGCATCCTCACGCGCGTTTCGAACCCCGGCGCGCGCGCGGTCTCGGTGACGTTCGGCCCGAGCCAGGCGCTCGTGCTCCTCTCGAGCGGGCCGACGCTCGCCCTCTCGCTCCCCGATTTTCGCGAGGAGCCGCCGAACCCGGCGGGCGCGATCCTCGCGGCGCGCTCCAAGAACGGGCTCGGCGGCGTCATCGTCGCGGGTGGGCTCGAGCTCTCGACGACGGACGGCGGCAAGACCTGGTCGAGGGTCCTCGGGCCCCCGGTCCCGGGCCCGGTCGCGGCGCACATCGACGCGCCGAACGACATCGAGGGGCGCGAGGACGGCGTGTACTTCTTCGAGAGCGCGCGGACGCTCCGCGTCGACGGGTCCGGCGTCGTGGAGATCAACGCGAGCCGACGCACCCCGGAGAAGAAGCGCCTCGAGCTCCTCTTCGACGACGTGGTCGCGCGCGGCGCCGCGCTCGAGGTGGACGGCGAGGGGACGCCGACGAAGGCGATCGCCGGCATCGCGGGCACCATCTACACGGCGGATCTCGCGAGCGGCGCCGTGGTCGAGACGGAGCGCGGCGTCCTGCCCGCGCACATGGAATGCGAGACGACGCGGCTCGCCTCGGAGATCTTGGTCCTTTGCGCGAAGGACGAAGACGCGGTCGTGTTCTCCGGTCCCATCGGCGGCAAGATCACCCACGAGCGGACGTTCAACACGCGGGGCGGCTTCGTCCGGGGCGCGGACGACGCGCTCCTCTTCTCGAGCGTCTGTACGGGGCGCACCGCGAAGCCAGGGATCGCGTGCGTGCGCGACTCGGGCAAGAGCTCCCCCGCGAAGTGGACCGAGTTCGACCGGCACGCCGAGCTCTCCGACCCGGCGTCGAAGGAGGGCGTGAAGCTCCTCACGTGGATCCCGAGCGCCTGGGGCCCCATCATGCTGCTCGGCGGCGACGACGGCGGGATCCTGGACGCTGCGACCGGGGCGCGCACGCACCTCGATCGCGCTCGAACGAGCGAGCTCGAGCAGCTGTTCGACGCGAAGGAGTCTCCCGCCGTCCTCGACGATCGCTTCGCGGTGGACGCGCAAGGTTCGATCCGAGGCTTCGACGCCAAGGGGCGAGGCGTGCACATCACGAGCGGCGGCACGGCGATCGAGCACGCCGCGTACGCGTTCTCCTCGTCCGCTCACGCGGGACGGTTCTCGCTCGCCACGTCGGCCGCTCGCGCGCTCTTCGTGTCGACCGACTGGGGTGAGTCGTACGCCGAGGTCGCGCGAGCTCCCAGCAACACGAGCGTGAACCGCTGTTCGGAGGTCGGCTGCTCCCTCGGGCCTTGGATCCGGCTCGGCTGGAACAAAACCACTCCGAAGGCCGGAGATCCGGTGCCCGACGAGGTGATCCCCACGACGGCTCAAGCCGCGCCCCCCGCGCCACCGATGCTCGTCTGCAAGGCTGCGGGAGCGCCGACGCGGGTCGAGCTCCCCTCACCCGAGAACAACGCGATGTTCGACTTCGGCGCGTCCGCGTTCCGGCTGACGAACGACGAGTCCTCCTTCGTCGCGCCGATCAGTCGCCGGTTCGGTGCGCCGCAGAATGGCGCCATGGAGAGCAACAGCCTCCGGGGCATGCTCCGTGGGACCGTCCCGATGGTCGACGGTGTCGTGTTGACGGCGAACATCCCCGCGAAGTTCGATCGGATCCTGGTGTGGGCCGAGCCCTTCGATCCGAAGGCGACGCGGCAGAAGGCCACGGTCAGCCTGGACGCGCTCACCGTACGCGCCGCCGCTTCGGGGTTCGGCACGCTCGATCTGACGACGAGCAGCGATGACATCACCGCGATGCCGATCGCGTCCGAAGCGGGCGGCCTCTTGCTCTGGTCCCCGACGTCCCCCGCCGTCTGGGCACGCGGATCGAAGGCGACGCCGATGGCCGGACCGATCAGCCCGCCCTGGTCCGTGGCCGAGACGAAGCCGGACGAGCTCGCGATCCTCACGAACGACGTCGATGGGGAGACCGTGCTCCGCCTCTCGACCTCGAGCGTCCAGCGCTTGTTCACGCTGCCGCCACCGCTCGAGACGATGGCCATCGATGCCCTCGGCGTGGACGCGAGCGGCGCGCTCGCCGTGCTCCGCCTCCCTTCCTCGGACCCGCCGACGGCGCTCCACCCCGCGCTCCTGCTCCAGGAGGGGGCGCTGCCGGTCGCGCTCGCGCCCTGGTCGAGCCTCCGCCCCGCGGAGGCTCCGGAGTGCGCGAAAGGGGAGGGGTTTCGCGCCGTGATCGTCTTGCCGAGCGCGTGGATCGCGTCGGACGCGGGGCCCGATCTCCAAGGCCCGTCGACCCTGCGCGTGCGGTGGTCCGAGCAGCGGATCTGCCTCGAAGGGGTCGAGCTGCCCGCGCCGACCGTGAGCTTTCCGAGCTCCGCCCTCGACTCCTACCTGACCGCGCGGTTCGGCAAGGAGCGCGGCGCCGCGCAGCTCACTTTCGGGCTCGGCACGGAGTTCCGGGACCCGCGGACGTGCGAGCTCACGAGCTCGACCCAGCCGCCGCCAGCAGCGCCATCGGCGACCCCACGGAAATGACGCGCTGGATCGCTCCCTTGCTGCTCGCGCTCGTCGCGTGCTCGAAGCCCTCGGGCACCTCGAGCGATCCGCGCTCGGCGAGCGCGCTCGCGCGCGAAGCCGCGCCCGCCCCGCTCGTCTCTGCGGCTGAACCCGAGGTCGTCAGTGCCACGCCAGCGCCGCCTTCCTCGGCGCAGCCGCCGAAGTCGGTGCAGACCCTCGCGTTCGTCGGTGACATCTCGACGTCGCTCCACGTCCAGAACTACCTCGACGGGGATGCCAAGGCGGACCCCCCGATCGAGCCGGGATACCCGCTCCAGCACGTCGCCGAGCGGCTTCGCGCGTACGACTTGATGGTCGGCAACCTCGAGTGCGTCGTGTCGCCGGGGGGGACGCGGACGCGCAAGTTCCCGCTCCGCGGCTCCCTGAAGACCCCGCAGCTCCTCGTCGACGCGGGGTTCGACGTGGTGAACGTCGCGAACAACCACCAGAACGATCTCGGCCTCTCCGCCTACGACGACGCGCTCTCGCGCCTCCGGGGAGCGGGGCTCGCGGTGAGCGGCGACATGCTCGGCGGTCACGATCCCATCCTCGTCCGGGACGTCGGCCCGCTCCGGGTCGCGATCGTCGGCATCTACAACGTGAAGCGTACGGAGGCCGTCGCGCTCGTGAAGCGCGCGAAGGATAAGGCGCCGCTCGTCATCGCGTTCCTCCACTGGGGGGACGACTTCCACTCCCGCGTCACGGAGAGCCAACGCACGATCGGCCGCGCGATCATCGACGCGGGCGCCGAGTGCGTGGTGGGCGCGCACGCGCACGTCGTCCAGCCCGAGGAGACCTACCAGGGCAAGCTCATCGCCTACGGGCTCGGCAACTTCGTGTTCACGGGGATGGCGGCGCGCGGCACGCACAATGGCGCGCTCCTCGAGCTCGATCTCGACCCCACCGGCGTCGTGGCGCACCGCTATTGGAAGGTCCGGATCGACGAGCAGGGCATCCCCCGCTTCGTCGAGGACGCGGCGACGCCCGAGCCGTTCGTCGACCCCCCGCTCGACGCACCCCAGAACGAGCCCGTCCCCGTCCCTGCGAAGATCTGACGCCCGGGACGGTCCCCCGCCCGCGCCGCGTAGCGTCCCTTTCGAGCACCGGCCTTCGGCGATGCTGTGTCGACCTGTCCACGAGCGCTCATGCGTCGATCTCTTCCGCGTCGACGAAGCCCGGCGCAAAAGTTGACCGGAGCGCGCGTTCTTGTTAGCTCCGAGACCGCTTCGCGGTGTCGGCCACCACGGTGGGTGGCGCACGGGACACGCCGCGGACGATGAAGACGTGCGGATGGATCGCACGCGAGGCCGAGTTGCGCCGCGAGCGGTGCTCGGCGCGGCTCGGCCTGCAGTTTGCGAGGAGATCGCCACATATGGAACGAAGGTCCGGTAAGCGAGTCGGCGTGATCATGGGCGGGTCCTCGGGGGAGCGAGAGGTGTCTCTGCGCTCGGGCGAGGCCGTCGCGCGCGCGCTCGAGTCTCGTGGACACGTCGTCCAGCGGGTCGTCCTCGGGGAGAACCCGTGCACCGTCGGCACCGAGATTCGGGGCGCGCACATCGACGTCGCGTTCCTCGCGCTCCACGGGCGCCATGGCGAGGACGGCTGCATCCAGGGCCTCCTCGAGCTCGAGAAGATCCCGTACACGGGGTCGAGCGTGCTCTCGAGCGCGCTCGCGATGGACAAGCTGAAGGCGAAGGAGCTCTTCCGCCTGCACAACGTGGCGACGCCTCCGTACTACACGGTCAGCGCGGACGACGACCTCGCCGACCTCGAGACGATCCACGGTTCGTTCGGGTTCCCGGTGATCGTCAAGCCGCGCGGGGAAGGGTCGAGCCTCGGCGTCCGCAAAGCGTCCGGGCACGCGGAGCTCACGGCCGCGATCCTCGAGGCGCTCGAGCTCGATGACACCGTGCTCGTCGAGCGGTTCATCACGGGGCTCGAGGTGAACGTCGGCATCCTCAACGGCCGGGCGCTCGGCGCGATCGAGATCGCACCGAAGAACGGGATCTACGACTACGAAGCGAAGTACACGCCCGGCATGACCGAGTACTTCATGCCCGCGCGCCTCTCGCCCACGCGCTATCGCGGCGTGCTGAACCTCGCGGATCGCGCCGCGCGCGCCCTCGGCTGCACCGGCCCCTGTCGCGTGGACCTTCTCGTCACTCCGACCGAGAACGAGTACGTCCTCGAGGTGAACACGCTCCCCGGGATGACGGAGACGAGCCTTCTGCCGAAGATCGCGGCCTCCGCGGGCTACGATTTCGGGATGCTCTGCGAGGCCATCCTGGACGGCGCTCGCCTCTACGCGACGAAGCAGCGGCGCACCCCGCCGCGCGCCGTCCCGAGACTGTTCCCCAACGAGTCGAAGCGCCTCGCCTCCTGACCGGCGCTCCGAGCGACGCGCGTCTCGGGTCGGGAGGTTCCCGCGAGCTTCCTCGCCCGCGCGCGAGGTTCAGCGCTGATGCGCGAGGTGCACGTCCACCGCGGCTCCGGAGCGGAGCTCGCCGGACGCGCTCCGCCACGTGAACTCGGCGCGCTCGATCTCGCAGTTTCCGCGGCCGTCGCACGACCGCTGGATCACGTAGCGCGCGTCGAGCGACTCGACGCCGAGGTCGATGATGCGGGTGAGCTCGCGCGCCGTGCTCACCCGATCGCCGTCGGCGTCCGCCCACGCGACGAGATCCGCGAACGCCGCGTCGCGCGGGGTAATGCGGCCGTCTCCGTCGTCATCGAGCGCTGCGAGCGCGACGAATCCGTTTGGCGCGAGGTCGCCCGTGGACAGCCGCGTGGCCGATCCGAAGAGCTCCCCACCGTCGTCGATGACGCCGTCGTGATCCCGGTCGAGCGCGAGCCATGGCGTCGCGCTGGTCGGCCAGTCGGTGACCACGCTCTGCTCCGCGTCGAGCGCGAACGCGGCGCTCGACGGGCCCATCTGCGCATAGGTCACCGCCTCGCCCCCGAACGCGAGGACGATGGGGGTCGACGCGGCGGATGTGTCCTCACAGCCGGACCAGGACCCGACGCCCTCCGCGTCCACGATGCAGTGCCGCATCCCGTTCGCTCCGCACGACTCCAGGTCGTTCGCTCCGCACTCCCCCTTGATGCAAGCGGACCAGACGAGCTTGTCGTCCGCCCCTTTCTGGCACGTCGCGGCGCCCGTCCCGTCGGCGCAGTCGTCCTCGTCCCCGAGCACCGCGCACGACTGGCCCGCGATGGCGGTCCCCGTCGTCTCGCCGACGTCACAGCCCCCGACTGCGGCCGCGAGCGCGCCCAGCGAAAGCACGAAGCTCAACCCACGATGTGCCAAGGAGTTCATGACCTCCTCCTTTGCACCCTGTGTGCCGCCTGAGAACTTGCGCTAGTTCGCGAAAATCGACGGCGTGGCGTGGCTCAGATTGAGCCGTCCGGACGAACTTGGCTCAGTAGAGATCGTACCCGCGCTCGTTGTAGCTCGGGTAGCAATCGGGCTGCTGATACTCGCCGTACCCGCCGTACCCGCCGCCGTAATAGTTGTACGGGGAGTACGGCGCGAGCTGCTCCGCCGTCGCGTCGGACTCGTTGATGTAGAGGGTCACGTCGGGCGTGGACGAGGACTGCCAGACGATGTCGAGCGTGTAGTCCTGCACCTTCTTGCCGACGAGCTGTTGGCCGGGGTTCGCGCTCGGCGCGCCCCCGTGGAACTGGCGCACGCCGTCGTCCCACGTCATCAGCTGGAGCGAGGCCGAACCGCCCGGACGAACGAGGGACTTCACGATCGTGAACGCTTGATCCGGCTGGAGCTTCTGTTCGGCGAGCGCTCCGCTCGAGCCGAGCCAGAGGGCGGGCGGGCCGATGAGGGTCACCTCCTCGACGCGCTGATCGGACGTGAGCGGAGCGTTGCACCCCGAGACGCACCGCCGGAACGCATAGAGCGTGTCGCTGACGAGCGCGGGCGCGTGCACGCTGCCCATGGTCTTGGCCTTCGCGCTCAGCCGGTCGAACGATCCCGAGAAGCGGGAGTAGTCGATCGCGTCCTTCGTGGCCGTCGACGTCGTGAAGCCGCCCCACTCGGCGTCCCCGACGTACTCGCGGAGCGTCTCGAGCGTCTGCTGGGGATCCTCGTACTGCCCGTTTCCGAGCTTCAGGGACGGGAGGACGAAGGAGTCGATCTTCGCGACCATCGGCGAGGTCCAGCTCGATTTGAGCTGCCAGGTGACCTTCCGACGAGGCTCCATGCCCGCGGGGCACTTCGGCGTCTGATCTTGGCGAACGAGCTTGAACTCCGCGCCGAGTGACGAGCTCGTCGGCGTCTTCTCCTCCATGAGGGGGATCGACTCGTAGTTGATCGCGACCGACTTGCTCACCTCCGACCGCGGCGCCGCCGGGATTTGCCCGCGGTAGGTGTTGATCTGGATCTTCTGGTCGGGGGCCGGCTCCGAGAGGATCGCGGAGATGCCGCGGATCCTGCGGATCTGGGCCCGGTCCTGCTCCTGGCTGTTCTCCGGCCCGTCGCTCGCGAGCGCGTCCAGCCACGCGTGGTGATCCTGCTTCAGCTTCGGTGCCACGAGCGCGCTCGGGAGGCGCGGCTTGGACGCGGCGCCCGAGCAGCCGCTCGCCGCGAGGCCCACCGCGGCGACGCTCACGCAGACAGCGAGGTTGGCGACGACCGCGGCCCGACCGAAAGAGAGCTTTCCGACACTCATGGTTTTCCTAGTACGCCTTGGAGGTCAGGATTCTGCCGCCCTTTTTCACGCCCCTTTTCAGGGGCGTTGGGGGGCGGTTCGGGACCGCCCGGGGGCGACCCCATTCGTGCGTATGTACCCGTGGCGAGGTCAACTGTGACACGGCTCGGAGGGGTTTGTTCCGCCCGCCCCGCCCCCGTTCTCCGAGCGTAGCTTCGAACCCGCCGTCGGTCGGGGTTCTTGGGCCGGCCCCAGGAGCGGTTCGAGGGCGGCCTCGTCTCGTCGCTTGCGCGGCTGGGTCGATTCGGCGACCCTCGGCACGAGGCGGGATCTCGACCAAACCCCCCCGCGTCGAGCGTTGGAAGAAGAACGGAACCTCTCACGGGAGCTGGAAGAGAGCGAAGCGCTCCGACGCGGCATCCTCGCGGCCGTGCCGGTCGGCGTGGTGCACGTGCTGTCCTCGGGGAGGATCCAGGTCGCCAACGCCGAGGCCCTTCGAATCCTGGGCCTGACCCACGACGAGATCACCGACACCTACACCACGGAGTACGCGAGTCAGACCTTCAACGAGGACGGCTCTCCCTGCGCCCCCGACGACTACCCCGTCACGAAGGCGCTGACCACGGGGCAGCCGCAGTCGGCACAGACCATCGGCATTCGGCTGCGAGACGGGTCGACTTGCTGGTGCGTGTTCCGCGCCGTGCCCATGAAAGACGCCGCCACTGGCGTCACCACCGGAGCGATCGTCGCGTTCGTCGACGTGACGAACCAGATGGAGATCGCGCGGACGCTCCGCGACTCGGAGGCGAAGCTGTCCGCGATCATGGCGAACGCCCCGAACCTCATCTTTACGCTCGATCCCGAGGGGCGCATCACGTTCATGAACCGGACGATCGCCGACGTCGAGGAGATGGTCGACACGACGTCGATCGTCGGCGAGTCCGTGTTCACGTGGCTGAACCCGCGGGATCACGACATGGTGCGGGAAAAGCTCCGCCGTGTGCTCGAGCACGGCGAGATGCAGCAGTACGAGGTGAAGGGCCTCGACGGCGTCGATCCGAACACGTACGTCACGAACCTCGGACCGGTGTGGCGCGAGGGCCGCGTCGCGGGCGTCGCGGGGATCGTCTCGTTCATCACGGAGATCAAGAAGGCCGAGGCCGAGCGCATCAAGCTCGTCGCGGAGCTCCACGAGGCGCAGCGCCTCGAAGGCCTGGGACGGCTCGCGGGGGGACTCGCCCACGACTTCAACAACCTCCTCACGATCGTCCAGGGGAACGTGGACTTGCTCCTCTCCCCGCGACACGGCGCGGACCTCACGGGCGCGAGTGAAGCTGCGATCACGAAGATCCGTGAGCGTATCGGCGAGATCGGGGACGCCGCGCGCAAGGCCGCGATGCTCACCCGTCAGCTGCTCGCCTTCGGCAGAAAGCAGGAGCTCGCGCCGCGCACCGTCGATCTGAACGGCCTGGTCGAAGGGATGGCGCCGCTCCTCCGCCGGCTCCTGGCCGAGCACACGACGCTCGAGCTCGCGCTCTCCCTCGACATCGGGACCGTGCGCGCGGACCCGGTCGAGATCGAGCGGGTGCTCGTGAACCTGGTGATGAACGCGGGGGACGCGATGCCCGACGGAGGATCCATCACCATCCGCACGCGCCCCCTCGACGTGACGATCAAGCGGGACGAGCTGGAGGTCGGACGGCACGTCGTCCTCGAGGTGCGCGACCGCGGGACGGGCATGAACGACGAGACGCTGAAGCACGCGTTCGAGCCGTTCTTCACGACCAAGGAGATCGGGAAGGGCACGGGGCTCGGCCTCGCCACGGTGCACGGCATCGTGCGCCAGAGCGGTGGGCTCGTGGAGATCGACACCGAGGTCGGGCTTGGGACGACGGTGCGCGCGATCTTCCCGGAGGCGGTCGGGCGTCTCGAGTCGCGCAAGCCGAGCGCCGCGCCGTCGAGCCGTGAGGCGCACCGAGGAACACTCCTCGTCGTGGAGGACGACGTCGCCGTCCGGGACGTCACGCGGCTGGTCCTCGAGGCGAACGGCTATCAGGTCGTCGCGCCGCTCTCCGCGGAAGCCGCCGCGAAGATCCCCGGAGACGTGCTCGCGCGCATCGACGTCCTCGTCACCGACGTGGTGATGCCCGGGATGAGCGGGCCCACCGTGGCGATGCGTCTCCGGGAACGCGCGCCTTGGCTCGAGGTGCTGCTCGTCTCCGGGCATATCCGTGAGGCGCCCGTCTCGGCCGGGCGCGACGGGTTCGCGTTCCTCTCGAAGCCGTTCGACGAGAAGGCGCTGTTGTCGGCGGTGCGCGACGCGATGGATCGCCGCGCGGCTCGGGGCGCGACCGCGAAGGCGTCCGGTTCCGGCGACCCCGACGTCTGACGCGAGTCAGCGGCGCCCGCGCGCCGCGTCCCACTCGGCCATGAGCTGGTCGAAATCGGCCTGCTGTTCTCGCCGTAGCTTCTCGCGGACCTCGACTCGCATCGCCCGACGCACCTCGCGGACGCTCTCTTCGACGGGCGCCATCGCGTCGTCCATCCGGCCGTCGTAGCTCTTCAGGATCGCCTCGATCGCGCTCCGCTGGTCCGCAGAGAGCCCGAGCTTTCGATCGAGCGACCAGAGGAACGTGCCGTGTCGAGAACCTCTCCGCGCGGCGTCGAACACGTCGAGCGCGCGCCGGACCTCGACCACGTGACCCACGGCCGCGCCCGTCGCCGCGCCGAGGACGAACACGGCGACGAACGCCGCGATGACCTTCCATTTGAGGCCCGAGCGCGTGCGCACCGAGGGCACCGCGAGCTCGTCGGCTGGGTGAATGGAGGCGCTCGTCATGGCTCTCCTCCGACGCCGATCCGATCCTCTCCGAAGCTCGCGATGTTGTTCGCGAGGTGTCGATCGCCGAGGAGCGCGAACACGATCGACACCACCGCGGCCACCAGGGCCAGCCCCGCGCCGCCCCGGGCCGAGCGCCACGCCATGTCCCAGCGTCGCTCCCGCGAGAGCTGCGCGCCGCGCGCCGAAAGCGCGCGCAGGATCCGACCCTCCAGCCCCGACGGCGCGCGGACGTCCTCGGTCGACGCCGCGAGCCTCGCCATCCGTGCCTCGAACTCCAGCTCATCCGGCGTCATCGTCGCGGTCCTTTCCCATGAGTTTGGCGCGCGCCCGAAGGAGGCGCTGCTCGACGGCGCCCTCGCTCACGCCGAGCACCTCGGCGGCCTCGCGGCTCGTCATTCCCTCGAAGTATTTCAGCACCACCGCCGCGCGCTGATCGATCGGGAGCGCCGCGAGCCAGCGGCCGATCTCGATCGCCGCTCCGACCTGATCGTCCGTCGCCGTGTCCCAGCGCACGCTCTCCGGGTCGATCGCCGCGTCCGCCTCGCCGCGCACCTTGCGCCGGCGCAGCATGTCGATCGCGACCCGCGAGACGATCGCGACGAGCCAGCTCTCCATCGCGAGTCGATCGTCGTACCGGCCGGACGCGATGGCGTCGAATGCCTTCAACGCCCCTTCCTGGACGGCGTCCTCCGCCTCGGCGCGGCGCCCGAGGAGCCGCAGCGCGACTCGGAAGAGTCGCGGGGTGCTCGCGCGCAGCGTCCCCACGAACGACGCGGTGTCCTCCGGCAGGGGCGTTCGCCGTTCCGTCACGTGCGCTGGGAGCATAGCGGGTGGATCGGTCGGTCATCGCTCACTCCGCTGGGGTTGGTGCGGTCGGGGCCATCGCAGGGGGCGGCGCGGGGGGCGGTGCGGGGGTTCGCCGCCGGAGGATTCGCTGCCGAGCCTTGTCGGTGACGACGTAGAACGCGGGCACGATCACCAAGCTGAGGACGGTGGAGACCGTCAGCCCGCCGAGGACCGCGGCGCCCATGGGACCGCGTGTCTCGGAGCCCGGCCCGAGGCCGAGCACCGGCGGCACCGCGGACATCATCGTCGCGACCGTCGTCATCAGGATCGGCCGGAGCCGAATGGGTCCCGCTCGCTGCATCGCGGTCGCCGCGTCCACGTCCTCGTGTTCGCGGATCTGGTTCGCGTACTCGACGAGCATGATCGAGTTCTTCTTCACGATCCCCATGAGGAGAAGGAGACCGATCATGCTGAAGATGTTGAGCGTCGCGCCGACGACCATCAGCCCGAGGATCGCGCCCACGATCGCCAGCGGAAGGATCGTGAGCACCGTGACGGGGTGCAGGAACGAGTTGAACTGGCTCGCGAGGACCATGTACGCGACCGCGATGCCCACGATGAGCGCGAACGTGAGGCTCGACGTCGTGTCCTCGAGCTGCGTCGACTGGCCGCCGAGGACGGCGCGGTAGCCGAGTGGCAGATCGGCGCCGAGCGCCTTCGCGCGGGTGATCGCCTCACCTTGCGAGTGGCCCGGCGCGACGTTCGCTCGGATGGTGACGGCGCGCTCTCGGTCGATCCGGGTGATCGACTGGAGGACGGGCTTCTCGGTCTGCGTGACGACGAGCGACATCGGCACGAGCTCGCCCGTCTTCGAGCGGACGCGCAGATCCCCGATGTCCTCTGGCCGCGACCGCTGGGACTTCAGGAGGCGGGCGCGGATGTCGAGAAGGCGACCGTCGGACTCGAACTTGCCGAGCGTGGTGCCGCCGACGAGCGCGCTGATCGTGGTGCCGAGATCCGCCATCGAGACGCCGAGGTCGGTCGCGCGCCGGCGATCGGGCGTGATCTGAAGCTCGGGCGCACCGATCTGGTAGTCCGTCGTGACGTCCGTCACGACGCCGCTCCGCTCGAGTTGATCCTTCAGCTCGAGCGAGTTCTCGACCAGCTGATCCCAATCGGCGCCGCGCACCGTGAGCTCGACCGGCGACCCGCGTTGCGCGCCGAAGCTCTGCTGGGATGGGTCCGACACGGAGGCGCGCAACCCCGCGATCTTCGAGAGCTCCGCGCGCACCTTCGCGCCGAACTCCTGCGCGGAGGTCTTTCGCTTGCCTCGATCGACCAGCGTGATGGTGATGAACCCGCCAGCGCCGTTGAGCGTGGAGAGGGTCTGCGCGACCTCCGGCTGCGCCATGATCCACGCCTCCGCCTTGCTCAGGATGGGCTCGGACGCCTGGAGGCTCGCGCCCGCGCTCGTCTGGAGCCGGACCTGCAAGAGCCCCTGGTCTTGGGAGGGGACGAACTCCGTGGGGAGTCGCGTCAGCAAGAAGATGGAGGCCCCGAGGACGCCCGACGCGAACAGGAGGACGAGCCACGCGCGCTTCAGGGCCCGACCGAGCACGCGCTCGTAGAACCGCTCGAGCGCGGCGAACCCCTTGTCGACCTGGCGCCCGATGAAGCCGCGGTTCTCGCGCGAAGCGTTGAGGATCTGGGCGCAGCGCGCGGGCGCGAGCGTGATCGCCTCGATGTACGAGAGGACGACGGCGATCGACAGCGTCACGCCGAACTGCAGGAAGAACTTGCCGATGACGCCCTTCATGAAGACGACCGGCAAGAAGATCGCAATGACGGCGGCGGTCGCCGCGAGCGCCGCGAACGTGATCTCCTTCGTCCCGTCCGCCGCGGCGCGCTTCTTGTCCTTCCCCATCTCGGCGTGGCGGTAGATGTTCTCCATCACCATGACCGCGTCGTCGACGACGAGCCCGACGGCGAGGGAGAGGCCGAGCAGGGTGAACGTGTTGAGCGTGTAGCCGAGGAAGTACGTGATCGCGACCGTCCCGCAGAGCGACATGGGGATCGCGAGGACGACGTTCAGCGTGCTCGAGAGCGAGCCGAGGAAGAGCCAACAGACGAGCGCGGTGAGGACGAGCGCGAGGCCGAGCTCGAGCTCCATCTCGTGCACGGACTCCTCGATGAAGCGCGTCGTGTCGGACAGCACGACGAGGCGCATGCCCTCCGGTAGAGACGACGAGAGCTCCGTCACCTTCTCGCGCACCGCCTCGGCGACCGACACCGCGTTGCTCCCGCGCTGCTTGAGGACGCCGAGCGCCTGCACCGGGACGCCGTCCAGGTGCGCGATGCTCGTCACGTCCGCGAACCCGTCCTCGACGAGCGCCACGTCCCCGAGCCGCACGGGGTTCGAGGTGCCACGCCGGACGACGATCGCGCGGAACGCCTCGATGTCGATCGCCTCGCCGAGGAGCTGGACGTTGATCTGGCGGTTGCCGGTCTGGAGTTGGCCGCCCGTCGTGTCCACGTGCTCGCGCTGGATCGCGCCGATCACGTCGCTCGCGGCGACGTTCTTCTCCGCCATCTTGCTCTGGTCGAGCCACACGCGGACGTTCCGGTCGGTGTAGCCGTCGAGCGTGATCTGACCGACGCCGGAGATCGTCTGGAGATCCTGCTGCACCTGATACCGCGCGACGTCCGCGAGGAGCTGACGCGCGAACGGCCCGGTGACGCCGATCGTGAGGATGGGCTGGTCGTCCGGGTTCGACTTCGAGATCGTCGGCGCCTGGACGTCCTTCGGGAGCTGCCGCTGGGCCTGGGCGACCTTCGCTTGGATGTCCTGGAGCGCGACGTCCACGTCCCGTGAGATGTCGAAGACGGCGGTGATCCGCGCGTTGTTCTGGCGAGCGGTCGACGTGATCTGCTGGACGCCTTCGACCTGCGAGATCGCCTGCTCGATCGGATCGACGATCTGCCGCTCGACCGCGGCGGGCGACGCCCCGGGCCAGCTCACGGAGACCGTGATGTTCGGGTAGTCGACGTCCGGGTACTGGCTCACGCCCACCCGGCTGATGGCGATCACGCCGAAGAGGATCGTGCTCGCCATCAGCATCCACGCGAGGACCGGCTTCTTGATGCAGACGTCGGTGATGCTCACGGTCCACCTCCGGAGGAGCTCGCGGGCGACGCGCTCGGTGAGGTCGTCGGCTCGTCGGGCGGCGCGGAGCGCTGGGGTGGCGGATCGCCCTTCGGGAGGAACGCGCTGCTCGTGGGCGCAGGCACGTCTTGCTGATCGATCGCGGTGCCCTCGATGAGCGGCTCCATCCCGCGGATGACGAGCTTGTCCCCTTCGTTCAGACCCTCGCGGACCTCCACCCAGCCATCCTTCGAGTTCGCTCCGAGCGTGACCACGTGCTCGTGGGCGACGCCGGCGTCCGCCGTGTAGACGACGTACCCTCGCTCGGTCGCGCGCACCGCGTCGCGCGGGATCACGATCGCCTCGCGAACCCCGCCGAACGTGAGCGTGACCTCGCAGAACGAGCCGGGGCGCAGCCAGAACTCGTGCTCCGTCGGGTCGACCTCTGCGGTGACCGGGATCATGTGGGTGTCGACTTCGGCCGCCCCCGCGATCAGCGTGATCTTCGCGGTGAAGACGCGATCCGTCTCGCGCATCGTGAAGGTCGCCGCCATGCCCACGGAGAGGCGCGGGGCATCGAGCGGCTGGACGTCGAACTTGAGGAGCATCGGCTTGCTCTGGAGGAGCGTGGCCATGAGGTACCCCGCTTGGACGTATTGCCCGGTCTCCACCGTGCGGGTCTGCACGACGCCGTCCATCGGCGCACGCACCTCGGAGTCGCGCAGGTTGAGCGTCGCGGCGTTGAGGGCCTCCTGCGCGAGCGCCGTGTCGGCGCGCGTCGTGAGCGTCTTCGTCTCGTAGGTCGCGATCTCCTCGCCGGGGATCAGGCCCGGGTGCGCGTCCGTCGCGCTCTTCCGTCGAGCGAGCTGCGCCTCGGCGTCCTTCTGGTTCGCGACGGCCTTCTGGAGCGAGGCCTGCGCGCTGTTGACCGCGCTCTTGTAGCGAGCGGAGTCGATGACGACGAGCACGTCCCCCTTCTTCACTTTCTGGCCGTCCGCGAAGGCGACGCGATCGACCGCGCCGGAGACGCGCGCGGTGACCTGCACGTGTTCGAACGGCTCGAGCGTCCCGGGGACGACGACGCTGTACTGCATCCGGCGCTTCTCGACGGGGTAGACCTCGACCGCGTACTTGAGCCCGCCACCTCCGCCGCGCCCGCCCTTGCCGCCGCCCCTGCCGCCCGCGCGCGCGCTTCCGGACGCCCCGGGCCGCGGCCCGCCCGAGCTCTTGCAGCCCGCCGCGCCCACGCCGATCGCCGCCGTGACGGCGCCGAGGAGCCGCAGCGCGGCCCGCCGACTCTCGATCATCGTCATGGCGTCCCCATCGGGGTCCGAGGAGCTCGGTCCACCGCGCCGAGGCCGAGCGCGAGCTTCACGTCGAGGTACGCCTGCGCCAGGTCGAGCTGCGCCTCGGCGTACGCGACCTCTGCGTCGTAGAGGCTCCCGTTCGCGTCGGTGAGCTCGATGGCCCGCGCGAGCCCTTTTTTGTAGAGGATCTCGGTTTCCTCGCTGTTCGCGGCGGCGATGTCGACCGCGTTCTTCGCCTCCTTCACGTTGGCCTGCGCCGCGCCGACCGCGACGAGCGCGGTCCGCACGGAGCTGTCGATCGTGCGCTCCAGCGCCTTCTCGTTGAGCTCCGCTTGCTGGGCTTGAGCGTCGCGCGAGCGCTTGTCGCCGTAGCGGATGCCCCCGTCGAAGATGACCCAGGTGAGGGACAACGTCGCGCTCTCGCCGTCCCACGGAGTGCCGGTCGCGGGGTTCGGGTTCGCCTGGAACTGCATCGTGAGATCGATCGACGGGATGATCCGGTAGAGCGGCTCGTCCGCGGACGCCTTCGCGGCGAGCGTCTGACTGTGGAGCGTCGCGAGGTCGGGTCGGTTGCTCATCGCGGTCTTCGAGAGGTCGGCGCTGACGCCGATGAACGCCTCGGCGTCGTGCACGAGGGTCGAGGCCTCCTCGACGTCCTCCGTCACTTCGGCGCCGACGAGCAGCGCGAGCGCGAGGCGCGCCTGCCCGAGCTTCGCTTCGCCCGAGGTCACCGCCCGCTTCGCGGAGCTCACGTCGAGCTTCGCGCGCGTCGCGTCGTTCGAACTCACGAGCTCCGCGTCGACGCGAGCTTGGACGTCCTCGAGATCCGCGTTCGCGCGCTCGAGCCGCGCGTTCGCCGCCGTGAGCACGCGCTGCGCCTCGACCACGGCGATGAACGCGCGGGCCGTGTCGAACTCGAGGCCGAGCAGATCGTCCGTTGCGCTGCTCTTCGCGGCGTCGAGGTTGAAGTTCGACGCGCGCAGCGATGGGATTGCGCTCGGCTTGAGCAGGGGCTGCCGGAGGGTCACCGTCCCCGAGCCCGAGAAGTTGTCGCCGTTCCGGTCGGACCGCGCGTTGCCCGTCCCGGAGAGGCCGAGCGTCAACGTCGGCAGGAAGGCTCCGCGCGCGGACTGCACCTGACCCTCCGCGACTTCGACGCGGAGCTCGGCGGCGCGCGCACGCTCGTTGTTTTCACGAGAGAGATCGATCGCTCTTCGGAGCGTCAATCCATCGGCGCGGGCGTCCTCCGCGCCTGCTCCCGCGGCGATCGACCCGAGCAGGGTGGCGATGGCGACGGTGGCGCCGCGGAGGGCGCGCTTCGCTCGCCTGGCAGGTGAAGCGACCGGATGACGCGCGGTGCGAGGTCGGGGCATCGATGCGATGAAACGCGCCGCTCCCGCCGTTCCCTATGGCAAAGGTCAGCTCGGGGCGCGGAACAACCCGAGCACGCCGCTCATCTGCTGGAGGGCGACGCTTCGATCGTCCGGTCCCCACGGGATGATCTGGAGCCCGGCGTGCATCCCCGCGATGGGGAGCTTGGGGAAGCGCTTCTTCAGGATCTTCACGTCCACGTCCGGCTCGCGGTAGAGGCTCCGCCCGCGCGCGGCGCAGCTCACGAACAGGGCGAAGCGCGGTGCCGAGCCCAGCGCGCGCTGCTCGGCGCGCCGCGCCGCCTCCGCGAGATCGGTCCTCGCGTGCGTCGCGTCCCGCGACGCGAGGACGAGGCGATCTCCCGCTTGGATGTCGGCGTCGACGAGGATCGCCTTCTTCGATGGATCGACGCCCTTGATCGTTCGGAAGAGCAAGCGCTCGGGCGCGTCCGCGGGCACCACCGAAAAGACGATCAACCCGGGCTGCCCGACGCGCCCTACGGTCTTCGAGAGCATCTCCAACGCGGGCGCCCCATCGAGCTCCAGGATCTCGGACGCTCCGCTCGGCTCCTGTGTGCGCTGGACGATCGCCGCGGGCTCGGACGCGCGCGCGCCCTCGGACGCGCGGAGCGCTTGGACCGCACCGCGCTTGCTCGAGCGCGTCACGAGGAGCGGCGGGGCGATGACCCGGCATGATGAGGACTGCTCCACGACCGGCGCGCCTTGCCCGCTCACCACGAGCGCCGCCACGGACGCGGAGACGACGCGGCCCTCCTCGACCGCCCAGATCGTGTCGCCCGCCGCCGTTCCGCCGATCGTCGACGCGCCGCGAACGGCCGCGAGATCGGCCGCGCCGATGGACGAGCCTGGGAACAGCAGACGCGTTCCCCCCTCGCCGCCTTCGAGCGCGCTCGCGCCGAGCTCGACGCGCGGCTTCGGTCCGGACCAGATCAGCGCGGAGGCGGCGGCCGCTCCCTCGATCTCCGCAAGCTCGCTCAGCACGCCCCGCGACGGGACGACGAGCGCGCGCGCCCCCGGCGCGAGCCGGGCGACGGATGCGGCGACGTCCCCCGCGAGCTCGTTCGCGCCCGAGATGAAGACGAGCGCGCTCGTGGGGGATCGCACCGCGCGGAGCTTCGTCGCGAAGACGCGCTCGAACGATTTGATCGGGCTCGCGCCCCGCGCCTTCTCCGAAGGCTGAAGCGAGACGATCAGGCTCTCGGCAGACGCGGACATGAAGGCACGTGCGTCAGGCGACTTCCACGAGGACGCAGGTGATGTTGTCCTTCCCGCCCCGGTTGTTCGCGAGCTGGATGAACTGCTCCACCGCGATCTCTCCGCCGATCGACGCGACCGCGGGGATCTCGTCGAGCTGGAGGTACCCGTGGAGCCCGTCGGAGCAGAGGATGTATTTGTCCCCGGACGCGAGGGGGTAGATGTTCTTGTCGACCTCGACGTACTCGCGGTTCCCGACGGCGCGCGTGATCACGTTCCGATGAGGGGAGTTCTTCGCCTCTTCCTCGGAGATGAGGCCCTGCTTCATCTGCCACGCGATGAGCGTGTGGTCCTCGGTGAGCTGCACGGCCTGGTTCTGGCGGACGCGGTAGATCCGGCTGTCACCGACCTGCCCGGTGACGAGCGAGTCCCCGATGACCATCGCGCAGCTGATGGTCGTCCCCATCCCGCTCTTGTCTTTCTCGAACTGCGCCATGCCGAACACCATGTACGTCGCGGCTTGGATCGCGCTCTCGAGCAGGCGGCACGCCATGCGCCCGCGATCCTCGTCGAGCGGTTGGTAGAGATCGCCGAGCGGCGCGAGGCCGCGCTTCACCATCCCGTAGACGGTGTCGACGGCCTCTCCGCTCGCGATCTCGCCCGCGGCGTGTCCGCCCATTCCGTCAGCGACGATGAACAACCGCAGGTTGTCGTCCTTGAAGAACGAGTCCTCGTTCGCTTTGCGATGCCGTCCGATGTCGGTCTTGGCAAAGGATCGTACGGCGGGTCGCCAGAGAGAATTCATAGGGAGGGAGGACCGGGGGTCGCGCTTCACTGCTACGGACGAAACCGGACCCGGCGCGCGCTATCCCGGATCGTGCGCCTAGATTAGATCAAGACGCCCCGGCCAAGCCTGGCAATTCGATGAGCGCACCGAAGGCGCTCGATTCTGCCGCGGCCCTCCGCGGAATCTCCGAGGAAGCCTCTCGCCTACTTCAGGAGAAGGGTGCGACCCGAGGGGCCGGCCGTCACGGGCTTGTGAAGGATGAGCTTTTGTCCCGCCGCGCGGCCCCGCTGATGGGCGGGGTTCGCGGAGGAGCCCGAATACCGGGTGTGGACGATGCTCGGGTGCCGTGCCCGGAAGAACACCTGGAGATCCGCGTCCCCCTTCCAGACGAGGCCCGCCTCGCGCTGGGTCGCGCGCTCCTCGTTGAGCTTCGCGTAGAACCCGCTCATCACGCCCGCGATGAACGCGCGCCGGTCCCGGTTCCCCCGGGTGCGCGTGGCCCGTTGGTGCTCCCGCCAGAGGCGTTCGCCGGCGTGGCTCAGGAAATCGTAGACGTACGCGGCCATCTCCAGGTTCGCGTCCGTCCCGCAGACCTCGAGCACGCTCGCGCGCGTCCCTTCGCGGGGCCGGTAGACGGAGACCCAGATGGGATCGACGAAGAAATGGTCCCGCAGGATCATCGAGATGAACCGCTCCCATTCGGCCACGCGGCCCGTCGGCGTGCCGAGGTGACGGAACGCGTACCGGCGCGCCGTCTTCGCCGAGACATGGTCGAGGTTGTACTTCAGCATCAGGCGCTGCGCCGCGTTCATCGCGGCCTGCGCCTCGTGCTCGCTCGAGCTCTCGGCGAGCGCGAGGAGCTTCGCGACCCGCTCGAGCACCCGATCCTGCCCCTCCTCGGGGGCGGACTCGTCGGGCAATCCAGTCGCTCGCGGGTCGATCCCGCGCTTCTCGCACACGTGGCGGAACGCCGGGCCGTGGGACGTCTCGTCGTGGATGTGCAGCACGTCGTGCACGTATTGGTGCGCCATCTCGTGCTTGAGCACCTCCTGGACGATCCCCCAGGGCTTCGTGAGGACGAGCTTGCGAGAGATCTCGAGCGTCTGGAACGCCGGCATGTAGCGGCCCAGGAAGCTCTCGTTGTCCGAGAGGAAGAGGACCGGGGTCCGGAGCGCCTTCTTGAAGAGGCGATGGTTCTCGTCCTCGTACTCCTGGCGCAAGCGCGCGAGGAGGAGGCGCTCGAGCTCTTCGGAGAGGGGCCCGGCTTCGAGCACGTCCGACATGCGTGCCCTCTAGTCCAAATTGCGTTCGGAGGCTTTACCTACTAGCACGTGCACCGATCCGATGAGTGAGAGCGGTGCCACCGCCAACCCGAACCCCGCGCCGCGCGTCCTGCGCTCGTGGAGGTTCTCCTTCGCGCCGAAGACGCTGCGCAAGCTCGGCAGCTTCCGCCGGCGCTTTGGCTGGCTCTTCGTCTTCCTCCCGCTCGTGTACGTCATCGTCGCCGACCTTCGGATCCGCGGATCGCGCATCGTCGCGATGCCGCCGAAGTACCTCGGCGTCTACGCGGTGGCGATGGTGGAGAGCCTCGCGCTCTGGTCCGCGCTCATCGTGGTCGCGAGCGCTCGGCGCGGCGCCTCCCGCTGGATCGGCGCGGCGTTCCTCGTGTTCCTGCTGACGCTCTCGCTGGGCGTGCAGCGGTACTTCCACGAGCAGTACGCGATCTATCTGAACCTCGACGCGACGCTGTTCGGCACGAACGTGATGACGAGCGCCGTCGGACAGGTCTTCGCGGACGGATCCCACTTCTTGAGCGCCATGCTCCCGCCGTTCGTCTTCGGGATCTTCGCGGTGTGGTGGGGGCGGCGCGCGGTCCGGCCGAAGCGCCGAACGCTCTGGGTCGCCCGACTGCTCGCGCCGATCTTCGTCGTCGCGGTGTTCTTCATCCCGTGCTCGTACCAGCGCCTCCAAGCGTCGACGCCGGACGTCATCTACTTCCACGCGATGGGAGGGCTCTTCAAGGCGCTCGCGGGGGAGCGGAACCAGTCCCAGGTGCGGCCGGGTGAGCGGCACCCGCCGCCGATGCCGAAGCTCGTCCCGAAGCAGCCGATGCAGCGGAACGTGGTGTTCATCCTGACCGAGAGCGTCCGGTACGACGCGCACTGCTCCGCGCCCACGGAGCAATGCCAGACGACGCCGTTCACCAACGCCGCGGCGCCGAACCGGATGCCGTTCGAGCAGCTCCGCAGCAATACGTCGACCACGGCGATCGAGCTCGCCGTGCTCTGGTCGGGGCTCGAGCCGATTCGCACGCGGGAGGAGCTCCACACCGCGCCGCTGATCTACGACTACGCGCACGCCGCCGGTATGGACAACGCGTACTGGACGAGCCACCACATGATGTTCGCGAACTCGCGGCTCTTCGTGCAGGGCCTCCCGACGACGTTCCAGACGGGCGCGAGCGACCTCGACCCGGTCGCGGACATCGATCTCGGCGCGTGGGACGACCTCTTGATGAAGCGCGTCGAGGAGCAGATGCCGCGCATGAAGGAGCCGTTCATGGGCGTGGTGCACCTCTGCAACACGCACGTGCCCTACCGCGTGGATCCGAACGACGCGCCCTTCCAGCCGATGGCGCCGAGCAAGGACCCGGACCAGAACGAGCCCTATCACAACTACTACCGCAACGCGGTCTACATGCAGGACAAGGCGCTCGCCGAGATCGTGACGTGGATCCGAGCGCAGCCGTTCGGCGACCGCACGATCATCGTCTTCACGTCCGACCACGGCGAGGCGTTCCGCGAGCACGGGCAGCTCTGCCACACGGGCTCGATCCTCGACGAGGAGATCCACGTCCCCGGCTGGATCGACGCGCCACCCGGCACCCTCACGGACGAGGAGCGCGCGCAGATCCTCGCGCGCCGATCGAAGCCCCTCTGGCACACCGACATCACGCCCACGATCCTCGACATGATGGGGCTCTGGGACGCGCCCGAGCTCGCGCAGTTCAAGAAGAGCATGGTCGGCGACAGCATGCTGCGGCCCCCGAGCGAGGGCCGGGACAACCTCGCGCTCGCGATGACGAACTGCAGCGGCATCTGGGGCTGCGCGTTCAAGAGCTGGGGGATGATGCGGGGCCTCACGAAGCTCGAGGCCCGCGAGAACGACGAGACGTGGCACTGCTTCGACCTCGCGTCGGACCCGTTCGAGAAGCAGGACCTCGGCCCGGAGAAGTGCGGTGATCTCGTCGACCTCGCGAACCGCGCCCACGGCGGGTTCCCGGGCGACAAATAGGCGGCGCGCGTGGAGGAGGAGGGGAGCGACCTCATGCAGCCGATGCCGCCGACCGAGATCGGGGCGGCGCCGACGCGGCGAAAATGGGGCAGCAAGGCGCGCAAGAGAGCCCGCTGGATCCGGCGGATCGTGGGCTTCTTCGTCCCGTTCCTGCCCATGGCGTGGATGGTCTGGACCGAGTTCGTTCGGCGCGGACGGGACATCCTCAAGTTCAACTCGACCTACAAGCTCGCGTTCCTCGGTGGGGTCGCCGAGAGCCTCGTCATCTGGGCGTTCCTCCTGCTCGTCGCGTCGAGGCGCCGCGGGATCCTGAAGCGCATCGGGAGCTTCGCGTTCGTCGGCCTCTTCACGTTGGTCATCGGGATCGAGGCGGCGTTCCACGCCGTCTGGAACGTGTACCTCTGCATCGACGGGCAGCTCCACTCGAAGTCGTTCCGGCAGTCGATCTTCGGAACGCTCCCGCTCGGCCGTCCGTTGGTGCTGTTCCACCTCGCGGTGACGGCGGCGGTCGCGGTGCTCCTCGTGAAGCTCGCGCGGCGCTACACGAAGCTCGGGCCGTGGATGACGCGGGTCATGGCGCTGTTCGCGATCGGCGCGTGGTACGGCGCGACGAAGATCCCGACGAGCTACCGCGGGATCCAGGCGTCCCCGCCCGACGCGCTCTACATCCATGGCATCGTCGGCCTCGCGAAGGAGACCGTCGCGGTGAACTGGCCGGACATCGCTGCGAAGTTCGATTGGAAGCGGGAGTCGCCCGATCGCCGCGTCCAGCGGAGGGATCCCGAGCCCGTCCCCGCGCTCGTCCCGAAGCCGGCCGCGAGGCGCAACGTCGTCCTCATCCTCGAGGAGAGCCAGCGCGGGGACGTGACGTGCAACACGTACGACCCTCGGTGTTCGCGGTCGACGCCGTGGTCGAACGCGCTCCTCCCGAACCGGATGCCGCTCGAGAAGCTGCACTCGAACGCGTCGACGACGGCGATCTCGATCTCGAACATCTGGAGCGGGGTGCGGCCCAACGAGAATCGGGAGCTCCTCCACTCGGTGCCGCTCATCTGGGAGTACGCGGACGCCGCGGGCTACGACACCGCCTACTGGACGAGCCAGAACCTGATGTTCGGCAACGCGCGCGTCTACGTGGAGGATTTGCCGATCTCCCACGGATGCGTCGCCACGCACCTCGACTCGGCGGCGGACCTCGACACGGGCGCGGCGGACAACCTCCTGCCCGAGTACGTGAAGCACGACTGGCCCGAGATGAAGGAGCCGTTCTTCGCGGTCATCCACTTCTCGAACCCGCACTACCCGTACATCTACGACCCGGCGTTCGCGCCGTTCCAGCCGGCCGAGAAGAACCACTCGGCGGAGAAGAACTCGGACTTCTTCAACTACTACCGGGACGTGGTCGTCGCGTCCGACATCGCGGTCGCGGAAATGGTACGGTACATACGCTCGACGGAGTCCGGGAAGCGCACGGTCATCCTCTAAACCGCCGATCAGCGGGAGTCGTTCCGCGAGCACTGGCAGATGGGGCACACGAGCTCGCTCTACGAGGAGGAGACGCGCGTCCCGGGCTGGATCGATGCTCCGCCGGGCACGCTGACCGACGAGGAGCGCGCGAGCATCACGGCGGCGAAGGACCAGTACGTCTGGCACCTCGACCTCGCGCCGACGTTCCTCGATCTCATCGGCGTGTGGGACGACCCGGCGCTCGCGCCCTTCCGCGCCCGCATGATCGGCCACCCGCTCACGCGACCCGAGCGCACGCTCGCCCCCGTCCCGATGACGAACTGCACCTGGGTCTGGGAGTGCGCGTTCCGGAACTGGGGGATGATGCAGGGGTCGCGGATCGTCGAGGCCCGCGAGTGGGACAACCAGTACCACTGCTTCGATATCGAGAAGGATCCCGACGAGAACGTGGACCTCGGAGAGCGCGCCTGCGCGCCTCTCCCGGACCTCGCGCGCGAGCTCTTCCACGCGATGCCGAACGTGACGCCCCCTGGCCGCACCACCCCCGACTGGTGAATTCGGCGTGGTAGGCGCCAGCGAAGCCATGGCGTCGGTCGGCGTGCTCAGCGTGGGCAGACCACGCTTCCGCGCGCCTCCCATAGCCATGGCTCCGCTGACACCCCTACCGCGCCGAATTCGGCGACGTTTGGGGGGCAGAGGGCAGAGGGCAGAGTGCAGAGTGCAGAGCTCCGCGCTTCGCGCGTTGCCAGAGGGGGCAGAGCTCCGCGCCGCGCGTTGCCGGAGGGGAGCTCCCGCGCTTCGCGCGTTGCCTGAGGGGGGTAGAGCTCCGCGCTTCGCGCGTTGCCGGAGGGGGAGCTCGGCGCTCGCGCGTTGCCGGACGGAGGGCAGAGCTCCGCGCTTCGCGCGTTGCCGGAGGGGGAGCTCGGCGCTTCGCGCGTTGCCGGACGGAGGGCAGCGCTTCGCGCGTGGGGGGGGGCGTCTTGACCCCTTGGGGCTGCTGGGGGAGGGGTCGGGGATGAGCGGAGTTCTCGAGCTGCCGGCGTTTGCTACGGCGCACTCGCATGCGTTTCAGCGTGCGCTGCGGGGGAAGGCGCAGCGGCCGGCGACGGAGAGCGGGACGGATGATTTCTGGTCTTGGCGGAAGGCGATGTTCGGGCTCGCGGAGTCGCTGACGCCGGAGTCGATGCATGCGATCGCTCGGGTGGCTTACGCGGAGCTCTTCCGGCGCGGGGTGCGGACGGTGGGGGAGTTCCACTACGTGCACCACCAGATGGGGGGGACGCCGTACGAAGACCGCACGATCCTCGCCGAGACGATGATCCGGGCGGCGCGCGAGGAGGGGCTTCGGATCGCGCTGCTGCGGGTGGTGTATCGGCGCGCGGCGGTGGGGCGGGCTCCGCAGGGGGCGCAGACGCGGTTCTGCGATGCGAAGCTCGAGGACGCGTTCAGGGACGTGGAGGCGCTGCGCGCGAAGCACGCTCGGGACCCGAACGTCGTCATCGGGATCGCTCCGCACTCGGTGCGCGCGGTCGCGCCGGACGAGCTCAAGGAGGTCGGGCGGTTCGCGGAGAAGGAGAAGCTCGTGATCCACGCGCACGTCGCGGAGCAGCGCGCGGAGGTGGACGCGTGCCTCGCCGAGACGAAGAAGAGGCCGGTGGAGCACCTGGCGGACGTGGGGGTGCTCGGGGAGAGGTTCGTCGCGGTGCACGCGACGCACCTCGAGGCGCACGAGGCGAAGCTCCTCGGGGACTCGAGGTCCCGGGTGTGTCTCTGCCCGACGACGGAGCGCGATCTGGGGGATGGACTCCCGGATCTGAAGTCGCTGCTCACGCACGGCGTGGGCCTCTCGGTCGGTGTCGACAGCCACGTGGTGACGTCGCCGCTCGAGGAGATCCGCGCGATCGAGACCGCGGAGCGGCTCCGGCTCGAGAAGCGCGTCGTCGCGTGGCGCTCCGGGGATGCGGCGCAGTCCCCGGCGCAGCGGCTCTGGGAGATCGGGAGCAAAGGGAGCGCGCGCGCGTGCGGCTTCGAAGACGCGGGCGGCACCATCAAGGTGCGCAAGGATCACCCCGACCTCCGGCTCGTGGACGACGGGAACCTCCTCGACGCGATCGTGTTCAGCGCCAACGCGGACGTCATCGAGCCAAGCTGAGCGTGGTGACGGAGCTCCGCCCGTACCAGCGCGAGGCGATCGACGCCGTGATCGCGGCGCGGCGCGCCGGGGTGAGGCGGATGGTCGTGTGCCTGCCGACGGGCGCGGGGAAGACCGTCGTCTTCAGCGAGCTCGCGCGGATGGCGCGCAAGCAGGTGCTCGTCCTCGCCCACCGGGAGGAGCTGCTCGAGCAGGCGCGGGACAAGATCGCGCGCGCGCTGGGCGGCGCGGACTCCGTGGCGATCGAGCGTGGAGCAGAGCGCGCCTCGGCGGGCGCGAAGGTGGTGGTCGCGTCGATCCGATCGCTGCACGAGGAGCGGCTCGCGCGCGTGCTGGCGAAGCGGGAGTTCGGGCTCGTCGTGTACGACGAGTGCCACCACGCCGCGGCGGAGGACAATCTCCGCGTGCTTCGCACGCTGGGCTCGTTCGACCCGGGCTGGGCCGGCACGCTCCTCGGGTTCACGGCGACGACGTCGCGCGGCGACGGCAAGGGCCTCGACGAGGTGTTCGAGCGGATCGTCTACGCGCGCGGGATCGCCGAGATGATCCGCGACGGGTACCTCGTGAAGCTCCGGGGGTTCAGGATCGCGACGCAGGCCGACCTGACCCGCCTGTCGGCGCGCACCGTGGACTTCCGCGAGGACGAGCTCGCGGAGGCAGTGGACGTGGAGGAGCGCAACGCGCTGGTCGCTCGTTCGATTCAAGAGCTCGCGCGCGACCGCCGGACGATCGCGTTCTGCGTCACCGTCCAACACGCGCGGAGCCTGAGCCGCGCGCTCAACGCGATCGGGGTGCCCGCCGGCATCGTCCACGGGGAGATGGATCCCGAGACGCGAGCCAAGGCGCTCGCGGACTTCCGCGACGGACGCACGGTCGTCATGACCAACGTGGCCGTGCTGACCGAAGGCTTCGATGATCCAGGTGTCTCCTGCGTCGCGATGGCGCGGCCGACGCGCTCGGAAGGCCTCTACGCGCAGTGCGTGGGTCGAGGGACGCGACTTGCGCCGGGCAAGACGGATTGTCTGGTGCTCGACTTCGTCGACCTCTGCGATCTGTCGCTGTCGACGCTCCCCACACTCTTCGGCGCGCCGCGCGACCTCGACCTCCAGGGGGCGGACGCGGAGCGAGCGGGCGCGACGTGGCGCGGGATCCTCGACGACCACCCCGGGTTCCTGCTGGAGGCCGGCGCGGTCACGCTCCAGGAGATCCAGGAGCGCGCCGCGAGCTTCGATCCGCTGAAGCTCGGAACGGACGCGGAGGTGCGCGCGATCTCGGGCAACGCGTGGTTCTCGCTCGGCCGTCTCGGCGTCGGCCTGCACTTCGAGCGGAGGCCCGGGGCGCTGAGCGAGGCGCTCGTCCTCTCCGCGCCCCCGCAGGGCAAGAACCGAAAGAAGTGGGAGGTCCGCGTCGACGGCAAGCCCATGGCGCGGTTCAGCAAGCTCGAGGAGGCGGTCCAGGCGGTCGACTACGAGATCGGTGAGCGGGGGCCGACGTCGGCACGTTCCGCGCTCGCGGGCGCCGCGTGGCGCGCGGGACCCTCGTCGCGGGCCGACGCCGCGAACCTCGGGGAGGAGAAGCGCATGGAGACGTGGGAGCGCGTCGTGGGCCGCCCCGCCATCGCGAGCCCTCGACGTGCGTCGCAGCCGACTTAGCTTCGTCGCGCGATGTCGATGAAGCCCACCGTGAGCGCGCGCGCGATGGCGGCGCAAACTGCGTTTCGCACCCGATCGAGCAAGCTCGCTCCGCTCGCAGCGGTCGGTCGAACGGCCGGGCTCTTCAGCGCGAAGCCCGTGTCGAAGGCGCGCAAGCGTGTCGCGCTCGTCGTCGCGATGGCCGCCGACGCGCTCCAGATCGGTCTCCTGCCCGCGTTCATCGAGGGCGCGCTCTCTCCCTTCGAGGACGCGCTCGACGCCACCGTCGCGCTCGTGCTCGTGCTGACGCTCGGGTTCGAGTGGCGCCTCGCGCTCGCGTTCGCGCTCGAGCTCGTCCCCGGCGCCACGCTCTTCCCCACGTGGTCGGCCGCGGTGCTCAGCCTCCCCGTGCGCGAGGAGGATCCGACTCGCGACGTCATCCCGCCGATGACGACGAGCGCCCCGCTCCCCTGGGTGCGCGAAGGTCGGGCGCGCTGAAATCGTCGCGCGCGGGGGGGCAACTCCCGCCGACTTGCGTCGACATCCCGAGTGCAGCCTTCGCTGCTACCTTCAAGGAGTCATGGAGATGTCGGACATCACCACGCGCTTGCTGACCGAAATTCGCGACGGCCTCGGGGACGTGAACCAGCGCCTCGACCAGACGAACCAGCGCCTCGACGGAGCGATCGAGCGTCTCGACCGCCTGGAGCGCCGCCAGGTCGAGACGGAGATCCGTCTCGCGACGGAGCTCACGTCGGTCGTCGGCGCGATCCGCGATCTCAAGGACGCCGTCCTCGCCGATCGGCACCTCCGCGCCGACGTCGAAGACCACGAGCGGCGCATCCGAGCGCTCGAGCGCGGCAAGCGCCGCACGTCCTGACCGCTACTTCTCCGTCGGTAGCCCGGCCTCCTGCCACGCCTTGAGGCCGCCCTTCACGCTCTGCACCTTGTGGTAGCCGAGCGACTTGAGCAGCAGCATCCCGAGGAGGGAGCGCTCACCGACCTTGCAGCTCGTGAGGATGTGCGCGTCCTTGTCCTCGGGGAAGCCGGTCGCCCACCCCTCCGCGAGATCCGAGAGCGGTACGTTCACCGCGCCCTTGGGGTGCTCGACGGCGAACTCTTCGGGGTTTCGAACGTCGAGGAGCGCGGGAGGGTTCGCGCCATCGAGGAGCGCCTTCGCGTCCGCGGGCGTGATGACGTCAGTCGACTCGCGCGCAAAGTCGACGATCTTGGCGAGGTTCGCGTTGAGACCCGCGCCGTCGGGCTTCGCGCCGGCGAAGAGCTCCGGGAGGTGCTTCTTGAGCGACGAGGCGTACTTGAACGCGTTGTCCGGGAACACCACGACGACGAGGTTCCCCGGCTCGTCCTTCACCATCTTGAACGCCCCGGCGAGCGCCATGCCGGAGCTCGGCCCTGCGATGATGCTCTCCTCTTGGTTGAGCCGCTTCGTGAGCTCGTACGCCTCGGTGTTGTGCACGTCCACGAGCTGGTCGTACTCGTTGGGGAAGAACAGCGCGGTCTGCTTGAGCTGGCGGAGGCTCCGGACGCCGGGGATGTCGTGCCCCTCCACCGGGTGCACGCCCATCACCTTCACGCCCTTGTTCTTCTCCTTCAGGAACCGCCCCGTGCCCGTGATCGTCCCGCACGTGCCGAGGCCCGCGACGAAGTGCGTGATCTTCCCGTCCGTCTGGCGCCAGACCTCGGGGCCCGTCGTGCGGTAGTGGGCGTCCGGGTTCGCGGGGTTCTTGTACTGGTTCGGGTGGAAGTAGCCGGGCTCCTCGCCGATCGTCGCGGCGAGCGCGATCGCCCCCTCCGGCGCGCCGGGCGCGGGGCAGAGATCGTCCTCGAGCTCCCGAAGATTCGTCCCAAACAGACGCAGCGCCGCGCGCTTCTCGGGCGGGATCTTGTTCGAAAGCGTGACCGTGAGTTTGTAGCCCTTCGCGTTCCCGACCATGGCCATGCCCATGCCGGTGTTCCCGCTCGACGGCTCGACGAGCTGCATCCCGTCCTTGAGCGCGCCCCGCTCCTCGGCGTCCCGGATCAAGTTGGCGGCGACGCGATCCTTCACCGCGCCGAACGGGTTGTACCACTCGAGCTTCGCGTACACGCGCGTGTGCACGTACGGCGTGACGCGGTTCAGTCGGACGATCGGCGTGGGGTTCTCCTCGTTCGAAAGAAGCTCCAGCATCGAGTCGTAGACGCGCGTCGAGTGGTTCATGACGAGGGCGATAGCACGAGCCACAGGAGCGGCCCACCGTGATGGGGTACGGTGGGCGCCATGTCACGCCCCCTCAAGCACCTCGCCCCGGCTCTCCTCGTGCTCGCCGCCTGCTCGTCCACTCCGTCGCCGGACACGGCGAGCACGAGCTCGAGCGCTGTACCGACGGCGGCTTCGCCGAGCACCCACGCGAGCGCCGCCGCCGCGAGCGCGTCCGCCGCGGCTCCCACGGCTTCCACACCGGCCTCGTCGTCCACGGCCACGGCTCCATCGGACGCGCCTGCGATCGCAGAGGTCGCGAAGGAGCCGAACGCGCTCGTCCTCGCGATCGTCGTGGACTCGAAGAGCAGCGACAAGGACGCGCTGCTCCGCGTCCTCCACCAGTCGATCGCGAAGGTCGCGGACATCGGCATCCCGAGTTCGAAGGGCATCACGGGCAACCGACACGTCACCGCTACGCTCACGCTCGAGCCCATCACGGAGACGAAGGATGGCTACACGCAGAAGGCGAAGCTCGTCGGCGTGACGACCGACGGCCAGTGCCCGCTGTTCGACCTCGACGCGAAGGCGACCCTCACCGCGAACCCGAAGACGCCGCACGACGTGGAGGACGTCCGCGCCGCCGCCGTCGAGCAGGTCTTCAACAAGCTCGAAGCGCAAGCGAAGACGCTGAAGCCACACGGCGCCTGTACCGCCGAAAAGGCCTGGAAATAAGGGACAGTTTCTCCGACCATTCGCGGACTAGTTCCGCGGACTAGTTCCGCGGACTAGTTCCGCGGACTACTTCGCCGACGAGGTGGACTTGAGGGCGGCGCTCGGCCTCGTCTGAGAGGCGCCCATCGTCGCCGAGCCGCTCTGCACGGCGCTGCCGGACGGCTTCGTCTCGTCCGGAGTGATGGCCTCGCCGCTCGGCTCGACGTCGCTCGACGACGTGTCCGTCGACTCCGTCGACTCGGTGGAGTCCCCCTTGTCCTTCTTCGGGCCCTCGTTGTAGCTCCGCGGGCGGTACTGGGGGTCGACGCCGTTGTTCTTGTCCCCGTTGTTGAGCGTGTCGATCGCCAAGTACGCGATCCACGAGCCCGGGTTCTCGTCCGCGATCTCGCGCAGCTCCGTCTCGTGGCCCTTCAGGATCCGCTCGTCCCAGAGGCACTGGAGCGCGAGGGAGATGAGTCCCTTGTCGTTCGGACCTTTGCGGAAGCCATCTCGGTAGTACGGCCAAGACTCCTCGGCCGCGATGCGCCGCTTCTCGTATTCGGTGCCGAGCTGACCCGCCATCCGGCAGATGGTGTCGCCCGTGTAGATGTGCGCCATCGCCCAGTCTGGGGCGAGCTCCATCGCGCGCTTCGAGTGCTCGAGCCGCTCCGCCATTCGACCGCGTGCGCCCACCATGACGGAGTAGTTGAGGTGCGCCTTCGAGCTGTTCGGCACCGCGTCCTTCGTCGCGTCCCAGAAGGCGAGGTCGTCGCGGTAGTCGTGCGCGTGCCAGAACGCGCGGAGCGTCTGAAAGCCCAAAAACGCGGCCGGGATCGCGATCGCGAGCCGCTTCCAGCGGAGCTCGCGGAGGCGTCGCACGATGAAATACAGCGCGACAGAGATGATCATCGTCGTGCCGAGCACGGGGAAGTACCAGAGACGCTCCGCCCGGACCGTCGGCAGCAGCGCCGGGATGTTCGAGTGCGGGAAGTACGAGACGACGAGCCACACGCACCCGAGCGCGACGAGCGATGACGCCCAGAGGTTCGTTGCCCGCGTCTTCACTCGCCAGAACGCCTCCGTGAGGCCGCCGATCACGAGCGCCCCGGACGCGATTCGCAAGCCCCACGTCCGCATCTGCTCGGGGGTCAGCGCGTACCCGATGATGTCCCCCGCCGACTCGAACTCCTTCGCGGGCGGGATCGCGAGCATCTTGCGAACCAAGAGGACGCTGACGACCACGAGCGCCACCTCGAGGGCGTGCACCCCGACGCGCCTGTAGAGGGAGGGCGGCTCCTCGATGTCCTCGATGGGCACTCGCGGGCCTCGCCACTCCCGCACGACGCTCGTGACGAACAACCCGAGCGCGGTGCCGAGCGGGATGATCGTCATCAGCATGCCGAGCACGCTCGCGGGGAACACGAGCTTGTCCGGGGCGGGCTCCTGCGGGAACGAGTAGTCCCCGCTCAGGCTCCACGGAAACACGACCTGACCGAGCCCACGCTCGTAGACGCGAAGGGCGCCCCCCACGCGCTGCTCGTACGTGATCATGTCGTCGGCGAGCGGGTTGTTGAGGGGGTCGTGCGGCAGCGGCGGCTGGTGGAACCAGACCATGAAGTCGCGCACGAGGGTCTGCGACTTCGTCGCCCACTCGGGGAGCTCCTGCGCGTATTCGGACGAGAGTGGCGACGGGAACCAGAGCTTCCGGGTCTCGACGTAAAGGATGAACGCCGCGACCGTTCCCACGAGCGCGAGCACCGTGCGGATGACGCGCGCGGGTTTGTCCGGGTGGATCACGGGCGCGGTGAGGAGCGCCGCCACGGGGATGAGCGGCACGCAGACGACGGCGCTCTCCTTGGAATACAGGCCGATCAGCATCGACAGGAACACGCCGAACGGCATCGCGTACGCGCGCAGGCCCAGCGACGCGAGCGCGAGCAACGCGCCGAGCCCCCCGAGGACGTCCGCGATGCCGACGCACCCGCACACGGCCTCCGTGAGGATCGCCGCCGAGAGAAACACCGCCCCGGCCATCCACGAGAAGAACCTCTTGCGCGTGTAGCGCCACGCCATCGCGGTGAAGAGCGCGCCGTTCACCGCATGGAAGAAGAGGTTCCAGAAGTGCTGCAGGAAGCTCCGCCGCCCGAACTCCGTGAGGCGCTCCATCGGCGGGTTGAAGGACTTCTGCGTCTCCGGCGAGATGATCTTGTCGAACGCGGGCTGGAGCCGCTCCCCCATCTCGACGACGCCGCGCCACAGGTAGTTCGGGATGGGCCGGTACGAGCCGATGCTGCCGTTGGGCGGCAGGCCCCAGAAGTCCCGGTAGATCGCGTCCTCGTAGTTCCACCCCTGCTGGTTGACGTACGGGTTCGCGAGGAGCGCCTCCTGCTCGTCGAAGATGTAGTTCGTCGCGGGCCAGCGCACGTACACGACGACGGTGAACACGAGGAACGGAAGGAGCGCCGTCAGGAACGTGGGCTTGTTGTGAGTGAAGTAGTAGACGGCCCCTCGCCCGAGCCTCACGAAGAAGTTCCCGATCCAGCGAAGCGCGCGCTCCCCGAACCCGCGGTTGAGGGGCAGCTCGGTGGACGACTTGCTCGGCGGGTCGTCGGTCGGGCTCGCGGCGACGCTCGCGGCCGAGGCGGGCCCGGCGTTCGTCGGTGGAGCCCCGGACTCCGGGTTCTCGCTGGACATCGACTACGCGGCTCCCGACGGCGGCTCGGGCTCGGGGATGGGCCAGATGTCGCCCCAGAGCGGCTGCCCCCCGTCGACCGTGAACACGGCGCCGGTGATGAAGTCGTTCCGGTCGCTCGCGAGGAACAGGATCACCCGCGCGACCTCTTCGGGCGTACCGAGGCGCTTCAGGGGCGTCGCCCGGCGGGTGATCTCGAGCATCTCCTCGCCGTATTGCGCGGTCCCGCTCGAGCGGATGTTGTTGCCCGGCGCGACGGCGTTCACCTTCACGCCGTGCTGCGCCCACTCGACGGCGAGCGACTTCGTGAGGTTCTCGACCCCCGCGCGCGCAGCGCCCGTGTGGCTCATGCCCGGAAAACCGCGCGCGACCATCGCCGTGACGTTGACGATCCGACCGCGCTTCGCGGGGATCATCAGGCGCGTCGCCACCTCGCGCGTCATGTAGAACGTCCCGTTCAGGTTGTTGCGGATGACCGCCTCCCAACCCTTCGCGCTCATCGTCGCCGCGGGCGAGGGGAACTGGCCGCCCGCGTTGTTGACCAGGACGTCGACCTTCCCGAACCGCTTCTGCACGTCCGCGACGTAGGTCGCGACCTGCTCCGCGTCGCGGATGTCGCACGTCGCGCCGTAGAGCCGCGCCTCCTCGATACCGTCCTTGGCGAGGAGCTCGAGCGCCGACTGGATCTTCTCGGCCTTGCGCCCGCAGATCGCGACGCTCGCGCCGAGGCTTGCGATCTCCCGCGCGGCGCTGAGGCCGATGCCGCTCCCGCCGCCCGTGATGAGCGCTACCTGGCCCCGGAACAGGCCCTCCCGGAACATCGAATCCATCAGGCGCGTCGGTCTACAACCACGCGGGCCTACCGTCCACACCGTCACGCGCCCGTACGGGCTTGCCACCTCCGCGAGAGCGCGCGATAGCCCTCACCATGCCGTGGGTGCGAGCGACGCTCAGGGGACAGCGGATCTACGCGCGAGCGAAGGCGGACGGCGCCCTCCACGTCGCGGGCGGTAAGGTCGAGATCCGCTACAAGCCGGACGACGGCCGCATGTACCACGCTGCCGCCAAGAACCTCGAGGGGATCGAGGCGGACCTCCTCCCGGACGACACCTGCGCCGAGGCGGAGGCCCCCGTGAAGGCGGCGAAGCCGTCCAACGACAAGCGCGCGCCCAAATCGCTCCCGAGGCCGACCGATCTCGAGCCCGCGGGGGATCGTACGAGCGTCTACACGGACGGCGCGTGCACGGGAAACCCAGGACCCGCGGGTGTGGGTGTCGTGGTCGTCCTGCCGGAGGAGCGGCTCGAGATCAGCGAGTACCTCGGAGAGGGGACGAACAACATCGCGGAGCTCACCGCGATCCTTCGCGGCATCGAGGAGGCCCCACCCGCGGGGCACCTCGTGATTCACACGGACAGCCAGTACGCGATCGGCGTGCTCTCCAAGAACTGGAAGCCCAAGAAGAACATCGAGCTCATCGGAGAAATCAAGGATCGCATCCGCGCGCGCCGGAAGGTGTCCTTCGTGTACGTGCCGGGCCACGCCGGGGTCCCGCTCAACGAGCGCTGCGATCAGCTCGCGCGCGACGCGATCCGCTCCCGATCGAACGCTCGCCACAAGCACACGATCCGGAGGGTCGCCGTCCCGGCCGACTGACTACTGGGGCAGCTGACTCTCGCCTCCCCGGACCGCACCGCCCTCGACGACGCGCGTCGTCACGGTCGACGCGCCGAGCACCTGGCGCTTGCCGTTCTTCGAGAGGACGACGCTCACCGTCGTCGTCACGTCCTCGTCGTTGTCGACGTGCGCGTCCCCCACGTCGATCTCCGCGGCGACCTGCTCGTACACGAGGGGGTTCGAGTTGGTGGCGTGGGGGTGGAGATAGAACTGCGACAGCGGAATCGTTCGGTGGTCCGTGACCGTCTGACCGTCGGACACGTACGTCAGGTCGATCTCGGCGTTCACCGCGCCCGTCACGGCGGAGGCGAGCCGCAGGCCGCGAAGGATGTCGATGCACGGCTCGATGAAGCGGCCCTGCTCGCTCACGTCCACGTCCCGGTTGCGGATGATGGCGTTCTGAAGCGGGCCCGATACCTGTCCTGCCCCCGAGCCTCCTGGCGCCGCCTCACTCGTGCGCGGCGCGGCGAGCGCCAACCCGAGCGAAGCGAGAGCGATCGCGGACACCTTGAGGAAACCCTTCATAGAACCTCCGTAAACCGTCTTTGCCGAGTGTGGGCCCGCCGAGCGGGCCGTTCGGTGTGAGGCCGGCCGTGGCCTGCGACCCCACGAACCGTCGACACCGACCCTCGACGCGCGGGGAGCGACGAGGTCGGGTGGGTTCGAGCGAAGCGAGGGAACCGAGCTACGAGCGTCTGCGCGAGCCGCGCCGCGAACCACGATCATTCACGGTAACGATGGGGCGACTCATGTCGAGATACCCCCAAGCATTTCAGTGAGTTGAGGTGGGGAAAGGGTGCGCAACTTGGCGACCAACAACCCAAATGTCGCGTCACTGTAGGCGCCGCACTCCGCCCGCATCTGCGTGACCGCTTCTTGCGCGTTTTCGATGCGTCCAGCGTGAAGCAGCAGCCCGATCTCGAGCGCCCACAAGTGCGCGCGTTCGGCCAAAGCTCCTTCCTTGGCGCCATGGGCGAGAGCACGATTTCGGTGCTTCTCCACGTCGTCCCACGACTCTTCCTCGAGCGCCCAGGCCCCGGCCATGAGGTCCGCCATCGAGAGGAGCTGGCGCATCTTCGCGCGCCCCGCGTCCACCGCGACGAGCTCGATCTCCTCCCTCGCGAGCTTGCGCGCGCCCTGCCGCCAGAGCGCCTCGCAGCGCATGTGTCGCGCCACGATCTCGACGCGTAGCGCCCCGGCCGCGCGCGCCATCTCCATCGCCGATCGGAGCGTCGCCTCGGACTCGTCCGGGGCTTCGAGCACGCTCCGGTAGCTCAAGCTCTGTACGTAGAGAGGGCGATTGTTCGCTCGTTGCGCGGCGTCGAGCGCCTGATCGTAGAGGACCCGTGCTTGCGCGGGATCGCCTCGGCGTCTCGCGTCGAGCCCTCCCATCATCAGCGCGAGGGCCTCGACGTCGGTCGTCCCGGAGCGGCGAGCGGTGTCGAGGGCATCGCACGTCGCCACGTTCGCCTCCTCGCCTCTCCCCTGGAGGCGGAGCACGGTCGCCGCGCGGATCAGAATCCAGGCGCGATGCTCGCCGTCCGAGGGGATCGCGCGGGCCCGCTCGACGAGCTCGAGCGCGGACGCGCGCTGGCCTCGGTCGCCGTGGAGGTTCGCGAGCTCGGCGAGCGCGCGTGCCTTCTCGGGGGCGGCGTGGTCCGCCTCCGCCCACTCGAGGAGCACCTCCAGCCGCTTTCCGCGCTGATCTTGCTCGAGGCGTCTCCAGCTCCAAAGCGCCGCGTCGAGCATCGCGCGCCGGGCCTCGTCGGCTTTGCCCGCGCTTCGGAGGAGTACCGCCCGCTCCTCTTGCACGTCCTCGTGGTCGACGAGGGGCGCGAGCGCCGCCGCGCCGACGGCCGCGAGCTCGGGACGCGCCTCGGCGGAGATCGTCGCGACGACGTACGAGCGGAGCAGGCCGTGCGAGAAGCCGTAGAGCTCGCCCTCCTTCCGCACCAAGCCCGCGGTCTGCGCGACATCCAGCGCGCGCGCGAACGCCGGGCCGCGGAGGCGGGTGAGCTCCGCGGCCACGCTCGCGGCGACTCGCTCGCGGACGATCGCGAGCGCTTGGAGCTCCGTGATATCCGCGCCTGAAATCGCGACGCGCCGGGCCCACACCGCCTCCATGTCCGCGGGCAATACGTCGTCCGCCGAGACCGCGCGGGACAGCCCATAGCGCCCCGCCTTCGGGACGATCACGCGCTCGCGCACCAACTGGTTGATGAGTTGCGTGACGAAGAGCGGGTTGCCCTCGGAGCGCCGGACCACCATGTCCGCGAGGTCGTCCTCGAGGTCGAGCAGGCCGCGCACGAGCGTGCGGGTCGCCGCCGGCTCGAGCGGAGCCATCGTGATTCTTTCGACACCCGCGCCGACGAGGCGCTCGACGGCCCGACCGAGCTCGTCTCGGGCCTCCTTCGAGATCTCGTCCTCGCGGATCGTGATGAGCACGCACACCGGGAGGGACGCGGGCCCCACCGTGGACGGACCCACGCCGAACTGCTCCGCCAGGGCGTGGAGCAGCGCCGGCGCTTCACCCCGGCTCCATTGTGCGTCATCGAGCCAGAGGAGCACCGGGCGCGCCGCGCTCGCCGTGCGCACCAGATCCGCGGCGACGCGCGCGGCGAGTCCCGCGTCCGGCGCGGCGTCCACCTCGGGCCGAAGGAGGACGCCGATCTCGCGCGCCATCGTGTCCGAGGCGGCGGGGAAGCGCTGGAGCCAGAACGCGAGCTTCGTACGGAAATCGGGGCCGACGCGACCGCGGGTCTCGAGCGCGTTCTCGACGAGCCCGCGCAGTCCTCCGTCCGGGCTCTGCGCGGTGGACCACGTCGTCGCGAACGAGTTCGCGAGGCCGAGCTCGAGCGCGCGCTCGATCGCGTCCCGCGCGAGCCGGCTCTTGCCCGTGCCCGCCGGACCCTCGAGGATCACCGCGCGCGGACGGCCCTCGAGGCCCGTCGTGCCGACGGCGGCCCAGAGGCGACGGCGCTCCTCGACGCGGCCGAGCACTCCGAGATCGCGTAGGCCAAACAGGCCGTAGGCGCCCGGCGTGGGGCTCGACTCCTGAGTGAACGCGCGCTCGGCCTCCCCGGCGTCGAGGACGGTGTGCGCGGCGGACACGCGCGACGCGGAGGACGGGGGCGCGGGCGTGTCGTCGGGCGCCGCGTCGGTCGCCGACGTCACCGTGCGCGGCATCGTCGATGGGGGGACGTCCGCCGTCTCGACGGACGCGCTCGGCGCCTCGATCGCTTGGAGCGCGCCGCCGTCTCGCCCGGGATTCGACGCCCGATCGAGGCGCGCGATCGCAGCCAGGACGTCCGCCGCGCACGCGGGTCGGTTCGCGGGGGACGGATCCAAGAGCTGGAGCACGAGCTCGTTGAAGCCGTCAGGTAGGTTGACGGTTCGCGAAACGAGGTGCGGGATGGGCTCGGACGCGCGCTTCAGCGCCGCGGCGAGCGGGTTCGACGTCTGGAAGGGGAGCGCGCCGCTCGCGAGCTCGTACGCCATCATCCCGACGGCATAGAGGTCGGTCCAAGGCCCGAACTTCGCGAGCTGGCCGCGGAACTGCTCGGGCGCCATGTACTCGAGCGTCCCGAACACCGTGTCGCGATCCGCCCAGCGCTCCGCGCCGCGGCCCGGCTGGTGGACACGTGCGACGCCGAAGTCCACGAGCGTCGTGAGCGTGCGCTCGTTCTCGCGCCGCACGATCACGTTCTGAGGCTTCACGTCCAAGTGGAGGACGCCGCGCGCGTGCGCGTGCGCGAGCGCCTCGAGGACCCCCTGCAGCACCGCGCGCACGAACGACCACGCAGGCAAGAGCGTCCGGAGCCTGTCCAGCGAGCGGCCCGCGCGATACGCCATCACCAGGAGGACCGTCCCGTCCGCCGCCTCGAGAAAGTCGTAGATCTCCACGATCCCGGGGTGATCCAGGCGCGCGACGGCGAGGACCTCCTCGTGGAACAGGCGGCGGATCGCCTCGTCCGTCACGCGCTTGGTGACGATGCTCTTGATGGCGACGATGCGGTTCTCTTCGAGGTCCGTGCAGCGCCAGACCTCACCCATGCCGCCGCGTCCGAGCAGCTCCTCTGCTCGGTACCTGGACGCGAGCAGCTCTCCTTTGTTCAACGCCATGTCGGCTTCGGGATCATGTTCACATGTAACGGAGCTTCGCGGGGATGCCCTCGAGCGGCACGACCTCCTCGATCGCGCCCGCGTCGATCGCGGCCTTCGGCATCCCGAAGATGGCGCTCGACGCCTCGTCCTGCGCGAGCGTGCGACCCTCGGCGCTCCGGATCGCGCGCGCGCCGGCGGCCCCGTCCTTGCCCATGCCCGTCATGACGACGCCGATGGCTCGCTGCTTGTAGACCTTCGCGGCCGAGATCATCGCGAGATCCGCGGCGGGGCGGCACCCGTGGAGGAGCGGACCGTCGCTCAGAACCACCGCGCCCGTGCTGTCGAACTCGAGGTGGCGATCGCCCGGCGCCACGAGCACGAGGCCGGGGCGGGGGCGGTCTCCGGGAGCGGCTTCGCGCACCGTGAGCGAACAGACGAGGTCGAGCCGGTCGGCGAGCGCGCGCGTGAAGTGCGCGGGCATGTGCTGGACGACGACGATTCCGAAGCGGGTGTCCGCCGGGAAATCGGGGAGTATGCGCGTGAGGGCGGCGGGGCCCCCCGTCGAGATCGCGATCACGCAAAGCCGCGACAGCGCGGTGGTCGTGTGTGCGCCTCGACCGCTCGGCGGAGGAGCCTTGATGGGAGGAGCCACGGCCCGGGGCCGGCTGGGCCGCGGCGCGGAGGTCTTCGCGCCCGCCGCGTCCGCGAGCTTTCGGCAGAGCTCGGCCTGGATCTTCGAGAGATCCGCCGAGACCTCGCCCGCGGGCTTCGTGAGGAAGTCGACGGCGCCCGCGGCGAGCGCGTCGAGCGTCTCCGCGGCGCCCTCCAGCGTGTGCGCGGAGAACATGACGATCGGGGTCGGCCGCGCGGACATGATCGCGCGCACGGCGTCCACGCCGTTCATCCCGGGCATGTTGAAGTCCATGCTCACGACGTCCGGTCGGAGCTCGGTCACGCGCGCGACGGCGTCGCGACCGTCCTTCGCCTGGCCGACGACTTCGAAGAGGCCGGACGCGGTGAGCGTCCGCGAGATCGCGCTGCGCATGAAGCTCGAGTCGTCGACGACGAGCACGCGGATCACGAGGCGTCCTCCCGGGGCTCGATCGACTCGATCACCCAAGCGACGACGGGCTCGGCGACGCCCTTCAGCTCGAGGCCTTCGACGGCGCGCGCCTTCACCTTGTCACCGAGCGCCTCCCGGGTGGACGCGCTCACCATCACCCCCCCGATGGGACACTTCGACTCGTATCGGTTCGCGCGGTTCACGGTGTCCCCGATGACGGTGTAGTCGCGGCGCACGACGCGCGACCCCAGATCGCCGCGGACGAGCGGACCGGTGTTGATCCCGATGCGCATCCGGAGCTTGGGATCCCGGCCCTCGTTGAAGCGCGCCATCGCGCCCTGCATCGCGAGGGCGGCGCGCACCGCGCGCTCGGGGGCGGGGGCGCGCCCGCGGATCTCGGGGAACACCGCCATGATCGCGTCGCCGATGAACTTGTCGATGTCACCGCCCTCCTGCTTGATGATGGGGCACATCTCGTCGAAGTACGCGTTGAGCAGCAGGATGAGATCCCGCGGCTCGAGCTTCTCGCTCATCGGAGTGAAGCCCGCGAGGTCGGAGAACATCACGCTCATGATCCGCTCCTCCGCGCGCGTCTCGAGGAGCGTCCCGGCGTCCGCGCGCTGCTCGGCGGCCTTTCGCGCGGCGTCCGAGATGTAGAGGGACGATGCCTCCTTGTAGGCCATGAGGCGGCGCTCCGCGAGCGTGCGCTCGACGATCGCCACGCACTTGTCTTGCGCGAACGGCTTCACGAGGTACGCGGACGCGCCCGCCGCGCGGAGCTGCGCCATGTCCCGCTTCGAGTCGCGCGCCGTCAGCATGATCACCGGGACGTTGCGCAGCTCCGGATCGCGCCGGAGCGCGTGCACCAGCTCGAACCCGCTCATCACGGGCATCTCGTAGTCGGACACGACCAGCGCGGGCCGGTCGACGCGCGCGCGCTCGAGCGCGACCTTTCCATCGGGCGCGGTGAGGACCTCGAAGCCTTGCCGCGAGAGGCAGTCCGCGACGTAGTGGCGCTGCGCGGGCGAGTCGTCGACGACCAAGATCCGCTCCCGCGACGCGGGCAACGACCCCGCGAGGAGCTGCCGCACGTGCGTAGAGAGCTCCTCGGCGAGGACGGGCTTCACGAGGTAGTCGTCCGCACCCGCGTCGAAGCCCCGCTCGAGGTCGCCCGCCTCCCCGAGCGTGGACGAGATGAGCACGGGGATGCGCGACGTCTCCGCCCCCGACTTGATGGCCCGGCAGAGCTCGTAGCCGTTCATGTGCGGCATCTCGACGTCCGTGATGACGAGGTCGACGCGCGCGCCTCGCTCGAGCAGGGAGAGCGCCTCCCGCCCGTCGTTCGCCTGGAGCACGACGTACCCGTCGTCCTCCAGGATGGGGACGGTGTGGCGATGGATGAGCGGAGAGTCGTCCGCGAGGAGGACGACGCGCTTCGGGCGATCGGCCGATCCGACCACCTCGAGCACCTGCGTGTCGCTGAACGGCACGAGCAGGAACGCCTCGATTCCGAGGCGCTCCGCGGTGCGTCGGTCGCGCGAATCGACGCCACAAAGGACGAGCGAGGGGGGACGCGCGAGGGCACGCACACGCGCCGCGGCGGTGTCGAGGTCGACGTCCGGCACGCGGCGGGGCAGGAGCACGACGTCGGGCGCGGACGTGGCCGCGAGCCGCTCGAACGCGTCGATCCCGTCCGCGCAGAGGACCTCGTGGCCCAGCGGTTCGAGCGGCCTCCTCACGAAGTCGACGAGCAGGGGCTCGTCCGTGATCACGACGACGCGCTTCCTCACGTCGCACCGTCCTTGTCGTGGCCGAGGAGCCTGCGGATCGAGCGGAGCAGGAGCTGGCGGTCGTGCGGCTTCGTGATGTAGTCGTCGACGCCCGCGTCGAACCCGCGCACGCGATCGATGAGCTCGCCCCGGCTCGTCACCATGACGATGGGTGTGTCCTTGTAACCGGCGAGGGAGCGGAGCGCGCGCGTCAGCTCGTAGCCATCCATGTGCGGCATCATCACGTCCGTCGAGACGATGTCGAAGCGGGTCGACTTCGCGAGCTCGAGGCCGACGCGGCCGTCCTCCGCGGTGGTCACGGCGTACCCCGCGTCGACGAGGAGCCGCCGCAGGGACTCGCGCACGGTGTCCGAATCCTCGACGAGGAGCACGTTCGCTTTCGACGGGCCGGACGCGCGCCGCTCGTCCCGCGCGTGCGCCCGGGCCGCGCCGGACACGGCTCGCTCGAGGATCGCGGGGACGTCGAGGATCAGGGCGCAACGGTCGCCGAGGAGCGTCGCGCCGGCCACGCAGGGCACGCCGGAGAGGATCTCGCCGAGCGACTTGATCACGATCTCCCGCTTGCCGAGCATCCGGTCGCACGCGAACCCGAAGAGGGCGTCTCCCTGCCCCACGAGCGCGATGTGGAGGTCCTCGCCCGCGCCGCTGTCGGAGTCGATCTCGAGGACGGACGCGAGGCGGATCAGGGGGACGGCCTCGCCGGCGACGTCGATGACCTCGCGATCCCCGACGAGCCGCACGTCGCGCTCCGGGACGACGATGGTGCGCTCGACGACCTCGAGCGGTACGGCGAACGTCTCGCCCGCGACGCGCGCCAGGAGGACCTGGATGATCGCGAGCGTGAGCGGGAGCTTCAGCACGAACGACGTGCCGCGCCCGAGCTCCGATTCGATGTCGATGGAGCCTTTCAAACGCGCGACGATCGTTTGGCGGACGACGTCCATGCCGACGCCGCGGCCGGACACGTCGCTGATCGTGGTCGCGGTCGAGAACCCCGGGCGAAACACGATCTCGAGCGCGGCGCGATCGTCCATCGCCTCGAGCTCGGCCTCCGTCGCGATGCCCTTCTCCCTCGCCTTCCGCTTGAGCGCGGCCGGATCCATCCCGCGTCCGTCGTCGGAGATCCGGATGACGACCTGGTTGCCGCGGTGGGACGCCTGGAGCCGAACGACCGCTTCCGCCGGCTTGCCCGCGGCCTCGCGGACGTCGGGCGGCTCGACGCCGTGGTCGACGGCGTTGCGGATGAGGTGCATGAGCGGCTCGTCGAGCGCGTCGACGAGCAGTTTGTCGAGCTCCGTCTCGTCCCCCGCGAGCTCGAGGCGCACGCGCTTGCCGAGGGTTTGCCCGAGATCGCGCACCGTGCGCTGATGTTTGCGGAACACTCCGCCGACCTGGACCATCCGGAGCTTCATCACCTGATCGCGGAGCTCGCTCGAGACCGTCTGGAGATGGGACGTGGACTGATCCAGGTCGCCCGCGATCGTGTCGAGGACGCGCTCGACGCGACCGAGCTCCTCTGCGAGATCGCGTTCGGCGCCCTTCTGCGTGGAGCTCGGGGTCGGCGTCGTGCCGAGGCGGCGCGCGCGGCGCGCGTGATCGGCGGTCGTCATGCGGCGCGCGAGCGCGCGATCCGCGGAGAGCTCGCCCGTGACGGAGGTCAGCGCGGCGTGCGCGCTCTCGAGGCCGTCCCGCCCGAGGACGAGCTCGCCCACGAGGTTCATCAGCCGGTCGAGCTTGTCGAAGTCGACGCGGATCGTCTTCTGCGCGTCCCCCCGCGCCGGGGCCGTCACCTCCGCGGGGCGCGCTGCGGCGGGCGCGGCGGGCGCGGGCGCCACGCGGGTGGCGTGAGGGTCGCGCAGGGCGCGGATGACGGGCTCGGGATCCGTCGTGATCGGCCTGCGCGCCTGCGCGAGATCGAGCATCTCGCGGAGCCGATCGAGCGTCGCGAGGAGGACGTCGACGACCGGGGCGTCGACGGCGCGCGTCCCGTCCCGGAGCTGCCCCACGAGATCTTCGCTCGCGTGGGCGAGGCGGTTCATGGGCGCCAGGCCCACCATCGCGGAGCTCCCCTTCACAGTGTGCAGATCGCGGAAGAGATCCCCGAGGAGGTCGGCGTCCCCACCGCGCTGCTCGAGCGTGATGAGCTTCCCCGAGATCGCGTCGATGCGCTCGCGCGCCTCGTCGAAGAAGAGCTCCACCATGTCCTCGTCCACCGCGGGCGCCCACGCGAAACCCGGCGTCGCCGATGGGTCGAGGGGCGCGGGCGCGGCGGGCGCGGTGGGCGCAGGTCGGGAGCGGGTCGATGTCCTCCGGCTCGCTTCGGGGCCCGACTCGGGCACCGCGGATTCGAGGGTCGTCGCGAGCGGGACAAGGGGGATCCCCTCGATGCGCGCGCCCGATTTGTCGGGGCTCTCCAGCTGGACGATGGCGTCGACGAGCGCCGCCCGCGCAGGGACGAGCAGAGAGCACGCGCGCGCGATGGGGAGGCTCTTCGCCGAGACCGCCGCGAGCGTTCGCTCCATCGCGAGCGCGAGCCGGCCGAGGTCCTCGGCGCCGACGAGCAGGCTGCCGAGGCCCACGCGGAACGCCACGTTCGCGAGCGCGTCCACCGCCGCGAGGTCGTCCGCTTCCTCGAGCTCTCCGAGCCCGACGTCGAGCTCGCGCACGTCGCGGCCTGCGCGCGCGACGAACTGGCTCCAGGCTTCGACCGCTTCGCTCACGCGTCGTCTCCGAGTCCGTGCCTCCGCAGCCACCGCTGCGGACCGACGCGCGTCGCGCGGAGCACGAGCCGTACGCCGAGCGCCTCGGCGGTCTTCTGCGCACGCCGGAGCACCGGCGCGACGTCGTCGTCCAGGAAGGTCGCGGCGTCGAGGTCGAGCGTCAGCTCCGAGAGGCCCGCTGCGCGGATCGCCGCGTCGAGCGGAGCTTGGAGGTCGGCGCCGGTCGATTGGCTCACGCGGAACGTCGCGGCCGTCTTCGCTCGCTCCCTCTGCGGTGCCGGCGCCGCGCGGCTCGTCGACGCGGGGGACGGGACGCTCCCCGACGAGCGCGCCGCCTCACTCGTCGAGGAGCGGCGCGCGTCGAGCGCCGGGATCGCCTTCTCCCAGAGCACCTGTCCCTGACAAGGCACCGCGCGCAGGCCGGGCACGTCGCGGAGCGTCTCGGAGTAGCCGAGGAACAGGAACCCGCCCGGAGTGAGCGTGCGGACGAGCTTCGCGAGGACGCGCGCGCGCACCTCCGGATCGAAGTAGATGAGGACGTTCCGACAGAACACGAGATCGGCGCGGCGCGCGCGATCGTCCGTCGCGAGGTTCTCCTCCTGGAACGTGACCCGCGCGCGGAGCTCGGGGCGCGCGACGATGTGCTCGGGCTCCATCGCGAAGCTTTGGTGGTGCTCCGCGGGAATCTGCGCGAGCGCGGAGCGCGGATAGCGCCCCGCCTCCCCGCGGCGGATCGCCGTGGAGCTCACGTCGGTCGCGAGGATCTCGGGCTCGAGCGGCGTCCCACGGGCCGCGGCGCAGATCACGAGCGCGAGGGTGTACGGCTCCTCGCCCGTGGCGCAGCCCGCGCTCCAGACCTTGGGCCGCATCACCCCGCGAAGCTTCCACGACGGGACCACCACGTCCCGCACCGCCTCGACGTGGCTCTGGTGCCGAAAGAAGCGCGTCTCACCCACGCGGACGGCCTCGATGAGGGCTTCGAGCTCGCTCCCGCCCTCGGGGCGCGACACGAGCGACGCGTACTGCGAGAGGCTCAGCTTGCGCGCCTGCGCGCGCGCCTCGACGCGCGCCTCCACGAGCCATCGCGTCAGCTCGAGGCCCGCGCGCTCGCGGAGGAGCGACTCGATGCGCGCGATCTCGGCGTCCGAGAGCGCCATCTCGGGTCAGCCTCGGCGGGGCGCGGGGCGCGGGGCCAGGGCGCGCGGCTTCGCCGACGGCTGGCGCGGGGCTGTGGACGCCGGCAGGGCGCGCGCGGGCGGCCGCTGTGCGATCCGCCGAGCCGTTGGAGGAGCGGGCGGCGGTGCGGGGTCGACGTGCGCCGCGGGACGCGCACCATCCAGGTTGAAGCCCGCCACGGAGCTCTCGAGCTCGTAGGCGAGCTCGTGGAGTCGCTCCGCCTGCACGACGGACTCTTCGGATCCGGTGAGGACCTCGCTCGCGATGGTCTGGACGGCGTCCATGTTGCGCGCGATCTCGTCCGAGACGACGGCCTGCTCCTGCACCGCGGTCGCGGTCTCGCGGACGACGTCGATGAGCTTGCCGAGATCGCCGAGCGTCGCGCTCACGAGCTCGGTGCCGCTCTCGACCTCGTGCGTCCCCTTCTCCATGGACGCGATGGCGGCGCTCGTCTGCTCCTTGATGGTCTGGATCAGGGCCTCGATGTCCTTCACGGATTCGCCCGCGCGGCGCGCGAGGGAGGAGACCTCGTCCGCGACGACGGCGAAGCCGCGACCCTGCTCGCCGGCCTGAGCCGCTTGGATCGCCGCGTTCAGCGCGAGGAGGGAGGTCTGCTCGCTGATCTGGCGGATGACCTCGACGATCTTGCCGATGCGCTTCGAGCTCTCCCCGAGCTCGCGCATCTTCTCCGCGGCATCGTCGACGGCGGTCTGGATGTCGCCCATCCGCTCCACCGCGGACGTGACCGCGACGTTCGATTTGTTCGCGACGTCCGTCGCTTGCGCCGCGTTCTCCGCGACCTGCTGGATGGACGCGCTGAGCTCGGTGATCGCCGCGGTCGAGCTCTCGATCTTCAGGCTCTGATCCTTGATTCCGCCGAGCATCTGCTTGGAGGCCGCGCTGATCTCCGCGCTCGACGCGCCGACCTGGAGAGCCGCGGTCTGCACGCCCGTCGCGAGGCCGTGCACGCGCGCGAACACCTGGTTGATGTTCTCCGCGAGATCCGCCGTCTCGTCGCGCGAGCGCACCTCGATGCGCTGCGTGAGATCGGTGTCTCCGCTGAGGAGCTCCTGCGACTGGCGGACGAACTGCTTGATTGGCCGCGTGATCCAGTACGCCATCCCGAGCGCGATGACGACGGAGAGGCCGGCGCCGATCCCCATCTCGAGCCAAGGAATCTTGCTCCCCTCGTCGCTCGGGGCGCGCTGCCGGGTCATGACGATCTTCGCGACGCTCGTCTTCTCGGGGCCGACCCACGCCTCCAGGTTCTCGAAGTACACGTCGGAGTCGGCGCCGCCGAGCTTCACCGTGTCCCGCTCCTCGTCGTTGACGACCGACTTGAACACCTTGTCGGGTTGGAGCGCGCGGCCGAGCGTCGCCTGCTGATCGGCGCCGAACGCGGACGCGAGCACCTCCTGGCCCTTCAGGATCGTGGGCCGGATGCGCCGCTCGACGACCTCGTCGGTCTGCTCCGCGTACTCCCGGAAGTAGCGCTCGACGGGCACGCCGGCGAGGAGCCCCCCGATGACCTCGTCGTTCGCGTTCCGGATCGGGATCGCGGAGACCTGGTAGGGCACGCCGTCGAGCATGACGAGCCGGTGCGCGAACGTGCTGCCCTCACGCGCCCTCGCGACGGGCGCGAGCTCGGGCAGGTCGTCCGCGCGCACGGGAGCCGCGGCGGAGGGCGCGACGGAGAGGAGCTTGTTCTTGGCGTCGAAGAGCGCGAGGAATTCCGGTTGGATGCCGTTCTTCGTGCTGAGCTTGTCGAACATCCCCGCGATCAGGGGCGCCGCATCTCCCCTCGGGCCGGCGGGGCTCTGGGCCTCGATCGCCGTTCGAAGGCGCGGATCCTCGGAGAGGATCTCGAGCGCGCCCGTGAGTCCGCGCCCGACGCGCTCCTCGTACCCTTGGTAGCGGCGCAGGTGCTTCGCGAGGAAATTCCCCTGGGAGGGTTGCCGCGCTTGCCGCTTGAACACGAAAGCCCCCCCGGCGATGAGGAGCGCGGCGAGGGTGAAGCACCCCAAGAGGAACTTCACGAACATCGGGACACGAAAGGGTCTCATGGCTTCGGGCTGGGTGCGGCGGCTCGGCCCGGATCGGCGGGTCGGGACAGGCTGCGGAGTGCGTCGGCGGCGAAGATCGCCGCCGGATCGAGGACGCGAAGGGTGCTTCGTTCGGTGGTGTGGACGCCTCGCACGAGCGCGAGCTGCTCACGCGTGAGCGACGGGGGAGGCGGGCAGAGCTCCGCGGTGTCGAGCACGCTGAGCTCGTCCAGCCGATCGACGAGCAGCCCGAGCACGAGCGCGCTCGCGCCCGGCTGGCTCTGCCGAAGCACCACGAGGCGGCTCTCGTCCGTGACGGTCGCGCGTCGCATGCCGAGCCAGGGCCCGAGGTCGATCGCGGGGACGATCTCGCCCCGCAGCGAGAAGATGCCGACGAGCCAGCTCGGGGTCAGGAACACGCGCGTCATGGGCCGCACGCGCAGCGTCTCCCTCACGGATTCGATCGGGCACCCGAACGCCTGATGGCGGAGCTGGAAGCAGACGAGACGAATCGGCGAGCCTTCCACGTGGGGTCGAGGCTATGCGGTCACCCGCTCACCGTCAGCTCTTGATATGCGGCGTGGACTTCGGCGAAGCGCGCCGCGAGCCGGCGCCGCTCGCTCTCCCCAGCGTGGGGGTGCATGTCCGGGTGGAGGAGACGCGCGAGGCGCCGGAACGTGGTCCGCACGCTCGAGGAGGGCGCGTCCCGCTCGAGCCCGAGCGACGAGAGCGCCGTCGCGCGACGATCGACGAGCGCGGGCGCCGGCGCGGTGGAAGGCTCCGACGAAGGGCGCGCGCCGACCACCTCCAAGAACCGCACGAAGCTCGCAACCCCATGGCGGGGGACGCGCGCGTGTCGGCCGACGTCGCGCAGATCCGCCGCGAAGCCGAGCGCGTCGAGCGTCGCGGCGTCCGCGCTGTCGAGGTCCGCTCGGCGGACACGGGTCCGATCGATGGGCGCGCGTGTGAACGTGCGCTCCAGGCGGACCACGTCCGCCTCGGAGAGGCCCGTCGCGATCGCGCTGCGGACCCACGCCACGAGGGGAACGGCGATCCCGAGGCGACGGGTGGGCGCGTCCTCGAACACGACCGCGCCGCCCTTCGCGTCCCGCCAGGCCGCGAGGGTGGAGCGCGCGACGCCGGCTCCGACCGCGCCCGCCTCGACGTGCACGGCCGCGCCGAACGCGGAGGCGATGCCCGAGCGACGCCCGAGACCGAGGTCATAGAGGGCTCGAAGGACCGCGACGTTCACGAGGCTCGGCCTTAGCGTCCGTGGAAAAAAAGCGCCAAGTTCTCGTCAGGAACCTCGGTCGCGCGCCGTCCTGGGGCAGGAAACGGCCCGGGGATCGCCGGGAAACGCCCCGGTGGTCGACGCGGGCGCTGTTCGACGCGGACGAACCACGTCGGTCGCGCCAATGGCCGCGGCCACGAGCGACGACTCAGGAATTTCGTCGCCCACCCAAAAAAGCTTTTGACAATGTGCGGATCGAAAACTACGGTTCGCCTCCCTTCGACACCCCAGCCGGGGAACGAAGCCCGCTCTTTGACAACTGAAGAAAGACTCGACTTCACCGCCTTCTCAGGAACGGTGAATGCTCGAGCAACGATCGCGGTCATCTTGCACTCCGAAAGGAGCTGATGGCCGAGCCCGGGTCTGAAGAGGCGCGGGCGAGGGTCTACAGGGACCGTGATCGAGCCAAGACATCAAGGTGATCGGCGGCGAGGCAACTCGTGAGTCGAACACCTGACACGATGACGATTCGAGAAGGCATGACCTAGGGTTAGGTCAAGCTGAAAAGGGCGCACGGTGGATGCCTAGGCGATCAGAGGCGAAGAAGGACGTGGACAGCTGCGAAAAGCTCCGGGGAACCGCTAACAGGTTGTGATCCGGAGATCTCCGAATGGGGCAACCCGCGCAGGGACTACCTGCCATCCCATGCTGAATACATAGGCATGAGGAAGCCAAGCCAGGGAACTGAAACATCTAAGTACCTGGACGAAAGGAAATCAAAAGAGACTCCGCTAGTAGTGGCGAGCGAACGCGGAAGAGCCCAAACCAACGAACTTCGGTTCGTTGGGGTTGTAGGGCCAGAGACATGGGAGCAAGGAGGCTAGAAGAACGGCATGGAAAGGCCGGCCAAAGAGGGTGACAGCCCCGTAATCGAAAGCCGAGAGGCCCCTATCTGGTACCTGAGTACCGCAGGGCACGAGCAACCCGGCGGGAATCTGGGAGGACCATCTTCCAAGGCTAAGTACTCCTGATCGACCGATAGTGAACCAGTACCGCGAGGGAAAGGTGAAAAGAACCCCGGTGAGGGGAGTCAAATAGAACCTGAAACCGTGTGCCTACAAGCAGTGGGAGCACTATGGCGCAAGCAATGTGTGACCACGTACCTTTTGCATAATGGGCCTGCGAGTTACCGTACGTAGCAAGGTTAAGCCGAGAGGTGGAGCCGGAGCGAAAGCGAGTCCTAACAGGGCGACGAGTTGCGTGCGGTAGACCCGAAACCTTAGCGATCTATCCATGTCCAGGTTGAAGGGCGGGTAACACCGCCTGGAGGACCGAACTCACCTTAGTTGAAAATAAGGGGGATGAGGTGTGGATAGGAGTGAAAGGCTAATCAAGCTGGGATATAGCTGGTTCTCCCCGAAATATATTGAGGTATAGCCTCGGACGAATTGCGCCGGAGGTAGAGCACTGAATGGGCTAGGGGTCCTACCAGATTACCAAACCCAATCAAACTCCGAATGCCGGTGACAAGTATCCGGGAGTCAGGCTGCGGGAGATAAGTTCCGTGGCCGAGAGGGAAAGAGCCCAGACCGTCGGCTAAGGTCCCCAAATTCGAGCTAAGTGTCAAAGGATGTGGAGGCGCTTTGACAACCAGGAGGTTGGCTTAGAAGCAGCCATCCTTTAAAGAAAGCGTAATAGCTCACTGGTCAAGCGAATCTGCGCCGAAAATACAACGGGGCTCAAGCTCGATACCGAAGCCACGGAATGTCGCAAGACATTGGTAGGGGAGTATTCTGACGGAGATACACGGTGGACGGGAACGACCACTCCAGGCCGTCAGAAGAGCTTATGCAGGCATGAGTAGCGATAAACCGGGTGAGAAACCCGGTCGCCGTAAGCCCAAGGTTTCCTGGGGAAGGATAATCCTCCCATGGGTTAGTCGGAGCCTAAGCCGAGGCCGAGAGGCGTAGGTGATGGTAAGCAGGTTAATATTCCTGCACCACCAAGGATGGCGTTGAAGTAAGCGGGGACGGAGAAGGGTAGGCCGAGCACGGCGGATGGTTCGTGTTCAAGCCGGTAGGGTGAAGGACCAGGACCCGGTAGGGACAAACGGTTCTTCTGAGCCCGAGAGGTGATGAGGGTGCGTTTCGGCGCACACACTCGGTGATCCCAGACTTCCAAGAAAAGCCGCGTACAGAGCCCCTTTGGTGTCCGTACCGCAAACCGACTCAGGTGGGCGGGGTGAGAATCCCAAGGCGCGTGAGAGAACCCTGGTTAAGGAACTCGGCAAAATGACACCGTAACTTCGGGAGAAGGTGTGCCGCTTCGCGTGAACAGACTTGCTCTGGGAGCGTGGGGTGGTCGCAGAGAAATGGGGGTTGTGACTGTTTACTAAAAACACAGGACTCTGCGAAGTCGAAAGACGACGTATAGGGTCTGATGCCTGCCCGGTGCTGGAAGGTTAAGGGGAAGAGTCAGCGCAAGCGAAGCTCTGAACCGAAGCCCCAGTAAACGGCGGCCGTAACTATAACGGTCCTAAGGTAGCGAAATTCCTTGTCGGGTAAGTTCCGACCTGCACGAATGGCATAACAACATCCCCGCTGTCTCGACCAGGGACTCAGCGAAATTGTATCGGGGGTGAAGATACCCTCTACCCGCGGCAAGACGGAAAGACCCCATGAACCTTTACTGCAACTTGACAGTGATTTTCGGTACGTTCTGCGTAGGATAGGTGGGAGGCTTTGAGGCCGGGCTTCTGGGTTCGGCGGAGCCAACGTTGAAATACCACCCTGGATGTTCTGGAAATCTAACCTGGGCCCATCACTGGGTCGGGGACACTGTCTGGCGGGCAGTTTGACTGGGGCGGTCGCCTCCAAAAGAGTAACGGAGGCGTGCGAAGGTTCCCTCAGGCTGATTGGAAACCAGCCGTAGAGTGCAAACGCACAAGGGAGCTTAACTGCGAGACCGACAGGTCGAGCAGGTGCGAAAGCAGGCGTTAGTGATCCTGTGGTTCTGCATGGAAGGGCCATAGCTCATCGGATAAAAGGTACTCTGGGGATAACAGGCTGATCGCGCCTGAGAGTTCACATCGGCGGCGCGGTTTGGCACCTCGATGTCGGCCCATCGCATCCTGGGGCTGGAGCAGGTCCCAAGGGTTCGGCTGTTCGCCGATTAAAGCGGTACGCGAGCTGGGTTTAAAACGTCGTGAGACAGTTTGGTCCCTATCTGCCGTGGGCGTAGGATACTTGAGAGGAGCTGACCATAGTACGAGAGGACCTGGTTGGACGTACCTCTGGTGTGCCGGTTGTTCTGCCAAGAGCATAGCCGGGTAGCCATGTACGGAAGGGATAACCGCTGAAAGCATCTAAGCGGGAAGCCTGCCTCAAGACAAGGTATCCCGGGTCGCAAGACCCCTCAAGACCCCTCGAAGACTACGAGGTTGATAGGCTGGGTGTGGAAGCGCGTGAAGCGCGGAGCAGACCAGTACTAATAGGTCGTGAGGCTTGACCTAATTCTAATTCATTCTTTCTCGAGGGTGGCGCTGCGGCGCGGCGAGGCATCGTGTCAGGTGTTCGGGCTATGAGTTGCGCGGCGCGAAAGCGCGAGCTGCACCAGTCCAAAGATTCCGGTGGCGATATCGAAGAGGTCACACCCGATCCCATTCCGAACTCGGAAGTTAAGCTCTTCGGAGCCGATGGTACTGCTAGGGCGACTTAGTGGGAGAGTAGGACGCTGCCGGGATTATTCATGACGCTCCCTTCCCGGAGGAGCTCCAGAGGCCCGTTTCCAACGCCAGTCATGGCCGCGGAGGCGGGCCTTCTGTGTTTTGTCTCGCGCTTCCCGGGGCTCGACCGTGCGGGTTCGCCCGCCATCACTCCTCGGGCGCGGGACTCGGGGCGATTGTCGCGCTGGACGGGCGCGAGGCCCCATGCCGCGCGGCGGAGGGCAGCTGGTTCGCCGGCCGCAGATCTGGCCCACGAAGGGGTCGCGAGCGACCTCGACGCGAAGACCCGAGCCCCGCGCCACACCCACGGTCGGCACAGCTCGACCGCGGCGTGCGCGAGGGGATTGAAGCGGCTTCCCCAAGCGCGAGCTCCGCGGACCGCGACGGGCACGTTCCAGCCCACGACCACGCAGCGTGGGCGGGGTCGCAGCCCTCGGGGTTCGGTGAAGGTTGCTTGCGGGGCCCGAGCGCACGGAGGGAAGGGCTGCTTGGTGAGGCTCGGCGAGCATCGCGATGGTTCGGCGGGCTGGTGCGGTACGACACGCTCGCGCTTCGCCCCGCCGAATGGGTTGTTTGGCGCCTTGTTGGGTGATCCGAGGCGCGACGTCGTAGGTGTCGAGTCGAGGCCAGTGTCGAACGCGCGCGCCTGAGACCCCCCGCCGCTTTTTTGCCGGGAGAGATCCTCGCGTGCGATCGTAAGCGCGGTTCAAAGGGGGCCGGTTCGCGATCGACGCGGGGCGGCCCTCCGCTGCGCGGCGATATCGGTGCGCGGCGACACGGCTTGGAAGGGACGTTACCAAGTAAGCGCAATCGTGCGCTGATTGCGTTGTTTTGTGGAGATCGGAGCGTGGCGTCGCTCGATCCGTACAGGTCCCATACTGATCGACAGTCTGCGACAAAGCCACGACAATTCCGACAATTGTTCGACAGCTTTTCTCGGCCCAAAGGCCGATGATCCGTTCAATCCGTTGGGTCGGTAGCAAGGATGCGCACCGCGAAAGTCGACGATTCCCTCGGGGGGCTCGGCCGAGCTGGCGCGCATGAGGAGGATTTTCCCGTGAAGAAGATGATTGGTTTGCTCGTTGTCGTGGGTGCGTTCGGTCTTGGTCTCGTTGGATGTGGCGACAAGGGCGGCGGCGCGGGCAGCGCGTCCGCGGGCGCGTCGGCTGCTCCCAAGTCGGGCGGCGAGGCGAAGTCGGGCGGCGACGCGAAGGCGGGCGGCACCTATGACGACTACGTCAAGGCGTACTGCGACTGCAACAAGGACCTGAAGTGCATCGCGGACCAGACGCAGAAGTTCCAGGCGGTCCTCTCGATCCGAACGCCGCGATGAAGGCGACGCCGGAGACCGCGAAGAAGCTCGCGGACTGCGCCCCGAAGATGTGATTGCGTAGAGCCTCCGCGCGGCTTTCGTAGCGGACGGTTCATCGAGAGGCGAAGTGGCTTGGGCCGCTTCGCCTTTCGGTTTTTGTTTCGTCACACCCGCCCGCCTCGAGCATCGTTCTAGCAGGTCGTTGAAAAACGGACCGAGCACGCGCGACGAGCCGCCGCAAGGACGTCGTCGGTGCCCGAGGAGCCCACGGAACGCGGCTCTAGCCGCGTGAGTAGGCCCCGCAGGGGCCGACGATGTCCCTGCGGATGCATCGTCGATGCGTGTGAACGGAGTTTTTCAACAGCCTGCAAGAGCGCCGAACAGGGCCGTGTCCCGGGGAGACAATCGAATCCCACACGTCCACACGGCCCTCGTTTTTTGGCCCAACGAGCCACGGGAACTAGGTTTTCCCTAGGAGGTCACTTGCTTACGACCGATAGACGCCTTCGAGTCTCCACATCCGTCTTGTTCGTCGCGCTCTGGATCGCTCCCGCGACCGCGCTCGCGGACGTCCCCAAGCCCACGGAGAACGCGGGCGACCACGCGACCAAAGAAAAGCTCGTCGTGGGCGAGGCCGGAAAGCGCAAGGACGGGTGGACGCCCGGGATCGCGGTTGGAGGGACGTTCGACCTGCTCGATTCCCGGAACGTGGTAGGGCAGCAGGACGGCACGGCGCTCTCCCTCGGCGCCGCGGTCGACGCGGAGCTCGACTTCAACAAGAAGATCCACGAGTGGCGCAGCACGTTGACGATCGACATCGGCGCGAGCCTCACGCCCGGCCTCGGTGAGTTCGTCAAGACCACCGACTCGACGACCTTCGAGACGATCTACCTCGCGCACATCATCGAAGAGCTCGGCCCCTTCGGGCGCTTCGCGCTCAACACGAGCCTCTTCCCCACGCTCGACATCAGCGCGGACGCGTCCGACTATCGGGTCACGAACGCCGATGGGACGACGAAGGACTACCACGGTCGGCGCCTCGCCCTGACCGACCCGTTCACCCCGACGACCTTCAAGGAGTCCGTGGGCGCCTTCACTCAGCCCGTGAAGAACGACCGCATCACGTTCGAAGGGCGCCTCGGGCTTGGCGCGCAGGAGACCCTGGCCGACGGGCAGCTCGCGATCTCGGACGACTCCGCGACCGACGTCGTCGAGGTCTCGACCCTCCGCGATTCCTACGAAATCGGCGGTGAAGCCGTCGCGAACGCCTGGGGCGCGATCGACAAGGACAAGCGGGTGACCTACTCCATCGGCGTCGGGGTGCTCGTGCCCTTCGCCTACAGCGACCTCCCGGCGGGGGACGACCGCGGGGTGGGCGATCTCGTGAACGTCGAGGTCAACGGCGCTCTGAACGTCCACATCTTCGACTGGGCCTCCCTCGACTACAAAATCTCCGTGCTCCGACAGCCCCTGCTCGTCGACGCGCTCCAGGTCTCCAACACCCTGCTGCTCACGATCGGCGGGGAATGGGGCAGCAAGGCGCCCGAGGAGCCCGAGGAGCCCGCGTGCGACTGCGACAAGGAAGAGAAAGCCCCCGCCGAGAAGCCCGCCGCCGACAAGGCGAAGGCCGACGACAAGGAGGACGCGAAGGAGGACGAGAAGGACGACGGGGAGGAAGATCCCGCGCCCGCAGACACGAAGAAGACCGACGCACCGGAGGCGAAATGAGCACGCGTACCGTTCCCAAGTTGGTCGTTGCTGGTGCGCTCACCGGCCTTCTCGGGCTCGTCGCTGCGCTCGGTGGGTGCTCGGGCGGGCTCACCACCCAAGAGGCGTACGAGGCTTGTGAGGAGCTCCAAAAGACGGTGGGCGATGACTCCACGTTCGACGACTGCGTCGCCTGCTTCGAGAACTGCAGCGACTGCGTCCCCTCCGGCACCTCGCCCGTGACCTACCATTGCCCCGACGATCCCGCGCCCTCGACCTCCACCGGGGGAACGTCGAGCGCCGCGAGCACCGGTACGGGCGGCTGACCGAGTCCGTGCTCGCGCGGGGGCGGCGCCCGCGCGTCGTGTAGTCTTTCCGAAGGCAGCATGTCGCCCGCGACCGCCCCGACGCTCACGCCCACCACGATCGCGCTCGTCGTGGGGATCGTCGTCCTCGTCTTCGCCCCCTTCATCGCGTTCGCGCTCATCCAGAGCCGGCGCTCCCGCAAAAAGCACGACGAAAACGTCGGCAGCGGCGTCTACACGGACGCGAAGGTCGTCCGGGTCGAGCGCAAAGGAACAGCCGCCGATCTCGCGAGCTTCCGCGTCACCCTCGAGATCCCTCGAGCGACGCGGAGCGGCGCGCCCGTCGACCCCGCGGCTCACCCGCCGCTCGTGCTCACGGTTCGGGTGGCGCTGCCGCTCAGCGAGCTCGGTGAGCTCCAGGTCGGGAACAAGATCCCCGTGCGCTTCGCCCCACCCGCGAACGTCGAGGTCCTCCTGCCTCGAGGCGCGTCCGCGTGAGCGCGCCTACGGACGGGGCCGCACGTCCGAGCGGGACAGCCGGACCGTGTTCCGCAGCGCCATCGCGACCGTCATCGGGCCCACGCGCGGGATGAACACGGACGCCGCCTCCAGCGCGTCCTCGTGGAAGTTCTTCCGGGTCGAAAAGTTGAGGCAGATCGCACCCGGCCGGAGCTCGGCCGCGCGCACGAGGTCGAACGTGGCCGAGGGGACGCCCGTGATGACGATGTCCGCGCTCCGCAGCGCCTCCGCGCGCGTGATCGACGACTCCGCGACGGTCGCCCCGCGCGCGCTCGGCGTGAACATCTGCGCTCCGTCGAGGTCGAAGGAGGCCACCTCCGCGCCGTCGTTCGCCATCATCGTCGCGAGGGGGCGCCCCACGACCTCGCTTCGGTTGAAGATCACGACGCGCTGCCCCTCGAACGGCCGCGCCTCGGGCGCGGGCTCCGGGCGCGCGGCGCCGAGGAGCTTGAGGATCGCGAGCGGGGTGCACGGCAAGATCGCCTTCGCGGTGCGCGCCTCGTCCACCCAGCGTTTGTTCGCGTACAGGCAACGCGACCAGTACGAGTGCAGGCCCTCGATGTCCTTCCCCGGCTCCACCGCGTCCCGTAGCCACGGGTCTCGCTCCGTCCCGAACACGGGGTAGTAGACGATGATCCCATCCACCGACGGATCCCCGTTCGCCTCGTGAATCGCGGGCTCGATCTCGAGCTTTCGTCGGTGGCGCAAGTCGAACCGAACACCCACGTCCTCGCAGCCGATGCGCGTGTAGTCCGCGTACGTCATCGACGGGCCGTGGTCCGCGACCAAGAGTCCCACGAGGACCACGGGCCGCCCGAGCGCCGCGATGTCGCGACGCACCTCCTCGCGATACGCGGCCGCGAGCTTGGACGGATCGAGGATGCGCGCTGTCACGCCCGCCCTTCTAGCTCACGCGCGAGGCGATCTCGATGATCTCGTCACGCAGGGCGCGCGCCTCCGCCGCGGTGCGGGCGCGGACCGTGGCGAACATCGCGGAGCTCTCCGGATCGGGGATCGCGGGGAGGTTCACGTCCACACTCCGGAGGAGCGCCTCCACCGAACCGACCAGGAGATCCGTGCCCGCGAGCACGTCGCTCTGGACGCTCCGCTTCACGCTCGGCGCGATCTCCCTCGCTCGGCGGAGCGCCTCCACCATGTCGGCCGCCGCCGTGAGCGGGGTGACGGTGCAATTCACCGCCGCTTCGCTCATCGCGCCCCTCCTCTCCTCCTTCTCCTCGTCCGTCCGTCGGGGCAGCGCGTACGCGCGCATGTAACCGTCGAACGCGGCGACGTCCCGATCGGCGTGGAGAGAGAGCTCGGAGAGGAGCGCTCGCGCCTCTTCGAGCCACGCTGAAAGGGGCGCGCTTGGCTTGTTCTTCGCCGTGATCTCGACCGCCATGATCACGAGCGCGAGCCCGAGCGTCGACGACACGCACGCGACCGATCCTCCCCCCGGCGTGGGTGCGTCGCTCGCGGTCCGGTCGCGCAGCTCCCCCAGCTTGAGATCGAACAGGCTCATGTCAGAGCGTGGGGTAGGCGCTCGGCGGATCGCACGCGGCGAAATCGTACCGGAAGAAGTGCGCGTAGTTCGGGTCGAAGCCGTCCGTGAACGACGTCTTCGGGAGGCCCGCGAACGTGAACTCGCCCCCCGACACCTCGTTGATCATCGAGACGTGCACGTCGACCGTCCCCGGGTCCCCGACGTCCGCGCGCGGGATGCGCAGCTCCACGAAGTTCCCCGACTGGAACACGTCCCCCGCGAAGTCCCAGCCCGCGTCCACCCAGCTCGTGCCGTCGAACGACAGCGCGTTCGTGAACGTATTGTTCGTCCGCCACCGCACGTGCCACTTGGCCCCGAACGGGAGCGTCGGGGCTTGGTTGTTGTACGCGACGCCCGTCGTCGTGCCCCCCGTGCCCGAGAGGTACACGAGCAGCCACCTCGTCGCGCTGTTCGACGACACGTCCGGACCGTTCATTCCGACGTAGAGGTAGGTCGCGTCCCACGTCACGCGCGCCGTGTAGTCGACCGAGCTCGTCGCGGGCTTCTCGAGCGCCGCGAAATCATCGATCCCGTCGATCGTGATCGTGTGCTCGTACGCGGCGCCGCACCCGCCCGCGCCCCCCGTCGCAGCAGAGCTCGAGCTCGAGGTGGACGCGGACGCGGTCGTGCTCGACGCGCTTCCGCTGCCGCCCATCCCGCCCGCGCCGCTCGAGGTGGTCGCCGAGCCCGATGACGTCGCGCTCGTGGACGAGGCGTGCGTGCTCGAGGTTGCGCTCGTCGAGGAGCCCGTCGGCGGCACGTCGCTGCCCGCGGCGCACGCCGTCGCGAGGAGAGCCGAGAGGAGCCCGCCGCCGATCCGTCGCATCCACTCCACCATACTCGATCAGCCGCGGAAGTGGTCGAACCCCAACCCGTCGACGCGCCGCTCCAGCGCGCCCACGCCCACGTAGACGCCCGGGCGCGCCGCGGTGGGTGTGCGGCACCAACCGACCCGGCGCATACCCTCGATCTCCAGGGCGGCCGGCGCGGTCGCGAGGAGCGCGAAATCCTCCCCGCCCCCGAGCACCCACGCCTCCGCGAGCTCTCCACCCGCGAGCGCGCCGAGCTCGTCGTCCCGCAGGGCGTCCTCGTCGAGGCAAACGTCCACGCCGCTCTCCTCCGCCACGTGCCGAGCGTCCGCGGTGAGCCCGTCCGAGACGTCGATCATCGCGGTGACGCCCGCTCGCGCGGCCCCGCGCCCGAGCGCGATGCGCGCCACGGGGCGTCGAAACGCGCGTACCGCTCGCTCCTCCGGCGCTTCCGTGGGCGCCGCCCGCTGGAGGAGGTGAAGGCCCGCCGCGGACCAGCCGACGTCACCCCCGAGCCACACCGCGTCGCCCGGCCGCGCCCCGCTCCGGAGCACCGGCGACGCGCTCACGCCGATGACCGTCGTCGTGATCGCGATCGCCGCGTTCGCCGTCAGGTTGCCTCCGGCGATCGTCGTCCGCGCGGCGCGCGCCGCCTCCGCCTGACCACGTGCGACCTCGTAGAGCTCCTCGTCCGACGCGGAGCGCGGGAGGCCGATCGCGCTGAACACCGCGGTGGGCTCCGCCCCCATCGCTGCCAGATCGCTGAGCGCCGCCATCGTCGCGCGCCAACCCGCGTCGCGCAGCGGCATCAGCGCGCGCGTGAAGTGGACGCCCTCCACGTGCGCGTCCACGCTGACGACCATCGCGCCGTCCGCCCGCGCCAGCACCGCCGCGTCATCGCCGATCCCGACGAGCACGTGCGGCGAGCGCGCCTCGAAGATCCGCCTCAGCTCGGCGATTCGCGCGTGCTCGGGGGACGAGGTCATCCTCAGCGCTGGAACGCGCCCGATGGAGTGCGAGCGCGCTCCGTCGTCGGCAGGGTGACGACGAACGTCGTCCCCTTGGGCTCGTTCGCCTCGACGCGGATGCGCCCCCCGTGCGCCTCCACGATGCGCTTCACGATCGACAACCCGAGCCCCGCGCCCCCCTGCTCGCGCGTGGACGACTGGTCGATCTGGTAGAACGGATCGAAGATCCGCGCTCGCTCGTGCGCGGGAACGCCCACGCCGTTGTCCGAGACACGCACCTCGATCTCGCGGTTGAACGGCATCAGCAGCACGAGCGCCGCGTCGTCCCCGGTGGCCCCGTCGAGCTCGCGCGCCGAGAGGACGACCTCCCCGCCCGAGGGCGTGAACTTCACCGCGTTGTCGACGAGGTTCACGAACACTTGGCGGAGGCGGTCCGGATCCGCCTTCAACGTGGGGGACGTCGCCCCGCGCTCGATGCGGATACTGACGCCCTTCTTCGCGGCCTTCGGCATCGCCGTGCTCATCGCGTCCCCGAGCACCGTCTCGATCGGCATCACGATGGGCCGCATCGTCATCGTGCCGCTCTCGAGCTTCGTGAGGTCGAGCAGGCTCATGATGAGCGCGAGGAGCTGGTCGCCCTTCGTGCGGATCGTCTGCACGAACTCGAGCTGGTCCTTCGACAGCGGCCCCCCGAAACCCTCGGCGAGCATTTCGCTGTAGCCGATGATCGACGTGAGGGGCGTTCGGAGCTCGTGCGACACCGTCGCGAGGAACGCGCTCTTCAAGTGATCGAGCTCCTTGAGCCGCGCGTTCGCCTCCTCGAGATCCCGGTTCTTCGCCTCCAGATCCTTGTAGCTCTCCGCGATCGACGCGAGGTGCATCGTGGACGCGTAGAGCGCGCGAAGCCCTGCGTGCAGCATGAGCCCGAGCGAGACGAGGAGGTGCTCCGCGATCGACTTCACGCGCTGCGCCGGTACGTCGAGCGGGCCGAGGAGGATCTTGCCGAGGACCTTCCCCTCGAGCTCGATCGCCCCCGTCACGTACCTCTCCCCGTTGTGGTTCTCCTCACCCGGCGGGCCGATCTTCACGGCCGATTTGACGAGCACCGGAGGTGCGCTCCCCGCGAGGAGCTGGCCCGTCTCCGTCGCGACGCTCACGGTGACGCCGAACAAACGGGTCGCCGACGACGCGAACTCCTTGAGGAGCGGCGGCGAGATGAGCTCCTCGAGCTTGGGCGTCTCCATCCCGAGCCGGGACGTGTCGAGGACTTCCGCCGAGGTGGTCATGTCCCGACGCGCCCCCCCGCGCCACCGGCGATCGCCGAATAGCTCCCGCCCATGCTCTTCGCGAGCAGCGAGTCCACGGGCTGACCCGCGTTGAGCTGCGAAGCCGCGGACGCGAGGAGCGCGTCCCCCTTCATGCCGAGCCGCTTCGTGAGGTCGTAGCTCTTGTCGAGCGTGTTCCACGTGAGCTGGAGCAGGCCGAGGAGCGTCTCCACGACGCCCTCGCCGTTCCGCGCGATCGCGGGGAACACCGGCTCTTTGCCGCGCGCCGCGATCTCCGCGAGCTCCTTGTCGCTCCGGATGTCCGGCAGGTCGCGCTTGTTGAACTGGATGACGAGCGGCATCTTCGAGATGTCCGCGCCGTTCTGCTTCAGGTTCTCACGGAGATCGAAGAACGACGTCGCGTTGTTCTCCGTCTCGCTGAGGCGCGAGTCCGCGATCAGTGCGACGCCGTCCGCGCCCTGGAGCACGAGCTTCCGAGTCGACACGTGGATCGGCTGCCCGGGCACCGTGAAGAGCTTGATCCGCAGGCTGCAGTCCCCCTCCGCGGAGCGGAACGTCAGCGGCAGGAGATCGAAGAACAGCGTGCGGTCGTCCCGTGTTTCGAGCGTCACCAACCGGCCGCGAGCCTCTGGGCCCGCCGCGGCGTGCAACGCCATCAGATTCGTGGTCTTACCGGAGAGCGCTGGCCCGTAGTAAACGAGCTTGACCGTAACTTCACGTGCGGCGAAATCGATCTGCACAGGCTCGCATCGTCGCACGAGGTTTGGAGCGAGACCATTGAAAGGTCCGCCCGAGCCCCACTTCTAGCCGTCGGTTGAAAACGGACCAAGCACGCGCGACGAGGCGCGCAGGGACGTCGTCGGTGCCCGAGGAGCCCACGGAACACGGCTCTAGCCGCGTGACTAGGCGCCGCAGAGGGCCGACGACGTCTTTGCCGCGCCTCGTCGATGCGGGCGAAGGGAGTTGTCGATACGGGCGAAGGGAGTTTTCGACCGACGGCTCAGTCCCGCTCTCCCGGTAGGTCAGGACGCGGCCGGCTCCGCCGGGCGCGCGCCCATGCTGGCGAGGGATCCGCGCAAGTCCGCGAGGCGCGCGCTCACCTTTCCGAGCGCCGACGCCTGCTGATCGCACGACGAGAGCGCGTTCGTGACCTCCTGCGCGCCCGCGGACGCCTCCGTCCGCGCCTTCTTCAGGATCTCGATGAGCTCTCGGTGCAGCTCCTCGCCCGCCGACACGACCCACGCGTCGAGCTTCTCGGCGAACTCGCTGATCATCTCGTCCAGCTTCGGCTGGAGCTTCCCCGCCGCGTCCCGGATCGCGCGAGGCGCGAGCTCGCGCGCCTTCTCCCGCGTGAGCTTCTCGTTCCGGTGGCGGACCCAGAGCGCGAGCGGGAGCGCCGCGACCGCGAGGACCCCGCCGAGCAGCAGGTGCGTGAACGCGACGCCCACGCCCACCGCGGCGAGCGCCGTGACCCCGAGGTCGTAGCGGAGGCTGTCCACGGTGACGTTCGGCGCCTTGATGTCCCCCCCGATCGCTCCCGAGAGGCGCTTGGCCGCGTCATGCGCGTCGTCGCGCACGAGCGCGACCGTCTTCTCCGCGAGCGCCTCGAGCGCCTTCGCGATCTCCTTCGTCTCCTTCTCCGCCCACTCGACGAACGTGCGCTCGAGGAACGGCCCGAGGTGCAGCTTGATCTCGTCCGGCTTCGCCTCGTCGATCATCGAGGGGAGCTGCTTGATGACGTCCTCGACGAAGTGCTCGAGGTCGCGCCCCACCCACGCCTTGATCGCCGAGACCTCCTCGCGGATCCCGCCGCGGCGCTGCTCGATCGTCTTCGCCTGTCCGGCGAGGTCCTTCTCGAGGATGTCGATCCGCCGCGTGAGCTCCGCGCTCGACATCTGCACCGCGCGTCGACGTGCGTCGATGCCCTTGCTCAGGATCACCCCCGCTTCGATCGACTCGCCGAGGGCGTTGTCGAGCAGGATGCGGCCGCGCTCCTCCGCGAGGAACTTCATGAGGTGCGTCGTGAGCTCGGGGAACCCCGAGTCCGGCTTCTCCTCGAGGGAGCGCTCCGCGCTCACGGGGAACACCACGGGCGACTCGACGAGCTTCGCGAGCTCCGTGCGGATGTACGCGAGCGCCTCCTTCTCCTCCGACGGCTCCCAGATGTCGCGCTTCGTGACGATGAAGATGATCTTGTTGCGGCCCTCGGCGAGGAGCTTCTGCTCGAGGAACACGCGCTCGCTCTCCTTGAGGGGCTGGCCCGCATCCAAAAGGAAGAGCACCGCGTCGCTCTTCGGGATGTACGAGTACGTGATGTCCGCCCGTTGGAGCGAGAGATCGTTCACGCCCGGCGTGTCGACGAGGACGATGCGCTCCTTCAGGAGCGGGGAGGGGAGCCCGACCTCGAGGAAGCGCACCTCGTTCGAGTCCTTCTCGTGATCCCCCTGGACCGCGTACCGCCGGACGTCCTCGAACGAGAGCTCGCTCCGGTCACCGTTCATTCGAACGACGGCGGCCGTCGGGGTCTCGCTGTACTCCACGTGGTGGATGACCGCCGTCGTCGGCGTCACGCCCACCGGGAGGATGTTCCGACCGAGGAGCGCGTTCACGAACGTGGTCTTGCCGTGGTTGAACTCCCCCACGACGACGAGGTGGAAGCGATCCGCGTGCAGCTTCTGGACGAGATCCGCGTCGATCCGGGTCGCGAGGGATCGCGCGCCCACTTGGGTCGCGACCGTGGAGAGCTCCGAGATGGCAGCAGTGACTTCGCGCTTCTTCGCGTGAAACGACTCGAGGCCTGGGGAGCTGGTTTCGGACATCGACGGGAGTCTCCTGTGAGGATGTAGGGCGAAGATGGGCGCGCCCGGCCGCGGTAGCGGAGCGGGAATGTCAGCGGACGACGCGGATCAAATCGAACACCTGGTTGTCGACCTCCTGCATGGTCAGGCCGTCCTGACCGAGGCCCGCGTGCTGCCGGTAGAGCGCGCTCGCCGCGAACTTTCGAAGCGCGAGCACGCGCTTCGGAAGGTACGGGTGGCTCGCGCCATACTCGCCGAGGGAGGCCAGGCTGTCTTTGCCTTCCTCGAACTGGTCCAGGAACGCCTCCAAATTCAGCTCGTTGAAGAGCTTCGAGCTCCCGAGCGCGAGCTTCGTGATGGTGCGCGTCGAGACCTCGAGGTTCTTGCAGCAGAGGAGCCCCGCGCGGTCGCACGTGATCTCCGCGCGCCGCTGGTAGCTGAGGAGGGGGATCTGCGCCGGGAGCGTGACCGCCTGGGAGAAGATCGACGCGATGCGCGTCAGGTAGTGGAGGGCGGTGAGGTACACGACGTGGCGGTTGTGGATGTGCCCGCACTCGTGGCCGATGACGCTGAGCAGCTCCTCGTCGCTGAAGCGGTCGATGAGCGCGCTGTGCACCATGATGAACGCGTCCTGGTCCGTGCCGAGCGCGCCCGCGTTCATCACCGGGCTGTTGACGACGAACACGGTCGGGGTCGCGATCCCGAGCGTCTCCGCGCACTGCTGCACCAAGCGGTACACGCGCGGGAACTGGTTCGGCCCGACCTTGACGGCGCTGCCGAGCAGGTTCGACGTGCCGAACGCCTTGAAGAGGCGCACCGCGGCCTCGACCGCGACACGGACGGGCTGCGCCGTGTCGATGATCGTCGCGGTCGTTCGGTCGTCGACGTACGCGTACCCCCTCCCGCCGTCCTGCCCGCCTCCCGGCAGCGTTCGGTTCCGGGCGTCGACGAAGGACTTGAAGCTGAGCGCACCGACTTCCGCCATATGGGTCGCAAAGTAATCCGAGCCCGGGGTGCGCGCAATCCGAGCGCCTCCCCCGTTCGTGTTAAGAAGTCCGAGATCCGAGCGGGGCTGCGCGCCCGCGCCTTCGTCCGTCAGTGAACGAGGAGCCCCTCGAGACCCTTCGGACCGAGCGACTCGAGCGCGTCGAGGCGGCGCACGAACCGGCGAAAGTCCTTGTACACGCCCGCTCCGCGGGGCCGGAGCTCGAAGTCCGTGATGCGCGTCGTCGCGAAGCGCGCGCACGCCGCGCGGCCCTGCGCGAACAGCTCCTCCGACGCGATCCTCGGCAGCGCTCGGACGCTCGCGTACCCGTCGAAGAGCCCCCGGACGAGCCCGAGATCGAGATCGTCCCCGAAGCACCACGAGAGCGCCGTCACCATCACGTCGAACGCGAGGGCGCCCCTCGACGCGCTCTCGAAGTCGAGGAGCGCGACCAGCTCCGACCCGCGGAACAGCACGTTGTCCCGGAAGAGATCCCCGTGGATGAGTCCCTGACCGAGCGCGTGTGACGGGGGCGCCGCGTCCGCGCTCGCGAAGAAACGCTTCAGGCGATCCCGCGTCGCCCGCACGTCCGGCGCGGAGGTGTCCGGGATTCCGTCAAGGCGGTTGACCAATGCGCGGGCGTCGAAGCGCGAGGGGCCTGCGACGTCGGCGAGCGCGGTCGGCGTGAGCGATGCGCCGACGGCGTGCACCCCTGCGAGGGCGGCGCCCACGACACGCGTGGCCTCGGGCGTCACCTCGCGCTGCGCGAGGGAGCGGCCCTCGACGAACGGGAACACGACGACCGGTTTGCCCGCGTGCGTCGCGGTGAATCCGTCGCCGTCGACGCGCCGGATGGGCTCGGGCGTCCGCACGCCTCGGCTCGAGAGGAGCGCGAGGAGCCGCGCCTCGCGCGCCGCGCCCTCGGGCCCTTGCTCCTCGACCACGCGGAGAAAGAACGGGCCGCGCGTCGTCGTGAGCGCGAAGTTCGAGTTCACGCTCCCCGCCATGAGGCCTTCCACGGCCTCCACGTCGAGGCCGAAGGCGCGGCCGAGGGTGCGGGCGGCGTCGAGATCGAGCGGTGTGAGCACGGCCATGGGCGCACACGTTAACCGCGGCGCGCGCAACATTGGTAACCTCGACCTCCTCATGGATGTCCCGCCGTCCAGCCTGCGCATGCAAGGAGCGGTCATCCTCGGGAAGTACCGCGTCCTCCGGCAGATCGGGCGCGGGGGGATGGGCATCGTCGTCGAGGCCGAGCACATCGACCTGCGCGAGCGGGTCGCGATCAAGTTCATGAAGGCCGACGCCTCCCCCGGCAACGCCGTCCCGCGCTTCCTCCGGGAGGCGCGCGCGGCGGCGCGGATTCGGAGCGAGCACGTCGTCCGCGTGATCGACGTCGGGCGCTTGGAGGACGAGCGCCCCTTCATGGTGATGGAGTATCTCGAGGGCCGGGACCTCGCGCAGAAGCTCGCCGAGGATGGCCCGTTTCCGCTGGCGGACGCGCTCGGTTGCATCCTGCAGGCGTGCCTCGGCCTCGCCGAGGCGCACGCGGAGGGGATCCTCCACCGCGATCTGAAGCCGTCGAACCTCCTCCTCTCGCGCCGCTCGGACGGGAGCTCGCTCATCAAAATTCTCGACTTTGGCGTGAGCAAGATGGATGGCGCGACGGACCTCACGAACGTGCGTCAGGTGCTCGGCTCCCTGCTCTACATGTCCCCCGAGCAGCTCGAGTGCTCACGCGAGGTCGACCAGCGCACGGACATCTACTCGCTCGGCGCGACGCTCTACGAGCTCCTCTCCGGGCACACGCCGTTCGCGTCCTCGAACCCGATCGCGCTCTCCGTGAAGATCCTGAAGGCGACGCGCCGGCCCATCGTCGACTTCCGACCCGACCTGCCCGCCGAGTTCTGCGCGGTGCTCGACAAGATGCTCGAGAAAGCGCGCGACGACCGCTTCGCCTACGTGGCCGACGCGGCCTCCGCGCTCTTGCCGTTCGCTCCTCCGGGCGCGGCGGCGCTCGTCGAGCGGATCAACCGGATCCCCCGGAGGGCGACGCGGATCATGCGCGAGGAGACCGATGACGACGACGACTCGGAGGGCGAGGCGCGGTCCGTCGATCCGCTCGGCGGGACGCTCGTGGCGCTCCACCCGAAGCGGCCCGTCACGGGCCTTCCGTCGGGGCCGCCGCAGGGGTTCAGCGCGCCCGCGCCGTCTTCCGCGCCCCCAGTCCGCGCCTCACCGGCGCCGCCGCGCGTGGACTCCGTCCCGCGCCTCGTCGATCTGATGGCCGCGGAGCGGCCCAGCATCCGCGCCGTCACGCTCGACGCCCCGGCGGATCTCTCGCCGTTCGACGACTCGTTCGAGGACGTCCAGGTGATCCACGATCTCCGGAAGCTCCTCAGCAGCCGCGCGGGCCAGGAGCGCGCGAAGCCCGCGAAGAGCACCGACACGGACACCTGGGTGCAGCCGCTCGCGAAGCTCGGCCTCGCGGAGGCCGACCGGGAGGCGCTGCGCGCGAAGCTCGGGGAGTCCGTCTCGATCTCGATCGACACGAAGGCGTTCTTCGACCTCTCGACCGCGGCGTCGTTCGGCGAGGGGAACGCGATCCTCACGGCGCTCTGCGCGCGCTTGCTCGCCGACGCGGCGACGAGCCGGCCCGGCATCGGGGCCCGCGCGGAGCGCTTGCAGCGCATCCTCGCCACCGGCGCAGCGGCCGAGGAGCGGGCGGGCGGGGCCACGGCGCGCTCGTCGAGCGCGGCGCCCGCGTTCGGTCTGCTCGAGGACCTCTACGCGGAGACGGGCGACCCGGTCACGGCAGCCATCCTCGCGGTCGTCCTGTGGCAGGCGCCCAGCCGAGGTGGCGCGAACAAGGAGCGCGCCCTCTCCCTCGCGTCGGAGAGCACGACGGCGCTCCCGGACGATCCGCTTCTCCTCTACTGCCATGGGGTCATGGCGTTCGGCTTGGATCGTCGGACGGAGGCGGCGAGCGTCCTCGCGCGCGCGCTCGAGGTCGGCCTCGAGGGGGACGAGGCCGTGCATGCGAGCTTCCTCCTCGATGACCTCATCAACTTCGGCTACGACGGCACCGCGACGCAGGCGGACGACCCCGGCTGAGCGCGCTCGTCAGGGCGCGGAGTTCGTTCGCGTCGGTCGCGCACACTTCCCAGGGCGTGCCGCGGGGATATTCTTGTCTCCACCCGCGGACGCCCCGCGGCAGGACGGAGCGCCTTCCGCGCGCTCACGATATCGGTATCGATGCCCACGATTCACGGAAACACCTCGGGCCTGTCCCCGCACGCAACGAAGATGCTCGAGCGGATCTACCGCCGGCGCGTACCGCTCGATGCGATCTCGACACCCGAGCTCATCCGCTCGCTCGCGGAGGCGTCACGCGAGGCGCGGCGCCAGGTCGGCGCGCTGATCCATCGCTCGGGCGAGATCGACTTCGTCATCGTCGGGGACGCGACGAAGCTCGTCCTGCCGGAGATCGGCCGCCTGCGCGCGGCGGAGGGCCGGTTCCGCGGGCTCCGGCTCGTGCACACGCACCTCTTCGGCGAGGAGCTGACGCGCGACGACTACGTCGATCTCGTCCGGCTGCGCCTCGACTTGGTCGCCGCCATCCAGCTCGCGCCCGACGGTGAGCCGCGCAGCGTGCACTACGCGCACAACATCCCGCTCGCGCACTCGGCGACGAGCGCGACGGAGGCCGCGGGCACGCTGCCCTACCGCTCGATCGGCCCCGTGCAAACGTCCAAGCTCGGCGCGACCCATTTCGGCGCCCTCATCGGCTCGCTCGAGGACGAGTACTCGCGCCTCCAGCGCACGCGCCTCAAGACGCACCTCGAGGGCCGCGCCCTCCTCGTCCACGTCGGCGAGAAGTCCGCGGGCGGGGACGCGCTCGCGAACGCGAGGACGCGCCTCCGAGAGCTCGCGGAGCTCGCGCGTACGGCGGGGGTGGAGGTCGTCGACTCGATCATCCAGCTGCGCGATCGCATCGACCCGCGCACCGTGCTCGGCAAGGGAAAGCTCGACGACACCGTCCTTCGCGCCGCCGAGCTCGACGCGGATCTCGTGATCTTCGATCAGAACCTCTCGCCGACGCAGGCGTCCACGATCAGCCGGCACTCCGATCTGCGCGTCATCGATCGGACGCAGCTCATCTTGGACATCTTCGCGCTCCACGCGGAGAGCACGGACGGCAAGCTCCAGGTCGAGCTCGCGCAGCTCAAGTACGCGCTCCCTCGCCTCGGCCAGAAAGACGACTCGCTGTCCCGCCTCACGGGCGGCATCGGCGGTCGAGGTCCGGGCGAGACGAAGCTCGAGATCGGCCGTCGCCGCGCCCGCGAGCGCGTCAGCCGCCTCGAGTCCGAGCTCCAGCGCCTAGGTCAGCGCCGCGCCCAGCGCAGGCGGAAGCGCGAGCGCACGGACGTGCCCATCGTCTCTATCGTCGGCTACACGAATGCCGGCAAGAGTACGCTCCTCAACACGCTGACCGACGCGGACGTCATCGCGGAGGACAAGCTCTTCGCGACCCTCGATCCGCGCTCGCGCCGGCTTCGGTTCCCCGAAGAGCGGGAGATCGTCGTGACCGACACGGTGGGTTTCATCCGGGATCTCCCGCCGGATCTGCTTCGCGCGTTCCGTGCCACGTTCGAGGAGGTCGAGGAAGCGGATCTGATCCTCCATGTCGTCGACGCGTCCGACCCCGGCCACGAGGGACACATCGCGACGACCGAGGGCCTGCTCGCCGAGCTCGGGCTCGACGCCATCCCGCGCATCCTCGTGATGAACAAGATCGATCGGCTGCCCGAGGGCGAGCGGAGGCGCCGTGCGCTCGGCTGCGATCACATCGCGTTCGTGTCGGCCATCGATCCCGCGTCCACGCGCACGATCATCGCTCGCCTCGCCGTCGCGCTCGAGTCCCGGTGGAACGAGAGCGAGGCGGCGTGGCGCCGCGGCTCGGCGGGTAGCTCGGCGATCGACGCCGACGCTACCCAGCCGGAGGCCTGATCTTCAGAGGCAGACCGAACCGGCGTCACCCAGGACGCACTGGTTCGAGCTGCACTCGAAGTTCTGCGAGCACGGGTCATTCGAAGGGAGCCGCGGGCTGCACGTGCCCGGGCTGCCCGGAGCGCTGCAGTAGAACCCGGGGGCGCAGCCCGTCTGTACCCCGTTCGGGGGCGCGCCCACCGTGACGGTGCAATCCGTGCCGCAGGAGACCGCGTCGAGGCACGCATGCCCCCCGGGGCAGGGCATGGAGCCGACCGGGGCGGGGCAGGTCACGTTCATGCCGTCGCAGTGCTGCTGGACCGTGAACTGCGAGTTCGAGCACGCGTCGGTTTCTCCGCACGTGACCGCGTTCGACTGCAGAGCGCACGAACCCGTGCCGTTGCACACGGAGCGCTGGCAATCGTTGGCTCCCGACGTGGGGCAGCTCCCGTAGGGGTCCGTGAGGTTCGCGACGGGGCCGCACGTGCCCTCGTTTGCGCCGCTCTGCTTCTCGGCGGCGAAGCACGACTCGCAGATCCCGGCGCACGCCGTGTTGCAGCAGACCTTCAGGCCCACGCCGACGCAGTGTGCGTTCTGGCACTGGTTGTCCGCGGTGCAGTTGTCGCCGTCGATGATCTTCGGCTTGCAGGTTCCGCCGTTCGTGGTGCTGTCGCAGAACTCGTTGCCCGCGCAGTCCGAAGGCCCGGCGCACGCGGTGCACTTGTGCGTGCCGGACGGGCAGAACCCGCTCAGGCAGTCGGACGCGGCGACGCACGTCTTCGTCACGGGGCAAGCGCCGCACGGCGGGCCGCCGCCGCAGTCGACGTCCGTCTCATTGCCGTTCTGGAAGCCGTCCTGGCACGTCGCCGCGACGCAGGTGTGGGCGACGGTGTCGCACTTCGGCGTCGCGCCCGAGCATTGCGCGTTCGTGAGGCATTCGACGCAGTTGCCCGCGCCGTCGCAGACCTTGCCGTTGTTCTCCGTGCACGCCGTCAGCGCGTCGTCGTGCGCCGTGCCGCACATCATGTTGTCGCACGTGGCCTTCTCGCACTCCGCGGTCGGCTGCATGCACATCGAGGGGTCGGTGCACCCGCCGGACGAGGAGCTCACGCTCGACGTCGTGCTCGAGGTCGTGCTGGACGTGGTCGACGCGGACGACGACACGCTGCTGGTCGTGCCCGATCCCCCCGAGCCCGTCGACGAGCCAGTGGAGGTCGTGTCCTTGATGGCGTCTCGATCGACCGACGCGATCAGCTCGCAACCCGCAACGAGGCCACCCGCTGCGAGCCCACCCGCCAAGCCCAACCAGAGCGCCTTCGACTTGATCCGTTTTGCCACTTCGCGTCTCCCGCTTCGACCGCCGCGCGGTGTGCCGCGCGATCCCAAGTAAGCATCCAACGAGGCTCGACCGGGCGGCGCTCCACGCGCTGTGCCCGGCCGAGCTCAGCGACCCATCAGAACGTGACGACCCCGACGGCGCCCGCGCCCGTCGGGCTCGCCCACGGCGCGGCCCACACGTGCGGACCCTCGGACTTCTTCTCCTCCGCCTTCTCGTCCTTGCTCGCGCTGTTGCTCGTCACGAGCAGGACGACGCCGGTCACGCCGAACGTGATCGCCACGCCGAACGACATGTCGGAGATGAGGGCGTTGCGCGTCGTCTCGTCGTAGAGGTCCTGCGTCGGCGTGTCCTCGAACTCGCCCTTCGACTTCAGGGCGAGGCCGCCGAACACGGCGCCGACGACGGCGCCCGCGCCCGCGAGGCTGAGCGTGATGATCGCGGGGATCTTGGAGCCCTTCTTCGGCGGCTCCTTCGGCTCCACGGGCTTCGGCGTCTCGGGCGTGGCGACCTTCGGCTTCTCCGCGAGCGTGATCGTGACTTCCTTCTTCTCGGCGTACGTCACCTCGACGTCCGTCTTGCCGTCGAGGAAGTCGGGGGCGGTCGCCCCGATCGTGTGCTTGCCCGGCGGCACCTTCAGCACGGGGCCGGGCTGCGCGGTCCCGTCGACCGAAAGGGCGGCCGTCTCGGGGGTGACATGCACGGTCACCTCCGCCGGCGTGGCCTTCAGCTCGGTCAGCCGCTTGTTGACCTCGTCCACCTTCGCCTTGAGCTTCTCGTCCGGCGCTGCGGCGTTCGCGTCGATGAACGCTTGGTAGGCCGCGACCGCCCCCGTGACGTCGTTCGCGCGGTCGAGACAGAGCGCCATCTTGTACTTCGGCACCGCGCCCGGAACGAGATCGTCCGCCGTCTTGAAGTCTTCGTAGGCGCCCTTGAAGTCGCCCGCGTCGAACTTCGCCTGACCCGCAGTGAACGCCTCGCGCGCCTTGTCCTTCTTTTCCTTCTCTGTCAGCGGCTTGGGCGGCGGGGCCGGCTTCGCGGGCTGACCCGGGGCCGGCGTGCCGGGGGCGGGCGTGCCGGGCTTCGCGGGCTGACCTGGGGCCGGGGTGCCGGGCGCGGGCGTGCCGGGCGCGGGCGTCCCTTTCGCGGGTTGGGCCCACGCCGACCCGGAGATCAACAGCGTGCTCGCCACCACCGCAGCCGACAGGACCGACTTACGCAAAGACATGAGAGGCCTCCTCGTTCCGCACTCTACCTTCGCGAAGGAATAATCGGATTTCGGCCCTGCCACAAGCGATGAGCGAACGGGCGATCGCTCGGCTCGCGGTCCACATCGGCGCTCGGGCCTGAGGCGGATCGCCGGGAAAGCCGCTGGGTGACTTCTTGGTGACGCCCCGCGCGCCGCTCAGCTGGGCTTCCGCGCCGCGAGGTCCGTCAGGAGCGGGCGCATCGAGGCGGGCTCGGACACCACGGCGTCGAGGTCGATCCCGAGCGTCGTCGCGAGCTGATCCAGCGCCATCCAGGCCTCGACGGCGAGCGAGCGGAGCGCGGCGATGTGCCCGTCGAGCTGCGCGGTCAGCACGTCCGTCTCATGGTCGAGGTCCTCGTTGAGCTTCTCGAGTTGCCTCTGGAGCGCGTCGAACTCGGCGGTGAGCGCCTCCACCACGGCGTACGCGCGCTCCTCCTCCTGCTCGAGCGCCGCTTGCTCCCAGAGCATCGCGTCGCTCGCGGTGATCGGGTGCGCGCCCGAGTGGCGCTCCTTGCGTACGAAATCCCGGCGCTCCGCGATGGTCCCTGCCCAGCCGATGCTCTGGCTCTTCTGTTTCGCGAAGTGGTCGAGGCGCGCTCCGTACTCCGCGCGGAAGCGCCGCCCACGCTGCTCGACCTCGGAGAGGGCGCGCGCGTCGCTCTCGACGATCCGCGCGAGGCCCTCGACCATTCGGACGAGCCGCTCCGTCGCCTCCACCTGGGGGTGCTGCTCGTCTTTCCGCGCAGCGAGCGCGTCCCCGATCGCGGTCCACGCCTGCGCGCAGATCGGCCCGATGCGCTCGAAGCTCACCGTGAGCAGGTGCGGACCCGCGCGCCGCGGGCGCGGGTCGGAGGGCTTCGTGACGCTCGCGATGCTCGCGCGCGAGACCGGCGCGTCCGTCTCCTCCGCGACGCGACGGAGCATCTCGAACGTCTCGAACGCGTCGCGCGGGCGATCGTCCGGATCGGGCGCGAGGAGGGTCGCGAGGATCTCGTCGAACAGCGGGGGCACGTCCGGCGCGACGTCCACCAACCTGAGGGGCGGTCGGATCGACTGCGGACCGCCGCGCGCGTCCGGCGCCGTGAGCTCGCGGCCCCGTGGGTAGGGCAATTGGCCGCTCGTCGCCTCGAACAGGACGACCCCGAGCGAGTACAAGTCGCTGCGCGGATCGACGGTGCCGAGCGCGGCGACCTCGGGCGCGGAGTAGTGCGGATCGAACCGCCCGTCGGCGGCGCCCGCGGTGAACGCCGTGCTCCGCGTGGCGTGCAGCATCTTCGCGACCCCGAAATCCGTGAGCTTCACGAGATCGCCCGCGAACCTCCGCGGGACGAGGAGCACGTTCGCGGGGGTGAGGTCTCGATGGACGACGCCCATCTCGTGCGCGCGGGAAAGCGCGGACGCGATCTGGAGGCCCATCTGGAGCGCGGCCTTGAATCCCAGGGGCTCCGCGCCCGGTGCGCCCGGCCGGAGCCGGCGCGCGAGCGCCTCGCCGGGCACGTACTCCATCACGAGGTACGCCGTCGCGTCCGTCTCGCCGTAGTCCGTGATCTCGACGATGTTCGGGTGGTTGATCCGATTGACCGCCTTCGCCTCCTGGAGGAACCGCCGGCGGAGGTGGATGTCCCCGCCGTACTCGGGGCGAAGCACTTTGATCGCGCTGAGCCGGTCGATGAGGACGTGGCGGGCCAGGTAGACCTCCGCCATCGAGCCTTCGCCGAGCCGACCGATCAATCGGTACCGCTGCGCGACCAGGCGCCCCAGCCAGGACGCCGCTCGAGGCTCCTTCTCATCTGCACGACCGGGCATGCTCGGAGAGGAACGCTACCACGTCCCACGGGAGCAGGAACTCTACCGGGGATCCACGGGCGCGCCGAAGAGCGAGGTCGAGAGGAAGCCCCGACCCCGGCAAAGAGCGCCCGGAGCGCCGAGGAGGGCGTCTCGAGCGATGACCGATCGCGCAGCAGACCATGCCGCCGGCTCGGCCACGCAGCCCCTCAGAGGCGGATCGCCGAGCGCGTCGACCACGCGCGAGGACCCCGAAGGTGAACCTACCCCGATCGGCCCGACGCCCCGGGCCGAAGCAGGCGTCATCGAGCGCCACGCATCGCTCTCCCGACTCACTGTGCGGGACGGTCGTCGCCCTCCGCGCTCACCTCGCGGCTGACAGCATCATGTGGTTGTGGGTCCAACTAATTTGTGCGCCAGCGGCGCTCGCGGTGGTTGGACGCGCCTGCGCGTGGTACGACGCAGCGTGCGAAGAACGATCGGGTACGTCCTCGTCCTCCTTGCGGTCCTGAGCGGCCTGACGGCCGTCGGGTACCTCGCCTTGACGGACACGACGCGGCGGTGGTTCGCCCAGGATCTCGAGCTCCGCTCGCGCCTCGCCGTCCTCTCGGCGCGAGGCAGCCTCGCGCGCAACTGGTCCACCCACCCCGACCGCTTGATCGCGACGCTCGTGGACGTGACGCGCGACGAGCGCATCATGGCGGCGGCGGCGTGCACGCCGAGCGGGGCGCTGCTCGCCGCTACGGACGCGTACCCCGCGCGGTTCACGTGCTCGCTGCTCGATCGAATGCGCGGGGGGGCTTCGACCGACGAGACGTGGTCCCAGGAGACCGATCTGCCGTCCGGTCCGGTCCAGCTGAGCGTCACCCCCATCGACGGCGAGGACGGCCCCCTCGGCACCGTCGCGCTCGTCCACGACCTGACGTTCATCTCGCGGCGCGAGTCAACGACGAGGGCGTTTGTCCTCGTCGCGCTGTTCATCCTGTCCGTGACCTCCGCGGGGCTCACCCTCCTCAGCGTTCGCCTCGCGCGCCGGGGCTGGACGGTAGAGCTCCGGCGCGCGTTGACGGGCGAGGCGCCCGGTGAGTTCCAGCCGCTCCTTCGGGACGTCCGCGCGCTCGCGGACCGGCTCGCTCGGGAGCACGACTCCGAGGCGCGCGCCGGACGATGGAGCGCCGCCCGGCTTCGCTCGACGCTCACCGAGTACCTTCACGGGGAGCGCGTCGTCATCCTCGCCAACCGGGAGCCCTACATCCACGAGCGGGGGGACGGTGGCGTGCGCGTCCTCCACCCCGCGAGCGGCCTCGTGAGCGCGCTCGAGCCGGTGATGCGGGCGTGCTCGGGGGTGTGGGTCGCGCACGGCGGAGGGTCGGCCGACCGCGAGACCGTCGACGCGAAGGACCACGTGCGCGTCCCCCCCGGCGAAGAGTCCTACGTCCTGCGCCGCGTGTGGCTCACCGACGAGCAGGAGAGCGGCTACTACTACGGGTTCTCGAACGAGGGCCTGTGGCCGCTCTGCCACGTCGCCCATACGCGGCCCGTGTTCCGCGCCGAGGACTGGGAGCGGTACGTCGAGGTGAACCGGAAATTCGCCGCCGCGGTGTGCGAGGAGGTCGACACCGACGATCCGATCGTCCTCGTGCAGGACTACCACTTCGCCCTCGCGCCCCGGATGATCCGCGAGCGCCTCCCGCGGGCGACGATCATCGCGTTCTGGCACATCCCGTGGCCGAACGCGGAGCGCATCGGGATCTGCCCGTGGCGCGACGAGCTCCTGTCCGGGCTGCTCGGCGCGAGCGTCGTGGGGTTCCACACGCAGCAGCACTGCAACAACTTCGTCGACTCCGTGGACGCGTTCATGGAGAGTCGGATCGATCGCGAGACGCAGGCTGTCGTGCAGGGATCGAGGCGGACGCTCGTTCGCCCGTATCCGATCTCCGTCGAGTGGCCGAGCCACTGGCTCCCCGAGGTGCCCGGCGTCCCCGAGGCGCGCGCGCTGGTCCGAGCGGAGCTCGGCCTCGCACCCGACGCGCTGCTCGGCGTGGGGATCGACCGGCTCGACTACACGAAAGGGATCGAGGAGCGGCTCGGCGCGGTCGATCAACCGCTGCGGCGCTACCCGGAGTTCCGTGGCCGGTTCACGTTCGCCCAGCTCGCGGCGCCGAGCCGGACGAAGATCGGTCACTACCAGGCGCTGAACGACCGCGTGGAGGAGCTCGCGGCGAGCATCAACGAGCGGTGGGCGGTGGGCGCCTATCGACCGATCGTCCTGCTCCGCTCGCACCACGAGCCGACGACCGTGTTTCGGTACTATCGCGCCGCGGAGCTCTGCTATGTCAGCAGCCTCCACGACGGCATGAATCTGGTGGCGAAAGAGTTCGTTTCGGCGCGAGACGACGAGCGCGGCGTGCTCGTCCTCAGCGAGTTCACGGGTGCGGCGCGGGAGCTCTCCGAGGCCCTCATCGTGAACCCCTACGATTTGCGCCAATCGAGCGACGCGCTCGCGGCCGCCCTCCGGATGTCGGCGGGTGAACAGCGCGAGCGCATGCACTCGATGCGTCGCATCGTCTCGGAGTTCAACGTGTACCGCTGGGCCGGGCGGATGCTCGTCGACGCGGCGGAGCTTCGGCGCAGGGAGCGGATGTCGGGGCGGCTCTCGAGCGAGCGCGAGGGAGCGTGAAGAGCATCCTCGGGCGCGAGAGCGTGGGCCTCCTCTCCGAGCTCGCCTGGTCCAAGGTCCTCCTCGGGTTCGACTTCGACGGCACGCTCGCGCCGATCGTCGAGGACCGCGACGCCGCGGTGATGAGCGCGCGCACCTCCGCGCTCTTCGCCCGGGTCGCGGAGCTCTACCCGTGCGCGGTCATCTCGGGGCGCAGCCGACCGGACGTCGCGAAGCGGCTCGGCCGGGCGCGCGTGAAGTACGTGATCGGCAACCATGGCCTCGAGCCGGGCGCTGGGCTCGGCGCCTTCGAGCGCCAGATCGCGGTCGCGCGCGACGCGCTCGCGGAGAGCCTCCAGTCGTGCGCCGGGGTCGAGATCGAGGACAAGCGCTACTCGCTCGCCGTGCACTATCGGCGCGCCCGGCTGAAGCGCGAGGCGCGCAACGCGATCGCCGCAGCGATCGCGAGGCTCGACGTCGAGATGCGGACGATCGCCGGCAAGCTCGTCGTCAACGTCGTCCCGGCGCGCGCCCCGAACAAGGCCGACGCCCTCCTCCAGCTGCGCGCGAAAGAGCAGGCGGACGTCGCGCTCTACGTGGGGGACGACGTGACCGACGAGGACGTGTTCGAGCTCGACCAGCCCGGCCGGCTGCTCTCCATCCGGGTCGGCGAGTCCAAGTCGTCTGCGGCGAAGTATTTCCTGCGAAACCAGCGAGAGATCGACACGATGCTCGAGCTCCTCGGCACGCTCCGCCCCGTCGAGCACCCGCGATGAAGATCGTCGAGCAAAGGCGCGAACACGAGCTCCCGCTGGGCGAGTCGCTCGAGTTTCTGAGGCGCATCTGGCGTCTGGATCACGCGCTCGAGCGTCTCTCGCGGCGCATGGAGGCAGAGCTCGGGGTGACCGGCCAGCAACGCCTGATCCTGCGGTGCGTCGGGAAGTATCCCGGGGTGACCGCGGGACAGCTCGCTCAGCTCCTGCACGTCGACCCCGGCACGATGTCGACGGCGCTGCGGCGCCTCGAGCGGCGGTCGCTCATCCGTCGTCGGCGTGACCCGACCGACAAGCGGAGGCTCTCGCTGGGTCTCACGGAGCACGGGCGCGTGGTCGATGCGCCTTCGGCGAGGACGCTCGAGGCCGCCGTGGACGAGCTCCTCGACACGACGACGCCCGAGGAGAAGGCGAGCGGAGTCGCCGTGATCGAGCGTCTCGTCGCGATCATCGAGGGCATCATCGGCGAGGAAGGGAAGGCCGCGCACGCGGAATACATGGAGGTGAAACCAATACGTGCTAAGCGGAGGTGAGCCGTCGCGCCGCTCGCGCGGGTGTGAAGCGGCGACTGCGCCGACGCGGGCCGGAAATCACCCGGCGACGAACCTCTCGGAGCGTGCATGTCCCTGTCGGATCTAGGACTCATCGGGAACTGCCAGATCGCGGCGCTCGTGCGTCGCGACGGCGCGATCGTCTGGTCGTGCATGCCGCGCTTCGACTCCCCCCCGATCTTCGGCGCGCTCCTCGACGTCGAAGCGGGCGGTATGTTCGCCGTGCAGCCCGCGTCTCGCGCGCCCGGCGCCCAGCGATACGTCCGCAACACGAACGTCCTCGAGACGCGCTTCGAGAGCGTCGACGGGAGCTTTCGGATCGTCGACTTCGCGCCGCGGTTCACGCAGTACGACCGGAGCTTCCGGCCGACCAAGATCGTCCGGGTCGTCGAGCCGCTCGACGGGACGCCGCGGATCCGTGTCTCGTGCGACCCGGTCCTGGGTTGGTCCAAGGCTCGCCCCCGCCGCGACGTGGGGTCCCACCACGTCTCGTTCGCCGGCTACGACGCGGAGCTCCGTCTCACGACGGACGCGCCGCTCACCCACCTCGACGGGGAGCCGTTCGCGCTCACCGGTCCTCTCCGGTTCGTCCTCGCCTGGGGAGCTCCCGTCGAGGAGCCGCTCGCGGGGCTGTGCGATCGCTTCCTACGGGAGACGGTCGCGTACTGGCAGCGCTGGGTGAAGCACTGCGCGGTTCCGCCGATGTACCAGGACGAGGTCATCCGCTCGGCCCTCGCGCTCAAGCTCCACTGCTTCGAGGACACGGGCGCGATCGTCGCGGCGCTCACCACCTCCCTCCCCGAGGCGCCGGGCACGGGGCGCAACTGGGATTATCGGTATTGTTGGCTCCGGGACTCGTTCTACACGCTGCGCGCGTTCCAGACGCTCGGCCACTTCGAGGAGCGCGAGCAGTTCATCCACTTCCTGCTCAACGTCGCGTCGTCTTCGCCGAACCTCGAGCTCGCTCCGCTCTACCGGATCGACGGGCGGAGCGATCTCGACGAGCGCGAGCTCGCGGACTGGGCCGGCTATCTGGGTGAGAAGCCGGTGCGGGTCGGCAACGGCGCGGCGCTGCACCTCCAGCACGACGTGTTCGGGGAGCTTGTGCTGGCGCTCACCCCGCTGTTCCTCGACGCTCGCTTCCGCGATCAGGTCACGCCGACCGTCCTCGACCTCGCGACGCGGCTCGCGCGTCGCGCGATCGCCGTCGCCGGTCAGCCGGACGCCGGCATCTGGGAGGTGCGCAAGGAGTGGGTCCCGCAGACGTTCAGCTCGCTCATGTGCTGGGCCGCGGCCGATCGCATGGCGCGCATCGCGTCCGTGCACCGTCCCGAGCTCGTCGCGGAGTTCAGCGCCGCCGCCCGCCGCATCCACGACGAGATCCTCGCGCGCGCCGTCGACGCCGGCCGCGGGGTGCTCGTCGCGGACTACGGAGGCGTCGAGGTCGACGCTTCGCTGCTCCAGGCGGTCACCCTTCGATTTCTCCCCCCCGAGGATCCGCGGATGCGGAGGACCGTCGAGACCATCCAGCGAGAGCTCGGTCACCACGGCTGGCTCAAGCGTTACCGAACGGACGACGGCCTCGGCGCGACCACGATGGCGTTCACGATCTGCGCGTTCTGGCTGGTCGAGGCGCTCGCCGCGCTGGGCGAGACCACCGAGGCGCGCGCGCTCATGGCGAGGATCGCGACGGCTCGCTCCCCGCTGGGGCTGCTGAGCGAGGATATCGAGCCGGAGACCGGCGTGATGTGGGGGAACTTCCCGCAGGCGTACTCGCACGTCGGCCTGATCCACGCCGCGTTCGCCGCTTCACCGAGCTGGGCCGAGTCCGGGGGGTAGGCTGCGCCCAACCCGGTCACGACCGCGTGGTCAACGAGCGGTCGGCGTTTCCAGGCGAGCCGGACGAGGTCGGATCATGGGATGGCACCGACCTCACCAGTGAGCTCTCGAGGCTCCCGGACGTAGAGCATCTCCGCCATCGAGAGGCCGTCCCTCATCGTCCCGACCGTGACGCAGCAGCCCCACTGGGAGCGGCCTGATGGGGGAAGGGACGCGCGAGAGCGCGAGCGGCTGCGCCATGGCCCCGGGGCGAGATGCCTCACACCGCTCCGCTGTGACCGCGTTCTTCATACAATATATTGAGGCGCAACTAATTCGTGATACGACGAGATGGAGCCTGCCATCGATGACCCAAAAGTGCCTACAAGCGAGCTGACCCACGACGTCGTCGAGTTGCTCCGCGAACGTCTGCACGGCTTCGAGGCAGTCGAGGTGTTGCTCGTGTTGCACGCCGACCCCCGGACGTGGCGCGTGACGGAGATAGGAGATCGGCTGAGCGCGGATCGAGACGTCGTACGAGCGGCCCTCGAGGAGCTGCGCCGCGGAGGCTTCGTCGTGCAGGAGCCCGACGGTCGTTGGCGGTACGCGCCCACCGACGCGGCGACCGCCGCGGCGGTCACGAACCTCGTGCGCGTCTATGCGACCGCGCGGTTCGAAGTGCTGCGCCAGATGAGCGAGAACGCGCTCGAGCGGATCCGCTCATCGGCGGCCACGGCGTTCGCAGACGCGTTTCGGTTCGGGAAGGGACGGAAGGATGGCTGAGTTCGTCTATGCGCTCTGTGCGCTCACGAGCCTGCTCTGCGTCGGGCTGCTCGTGCGAGCGTACGTCTCGAAGAGGCAGCGGCTCCTCCTCTGGAGCAGCATCGGCTTCGCCGGCTTCGCCGCGAACAACGTGCTGGTGTTCCTCGACCTCGTGATCGTGCCCTCGGTCGATCTCTCGCTCCCGCGAAACATCGCCGCCTTCGCAGGGGCGACGGTCCTCCTCGCCGGCTTCGCGTGGGAGCAGCTGTGACGACGAGCGCGCTCGTGAAGTGCGCGCTGCAGTCGGGTGCAGCCGCCGCCTGCTTCGGGACCGGTGTGTTCCTGCTGCGACTCTACTGGACGAGCCGCGACAGGTTCTTCCTCTACTTCTGCCTCGGCATCTGGCTGCTGGGCGGGCACTGGGCCGTGCTCGCGCTCGACGCGGGGCCCGAGAAGGCGCACTACCTCTACGCGACGCGCGCGCTCGCCTTCCTGCTGATCATCGTCGCGGTCATCGAGAAGAACCGGCGGCGTTGACGTCAGCGCCCTATGCGGCGGCGGAAGGCGCGGTCGCCGTCGGTGGCGCGGATCGTGTGGCCCGCCCCACGTCGGAGCGTCCCTCGTGCCCAGCGAGGCGTCCCTGGTTGTCGCGCGAGGTCACTCGACCCGTACGACCGCGACGCCGATGTTGTCGTGGCCACCTGCCCGACAGGCCGCGTGGATCAGCCGCTCGCAGGCGTCGGCGGCGTCGCGCGCGCTCGCCGCGATGTCCCGGACGTCGGCGTCCGGCACGGCTTCCCACAGTCCGTCCGAGCAGAGGACGTAGACGTCGCCCGAGCGCGCATCGCTCGTCAGCACCTCGACCTCGAGCGCGCATCCTCCCCCGAGGCAGCGCGTGAGCCGACGCCCCACGAGAGGGTGTTCGTCGTGATCTCGAGTGAGCCGTGAGAGCTCGTCGCCGCGCAGGCGATAGCATCGGCTGTCGCCAACGTGCGCGACGACCACGTACCCGGCGCCCTGGGCGAGCGCGACGAGCGTCGTGCCCATCGGCGGCGCGTCGATCGCTCCGGGCTGAGCGCGCACCTCGAGATCGGCGTCCTCGATCGCCGATCGCAAGCGACGCGCGGTCGTCGCCGTGGTCGGGGCAACGCCGCCACGTCGGCCGAACGACCGCACCGTCGTCTCGATGGCGACGCGGCTCGCAATCTCGCCCTGCTGATGGCCGCCGAGGCCGTCGGCGACGAGCGCGAGGCTGAGCCGCGCATCCGCGCAGGCCGCGTCCTCGTTGCCACGGCGGACCAACCCAGGGTGAACGCGCGCGGCGGCGTCACTCGCCGATCCCCAGCGCCGATCCTCGCCGATTCGCCGCACTTCACACAAGTAATCACAGATTAATTGGAATACCAACTATATCATGCGGTGCGAAGATGGGTCGGCGCGCATGAAGGGAAGCGACAGCAGCGGCGTGGAGGAACCTGCGCAGGGCGTCGTCCGCTCGGACATCCCGGCCCGGCTCGACGCGCTCCCGTGGACCCGCTGGCACAGGCGCGTCGTGGTCGCGCTCGGGATCACGTGGATCCTCGACGGCCTCGAGGCGAGCCTCATCGCGAACCTGGCGCCCACGCTGGAGGACGAGCGGACCCTCGGCCTGGGCGCCGCCCAGGTCGGCTTCACCAACACCGTCTACCTCGTGGGGCAGGTGTTCGGCGCGCTCGTGTTCGGGCGTCTCACGGACCTGTACGGCCGAAAGAGGCTCTTTCTCGTGACGCTGGGCCTCTACCTCGGCGCGACCGCGCTCTCCGGGCTCGCGCCCACGTTCGGCGTGTTCCTCGCGCTGCGGTTCCTCGCGGGCGCGGGGATCGGCGGTGAATATTCGGCGATCAACTCGGCGATCGACGAGCTCGTCCCGGCTCGGCTCCGGGGGAGAATCGATCTCGCGATCAACGGTAGCTACTGGATCGGAGTGATGCTCGGCGCCGGGCTCACGCTGGTGCTGCTCGACCGTCGCTGGCTCCCCGTCGAGGTCGGGTGGCGGCTGGTCTTCGGGCTCGGCGCCGTCCTCGGGCTCGTGATCCTGCTCGTCCGACGGGACGTGCCGGAGCGCCCTCGGTGGCTCTTGCTCCGCGGCCGGCGCCGCGAGGCCGAGGTGATCATGTGCGCGATCGAGATGCACGTCGACACGCCGCGAGCGTCGATGGTGGCCGTAGCTGAGCACAGGGTCATCGAGATCACCGTCACGCGCGCCGCGAGCGCCGCGCACATCGCGAGGACGCTCCTCCTGCGCTTCCCGAGGCGGACCGTGCTCGGGCTCGCGCTGATGATCGCGCAGGCGTTCTTCTACAACGCGATCTTCTTCAGCTACGGCCTCATCCTGACGCACTTCCACGGGGTCTCCGCGGACCGGACGGGCCTCTACGTCCTCCCGTTCGCCGCCGGGAACTTCCTCGGACCTGTGGTGCTCGGCCCGCTTTTCGATCGGTGGGGGCGCCGCGTGATGATCCCGTTGACGTACGCGGTCTCCGGTTCGCTCCTGCTGGTGACGGGCGGACTCTTCCTCGCCGGACGACTCGACGCCGTCTCGCAGACCGTCGCGTGGAGCTGCGTCTTCTTCGTCGCGTCCGCGGCGGCGAGCTCGGCGTACCTCACCGTGAGCGAGCTCTTCCCCGTGGAGATGCGCGGGATGGTGATCGCCCTGTTCTACGCGGTCGCGACCTCTGGTGGGGCGGTGGCGCCCCTGGTCTTCGGCGAGATCGTCCAGAGCGGGAACGCGGTGAGGCTCTTCGTGGGCTACGCCTTCGCGTCGGGCCTGATGTTCGTCGCCGCAGTCATCGCGCGCGTCTACGGCGTGTCGGCCGAGCGTCGGTCGCTCGAGGCGCTCGCGGAGGACTCGGGGCCATGAGCGAGGCCCGGGTCGCGCTCGCCCACCCCGCGACGGACCCCCGCCGCGCGTGCTGCTGCTGCTGCTGCTGCGCCGAGGTGACGCTCGGGGCTCCGCCTCCGGTCGCATCGCGGCTTCGCGCGATCGGCCTTGCTCGACGATGCTCCGGCTGGCGATCGATTGGACGTCCAACCCTATGCCCCTGACTCCCATGATCGAACCATCCAACAAGCCGGGAGCATCGCGGCTCGAGCGCGCCCGAGCGCTGGGCCGCGTCCTCAACCGCTGGCTCCTCGTGGCCATCGACCGAGCGACGCCGTCCGAGCAGAACCGACTCTTCGGCCTCACCCTGGTGGTCGGCGCGGCCTGCGGCCTCGCCGCGGTCGCGTTTCATCTCGTCATCCGCTTCGCCGAGGACCTGATGCTGTCGCGGGCGCTCGCGCTTCGCGGCCCGGCGTCGCTCGTCGCGCTCGTGCTCACGCCCGCGCTCGGCGCCCTCGTCGCTGGCGTGCTCCTCCACAAATACGCGCCCGAGGCGAGGGGCAGTGGCATCCCCCAGGTGAAGTGGACGTACGCGGCGAGGAGCGGGCGGCTCCGCCTGCGAGACGGCGTCGCGAAGTTCGTGCTGAGCGCGATCCAGATCGGGTCGGGCTCGTCGCTCGGGCGCGAGGGTCCCACCGTCCAGATCTGCGCGGCCGTCGCGAGCGCCCTCGGACGCCTCTTCGCCCTCTCCCCGAGCAACCGGCGTCGGCTGATCCCCGTGGGCGCGGCCGCCGGGATCGCAGCCGCGTTCAATGCGCCGATCGCTGCGGTGACGTTCGTGATCGAGGAGCTCGTGGGAGGGCTCGACACCACGGTGCTGTCGGGCGTCGTGGTCGCCGCCGCGCTCGCCGCCGTCGTCGAGCACTCGATCCTGGGGGAGCACCCGATCTTCGACGTCCCCGGCGATTACCGGATGCAGCACGCGACCTCTCTCGTCGTCTTCGCGCTCCTCGGGCTCGCGGCTGGGGTCGCCGGGCATCTCTTCGCGCGCGGACTCCTGCGCCTCCGCGGTCGCTTCGCGACCCGCTCCCGGATTCCACGCTGGGCCCAACCCGCCGTCGGCGGCCTCGCGACGGGTGCGGTCGCCGCGCTCACGCTCGGGCTGTTCGGCGCGCAAGGGGTGGCGGGCGGCGGGTACGAGACGCTCACCCTGGGGCTGCACGGCGATTTGCCCTTCAAGGTCATGGCCGTGCTCTGCGCAGCGAAGTTCGTCGCGACGATCTTCAGCTACTCGAGCGGGGGAGCGGGAGGCATCTTCGCGCCCGCGCTGTTCGTCGGCGCCATGCTGGGCGGACTCTTCGGGTTGGTCGACCGGTACGCGCTCGGCCACGCCGACCTGCAGATCGGCGCGTTCGCGCTCGTGGGGATGGGCGCGTTCTTCGCGGCCGTCATCCGCGCGCCGATCACGTCGATCCTGATCATCTTCGAGATGACCGGCAGCTACCGACTCGTCCTGCCGCTCATGGTCGCAAACGCGCTCGCCTACCGGACGGCGCGCTACTTCGACCCGACGCCGATCTACGAGGCGCTCCTCGAGCAGGATGGCCGTCGCGTGCCCGAGTCGGCGCGGTCGGCGCAGATCCTCGCGACCGTGAAGGTCGGCGACGTCGTCGTCCGCGACGTGATCACGATCGACGCCGCGGGCACGGTGGACGAGGCGCTTCGCGTCGCCGAGTCCTGCTCGTTCTCCTCCTTCCCCGTCGTTCGCGACGGCGTCCTCGCGGGAGTCCTGACGGAGGCGCGCCTGCGGAGGCTCGTCGCGGAAGGCTCGGGGGCCGATCCCGTGTCGGATCACGCTCGGGTGCGCGAGTACCTCGGCGCTGGGCAGACGCTGCACGAGGCCCTCTCGACGATGAACCGCCTGGGTCTGCGCCACCTGTCCGTGGTCGACGACGCGCAACACCGGCACCTGGTGGGCATCCTCAGCATGAGCGACGTCGTGCAGGTGCTCCTGCGCGCGGAGCAGGCGGAGGGGCCCGCATCCACGGGCACACCGATCCCTGCGTCTCGGCCCGGGTGATGTCGACTTCCTCGACATGGCATGTCGAGCGTTCGTCATGGTGCGTTCGGTGCGCGATGCACACACTCATCCGTGAGGCTTCGTCGCACGCAAGCCTCGCTGGAGGAGCCATGAAGAATACGACCACGAAGACGACCGCGGAGGCCGAAGCGGGTTCGAGGGAGCGGGAGCGCCCGCCACGCGTCGTCGTCGGCGTGGGGCTCGACACGCGCTCGGCGAATGCCCTCGTCTGGGCCGATCGCGCGGCGCGCTCGCTCTCGGCCGAGCTGCTCATCGTCCACGTGATGCCGACACGCTTCACGGTCCGACCCATCCTGTGAGCCCGAGAGCGTGCCCAGAGAGCCGGCGGTCCGCGCAACGGCGGAGCGGGCGCGGCTCTGGTGCGAAGCGATCCTCGCGCGCTCCCTCGATCCGCGCTCGCTCGCGTTCGCGCGCGGACCTGTCGGCGCCGCCGTCCTCGACGCGATCGACGAGACCGCGGCCGATCTGGTGGTGCTCGGCGAGGGCGGGCTCGCGCGATACGTCGCGCGGACGACGCGGCGGCCGCTGCTCGTCGCGCGTGCGCCGAGGGAGACCGCACGCATTCTGGCGTTCACCGACTTCTCCGACCCGCGCTTCCCGGTCCTGCGACAGGCGGCCGCGCTCCGTCGAGAAGCCGGCGAGGTGACCTTCGTCGGCAGCCGTCACCGCGGCACGCCGGCCGCGCAGCGTGCGAGGCTGATGGCTGGCGTCGCCGCCGAGTACGCGAACGTCAAGGTGCTGGTCTCCGATCAACGTCCGACCGAGCAGGCGCTCCTCGCGACGGCGCACCTATGGGGCGCGGATCTGGTGGCGGTGCCGTCCCACCCGCAGGCGCTGCTCATGCGCGCGGGGCTCGGTGATCTCGGCTGTAGGGTGGCTGCGTCCGCGACGAGCAGCGTCCTCGTCGTCCCCGTCGGACCGGCCGCGGCCAGCGCGTGAACCGCGAGAAGCGTGGCAACGAGCTCGTCCGCTGGGCGCTTCGGCTCGTCGTCGTGTCGCTGGTGGCGTGCCGATCGGAGCCACCAACTTCGGAGCACAGCGGCGTCCCGGTCCATGCCCGTCGTGCGTCGCGCGCGGCGCGGCCACCGCCGGAGGTCGCGGTCGATTTCGAGTTCGACGGGTTTCAGCTCGGGGACGTGTTCGCCGAGTCCGTGAAGGGTCGTTCACCGTACGGAGCTCCGTGCGAGACCGCGCTGCTCGAGCGGAGCGGACGGCGGCTGATCATGTTCGGGCCGAGCCGCTGCGCTCGCGCGCGGTTTCCGGAGAGGACTGGGGCGGTGTTCTTCCTCCCCGCCAGCAAGCGACGCGGCGCCGCCCGCGACGAAGAGCCCATCCTCGCGTTCGCGTGGTTCGGCGGGTCGTGGTTCACGAACCGGTCGGATTTCCCGGTCTACATCGGGGACCCCGACACGAGCGCCTCCCCGAAGCTCGGGCCTGCGCGCCACATCTTCGAGCTCTATGGACCGAGCTCACCCCGCGCCTTGATCGTGCGCGGTCACCCCGGCGACATCTGGAGCATGTCCGACGGTACCTCGCTCGTCGGGTTCGTCGCAGGGCCGATGCCGGACGCGCCCGACGAGCAGTGGCGGACGTTGCTGCGGTTCTACGAGACGCACGGTGGTCGTTCGCGCTGAGCCCTCGACGTCAGCCGCTCCGATGCGCACCGCGGAGAGGCAGAACCAAGACGCTGCAGCTCGCGGAGCCAGCGATCTGCTGACCGGCGTCCTCGGCGCAGCCCTGATCGGCTGTGGGACCGCGGGAGCCGACGACGAGGAGGTCGGCTCGCCGGTCGCGCGCCGCAGTGAGGGCTGCGTCGGAGGGCGCGCGCTCGGAGCAGACGACCTCGACGGGCAATCCGAACCGGGTCGTGAGCGCGCTCACGAGGGGCTCTCCCGCGTCCTCTCTGCACACCGCCCGCTCGGCGCTGCACGCGCTCGTCACGAACGTCACGTAGGCGTGGAGGCGGCGTCCCAAATCGACGGCCCGACGGAGGACGGGGAAGGTGGGATCACTGAAGTCCGTCGACGCCACGATCCGCGCCGTCCCCGTGGAAGGCCGCGCGATCAGCACCGGGCGTCGCTCCGAGCACAGGAGTCGGCGCGCGAGACGCCCCGGACCGAGCACCACGAGATCCGCGGTTAGATCGTGAACGGCATCGAGCAGCGTCGGAAGGACAGGGCCGTGACCGAGCACGAGCGCTCCGGGCTGGATCTCACGCCCGAGCAGGGACTCGATCCACCGGCGAACCGGGCCGATGCAGGCCCGGACGAGCGGCGTCGCCATCGCGATCTCCAAGGGGGTCTCACGCGTCAGAGGTTCGAAGCGCCGGCGCGACGGGACGACGTGGACGATGGTCAGCGCGGCGTCGAGCGCGCGCGCGAAGTGATCGGCGCGAACGAGGGCGGTCGCCGAAGCGCTGTCGACGCCGATTCCGACCACCACCCTGCGGACGCGCCGCTGCCGAGCCCGCGGCGGCGGGAAGCCATGGGCGTCCTGAGGGGGGAGCATCGGGGTCGTGAGCACTGGACTCTCCTTGCGAGTGGTTGGACGCGACGGCGCTCTGCGATGGTGATGCCGGCCGGGGATCAACATGACAAGGTGATCGGCCCAGGACCATGACGAACGCTCGACAAGAGATGTCGAAGAACTCGACGACAGGGGCGCACGAGGAGTGGCTCAACTATCATCACCTCCACTATTTCTGGCGCATCGCCCGCGAGGGGAGCCTCGCCCGCGCGGCGCGCGCGCTGCGCCTCACGCACTCGACGCTCAGCATGCAGCTCAAATCGCTCGACGACTTCCTCGGCGCGCCCTTGTTCGAGCGACGGGGTCGAGCGCTCGCGCTGACGCCGTTCGGGGCCGACGTCGCCGGCCGCGCAGAGGAGATCTTCCGCGCGGGTCGCGAGATCGTCGACCTCGCGCGAGGTCGCGGCGACGGTGGCCGGGCCGAGCTGCGCGTCGGGGCCGTTGCGGCGCTACCCAAGACCGTGGTCTGCCGGCTGCTCGAGCCAGCGCTCGCCGTGGGTGGCCACCGGCTCGGCGCCATGAGGCACGAGAGCATCGAGCGCCTGGTGGAGGATCTCGTCGCAGGCAAGCTCCACCTCGTCCTCACGGACGCGCCGGCCCCCGCGTCCCGATCTCACAAGGCGTTCTCGCACCTGCTCGGCGAGAGCGACGTGCTGCTTTACGGGACGGTGTCGCTGGCGCGGCGCTGGAGGAAAGGCTTCCCCTACTCGCTCGACGGCGCCCCGTTGCTGCTGCCGTCCGCCGGCTCGAGCCTTCGACGGTTGGTCGACCGGTGGCTCGTCGACCGAGGCATCAAGGTGCAGATCGAGGGTGAGTTCGACGACGCAGCGATGATGCGCGCCTTCGGTCTGCGCGGACGGGGGCTCTTCCCCGTTCGAGCCGCGCTTCAGGCCGAGCTCGACGATCGGGACGATGTCGTGCGGATCGGAGCGCTTCGTGGGCTCCACGAGCGGTACTACGCGGTCACGGTGGATCGCCGCGTTCGTCACCCGGCGGTCGCCGCGCTCATCGAGGCCGCGCGCGAGAACCTCGTCTCGATGCTGGGGTGACGGATCCTCTCAGCGCGGCCGCGACAGATCCGGAGAGCCCGGGAGCGGGCCAGCCGCGTGCGCCCAGCGGTACTCGGAGGCGTTCGTCTTGCCATGATCCTTCGCGCACGCGACCGCGAACTCCACCATCCAGTCGACGACGATGTCGAAGTAGCGCTGCTCGAGGTGCTCGACGTGCATGTCCGGCGCTGGATTGGTGAAATCGATCGCGTAGGGCACGCCGTCCTTCACCGCGAACTCGACCGAGTTCATGTCGTAGTTGAGCGCCTGGTTGATCTTGACGGCGTCCTCGATGACCCGCGCGTGCAGCGGCGCAGGGAGCCAGTCGAGCTTGTCGTTCTGGACGTACGTGCCACGAAGGCCCGTGCGTCCGAGGCGCTTGGGATCGTACTGGATCGGCAGCACGCGATCCTTCCCGATGCAGATGCAGCGAACGTACTCGTCGAAGTCGATGAACTCCTGCAAGGTCATCACGTTGAGGTTCGACGCGTCGTACGCTTCGAGCAGCTCCACCGGGTTACGGACGAGCGTCACGTCCTTCCATCCGCCGCCGTCGGCAGGCTTGAGGATGGCGGGGAACTTCACGTAGTCGACGATCGCCTCCCAGTGGAGCGGGAACTCCAGATTCCGGAGGCTCTTCTTCTTGTCGATCGCCGGGATGTAGTCCCGCTGCGGGAGCATGACCGTCCGAGGGGTCGCGACGCCGATGCGGGACGCGAGCGAGAAGCCGAAGAACTTGTCGTCTGCGCTCCACCAGAACGGGTCGTTGATCACGAACGCGCCTCCGAGCGCGGCGGCCTTCAGGTAGAAGCGGTAGTGCTTCACCTCCTGGCTGATGCGGTCGACGAGGACGCGGTACGGAGTCGTGAACCGCTCGGGCGTCCCACCCAGCACCGCGAGCTCCGCGACGATCCCCGGCACCTTGTTGCACCGCTCGAGGAAAGCGGGCGGAAAGGAGTGCTCTCGACCAACCAGAAGACCAATCCTGTCCGCCATTCGTTCGCTCTCGCTTTCAATGGTTGGAGTACCAAGTATGCCGTGCCGGGTGAACGAAGATCGTTCCTCCGCGGCCGCGTCGATGGTCGTGACGGCTCTCGCTGCGTCAAAGAGCGGCGGCCCTCGACGTGCCGAAGTGGAACCGGAGCGCTCGGAGGAGTCGCTTGCCCCACGACACCCCGGTGTGGTGCCCCTTCGAATCGTCGACGAAGAGGCGGCGCTCCGCGCCCTTCCGAGAGAGCAGCGCGTCCATGCGCTGCGCGTTGTCGAACATCATCCGCACCTCCCGGCGACCCGCGTCGAGGTAGAAGCGCTTGTCCGTCGGGATTTCGCGGCGCTCCACCCAGCGAAAGATCCGCCCCCTCGCGACCCAGAACGACGGAGACATTGCGATGCAGCCTCCGAACCTCTCCGGCATCGTGAGCTGCGCGTAGAACGCCGCGATGCCGCCGAGCGAGGAGCCGCCGATCACGATCTTGCGCGCATCGCGCGTGACCGCGAAGTCGCGCTGGAGGAGCGGAACCAGCCACGAGCTCGTCCAATCGAGGAATCCGTCGGCGCCGGCGACGTGCGGTCCGAACTCGAACGGGAGCAGCTCGGTGATGCGGCGGTCATGGCCGTGGTCGATCCCGACGATCACCGGCGGCGCCACGTTGCGCGCGAGCCTCTCGACGCTCTCGTGCGCGTGCCATCCGCCATCGGACGAGGGGCCGTCGTCGAAGACGTTCTGGCCATCGAAGAGCAGGAGCGCGGGCCTGTCGACCGCCGGAGCCCGCGCCGGCACGTAGATCCGCACCGTCCGAGGTGGCGGGTAGTCCGGCACGTCGATCGGGCCGAGGAAGTAGAACGCCATGTGGTCGCGACCGACCTATCGCCCCGCCCAGGTGCGCGTCGACGGCGCGACGTCGCAGGGGGCCAGCGATCGCGCGCAGAAGAGCGGGCGCGGGCGACTCGGAGGTGGGAAGGTCATGGCTCACACCATCTTTCGACGAGGAGGAGGTCGCTCATGAATGCGCGATTCGACGCTGAATCCATCGATCTGGAGGACTTGCGCGAGATGCTCGACGAGAGATGCGGGCCGATCGTCGAGGGGGACATCGTCGGACGCACGAGGCTCCGGGACGAGGTCGCGCGACACCTCGCGTGCTCGGTGCTCGAAGCGGAACGCGTCGTCGACACGATGGTGGGCCGGGGGTTTCTGCGAAGAGCGGCCGTGCCCGACGGTCGCGTCGGATGGAGCACCCGGCGGGCCGACTGACTCGCGCCCGAGCTCGACGGGCCCTCCTCGGGTGCATCCGACCCCGTGCTCCGCGCGGAGCCGGTCCGGCAGTGGAGCCGCCAGCGCTCACTTCTTGAGGTCGCACTTCTCCGCGGTCGCCGCGTCTTTCGCCGCGAGGACGCAGTCGATCCCCTTCTGAGACCATTTGTCGGTCTCGCAGCTCTTGATCTCGCGCGCGGTCTGATCGGCGCTCTCCTGGTCTTTGGGATGCTTCAGCTTGAACATCGCGGCCACCGCCTTCGCGCAGGGCGTGTCGGCGGCGAGAGCGCTCGAGGTCGCCGATGGGGCAGGCGCGCTGGACGCGGACGTCGACGGCTTGGCGCTCGCGCTCTTTGCCGGTGGGGTCGAGCTCGCGGATGCCGACGCCGCCGTGGTCGTCGTGTCACCGCAACCGCCGGTGCCAGCGCCGGCGATGAAGACGAGCAGCGAAGTCCAGCCGATACGTTCGAAGGGTCTCATGGGTGTTCCTTTTCTTCTTGTGGAATATAGTTGGATGTCCAACTAAAATCCGATAGGCAAACCCGAGCTCGTCTGCAATGGCTTTCGCGCCGCGAGCTCCATTTATTTGGAGATCCAACCAATCGGCGCGTGCCTGACGCTTGCGGTCGACACCTACGAGGCGGTCGCGCGGGCCCGGGTGTGGCATGCTCCGCCGATGCGCGTCCCTGTCCCGCACGACGTCCCTGGACCCGAACTCGTCGCGGACTCGCTCTCGCGCAGAGCGTCGTGAGCGACGACTCGCGGCCACCTCCCGACGACGCTCGCGTGAGCGGCCTGCGGCGGGCGCTCCGGCCGCTCCGCGACGGTCTCGCGCGGCGGTTTCAAGTCGACGCCACCACGCGGGCTTCGACCGTGCGGCACATGCTCGCGGGCCACGAGCGGGACGCCGCGAGCTACTGGCTCCAGCTCCTGGTGGCGATGGGGATCGCCACGCTGGGGCTCGTGCTGAACTCCGCTGCCGTCGTCATCGGAGCGATGCTCGTCTCGCCGCTCATGGGACCGCTCGTCCAGCTGGGCATGGGCCTCGCCGTGGGCTCCGGGATCCTCGCGCTGAGGGCGCTCGCGCGCACCGTGACGAGCATCGTCGTCGTCGTCGGCGCCGCCGCGCTCCTCACCCGCGTCCTGCCGTACCAGGAGATGACCGGGGAGATCGCCGCTCGCACCGCGCCGACCGCGCTCGATCTCTTCGTGGCCGCGCTCTGCGCGGTGATGGCGGCGTACACGGCGACGCGAGACGCGAAGGACGCCGCGTCCACCGCGGCTGGCGCCGCGATCGGGATCGCGCTGGTCCCGCCGCTCTGCGTGGTGGGCTGGGGACTCGGGACGTCGCTCTACTCCGCGTCGCGGGGCGCGGCGCTGCTCTTCACCGCCAACCTCTGCGCGATCTTGTTGCTGGCCGTGATCCTGTTCTTGCTGCTGGGCTTCGACGACATCGATCTGGAGGCGCTGGAGGTGGAGCGCGCCTCGGAGAGCCGCGTCTCTCGACGGATCCGGGCGCTGTTCGCGTCGCGCTACGGGTTGGTGCTGCGACTCGGCTTGCCGCTCGCGCTGGTCGGCGCGGTGTTCGTGCCGCTCCGACGAGCGCTCATCCAGGTGGAGTGGGAGGTTCGCGTGCGCGGCCAGGTCGAGGCGCTGGTCGCCGCCGTGGCGCCGAGCGACGAGGCCGTGCGCAGCGTCGTCGACGTCAAGCCTGGCCGCGTGACGGTGCAGCTCGTCGTCGTCAGCGATCCCGCGAGCGCGCGGAGGATGAGGGAGGATCTGACGCAGAAGATCGAGGCCGCGTCCGGGGTGATCCCGACGGTCCAGATCGTCGCGGTGCCCGATCTCGAGTCCGTCACCCGCATCGCCGAGGCACTCCCACGGGCCGCGCCCGTCGTGCAGACGCCGCTGCAGGCGCCGGCGCCGCCGTCTCTCGGCGAACCGATCGAGGCCATCGGGCTGAAGCTCGAGGCGGTCTGGCCGATCGACGCGACAGGCTCCGTCCTCGGTTGGACGGTTCGCCGCGAGGGCCCATCGGGCGCCCCGTCCTTCGTCGTGGTCGTGGAGCACCTCGGGCCGGCGATCGGCGCCCCCGCGCTCCGTCTGCTCGCCGAGACGACGCGCGAAGTCGTCAGCGAGGAGCTCGTGTTCGAGGAGGTCGCGCATCCCGACACGGCCGCGACCGCTGAGGCGAGCGCCGTCGAAGCCTGGCTCGAGGCTGCGCGGCCCATCGTGGATCTCTGGCGTCGTTACCCCGAGAAGCTCCACCTGTGCGTCGGCCTGCCTCCCGTCCCGGAGGACGACGCACGAGGGATGGCGTGGGGGGTGGAGCGGGCCCGCGCGTGGATCGGCTCCGACCCCAGCGTGGACGTGCAGACCATCGATGGCTGGGCCATTCGGACGTCGAGCGAGCCCTGCACCTTCTCGACGCCCCCCGCGCAACAGCCGGGGGTCGATCCGCCGCCGCCGCCGTCGCCGTCGACCAGCACATCGGGCGAGCGAGCCCCCGCCGCAACGCCGTAGCGCGCCGACGACGGCCGCCTGCCACCGTGGGATGCGGGGCTGCTCTTCGCGCGCGGCCGCCCGCGCCACTGTCAGGCTCGTCGCGTGACGTCGAGAAGGACCGTGCGGAGCTCGTGGAGGTCGAACGGCTTCTCGAACAAGGCCAGGGCGCCGAGCCGGTTCGCAGCGTCGCGGACATCCCGATCCCGGAGCGCGGTCATCAGGACGACGGGGACCGACCATTCAGCCATCCTGAGCGCGCCGAGCACCTCGATTCCGTCGAACCCAGGCATCAGCACGTCGGACACGATCACGTCCGGATGGTCCGCGACCACCTTGCGGATGAAGTCCATGAGCTCCGCGCCGCTCGACACCTCGATGACCGTGTGGCCGTCGGCGCGGAGGCGATCGGCGATCAGCCATCGAAGATCCTCGTCGTCGTCGGCCAGGAGGATGCGCGCCCCGATGTCGCTCCGGATCACTCTTCTCTCCTCTGACCCGACGCTCTTTCGGCCGCCGAGATCGCCTCGGTGCACACGCGACGCGCACCGTGGTCTCGGGCGTGATGCCTCACCGATTCCCTCGCACGGATCGGCGCTGCGCACAATACATGGAAGTGAAACTAATCTGTGCCGTCGGGGTGGATCACACGCTTCGTGGCAGAACCGCGACCCTCTAGCCGACCCACGAGGTCGTCGAGCTGCTCGGCGGACGTCGTGCGCCACAGCGAGCCCGGTCGGGTCACGGAGAACGTCGGATCCTCGGATCCCGTGGACCCAGCGCCCCGCTCCGAGCGTCGCCGAGCGCCGACCTCACAGCGGTCCTCCGCGAGCGACCGGCGACACCGGGGTGCAGCACGTGCAGCCCCGTGCCTCGCGGCCGGCCGAGCTGGGCGCGTCCCACGGCCGATCTTCAGGCGAGGGGGGGCTTGAATGCGGCGGGGGGTCATGTCGTCGAGGTCGAGCGCGAAGACGTCGCGCTGCGTGCCGAGGTGGTCGAACGTGGCGACGATGCTGAGGAGCATGGCGTCGACGGCCGGCGCCGGATTCTCCGACGCATGCGATGCGAGCGTGAAGGTTGGTGTCGGAGGTTCAGCAACGTGCTGCCTTGCCTTCGAGGTGTCCCCGACCGCAGAATTCTCGACCTTGCACTACGCCGACCGAGCAAGTGGTGCGATGGCGGACGCGACAATGCCTCCGCGCGACGCGCCGCCCCCCGCCCGATTGCAGCGCAACCCACACCTGCACGCTGGACTGCAACTCCTATCGCGGCGAGATGGCGGCAAACTGCACGGGCGCGAGCGCGGAGTACACGAGCAGCACCGACTGTATGTCGGCCTGTACAGCGTTTGCACCCGGGACGCTGGCGGACATGTCCGGCAACATCCTCGGCTGTCGCATCTACCAGGACCTCGGCCTGGTTGGGGCGCTGGTCTTCGCGGCCTGCGCTCGCACGCACGATCGCAGACGTCGAGGCTGCGCTCGCCGGGTTGGGCGCGAGGCTCGTGCTCGTGCTCGCGGCCACCGCGGCGCTCGAGAGCGCTGCGCCGAGGAGCGCGACAAGGACCCAGGGACGTCGGTTCCTCATGCCGGCGACGTACACGTCGTCCGCAGCGGCGTCGCGCCAACCGGGCTCAGGCGGGCGCCAACCCGCGTGTTGCTGCGCGTCCGCGCGTCGCCTTGGCAGACGCGGTCTGCTTGGCCCGGGCGGGCGTGACGTGGTACCCGAAGGTGTGCCCCCGCCGATCCGCGCGCTCGCGTTCGCTCGCTATCGCGGGTTTCGAGACTCGCACCGGGTTGAGCTCGGCCGTCTCAACCTCGTCTACGGGGAGAACAACGCTGGCAAGAGCGCGCTCGTGCGGCTGCCCGCGCTCGTCGGTGAGAGCCGCACGCCCGGCACGCCCGGGCTTGCGCTGAGCGGCGCCGCGCGTGGAGGTGCCTTCCGTGACGTGCGGTGGCGAGGCACGACCGACGACAGCGATCCGGATCTCTCGCTCGGGTTGGAGCTCGCGGGCGGCGACGCCTGGCGCTGGAGTTTTCGTTGGGTGCGGCGCTCCGTGGCCGTGATCCAGCGCGCCGCTCTTGCGCGGGGTGCCTCGACCGTCGCGATCGATCGAGACGACCTCGAAGCGCGCGACGTGTATCGGAAGGACGGGGTCGAGCTCGACCCGAAGTTCGACGGTGTCGTGCCGGGAAGCGGCGTGATCGAGGACGCCCCACGACAGGCGCTCGTCGCCGCGCTGAAGAGCGTGATCTGGCTCGAGGCCAAGCGAGAAGCGCCGAGCCGTGAGGGCTTCGCGCTGGGCGAGCCAGGCGAGTTCACGTCGACCGGAGAGAAGTTGGCTCCGCTCGTCGCGCGAGAACACGAGCTCAAGAAGCGGATCTCCGAGTGGTTCGCGCGCCATGTCGGGGCGGAGGTCGAGGTCGAGCAGCTGGGTGCCGACCGACAACGGCTCGTCCTTCGACGAAGCGGCGCCGAGTTCGACGTCCCCTTCCCCGACGCAGGCGAGGGGCTACAGCAGGTCTTCGCAGTGGTCACGGCGCTGGAGCACGTTCGACTGGCTGGCGGACTCCTGTGCATCGAGGAGCCGGAGAGCCACCTGCATCCACGACTCGAGCGGGCCGTCGCCGAGCTGATGGTGGACGTGCTCTCCACGCAGAGGTCGGCGTCGGTGCTCCTCGAGACGCACTCGGAGATCTTTCTCGCGGCTGCGCTCACCGCCGCGGTGGAGCGCCTGAAGGGCGAGGTCCGCACGTTCTGGGTCGACGTCCACGAGGGCGCGTCGAGGGTCGAGGAGGTGCCGCTCGACGCCGAGGGCCGGCCGACGACGCCTCGCTTCGAGCTCGCGTTCGAGACGATGGGGGTCATGCGACGGGAGCTACTCCTGCGCAGACGCGCGCTTCGTGGAAGTTGAGCTCACGGCGGCGCTCATCGACGACGCCGACACCAGCGATCTCGACCTGCTCGCCCTCACGGCGTTCGGCTTTTCGGGGCGCCACCGGGTCCTGCCAGACGACATCGTCGTGTGGACGCGCTGGCAACAGAAGCTTCCGACCGCGCTCGCGGACGAGATCCACCTTGCGTGGGAAGAGAGCAGTAGGCGCGACGAGCTCGGTACGAGATCCGAGCGGCTGCGCGTCGTTCCGGCAAGCAAGGGTGACTTCACCAGTACGCCCCTCGAGCTGGCGGCCCGTGAGGCGCTCACGCTACTGGGCCGGCCCCTCCGCGTGCTGCTCGAAAACGGGCGAAACGATCGCGCGTTCCTGCTCGCGTTCGCCGGGGCTTCCCGCACCCTCCTCGAGGGAGCGGAGCGCGAGGGCTGGCTCGTGTTCGAGAACGCCGGTGGTATCGGCGAGCTCAAGGTCCGGGTCGAGGCATCGATCGACGACGCGCTCCGCGAGGTCTACCGGACGATGTACCTGTGTGACAGCGACGCCCTCGAACCCGGGCAGCTCTCGAAAGAAGCGGGTGAGGTGCATGACGCCCTCGCCGCGCTCGGCGTGCGGTACGCGCAGAACGCGTCGCACTTCGGCGTCGTCCTCGCTCGTCGCGCCGCGGAGAACTACGCACCGCCCGCGGACGTCGTCGCGTGGGCGAAGCGCGTCTACGGACCAAGGCACGATGCCGTCTTCCAGGAGCTCGCGAGAAACCGATCCGCCGTGACGGCGAGCCCCGGGGCCACCAACTCACCGCGACGCACGCTGCTCGCTGCGATCGCGCTGAACGAGCTCCGGCACCAACCTCTCGTCCTCGGCCACCTCGACATGAAGCACGGGCGCGGCGCGGCCCCTCACCGCACGGCCGACGCCGTGTGGCACGTCCTCGATGACTTCCAGAAGGCCGCGCTGCGCGAAGGGTTCGGCAGAGGGTTTGCGGCGGACTTCTATCCGAAGCACAGCGGTCTCAAGGACAGGACCGGCGAGATCCAGACCATCGTCTCGACGATCGTGGAGCGACTCTAGTGACTTCGTACCTCCGCACTCCGAGCGTCGAGCGCCTTCCCGTACTGCTCGAGGAGCTTTACAACGGCGCGCTCCGCATCCCGCCGTTTCAACGGGACTTCGAGTGGAAGGGGGAGCAGCGCCTAGCGCTCTTCGACTCCATCTGGAAGGGACTACCAACGGGCGCGCTGATGGTGTGGCGGACCGCGCTCAAGCTCCCGTCGGAGGATCCGATCGGCCCCTACGCGCTCCTTCCCACCGAGAATTCACCGTCGCCCCAATATTTGCTCGACGGCCGGCAGCGCATGACGACGCTCTATGCGGCTCTCGCGGGCGGTCTGTTCACCCGGGATGAACGCAAGCCAGCACGGGCGAGCGACAGCGCGCCCGACGGAACACCTTGGGACATCGGGTTCGACCTCGAGGAGCAGATCTTCGAGTGCGCGAATCCATGGTACTTGCGGATCCAGGGGCGGGGTCCGTTCCTGCCGCTGGCCGTGGTGCTGGATGACCTCGCCTACGACGAGTGGCGAGTCGGTCAGGTGCTTTCTCGCGAGCACACGAACCGCGCTCGCGCGCTGCGTGTGGCGTTCAACGACTACCTCATCCCCGTCCTGCCGCTCGCTACCGACGACGTCGGCGTCGTCACCCTCACCTTCAAGCGGGTGAACAGCGGCGGAACGCAGATGGGCGACGCCGCGATGGCGCGCGCCCTCGCGTGGACCCACACGTTCGATCTGCGCTCGGAGATGGATCAGGTTCGCGAACGTCTCAACCCTCACGGCTGGGGGGAGCTCGACGACGACACGCTGCTCAAGGTCGTCGCGTCGGTGCTGAAGCTCGATCCGACGGAGCCCCAGCTCGAGACCTTGGCCGACAGCCTGAAGAAGGACGTCTCCAGCGTGGACCACGCGGGCAATTGCGTGTTGCTCGCTGCGCGGCTCCTCGGGAGGATCGGCATCGTGGGGCCAGGCAGCTTGCCGTATGCCCAGATCCTGGTGTTCCTCGCACGTGCGATCGTCACGGCGCAGCTCTCCGAGGAACAAGACCGTCAGGCCATCGCCTGGACGGTCGAGGCCTGTCTCGACGAACGCTTCGGCGGCGCTCCGCCCCATATGGTTCGCGTCTATTGGCGCGACTTTGCGCGCCGCCTCGGGCTCGTCGAGGGAGAGTCCGCGGAGAAGCACCCGAGGAAGGTTCGCGAGTGCCGCCGCTTTTCGATGGCCTGGGCGAGGAGCCGGGCCACCGCCGTCGTGCTCGCGGACAACCGGCCCACCGTCGGCGACGGGTCGCCCCTCCCAGATCCGTTCGCGCTCGTCGCTCGCGGAACCGAATGCGTCGGAATGTTGATTGCGCCGGGCGCCGAAGGACTGCCACCGGCGATACGAAGGAATCGAAACCTCAAGGCGATGGGTAGCGCTCTCCGCTCGCCTGCGAATCGCATCGTGTGCCCTCCGTCGGAGCTCATCGAGCTACGCGCATGGCTGTTCGATGACCTTTGCGCCAGCAACATCCTCGCGAGTCACTTGATTTCTGCGAGTGCGCACGAGGCGCTGGTGGACGGCGACCTGGAGACGTTCTTCGAGCGCCGCCGTCAGTCCATCATGCAGGCCGAGAGAGAGTGGGCGGCGAAGCACGGTGCACAGATCGATCTCGTGCCCGATCCCACTTCGTACGACGACCTCTGAGGGCTCAATCTTGATCGGGAGCGACCCCTGCGCCCTCAACCTGCAAGGTGGTGCTCATCTGCTGCGACGAGATCATCCCGCGGGAGTCGCGCCTCGTCCTTGCTCTGAAGACGCTGTGCGGCTTCAGCACGGCCGAGATCGCGCTGCGGCTCTTCACGAGCGAAGCCAACGTGAACAAGCGCCTGCAACGCGCGCGTGATCGACTTCGCGAGGCGCCCGCGGGTCGATTGGCGTCGCCGCCCCTCGAGGCGCTCCAGACGCGAGTTTCGAGCGTGCACGAGGTGCTGTACCTGCTCTTCAACGAGGGCTACCTCTCGGCAGATTCCGAGGCACCCATCCGGTCCGAGCTCTGCGACGAAGCGTTGCGCCTGACCACACTGCTCGCCGAGCATCCAATTGGAGCAACGCCGGAGACGTTCGCGCTGCTCGCGCTCATGCACTTCCACGCGGCCCGCCTCGGCTCGCGCCTCGATCGCTGCGGAGCGCTCCTGCTCCTCGAGGAGCAGGACCGCAGCCGCTGGGACCGCGAGCGGATGCGTCTCGGCGCCGAGTGTCTTGCGCGCTCCGCTGAGGGCGACCGCTTCTCGCGCTACCACGCCGAAGCCGGCATCGCGGCCGAACACTGCTTCGCCCCGTCCTTCAAGGAGACACGCTGGAACGAGATCGCTGCGCTCTATGCCCTCATGGACCGGGTAGCGCCGTCGCCGCTCCAGGCGCTGAACCACGCAGTCGCCGTCGCCGAGTGGCAAGGCGCCGCAGCGGGGCTAGCGATCATCGGCGCGATGCGACGACCCGGGGGGCTCGAGGACTCGTACCTCTGGGACGCCGTGCTCAGCGACCTGCACCGGCGCGCGGGCGACGCGCGCGCGTTCGAGACGCACCGCGAGCGCGCACTTTCCTCAGCGCCGACCGAGGCGATCCGAGATCTCTTGCGACGCCGTTTGTCCGCTCCCGGTTGCGCCGCCAACGCTCGGTGAGGATCTCGGAGCTCGCCGACCCAGCGCTCCGCTCCGAGGGTCGCCGTGCGCCTACCTGACAGCGGTTCTCCAGCTCGAAGAGCCCGCGAACGCCTCCCACCCAACCGTTTTCCAGCTCTGAGAGCCTCCGAACGCGTCCCACCCAACCGTTTTCCGGCTCTGAGAGCCTCCGAACGCCTCCCAGCCAACCGTTCTCCGGCTCTGAGAGCCCGCGAACGCTTCCCACCCAGCCGTTTTCCGGCTCTGAGAGCCGCTGAGCGCCTCTCACCCAGCCGTTTTCCGGCTCTGAGAGCCGTCGAAGGCCTCTCGCCCTACCGTTCTCCGGCTCCGAGAGCCTCCGAATGCCTCAAATCCTGCGCTTTCTGGGCTCTGAGAGCCGCCGAACGCCTGCACCCCAGCCTCCCGCCGGCTCCGAGAGCCGCCGCCGGCCTCCGCACCCACATCAGCGCACCAAATCCATCCCCGCCCGACGATTTCGTCCGCCGGCGTGAGCGCTGACGCGCGCTCGACCCGAGATACACATCGAGGGTCGGGAACGAGGCGCAGCGCGGCGGACACGCCGCGCTGCGCGCGCTCGCCTGCGCCTTCTCTCACCCACGCGTGTTCGCGCTCGGCTCCTCGTGGGCGCTCGCGCTCCGTGTCTCGCGCGGGCCTCCCCGCGCTGCGCCACGGGTCCATCCAACGACCGAACCACCGATCTCTCGGAGACCGTCATGTCGAATTCGAATCCCATCAGCCTCGAAGAAGCGATCGCCGCGGCGCGCGCCAGCACGGCGCTCGTCACGGACGCACCCAAGCCCGCGCTCGACTACGACCCGATCATCGGGGAGCAGGCGCTCCTCGTCGTCAAACCCTCGCTCCTGCTCATGGATCCCGCCGAGGTGCAGGTGCTGAACTTCGACGCGTACTACACCGCCGTCGTGGCGATGGATCTCGTCGACCTGATCGAGTCGGCCAGGCACAAGTCGAACTTCGACAAGCTGCCCGACGAGGTCATGGGCGAGGCCCGCACCGCGTACCTCCGCGATCTCGCGCAGGCGCTCCTCTTCCTCGAGTCGCGCTCGCGCTCCTCCATCGCGACGAGCACGGACGTGCGCGTCGACGCCGAGCTCTTCGCGGAGGGCGTCGCGCTGCGCGAGCGGATGATCCGCGTGCTCACGTACCACTTCGAAGGCAACCCGAGCATGCGCGCGGAGCTCGCCAACATCCGCTCCGGGACGGGCTACGTCGACCTCGCGTCGGATCTCATGCGCCTCGCGACGCACTACTCGGCCCACCGGGCCATCCTCGCGAAGGACACCACGCAGTACGACATCAAGGACGAGAACCGCGCCCGCGGCGTCTCGAAGGAGATCATGACGGCGATGCGGAGCGGGCCCGACTCCGGCATCGCGGATCTCCGGAACCGCTGCTGGACGAAGGCGCTGCGGGTCTACACGAAGCTCCGCCTCGGCGCGGAGATCCTCTACTTCGACAACCCCACCGAGTTCGCCGCCTTTCCGCCCATGCGTCAGGCGGTGCTCGCGCTCACCGGGCGCGGCCGTTCGACCCCGGCCGATCCCGTCCCGCCGCCAGCGGTGCCCGCCTCGCCTGGTGCTCCGATCCCTCCGGCCCCGGGCGATCACGTCGCCGCGCCGCCGGTCGGCGCGGGACCGGGCGGTAACCCGCTCATGTGAGGGCTTGGCTCATGAGCGAGGAGCGAAACGAGGACGGACTGTTCCTGGGGGCGACGCGCGTCCTCCCCGGGGCGGGTCCACCGGGCCCAGCGATTCGGCACGTCATGCCGGCGCATCACCTCACGACGCACGGGGTGATCGTCGGGATGACGGGGAGCGGCAAGACGGGGCTCGTCACCGTCACGATCGAGGAGGCCCTGCGATCCTCCGTCCCCGTCCTCGTCATCGACGTGAAGGGGGATCTCCCGAACCTGCTGCTCTCGTTCGCGGACTTCCAGCCGAGCTCGATCGCGCCGTGGGTCGAGCTCGGTCCGACGGACAAGGGTCCGTCCGCGCTCGACCGCGTGGCGACCAAGCTCGCTGCGGAGAGGCGCGCAGGACTCGCGGCATGGGCGATCGACGAGGCCACCATCGCGAGCTACCGAGCGAGGTCCCACGTCCGGGTCATCACACCGGGCGCGGACGCGGGCGAGCTCCTTCACGTGCTCTCCTCGCTCGAGCGCCGATCCAACCGGTGGGACTCGGATCCGGAGGGCGCGCGCGCGGCGCTCTCCGCCGCGATCTCGCTGATCCTTCGACTGCTCGGACGGGACGCGGATCCGGCGCGGAGCCGCGAGCACGTCCTCCTGTCGGTGCTCGCGGAGCATCGCCTGAGCCGCGGCCAGGCGGCGGACATCGGCGCGCTCCTCCCCGAGATCGTCTCTCCGCCGATCGACTCCATCGGCGCGCTCGGGGTCGACGAGTTCATCGGCAAAAAGGCGCGGCGCGAGCTCGCCGCCGCGCTCAACAGCCTGCTCGCGTCCCCGACGTTCGCGAGCTGGCGACAGGGCGCGACGCTCGACATCGCCGACTGGATGGCGCCCGTCCAGGTGGACGGTGTGATGAAGACGCCCGCGACGATCGTGAGCGTCGCGCACCTCGACGACGCGGAGCGCGAGCTCGTCCTCGGCGTGTTGCTCGAGGAGGTCTTGAGCTGGGTGCGCGGGCTCCCTGGATCCCAGCAGCTCAAGGCGCTGATCGTGTTCGACGAGGTGTACGGGTTCCTTCCCCCGCACCCCGCCTCGCCGCCGACGAAGCGACCCCTGGTCGCCCTGATGAAGCAGGCGCGCGCGTTCGGCGTGGGCGTCCTCATCGCGACGCAGAACCCGATGGATCTCGACTACCGATCCCTCTCGAACGCGGGGCTCTGGTGCATCGGCAGGCTCCAGACGGACGCCGATCGCGCGCGCGTCCTCGACGGTCTCGTCGGGAACGCGGGCGAAGAGGCCGCTCAGCTCGGCGCGCTGCTCAAGCGCCTCGCGCCGCGCTTCTTCCTGATGCGGGACGTGCAGGCGCGCGCCGGCACGGTCTTCCTGCAGCCGAGGTGGGCGATGTCGTTCATGCGAGGACCGATGACACGCCTCGAGATCCGGAGGGCGAGGGCGCTGCCCCGCGCATCCCCGCGTGAAGTCCAGACGCCCGCGCCCTGAGCCGCGCGGGCTCGCTCCCTGGGCGACGCGAGATCGAGCGCGCGCCTCTCGCGCTAGGATGCGGGAGCGCGTCATGGCGACGGAAGAGGACCTGCGGCGCAAGGCCGAGGACATCGCGGATCAAGCGACGAGCGGGTACGAGAAGATCCTCCCGCCGCACGTCATCGTCGAGATGAAACGCCTGCTCATCCTCGACATGATGTGCACCGACGAAGGCCGCGCACAGCTGCGGCGCTGCCTCGGGGACCGCGCGATGGCGAAGAGCGGCGAAGCGTCCGACGAACCCTCCGCCGACGAGCGCGCGCCGCGCAAGGACGGCACCGGCGCCAAGTGACCGCGAAGTCGCCCGCGGACATCGCCGTCCTGTTCCGCTCCGCGGAGCACGTGGTCGCGCGCGTGGCGCGCGAGACAGCCCTGGAGTGGCCCCAGCTCCAGTACGCCGACCTCTACTCGGTCGGCAAGGTGGCCGCGATCTCGAAGGCGGAGACCTACGACCCGGCGCGCGGGCCGTTCGCGGCCTTCGTGTTCCGCCACGTGGCCGGCGCGATGCACGACTACGTACGACTCGAGCGGCGCGAGCGCGACGAGGTCATCCACGGCGTCCGAGACGAGTGGCGCCGCGGCGACCCCGAGGAGGACAGCTCGCAAGCGAGCGCGGACGGGTGGGCCAGCATCGACGAGACGCCGGAGCAGGCCACGGCGAACGCCGTCCAGGAGCATCGCCTCCGCGCGCAGCGAATGGCGGAGACCGCGCTCATGGTGCCGCACGCGCCGGTCGATCCCGAGGCGCTGTACCTCGAGGACGAGGGCGGACGCGTCGCGGTGGAGACGATGAACGCGGTGCTCGCGGGGTTCTCGGATGTGCAGCGCGACGCGTTCCGGCTCCACCGGATCGAGGGGCGTGAGCAGACCGAGGTGGCGGAGAGGCTGGGGATCTCGGTGGCCACGGTGCGGCGCCACGTCGACGCGGTCGTCGAGGCGCTGCGGGCGGGGTTCGAGAAGGCGGGGATCGAGGTGCCGAGGAAGCGAAAGGCGAAGTGAGCAAAAGCGCGGTTCGCAGAGAGTGTTGCAAGCTGCAACACTGTCGCATTGTACGGCTCGCTCGGTGTCCTCGCACCTCGAGTCGGAAGCGCGGCCGGGCCACGAGCTGATCGACGCAGGTCCGGGCCGGCACTACACCGGACCGACGTGCGACTCGCAGCAAAGCTGAGCATGGCGTTGGTCGTCGGGATCTTCGTGGTCCTCGCGGTGAACGCGGTCTTTCGCGTGCGACGTGACCTCGGGATCTTCGAGAACGACATGAGGCGCGACCACCACATGATCACGCGCGCGCTCACCTCGGCGGTTTCGGAGATCTGGAGGTCGGAGGGCGAGGCGCGGGCGATGCGCCTCGTCGAGGAGGTGAACGAGCGAGACAGCCAGCTCACCATCCGGTGGGTCTGGCTCGGCACGGACGAGGCCCCCGTCGAGGGCCTCGACGAGGCGCGCTATCGGCGCGTGCTCGACGGGAAGGAGGTCGACTGGCGCACGGTCGCCGAGGGCAAGGAGCAGCTCGTCACGCTGAGCCCGGTGCCGACGCCGTCCGGTCGATTGGGCGCGATCGAGGTCGCCGAGTCGTTGGACGGGGAGCGCGACTACATCAGCACGACCATCCTCAGCACGGCGATCCAGACCGGGCTCCTGGCCGCTGTCTGCGCCGGGCTCACGCTCGGCCTTGGGATTTGGTTCGTCGGCAAGCCGATGAAGCAGCTCATCGCGCACGCGCGCCGCATCGGCGCGGGGACGCTCGGCGGTCGGCTCGATCTCCACCAACAGGACGAGGTCGGCGAGCTCGCGAGAGAGATGGACACCATGTCCGAGAAGCTCGCGGCGACGAACGCGTCGCTCGAGCGCGCGACCGAGGCCCGGATCGGCGCCCTCGAGCAGCTCCGTCACGCCGATCGCCTCGTCACCGTCGGCAAGCTCGCGTCGGGGATCGCGCACGAGCTTGGCGCGCCCCTCCAGGTCGTCTCCGGGCGAGCGCAGATGATCTCGGAGGAGCCTGCGAACGCGGCGCTGATCCGCGAGCACGCGGGCATCATCCACGAGCAGGCCAGGCGGATCGCAGCCATCATCCGGCAGCTGCTGGACTTCGCGCGGAGCCGCAATCCACCGACCGCCGCGAGCCTTCGAGAGAGAGTCGATCTCGTCGAATTTCTCCGAACGAGCCGCTCGTTCCTCGGTCCGCTGCTCGGACGGCGCGAGGTGTCCCTCGTGATCGAGGACGCGAGCGAGCCCGCCGTGGCGCGCGTGGATCGGGAGCAACTGCGGCAGGTCCTCATCAACCTCGTCTTGAACGCCGTGCAGGCCACACGCGACCCCGCAGAGATTTCCATTCGCACGGGACGCTCGATCGAGAGGAAGCCGCTCGAGGCCGCAGCGCCCAGCCCCCACGTCTTCTTCTGCGTCGAGGACCATGGCCACGGCATCGCTCCGAACGACCTTCGCCACGTCTTCGAACCCTTCTTCACGACGAAGCCCGTAGGTGAAGGAACCGGCCTCGGCCTCGCCGTGGCGCACGGTATCGTGGAGGATCACGGTGGGTGGATCGACGTGAAGAGTCGCGTCGACGCGCCCAGCGGCACCGTCTTCACGGTGTGGTTGCCCGAGGCCGCGTCGTGAGCGGTCGCCTGTTGGTGGTCGACGACGAGCTCGCCGTCTGCGAGCTCCTCGCCGCCGACCTGGGTCGGCACGGGTTCGAGGTGACGACCTGCACCTCCGGCGACGCGGCCTTCGCGCTGACGCTCGACGGCGATTTCGACGCGGTGATCACCGACCTCCACATGCGCGGGATGAGCGGCATCGATCTCTGCGAGCGGCTCGCGCTCAACCGCCCGGATCTCGTGGTCGTCGTGATCACCGCCTTCGGAAGCCTGGAGACGGCGATCTCGGCCATCCGTGCCGGGGCGTACGACTTCGTGACGAAGCCGTTCGAGATGGAGCAGATCAGGCTCACGGCACGTCGCGCGATCGAGCACAAACGCCTCCGCCAAGAGGTGAAGAGGCTCCGCGAGCGTGTCGCCGATCCGACGGGCTGGTTCGGGCCTACCATCATCGGCTCGAGTCCGGCACTTGCTCGGCTCGCCGATGCGGTGCGACGGGTGGCCGACTCGCCAGCAGCCGTCCTCGTCACGGGCGAGAGCGGGACCGGCAAGGAGCTCGTCGCCAAGGCCATCCACGACGCGAGCAGCCGCCGCGCGGGGCCGTTCGTGGTCGTCAACTGCGCGTCTCTCCCGACGACGCTCCTCGAGAGCGAGCTGTTCGGTCACGTGAAGGGCGCGTTCACCGACGCGCGGGAGAGTCGTCAGGGACTCTTCGTATCGGCGACGCGCGGAACGATCGTCCTCGACGAGATCGCGGAGCTGCCGCTGGCGCTGCAGCCGAAGCTCCTGCGTGTCTTGCAGTCACGCGTTGTTCGGCCCCTCGGGTCCGACGTCGAGATCCCCGTGGACGTGCGCATCGTGTCGGCGACGCACCGCGATCTCGAGACGTACGTAGAGGAGGGCCGCTTTCGACAGGACCTCTTTTACCGCATCAACGTGATCCGCCTCGAGGTGCCGCCGCTGCGATCTCGCGGGGGCGACGTCCTCGTGCTCGCGCAAGCGTTCATCGAGGCCGCAGCGCGCGGCATGCGGCGCGAGGTCCGGGGGCTCTCACCCGGGGCAGCCCAGAAGCTCGTCGCCTACGAGTGGCCTGGCAACGTGCGGGAGCTCCAGAATTGCATGGAGCACGCCGTGGCCCTCACGCGATTCGAGGACATCGCGGTCGAGGACCTTCCGGAGAAGATCCGGGCGTACCGTCCCAACCACGTCGTCGTTCCAGGCAACGATCCCTCGGAGCTCGTCACGATGGAGGAGCTCGAGAGGCGCTACGTGGGCCGAGTGCTCGACGCCGTCGGCGGGAACAAGACCGCCGCCGCAAAGATCCTGGGGTTCGACCGAGCGACCCTGTACCGCAAGCTCGAGCGGTTCGGCCGGTCCGGTGGGAATCGAACGGGGGACTGACCGTCGCAAGCTGCGACGGCGCTGCGCGCCGCCGCGGAAAGGCGCTCTCACCGAACGAGCTGCAGCAGCGTTCCTCGTTGTGTGTGGTCGGCCTGGCACTGGGGTTGCTGTGTGGGAGAGCGTGACGAGACAGATCGCGGCGAGCGAAGGAGATCGCACGATCCGCGTGTTGATCGCGGAGGATGACCGTGAGGTGCGTGAGCTTCTCCGCTCCGCGCTGGAGAGGGATGGCCATGCCGTCGACTGTGTGCGTGACGGGATCGAGCTCATCGAGCGACTGAGCGTGCCGGTGATCCTGGATGACGGGTTCGTCCCACCGGATCTCGTCATCACCGATCACCGCATGCCGCACCTGTCGGGGCTGGAGGCGCTCTCGATCATGCGCCGCGGCCAGTGGACCATCCCCGTCATCGTGATCACGGCCTTCGGCGATCAGCGGACGCACGACGACGCGAGGCGGCTCGGCGCCGTCGCGGTGCTCGACAAGCCCTTCGACCTGGCCGATCTCCGCGATACCATCCGCGCCCTGTTCGCGGCACCGTCGACGACCGAGGAGGCCCATGTCGATCGCCCGAGCTGAAGCCTCGCGGACGGCGCCCCCGAGGGAGCGGGTGGAGGCGCAGAAGCAAGCGATCCTGCACGCGCTCTCCGCGGGTCGAGGGGATCTGGCCGAGCGCTTCGCGCGCGAGCTCGCGCTGTCCCAGGATCTGGAGGGTAGACCGGATCTGGCTGCCAAGTCGCTGTGCGATCTCGCGAAGCACGCGGAGCGGATGGGTGAGCTCGGCGCAGCCGAGTCGTGGATCGACGCGGCGCTCGCCCGCGCACCGAACGATCCGATCGCGTGGTCTCAGCGGATCGCGCTCATGCGCCGGCAGGGGCGGAACGAGGACCGCCGCGCTTGGACGGAGCGCATGGCCGAGCGATTCCCCGACAGCGACGTGGCGCTGAGCACCCTCGCCGCCAGCCTCAGCTCGTCTGGCCAACCGGAGGCGGCGCTCGCGATCTACGACCGCGTGATCGCGCGCGCACCCCTCAACGCGTACGCGAGGAACGCGCGCGCCGCCCTCTATCGCCGGATGGGTCGGCTCGACCTCTCGCAAGCGGCGTACGAGGACAACGTCCGCATCTCTGACGCCGACGAGTTCGCGCTGGTCGGCGTCGGCAGCTCCATGCGCGCGCGGGGCGACTATGACGGTGCAATCTCCGTGTTCGAACGCGCGATCCGGCGGTTTCCGGAGAGCTCCCTATCCCGCGTGCGTTTGGGAGAGGCGCTCGCGGCCATCGGTCGTCTCGAGGAGTCTATCGCGTCGTTCGACGACGCGACCCGACGCTTCCCCATCGACGTCGGGGCTTCGCGCGCCCGCGCCCGCGTGCTCCTCGCGCTCGGTCGTCGACAGGAAGCGCTCGTCGAATCGGCGCGGCTGAGCGGTCGTTCCAGGAACCACGCGGGCCTGCAGATCGGGCGCGCAGAGGCCTTGAGGGAGCTCGGGCGGCTCGACGAGGCCGCCGCGATCTACCGCTCCGTCCAGCAACGGGGCTACCTCGACGCCTTCGCGCGCGTGAGCTTCGGCATGGTCCTCTTGCGCCGCCACAGCGACCAGGTCGCGAGCGCCCTCTGCGCGTCGGGGTGGGATCCGCTGAGGCAGCCAGGCAGCGCGGGCGAATGGCTGCTCTACGTCGCCCGCGGACTCGTCCACTTGCGCAATCGCGAGCCCCTCGCCGAGACGTTCTTCCAGACGGCGCGCGGCAGCGCCTTCGTCGACGTGCGAGCGCGCGCAGAGAACGCCCTCGCGCTCGCCGCAGTGGTGCGTGGCGACAGGTCGGCTGCGATCGCCACCCTGTCGATGGCCGAGCCGGCGAAGCCGATCGCGATCCAGGGCGCGCGTGCGCTTGTCACCGCGCTCGCGACGGAGGACGCGTCCGCGCTCGTTGCCCACCTTCGAGCGAACCCCCTGCGGTACTCCGCGTTCTCACGCCTCCGCCGTCGGGTGAGACAAGACCGCGCCGTGCTGCGCCTCGATCCATCGCTGCTCGACACCGCGATCGAGCTCGTTCTCCTCTGAGGGACACGTGACGGACCCACGCGCGGAGCACGCCGGCCAGGCTGCGGACCAACCCGACGTCAGCGGCGCGCTCCGCGCGCTTCAGGATGGAGACCTGGCGCTCGCATCCGTCTGCGTCGAGCGCCTCTACACATCAAACCAGGACCCGGAAGGGACGAGCAAGGCGCTCGGGGAGCTCGCCAGGCGCGCAGCCGACCTGGATCACCCGTCGCTCGCCGCGCGTTGGCTGGAGCTCGCCATCGGCCTCCGCGCCGACGATCCCTCCCTCTGGATGCAACTCATCTCGTTCTATCGACGGGCGAAGAACCCCAGCCTCCTTCGCCGCGTGAGCGAGCAGTTCCTCGAGCGCTTCCCGGGCAACGTTCTCGCCCACACCAACTACGGCGAGGTGCTCCGCGAGGCAGGCAGCTTCAACGAGGCGGCGCGCATCCTGGGACGCGCCGTCGCGCGCTTCCCGGGCCATTCGTTGGTGCATCACGCCTTCGTCTCGACGCTTCGAGCGACCGGGCGACTCGAGGAAGCGAGCGCGGCCTGCGATCAGGCCCTGACCCGCTTCCCGGATGACGAGGTGATGTGGACGGCTCGCGCCCGCCTCTGGAAGGCGCTCGGGGAGCTCGAGCGAGCGCTCGCCACGTTCGAGCAATGCATCGCGCGGTGGCCGGACAAGCCGTGGCTCCGCACCTGGCGCGCCGAGATGCTCATGCTCCTCGGTCGACTGCCCGAGGCGCTCCAGGCGTACGAGGAGACGGTGCGTCTCGCCCCGCACAACCTGCTGGCGAGGACGGGCATCGCCCGCGTCCTCGCCGTCCAGGGGGACGTCGATCGGGCGCTCGCGACAGCCGATGCGACGTGTCGACGCTTCCGAGGCGCCACCGCGACGCGCGCGTGGGTGCTGAGCGTCGCGCGTCGCCACGCGGAGGCTCGCGATGTGCTGAGCGAGCTGCGTCGCGTCGCGCCTGCGGACGAGCATCTGAGGACGAGCCTCGGCCTCGTCCATCAGCGCCTGGGCGAGCTCGAGCGCGCAGAGGCGTTGCTCAAGGACAAGCGCTCGCCGTGCTCGGGGCGGAGCTGGTTTCGGTTCCTCGCGCTGGGTCTCGTCAGGCTCGAAGCGGGCGCCGTGGACCGAGCGGCAGTGGTCTTCGATACCGGCACCGCGAGCTGTCCGTGGCCGAGGCAGCGATACAGGTTCGGGCTCGCTCGATCTCTCGCACACCTGGTCTCAGGCCATCCCGACGCGGCGATCGCGCTCCTCGACGGACTCCCGGGTTCCGACGAAGCCGTCCTGGTCGCGTCGAGGCATGCGCTCCAACGGCACGCCGCGATCGTCGCTGGTAGGACGACCGAGGACGCGCCGAGCGCAAAGAGCGCCGGGGTGCGCTATCCAGTCCACGTCGATCTCGAGTCCGAGCTGACTGCCGCTGCGTCGAGCACAGCGTCGAGGGCCGTGAGCGCGGCAGCGATCGCCGCCCACGCCGAGCTCCTCACGCTCTGACGCCCTCACTCGGATCCCGAGGGTGCGTCGGAGCGCGCTTCGGCAGTCGGCGCTGCAGACTTCGGAGGCCGGTGGTCGTCGGGGTGATCGACCGCGTCGATCGCCGCGTCGATCTCGCTCCTCAAGCTCGCGAACGCCTCCTCGCTCACCACCCCCGTCTGGTGCGCGTCGAGGAGCGCGGACTTCTGAACGATCAGCAGCTGGCGCTCTGCGGCCTGCCGCTCCTCCGCCCTGAGCTCCTCGTTGTCCAGATGGAGATCTCGGACCGCCGCCTCCGCCGCCGCGACCTCACGCTCGCTCGTCGCGGTCAGCTCCCGGACGAGATCGACGTGGAGCTTGCCGCCCTTCGCGAGGCCCGCGATCGCGTCGAGTCGCGCCTGCGCCACGACCAGGCGTCCGCGGCGCAGCTCGTACTGACCTTCGATCGCGCTCACCACGCGCGACACCTTCAGCGCCTTGAGCACCGGGGCCATCGTGAGCCCCTGAACGAGGAGGGAGAGCAGGACCACGCCGAAGGTGAGATGGACAAGCAGGTCTCGGTGCGGGAAGTCGAGCGAGAGGCCGAGGACGAGTACCATGGAGAGAGCCCCTCGAAGTCCGCCCCAGATGACGACGAGTGACCAGGCGAGCGGCGCACGCTCGCTCGTGCGCGAGAGCAGGACGTGCGACGCGAGCACCACCGCCGCGCGCGCGATCACCACGATGACCCAGGCAAGCAGGATCGCGCGCCAGTCGCGCACGAGGCTCATGAGGTCGACCTCGAACCCGATGAGAAGGAAGACGATCGAGTTGAGCGCGAAGGCCACGTACGCCCAGAACGAGCTCACGGCGATGCGCGTCGCCGGCTTCATCGAGACGTGCATCGCGTAGCTGCCCGTGATCATGCCCGCGAGGACGGTGGCGATGACGCCGGAGAAGTGGAACTGCTCGGCCAGCGCGAACGACCCGTACGCGGCGATCGTGGTCAGGGTGATCTCGATCATCGGCTCGTCGACAGTCTTCATGACCTTCGCGGACACGAAGCCGATCGCGCCCCCGATGGCGAGCCCCCCACCGACCGTGCTCAAGGCCGTGATCGCGACGCCGGCTGCGGACGTCGGCGCGCCGGTCGCGTACCCGTGGAGAATCGCGAAGACGACGATCGCGGTCCCGTCGTTCACGAGGCTCTCGCCCTCGACGAGGACGCCGAGGCGCTTCGGTGCGCCGAGCGACTTGAAGAGCGCGACGACGGCGATCGGATCCGTCGCGGCGATGAGCGCAGCGAACACGAGCGCCGCAGGGAGCTGGAGCCCCTCCGCGAACCCGACCGCGTTGAGCAGCGCCGCGAGCGCAGCCCCGGTCAGGGCGACCGCGGCGACGAGCCCGGGGACCGCGAGGCCGAGGATCGTGAGCTTGTTGCGAAGGAAGTCCTTCGCCTTGAGGTGCAGCGCGGCCTCGAAGATGAGCCCGGGCAGACACAGCGCGTAGAGGAGCTCCTTGGTGAGTCTCGGCGTCGGGATGAGGCGGGTCGAGCCAATGGCCAACCCTGCGATCACCAGGGCCAGCGTGTAGGGCATCCGGAACCGCCGCACCGCGAGTGCCACCGCGGTGGCGACGACGAGGATCAGGATGAACGACAGCTCGGGCTTCACGACGCCCTCTCCTGCATCGACGGAGACCGAACGGTGCAGCCACGGGGCAGGCTCAGCTCGGGCGTGTGGTTTGGGCGGCGGCAGACGACGGTACGCATGCGAGGATCCCTTGCGCAGGCGGCCCGACCCGCGCGGATCCTGCAGCGCTCGAGCGCCGCACCCATGGACGTAGGAAACCCATCGTTACCACGGCCGACCGGATCCACGAAGCGTGGAGCGCCGCAGATCGCGCGCCCACACTTGCGTCGGCCCGATCCCCGCAGAGCCTCTGGAACCGATCACGGTGATCGGCGATCGCGCCGACCGTCACGCTCCGCGGGCCCGAATGAGTTGCACAACGCGACACCGTCGCAAGTTGCGGCACTGCGGTTCGGACGGCGACGCGCAGTCGACGGTGCTTGGAAGCCCGAACCGGACCCTCTATCGATGGTCGAACCCCTCGATGACGAGCCCCTCGGCGAGCACCAACGGCCGAAGCCCCGCGCGACCGCTGGGAACGACGCCGCCTCGCGTCCTGTTCTTCACGACCTCCCTTGGGGGTGGCGGGGCCGAGAGCCACACGCTGCGATTGCTGAACCACCTCGATCGAGCGCGGTATCAGCCCAGCCTCGCGGTCGTTTCGCGCGGAGGAGCGTACGAGCCGTTCCTGCGCCCCGACGTGGAGGTGATGGGCGTTGGCCCCGCTCGTGTGCCGTCGAGCGTCGCGCGACACCTCCTCTGCATCCCGGCGCTGACCAGGATCATCCGGGCGAACCCCCCCGACCTCATCTGCTCCGTGATGGACCTGCCCAATTTCGCGTCGTACATGTCCACACGGCCGATTCGGAATCGCCCGCTACACGTGTTCTGCGTCCAGACGCCTCCGACGGCGCGGTACGCCAAGACAGCCTTCGCGCCGCTCGTGCGCCCCTCTCTTCGGAGGCTCTACCCACGCGCGGATCGGGTCATCGCGCTCTCCGATGGCGTTCGCGACGAGCTCGTGCGCGAATCTCCGCGGCTCGCCGACAATACGATCGTGATCCACAACGCGTGCGTCGACGAGCGGGCGGATGCCGCTCGCATGGCGCCAGCGAGCCGCGGAGTGCCGGCGTCACACCGACCCGTGCTCGTCGCCGCGGGGCGGCTCATCCCGCAGAAGGACTACGACACGCTGCTCGCCGCGCTCGTGCTCGTCCGTGAGCGCGTGGACGCAGAGCTCTGGATCCTGGGCGAGGGCTTCGAACGGCCCAAGATCGAAGCGCTGATCCGGCAGCTCGGCCTGTCGAGCGCGGTCCGCCTCCTCGGCTTCCAGACCGCGGTGCTGGATTTCATGAGGCGGGCGGATGTGTTCGTCCTCTCCTCGGTCTACGAGGGATTCGGCAACGTCGTCGCGGAGGCGCTGGCGGTGGGCACGCCGGTCGTCTCGACGGATTGCCCTTACGGGCCAGGCGAGATCATCTCGTCCGAGGAGAACGGCCTCCTCGTTCCCGTCCGCGATCCCGCTGCCCTTGCGCGCGCGGTCGTCCGCGTCCTCACGGACCGGGAGCTCGCGGCGCGCCTCCGCGAGAACGGCTTGAGTCGCGCGGAGGCGTTCAGAGCAGGACGGATCGCAGACGCGTACGCGGATGCTTTTGACGACGTTCTGGGGGCGTGATGCGAGGAGTGACCCCGCCGCCGTTCTACTCGGGCTCCACCATCGTCGCCGCGGACACGGGCGCGATGCTGCGCTTCACGAACCCGTCGCGAACCTCTTTCGAGGCGCCGCCGCGCACCGCCGAGCTCTTCCTTCCCCGCGCGACGCTCGTCGACGTCGAGGCGCTCGGAGAGCGCGGGGACGCCTGCGCGGCGCTGCAGTTCACAGGCTCCTTCGATGACGTGTCACGGCCGGCCCACGTCACCCTCGCGCCCCTCTCCGGCGACGACGCGGTCTCGCTCGCCGAGACGCTCAGGGCCCGCCTTGGCCTCCCGCTCGTGCCCGTCGTCCGTCGCGCGGATCAGCTCCACGAGGGCGCCCCTCCTCCCGGGTATGTCGTCGCTACGGGGGAGTACCGCGAGGTGCGCGATCAACCGAACTTCGGCACGGTACGACTCTCGGGTGCCTTGTTCCTCGAGCTGCTGCAAAGGCCGCTCGAGCCGGCGGTATACCGCGTCACAGGCTTCTACGAGCCCGGGCTCGCTCCCGCCTCCGCCCTCAGGCCGACAGCCGGCTACGTGGGCCCTCGGTTGATGGTGATCGCCATGGAACCCGTCGCGTGATGCGAAGCCCCAGATGACCGCCTGACGGCGTCGACGCACTTTGGGTGTCCACTCGCCGGCGCCCGAAGCGACTGGGGCGCATGAACCCGATCACCCAACGCTTCTCCCTGAAACACGGACGCTATCGCGTCCCCCTCGTGCCCCTGCTCCTGCTCGGGGCAGCCGGCCTCACGCTCGCCACCCCCGCCGTCGGAGCGGGCATCGAGCTCTTGAGCGCCTCGCCGAGCGGTCACTCCGGAACCACGGACGCGGGCATGCCGAATTCCGTCGGCGCGATGTCGGGACGGATCGTGCCGATCGTCGGATCGCTTCCGCCCGACGTCATCGTGTTCCAGTCGAACGCGAAGGATCTCCTGAGCGGCGGCGCGGACGTGAACGGGATGTCGGACGTCTACCTCTTCGACACCGGGCAAGACAAAGTCGTGAAGCTCCTCAGCGTCGCGACGAACGGCAAGGCGGGCTGCGCGGGCATGGCGATGTGCATGGACGGCGGTTCGCACAACCCGGTGATCGCATCGTCGTCCCTCGGAGCGCTCGTCGCGTTCGAGAGCGACGCGCAAAACCTCACGCCGGGGTCGCTCCCGCTCCTGCCGAACGCGCAGACGCAGATCTACGTCCGCAACTACAGCGACGACACGACGACGCTCGTGACCAAGAGCTCCCAGAACGCGTCGAAGGGCGCCGTGGGGTCGTCGAGCCAGATCACGACGGGCGACGGGCTCCGCTTCGCGTTCACGTTCGCCGGGGACGTGACGCGCCTCCAGGGCCTCACCGGCATGACGGACAACAACACCACCGGGACGGACATCGTCTACTGGGACTTCTTGACCAACGCGCTCAAGGTCGCGAGCGTCCGGCAATCCGCGCAGACCCAGACGGGCAACGGCAACTCGAGAAATGCGCGCATGAGCGCGGACGAGAGCTGCATCGTGTTCGAGAGCACGTCGAACGATTTGGACGGCACGATCACCGGCTCGCACTCCCAGATCTTCGTGCGCTACACGTCCACCAACACGACGATGCTCGTGAGCAAGTCCGCGAACGGGCAGGGCGGTGACCTCGACTCGACGAACGCCACGCCGAACGCCGATTGCTCCGCGATCGTGTTCGAGAGCCTCGCGAAGAACCTGGTGAAGCCCGGTGTCACGGACTCGAATGGCGGTTCGGACATCTTCCTCTGGACCAAGGCGCCCACGCCGACGCTCACGCTCGTCAGCGCATCGTCCGCCGGCAATTCGACGGGCAACGGGGGGTCTTCGAAGCCTCGGCTCGCGGCCGGCCTCACGAGCGCGAACGGCACCGTCATCGCGTTCGAGTCCGAGGCCAACAACCTCGCGGCGGGGGACTCCCCCGGCAAGGACATCTTCACCTGGATAGCCCCCCCTGGCGCGCCGACGCTCGGTACGACGGCGCTCGCGACGCCCAAGTTCTCCGGTCAAGGTGGCGCGGGCGGCCACGACGTGGTCGTCGCGGAGAAGGGCGAGGCGATCCTCTTCGTCAGCGACTCGGACGAGCTCCTGCCGAACTTCGACGCGAACGGAGTGCAGCAAATCTGGTTGAAGTCGCTCGTCATCCCCAACACGAACGCCGCGCTCGCGAGCGCCGCGGACGATGGAACGCCCGCCAACGCGCCGTGCGCTGCGCCCGTGTTCCAGGGGGGGCGCGTGGTGTTCGAGAGCAGCGCGACGAACCTGACCGCCGCCGGCGTGGACGCGAACGGCGCGATCGACCTGTTCGCGAACACGCCGGCGTACGCGGCGCTGACGGCGACGAACCCCACGGCGGACGAAGGGGACGACCTCTCGATCACCGCGACGCGCACGTCCGGGCTCGACACCGCGCTCACGATCACGCTCACGGTGAAGCCGCCGAGCAGCGGCCCCGCCGCTGTCGAGGGCGCGGACTTCACGATCGGGACGATCACCATGGCCCCGGGCTCCGCGTCGAAGACGATCTCGATCCCCACGCTCGAGGACTACCTGGTGGAGGGGGACGAGGGCTTCGCGCTCCACGCGACCGTGACCGCCGGGTTCGGGTTCGTGACCTCGTCGGACCTCGAGTTCTCGATCGTCGACGACGACCACGACGCCGACCACGACGGCGTCCTCGACGAGGACGACGACTGCCCGATGACGGCCAACTCCGATCAGCTCGACACCGACGCGGACGGTCTCGGCAACGTGTGCGACCCGACCGAGGGCTCCTGCAACGACGGCGTCGACGACGACAACGACGGGCTCGTGGACTGCGACGACACGGAGTGCGCCGCCGATCTGACGTGCGGGACGTCCGCGGAGGAGGACACGGAGGGCGACGGCGTAGCGAACGTGAACGACAACTGCGTGAGCGTCGCGAACCCCGATCAGCTCGACACGGACGCGGACGGCATCGGCAACCTGTGCGACACGAGCGAGGGGAGCTGCGGCAACTTCCTCGACGACGACGCCGACGGCGAGGTCGACTGCGCGGACACCGATTGCGCGACGGACATCGCGTGCGCGGCACCCCTCGGCGACGACGACGGGGACGGGATCCCGAACGGCGAGGACGACTGTCCGCTCGCTCCGAACCCGCTCCAGAGCGACACCGACAGCGATGGCATCGGCGACGCGTGCGACACCGACGAAGGGATCTGCAACGACGCGGTCGACAACGACGCGGACGGCAAGATCGATTGCGCCGACGAGAACTGCGCGAAGGACGCCGTGTGCCAGAAGCCGGACGAGGACACCGACGGCGACGGGTTCGACAACAAGATCGACGACTGCCCGTTCGTTGCGAACCCGGATCAGTCCGACGGCGACGGGGACGGCGCGGGCGACGCGTGCGACACGAAGGAGGACGCGTGCGCGAACCAAGCGGACGACGACGGCGACGGGAAGATCGACTGCGACGACGAGAACTGCGCGAGCGCTCCCGCGTGCGCGGATCCGACGGGCGACGTGGACGGGGACGTCGTCGCGAACGACAAGGACAACTGCCCGAACGTGTCGAACCCGGATCAAGCCGACACGGACGGCGACGGCGTCGGGGATGCGTGCGACAAGAACCCGTCCGGCCCGCCCATGCCTTCGCCGTCGGGTGAAGGGGGCGCGGGCGGTGGGGCGCCGCAGGAACCGCCTCCGCCCGTCGACGCGGGGTGCGCCTGCACGGTGAGCAGCGGCTCGCCCAGCGAGCTCGGGTGGATCGCCGCGCTCGGCGCGGGGATCTGGGTCGCTCGGCGGCGCCGCGCGCGCGCCTGATCGAAGGACTGGAGAGATGCCCGAGGCCCTGATCCGCCGATGCGCGGATCAGGGCCTCATCGCCGTTCCGGGCGGCTCAGGGCGTCTCGCAGTTCAGGCTCCACTTCTGGTTGCTCAGGATTTGGACCGCGATCTCCAGGCTCGCCCCCTTTCCGCCGAATCCGTCGTTCGCGGTGGCGTACGGGTGCATCCCGTCGTCCGCGCAGTCGACGTTGGACCCGTCGGAGATGGCCCGATCGAGCGAGTCGACCCAGAGCGTCCCGTCCGGGCAGGTCAGCTCGTAGCCGAGGCCCACGGCGTGGACGGAGACCTTCCCTGCTGGAGAGGTCCCGGTCATCACGTAGTCGTCTTTCGTCCCTACGGTCTTCGTGTCCTCGGCCTTCTCCCCGAATTCCATGTCCATGGCTTCGCCGGTGACGACCCAGTGGAGGCACTCCGTCCCGCCCTTCTTCACCGTGAGGTCGATGTCCCTCTTTCCGGGCGTCTTCTTCATCGGCTTCGCGAACGTCACCTCGACGTCCTTCGCCTTGCAGGACTTGCCGTCCGCGGACATCTCGCCGGTGACGTCGGCCGAACCGGTGCACGTCTTCACGGAGTCGACGAACTTCCTCCAGCAGTTGTTCGGATCCTTCTGGAACGCGCAGCTCGCGGTCTTGCCCTTCGATCCGCTCGCTGCGTTCGACGACGCGCTCGCGCTCGCCGATGCGTCCGTCTTCTGCCGCCGCACGCGAACGTGAGCGTCGTTCCCATCAGGAGCGCGCCCGCGAGTGCTGCGGTGCGGCTCCAACCCAAGGGTTTCGTCATCGTCTCTCCTCTCGTCATCCGAACTTGCCGCGGAGCGCGCGGCTCACGTGTCGCGGGACGATACCTCGCGCGCGAACCACGCGGGGAACATCGCTTTCACGTCGACGCGAAACCCCTCGAGCAGCTCCTTCGCGCGCGCCCCCCGCGCCGTGCGCGGCGTTTGGCGTCGCGCTCGGGCGAGCTCCGCGACGAACCGCCCGAGCGCCTCGTCGCCGAGCCAACGCTCGAGCTCCTGGCGCAGCGCCTTCACGAGCGCGGGCGCCGCGCCGCCGCTCGAGATCGAGACCGACAGGCCCGCGCCGCGGGCGACCGCCGGGTTGATGAACGTCGACGCTTCCGGTCGATCGAGCGTGCACACGAGCGTGCCCTCCACCCGCGCGCGCGCCGCGAGACGCGCGCCGAGCGCTTCGTGCGCCGGGGAGAGGAACACGACGCACGCGCCTACGGCGTCTCGGTCCTCGAACGGGCGCTCCTCGATCGCGATCGCTCCTTCGCGCGCGCGGGCGACGATCGCGTCGAGCGGGGCGGTCCCTTCCGGAAACACGTGCACGACCGCGCCCCCGACGAGCAGGCGCTCCACCTTCGCGGCGCACTCGGCGTCGCCGCCGATGACGACGGCGCGCCTCCCACGCACGAGGAGCTCCACGGGGAGGGTGTCGAGGCGATCAGCCATCGGGCTTGGGCTTCTTCTTGCGTCGCGGGGCGCGGTCCGCGCGGGAGGGGAGGGGGACGTCGTCCGGGTGGAGCGCGACGTCGATCTGCGGGGCCTTCGCGCGCAAGGGCTTCGACGGATTCGCCTCGCTCACCGCGGGCTCGACGGGCTTCGGTGCTTCGGTCTTCTTCGGCGTGACGACATCGCTTCGCGGCGCGGGCTTCTTCTTCGTCGGGGCGGGCCGCGGCTCCTCGGCGGGCTCGTCCTCGAAGCCCGGGAAATGGGGCATCGCCATCGCCTCGTTCGGACGGAGCGCGGCGCGACGATCGAGCACCGCGAAGGCGACGCACGCCGCGACGCCCGAGAGGAAGCCGACGGCCTGGGACGTGGACAGGCGCACGGGGATCACGACCGCGAACGCCTGGGGTCGGTACGCGATGTAGATCGCGACCGCGGGCGCGAACGCCGCGACCTGCGTGGCGATCCGCAGAATCGGGTCGCGCAGTCGCGGCGCGATGCCCATGGAGTACCCGAGCCCGAGGATCCCCAGGCAGAGCGGAAACAGGACATGGGGCGCGACTGCCGGCGGCACGTCGCCGCGCTCGACGTCGTCGCGCACGAGCTCGAGGACGAAGCGCACGGCGCCGTACAGGAAGACGAACCAAAGGAACACCTCCCCGCGGAACCGCTGGTATTTGCGGAGCGCGAGGAGCGCGATGAGGAGGACGAGGCCCGTCACCGACTCGTAGAGCTGCGTCGGGTGCACGGGCAGCGAGGACGGCGCGGATCTCGGGATGAGCCCCGCGTGCACCTGCGCGGTCCACGCGGGCGCCCCGTCCCCCACGTCCACGGAGCCCTCGGGCCAGTGCGGGAACGTGCCGAGCCGCTTGAGCCAGCTTGGCGCCCGCTCGCCGAGCGGCTGACCGAAGTCGCACCCGAACAGGTAGCAGCCGATGCGCGTGATGAAGAGCCCGGACGCGAGGCTCGGCACGGCGACGTCCGCCCACGGAAGGAGCGGAAAGCGTGGCCACTCGCGCGGCCTCTCCTTCGCGAAGAGCCGCCCGAGCGCGCGGAAGAGCGCGGTGAACCCGATCCCGAACCGGAGCGAGAGCCACGAGCCGAGGAGCCCACCGATGAAGCCGCCGTACGCGACGAGGCCGCCGTTCTTGAAGGCGACGAGGGACGCGAACGAGGTGAACTCGGACGGGTTGGTCGCGATGTAGAGCAGTCGCGAACCCGCGAGCGCCATGAGCGCCGTGTCGACGTAGCAGTTCGCCATCGGCTCACGCGGCAATCCATCGCGCGTCGCGAGGCCGAGCGTGAGGTACCAGCCCACGATGAGCGACAGCCCGAGCATGATCCCGTAGCTGTGGAACGGGATGCTTCCTCCCGAGAACCACGGCAGCCGGAACAGGACGGGGTGCACGCGGGCTCCTTGCATCCGGCCCCCGCTTGCGTAAAGCCCGCGGGGTGAATCCGCCGCGCGCCCTCGTCGTGGGACTCCTCTCGGGCGCGCTCGTGAGCGCGTGCGTCCCGGAGGGCAAGCGCGCTCCCCAACAGACGGACAAGGAGCCCGCGGCGCCCATCTTCACGGACGACTTCGAGCGCAAGTCCCTCGGCGCGGACTACTTCGCGACGACGGACGTGTGGAAAATCGACGGCGGCCGCGTCTGCGCGACGAACGCGCAGAACCACCCGCTCTGGTTGAAGCGCAAGATCCCGGTGAACGCGCGCGTCGAGGTGGACGCGGTCGCGCTGAGCCCGGAGGGGGACCTGAAGATCGAGGTCTGGGGGGACGGCAAGAGCTTCGCGGAGGGGACGAGCTACTCCGACGCGACGAGCTACCTGTTCATCTTCGGGGGGTGGAAGAACACCCTCCACGTCCTCGCGCGCCTCGACGAGCACGACGGCGAGCGGCTCGAGATCCCGATCGTCGCCGGGAGCGAGGACGAGCACGCCCAGCCCGTTCAGCCCGGCCAGACGTACCACTTCACGGTGGAGCGTCGGAACTCGTCGACCGTGAGCTTCTCGGTGAACGGCGCGCGGTACTTCGAGTACGCGGACGAGCAACCCCTCTCGGGCATCGGCCACGACCACCTGGCCTTCAACGAGTGGTCCGCTCCCGTCTGCTTCGACAACCTGACGGTAACCCCGCTATGATGCGTTTCCCGACCCCCACGCGGCGGCCCGTATAGCGGACGATGGAACCCTCAGAGCTCGACAAGAACCTGGGTGAGCTCGAGGAGAAGATGGAGCGGGTCCGCGCGCTCTACGAGCAGTACTTCATGGGGCTCGAGAAGCTCGAGCCGCAGATCCCGCGCAAGGACGTGGACCGGCGCATCGTCCTGCTGCGCAAGGAGCAGATCCGCAACACGGCGATGCGCTTCAAGTTCCAGACGCTGGTGCAACGGTACAACACGTTGCAACAGCACTGGATGCGCACGATGCGCGAGATCGAGAACGGCACGTTCAAGCGCGACCTGATGAAGGCGGCGGCGCGGTTCGGCGTCGACGACGCGCTGACGGCGCTCGGGAAGAGGCACGCCGCGCGTCTCCGGGGCGTCGTCGATCGTCGGAAGCCGAAGCGCGAGGAGGTCTACGAGGAGCTCAGCTCGAGCGATCTCGAGTTCGCGGACGACCTGCGCGCAGAGCTCGGGGACGCGCTCAACGACGACGACGACGCACCCACGCCGCCGCCGCAGCAGCAGCGCGTTTTCGAGCTCACCGAGGCGGATGCAGCTCCCGGCTACGCCGCCGACTTCGGGCCGACGCACACGGGCGACGAGCTCGCGACGACCGCGCCGCACCCGGCCGCGGCGGCTCCGTCCGCCGAGGACTCCCAGCAGAAGCCCCTGCGCCACCTGTTCCCGAAGGCGCGCGGGCCGAAGCCCCGCGCGATCGAGCTGCCCGCGGAGCCGCCGCCGATCAACGCCGGCTTCGGGATCATCGATCCCCTGGAGGCGCTCCCGCCTTCCGAGGTCGTGGTCCCCGCACAGGCCGGTGCGTCCGTGGTGCCTGCCTCGAGCGGTGCGCCCGCGAAGAAGGGAGGGCTTCGTTGGGGAGGGGGTGGCGCGCGCAAAGCCGATCCGGAAGCGCTGCGGCGCATGGCGAGCCTGGCAGGCGTGCAGGAGGCTCCGCCTTTCGCCTCCAGAGCCGGCGAGGCTCCGCCTTTCGCCTCCAGAGCCGGCGAGGCTCCGCCTTTCGCCTCCAGAGCCGGCGAGGCTCCGCCTTTCGCCTCCAGAGCCGGCGAGGCTCCGCCCGTCGCCTCCAGAGCCGGCGAGGCTCCGCCCGTCGCCTCCAGAGCCGGCGAGGCTCCGCCTTTCGCCTCCAGAGCCGGCGAGGCTCCGCCTTTCGCCTCCAAAGCCGGCGAGGCTCCTGCGGCGGCGCCGGAGCCCGTGGCGGCGCCGGCCCCGCGCAAGCCGCTCCTGTCCCGGCCGCTCGATCTCGGGATCCCCGACGAACCGACCGTCTCGCCGAACACCGCCCCCGAACGTCCTGCTCCCGAGGTGCGCAAGCCGCTCCTCTCGAGCCCGATCGACATCGACCTGGGCCTCCCGCCCTCGGAGCCTCCGCCGCCTCCGCCCGTCGCGAAGCCCGCGGCCGTGCGGCCCGCGCCTCCGGAGCCCGCGGCGGCGCCGGAGGCTGGGGAGATGCGAAGACCTCAGCCCGCGCGCCTGCGTCCGCCCGATCGCACCGCGGATCAGGTGCCGGCTGCTCCCGCAGCGTCGAAGGCCGCGGAGGCTTCGAAGCGCGAGTTTGGCGATCTGAACGACGGGCGACTCCGCGAGATCTACGCGCAGTACGTCCAGGCGCGCCGCGAGCGCAACGAGTCGACCGCGGGCATCACGTTCGAAAAGCTCTCGGACAGCCTCAAGTCACAGGCCGAGAAGCTGAAGGGCGTGCACAAGAAGCGCGTGGACTACGAGGTCGTCGTCAAGGACGGCAAGACGCTGATCAAGCCGATCGTGAAGTAGATCGAAGTAGGCCGTCGATCGTGAAGTAGGCCCTCGATCGCGAAAATAGGAGCGTCGCGCAGTCGCAGGCCCCGCCCGTCGCGAACGCGTGTGCCGTGGCCGCTGCCGCGGATGCGGCAGCGGCTCCAGCGCGGTCGCGTCGACCGGGTGTGCGCGCTCAGCCGGGGCGAGCGCATCGGACCGAAGATCAGGCGCGGTAGCGGGGGCGCTCGGCGTGCTTCCGCTTGCACTGGAGCACGCTACAGCTCGTTCGGGCGTTGGCGCGCATGCGCGAGACGAGCGCGGTGAGGTCGTCGTCGGCGTCCACCACCTCGACCTCGTGGGGCTCGTCCGCGTGCGGACGGTAGCTCACCGCGTCCACCGCGACCCACCGACCGGAGAACGCCTCGGTCGCACAGAGATCGACCCAGAATGCTCGGAACGCCGTGAACGACGAGCGCCCGCTCTTGGAGAACTTCGCGTGGCCGGTGCCGCGAAACAGGGAGACGGCCGTACTTCTACTTGGCATGACTGCGTGTTCGGGGCGCTTCGTACCAAGCGCCCCCGACCCCGTCAACCTCGTCCGCCAGGCGATTTCCCGCGCCTCAGCGGCAGCCGCGCCCACCCATCGCGTTCGCTTGGGCGGAGTTTCCCGCGGCCTGCGCGCCCTGGCAGAGGCGGAGCTTCGGCTGCTTGAGCCCGTTGCAGCACGAGGTGTCGTGCGACACCGGCTTCTGGCTCGGGTGAGGGACGACACCCCCTCCGCTCGAGCTCGACGACGTGGTCCCGCCGCCGGACGAACTCGAGGAGCCCGCTCCCGAGCTTCCGGACGAACCCGAGGCGTCGGTGTCCCCGCCGGAGGTGGACGCGTCCGCGGTGCCGCCGGTCGTGCTCGCGTTCGCCTGCGTCCCGCCGCTGCTGCTCGCCGCGTCGCCGCCCGCCTTGCCGCCGGACGTCGATCCGCTCTTCGACGTCGGCTCTTCGCCGGCGCCACCCGTGGTCTCCGCGGCGACGCCGTCGTCCGTCGCAGCCGCTTTCTTTCCCGGCCCCGCGAGGAAGTACCAACCCGCGAATCCGCCGCCGCCGATCGCCGCGACCGCGAGGATCGCGATGATGATTCCACCGCCGCCCTTCTTCGCGGGCTGCTGCGGCGGCATCGCATAGACCTGGCCGCCGCCCGTGGGGACACCGGGCTGCGCGCCGAAGTGCATCTGCGGCATCGGGTCGCCCATCATCGTCTTCCCCGCGCCGCCTCCGCCGCCGGCGTGCGGCGCTCCCATCTGGGGCAGGGGCTCGCCGATCTGCGTCCCTCCGGGGCGCGCGTGGGGCGCGCCGGGGTTTTGGATCGCCATCGTCCCGCCGCCCTGCGGGACGATGTTCGGGCTCGAGCCGGAGTGCGCCGCGAGCAGGCTCATGCGGACCGCGCCGAGCGTGAGCTCCTCGTAGAACTCGCGCGCGTTCGAGGGCCGCCGCTCGCGATCCTTCTCGAGCGCGCGGAGCACGGCCATCTTCATCTTGTGCGGGACGTTGGCGCCCGCGGGTGTGTTCTCGAAGGGCAGGGGAGGGACGCTGAGGTGCTGGTTCATCCACTGCCACGGCGTCTCCGCCTCGAACGGCAAGCGGCCCGTGAGCGCTTCGTACGTCAGGATCGCGAGCGAGTAGAGATCGCTCCGCGCGTCGAGCTCCTTCGCGGTGAACTGCTCCGGGCTCATGTAGGGCGGCGTCCCGAGGATTGTGCCCTGCTGCGTGAGTTTTTGCTCCTTCGTGCCCTTCGGCCCGTCCTTCTGATCGCCCTTCTTCGCGATGCCGAAGTCGAGGACCTTCACCACGTCCTCCTCGCCGGCGCGCGTCGTCAGGAAGATGTTCGCGGGCTTGAGATCGCGGTGCACGATGCCCTTGTCGTGCGCCTCTTGGAGCGACCCGCAGACCTGTCCGATGATGCGATCGACGCGCTCCGGAGACATCGCTCCGGCGTGCGCGAGCTCGTCCTCGAGCGTCTTGCCGGCGAGCAGCTCCATCGCGATGTAGAGGTCGCCGGAGCCCTCGATCTGGCCGAAGTCATAGACCTTGATCGTGTTCGGATGCTCGAGCTCGCTCACCGTGCCGACCTCGCGCATGAAGCGCGCGACGGTCTGCGGATCCTTCGCGAACTGCGAGAGCAGCGTCTTCACGGCGACCTTCCGGACGCTCGTGCCCATCTGCTGTTCGCCGGTGTACACGCGGCCCATCCCGCCCTCGCCGAGGATCCCGGTGATGCGATAGCGGCTCGCGATCACCTTGCCGATCAGCGGATCGGCCTCGGCCGCCTGGCTCGCGGGGAGCGGGGCTCCGCACTTCAGGCAGAACCGCGCGCCGTCGAGGTTCGGCGTATGACAAGCGAGGCACTCCATGCGTTCGTCTCTCTCTTCTCGGGGATGGATCGGGAGCGTCGCAAGCGCGCCCGGGTGGAGCAAGACGCGGTGGTTGATCGCGGCGCTTGCCCCCTGAACCAGGCAACGTTACGAGGGCGGCCCGCATCGTGCAAGATGAGAGCGCGAACGTTTGAGAACTGATGCTTGACACAGCTCTTGCAGGGCGCTAGAAGCCCCTTCCCTTTACGCCACCGATCCCTCTCCCCATCGCGTCAGTCCGAAGAAACACCGCTCGTCTCCTCGCAGTCCAGTCCTCGCTGGCGTAGCTCAATCGGTAGAGCACCTGCTTTGTAAGCAGGGGGTTAGGGGTTCGACTCCCCTCGCTAGCTCTCCGAAACACCTCGTCCCTCGCAGCACGACGAAGAAACGGAAAACCAAACGAACAGCGTCCCAGCATCGACATAGAATCGATAAGAGCAGCAACCAAGGAGGGTTGCCCGAGTGGCCAAAGGGAGCAGACTGTAAATCTGCCGGCATTGCCTTCGATGGTTCGAATCCATCACCCTCCACCGGCGCTTCGCGCTGCACGCAGCAGTCAGCGCGAGCACGGGCGCCGCGCGCGGGAGTAGCTCAGTTGGTAGAGCGTCAGCCTTCCAAGCTGAACGTCGCGGGTTCGAATCCCGTCTCCCGCTCCGAACGTCGCCTCCATCGAGACGCCACGAAGTACGCAGCGCTTCACCCCAATCGTTTCACGCCCACCTAGCTCAGTCGGCAGAGCACGTCCTTGGTAAGGACGAGGTCGTCGGTTCGATCCCGATGGTGGGCTCAGACCCCGCAACGAACGCAGCACGAAGACCGAGAACGACTGCAGCGGATCGGTGGCACCCGAGGTGCCTCCACCGCGAGAACCTCCAGGGAGACCCCGCGATGGCGAAGGAGAAATTCAACCGTACGAAGCCCCACGTGAACGTCGGCACGATCGGCCACATCGATCATGGCAAGACGACGACGACCGCTGCGCTCGTGAAGGTGCAGTCGAAGAAGGGGCTCGCGAAGGTCATCTCGTACGCCGATATCGCCAAGGGCGGCACCGTGCGCGACGAGACGAAGACGGTGACGATCGCCGCGGCGCACGTCGAGTACGAATCGCCGAAGCGCCACTACGCGCACGTCGACTGTCCCGGACACGCCGACTACATCAAGAACATGATCACGGGCGCCGCGCAGATGGACGGCGCGATCCTCGTCGTCAGCGCGCTCGACTCCGTGATGCCGCAGACGCGCGAGCACGTGCTCCTCGCGCGCCAGGTCGGCCTGAACCACATCGTCGTGTTCCTCAACAAGTGCGACGCGGTGGACGACGCCGAGATGCTCGACCTCGTGGAGATGGAAGTCCGCGAGCTCCTCAACAAGTTCAACTTCAAGGGCGACGACGCCCCCGTCGTGCGCGGCGCGGCGCTCCCCGCCCTCCAGGGCGAGGCGAAGTGGGAGGAGTCGATCGGCAAGCTGATCGACGCGCTCGACTCGTTCATCCCGGAGCCCGTGCGCGACATCGACAAGCCGTTCCTGATGGCCGTCGAGGACGTGTTCTCGATCAAGGGCCGCGGCACCGTCGCGACCGGCCGTATCGAGCGCGGCATCATCAAGGTCAACGAGGAGGTCGCGATCATCGGCTTCGGCGAGACGAAGAAGTCGGTCGTCACGGGCGTCGAGATGTTCCGCAAGCTCCTCGATCAGGGCCAGGCGGGCGACAACGTGGGCTGCCTCCTGCGCGGCATCGAGAAGGATCAGATCGAGCGCGGTCAGGTCCTCGCGAAGCCGGGCAGCATCACGCCGCACACGAAGTTCAAGGGCGAGGTCTACGTCCTCAAGAAGGAGGAGGGCGGCCGTCACACGCCGTTCTTCACGAACTACCGCCCGCAGTTCTACATCCGCACGACCGACGTCACGGGCACCTGCAACCTGCCCGAGGGCGTGAAGATGGTCATGCCGGGCGACAACATCACGATGGACATCCACCTCATCGCGCCCGTCGCGCTCGAGGAGCAGATGCGCTTCGCCATCCGCGAGGGCGGCAAGACGGTCGGCGCCGGTGTCGTCACCAAGATCGTCGAGTGACGGTCGGAGCGAGAAGAGAACATCATGGCTGACAACACCAAGATCCGGATCCGCCTCAAGGCGTTCGATCACCAGCTGCTCGACAAGTCCACCACGGACATCGTGGAGACGGCGAAGCGCACGGGCGCGCGCGTCGCGGGCCCCATCCCGCTCCCGACCGAGATCCGCCGCTACACCGTCCTCCGCGGCCCGCACGTCGACAAGAAGTCGCGCGAGCACTTCGAGGTGCGGACCCACAAGCGCCTGCTCGACATCATCGAGCCGACGCAGCAAACCCTCGATGCGCTGATGAAGCTCGATCTTTCGGCCGGCGTCGACGTCGAGATCAAGTCGTAGGAGAGAGCGATGAAGGTCAAAGTTTTCAACCTGAAGCGCGAAGAGGTCGGCTCGCTCGACCTCAGCGACGCGGTCTTCGCCACCGAGGTGAAGGAGAACCTGTTCTACGAGGTCGTGAAGGCCCAGCTCGCTTCGCGGCGCGCCGGCACCAAGGCGACCAAGGAGCGCAGCGCGGTCCGAGGCTCCTCGAAGAAGCTCTACAAGCAGAAGGGCACCGGCAACGCTCGCCAGGGCTCGATCCGCGCCCCGCACCACGCGGGCGGCGGTCACGCCCACGCGCTCGAGCCGAAGGACTGGTCCTACCGTCCCCCGCGCAAGGTCCGCATCGCGGCCCTGAAGAGCGCGCTGTCCTTGTTTGCCAAGGAGGAGCGCCTCATCGTCGTCGACGCGTTCGAACTCGCGGAGTTCAAGACGAAGGCGATCGTCGGCGCGCTCTCGAGCCTCAAGGCCGAGAAGAAGGCGCTCGTGGTCGACACGGCGAGCAACGAGAAGCTCGTGCGGTCGATCAAGAACGTCGCCTCACACCAGTTCCTCCCGCCGGAGGGCGTCAACGTGTACGACCTGCTCCGTCACGACCACCTCGTCGTGTCGAAGGAGGCCGCCAAGGCCCTCGAGGCTCGCTGCCTCGAGGGAGTGACGGCGGGAGCCTGAGGAGATTCGCCATGCAGCCTGACACCATCATCGGCAAGCCGATCATCCTCACCGAGAAGTCGAGCCGCCTCCGAGAGAACCAGAACCAGGTGATCTTCGAGGTCAACACCCGCGCCAACAAGATCCAGATCAAGGACGCGATCCAGAAGATGTTCAACGTCGGCGTCGTCGACGTGAACACCCTCGTGATGCGCGGCCACGACAAGCGCATGGGCCGCGGCTACGCGAAGCTCAAGAACTGGAAGAAGGCGATCATCACCCTCAAGGAGGGCGACTCGATCCAATTCTTCGACGAGAAGGCAGAATAGTCATGGGTATCAAAACCTTCAAACCGACGTCGCCGGGGCGCCGTTTCTACTCGGTCTCGGACTTCAACGATCACGAAGAGCGAGCCGGAGCGTCTGCTCGTCGAGGTCCAGCACCTCGACTGCGGCCGCAACAACCACGGCCGCATCACGAGCTGGCCCGGTGGTGGGCACAAGCAGCGCTACCGCATCATCGACTTCGCGCACGAAGACCGGCGTCCCGGCGCTCGTCGCCGCGATCGAGTACGACCCGAACCGCACGGCGCGCATTGCGCCCTTCCACTACGTGACGCAGAGAAGGCCACATCCTCGCGCCCGACGGCCTCGAGGTCGGAGCGACGGTGCCCGAGGCCGCAACGCGGACATCAAGGTCGGCAACAGCTTGACCTTCCGCCAGCATCCCGCCCGACCGCGATCCACAACGTGGGAGCTCAAGAAGGGCAAGGGCGCAGCTCGTGCGCTCCGCCGGCGTGTCCGCGCAGCTCATGGGCAAGGACGGGGACTGGGCGCAGATCTTCGTCTCCCGAGCGGCGAAATCCGCAAGGTGCACCTCGACTGCCGCGCGACGATCGGCCAGGTCTCGAACCCCGAGCACGCCAACATCAGCCTCGGCAAGGCGGGGCGCATGCGCTGGCCCGGGTTCCGCCCCCACAACCGCGGCGCGTCACGATGAACCCGGTCGATCACCCGATGGGCGGCGGCGAAGGCCGCAGCTCCGGTGGTCGTCACCCGTGCTCTCCGTGGGCCGCCTTCCAAGGGTCTCAAGACACGGTCATCGTTGAACTGGACGGCATGATCAAGCGTCGAAGGCGAAGGGTTGATCCATGCCTCGCAGCGTAAAGAAGGGCCCGTTCATCGACGGCCACCTGGCGGCAACCTCGCGACGCAGGGGCAGGCGAATGGCGTCGGTCAAGGACTGGTCGCGCCGTCGATCATCCCCGAGGCCGTCGGCCTCACCTTCGCGGTCCACAACGGCCGCAAGTTGTCCCCGTCTTCATCACGGGAGAACATGGTCGGTCACAAGCTCGGCGAGTCTGCGCCGACGCGGACCTTCCACGGCCACCTCGGTGATGTTAAAGGCGAAGGTCGCGCCGAAGAAGAATCTCCACGGCCCGGCGGTTTCGCCGCGGCGCTCCGTGGATTTTCGATGATGCGCCGCGGCGCGCTCGACCAACCGCGGCTCCGTGCGCCGGAGCCGGCGGCAGGTTGCAGCCTCGATCGGCGACGGATCGAGGCTGTTTTGCGTGGCATGCGCATGGTCGCGCTCCACGCGCCCGCCGCCGCCGTGGCGCTGCGCACCCCGCGCAATCGATCCGCTCCTCGCGTGGCGCGGGGCGACCTGGCGAGCGCGGTGAGGGCGCTCGACTTCGCCCGCCTCCGCTCTCGCGGTCTGTGCCCCGCGCACGAGTGAACCCGCCTCGCGTTTCGGGGTTGGGTGCGCGTTGGCTCGCGCACCGGCACTTACGCCGGGCCTGTCGCTTCACTTCGCGCGTGAGATCGCGCGTGCGCTTGGGAGTAAACTGCCGCCGATGGTTACCAGTTCGACCCAGAAGATCGTTTCCATGAGCCTCGCCTGTGTCTGCCTCGCGGCGTGCGGAGATGGCGCCGGCTCGACCGGCGCGGCGAAGGACTCGGCCGCGACCGCGACGACGTCGTCGACGCCCGCGAAGTCCGCCGCGCCCGTCGCGAGCAACCCCACCACGCCGTCCGCGACCACCTCGGTGGCCGCCGCCACGCCGAGCGCTTCGACCTCGGCCGCGAAGCCTCCCGCATCCGGTGCGCCCTCCACCGTCGCTTTGCGGCACCGACCCGCGAAGGGACCGACCGCGGGCGCTTGGCAGGTCGTCGCCTCCGCGGAGGCGGTGACGCGGGTCGGCCTCGCGACGAGCACCGAACAAGTTCATCACGAACGGGGCACGAACGTCACCTACCCCGACCCGAAGCCGTGCGCGGGTTGCTCCGGCAACACGTCGTCGTCGGCACGCCTCACTGTCCTCACCGCGGCCGGGCTGGCCTGGCACGGTCGTCGGCATTACTGAGCTACGGCATCTGCGACGACTCGAAGACGAAGTGCTCTTCGAAGAAGAAGGAGATGACGCTCTCCTTCACCGCTGCGCCCTGAGGCCACGGGCACGTTCCACGGCGGCGCGTTCGCGAGGGACGCCGTCCGAGCCTGGTTCTCGAGCGACCCGCGGCGTGTGTGGCGAGGAGTCCGTCGTGGCGATCGCCCGCGCGAAGTGCACCGCCACGTGAGGTGCACCGCCGCGCGAGGTGCATCGTCGGCCGCGCCGCGGGCGAGGCGGTCCGCGCGCACGTATGCTGATATGACGAGGCACTCGTGAACCGACGGTCTGGACGACGAAGCCGCAGCGGATGGGTCTCGCGCACGCCGCCGTGCGTTCGCACGCGCGAGGCGTCCCGTATGTCACGCTCGTGTTCAAGGCGACCTTCGAGAGGCGCCTGGCGGGCCTCGCCCGCCTGCGTGGAGCCCGAGCCCGTCGTGGTGGAGCGTCCACCGCCTGCCCGATCCGAGGAGCCCCTCGCGGCCGCCGCCGAGACCGTACCGTCTTCCGCATTGCGGCCGTCGATGCGAGCGGCGCCCCGTATACGCCGCCCACCCTCGGCCCGATGAGCAACTACGCGGCGCGCCTCGCGGTGATCGGCGCGAGGGGACCGCTGCTCGACAAGTACGTCCTCCGCGCGAACGAGATCGCGGGGCTCGGGCCCATCTCCGAGACGTGGCCTTCCGTGCGTCCAGTTCCTTCGAGGTGCCCCGCCCCCGGAGGTGCAGAACGGCGTGCCTGAGCTCGGCGCGGGCGTCGATCCGCGCTTCTTCAACCCCGCGCCGCACGACCAGCAGATCGCGTTCTTCGAGGGGACCGAGACGCTCCTCCTCGAGGGGCTCGATCCCGCGCTGCCGCGGATCACCACGCACCTCGGCGGGGTGAGCGTCGTCGTGAACGAGCGCGTGCTCGGGGGGCCCGCGCCCGGGCCGCTCAAGCCCTCGCTCGACATGTGCATCCTCGATCCCAGCAAGCGTCGGTTTTCGCTCGTCTGGCGCGTCGTGCACGCCGAGGCCCCCGACGCCGTCCGCCTCGTCGAACGCCAGCGCAAGGCGCCGCCGCTCCCACTGACAGGTTCGTCCACTCCAAACGCGACGAGACCTGCGGAGGTGCCTCGCAGCGTTGCGCCCGCCCAGCGCGCCGTGACCACGGCGGATCTGCTCGCCGCTCCCCGTCCGCCGAGCCCCGGCCTGCCGTTCGGCGCAGCACCCGCGGCGCCATCGCCGGCCCCCGCCCTGAGCGCGTGGCGGGTCCGCCGAGTTCGCTCGAGCGCGTCATCGATCCCGCGGCGAAGCGCCGGCTCGAACGGACGATGGACTCCATCGCCGCGCCAACGTCGAGAGCCATGCCGCGTCGACGCGCCGTCGCGCGGGGAGCGCGAGCGCGGGCCCGCGATCCCCGCCACGCCGTACGACGCCTCGTTCGCGCCCCTCGCCGTGACGCCCGCCGCGAACGCGCTGAACGGCACCGGGATCATCGGATAGCGGCGATCGTCGCGGCGATCGACGCCGCCGCGAAGAGCGAACGAGGCGCCATCACCCGCCGCGGCGATCGATGCCGCGAAGAGCGAGCGGGGCGTCACGCTCGGGACGCCCCCCGCGGGGATGCTCGGAGGAGGTCTCGCGCTCTCCGGGAGCGCCGATCCCTCGCGCTCGCCGGTGTCACTCGGCGCGTCGACGGCACCCACCGTCGACGGCGCCCGCCGCGCCATCCGGGCGCTCGCGGGGCTCTTCGCATCGACGTGGCCAGTTCGTCGCGCCGTCGAACTACGGCATGGTGCTCGCCCGCGCACTCGCAGTCCGCCGCGCCGCTGCAGTCCGCCGCGCAGCCACACTTCGCCGCGCAGCCACAGTCCGCCGCGCCGCTGCAGGCGCCCGCGCCGCTCCAGGTGTCCACGCCGACGCTCGCGTCCGCGCCTTCGCCGGCGCCCGCGCCGATCGAGCCCCGGATGCAGATGCCCGGGCGCGTCGAGCCGCAGGTGGGCGACGCGGCCCCCGATGCCAAGCGCGCGCTCGATGATCGCGGTGACCCGCGCCGCGCGGCGCTCCTCGCGCGGCTCTCCGAGGGGGGCGCACCCCGCGACATGGATCTGACGGGCGCCGACCTGAGCGATCTCGATCTCACGGGTCGCTCCTTCTCCGGGACGACGCTCGCGGAGGCCGATCTCTCGAGGTGCGTCTTGAGCGGCGCGAACCTCGCGGGCGTGAACATGACCCGAGCGAAGCTGCTCTCCGCGGTGCTCGACGGCGCCGACGCGACGCGCGCGACGCTCGTGGGCGCGAAGCTCGACACGGCGTCCCTCGCGGGCGCGAACCTCACGTCCGCGGATCTGAGCGGGGCCACCGCCGCCGGAGCCTCCCTCACGGGCGCGCGGTGCGACCGCGCGAAGTTCGTCGGCGTGAACCTCGAACGCGCGAGCTTCGCCGGCGCGAGCCTCCTCGAGAGTGATCTCACGAAGGCGCACGCGGCCGGCGCGGACTTCTCCAAAGCGAAGCTCGGTGGGGCGACCCTCGCCCAGATCGACGCCGAGCAGGCATCCTTCGCTGCCGCCGACCTGACCTCCGTCAACGCGGAGCGCGCCGCGCTCACCGGCGCCAACCTCGAGGACGTCACCGCGAAGGGCGCGAACTTCGAACGCGCGTGCCTGGTGCGCGCTCGCTTCGTGCGCGCGCATCTCGTGGGCGGGCGGTTCTCGAAGGCGTCCCTCGACGAGGCCACCCTCACGGACGCGGAGCTCGGGTCCGCGGATCTCTCGAAGAGCGCGGCGGCGCACGTGAGCGCGTCGGGGGCGTCGCTCGAGGGCGCGAACCTCAAGAACGCCACGTTCACCGAGGCGAACTTTTCGAACGCGAAGCTCGCTCGTGCGAACCTCTCGCGTGGCGTGTTCACGCACGCGGGGTTCGAGGGCGCCGACCTCTCGCACGTCGACGCGCGCGCCGCGCGGCTCGCCTCCGCGCGCTTCGTTCGCGCGAACCTCACCGCGGCCGACTTCCGCGACGCGGATCTCTCGGGCGCGACGATGACGGACGTGATCGACGCCGACGCGAAGTTCAAAGGCGCGAAGCGCTGAGGGCCTCCTACCTCGTGGAGCCGCGCGATGGATCGGTCACGTTTCCGACGCGCGGACTCCAACGTTCGAGGCGCGCAGCGATCAGGGCGGGGGCGACTCATGTCCCCGAGCTCTTCGGCCGAGCTCCCGGCGTGGGCGGGAGCGAAGGGCGCGCGAGAGGGGGCGGCTCGCCCCCGAGAAGGAGCTATGTTGAGCCTCCGCGTGGACCCGAACGACGAACCTCCGAAGCGAGCGGGTGGCAAAGGCCTCGGTGAGATCGACTCGACGATGCCGAGCCCCGCGGGCGCCGCGTTCGCGGATCCGCCCCGCTATGTGACGTCCCCCACCCAGCCGGACATCCTGCCCGTCGCGCCGGGCGCGTCGCCGCCCCGCCCGTTGACGCCCGGGACCGTAGGCGTCCCGGGGAACGAGCTCGTCGGCAAAGGAGCGTTCCGACCCACGCCCGATTTCGCGGATCACATCGGCAAGCCCGTGAAGCTCTCGAAGTGGACGAGGCGCCGCATCGCGTGGACCGTGCTCGCGGCCTTCGGCGGTCTCCTCGTGCTCGGGGCGGTCGCCGTCGCGATCTTCTGGGGGTCGATCTCGCGCTGGCTCGTCCACCGCGCCGCGACGGAGCGAGGCATCGAGCTCGAGGAGAAGGGCGTGTCGCTCTCCCTCTCGCGCGCGGAGGTGCTCGGCGTCGAGGCGCGCGTCGCGAAGACCAAGGGCGTCGTCGTGCGCGCGGACAAGGTGGAGGCGACGCTCTCGTGGCTGAGCCCCGAGTCGGTGCGCCTCGCGGATCTCGGCGTCACGGCCGACTACCCGCAGCCGCTGCTCGCGCTGGGGCAGACGTTCACGATGGGGAGCGCGGCGGATCTCCCGCTCACGATCGAGGGCGCGAAGGTCACGGTGAAGAAGGTCTCTCCGTCGATCCCGGTGGGCTTCACGTTCGGCTGCGAACGCGTCGTCCACAAGGGCAAGCGGACCGATCTCCTCGGCATCACCGCGGGCGTCCCCCTCATCGACGTCACGCTCGGCCCGTTCGACGTGGCGCTCGTGAAGAACGGCACGGGGTTCGACATCTCCTCGCCCTCCCTCCAAGCGGTGCGGTTCTTCGTCGACCCCCCGGTGAAGCGCCTGACGGCGACCGTCAGCCCGCTCTCGCTCGGGTTCCTGCGCGCGTTCTCGGCCGACAAGAAGACCGCGCCCACGTTGAGCGGGGACGCGACGTTCACGCTGCCCGATCCGCGCGCCGAGCTCGACGCGTCGGTCGACGCGCGCGTCGCGAACTTCGCGCTGCCCATGCTCGAAGGCGTCCTCCCCGGGGACGTGAAGATCACCGGCGACGCGACCGCGACGACGGCGGGTGTCACGCTCGACAACGTGAAGGTCACGCAGGGCCCGCTCACGCTGACCGGCAAGGGGAAGTTCACCCTCCTCGGACTCCACGCGGAGCTCGATCTCGAGGGGTCGCTCCCCTGCAGCGCCGTCGCGGGGGACGTGCTCGCGTCGCGCTTCGGGATCCCGGGCATCGGCCTGCTCGGCGGGCTCATCGGCGGGTCGATCGGGGTGAAGGTCCACCTCGAGGCGGCGCCGCCGCTCTTCATCCCCACGGTGAAGGTGGATCCGAGCGTCGGCTGCAAGCTCGGAGGGTGAGTCCAGACGATCGCGACCGTCGAGGCGCTCGAGCCCGATCTCGGGCTCGTCCTCCCTCTCCACGGAGGCGCGCCCAAGGAAGAGAACCGCACCGTCGACCTCGGCGACGCGACGCTCTCGCGGGTGGTGTCACCCCACCTCGGCGCGCGCTCGACTAGCGCTTCCTTGTGGGCGTTCGGCCCGGTACGTTTCGGTTCGCCTGTGGGAGAGCTTCACCGTCGCGAGTGGCCCGTGCGGATCACGACGCTCGGCCCCATCCAAGGAGGGACGGTCGCGTTCGTGGAGGCGGGCATCACGTACGTGACCGTCGTCGTGAAGGCGACGTTCGCGCTCGTGCACGAGGGGTTCATCGTGCAGACCGCGCCCGAGCCTCTCGTCCTCGCGGACGAGAACCTTCCGGGGTCCGAGTCGCTCGAGCGACCGAGCGATCTCGCGCCGTTCGTCCCCGCGGTCGACGTGATCCTCCGCGGCCGCGCGCACGGCGCGGAGGGCGCGCTCGTCCCCGCCGTCGCGACGCGCCTCGTGATGACGAGCTCCGAGGTGAGCGGCGCCGAGGTCCTCATCGACAAGACCGTCCACGTCTACGGCAAGCGCCCCCGCCTCGGCGCGTTCCCGGACTCGTTCGCGTCGTTCCCGATCGTGTACGACTTCGCCGAGCGACCCGCGCCGGACGCGGCGTTCGGCGTGAAGGCGGGGGAGGTGCCGAACCTCGTGCTCCCGAACGGCGAGCGCGGGTATGCGGGGTTCGGGCCGATATCGCCCTCCTGGCCCGATCGGCAAGCGTTCCTCGAGGGCGCGACGATCGACGCGACCGTGCGCGAGGGCGCGACGATCCTCGACCTCGGCTCGGCGTCGGAGGATGGCGCGTTCCCGTTCGAATTCTACCAAGTCTCGCCCCCCGACCAGCGCCTCACGGGGCTCGAGGGCGGGGAGTGGATCGTCATCGACGGGATGCACCGCGACCTCCCGCGCTTCGCGACCAAGCTCCCCCACATGCGCGCCGAGGCGCAGCTCTACGACCCCGAGGGCCGCCCGCTCCCGATGCACCTCGTGTGCGACACGCTCGCGATCGACATGGAGGCGCGCACGATGAACGCGCTCTTCCGCGGCAACATCCCGGCGCCCCCCGGGCCGCTCGACGCGCTCTCCGTGGTCGCGACGCTCGAGGTGCTCGCGAACGAGGATCTGGATCGAAGCGTGTCGTCCTTCGGGAGCGGGGCCTCTTTCGCCGACCTCTCGGAGGACTCCGAGCCCCCGCCGCCCCAGGTCGCGAAGGCGCCCCTCTCCGCGCCTCCACCGCGGTCCCCGAGCGCGGCTCCCACGCACGCGTCCATCGCGCTCGACGACACGCCCCTCCCGGAGAGCGTGGACGCGGTGATCGAGGCCCTCGAGGATCCCGACTCGGACGCAGGGGACAAGACCTCGATCGCCGCGGTTCCCATGATGCTCGACGTCGAGACGCCGAACCTGCCGCCCGACCCACCTCCCAAGACCGTCCCGCCACCGCCGACGTCGAGCGGGAGCGGCGACATCCCGTTTCGCGCGCTCGGGGGTGACGCGGCCCGCGCGCCCGTGCGCGCAGCGCCGCGCACCAGCGCGGGCCTGCCGTTCGCCGAGGTGCCCGCTGCCCCCGCCGTTCCGAACGCGATGTCGAGCGCACCGCTCGCCGACGAGCCGACGCCGGACGACGCGGTCCAAGAGCCGACGACGGGGCTCCCGTTCGAACGTCCGCCGATCCCGCCTCCCCGCGTCCCGGCTCCCGATCACCAGGCTCCGCCTCTCGCCTTCGCAGCCGGCGAGGCTCGCGATCCGAAGCTCGACGCCCCGCAGGACGACGACGAGCCGCCCACGCGGATGCGCGCGAGCCTGCCCGAGATCGTCGTTCCCCCGTCGCCGCACGTCCCGAGCGCGGGCGCGCTCGACGCACCCACGACGGTCGACGAGAACGATCCGCGCGCGGTCGTCCTCCGTCGGCTCGCGAAGGGAGAGGCGCTCTACGACGCGAACTACGCGGGCGCGGATCTCTCGGGCATCGACTTTCGGGGCGCCGCGCTCACGGGGATCAACCTCACGCACGCGAAGCTCGAGCGGTGTCGGTTCGACGGCGCGCGCCTCGCGTCCGCGAAGCTCGCCGGCGCGGACCTTCGGAACACGACGTTCGTGGGCGCCGAGCTCGGTCAGGCCGATCTCAGCAAGTGCAAGCTCGCGAACGCGCGCTTCGACGAGGCGCGCCTCGACGACGCGAACCTCGGGCTGGTGGACGCGCCCGGCGCGTCGTTCCTGAAGGCGGTGGGGCAGCGCGTCGCGCTCGCCCAAGGCCAGTTCCACGACGCGCGCTTCGACGGGGCATCGCTCACGTTCGCGGACTGCTCGGGGGCCGATCTCGCCGGCGCATCGTTCGAGGGGGCGTCCCTCGCGAGCGCCCGCTTCGCCGACGTCCGCGGCCGGGGGGTGCGGTTCGACGGCGCGGATCTCGATCAGGCGAGCTTCGTGGGCGCGCAGCTCGAGGAGGCGTCGTTCGACCGCGCGTCGCTCCGCACGGCGACGCTCGAGCGCGCGAAGCTCGAGGGGTGCTCGTTTCGCGAGGCGAAGCTCGGCAAGGCCGTCCTCGCGCGGAGCACGATCGACGGGTGCACGTTCGCGCGCGCCGATCTCGAGGGGGCGAACTTCATCCACGCGAGCGGGCAACAAGGCGATTTCGGCGGGGCGTCGCTCGTCGCCGCCGATCTGCGACAGACGAAGCTCTCGGAGATGACGTTCGAGGGCGCGGACCTCCGCCGGCTCAACGCGCACAAAGCGCAGCTCGTGGGCGCCCGCTTCGACGGCGCGAACCTCACGGGCGCGTCCCTGCGCGGCGCGAAGCTCCGCGGCTCCTCGCTCGCGCGCGCGGATCTCGCGGACGCCGATCTGCGCGACGCGGATCTCGAGAACGCGAAGCTCGTCGGGATCGTCCACCGGGACCGCGCGAAGCTCGGTGGAGCGAACCTCAAGGGCGCGGAGGACGACGCGCCCGCCGATCCGCCGAGCGAATAGGGGCGGGGCCCAGCGCGTGGGAGCGCGGCTACTGCGCCCGATCCACGTGCACGCGCAGCCGTTCGCCGTCGCGCTCGATCGTCACCGTCCAAGGTCTGCAGCACACCGCGCAGTCCTCCACGATCGTCCCGCTCGTGTCGGGGTCCACGTAGAGCTCGACCTTCTCGTGGCAGTACGGACACCGAACGCGCGCCGTGTCGTCCATCGCCCGAGCATAGCGCCCGCTCCCTGACACGCACCGGGACTACCGCACGCGCTCGCGCAGCACGGCGACGGCGGCGTCGATCACGGGATCGGTCGACGCGAAGCTCTCGGGCGTCGTCTCCACCGGCCGATCCGGCGCGATCCCGATCCCCTCGAGCGGCGTCCCATCGAGGAGGGATGCGCGCCACGAGGGGATGTTCACCACGAGATCCTCGCCGATCGGGATGGGCCGCGGGTTCGCGGATGCGCCGCGCGTGCGCGCCCCCACGAGCGTCGCCCCCGCGGCGCGCATCATCAGGACGAAGAGCTCTGCGCTGCTCATGTCGAGCGCGCCGATGAGGACCACCACGGGCTTGCCGTAGGGCGCGGCGCCGCGCGCCCGAAGCACGTGCGTGTACGGTGCGGCGAAGCGGAGCGGCTCCCTGCCCGTGGGATCCTGGAGTTCGGGCGGCTCGAGCGCCTCCGTGCGCACGTAGGGCGTGTCGGCGGAGACGAAGTGTCCGGCGATCGCGCGCCCGTACTCCTCGTTGCCTCCCTGATTGCCGCGCATGTCGACGATCATCCCGCGCGATCGCGCGAGCTCGGGCCACGCTGCGTCCCACTCGTCGGGCAGGCGGTCGCACTTGCCCTTCTCGAGGCTGTTCAGGAGCGCGTAGGCGAAGCCGTCGACGGTGCCCGTGGAGAGGCACCGCCCGGGGAACTTCAGATCGGGCACGCGCGCCCGGAGCGGCGCGAGCTCCACGTTCTGGGGGATCTTTCGCGGATCGGTCCCCGTCACGCCGCGCGCGGTCACGATCGCGATGTGGGGATCCTGCGCCTCCCCGAGCAGCCCCGCGAGCACCTGGACGAACCCCTCTTTCGTCGTGACACCGGAGAGCGATCGCCGCGCGTCCTCGAACCGCTTCGGCCAGTCGATGCCGCGCCGATCCCGGTGCGCGTAGCGAACGCGGATCGCCTCCTCGAGGGACGCGAGCGACGCCTCGAACGGTGAGGCGGTGACCGACGATTCGGCGCTCGGTGATCCGGGCGGCGCGGCGGTGGTCGTCGCGCGGCTCGATGCCGAGCTCGACGTGGGCGCGGGGGTCGCGCACGAGAGCAGCGAGAGCGCGTGGAGGAGGATCACAGGAGCGCGCTTCGACGCCGTCGCCACGGCGCCCAGTAGACCACGCACCGAGCTCGACCACGGCACGGTCGCGCTGGCCCCGGTGTTGCTCTGCTGTTCGAGTGCCGCTCACCGAGTGGAGGAAGCCATGAACCGTCTCGCATCCCGCTCCCGTTCCGCGGGCGCGCGTCGTTCCCTCGCCGTCGCGCTCGTCGCGCTGCTCACGGCGACGGGCTGCGCCCGGACTCGCCGCGTCGAGTACATCCGAGAGAAAGCCGACGCTTACGCGCTCCGTCCGAAGGCCGAGGTCGAGGTGCTGCTCGATCGCCGGCCCGACCGACCGTTCACCGACACGGGGCAATTCGTCGCCCACACCGCGTCGAGCGAGCGCAGCATCTCGTTGATCAAGGCGCGCGCCGCGGAGGCCGGCATCGACGGCATCTACTGGATCGACTGTGACACCGCCTTCAACGGAGAGTGCACCGCCAAGGGCTTCGTCTACGTCGATCGCCCGGAGGCGCCCACCCTCGGAGGCTCACCGAGCCCCGTGCTGGCGGTCGCGCCCCGCGAGTGAAGCCCGCGCGCAGCAGCAGAATTCTCTGAGCGCGCCGAAGGCGCTCGATTCCGCCGCGGTCCTCCGCGGAATTCTCTGAACGCGCCGAAGGCGCTCGATTCCGCCGCGGTCTTCCGCGGAATTCGCAGCGCGCCGAAGGCGCTCGATTCCGCCGCGGTCTTCCGCGGAATTCGCCGAGGCGAACCGCGCCAGCTCCTTTCTGCGGGGAGCGAGCGCGGGTAGCGTCTTCGGACATGAAGTCCCTCCGCCCGCGCTTGCTCCTCGTTTCTGGGGTCGCCGTCGCCGCGCTCGTCGTCGCTTGCGACGACGACGCGTCGGCCACGCACGGCTCGAGCTCGAGCGTGGCTTCGACCACGAGCTCGACGGGCGGGGGAGGCACGGGCGGTGGCGCCGGGGGGACGGGTGGGATCGGTGAGCCGAGCGACGTGTATCCGGCCCCCCACGGAGACGTGCCCCAAGCCATCGATTCTGGGGGCCCGCGGCTCGCTGCGCCGACGATGATCCCGATCGTCTTTCAGGGGGATGACCCCACGCGCGTCGCGCTGATCGAGGATCTCGCGGCGAAGGTCGGCCCGAGCGAGTACTGGTCCGCGACGACCCAGGAGTACGGCGTGGGGCCGCTCGCGATCCACGCGACCGTCACGCTCGCAGAGCACCCCGCGGCGAAGCTCTCCCCCCTCCAGATCGAAGCGTGGCTCCGGGACAAGCTGAACACCGACGATCCCGGCCTCCCCGCGCCCGTCGACGGGGCGATCTACGCGATCTTCTATCCCGCCGGGGTGAGCGTGGAGGACCCGGGTGGGGCGAGCTGCACCGCGTTCGCGGGCTACCACTCGAGCGTCACCCTGGACGCCGCGCACGGCTCGAAGAGCGTCGCGTACGCGGTGATCCCACGCTGCGCGGAGTTCTTCGGGCGCAGCGAGATCGACACGCTCACGTCGACCACGACGCACGAGCTCATCGAGGCGGCGACCGATCCGTTCCCGCTCATGAAGCCCGCGTACCAAACGATCGACGAGGCGCACGCCTACTGGACGTTCGTGTTCGGCGGCGGCGAGCTCAGCGACATGTGCAACCTCCCGCTCGACAGCAACATCGTCCTGCCCGGCACGAGCTACCGCGTGCAGCGCTCCTGGTCGAACGCGTCCGCGCTCGCCGGCCACGACCCATGTGTGCCGGCGCTCCCGGGCAAGGTGTACTTCAACGCCTCACCCGATCTGCCGGACGACATCACCGTCGCCTCCGGGGTGGTCTCGAAGGGCGTCCAGATCCCCGCGGATGGGACGCGCACGATCGGGCTGCGCCTCTTCAGCGAAGCGGCGACCGCGCCCATCAAGGTCGTGCCCGAAGACTGGTCCGAGATCACGGGCGGAACGAAGCAGCTCGAGCTCACCCTCGACGAGGGCCAAGGGCTGAACGGCCAGACGCTCCACCTCACGATCAAGGTGCTCGGGAAGAAGAAGACGCAGCTCTTCCGGATCTCGTCGACGGACGGCACCCAGTGGACCGGCTGGATCGGCGTCGTGGGCCGGTAGCGCGATCGAGCTTCACGACGAGCCTCGCGACGCTGGCGCGGGAGCGAGTCGCCGGCGTGAAAGCGGCCGCGTCACGAGCTCGGCGATCCCGGTCGATTCCGACTCTCGTGACGTCACCTCCCGGACGCGAGGCCCGCGCGGTCGGATCCATCGAGGCAGCGCACGAGGAGGCCAGATCCGTCAGCCTCTTGACGAGATCTTGATGGGCTTTGGAGGGGGTGACGGGCGACGGTTGGCGTATCCTCCGCGCGCGATGGCAGATCTCTACCGGCTCGACTCGAGCGCTCTCCCCGACGACGTGCGGCTCGTTCACGCGCACGTCTTCGAGGCGATGAGCAAGCCGTTCCACATCGTCGTCCACTTCTCGACGAAGTCCCCGGACGACGTCGACCTCGCGGACGTCATCGCCGCGAAGGCGACGCTGACGATGGATCGCGGGGAGGGGTCGCCGCGGATGCAGTGGGGCGGCGTCTTCGCGGCGATCGAGCACCTGCATCAGATCGAGAAGGTCGCCTACTTCCGCGGCGTGATCGTGCCGGCGCCGTGGTTCTTGGCGTCCAACGAGCACAGCCGGGTGTTCACCGCGTCGACGCTCGCCGACATCGCGAAGGCGATCTTCGACGAGAACGGCGTCCAGTCGAGCGAGTACGACCTTCGCGCCGCGTCGACGCCCAGCGAGGAGCTCGTCATTCAATACCGCGAGAGCGATCTCGCGTTCCTCCACCGCTGGTTCGAGCGAGAGGGGTGGTTCTACTGGTTCTCGCACGACGACGACGGCCCGAAGATGGTCGTCGACGACAAGAACCCGAGCGAGTCGCTTCGAAGCGACACCGTGCGGTACTTCCCGACGCTCGGTCACGACGCCACGCGCGGCGAGGCGCTCACGCGCTTCCGCGCTCGGAGGAACGCGACGCTCGCGGGGATCAAGCTCCGCGACTACGACTACACGAAGCCCGCGCTCGACGTGGCGGGCAAGGCGGACGCTTCGCCGACGGGTGTCGGTGAGCTCGTGCGCTTCGGCGATCGGTTCTTCAACTCGGACGACGGGGGCCGCGTCGCGAAGAAGCGCGCCGAGGCGCTGCTCGCGGGCGAGGAGACGTACGTGGCGAGCGGCACCGCGACCCAACTCCGCGTCGGCTACGTCTTCGAGCTCGACGAGCACCCGAGCGCTGCGTTCAACAAGAAGTACCTCGTCACGCGCGCCGAGCACGTGCTGGTCGAGCGATCGGTGCTCGACGCGGGGATGCGCGATCTCCTCGGGCTCGGCCCCTCGGAGGGCGAGCACACCTACCACGTCGAGATCGAGGCCCTGGATGCGAGCGTCGCGTATCGCGCGCCCCACGCGACGCCTTGGCCCCGCATCTCGGGTCAGGAGCTCGCGACGATCGATGGCGAGGCGGACAGCGAGTACGCCCAGCTCGACAGCGACGGTCGCTACCTCGTGAAGTTCATGTTCGACGAGAGCGACCACGACGCGGGCAAGGCGTCGACGCGCGTCCGCATGATGCAGCCCCACGGCGGCAACCCCGAGGGCTTTCATTTCCCGCTCCGGAAAGGGACGGAGGTCGTCGTCATCTTCCTCGGCGGCGATCCGGACCGCCCGGTAATCGCGGGCACCGTCCCGAACGCGACCACGCCGAGCCCGATCACGTCGAGCAACCACACGAGGAACATCCTGATCACGGGCGGCCGCAACAAGATCGAGATGGAGGATCAGGACGGCGATCAGTTCATCAACATCTACACGCCCACCCAGAACACCGAGATTCACATGGGCTCGCCGAAGGACTTCAAAAAGGTCGGCAAGAGCGGCGCCACCGTGAAGGCGAACCTGGGCGAGCACACCGATGGGGACGCGGTCTTCACGTTCGGCGGGGATTGGCGGATCGACGTCGGCAAAGAGAAAGAGGAGCACATCAAGTCGAACGTCACCGAGGACTACGACGCCTCGGTCACGCAGACGTACAAAGGCCCCAAGGTGCAGGACGTGACGAACAACGTCACCGAGCACTTCCACGCGCACCACACGACGACCGTCGACACGGGCCGCACGCTCACCGTCAACGGCCACTGCGACGAGACGTACACGGGCGGCGTCACGCAGACGATCAACCCCAACATGGTCCAGACCATCGGCGACGTCTGGCGCCACGTGACCGGCACGTCCGAGACGTACGCGCCCACGTTCAACGAGCACTTCGGCAACTACACGACGGACGTGACCGGCACGTGGAAGGCCACCGCTCCGACGACGAAGCACGACCTCGGCTCGTGGACCCTCAACGCGAAGGACGTCGACTGGAAGACCGGGTCGATGAAGTGGAAGGCGCCCGACGTCACGCTCAACATCCCGAGCTGGAACAACGTCGGGGCGAGCTGGTTCACGACCGGCGACACGATCGGTTCGATGTACACGGCGACGATCTCGATCAACAAGGCGCTCGCGTTCAGCCTCCAGAGCATCTACGTCCAGATCAACCCGGTCGCGCTCACGGTGACGCCCGCGCTCAACATCGCGCTCAAGGGCTTCTTCCTCGAGAACAAGGGCATCAACCTCGTCCAGCACGGCGCGAAGTTCTCGTTCGCAGGCATCCACAGCTTCGCCTGACCCGCCGCCCTCGAACCCGTCGCCCTCGAACGACATGCGCGCGATCAAGCCCAACCGTCTCACGCTGCTCACGCGAACGATCGAGCTCGCGAGGCGGCCTCGGTTCATCGTCTCCGTCATCGCGGCGACGCCGTTCGGTACCGGCGGCGCGGAGAAGGCGTGCTTCGCCGAGGCAGACATCTGGAAGATGTTCGAGGCGCGCGTCGGGACGGGGGCGATCCTCGACGAGGGGTACGCGAAGCCATGCGCGGAGGTGATCGTCCACGGCGCGTTCCACGCTCCCGACAAGATCGCCGTCCCCGTCTCGTTCGCGGGCTTCGAGGTCGTGCGGGACGGCAAGAAGCTCGTCGACAAGAAGGTCGCGATCCTCGGTGAGCGCACGTTCCGAGCGGGGATCCCTTCGAACCCGAAGCCCGTGCTCACCGTCCCGATCGATTGGGCCCACGCGTTCGGCGGCGAGGGGTTCCCCGCGAACCCCGCCGGGCGCGGCATGAAGCCGAAGGGCGATGGCCCGCACGTTCTCCCGAACGTCGAGGACCCCAAGAAGCTCGTGACGGGTCCTGGCGATCGGCCGCCGCCCGTGAGCTTCGCCCCGATCGGTCTCGACGCGGTCGAGCGTCAGAAGCTCGCGGGGAGCTACGGCGGCGACTACGTGCAGCGCTGGTTCCCAGGCTTTCCGCCCGACGTCGACCCCACGTTCTTCTGCGCCGCGCCCCGCGATCAGCGCTTCGAGGGGTTCTTCGTGGGCGGCGAGAAGATCGTCGCGACGAACCTACACCCCGATCATCCGCGCCTCGAGGGCGCCGTCCCGCCGCTCCGGGCGCGCGCGTTCGTGGACCTGTCGCGCGGCGGCGAGACTCGGTTCGAAGAGATCCCTCTCCGGTGCGACACGCTCGTCGCGCTCCCGGATCGCGAGGCGTGCGTGTACGTCTTCCGCGGGTCCATCGAGGTGGAGGAGGATGACGCCTCGGACATCGAGCAGCTCCTCATCGCGGCCGAAGACGCGTCGATGCGGCGCTCGGTCGAGCACTACCGAGCCGTGAAGGAGAAGCGGAACGACCGCGAGAACTACGGCGCGTTCTTCGCGCTCCAAGACGAAGACTTGCTCCCCCAGGTCGAGGCGGGCTGGAGCGCACCACGCCTCGCGCCCGAGCCGCTCGCGGTCGAGCTCGAGGTCGTCGGCGTCGCGAAGAAGCGCGGTGACGCGCGCGCCGCGCGGATCACGCGCGAGCGCCGCGCCGACCTCGAGAGGGAGGGGCTCGATCCGGACGACTTCCTCCCGGAGCGGCCGCCCGAGGAGGCTCCGCCCGACGAGACCAACATCACGGCCGTCATCGAGTACACGAAGAAGCTCACGGCGCGCGCCGAGGCCGAGCGCGCGAAGGCCGAGGCGAAGCGCGCCGAGCTGATGGTGGAGGCCCGCGAGACCTTCCGCGAGATGGGGATCGACTACGACGAGGAGTGCCGAAAGGCGCTCGACGCGACCGCGGGGCCGCCGCCGTTCCGGGCAGAGAAAGAGATCGCGCGCCTCGCAGCGCTCGCCGAGCTCGGTCGAACCGCGGGCGTCCCTCTGCTCGACATCGAGGCTGCGCTCACGACCGACGCGCTTCGTACGCGGCTCGAGAAGGAGCAGAAGCTCCTCCTCGATGGATACCGGAAGGCCGTCGTGTTCAGTCACCCCGCGAAGGCGGCCTCGACCGAGCTCTCGCGGGAGAAGCGGGAGATGCTCATGGCCGCGTACTCTGCGGGCAAGGAGCTCCCGGACGAGGACTTCACGGGGATCGATCTCTCGGGGTTGAACCTCTCGGGCGCGCGCTTGCCTGGCGCGTTGCTCGAGCGCGCGAACCTCGAGGGAACCATCCTCGACACGGCGGATCTCCGGGGTGCGGTGCTCGCCCGCGCGCTGCTCGGCGGTGCTCGGTTGGTCGGCGCGCGCCTGCACGGCGCGACGCTCGGTGACGGGGGCCTCCGCGACGCGAACTTCTCGCGCGCCGACCTGACCGAGGCCTTCCTCGCCCGCGTGGCGTTCGAGGACGCGGTCTTCGCGGAGGCGGATCTGACGGGGGCGATCCTCTTCGAGGGCTCGTTCGGGGCCACCGACTTTTCTCGGGCGACGCTCGATCGGCTCTGCTTCTTCAAGGCGAACATGCGGGCGACGCGCTTCACCGGTGCGTCGCTCGTGAAAGGGAGCTTCCTCGAGTGCGACCTCTCGGGCGTCGACTTCACGGGGGCGACCCTCGACTCGTGCATCTGGGTCGACACGATCGCGAACGGCGCGAACCTCGCGGGTGCGTCGATGAAGAAGTCCGCGTGGCCGAAGGGTGTGTCCTTCGAGGGCGGGTCGCTGAAGGGCGCGAAGCTCGAGCTCGGATCGCTCCGCGGCTCCAACCTTCGAAGGGCCGACCTCTCGGGGGCGACGCTCTCCACGATGGATCTCGGGGGCGTCGATCTGACCGAAGCGAACCTGTCGGGCGCGGACATGCGCGGCGCGCTCCTCCTTCGGGCGAACCTCACGCGAGCGAACGCCCGCGGCGCGAACCTCATGGACGCGCTGATGACGAACGCGAACCTCTCGGGCGCCGACTTCACGCGCGCGAACCTCTTCCGCGCGCTCCTCTCGCGCGTCGTGGGCGACGACGCGACGCGCTTCACCGACGCCAACGTCGAGTTCGTCGTGAAGGAGCCCGTCCGTGCTTGACGCGACGATGACGCGAGACGCGCTGATCGCCGCGATCGAGGATGGCGAGCCTCTCCGCGATCAGAGCTTCGCGGGCCTGGATCTCACGGGCGCGGACCTGTCGGGGGGCATCTTCATCGGGTGCGACTTCACCGGGGCTCGCCTCGGGGACGCGGATCTCCGCGAGACGTTGATCGCCGGCGCGCGGATGCGCGGAGCGAACTTCGAGGGGGCGAAGCTCGTTCACACGACCTTCCACGAGGCGGATCTCGGGGGCGCGGTGTTCGCTCGGGCCATCCTCACGGGGACGAAGTTCGTCGAGAGCGATCTCACGCAGACGAACTTCGCGGACACGCGGATCCCGATGACGTCCTTCTCGGCCTGCCAGCTCGTCGGCGCGAGCTTCGCGCGGACGCGGTGGGAGCGCGGGTGCGTCCTCGACTCGGACACGACGGAGCTCGATCTCACCGACGCGACGCTCCTCGAGGCGACGTTCTACCGCGCGGATCTGCGCACGGCGAAGCTCGGGGGCGTGGAGATCGTTCGGTCGGTCTTCTCCGAGAGCGATCTCCGAGGTGCGTCCCTCACAGGCCTCGTGCTGACCCTCGCGCAGTTCACGGAGGCGAAGCTCGACGAGGCGGATTTTTCGCGCTCGAAGCTCGACCGCGCGGGGTTCTACGGCGCCTCGCTCGCGGGCGCGAAGTTCGACGAAGCCGACGCGACCGGCGCGCTCTTCGCCAGCGCGAGTCTCCCGGACGCGCGCTTCGGGAAGGCGCGGCTCCGCCAGGCCGTGTTCACGAGCGCGTCCGCGCCGAGGGCGGACTTCCGAGGGGCGATGCTCGAGCAAGCCATCTTCCAGCGCGCGGGCCTCGAGGACGCCAGGTTCGATGGCGCGGCGCTCACGTACGCAGATTTCTCCCACGCCGATGTGCGGAGCGCGAACTTCAGCGGCGCGAGCATGTTCCGTGCGCGCCTGCACCGAGTGCGCGACGACGGAGCGATCTTCACGTCGAGAGCCGTGACGCTCGGGGACGACGTCGCGATCGCGCGCGCCGAGGACTGGGGAAGCAAGGAGAGAGAGGCGAGATGAATCACCGAGAGAGAGCCGAGCGATTCCAGACGTTGGAGATCCCGACGAGCGTCGTCGCCGTCCGGCTCGAGGAAGCCTCGCCAGGTTCGGGGGAGCGCAGCGCGAAGGCGCCTCGCCTCGCCGCGCCGATCGGCGGCTCGACCCTGGACGTGGAGCGCGCCGCGAGCTGCTTGCTCGAGCCTCGTGCCGGCGATCACGCGCTCGTCGCGAAGGTCGAGGGCCGGGCGTTCGTGCTCGCCGTGCTCACGCGCGACGGGGGGAGCCCCGCGCGGGTGGAGCTCGGGGGAAGCGTCGCGCTCGAAGTCGACGGCTCGAAGCTGCGCGTCGACGGGGCGAGCGAGGTCGAGATCGGCGCTCGTGATCGCATCTCGCTCGCGAGCCGCGAGGCGCGCGTCGCCGTCGAGTCGGTGAGCGCCGCCGCGAAGTCGGTCCGCGTCTTCGGACATACGCTCGAGACGACGTTCGACCACGTGCGGTCCTTCGCGCGCGTCATCGACGCGATCGCGGACGACGTCACCGCGACCATGAAGCGGAGCCTGCGCTTCGTGCGCGATCTCGATCAGACGCGCGCCCGCACGATCGATACGCGCGCGGACGGCAACATCACCGTCCACGGCGAGAACACGGTACTCACGGCCCGCAAGGTCGCGAAGGTCGACTCCGATCAGGTCCACATCGGTTGATACGGAGGCCACGATGTTCGCGAACTCGCAGATGATGGGCATCGACATCGGCTTCCCCGATGTCTGCCTCACACCGACGCCAGCGCCGGTGCCGATCCCCTATCCGAACATCGCCGCGGGCCCGATGGGCGTTCCCGCGGCGTATACGGTGCTGATGGGCTTCACGCCCGCGCACAACCTCGCGACCACGATCCCCCTCACGAACGGCGATCAACCGGGCGTCGCGCTCGGTGTCGCGTCGCACCTCATCATGGGCCCGTCGCGCCACACGCTGCCAGCGGTGACGTGCCTCGTGGGCGGTGCACCCGTGACGAGGCTCACGAGCCCCGCGATCAGCAACGTGGTGAACTGCCCGCCCGACGTGCGGGTCGTCCCGTCTCAGGTGCGCGTCCTGATCCTCGCGCCGTGAGCTCTCGGGAGCTCTGAGCTCCCCTCCGCGAAGAGCCCCCAGTGAGTACGCTCAGGCGCGCAGGACGGCGCCGAAGCGCTCGGTGATGGACTTCGTCACCGCGGCGTGGCGCTGATCCACCTCGGCGTCCGTCAGCGTCTTTGCGTGCGCGGGATCCGTCGCGGCCTTGGGATCGCGGTACACGACGTGGAACGCGAGCGACCGATGATCGCGCGGCAGCTGATCGCCTCGGTAGAGGTCGAACACCAGAGCGGACTCGCAGAGCTCGCCGCCCGCTTCGCGGATCGCGGACACGACCGTGTCCGCCGTCACGTCCTCGTGCACCACGACCGAGATGTCGCGCGTCGCCGCTGGGAGCGTGGGGATCGCCCGGTATCGGCGGTGCGCTCGGCCGACCTTCTCGAGCGCGCGGACGTCGAGCTCGATGACGAACGCCTCGCCGCCGAGATCCGCGTCGCGCACGACGACCGGGTGGAGCGGTCCGAAGGACCCCACGACCTCCCCGTCGACGACGACGTGCGCGGCGCCCCGCGGGTGGAGGTGCGGGGCGCGCGTCGCCTCGGGTTGGAGGACCGCGGACGCCTCGCGCGAGGTCGCGCGGCCCACGATCTCGAGGGCGACGCCCTTCACGTCGTAGATGTCGAGGCGCGCGGGCTTGCCGAGCTGCGTGTCCCGGTGCCCGGCGAGGATCGCGGCGAAGCTCGGCACCTCGTCGGCGAGCGCGTCGTCTGCGGTTCCCGCGGGCGGTCGAGGCATGAAGCGCGCCCCCATGGTGAACAATCGCACGTCGGTCACGCCGTGACGCCGCGCCCTCCGCGCGGACTCGACGAGGCCCGGCAGGAGGGACGTGCGCATGACGTCTCGCTCCTCGCTGAGCGGGTTCTTGAGCACGAACGTCGCCGCGGGGGCGCGCACGAGCGCGAGGTCGCGCTGGGCGACGAACGCCATCGTGAGCGCCTCGGAGAGGCCCACGCCGACCGCGCTGCTCCGCAGGCGACCCTGCATCACGCCGCGGCGGTCGTGGAGCTGCGGGACGATCGCCGGAATGTGCGGCGCGACGCGGTCCATGCCGAAGACGCGCACGACCTCTTCGATGAGATCCTCCTCCATCCCGAGATCGGGGCGATGCGTGGGCGCTCGCACGCTCAGGCTCGCCTCCGACTCTGCGGCGATCTCGCACCCGAGGCGCGCGAGCGTGCGCTTCGCCTCGGCGAGCGGGATCGCGAGCCCGAGCAGCGCGTCCATGCGCGCCTTTCGGAGCTCGATGAGCTTCTTTTCTGGGAGCGGCTCGCCGTAGATCGGGCGCGTGGAGGCCGGCGTCCCGCCCGCGAGCGATGCGAGGAGGGCGGCCGTGTCGGCGAGGACGTGATCGATGTCCCCCGGGTCGACCCCTCGTTCGAACCGGTGGCTCGACTCGGTGTGCATGCCGTGGCGCCGCGCCGAGCGCCGCACGCCGCGCGGCGCGAAATACGCGCACTCGACGAGGACGTCCGTCGTCGTGTCGCGGAGCTCGCTGCCCGCGCCGCCCATCACGCCCGCGAGCGCGACCCCGCCCTCCGCGTCCGCGATCACGAGATCGTCTCCGTCGAGGGCGTGCGACGCGCCGTCCAACGTCACGAGCTTCTCGCCGTCGCGCGCGCGCCGGACGACGATCTCTCCTCCGCGGACGAGGGACAGATCGAACCCGTGGATGGGGTGACCCCACTTGAGGAGGATGAGGTTCGTCACGTCCACCACGTTCGAGATCGAGCGGATGCCGAGGCTCTCGAGGCGGTAGGTGAGGCCGAGCGGGGAGGGGGCGACGGTCACTCCGGTGACGACGGTCGCCCCGTAGTGCGGGCACCGCTCGAGATCGTCGATGCGCACCTTCACCCGATCTTCCGTCCTGAGGGTCGAGGGGGAGAGGAGCGCGCCCGCCGCCGCGCCGACGAGCGCGCCCGCTGGGCCGAACGCCGCGCCGACCACGGCGCCCACGATCCCGCCCTCGATGCGCCCATCGAGCGGCTTCGCGGGCGCGGGCACCTCGAACGGGAGGTCGAGGAGGGCGGCGAGCTCGCGCGCGAGCCCGACGTGCCCGAGCCCGTCCGGGCGGTTCGGCGTGAGGCCGATCTCGAGGATCCAGTCGTGGCTCTCGGGGACCACCTCCGCGAGCGTCGCGCCGACCTTCGCGCCCTGGGGCAAGATCAGGATCCCGGCCTCTCCGCCGGACGTTCGGAGCCCGAGCTCGGCCTCCGAGCAGAGCATGCCCGCGCTCACGACGCCGCCGATCGCCTTCGGTTCGAGCGTCATCCCCTTCGCGGGGAGGTGCGTTCCGTTCGGCGCGAGCACCACGAGCCCGCCGGGATCGGGCACGTTCGGCGCACCACAGACGACCGCGTCGCGCCCCTCGCAGGTCACGAGCCGAAGGTTCGACTTCGACGGGTGTGGCTCGACCTTCACGACCCGCGCGACCAGGACGTGCCGCGACGCCGCGCCGAACTCGTGCATTGCCTCGACCTCCAGGCCCGCGTTGGTGAACGCGGTCGCGACCGCTTCCGCGGAGGCCTTGGCCTCGAGTCCGGGGATCAGCTCGCACAGCCAGCGATAGGAGGCTTTCACGGGGCTCTCTTACCGAACCGACGCACGGCCGTCGAGAGTCCGACCGGGCGGGCGCGCTACGATGCCGGGGTGACGACCTTCCCTCTCTTCGTGTGCGGCACGTTCCTCTCGGGGGAGCGAGAGCACGATCTGCTCGCGGGGACGCCTCGCCGGGCGACGATCGCGACCGCGAAGGGCTACACGCTCGTCGAGGTCCGCGCGCTCGCCGCCCTCCTCGAAGGCGGGGCGGGCGCGGTGGTGGGCGAGCTCTACGACGTCTCGTACGACGTGCTCCGCGCGTGCGACAAGCGGCGCGATCACCCGGCGCTCTTCCACCGAAAGGACGTGCGCCTCGCCGACGGATCGATCGCGCAGGGCTACTTCCTCCGCGACGATCAGGCCCGCGGCCTCCGGCGCATCCACAGCGGGGACTTCCGCGCGCGCTTCGCGGTCGCGAAGCCGGAGCCGGGCCCGTTCGCGCGGTGGGCGAAGGGCCGCCACACGCGCTGATCGGTCCGCGCCGATCCGTCGAGAGTCCGACGGCTCGCTGGTCCGAGCGTTGAAGGTCGGCGCGGGCATGAACGGTCGATCGCTCGGCGGCGCCCTCCTCGCTCTCTCCCTCTCGTCGACGGGCTGCGCCGCGTGGATGTCGACGCAGCCGGAGGTCGGGATCAGCTCCGCCCCGGACGCGGTGTTCACCGAGAAGGCGGACGCGGGGCTCGCGATCGGCTCCTCGGGCAGCCGCGTCTACATGGAGCTCGGGGGCGGCATCGGTTACCGCGTGGGGAACGACGCGCCCCACGCCGATGTCCACGCGCAGATCGGATACGAGTCGGGCACCTCGGTGCGCTGGGGCCTCGGCGTGATCGCGGGCGGGCGAATCGGGCCGGGCTACTGGGTCCCGACCGCGGATCCCACGGTGCTCGAGCACTTCGACACGGACGTGGGAGGGGGCCTCGCGGGTCACGTGCTGATCCGCGTACCGCCCGAGTCGGAGAGCGCAGCCGGCCTCTATTTCGGCGCGGCGGGCACGACCGAGATCGCCGCGCAGGGACCGGAGGGGCGCGAGCATGTCCGCTTCCTCGCGACCGTCGGGCCGCTCCTCCGCTACGTGTTCGACGACAACACGGAGTCGACGTTCCACCTTTGAGCGGCCGTCAGGCAGAAGGGCGGCGCCGCGTCGCTGTGCGGCGATGTTGCCCTTGGCTTTTGCGAACGACTTCATCGCCGACGCCCTCACGCTCCCGGTCGCCGCGCTCACGTACGAGCTCGGGCGGCGAATCGCGCTCGCCCGCCCGGGGAAGTTCATCCTCGAGACCGCGTCGAGCGCGTTCGACTTCGACGCCTACATCGACGAGGCGGACGAGGTCCGCGCCACGGAGCGCACCGACTTCAGGCTGCAGCAGGTCTACCGGTACTGCGAGTCGCACAAACGGATCGAGCGCGCCCTCGAGAACGCCCTCTTCGAGGTGGAGTTCGAGGGGGAGACGCTCGAGGTGCTCGTCCTCAGCTTCTCCGCGGACGACGTCTGTGAGGTCCGCCACTTCGTCATCGGGCGCGAGGCGTGCGCGAAGCGGTTCTTCGAGCGCGTGTGCCAGTGGACGAACGAGGTCGTGGGGCAGGTCCTCGTGTTCGAGAACGGCTCGTTCCAGAAGGACGAGGAGCTGTTCAAGGTCGTGCAGGCATCCCGTCTCGACACGCTCATCCTGAAGGGTTCGCTCAAGGAGGAGATCGTCGAGGACATCTCCTCGTTCTTCGCGCGCAAGCGCGTCTACGAGAAGTACGGCGTACCGCACAAGCGTGGCCTCCTGTTCTACGGGCCCCCCGGGAACGGCAAGACGCACCTCCTCAAGGGGCTCGTCCGCGTCGCGGGCGTGCCGTGCATCTACGTGCGCAGCATCCAGTCCAGGAACGGCCAGGGGCACGAGCTCATCGGCAGGGTGTTCGAGAAGGCGCGCGCCACCGCGCCGTGCGTGCTCGTGTTCGAGGATCTCGAGACCATCGTCACGGACGCGAACCGCTCCTACTTCTTGAACGAGCTCGACGGGTTCCAGTCGAACAGCGGAATCCTCACGCTCGCGACGACGAACTTCCCGGAGCGCATCGACCCCGCGATCGTCGATCGGCCGAGCCGGTTCGACCGCAAGTACTGCCTCGATCTCCCGGGGCACGACGAGCGCGCGCGCTTCCTCGCGCGGTTCTCGGACGAGGTCGATCCGGAGATGCGGATCGACGCAGCGGATATCCGCGAGCTCGCCGACCGCACGGGCGGCTTCTCGTTCGCCTACCTCAAGGAGCTCACGGTCTCGTCGATCATGGTCTGGGTGGACGATCCCATCCCGGGGACGATGGGGCGCGTCATGCGCAGCGTCGCGAGCGGAATGAAGGACCAGGTCCGCCAGGGCAAGGCGCCGAAGCCGACGGACGGAAAGCGCGTGGGGTTGATCCCCGAGGCGTGACGGCTCGGACCACCGCGATCGCTCGCGCCCTGCCCACGAGCGCCGGAGCCCCACACCGCGACGCGAGCCGAGGCGCTCTCCTCGTCCGTGGGCGCCTCCGCTAGCTCGGGCTCATTGATTGACCCACGTGATGGTCGTTCCGGCGTGTGCAAGAGCGGGCACCATCGCGATCGCGCTCGCGCGCGTCTCGAAGTTCCATGGCCCGATCTCGTTGCCCGCGGTCGTGATGGAGTCGATCTTGAACGCCACGGTCTCGTCCGCGACGCTCAAGGAGACCAGTCGGAGCGTCAGCCTCACCACCGAGGCGCTGTTGAAAGTCGGATCGGAGGACGTGATGGCGACCGGGATATCCTGCATCCCCAGGGCGCACGACTGGACGGCGCTCGTCATCACCGTATCGGCGTAGGCGCCTGCCGTCGGCGCGTCCACCGCGGACCCGCTCGCGTAGCTCCAGCGAATTTGCGCGGATCCGGGTGTCTCCATGCACATCCTGATGTGCGCGGCGATGCCCGTGATGTCCGTCGGATTGAAAGGAACGAGGAACTCGACCGACTGCGGACCGTGGAACGCCGGGACCGTGATCGACGAGCATCCGGAGTCGCAGAGGGACGGAGGAGCGCCGCCCGTGCCCGTCGAAGCGCTCGACGAGGTCGTGGATGCGGTCGTCGATCCCGTCGTCATCCCCCCCATGCCCCCCCCGCCCGAGCTCGTCGTGCTGGACGAGGAAGTGGATGACATCGCGCCGGTGGTCGAGCCCACCGTCTCACAAGGGGCGCCGGTGGAGGTGGGCGACGGATCCGTCGTGCATCCAGCGAAGCAAAGCGCAGCGAGCAGAGGTCGAGTGTCGAACCGCATGACGGAGCGCGTACCACAAATCCCAGCGCGGGGATCGAGCACAGGCCGTGCTGGCACGGGCGCGCGTCACGACTGGCGCATCGGTCGGTCGAGGCCGACCGGGTCGGAACGCGCCCCTCAGGCCTCGCGCGGGAACAGGAGCTGGAGCGGCGTCGCGACGCGCGCACCCCACGAGCCCGCGTCGTGGCTCTGCCCGGCGAACGCGAGCGTGTGGAGGTGCTTCCCCGGATCGTAGCAATGGCCGACGAGCGCGGCGCGCATCGCCACGGTGTGCTCGTAGCCGTCGCGCCGGTTCGCGTCCTCCTCGAAGCTGCTCTTCGCGGCGCCGCTGTCGATGTAGAGCAGCGGTCGCGGAACGGGGCAGCCGCCCGCGCGGACCTCTCGGATCATCCACCGGTCGTTCCACCAGAACGAGCTCGAGAGGCACGCCGCCTTGCCGAACACGTCGGAGCGGGTCCACGCCGCGTAGAACGAGAAGAGCCCGCCCATCGACGACCCGAGGAGGGCGGTGTCGGCGAAGCCGGGGAGCGTCCGGTACGTCCGATCGATCCAGGGCTTGAGCGTGTCCACGAGGAACGCGAGGAAGTCCGCCGCGCGCCCTCCGCCGTGCTTCGGGTCGGCCGAGGGCGAGAGCATCTCGACGCGTCCCTCGCGCGTGGTGATCGCGACCACGATGACCTCTTCGACCGCGGCGAGCCCATAGAGCTCGTTCAGCGTGTGATCGATGCCCCAGCCCGGTCCCATGTCGTCGCCCCCGGTGCTGAACACGACGTGGCCGTCCTGCGCGTAGAGCGTGGGGTAGCGGCGGCTCGGGTGCTCGTCGTAGCTCGGGGGAAGGAAGACCTCGAACTCGACCTCTCGGCCGAGGCGGTCGGCGAAGAGTGAGCGCTTGGGCTCGAAGCGCCCCTCGTCGCGCCCGAACCAAGGCCGGACGACGCGGGACTCGCCGCACGCGACGGTGTAGTTCCGCTCGCGCGACCAGGCGTCGCCCCGGAGGACCTTGAACTCGAGGAGCTCGCCGGGCGGCAAGTCGACCTCGAAGATCGTCCGCGGACCCTGGCGCCGCGAGCTCGCCGTGGACGTCGTCCACGAGAGGGGGGCGAGGTTCCCGCGGAGCGACAGGGGGACGCCATCGTCCTCGTACTCCGCCTCGATCGTGGTGCGCGCAGTGTCGGTCACGGTCACGGCGTGCACGGGCAGAGCGGGTCGGCGGGATCACACGTGCACGGCTTCGGCACGCCGCGGCACTGGGGGATCTTTGACATCGCGTCGAGCGCGGCCTCGCACCCCTGCTCCATCGCGCTGAGGCCCAGGGTCCCCGAGGACCCGAGCGTCCGCTTCATGGTGTCGAGCGACTCCTGCAGCGCGGACTGCATCGCAGTCGGCATCTTGGGCAGACAGTCCTCCATGAACTTGAAGTACGCCGTGCACTGCCTGCCGAGCGAGGAGGGGACGGGGACGGGGACGCCGCCGGGGCTCGTACACGCCGCCAACTCCTTGAGGAGCAAGGTCTCGCGCTCCTTCAACTCGTCGAGGCTCTTCTTCGCGGTGGTGTTCTCCGCTCTCGCGTCCGCGGCCTCCTTCGCCGCGTCCGCGGCCTCCTTCTGTGCGGCCTTCACGCGCTGGTCGGCGCTCGCGAGATCGTCGTCCCGCTCCTCGAGCTCGGCTTTCAGCTTCTTGATTTGGGCGAGCGCCTCCGTGTCCTTGCAGCCCAGCACACCGAAGGGCGCCGAGACCAAGAGGAGCGTCCCAGCGGCGAGCTTGATCGGGCTTCCTTTTCGCATGTGAGGACTGCATCCTCCCATCCGTCCGGCGGGCGCGAAAGTGGTAGGGTCGCGGTCGTGCAAAACCCCCCGCTCACGTACACCCTCGAAGACACCCTCGCGATCGTCGCGATGGATGACGGCAAGGCGAACGCCCTCTCGGACGCGATGATCGACGGCCTGCGCGCCGCGATCGCCCGCGCCGAGGGCGAGGCGAGCGCGCTCGTCCTCACGGGGCGCGCGGACCGGTTCTGCGCCGGGTTCGATCTCAAGGTCATGATGAGCGGTCCGGCGAACGCGAAGGCGCTCCTCACGCGGGGCTCCGATCTCCTGATGAAGCTCTATGGCTGCAAAGTGCCGCTCGTCATCGCGTGCACCGGCCACGCGCTCGCGGGCGGGGCGCTCGTGCTCCTCACGGGGGACGTGCGCATCGGCGCAGCGGGCGCGTACCGCATCGGGCTGAACGAGGTGCAGATTGGCTTGCCGGTGCCGGTGCTCGCGATGGAGCTCGCGCGCGATCGCATCGCGCCCCTCGAGCTCGGTCGGGCGACGCTCACGGCGCAGATCTACGCGCCCGACGAGGCCGCGAAGGTCGGCTACCTAGACGAGGTCCTTCCGGCTGGGGAGATCCTCGCGCGCGCGAAGGCCGAGGCGAAGCGGCTCGGCGCGCTCTCGAAGACCGCCTTCGCCGCGACGAAGGCGCGTCTGCGGGGACGGACGATCGCGTACATCCAGTCGACGCTCGAGGACGACATTCAGAGCCTGATGCCGGGTTGAGCAGGCGCGAGGCATCGCTGTGTCCCGCGCCGCCGCGTCGAACCTCGCTTGCTCCGCGCCCTCGAGGCGCTCGAGAACGAAGGCGCGACGATCGAAGACGCCGCTGACCCGCGCCTGCAAGCACCTGTTGGGAGTCCGTCCCGCCCAGAAGTTGCCGCCCGTCGTCCACGTGTCGACGGAGGACCGATCGAAGGCGGGCGCTCGGTCGGTGCGACACGACATCCGCGCCCTCCTCTTCGTTCGAGGGCAAGCTTTGCCCTTGCGACCATTCACGGCGCGCGCACGAGTTGCCCAGTTGGCCATCGCCTGCGCGAGTGGCTCGCGGATCCGCGAGCTTTCACGGGTGGCACCGTCGTTGCGATGCGCTGGCGAGCGTGAGCGGAGCCCGACGTCCACGGGCCGAGAGCCACCACCCGTCCTTGCCAAGGAGTCTCATCGATGCGTCGCAAACGAGTCCTCGCCATGATCGCTCTCTTGTCGTCCGCCGCCGCGAGCACGGTGGGCACGGCGTGCACGACTGTCCCTGTCACGGATGCGGACGGCGGCAGCTCCTCGAGCGCGACGACCGCCGAGAGCACGAGCGGCGGAGATCCCTGCGCGAGCCTCGACTGCGACGACCACGACGTGTGCACGGACGACGCGTGCACGGATGGAAAGTGCAGCCACGAGCCCACAGAGAGCCTGACGATCGACCAGACAGTAGGCGATTGCAAGCGCCTCGCCTGTGAAGACAAAGCGATCCAGACAGTCCCGGACGACGACGACCTGCCCGCCGCAGACACCAACCCATGCACCCGCGACATCTGCGTGGGTGGCGAGCCCAACCACGACCCCACACCCGGCGCCGAGTGCGGCCCCGTGGACAATCCCGGCCAGTGCGTCATCGACCCGCTGACCCAGACAGGGATTTGCTCGTTCTGCGCCAGCGACGCGGACTGTGGGGTCGACTCCGCCTGCGTCACGTACTCGTGCGACGTGACGACGCATACGTGCAGCTCGCCGACGTACCACCCGGGCGCGCTGGCGGGCGGAGAGAGCGATGGTGACTGCAAGGCGCTGATCTGCGTGAGCGGGAGCGACATTCCCACGTCGCAAGCCTACGACGCCGACGTCCCCGTCGACGCCGCGAACGACTGTATCGTCCCCGGGTGCAGCGCGGGGACCGTCGTCCCGAACGGCTCGTTGAACCTGCCGGGCACGGCTTGCTCGGCGGACGGGAGCACGGGCGCGTGCAGCGCCTCTGGAGCGTGCATCCCGCCCGAGTGCGCCGATGGGCGCCAGTTCCAGAACCCCGTCACGCTGTCGACGCCGGGCATCACGAACTTCTTTTGGATCACGAGCGCCGACCTGGATGGCGACTCCAACGACGACCTCCTCCTTCAGGCAGACACGGCGGTGCCCCGCCCGCTCCTCCTGCTCCGGGGTCACCGGGATGGCACGTTCGACGCGCCCGTCACCATCTACGACTCGCCGTACGCGCTGACCGAGCCCGCCGCGGCCGACCTCGACGGGGACGGCAAGCTCGACATCGTGAGCGCGGTCTCCGACAGCTCGATGGTCGCCGTCTTCCGCAACCTCGGAGGCGGCTCGTTCGCGGCGCCGGTCACCATCGCCACGGGGATGCCCGCGAGCAGCGGTGGCGCCCTGAGCGTCGGCCTCGGGGACGTGAACAACGACGGCAAGGTCGACGCCGTCGCCGGCGGCAGCGCGTGGGTCTCCGCGGACAATGGCGCCGTCACGTACGGCCTCAGCACGACCGGCGCCGCGACCTCTCACGCTCTCTTCTCGCTCGGCAACGCCAAGATGTGGAGCGGGATTGTCACCGATCTCGATCACACGGGCGGCAAGGACGCCGTGTTCAGTCGGTTCACGTACACCAACGGCGGGATCACCGTCGCGCTCTCGAACGGCTCCGGGCTCGGCGCGGGGACCCCGTACAACATCGGCAACTCGATCTATCCCATCATGGTCCGCGCCGGGGACGTCAACGGCGATGGCTGGAACGACGTGGTCACGGGGAACTGGGCCACCGGGAGCGTCTCGGTGTGGACCAATCAGGGCAACGGGACATTGTCTGGTGGACTGTCCACTCCGCTCGGATACTCGGGCTGCAACGCGAGCTCGGGCTGCCTCTGGGCCGTGGACGTCCGCGATCTCAACGGCGACGGTCGAGCGGACATCACCTCGGTCGGCATCAACGACAACCGCTTCTCCGTGCTGCTCGCGACGAGCGGAGGGGCGTTCCCTGCTGTCTCGGAGTTCCATTCGGTCGGCGCCGGCTCGGCGCCCCGCGCCCTCGTCTCGGGGAACTTCACGAAGGACGCTCGGCCGGACGTCGTCGTGACGACGGGCACCGCGGGCGCCGTGCTCTTCAAGCACTGCCCCTAGCTCCGCGCTCGCGCTGACGCCGGGAGTTCTTCCAGCGCGCCCCAGAAGCTGCTTCCGAGCGGCGTCGCCGCGCGAGCTGCTACAGCATCGACAATCTGGCGATCTGTTTCACTGCCTGAGCTGGGCGGGCCGATCTGAGGCATCGATCTGGTTCATCCGCGATCCAGTCCCTGGCGGCCGCCAGGCAGATTTGTTCGAAATGTAGGCAAACGTGAGCTGGCACATGGCGTGCTCAGTGCCGCGCCATGGCAAGTCGCCTGCGCTCCTCGGTCCTCTCGATGCTCCTCGGCGTCACGTCGCTCGCGCTCCTCCCGGGGTGTGACGTCGGCCCGGACACGGAGAGCGACGACGTGACGGCGGGCTTTCCGGAGAAGTCCGCCGAGGCCCAGGCGATGCGCGCCTTCCTCAACGATCCGGCGACGACCGCGAAGGTCCTCACCTCGGAGAAGATCACGTCGACGGTCGCGAACCTCATCGTCGCGCACCGCGACGGCGCGGACGGCGTGGCGCGGACCGCGGACGACGACGCGTTCGACACCGTCGCCGAGGTGGACGCGCTCAAGGGCGTCGGCTCCTCGACGCTCCAGAAGCTCGCGTCGATCGCCAGCAAGCGCGGCTACCTCGCCGCCGAGAAGGCGAAGAAGCGCAGCGTCATCTTCTCCCCGCAGGCGCCCGAGGCCGCGCACACCGCCGAGATCGCCAAGATCATCGACGGCGCGGCGAGGTCCATCGACGTCGCGATGTACAGCTACTCGGACGCGACCGTCGGCGCCGCGCTCGCGAACGCCGTGAAGCGCGGCGTGAAGGTCCGCTTCGTGTTCGACACCGCGACGGACGACAAGAACGCCGACGCCGCCGCGAAGGACGGGACGAAGAGCGGCAAGCTCGAGCTTGCGGGGATCGACGTCCGCGCGGTGAACAAGATCATGCACCACAAGTTCATGATCGTGGACGGCCCGCGGGACGACGCGGCCGCCGCGAAGACCGCGACCATCGTGAGCGGGAGCGCCAATTGGTCGAATGGCGCCGCGACGAAGTACGACGAGAACACGCTGTTCATGACCGCCTATCCGGAGGTCGCGCTCCGCCTGCAGCGGGAGTTCAACACGATGTGGGAGCACGCGAAGGACTTCACCGCGTCGAAGAGTGTCCCCTTCGAGGCCTCCACGCTCGCGATCACCGACGACCTGATCCCGAACGATCCGGGCCTCCAGATCTTCTTCACCAGCTCGAACTTCAGCGTGAAGGACCAGACCTTTAGCTCCACCGGCGCGAACACGATCAGCGACGAGCTCGTCCGCGCGATCGACGCGGCGACCGATCACATCCACATCGCGTCCGGTCACATGCGCTCGCGCCCCGTCGCGGAGGCGCTCATGCGCAAATCGAAGGACGCGCCGAACGTGGAGATCACGATCTACCTGGACGGCCAGGAGTACGTCTCGGAGAGCGGCAACGCCGCGCAAAAGACCGAGCGGGAGACGTGCCTCGCCGCGGCGAACACCGAGGCGAAGCAGCGCGCCTGCATCGACAAGGACTACTATTACGGCCGGGACGTGGAGCTCGCGGGCGCGAACGTCCATTACAAGTATTACGCGTACCGCTGGGACGCGAGCTACGCGGCGCAGATGCACGACAAGATCTTCATCGTGGACGACGCGCTCTACACGGGGAGCTACAACCTGAGCGACAACGCGGAGCACAACACGTTCGAGAACCTGTTCCTCCTCCGAGGCCCCGAGTTCGCGGATCTCGTGGACACGTACGAGCAGAACTTCGACAAGCTCTGGACGCAGGGCGAGGGGCTCCTCCCCGGGCTCACCGAGAAGATCGACAATGAGGCGACCATCCCCCTCGTGTTCCCGGCGATGAGCCTCGAGTGGACCGAGGTGAGGGATCTCAAGGCGCTCATCGCGAAGGAGTGCCCGGCCGCGAACTCGGTCGCCTACCGCCTCGCCCCGGCCGCTCATCAAACGTGTGTAAAATGAAGGCCGCATGAGGATCTCTCTTCGCGTCGCGGCCTCGGCCGCGCTGGTGGCTCTCGCGGCCGCGTGTGACGACGGAGGCACCGACGGGCCCGCGCCGCAGGCGGGCGTCGCGTTCGTCTTCGATCCCGCGGCGAACCTCTCGGACCCGGCCCACTTCTACGACCTGCCGTATCCGAGTGACCGGCGCCTCGACGCGGAGGGCCACCCCGTCCTCGACGGTTTCCCGAACCCGTCCGCGGTGCCCATGGTGACGGGGCTCGCGGCCTCGGCGAAGCAGGCGAAGGGGTTTCCCGTCATCCCGGTCGCGTTCTTGAGGTTCACGGGCGCGCTCGCCCCTCGCGTCGCGGACGACGTGGTCGCCGCGGACCCCGCGTCCCCGATCCTCCTCATGGACGTCGACGCCGACTCTCCCGATCGCGGCAAGCTCGTCCCCGTCGTGACGCAGACATTGGAGGAGGACCCCTATACGCCCCCGCACGTCCTCGCCGTCGCGCCTCGTCCCGGCTTCATTCTTCGCCCCAAGACGACGTACGCGGTCGTCGTGAGCACGAACGCGAAGGATGCTTCCGGCGCGCCGCTCGCGGTGGAGCCAGTGTTCGCTGCGGTCCTCGGCGGCGGCGGCGACGCCGCGCTCGCGGCGCTCTACGCGGAGCTCCGCGAGACCCTGGACGCGAAGGGGATCGCCCGCGGGAGCGTCGCGGCGGCGACCGTTTTCACGACGGGGAACGTCGTCGCCGAGACCGCGGATCTCGGGGACGGCGTGAAGGCGAAGTACGACGTGACGATCGACGCGCTGACGCTGGACCCGATGGAGGTCTACCCGGAGCTCTGCGTCCTGCGCGGCTCCGTCTCGCTGCCTCAGTTCCAAGAGGGGACTCCGCCGTTCAACACCGAAGGACTCTTCGCGTTCGACGCGAGCGGCGCGCCCATCGAGCAGCGCAAGGAGACCGCGCCCGTCGCGATCGTCGTCCCTCGAACCACCATGCCGGACGCCGGGTTCCCCATGGCGCTCAACATCCACGGATCGGGCGGCGACAGCATCGAGATGGTCCGGTACGACGACTCCTTCGGGAAGGTCTACGGGCCCGCGTTCCCCTATGCGACGAAGGGGATCGCGATGGCCGGGTTCGCCATGCCCGTGAACCCCGAGCGCCTGCCGGGCGCCGAGTCGACGGCGTACATCAACATCAACAACCTCGCGGCGCTCCGCGACACGTTCCGCCAAGGGGTCATGGAAGGCCGCCTCTTCGTCGAGGCGCTCACGAAGCTCTCCATCCCGGCGAGCGCATTGTCCGGTTGCCCGGGCGTCGTGTTGCCCGCAGGTCAAACGGCCGTGAAGTTCGACCCGACGAAGCTGCTCGTGACGGGCTGGTCGATGGGCGGAATGTACACGAACCTCATCGGCGCGACGGAGCCGCTCCTCCGGGCCGCGGTCCCGACGGGCGCGGGCGGCCATTGGACGCACTTCATCCTCGAGACGCCCCTGCGCAACGGGGTGATCCCCGGGTTCCTGAAGCTCCTGCTCGGGACACCGAGCGATTTGACGTTCCTCCACCCCGTCCTCTCGATCGGCGCCGCCGCGCTCGAGCCCGCCGACCCCATCGTCTACATGCCGCGCCTCGCGCGCGACCCCCTCCCGGGGCACCCGGTCCGCCCCGTCTACGAGCCCACCTCCATCGGCGACTCGTTCTTTCCCACGCCGACCTACGACGCCGTCGCGCTCGCGTATGGCCACGAGGAGACCGGAGAGATCGTCTGGCCGACGATGCAGGAAGCGCTCGCGCTCGCGGGGCGGAGCGGCATCGTCCCGACTCCCGTGACAGACAATCTCTCGAGCGACGGAGGTGCCGCGTACACGGGTGTCGTCGTCCAATCCGAGGCGGACGGGCCGTACGATCCGCACGCGATTTATTCCCATCGAGACGACGTGAAGCGACAATACAGCTGCTTCTTCGACACGTTCCTCCGCACGGGGAAGGCGACAGTCGTCGCCCCGACGACGGATTGGAAGTCAGCTTGCCCCTGACGTGAGTGCCCTCGCGAGGTCGAGGGCGCGGTCGAACCGGACGCGTCGATCGGTCGCGAACGCCCGGTCGAACACCGCATCCCACCGCGCGCCCGCCCGCGCCCGCTCCCCTCGGAACACCCGCTCGGCGATCGCGAGCGGGCTCGGGCCGTCGAACGGGAACGCCCCGGTGAGCAGCCAAAACGCGGTCGCCGCGAGGGCCCAGAGATCGGAGTGGATGTCCCGCTCGTGCCCCGCGAGCTCCTCGGGGCTCGCCCAGTGCGGGAGAGACGGAGCGACGATCGTCAGGTTCTGACGGCGGGTGAACACGTTGAACGTCGGGCGCGCGAACCCGAAGCCCACCCAGCGGGCGCCGGCTCCGGCGACCATCAAGTGGCTCGGCCGAACGTCGCCGTGAAGCGCGCCCTCGGCATGGATCGCGGCGAGGCCGTTCGCGGCCTTGGCGATCACTTCCATCGCCACGGGGCCTCGTGGCCCGCTCGGGCGCGTGGCGTCCTCTCCGGCGCACGCGTCCATCACGACGAACGGGCGCCCGTCCACGACCCCGCGATCGCGCACGGGCACGACGAAGGGCGAGGCGACGCGGCGGAGGCCGTCGACGTGCCGCTCGAGGCCGGATCGCAGCGCGTCGCTCGCGAGCGCGTTCGGGGCGACCGCGAGCACCTTGGTGACGAGCGGCGCGTCCGCGTCCGACGGCGTCCCGTCCGCGGGGAGCACGGTCGTGCCGCGGTACCCGCTCGCGGAGGGGAGGGGCGTCGTGCGATAGAGCGTAGAACCGAGGCGCGCGCCGAGGCGATAGCGCGCGCCGCCCACGCCCCCGATGACCCGACCGCTCCACTCGCTCATTCCTGTTCGGAAGCATATCGGGCTCGTCGCTGGGGTCGCGCTCCTCGTCGGGTGCGCGTCCCATCGCGCGTCGCCGACGGATCCCGCCCCGCAGGCGGACGCGCTCGGGACCTGGTCGTTCATGCGCTTCCGCGGCGGTCCGCCCGAGCCCGGACAGATCACCGACCGGCTGGAGATCGACTTCGACGCGCGTCGCGTGCACCTCGTGCGCGAGCGCGCGCTCGCGCGCGTCCCCGAGGAGTGCACCGCGACTCTGCCGGCGGACGGCGCGCTCGGCGCGCTCGCGAACGAGCTCCGGGTCGACGCGATGAGGTCCGCTCTCGAGCACCCGGATCGAATCCCGAGCCTCAGGGTGGACATGGGGTACTTCGAGGCGAAGCGAGGGGCGGTGACGCTCGCGGTATCCGACGCGATGGGGCCGGACGACGGGGAGGAGGCCGCCGCGCTGCGCGACGTCGCGAGCGCGTTCGCGGGCGTCCTGACCGAGGTCCTCGAGGCTCCCGAGTGCGACCGCGTCGCTCGCTGATGCGGGATCCCTCAGCGCTTCGCGAAGGCCGCTCGGCGCCGGGTGCACGCGTCCGCCCACGTCTTCTGGAGGCGGACGTCGCTCGCGATCGTCGCCTCCCAGTAGCCGTCGAGGGACTTGAACCGGGCCTCGTCGAGGCCGTATCCGCCGAGCACCTCGGGGCGAGGGCGACCCGACATCGACAGATCGATGCAGAGCTCCGCGTAGCGCTCCACCGTCCAACCCGTGAGGTTGCCCTCCGGGCGGGCGGCGCCTCCCTTGAACGGCAGAGAGTGGATCGGCATGCCCTCCGCCGACATGCTCGTGCCCGTCGAAATCGACTTCACGGGCTTGGGCGACGGGGCGGGCTTGATGGGCGCCGCGCCCTCTTTGAACGGCAGTGACATCGCCTCGCGAACGCCCGGGAGCGGACCGTCGAGGAGCGCGGTGCCCTGGAGCCTCGCGGACGGGGACGCCGCTGGGCTCGGCGCGCCGATTTGGATCAGCGGTGCGACCGGCACCGCGCCGATCGAGATCAACGGCGGAGGCGCGACGGCCGGCGGGGTGGAAGGCGGCTGCGCTGCGGCCGGCGCGGCCGGCGGCGGGTGGGCGATGACGCGCGGCGGAGGCGCGACGAAGGCCTCGGGTGCCACGGGCGCGTGGCCGGACACTGCGGCGCTCGGCATGGGCGAGGCGCTTCGGAGCGGCGCCCCCATCATGTGGCTCGGCATCCCGCGCATCGCGGGCGCGTCCTGCCTCAAGTAGCTCGGCGTATGCGCGGGTTCGCGCGGAGAATCCGTGCCGAGGGGAGGGGCGGCGGGGGGAGCCGCGAGCGGCGGAGGGACGCTGTCCGTCTTCGCCGGCGGAGGGGGCTCGACGCGCTGTCTCCGCGCGGCCTCGAACGCCGCGCGGAAGCGCGCGCAGAGCTCCTGCTTCTGAGGAGAGTTCGCGGCCTTCGAGAGGCGCTCCGTGTAGCCCTGGCGGAGCTCCTCGAAGGCCGCTTCGTCGAGCGACGCCGCGGCGAGGAGCGCGGCCCGATCCGAGAATGGATCGCTGAGGTACGCCGAGAGGGTCGCGAAATCCTCGACGCTCTCGACCTTCTCCACCCGCCGCATGTCCGAGCGCTAGCAGACGGTTCGCGGACGTACAAGCGGAGCGCTTTCAGCGGGGACATTCCGCCGAAGAGGGGCGTAGCCTCTCCGCATGCCGACGACGCTCTCGCTCCATTTTCCCGACAAGGGCCAGGACGGGCCGATCCCCGGGTCGATCGTGCACCGCGCGATGATCAGCGCCTCGCTAGGGGCGCTCTTCGACGTGACGATGACGGTCCACTCGACGGATCCGGCGATCGATCCGCACACGTTGATCGGCGAGCGGGCGGAGCTCTGGCTCGAGGGGGAGCCCCACGTCGACCGCATCCCGGGCGTCATCCGCGCGGTGCGCCAGCTCTCGAGCTTCCGCGCGCCCGACGGGAAGATGGCGTCGTACTACGAGGTGATCCTCGGCCCGTCGATGTTCTACACCGCGCACCGCTCCGGGCGCCGCATCCACCAGAACAAGGACGCGGTGACGGCGGTGAAGGACACGCTGAGCGCGTACGGCGCGGTGATCGACGCGCCCGTCGTCCACCTCGCGAGCTCCCACCCGACGCGCGAGTACACCGCGCAGTACGAGGAGTCGGACCACGACTTCGTCTACCGCGTCCTCGCCGACGAGCACCTCGTGTCGTACTTCGATCCCGCGAAGAGCAGCGCGCTCGTGATCGTGGACGACGTCGCGTCCCTCACGCCGACGCTGCCGTTCCGCCTCCCGTACCACCCGCCGAGCGGGCTCGAGCCGTCCACGCCGGTCGCGCTCGCGCTCCGCCTCGAGGACGCGTACGCGCCCGGGGCCGTGGGGCTCCGCGACTACGACTTCGAGCACCCACAGATGTCCCGAGGCAACCCCGTCTCGCTCGAGGGCAAGGCCGAGATGGCGAGCGGGGACTCGCCCTACGCGAAGGAGCAGCAGCTGTCGCACGAGGGCTACGAGGTCGGCCGATTCAACGACGGGGGCGCGGGCAAGGCGATCGCGAAGAAGGATCTCGTGGCGCTGCGCGGAGGCGCTCGCGTCATCGCGTGCGAGACCAACCTCGCGATGCTCCCAGGGACGCGGTTCTTCGTCGACGACCACCCGAGGAGCGACACCACGGGGGAGCTCCTCGTGGTGAGCGCGCGCATCCAGCTCGACGACGGCGCGCCCCTCCCGTTCGGCGCGGGCGCGGCGTCCGGCTCGGGGAGTCCGCGGCGCTCGTACTCGTTCCGGTGCGTCCGCGTGGCCGCCGGATACGCGCCGACGCGCCGTCGAAAGCCGCGCGCCGTCGGCCCCGAGAGCGCGTTCGTGGTGGGGTCGCTCGACGAGGGTCAGATCGACGTCGACGAGTACGGTCGCGTGCTGGTCGAGTTCGTCTGGGATCGGCGCGACCAGCGCAAGGGTGAGCCCACGCGGCGCGTGCGGGTCTCCCAGGGCTGGGCGGGCGCGAACCGCGGGTTCGTGACGCTCCCCCGCATCGGCGACGAGGTGTTGATCGCGTACGACGGGGGCGATCCCGATCAGCCCATCGTCGTCGGCCGCGTGCACAACGCCGTGGCGCGGACCCCGCTCACGCTCCCGGAGCCCGACAAAACCGTCTCGATCTGGAAGTCGCGCACCGTCGGCGGGGACGGGTTCAACCAGATCCTGATGGACGACAAACCGAGCGACGAGCGCCTCGAAATCCGCGCGGAGAAGAACCGCACCGACCTCACGCAGGAGGACGAGAGCTCGACCGTCGGCGGGGACTACAGCCAGGACGTGAGCGGCACGGAGTCGATCCACGTCAAGGGCGCGACCACCGTGAACCTCGACGACACGCTCGACGTCGTCGTCGAGAAGGACGTCCACATCCGCTTCAAGCGGAACCTCCGCTGGCAGATCGATCGCGCGGCGAACTGCAGCGCGGGCTCGTGGGACATCTCCGGTGGATCGATCCACCTCCACACGAAGGGGACGTCCATCACCATGTCGGAGAGCGACATCGAGATCAAAGCGGCGGGCAACATCAACATCAAGGCGTCTGGCCAGATCAACATCGAGTCGGGCGGGACGTGCAACGTGAAGGGCTCGACCATCAACTTGAACTGAGAGCGTCGGGGGGAACCAGCCATGAAGATCGCGAAGCTCGAGTGCGTTCACTTCGCGGGTGTGCCGGACGGGTCGTACTCGTTCCTCGCGCCCAGCCGAGCGCCCAACGTCCTGACCCTGATCGCGGGGGTCCGCGCGTCCGGAAAGACGCGGCTCCTCGAGGCGGTCGTCGCGCTGAAGGAGCTGGTCGGCGCCTACTTGTCCCCGCCCCTCGGGATGCTCGAGCGGGGGCACGTGAGCGGATCGCTCGGCGGGACGTTCGTCCTCACCGACGAGGAGCGCGACGCCGCGGAGCTCGATTCGAACGAGCTCTCGATCACGTTCCCGCTCGGGGACGACGGCGAGCCGGTGAACGTCAAACGCCCCGTGCGCACGCTGTTCGAGCGGTTCGCGCTCGGCGAGGCGTCGTGGAAGATCGAGTACTTCCCCGCGGGCCGCGTGCTGCCCCCGTTCGGTGAGGTCACGACCCCGGACGAGGAGCGCATCGCGCGCTTCTCGTCGACCCCGAACAAATACGCGGGGCTCATCCCGGCGCTCCTCCAGCTCTCCACGGCGGACGGCGCGAAGGCCCTGGAGGAGACGGCGACGCGCGGCATGCTGCTCGGGCTGGATGCGCCGGACTCGCTCGCCCGCTTCCGCGCCGCGCTCGCGAAGCTCGTCCCCGAGCTCCGGCTCCGCGGCGCCCAGCCCGGTCCGGACGGTCGGCCGATGCTGGCGTTCGAGCGCGCGAACGGCTCGATGGTGGGGGCGCAGCAGTTGTCGGAAGCGCAGAAGCAGGCGTTGCTCCTCGCGGGCACGATCGTGCGCCTCGGGTTGTCGCGCTCGATCATCCTGCTCGACGGCCCGGAGCTCCACGTCCACGTCGCCGATCAGGCGCGGTTCCTCGAGGCGCTCGTCTCCATCGGGGACGACAACCAATGGATCGTCGCGACGGGGTCGAGCGAGATCATGAAGGCCGCGCGGCGCGACCAGATGATCGCGCTGCCGTCGCCGCGCGAGCCCGCACGCGCCTGAGGCGCAAAGCTCAAAAAGGAGCCGACTCGAAGCAGTGAGGGGTGTCCCGCGCGCCTCCGGACGGCACGAGATCCTCGAGCCGTCCGTGCGCGGGCCCCGCGTACACCGTGAGCTCCGGCGCTCCCCCGGCCGGCCAGACGACCTCCACGGAGGCGATGTCGAACGCGTCCGGGGCGGCGACCGGCCTCCCCTCCGCCGTCGCGACGATCGTGTGGAGCGCAGCCGCGAGCGCCCGCTCGTACGTGATCGTCACGCTGCCGCCTTCCCCGGCGCGGAGAGGGATCTCCACGAGCGTGAAGCGCTCGCGCGGCGAGGTCGGCGTGTACTCCTCGGACCAGCTCGTCCACACCGCGGGTGGCGCGACGACCCCGAGGACGCCCGCGCGGCGATACGCGTAGATCGCCCCGGGCACGAGCGCGGTCGCGCGGACGACGAGCTTCGACCGCGCGACGGCGTGCCAGCGGCTGTCGTCGATCCCTCCCTCGTACCGCGCGACGTCGAGCGCGTCGCGGTGAGCGACGGGCACGATCTCGGTCCACACGGCGGCGCCCCGGTTGAGGCGCGCGGTCGCGAGGACGTCGTCCGCGCCGTCCCACGTCCCGTCGAGACGGGCGAAGGGGGGATGCGCCGCGCCGACCTGCAACACCGTTCGGGGCTGCAGCTCGCCCCGGATCCCCATGCCGACGTACTTGCGCCCGCGAGCGGGGCTCTCGCACACGGGGTCGACGTCCTGCGTGTAGAGCGTAAACCCCGCGCTCGGCTCGACCTCGGCCGGCTCCATCTCGGGCACGCTCGCGAGGTCGAACGGGATCGCGGTCACCTCCGCGCGCCTCGGCCCGGTCATCGGCGGCGCCTGCGTGAGCGGCAGGAGGCGCCCCTCGGCGATCGCCTCGTCGCCCTTTGGGGGTGCCGGCGCGAGCGCGGGTGCGGGGACCTCGGTGAGGCACGCCGCGCAGGCGAGCGTCATCGCGGCGATCCCGACGCACGGCGCGACTCCCTTCATCCGCCGAATCGTAGCGCGGCGTACGGAGAAGTCCGGTGCGCGGCCCTTTGCGACGCCCCGGGGAGCGTCGCGTTCCGCCGCGTTCGGCCTCTCTTCCGGGGCTGCGCGGTGGTAAGCCCGCGCGAATGAAGACACTCGACGGGAAGCTCGTGGCGATCACCGGGGCGGCGGCGGGCATGGGTCGGGCGCTCGCGCTCTCCTGCGCGCGCCGCGGGGCGCGCCTCGCGATCACGGACATCGACGAGCCCGGCGTGCGGGACACCGCAGCGCGCGCTGCGGAGGCGGGCGCCGTCGTGGACGCGCGGCGGCTCGACGTCGCGGATCGAGCGGCGATCCACGCGTGGGCGAAGCACGTGGAGGACGCGCTCGGCGGAGCGGACGTCCTCGTGAACAACGCGGGCGTGTCGCTCTCCCACTCCATCGCCGAGATGCGCGACGAGGACTTCGAGTGGCTGTTCAACATCAATTTCTGGGGCGTCGCGAACGGCTGCAAGGCGTTCCTCCCGCAGCTCAAGCGGAAGCCAGAGGCGCACATCGTGAACACGTCGAGCGTCTTCGGCATCATCGCGGTGCCCACGCAGGCCGCTTACAACGCGGCGAAATTCGCGGTCCGCGGGTACACCGAGGCGCTCGACCAGGAGCTCGCGGGCACGAACGTGCGCGTGACGTGCGTCCACCCCGGCGGCATCAAGACGGACATCGTCAAGCGCGGCCGTCACTACGAGGACGCCGTCGGTCACGCGACGGACGTGGACACCGCCGCGCGGCGCTTCGAGAAGATGGCGCGGACGACGGCGGAGACGGCGGCGGAGGCCATCGTGAGGGCGATCCTCGCCGAGCAGCCTCGCCTGTTGATCGGCCCGGACGCGTACGTCATCGATTGGGTCGCGCGTGCGTTCCCCGTCGGCTATCGGCGCGTCGTGGAGCGCCTCTCGCGCGTCAGATCTCGATGACGCAGTCGACCCGCGCGGCCGCGCCTCGCGCGGAGCGGGCGCGCGCGATCTCGCCGCGCGGACCGACCACGCGAGAGGAACCCTGACCTCCGACGCGCGGCGTCCCGGGCCCCCAATTCGCGTTCGCGATGACGACGTCGAACGAGGTCGCGAGCTCCTCGAAGATCGGCGCGCGGAGATCGGCCGTGGTGCCGAGGTCGACCCACGCGCTCGGGAAGAGGAGCACATCGGCGCGCTCGAGCGCGCCTCGGCTCTCCGTGGCGAGAAAGTGCACGTCGTAGCAAATCGCGAGCGCGAGTCGCGCGCCGGCGAGGGTGAACTCCGCCGTCGGGTTCTCGCCCGGCGAGGCCCAGGTCTCGGGGAACCAGGGGTGGCGCTTGCGGTAGTGGAAGAGCACCTCACCCGTCGCAGCGACGCCGACGCACGTGTTGAAGAGGCGCTCCCCGTCGCGCTCGACGAGCGGGAAAGCGAGCGCCGATCCGCTCGTGTGCGCGAGCCGCTGCGCCCGCTCGAGCGTGGGGCCGTCGAACGGCTCGGCGAACGCGGTGAGGTCGAAGTCGCCGCTCGGGGAGACGTAGCTCGTCAGCGCGAGCTCGTTGAAGAGCCCGAGGTCGGCGCGCGGGCCCTCTCCGAGCAGCCGCTCGGCGTCCTCGAACGCACGCTCGGGTTGCGCCCACCGGGCCGGGATCTCGAGGGCCGCGATGCGCATCTCACGGGGGCGGTTCTCGCCGCGCGCGCTGTCGCCGCGCGGCGAGCGCGCCGATCGCCGCAGCGAGGGGCCACAGCACCTGCGAACCTTCCGGAGCGGTCTCGCCCATCCGGCAGTCGCACTCGGTGACAGTGTGCGTCCCGTCGTCGTTCGGAGAGGCTCCGGTCGACGTCGTCGCGGCGGAGCCGCCCGCGCCACAGTCCGGATCGGCGGCGCATGCGTCGTTGCACGTCCCGTCGGCTTCACATACGGGGCAGTCGGGATCCGTCGCCGTACACGCGGCGTCGCACACGCCGTTCGAGGCGCACGGATCGATGCAATCCGGATCGTCGTCGGGCGTCGTGCACGCGGCGGTGCAGAAGCCGTCGGCCGCGCACGGGCAGTCGGGATCCGGCGCCGGGCACCCCTTCGCGCAGCCGAAGTCTGCGGCGCACGTGGCGTCGGCGTCGATGAACGGCTGGATGAAGTCCTTGACGTGCTTGTCGACGCGCTCGTCGAGCATGAAGTTCGCGCAGTCGCTCCGGGTGTGGATGCCGACGAACGACGGCAAGCCGTCGGCCTCCGTGAAGAGCGCGGTCCCGCCCGAGTCGCCGTTGCACGTCCCTCCGGGGAGGAGCTGCATCTGGAACGTCTTCGGGGCGAGGAGCTCGACCGTCGCGTCCGTCACGCGCTTCACACCCGCGCCGCTCCCGTTCGCGGAGGTGATCCCGAAGCCGATGAGCGTGACGTCCTTGTTCGCGGACGGAGCTTTGCCCATGCGGATGGGCGCGACGGGCGCGACCTCGGAAAGCCGGAGCACCGCGACGTCATTGTCCGCGCTCGGGCTGTTCACGTTGAACGTCGCGAAGTATTGGCCGTCGACCACGCTCACGAAGTCCCCGGGGCCGTTCACGTCGCTCCCGAAGAACACCTCGATGACCTGCGGGGGATCGATGCCGATCCCCGGGAAAATGCAGTGCGCGGCCGTCACGACGACGGTGGGGGAGACCAGCGTCCCGGAGCAGAACGCCTGGCCCTGCGTCGTCAGGGCGACGCTGAAGGGGTGACCGTCGTCGTTCTGCCCGTTGACGATCGGGGCGGCGGCGCGCGCGCCCTCGTCCGCCTCACGTGCGCCGCGATCGACCGCACAGCTCGTGGAGAGGGCGAGGAGGGCACCGAGCAGCACGACACGCGGGCGCATCGCGTCCGAGGGTATCAGTTCCGAAGACCCACGCCGACGGTGAAGCCCCGCTCGAACCACGGCTGACCCTCCGCGAAGAGATCCATGTGCGCGGGCAGCACGAGCGAGAGCCCGACCGCGGGTTGGAAGTGGTAGAGGTCCGACCCGAGCGCGTCCGTACCTCCCTCGCTCCAGATCACGGGGCCTCCGAACACGCGCGCGGCGACGTACGGACTCACGACGTTCGCGAACGTCTTGCCCACGGTGACGCCGAACCGCAGATCCACGCCCGTGTACGTGCCCCGCACGCCGGGCCGATCGGTCGGCTCCTCGCGGATCGCCGCGCGGAGCACGCCGGCGGATCCCGAGAGGAGGACGTACGGCACGTAGCCCTTGTCTTCGACGACGCGGAACGTCGCGGCGAAGGACCCGATCCAGCCCGGAGAGAGCGAGCGATCCGAAGCGTGGGGCAGCGCGAGCTCACCGAAGAACACGCCTCCGGCGCCGACGGAGAGGAGCACGCGAGAGGAGAGGAGGAAATCGCTCGAGGCGAGCACCGACGCCTTCGAGAACCCAATCTCCGCGCCGTCGAAGAAGACGAGGTCGGTGTAGGAGTAGCCCCCCGTCACCGAGGCGTGGAACGTCGACGCGGAGGAGCCCTCCGAGCCTGGTTTCCCGCTCGAGCACGCCACGATCCCCGTCGCACCGACAGGGGCACCCACGCCTCACGCGTAGGCCTTCTGCTTCCACGCGAGCGCGAGCGCGACGAGACCGAGGACGATCAGCGGACGGCCGAGGGCTCGGGGCATCGCGCTCCAGGATACGTGCAACGGGGGGCGGGCGTTTCTATGGCGCCGCGAGAACGACGGAGGAGGGGCCTCGCGTCACGCGGCGGTCAACGCGATGGGGGTGCCTCGGGCGACCCGCGACACCGCCACGAGACGAGCCCGGATGACGGGCGCGACGGCGCGATCGAGCTCGCGGCGCGCGCCCGAGAGGAGCGCGCGCCAGTGATCGCCGTGTCGGCCTTCGATGCCGCGAGTGAGGAGCTGGAAGGCCGTCAGGTAGGCCTCGTGGACGCGCTGGGCCCGGGAGAGAGTTCCCGGGTACGCCTCGAAGGCGACGCGGCAAATGACTCTGGAGCAGCTCAGGTAGCGCGCGATCTCGGCGCGTTCCTCGGGGCGAATGGAGCACACGGCGAATCTCCTTTCGGGTGGTTCACCCCGAAGTCGGGACGGCGCGCGCCCGTTGGACACCTCGCGGCGACGACGCGCGATCGAGCGCGCGCGCACGCGTCGGCGCGCCGCGCGCGCCCGCCGATCAGCGCTCGGCCGCGTGGATCGAGAGGACGCTCTCCTCGCCGGGGACGCCGACCCGGAGCGGGAACCCGTAGTGTCCGGTTCCGCGGTGGACGTAGAGGCGGTTCTTTCCGAGCGCCCAGAGTCCGTGATCGGGGATCTTCGTGAACGCGCTGACGAACGTGTGCGCGAGCCCGAGCGACACGAGGCCGAGCTGGCCGCCGTGGGTGTGTCCGGAGAACACGAGATCCGCGTCGCCGTCCGGGACGTACTTGAACGCGCCGGGGTCGTGCAGGAGGACGAGGCGGAGCGCGCCTTCGCGCCGCGGGTTCTCGGCGCACGCGGCGCGCGTGCGCGCCGCGCGATCGCGGAAGTGGAAGTCGATGCCGACGATCTGCACGGGGCCCGCCGCGGTCTCGACGACCTCGGCCTCGTCCACGAGGAGCCGCGCCCCCACGTCGGCGAGCGCGCCGGCGACGGTCTCGGGCGCCTCGTGGTCGTGGTTCCCACGGCACGCGAACACGCGTCCCTCGAGCGCGCGGAGCGGCCCGAGGGCGCGCGCGAGCGCGTCGCGCGCCTCGTGCGACTCCATCGTGAGGAAGTCGCCGGTGAGGAGGACGAGGTCGGGCTCGTGCGCGACGGCGCGCTCGACGATGCCGCGAAGGCGCGCCTCGGACATGAAGGGGCCGAGGTGGGGATCGGTGATTTGAACGACGCGGAGCGGTCGCGAGGCGCGCGCGCCTCGCCCGTCGAAGCGGCGGAGCGTTGGCACGTGGTCGCGATCGAGGGAGAGGTCCACGTGCTCCCGCCGCACGGCGACGCTCTGCGCGAAGCCGAGGAGCGCGACGACGTACGGGACGAAGAACCCGTACGGGGGAAGCCCGCAGGCATCGACGATGGCCCACGGGAACGCGAGGAACGTCGCCGCGACGAACACGCTCGACGGGTACGACACGAGGACCCGGTACGCGACGGAGCGCAGCCTCGGGCGCGCGAGCAGCGCGAAGTTCACGTACACGGTGACCTGCAGGTACGCGTACACGGGGGCGACCCAGCGCCAGCCTTCGCCGAGCGCGCGCGCGAAGACGGGCTCCATGGCGGAGGACACGAGGGTGTGGATGCCGAGGAGCACGCCGACGAAGAAGACGTAGGGCCGCCCACGGACGAGCCCGGCGAGGAGGGTCACGACCGCGGCGAGCGCGAGCGAGACCCATGGAAACAGCCCTGACAACGTCACGAGAGGGGAGGCGTAGCACGCGCCGCGAGCCCCTTTCTTGAAGTTCTCCAAAGGAGTGCGTGACGACCCGTGAGAGCTGGGCCATGCATGCTCCGTCGAATGTGGTTCGCCCCGGTACTGCTCCTAGCGGTCGGGCTCGCGATGGACGCCGCCGCCGCCGCCGCGTCGCGTGGACTCGCGGCGCCCGAGGTGCGCTTTCGTGACACGGCGCTCATCGGGCTCCTCTTCGGAGGGGCCCAGGCGGGGATGCCCGTGCTCGGCGCGCTCGCGGGCGAGCGCATGGGTGCGTTCGCGGCGCAGTGGGGGGACTGGATCGCGGCCGCCGTGTTCTTCGCGCTCGGGCTGAAGGCGCTCGTCGACCTGCGTTCGAAGAAGAACGAGGAGCAAGGTGAGGGTGCGTCGGGCGACGCCGACGAAAAGATACCTCGACCGTTCGCCCTCCCGACGCTCGTGCTCCTCGCCCTGGCGACCAGCATCGACGCGCTCGTCGCGGGGGTGACGCTCCCGATGATGCACGCCCCCCTCGGCGCCGCCTGCGCGACGATCGGTGCGACGACCGCGATCCTCTCCGTCGCCGCGCTGCTCCTCGGCCGGCGCCTCGGTCGAGCGTTCGAGGGCAAGCTCGACATCGTCGGTGGCGTCGTGCTGCTCGGCCTCGGCGTGAAGATGATCGTCGGGCACTTCCTCGGCTGAACGGTCTACCTGCGCCTCGTCCGCCTCGTCCGCCGCGTCGCCGAGGATCAGGGCACCCCGTCGCCGTCGAGGTCCGCCGGTCGCAGCGATGCCCCGAGCGCGCGCCCCGGCCCGTCGGTCGCGCGCGCGAGCGACGCCGCGCGGAGGTGAGCGCACTCTTCGGGGAGGCGAGCGTCGAGGCGCGCCCGCGCCGCGCGGACCGGCGGATCGTCGTAGCGCTCCGCGATCCACGCCTCGAGCGCGCGGCCGGCGGCGACGTGGCGCACCTCGTCGGCGAGGAGGCTCTCGAGCACCGCGCGGATCGCGGGATCCTCTGCGGCGCGGAGGTACGCCCGCAGCGTCGCCACGGAGTGGGTCTCCACGAGCACGAGCTCGCGGGCCACGATCTCGAGCGCGCGCGCGGCGGGTGAGCCCTCGTGCGGCGGCATGCGCTGGCCTTCGAGCTCGACCTCGAGCGACGACCAGCCGTCCAGCCAGGAGACGACCTCCGCGCAGAGCTTCGTGTGGCGCAGCTCGTCCCCGATGATTCGTTGAATCGCGGCGAGCGCGGCGTAGGGCGCGGCGAGCTCCGCGAAGAGCGCGAGGAGCTCCGTGTAGATCACGACGCCGCGATACTCCCCGATCACGCGGTTGCTCCACGCGAGCTGCGCGTGGTCCACGTCGGTCGGGGTCGCGCGCGTGAGGTCGGGGCGGAGCCCCTCGGGGATCGTCCGCGGTGCCTGGGCGTCGAGATCGCGGACGAACCGCGAAAGAGCGACGTCCGTCAGCTCGAGATCGATCACCGCATCACTCTAATCGAGAGAAGCGTCGCTCGCCGCCAGTGGATTCGGGCGAGCGGCGGCGCCCCTTCCCGATCGCGTCCACGTGCTCGGGGGGATGGTGGTCGCGCCCGCTGATGAAACGCGTTGAAACAAACGCTGAAACGTTGGCGCGGAGCACAATGCGAGAGGGCTCTCCGGGCCCGAGATATCGCGGATTCGGCCGGCGGCATGCGGCCTGCACAGGGCCATTCGCATGCTCGTGCTCGCGGCGGTTCTCGCGCTCGGTATCGGTGTCACGCTCGGCTTGCTCGGGGGTGGAGGGTCGATCCTGACGCTCCCGATGCTCGTCTACGTCGCCCGGGTCGGCGACAAGTCGGCCATCGCGGGCTCCCTGTTCGTCGTGGGCGTCACGAGCTTCGCGGGCGTGGTGTCGCACGCGCGCCAGGGCAACGTACGCTGGTCCGTCGGCCTCCTCTTCGGCGTCGCCGGGATGGTGGGTGCGCTCGGCGGGAGCGCCGCGGCGAGCGTGCTCCCGGGCGGAGCGCTCCTCGTCGGGTTCGCCCTCGTGATGTTCGGGACGTCTCTCTCGATGATGCGCGCCCGCCGCGATCGCCCGGAGCGGGAGGGGGCCGTGCCGACGGGACTCGCGCTGCTCCTCGGGGGCGCCGTCGGCTTCGTGTCCGGCCTACTCGGCGCAGGTGGCGGGTTCTTGGTCGTCCCCGCCCTCACGCTGGTCGGCGGGCTCGCGATGCGCCAAGCGATCGGGACGTCGCTCCTCGTGATCACGCTGCAGTCGGCCGCCGGCTTCGGGGGGCACCTGGTGCATCACACCCCCGTCCCCTGGGCGCTCGTCCTCGTCGTCGCGGGCGCGGCCATCGGCGGGAGCCTCATCGGCGCGCGCCTCGGGCGAGGTGTGTCGCCGGCACGTCTGCGCGGCGCGTTCGCTTGGCTCGTGCTCGCCATGGCGATCCTGATGCTGGCGAAGCAGGCGAGCCTGACGGTGGCCGCGGCTGCGCTCGCCGTCGCGCTCGTCGCAGCGCGGGTCCTCACCCACCGCAAACCAATCTCCACCCAATCCTAGGAACACGACCGCTCATGACGATTGATCTCGCTCGATTCACGCCGCTCAACGCCCTCGTCGGCGGGGCGCTCATCGGTCTCGCCGCGTCTCTCTCGCTCCTCAGTCACGGCCGCGTCGCGGGCGTCTCCGGCATCCTCGGGGGGCTGCTCGACCCAAGCCATGGCGCGCGCACCTTCCGCGGCTGGTTCGTCGGGGGCCTCTTGGTCGCTGGCGTGGCTCTGCGCATGGTCGCGCCGAACGCGTTCGAGAGCCCCGCGATCGCGGGCGCGGGGACGACGGTCGTCGCCGGACTCCTCGTCGGGTTCGGTACGCGGCTCGGCGGCGGGTGCACGAGCGGGCATGGTGTCGCGGGGCTGAGCCGACTCTCGGTGCGTTCGCTGATCGCGACCGTCGCGTTCATCGCGATGGGGATGGGTGTCGTCTTTGGCGGTCGCTACATCGCGGGGACCGTACAGTGACGGGCCGGCTCGTCGCGCTCCTCGCGGGTCTGCTCTTCGGCGTCAGGGTCGCGGTCGCGGGGATGACGCTCCCGTCGAAGGTCATCGGCTTCCTCGACGTGGGCGGCCCGTGGGATCCCACGCTCGCGTTCGTCATGGTCGGCGCGATCGGCGTACACGTCGTCGGTTACCGCTGGGTGCGGCGCCGCGCCGCGCCGGTGTTCGACGATCGGTTCCACCTGCCCACGCGGCGTGACGCCGATCCGCGGCTGGTCGCCGGCGCGCTTTTGTTCGGCGCTGGATGGGGGCTCGGTGGGTTTTGTCCAGGGCCGGCGCTCACGTCCGCGGCGGCTGGGGCGTTCCCCGCCATCCTGTTCGTCGGCGCAATGATCGCGGGCATGCTCCTCGAGCGGGAGACGACCGCCAAGACGCCGGCGCTCCTGACGCGCTGGCCTTGGATGCCCGAGCGCTCTCGGCCCTGACGACGGACAGAGGGCCCGCGCGCGGTCCCGATCCCGATTGCGCTAGGCTCTCGCGTCGGATGAAGGAGCTCCGCAACGCCGCGCCGCATGCGGTCGCCGAAGCGCTTGCCGAGCTCGGCGGCGCGGCGCTCGTCCTCGACGCACGTCTCTCGGTCGTGCTCGCCACAGAGCGCGCCGAAGCGCTCCTCGGCTTCCCGATCCGGATCGGCGAAAGCGCCCCGAAGATCCTCTGTGGAGGGGCCGCGCGCCGGCCGGTCGCCGAGGCGCTCGCTGCGGGGCGCCCCGTCACGGCGCGCATCCGGCACCCTGGCGCCGCGGACGAGCGGCGTCAGATCGCGGTTCGATCGGTGCCGCTCGGGGCACGCGCCGGTTCGCCCACCGGGTGGTTGCTCTTGCTCGAAGACGCGCCCGCCGCGGACGCGGACGGCGCGGTCCGCTTCCATGGGATGTGGACACAGTGCGCGCCCATGAAGGAGCTCTTTCGTCTGCTTTCGCGCGTCGCCGTCGAGGACGTGACCGTCCTCGTCCGCGGAGAGACGGGCGCCGGCAAAGAGCTCGTCGCGCAGGCGATCCACGCGCTCTCACCGCGCGCCGCGGGCCCTCTGCGTGTCATCAACTGCGCTGCGCTGCCGGGCAACCTCCTCGAGAGCGAGCTCTTCGGTCACGCGCGCGGCGCGTTCACCGGGGCCGTTCGAGACGTCCCGGGCCACGTGGAGCTCGCGCACCGCGGCACGCTCTTCCTCGACGAGGTGGCGGAGCTCCCCCTCGAGCTCCAAGCGAAGCTCCTGCGCGTCATCGAGACGAAGACGGTCGTGCCGGTCGGCGGACGGAAGGCGATCCCGGTCGACGTCCGCATCGTGTCGGCGACGCACCGCGCGCTCCGCAAGGAGGTGGAGGAGGGGCGGTTTCGGGCGGACTTGATGTTCCGTCTGCGGGTCATTCCGATGTTCCTCCCGCCGCTCAGGGAACGCCCGGGGGACGTGCGGCTGCTCACCGGGAAGATCGTCGAGGAGCTCAACGCCAAGAGCCGACGGCGTGTCGCGCAGATCTCCCCCGCAGCGCTGGATCGGCTCGAGCGCTACGATTTTCCGGGCAACGTGCGCGAGCTTCGGAACGTGATCGCGTACGCGTTCGTCGTCGGTGACGGCCCGATCCTCGTCCCCGGGGACCTGCCGCCCGAGATCCTCGCGGGCCCCACGCCCCCGGCGCGCGTCGAACGGGGCACCGCAGACTCGGCCGCGGCGCCCGCCCGATCCCCGGAGGCGGCGCGAATCGCGTCCGTCCTCGAGCGGGTCGGCGGCAACCGTGAACGCGCAGCGCGTGTCCTCGGGATGAGCCGCGTGACGCTTTGGCGGCGCATGCGCGAGGCCGGGCTGAGCGGCGGCGAGAAGCCGTGACCGCTTGTTTCAGAGCTCGTTTCAAAACGTTTCACCGCTTTCCCACGAAGGCCGCTTCGTTCGAAGAAACGGTGCGCTCGCGGGCTCGATGTCGCGTGGCACTCGCCGTGCACTCCGAGCGGGCATGCTGCTCCGACAACTGTTCGATCACGAGAGCTCCACGTACACGTACTTGATCGCCGACCCGGAGACGCGCGCCGCGGCGCTCGTCGATCCGGTGCTCGAGCAACACGACCGCGACCTGAAGCTCCTCGCGGAGCTCGGGCTCCGATTGGAGTGGGTGCTCGAGACCCACGTCCATGCAGACCACGTGACCGCGGCGAGCCTCCTCCGAGCGCGCACCGGCGCGAGGACGGTGGCTTCGAGGCGCGGTGCGCCGTGCGTCGATGTCCCCGTCGACGTGGGCGACGAGGTCCGCATCGGAACGATCCTCGTGAAGGTGCTCCCCACCCCGGGTCACACGGACGATAGCGTCTCGTACCTCGTCGATGGGCACGTCTTCACGGGCGACACGCTCCTCGTCCGCGGGTGCGGTCGGAGCGACTTTCAGAACGGGGATGCGGGCGCGCTCTACGACTCCATTACGGGAACGCTGTTCGCACTCCCCGACGAAACGATCGTGCTCCCCGGGCACGACTATCGCGGCTTCGCTCGGTCCACGATCGGGGAAGAGCGTCGCCACAACCCCCGTGTCACGGGGCGCTCCCGCGAAGACTTCATCGCGCTGATGGGCTCGCTCGGTCTACCGCCGCCGAAGAAGATCGCAACCGCCGTCCCCGCGAACCGCGCGTGTGGGCGGACGATCGACGCGAGCTCTACGACGAAGGAGGTGAGGACATGAACACGTTGTTTCGTGAATGCGCGCTCCGGCCGGACGGCTACGCCGACGTGCCGCCGACGACGCTGAAGGATCACCTCGCCGCGGCGGAGATGATCGATGTGCGCGAGCCCCACGAGTACTCCGGAGAGCTCGGTCACATCGCGGGCTCGCGTCTCGTTCCACTCGGTACGCTGGGCGCCGCGCTCTCGCGGGAGGACCGCCAGCGCGCCGTGGTCCTCGTGTGCCGCTCCGGCGCGCGGAGCGCGCGCGCGGCACGCGAGCTCGTCGCGATGGGATTTGACCAAGTGATGAACCTCTCCGGTGGGATGTTGGCTTGGAACGCCGCTGGCTACCCGATCGCACGATGAGCGCAGCGAGCACGCGTGAGGCGTTCTGAGGATGCGGCGGAACGGTGCTCCTCTTCGTCACCGTCTCGGTCGGGACGTTCGAGCAGGCCCTGCGCGGGTATGTCTCTCTGCGGTTGTCGCTCGCACTCTTGATCGGCTCCTCCGTCGGATCCCAACTGGGCGCCCTGTCCACGAACGTGCTCCCCAATCGAGTCCTCCGAATCGCCTTTGCGGCGCTCGTGCTCGCGACGATATCGCTGATCCTCGTCGACCTTCGGCACGTCACCCGTTGACCGGTGCGCTCGGATCTCGCTCTGCGCTCGCCGCCCGAGCTCGCCGTCGGGTCCGCGCGCGGTCGAGCGTGCCCGCTGCTCCCGGCGAGTCCCCCGCGTCGTCCACGCTCGCCGCATGTCGGCTTCGACGGCGCGGCGTCCCTCTCCGCGAGCGATCCGGGAGGCTCTCTCCCGAACTGCGGCGACGCCAGCGAAGCACGAGGCTTCAGGGCCGCGTGCCCGCGTTCGCTCCCTTGCCCTCCGTGTCCTGCTGGGTGATCGTCCGTCGATGCGACGACTCGCTCGCCCGAACGCCCGCCTCGCGCTCATCGCTGCTGCTGGGGTGGTCGTCGTCGCGTGCGGAGGCAAGGTGACGTTCGTCCAGGGCACGAGCGACGGTCAGGGCGGCGGTGGAGCGCTCGACTGCGCCGACGTCTCGTTCGACTTCGATCAACCCATCGCGATGTGCGGCAAGACGGGGGATGTCTGCTCCATCACCGGCGTCCTCGCGGACGGGCGCGCCCTCCGCGAGACGTGCACCGTCCTCGCGGCTGGGAACACCGGATCGTGCGACCTCTTCGTCGACGACGTGAAGGTCTGCAGCTGCCCCTCGAAGCTGATCGATTTCGCGAACACGTGTTCGAACGGTGTGCCGACGTGCCGCGAATGGAAGATCGACTTCAGCGACATCTCGGTGTGCCTCTGACGGCGCCGCGCCGTCGTCAGCGGTGCCCATCGAAGATCGTGCGGACGTCCTCGTCGTCGAGCGCGGTGTCGTAGACCAGCACCTCGTCGATGAGGCCCTCGAACAGTCGCCACCCCGGCACGTCGAGCTCGCGCCCGATGAAGATCGGCCTTCGGCTAGGGAGCAGGTCTCCATGCGCGCACGCGGACATCCCGTCGAGCGCGCCGTCGACGTAGATCTTCATGGTCGCGCCGTTGTACGTCGCCGCGACGTGCGTCCACCGCTTCGCGACGAGCTTCGTCGCCGAGCTGAGGGAGCAGTTCCATCGGTCGTTGTTCATGCCGAAGTTCGCGCTCCCGCCCTCGACCCCGAGGCGGTAGCCGCCGCCGCCGCTGGGCCGCGCCTGCGTCAGCACACCGAGCGTCGCGCCGGTCCCGCCCGCCGTGGGATCGGTGGGCTTGATCCATGCGGCGAGCGTGAGCGAGGAGGCGAGGGTGAGCGAGGGCGAGGGCGTCACGCTGACGTAGCCGATCCCGTCGAACGCGAGCGCGTAGCGATCCGTCGCGACCGGCGGCGCGTCGCTGCTCCACGCGGCGCCGACGAGCGTGCCCGTGTTGCCGTGGCCCGACAGGTCTCCCGCCGTGTTGGACAGGCCTTCCTCGAACCTCCAGAACGCGACGGGGAGCGTGAACCCGTGCGATCGGACGATCGCCCCTCGCGTGCGCGCGGGGGGCGCCGCCCGAGCGTCCCGAGCTGCCTCCACATCGCCCTCTTGGACCGCCAGGGACCCCGCGCAGCCCATGTGTGACCCCGAGAGGATGGCGAGCGCAATGCACCAGGTTCGACGCGGGTTCATGTCTCCTCGATCCCGAGAGCCAGGAAGGGAGGACGTCCGAACCCCTCCGTCGATTCACGCCGACGCGCGGGCCTCGGGCTCAAAACGGCGTGGCGACCGCCCAGTCGGCGTCGAACGTCGTCGTCGCGAGGACGAGCGCCGCCGGCTCGTACGCGATGACCCCGACCTCCCGGTTCTTCTCGAGCGACGTCCAGCTCAGGTTCTCCGAGCCCATGTAGACGCGCCCGCTCGGGAGCGCGGCGTCCACGGCGATCGCCTTCACGTGCACGTCGGGCGTCACCATGTAGCGCGCAGCGATCCCGTGATCCGAGAGGAACTGCGCGGCGGCCGTGTTCGAGGTGATCCAGTCCGGATCCGCCAGGATCACACGCACGGTCACGCCCGCGTCGTGGCGAGCGGCCACCGCCGCGCGCACCTCCGTGTCCGCGAACTGCATCGACTCGATGTCGAGCGTCGACGTCGCGCTCTCGATCAGCGCGAGCAGGCGTTCGCGCGCGTTCACCGGGGAGACGAGCAGCCGCGTACACGACAAATCGGGCGAGGTGTGCGCCCAGTCCGCGTCGAACAGGCCGACGAGCACCTGGAGATCGGCCGGGTCCGCGTCTCGCACGACGTAGTTGCGCTCCTTGGCCATCTGCGACGCGAGGTAGTTGCCGGTCGAGACGATCGCGACCTCCCCGTCGACGAGGATCACCTTCGCGTGCATGTACGTGAAGTCCGCGCTGCTCCACTGCACCGAGGCGCCTGCCGCCGTGAGCTGATCGAAGTACTTCTGGTTCGTCGCTTGCTGCGAGACGTCGAGGATGACGCGCACGTCGACGCCGCTCATCGCCTTCTGCTTCAGCGTGTCCAAGATCTGGCCGTATCCCATCTGGTAGACCATCACCCGGATCGAGCTCTTCGCCGTGGCGAGCGCGTCGACGAAGGGGGCCTGACCCGCGGCGGGCTCCGCCCACGCCTCGAGCGGGACCGTGCGCGGAACCTCCACGCTGCACGCCGGGACGACGGGCGCTCCGCCTCCACCGCCCGCGCCGGTCGTCGACGCGGCGGTCGAGCCGCTCGTCGTTCCGGCGACGGTGGACGTCGCGCCGTTGCCCCCCGTTCCTGTCGTCGCGCCCCCACCCGTGGAGGTGGTCGCGCTCGTCGCGCCTCCGTCGCGACACGCGCCGAGCGCGAGCGCGAGCGTGACCAAGAGCGAGAAGGGACGCGTGCGGGCGTGGTCTCGGGGCATCGCGCGCGACCCTATGGGGGCGTGGGCGCGCTTTCAACGGGCGGCTTCTTCGGGGGGCCTCGCCGCACGAGCGCCCCGATGTACGCGCGCTCCTCGGCGTCGAAATACCGGAGGATCCACGCCGCCGCGGGGTAAATCACCGCTCCGGCAGCGACGGCGACGGCCACGCGCAGCACGGTCGGCCCACGGAGGAACCACACCACCGCGGCCATCCCGCCCGCGCTCGCGAACGCCACGACCGTGGATCGGACGTCGAACACCGGACCGATCCGTCGGAGCGCGTTGAGCTGCACGGGGATGCACGCCGCCGCGTACGCCACGGTCGTCGCGAGCCCCGCGGCGATCAATCCGAGGGGCACGAGGAGGGCGGCGTTGAGCGCGATGTTCACGACGCTCGCGCCGATGTAGAGCCACGCCGTCGCGCCCACCCGCTCCTCCAGCAAGTAGCTGTGGATGCCGAGCTGGACGAGCGCGAGGAACCACGTCCCACCGCCGATCGAGAGCAGCAGCCAGACGGTCCACTCGGGCCGGCTCGCCCCCGCGGAGAGCGCGAGGATGTCCGGGCCCACGACCGCGAGCCCGACCGCCGAAGGGACGCCGATGAACGTGTACGCCTTGATGCTCCGCCTCAGCATCTTCATCGCGCCCGCTTTGTCCCCGGCGTCCCACGCTTTGGCCGCCCTCGGGAGCAGACCGATGATGAGCGGTCGCACGAAGAACGACGGGAGGGACGCGAGCGCATACGCGGCCGAGTAGACGCCCACGGCCTCGCTCCCGAGCGTCCCACCGATGAGGTACCGATCCGCGGAGTTGAGGAGGAACGTCCCGACGTTCGTGGGGATCCCGGGCAGCGCGTACGCGAGGAGCGGCCGGAGCGCCGTCCACGTCGGCCAGATGAAGGTCATCCGGCGCATGATCGTCGCGGAGAGCGCGACGAGGAGCGCGCCCTCGAGCGCGACCATCGCGGTGAGGCACACCTCGAGCTTCGCGTGGAACACGGCGCCGATCACGATCGCGGAGATCTCGGTCACGGCGGGCGCGGCATCGAGGAGCGTGTAGAAGCGGATGTGCCCGTCCGCGCGCGAGACGTTGTTGACGAACTGGTAGAGCCCCCGGACGAAGATCAGCGGCCCGAGCAGGAACACGAGCCTCGGGGGTAGCTCGAGGTACTTCGCCGCGAGCCCCGTGAGGACGAGCATCACGAGCACCGCCGCCACCGCGGCGACGCCGAGCACCCAAAAAAAGCCGTTGTAGAAGACCTCGGCCCGGCGGCGCGCGTCCGCGGAGGGGATGTAGCGGAGCAGCGTCGTGTGCAGGTTCGCCTGGGTGATCCCGCAGAGCAGGGACGTCGACGCGATGACCTGGACCCAGTTGCCGTAGTCCGCGAGCCCGAACGCCCGGATCATCAGCGGGACCAGGATGATGCTGCGCAGCTTCGCGAGGACCCCAACCGCGGCGATGAACGAGAACTCTTTGAGGCGCGCGCGAGGGTCCCGCATGGGGCGTCGGTTGGGTGCGGCTCCCCGTCCGTCGGTTCAGGAAGCGGCGACCGCTGAGTCTACGATGTAGACTCGAACGCAATGGGCGTCATCCACGACGACAACTCGAAGAGCATCGGGCGCACTCCGCTCGTTCGGATCAACCGCATCGCGAAGGACGTGCCCGCCACGATCCTCGCGAAGATCGAGGGCCGGAACCCCGCCTACTCCGTGAAGTGTCGGATCGGCGCGGCCATGGTCTGGGACGCGGAGGAGCGCGGCGTGCTCAAGCCAGGGGGCGGCATCGTCGAGGCGACGAGCGGGAACACGGGCATCGCGCTCGCGTTCGCCGCCGCGGCGCGCGGTTACCGGTGCATCCTCACCATGCCGGACACGATGAGCCTCGAGCGCCGGAAGGTGCTCATCGCGTTCGGCGCGGAGCTCGTGCTCACGCCGGGCCGCCTCGGCATGAAGGGGGCCATCGCGCGAGCGGAGGAAATCGCGAAGAGCGATCCGACGCTCCTGCTCATGAAGCAGTTCGAGAACCCCGCGAACCCGGCGATCCACGAGACGACGACCGGCCCGGAGATCTGGGAGGACACCGGCGGAAGCATCGACTTCTTCGTGGCCGGCGTCGGCACGGGGGGCACGATCAGCGGCGTCTCGCGCTTCATCAAGCACACGAAGGGCAAGGCGATCAGGTCGATTGCCGTCGAGCCCGCCGACTCTCCCGTCATCACGCAGACGCGCGAGGGGCGCGAGCTCCAACCCGCGCCCCACAAAATCCAGGGCCTCGGTGCGGGCTTCGTCCCGAAGAACCTCGACCTCTCGGTGATCGACGGCGTCGAGCTCGTCACGAACGAGGACGCGATGGCGATGGCGCGGCGCCTCGCGCGGGAAGAAGGGATCCTGAGCGGCGTGTCCTGCGGAGCCGCGCTCGCCGCCGCGATCCGCGTCGGCATGCGGCCCGAGGCGAAGGGAAAGACGATCGTGACGGTCCTTCCCGACGCGGGCGAGCGGTACCTCAGCGGTCCGCTGTTCGAGGGGATGTTCGACGGCGTCGAGAAGGCGACCGGCTAGCCGTGGCGAGCGCGAACTCAGCGGACGGCGGAGCCCCGTCCTCCGCGGCGCGCGCGCCGAACGGCGTGGGCCGCTCGAACGATCTCACGGAATTGGTCGAAGGAGTCCTCGAGAGCTATCGCTCGGACAACCGCGCGCACCACATCGGAAAGAAGTTCCTCCCCTCGCGAGACGAGATCGTCGACATCATCGAGCTCTTCCTCCAGCTCTTCTTCCCGGGCTACTTCGGCCGGCAGGGGCTCACGGAGGAGAACATCGGCTACCACGTCGGACAGCTCCTCTCGACGCTCCGGGAGAAGCTCGCGCGCCAGATCGAGCAGTGCCTCTGCCACGCGGCGGAGTGCGGGCTCGTCTTCGAGCCGTGCGCGGACGAGGCGAAGCGGATGGCGCGCGAGATCCTCGGCCGCGTCCCGAAGCTGCGCGCGCTCATCATCACGGACGTCCAGGCCGCGTTCGACGGTGACCCCGCGGCGACGAACTTGCACGAGATCATCCTCGCGTACCCCGGGCTCCTCGCGGTCTCGATCTACCGCGTCGCCCACGAGCTCCGGATGATCGGCGTGCCGCTCTTGCCTCGGATCATGACGGAGTGGGCGCACGCGCGGACCGGGGCCGACATCCACCCGGGCGCGACGATCGGCCGGAGCTTCTTCATCGATCACGCGACGGGCGTCGTCATCGGCGAGACGAGCCGCATCGGCGAGCACGTGAAGCTCTATCAAGGCGTCACGCTCGGCGCGATCTCCCACCCGCGAGACGCGTCGGGCCGCGTGATCCGCAACACGAAGCGCCACCCGACCGTCGAGAACGACGTGACGATCTACGCGAACGCCACGGTGCTCGGCGGCGAGACGACCATCGGCCGTGGGAGCGTCGTCGGGGGGTCGGTGTTCATGACGAAGACGGTCCCGCCCGAGACCCGCGTCGCGATGAAGCCGCCCGAGCTCTCCGTCCGCACGAACGACGCTTCGGAAAGCGTGGGCGTGGTGGATTTCGAGATATGAGGAGTTGTCGCGCCGCGCGCGAAAGGGTCTCCTTCGCGTCGATGAAGCAGCAAGAGATCGGTGAGCGGGTCACGGGGCGCGGCCTCCTGATCGTCGGCGCGTGCCTCGGCGTCGTGACGATCGCGGTCGCGTGTGGCGGCAAGGTGACGTGGGTCGAGGACGGCGCCGCGAACACGGGCGGGACGGGCAGCAGCAGCCAGTCGTCGGGCTCGAAGATGACGTCGGTCACGTCCTCGAAGAGCGCCTCGTCGGGGCCCTCGACGGGCTCCGTCATCCCCTCCTCGTGCGAGAAGATCTGCTCGATCCCGGGCTGTTCGAACGGGGATCCCGCGTGCCTGCCCGACTGTCAGAAGCTCTACACCCCGGGCTGTGAGGCCCAGGCGGAGCAATACCTCGCGTGCGTCGCGAACAACGCCGATCAAAACTGCAAGGTCGCGCCGAACGTCTGCGACGCCGTCGCGGTCGCGTACCAACAGTGCGCGGGCTCCGGGAACTGCACCACGGCCGAGTGCCAAGGGGGCGGCTCGTTCTGCTCGTGCGACGGCGTGTGCTTCGGCTCGAAGGTCAACGCGGCCTGCAAGGCGACGCCGATGGGGTTCCAGTGCGACTGCGTCCAGAACGGCGTGCTCGTCGGTCAGTGCTCCGACATGACGCTCACGTGCAGCCTCGACGAGGGGTGCTGCGCGCAGTTCTTCGGTCAGATCCTCGACTGAAGCGCCAAATGGGCGGCCCGCTCCTGAACCCCGATAGACCGAGGGGACGAACCGCGAGGGCGCCAAGGACGAAAGCGGAGAAGCCACTTCTTGGCGTCTTTGGCGCTCTTGGCGCTCTTGGCGTCTTTGACGGTCATGTCTCTTCTCGTGTTGGGGATCACGCTCGTTGATGCAGGGCAGGCGCGAACCCGGGGCCTCAGAAGGCCGGCTCGATCGCGAGCGAGAACGAGAGGGGAACCATCCCGCTCGACGATTGGAAGCGGACCCTCCGGAGCGCGTCGGTCAGACAATCCCGCATCGCCGGATCGTCCGGGTTGCTCTGGGTGACGCGCGCCTCACTCACGCTCCCGCTCGGGGTCACCATGACGCGCGCCGCGAACGTGCTGTAGACCTCGGTGCACTGGCCGAAGCTCTGCTCGGATTCGCCGAGCGCGGCCTCGATGCTCTCGCGACTCAGTCGGCCCGAGCCGCTCGACGCAGTCGCGTGGCCCACGGGGGGCTTCGTCTCGGGGCGATGGTCGTTGGGTTTCGGCGGATCGAGCGGCGGCTTCGACGTCTCTTGATCGCCCGGCTCCTCTTCGAGCGTGAGGTGAGAGAGCCTCGATTTTCGATTTGGACCCCGTTCGTCGGGCGACGCCGCGGCAGAGCACCCGGCGCCGAGCGCTGCGAGCAGCGCGCCGACAGCGACACGGGCGCCGGGGCTCACGAGCCACCCACGCGAAGGTCGAACGACAGCCGTGTCGGCCACTCGGAGGCGACGCGCGGGAACGCCAGCGTCCGGAACGTGGACGCGACGCAGTCCCGCACGCGGGGATCGTCCGGCGTGCTGCGAATCGCGCTCGCCTCGATGACCCTGCCGTCCGTGCTCACGGTCGCGCGGAGGCTGACGATCGCCTCGCCACCCGAGCACGCGCTCAGCCGCTCGAAGTTCGCGTCGATGACGGCGTTGACCTGCTCCGCGCTGAGCTTTTCACCGGTGCCCGTGGCCGTCGCCGATCGGGGCGCTGCACGCTCCGGGCCCGCTCGGCCGTCCTTTTTCGAGTCCTCTCCGCCGTCCGAATCGTCCTCCATCTCCTCGATGGTGAGGGAGTTCTCGAGGGACGTGGAGCCCGTCCCATCCTTCGCCTTCGGTGCCTCGCGAAGCTTCTCGCCATCGCCGTCGGCGCCCGGGTCGGCGACGCCCCCTCGGGTTCGCTCATCTTGATCGCCGCCGAGCATCGGCCCGAGGACGGTTCGGAGATCCTCGGCGGCCCCGCTCCCCACCTTCGCGCTGCCGACCGGCTTCCCGCCGGAGGGCGTCGCCGCCTGGGGGGTCTTGCAACCGATGACGAGGGCGCCGCTCACCAGGCAGCCCGCTGCGATCCTCCGGGCACGCGTCCGCGCTCCTCCACCCCACATCGCGCGAAGACTAGCCCTCGGATCGTGCCCGCGCCACGCGCCCACGCATCACCTACCGAGACGCTGAATCTCGACCATCAAGCAGCGGTCCTGAACCACTTCGATCCCCGCCTTCGAGAGCGCGTTCGCGAACGCGTCGTTCCGGATGCCGGACTGCAGCCACACGGCCTTGGGGCGTTTCGCGAGGACGTCCGCGCGGTGTGCGTCCACGTCCGCGGGGCGGCGGAACACGTCCACGAGATCGATCTCGCCGGGGATCTCCGCGAGCGTTCGATAAACCGGCTGGCCGAGGATCGTCTTCACCTCGGGGTAGTAAACGGGCACCGGCACGATCTCGTACCCCGCGGACTGCGCGTACTTCGGTACGTAAAACGCGGGCTGATCGGCCTGACTCGGTCTTGATCCCGAGCACCGCGATCCGCTCTGGTCCGCTCGAGGAGGGCGCGAAGCTCCGCGGCGCCGTGAGGATCACCGCTGCGGGCCGCCCGGCGGCGGCCAGGCGGCGCCCGGGCCGGGCGGGCCGTAGGCGGGCGCGTTGCCGAACGGATGCCCGGGCGCGTTGTACCCGCCGGGCCCGTACTGCGGGGGAACGCCGTAGCCCTGGTTCTGGAACGCCGCGCCGGGATGGGGGGGCGGGGGTGCCCCGTACGGGTTGTAGTTCGGCCCGGGGTAGGGCCCGGGGGGCGGCAACATCGGGCGTGGGGGCTGGTTGTTCTGCTGCGCGGCTCGGACGATCAAGAAAATCGTGAGGCCCACCAACTTCACACCGATGAGGATCGCCAGACTGATCATGTCGTTCCCTTCGCGACGCCGACCGCCCCCAGGCTAGCACGCGAAATGGGTTCATCGAGCGGCCTTCGTCGCGCTCGCCGCGGACCCGGGCGCCGCCGACGGGGCTGGCGCGGCGGAGTTCGTCGGCTCCGCGGAGCGCGGGCGGGCGGGCTCCACAGAGGGCGGAGGCTCGGTGACGGCCCTCGGCGGCGGGCGGTACGCCCCCATGCACGCGGTGAGCGAGAGCGGCGCGGCGAGCGCGAACGCGCCGATCGCGGCGCGCCGAAGCCTCGATGCGGGCACATCCGGGCCAGCGAGGCGCGTGGCCGGCGCGCCGCTCCTGAAGACGAGCTCGCCGCGCTCGTTCGTGAACGTCCGGACGCAGAGGCCCTCCGTCTCGGCGCTCGCGAGCAGCACGCGGGCCTCGTCCTCGGTCATCGTCGAGAGATCGTGGACGTGCTTCTTGCACTCCCCGCAGAACCGCCGCGTCGCCTCGCGCTTCGTCATGCTCGACCAGTCGACGTGGCAGGGGCTCTCGATGGGGACCTCACGCGCGAGCATCGGCATGCACCCGGAACGGGGCAGGACCGGCCGCCTTACAGGGTCGACAACGGGCGCACCAAGGGCTCACATGGTGTTCATGCGGGGCGCTCGCGTCGTTCTCCTCTTCGGACTCGCGGGCTGCGCCGCGTCGCCACAGTACGTCTACGTCCTGCCGGAGGCGGAGCCTGCTTCGGCCTCCCCGCCCGTCGCGAGCGCGTCCCCTTCCGCGCGGGTGGCCGCGCCTCCGCGCGCTCCGCTCGAAGTGGACCAGTCCACGCCCCTCGCGTGTATCCGGTCGTTCGTCGCCGCGTACCGCGCTCGCCGGTGGGACCTCTTGATGCACTTCATCCCCGACCAGGAGCGCGGGGGGCCGCATCCGCTCACCGAAGAGAGCCTGAAAGAGTCGTGGGAAGGGCCTCAGCGCGAGAGGATGGAGAGCGTCTTTGCGGCCATCGAGAAGGCGCTCGCCGAAGGCGAGAGGATCGTCGAAGCCGGGGAAGTGGCCTCGATGTCCTACGGGTCGGGGGGCGCGGTCGCGCTCCTCCGCGAGGGGGAGCGTTGGGTGGTGAAGGACCTCTGAGGCGTCACTCGTGCTGTGTGATCTTCACGTCGATCGGCTCGCTGGGGTCCACGCGCTTGAACGTCATCGTCGCGGTGACGCCGTCCTTTCCGGAGCTGCACGAGAACGGCACCTGGAGCGTCGCCGTCGTCGCGCCCGAGTCGACGCGGATGCGCGCCTCGTAAGCGGAGCCGAGCCGACCGTGGGTCACCACGGTGCCGCCCGTCGCGAGAGGCTCATCGTCGACGTAGGTGAAGTTCGCTACCGATAACGGCTGCAACTGAATCGCGATCAGCGTCTCCCCCGCGCCGTGCGCCTCGAACTGCGCGTGGGCCGTGACGCTGGTCGCCGCGCCGGGGCAGACAGCGGGTGGCGGCATCGGATCGACGACGCCGTACCCGCTCCCGCAGGAGGGCAACGCCGCTGCGCTCGCGGTCGTGAGCAGCAGCTTCATGCGTCGAAGGGTCCGGCCGCGGGCGTTCGCCATGCCGCATTCTTTCAAACGGTCGCGCGGAAGCAACTCGCGAGATCGCGCAGGGTGAGATCGATCGCGTCGAGCGCGCTCTTCACCTCGCCGTCGGCGAAGCGCCTCGTGATCCGCATGTCGGGCGAGAGCTTGAACGGGCTCCGCTTGGCCTGCACGAGCGCGAGGAGCTTCGGGGTGTCGACGGGCGCGTCCTCGGACATGTGGAGGTTCACGCGCTGCTTGCTCGCGTCGCACCCGAGGACGCGCAGCCGCCGCAGCTCCACCTTCATGACCATCATGCGCACGAGCCTGCGCGCCGCCTCGGGCGCGGGGCCGAAGCGATCTTCCATCTCCACCGCGACGTCGTTCACCTCTTCGCTCGAGTCCGCTCCCGCGAAGCGTTTGTAGAGCGAGAGGCGCGCGCCGACGTCGTCGATGTAGTCGTCCGGGAGGAGGGCCTCCTCGTCGATCGAGATGTCGGTGTCCACCTCGCGCGCCACGGTCTCGCCGGAGAGCTCCGCGACGGCCTCGTCGAGCATCCGCGTGAAGAGGTCGAAGCCGATCGAGCTCACGACGCCGCTCTGATCCGCGCCGAGGAGATCGCCCGCGCCGCGGATCTCGAGATCGAGCGACGCGACGTGGAACCCCGAGCCGAGGTCCGTGTGTCGCTCGAGCGCCTCGATGCGCGAGCGAGACTCGTCTGTCATCGCGTTCTGCGGCGGCACGAGGAGGTAACAGACGGCGCGCTCGCGCGACCGGCCGACGCGCCCGCGGAGCTGGTAGAGCTGCGAGAGCCCGAACATGTCCGCCCGATCGATGATCATCGTGTTCGCGCGAGGGATGTCGAGCCCGCTCTCGATGATCGCGGTCGCGCAGAGGACGTCGTATCGCCCCTCGACGAAGTCGATCATCGTCTGCTCGAGCGCCGCGTCGCTGAGCTGCCCGTGCCCGACCGCGATGCGCGCCGTGGGGACGAGCTCGGCGAGCCGCGCGGCGCGCTCGTAGAGACCCTCGACCCGGTTGTAGACGTAGAACACCTGGCCGCCGCGATCGATCTCACGCACGATCGCGGCCTTGATCACCGTCTCGTCGTGCTTCGCCACGACCGTCCGGCTCGCGCGCCGGTCGACCGGCGGGGTCGTGATGATCGACATGTCGCGGAGGCTCGAGACCGCCATCTGCAGGGTGCGCGGGATGGGGGTCGCCGAGAGCGTGAGCACGTCCACGCTCGTGCGCAGGTGCTTCATGCGCTCCTTGTGGGCGACACCGAAGCGCTGCTCCTCGTCGATGACGACGAGCCCGAGGCGCTTCCAATGAACGTCCTTCGAGAGCAGCCGGTGCGTGCCGATCACGACGTCGACCCCGCCGGATTTCATCCCCGCGAGCGTGTCGCGCGCGGCGTTCGCGGTCGTGAACCGCGAGAGGCTCCGCACGTTGATGGGGTACCCCGAGAACCGCTGCTGGAACGCGAGGAAGTGCTGCTGCGCGAGCACCGTCGTCGGACAGAGCACGGCGACCTGACGACCCGCGCTCGCGACGCGGAACGCCGCTCGGATCGCCACCTCCGTCTTGCCGAAGCCGACGTCGCCGCACACCAGTCGATCCATCGGGTGAGGGCCGGAGAGGTCGCCCTCGACGTCGACGATGGCGGTCGCTTGGTCGGGCGTCTCGTCGAACGGGAACGTCGCCTCGAACGCGCGCAGATCGTCGTCCGGCGGCGGCAGGGGATCGCGGACGAGCGCGCGCCGCTCGGCGTACAGCTTGAGGAGCTCGTCCGCCATCTGGCGGACCTCGCGCTTGGCGCGATCCTTCGTCTTGAGGAACGTCGACCCGCCGAGCCGGTCGAGCTTCGGCGCGCTCTCCGAGCCCGAGAGCTTCTCGATCTGGTTGAGCCGATAGACCGGCAAATACAGGCGATCTCCGCCCGCGTACTCGATCGAGATGAGGTCGACGCGCGTCGTCCCGACGTCCTTGTGGACGAGCCCGAGGTACTTGCCGACGCCGTGCTCGACGTGGACGACGAAGTCGCCGACCGCGAGCGTCTTGAGATCCTCGACGAAGGCGCGCGCCTCTTCTTCCCCGGGGACGAGCCTTTGCGCGCGTTCGCGCGCCGCGCGGCGCGGGCGCCGAAGATGTCCTCTTCGGTGACGAGCACGCGCCGCTCCGCGGGCGCGACCAGCCCGCGCGCGAGCTCTCCGCACGCGAGGACGATCGACCCCGACGTCGGGGGCGGGATGGGGTCGACGCCGTCGAGCGCGATGTCGAACGTGAGATCCTTGTGCGCGAGCAGGGACGCGATGCGCTCGACCTGCGTGCGCGCCCGCGCGACGACGATCGTCGACCAGCCCTCCTCGGAGAAATGCCGGAGCTGCCGGACGAGCGGCGTGAGCGCGGACGAGCGGCCCTTCTCGAGGCGACGCGCGGAGATCGCGCGCCGGAGCTCGGTCTGGTCGAACGTCGCGAGCGTGGGCGCCTCCGCGGGGGAGAGTTCGAACCGCTCGATCGTGGCGGGGTCGCCCCCGCCGATCGTCGCGGTTCGGTGGGCGGCCACGACGCGAGACCGGTCGAGGAGCGCGACGACCTCGGCCTCGGTCACGTAGAACGCGTCGCGCGGGCAGTGCGGCTCCTGCCGCTTCACGCCGACGTCGGCGACCGCGCGCCCGAGCTCGTCCCGGAGCGCGCGCGTGATGGCCGGCGGATCGACGACCACGAGGACGGCCTCCTTCGGCAGGTAGCCGCTGATGGGCGCGAGGTCGACGAACGCCGGAACGAAGCCGTCCGCGCCGAAGAACGCGCGCCCGGTCGTGATGTCCTGGGACAGCGCCCGCGCCTTCGAGGAGGGCACGTCGAGCGCGTCGCACATCGATTGGAGGCGCTCCCGCGCGTGCGCGACGGAGCGGCTGTCGAGCGGGGTCTCGCGCGCGAGCGCGACGTGGATCGAGGGGATGTTCGCGGCGGCGCCCTTCTCGACCGTGCGCTGGCCCTCGGGATCGAACGCGCGGATCGAGAGGACCATGTCCCCGTAGAGCTCGATGCGGAAGGGGCGCGACGCCTCCACCGGCCAGAGGTCCACGAGCCCGCCTCGCACCGCGAAGCTCGCGGGATCCTCCACGACGGGGCTCCTCGCGTACCCCGCCTCCACGAGGCGCCGGGCGAGCTCGTCGCGGTCGATCTCGTCGCCCTCCTTGATCTCGAACGACGTCGCCTCGAGCAGGGATCGCGGCACGACCTTCCGCGCGAGCGCCGCGGCCGTCACGACGAGCGCGCTCCACGGCGCGCCGCGAGAGAGGTGGGAGAGCGTCGCGAGCCGCAGCTGCGCGCCGCGGCGGTCGGGGTTCACGTCGGCCCATGGGGTGCTTTCGCTCGCGACCAGCGAGAGGACGGGCGCGCCGTCGCGCCCGACGAAGAACGCGAGATCGCGCGCGGTCTCCTCGGCGGTCGTGGCGTCGTCGACGACCAAGACGGGCCAGAGGCCCGCCTCGAGGAGCGCGCGCGAGAGGAGGGCGACCCCGCTCGCGTGCACGCCGGCGACGTGCATCGGCGCGCGCGCGGCGACGACCTCGCGCGCGAACGCGCCCGCGAGCACGACGCGCTCGGTGTCCGGCAGCTCGTAGCGGAAGAAGTGGGGGTCGGGCTCGTCGTGCGCGAGCAGATGGGACAGGTCTCCCACCTGGTCGACGAGCTTTCCGAGCCCCCCCGACTCGGGAGGGGAAGAGCGAGGCCTCACCTCGTGCGACTCAGCTCGGGAGGGGATCGCGCTTCGGCTTCGCGCCGAAGACGTCGTCCCAGTGGAGGCGGAACGCGTTCGAACTCACCTTGGGCGGGCCCTTGCGCGGTCCGCTCTCGCGCTCCGTGAGCTCGCGCTTCGAGTCCTCGCGCGCCTTCATGAGGACCTCGACGTCGAAGAGGCGGTCGCTCTCCTCGCGACGCGAGAGCCGAACGACCTCACCGAGGAGCGGCTGGCCCTCTTTCAGCGGGCGGAGCTCCCCGAGCTCGATCCGCTCGTCGCCCTCCCCATCGGTGCGGAGCCGCGCGATGCCGAGCCCGTTCGGCGTCTGACCGTGCACGAAGACGACGTCCTTCGGTTTCTCGGGCTTCGCCTCCGCGGCCACCGCGTCGCTCGCGCCGCTCGGCGGCGGTGAATCGGAGTCCGACATCGGGACTCGAGTCTACTCGGATCCGCGCGTCGTGCGCGCACACAAAGTTGGCCACGTGCCCCCCAGAAAGTTAGGGCATCGCTGAGGCAGCACTGCCCGCCTGAAGCAGGCCGAGGTGAGGAGAGTCGGAAGATGAGCGGTCGGGGTAAGCAAGGCTCGATGAACGGCACGGAGCGAAGGTCGCCCGTCGGCCAGCGCGTCCAATTCGAGGCGCTCGTGGCGGTGGGAGGAGCCGAAGGTGGCGCCGGCTTCGAGGCCGAGTCGCTGGACGTCTCCGCCGAAGGGATGCGACTCCGCACGGCCTATTTGCCGACGATCGGAGATCGCCTGGTCTGTCGCTTCGACGGACTCGAGGGCGAGATCATCGTCGAGGGCGAGGTGATCTGGGCGACCGAGCAGCAGAAGGGTGGCGAGTTCGCCGTCCGGTTCCTCGACCTCGACGCGGAGACGCGCGAGATCCTGAAGGAGCTCTGCTTCGTGGGCGGCGAGGGCGCGAGCGACAAGCCCGCCGAGGACAAGTCGCTCGCGGGCACGCGCGTGCGCCTCCACATCGAGGGCCTCGGCTCACCGATGAAGGCGCGCGTCCGGAGCGGGAACGACAAGGAGGTCCTCGTCGGCTCGAGCCTGGAGTTCTTGAAGATCGGCCGCACGGTCGAGCTCGAGGACGTCGACCACCAGAGCAAGCGCGAAGGGTTCGTCGACACCGTCAAGGTCGAGGTCGATCCGGAGTCGAGCGTTCCGCAGCTCGTCGTCTCGCTGCGCTTCGAGGCGGCAGCGAAGGCCGAGGCGCCGAAGACGAAGCCGGGCATCGGCCCCGCGCCCGTCGAGGCGAAGCCGAAGAGCGTCACCGAGCCGGCCGCGCCGCACGCGTCGGCCCGGCCGATCGTCGTCGATACGACGATGAAGCCCGCGCGCCAGCCATCGCCCGAGGACGCGGAGGCCGCGGGGCCGGGCACCGTGCGCGCGCAGGGGGCCGCGGACGCGACCGCGACGGAGGACGAGGAGGATGACGACGCGCCGTTCGGCAAGTCGAAGCTCCGCGTCGCCAGCGAAAAGGCGAAGGCGATGACGTCGCAGGCCGTGAGCAAGATCGGGCCTGCGTTCACGGGTCTCGGAAACGGCGCGCGAGGGGTCTGGAGCAAGGTCCAGTCGAGCCTCTCGAAGCGCAAGGCAGATCGAGAAGAAGCGAAGCGCGCCGCCGCCCCTCGGCGCGTGACGGCACCACCGCCGTCGGGGGCGTTGAAGAGCAGCGGGCGGAAGCTCGTGCGCGACCGCGAGGAGAACACCGAGATGGAGCCGGACAGCATTCACATCCCCACGCACAGCAAACGCAGAGCCGCGATCGGGGCCGTCGTGGGCATCGGCCTCATCGCCGCGATCTTCGGCGTCGTGAAGGCGACGAGCGGAGGTAGCGACGCGAAGACCGCGGGCGCCGCGGCGAGCCAGAGCGCGCAGGCCGCGGGCAACAACGCGTCCGGCACGGCGATGGGCAACGTCCCGCTGTTCGGCGCGACCCCGCTCTCCACCACCGAGCAGGTGCAGCCCCCGCCCCCGCCCGCGACGGCCGCCGCGAACGCGCCTCCGAGCGCGGCTCAGCAGGCGGAGGAGGGAGACGACGACAAGACGACCGAGCTCGCGAAGGAGTGGGGCAAGGGCGAGGTGAAGAAGCCCAACACCCTCAAGATCAAGATGGATGGGGACGTCGAGGGCATCCGCGGCGAGGAGACGGACGACGGCTTCGTGCTGCACGTGCCTGGACACAAGGCGATGGGCTCCACCTCGAGCCTCGCGCACAAGGACAAGCACATCCAGTCGCTCGACGTCGTCGCGCACGACGACGAGACCGAGATCACGGTGAAGTTCCGCGGCGAGCCGCCCGGCTACAAGGCCAAGGTGAACGGCAAGAAGATCGAGATCCAGATCAGCGGCGACGCGGGCAACAAGGTCGCCGCGGCTCCGAAGCCGGGCAACAAGAAGAAGCCGGCCGCGCCGAAGGCCCCAGCGGCGAAGAAGAAGCCCGGCAAGCACTGACCGTCTCGGGTCCCCATCGGGGTACGGACACGGAGAGACGGGACGAGCGGAGGACCCTCCGTCTCTCCCGTCTCTCCCTTTTTTCAGCTCCGGCCTCCCGCGGCTTCAGCCGCTTTCCGTGGGCTCCTCGAGCACCGACGAGGTCCTTCCCGCGCCTCGTCGCGCGTGCTCGGTCCTCCTTCAACAGACTGCTATAGAGCACCGGTCCTATTGAAGCGCCGACGTATGCACCCGATTTCGGAGAGATCCGCACGGCCTCGTCGCGGTGCCCGTCAGATGACGCGAAGTCGTCTTGCGGTGCTCGCTCGTCGGGCGTGCGCCTCACGAACGAACGCGAGCGAATCTGCTCGCGTTCCAACAGGTCTGTCGCTCTAGAGCACCGAACAGGTTGAAACGCCGACGTATGGGCCCGATTTCGGAGAGAACCACACGGCCTCGTCGCTGTGCTCCTCAGATGACGAGGAGTCGTCTTGCGGTGCTCGCTCCTCGGGCGTGCGCCTCTCCCTCGAACTCGAGCGCATTCGTTCGGGTTTCAACCTGTTCGGTGCTCTAGGCTGCGCGACCGCCTCGATGGATACGTTCACGCCGCGTGACACTTGCTTCGTCTGCATGCGCCCGCGCGTCGTGTGCTGGTGCGCCGCGGTCCCGAAGATCGAGGCGCGCACGAAGCTCCTCGTGCTCCAGCACCCGCGCGAGGAGTTCATGCCGATCGGCACCGCGCGGATGGCGGCGCTCTCCGTCGTGGGCGCGGAGCTCGTCGTCGGCACCGCGCTCGACGACCACCCCTCGGTCCGGCGCGCGCTCGAGGATCCCGCGCGCCCAGCGGTGCTCCTCTGGCCGGGACCCGCCTCCCGCGATCTCGCGCTCCACGCGCCCGCAGGACCGACCACGCTCGTGGTCGTGGACGGGACGTGGCCGCTCGCGAAGAAGCTCGTCCGGCTGAACCCGCGGGTCGCCGCGCTCCCGCAGTACGCCCTCACGCCGACGCGCCCGAGCGACTATCGCATTCGGAAGGAGCCGCGCGCGACGTGCGTGTCCACGATCGAGGCGGTGATCGAGGCGCTCGCGATCCTGGACGGCGCGCCCGACAAGTTCGACGCGATGCGCGAGCCCTTCCGAAGGATGATCGACACCCAGATCGCCTTCGCCGCGGGCCGGACGGGCGCGGGCCGGCACCTCCCGAAGGGGCCGAAGAAGCCTCCGCGCACGCCCGCGGCGTTCAAGCGCCCGAGGGACGTCGTCGTGCTCGCGGGGGAGGCGAACGCTTGGCCCTATGGGACGCCCGACCGTCCAGCCCAGGAGCTCGTCCACCTCGTGGCCACGCGCCTCCCCGCCGATCTCGGCGCGCCTCGGCCCGTGTTCGACGCGCTCGTCGCCCCGCGCGGCGCCCTCTCCCCGACGACGATGCACCACGCCCGCGTCTCCGAAGCCGAGCTCCGCGCCGGTCTCTCGTTGGACGCGTTTCACCGCGCGTGGCGGGCGTTCGTACGCGACGACGACGTGGTCGCGTTTTGGGGCCCGCACGCGGCGACGCTGCTCATTGCCGAGGGTGGCTTCCTCCCCGCCGAGCGCGTCGACCTGCGTCGCGCGACCGTGGATTACCTCAAGGACACCTCGCCCTCGATCATGGATGCGGCGTTACGCCTGGGCGTAACACATGTTGCGATCGGCTCGGGCCGCGCGGGATCTCGGCTCGGGAGCGCGGTCGCGATCGCCGAGCATCTCCTCCGCGCAGCGCAGCACGTGACACACGCGGTGCCAACGGCCGTTCACACGTGAGGTCGCTGTCCTCGGAAACGCCCCGCTGAGCAGGGTTGCGTCGAAGGGAGCGCGCGGCACGCTCGTTGCGATAAGCTTCGCCCATGCCCCGCACGCTTCCTCTTCTCGGTCTCGTTGGCGCCGTTGCTTCGTTGGGCCTGTTCGGTACGGGGTGTTACGCCACCGTGGCCGAGCGCCCCGTCTACGTGCACCACGACGAGGCGGTCGTCTGGGTGGATGGGCCGCCAGTCGCCGACTACGAGGTCTATCCGTGTCGCGAGTATTACGGCACCCGCGTGTATTGGGTGAACGGCTTGTGGTGGTACATGGATGGCCCGCGCTGGGCCTACTACCGGACCGAGCCCCAAGACCTCTACGTCTATCGGACGTCGTACATCGGCTATTGGGGGCCGACGCACCACCACCCGTACCACGAGACGTCGACCGTCTATACGACCCACGACGACGGAGCACCGCAGCACGAAGGGTCGCACCCGTCGCAGCACCACAGCTCGTCCACGCCGGCTCCGCAGCCCGCGAGCAGCCCGGCGCCCGCGCGCCCCGTACGCGTCTCGGCGCCGCCCCCGCCCTCGAACGCGACGCGCACCGTGGTTCAGCCTGTCCCCCAGCCCCAGCCCGCCGCTGCCCCTGCTCCCGCGCCGAAGCCGCAGCCGCGCGTCGTCGCGCCGGCGCCGAAGAGGAAGGCCGTTCGGAAGTCGGTTCGGGTCAAGTAGCTCTGCGGTCACGCGGGGCCCCTCGGCTGCCCAATCTCGCGCCTCGGTGATCCACGGATACGTGGGCCGAGGCGCGATGACGTTTAGGAGGGCGAGGGCTCGAGCACTTTGACCGCATCGCGCGGCAGAGCACGAAGGATGGCGGCGGAGGTCGTCGCCACGATCAACGTGCCCGTGCCGACGAGGCGAGCAAGCCCGTCGAGGAACGCGGTGTGCCGGCTGGGGTGAATGCCGAGCTCCGGCGTATCCACGAGGACGATGGCCCCCTCGAGCTCCAGCGCATCGAACGTCGCGGCGAAGAGGACAGCCATGCGCTCTCCCGTGGTGAGCTCGGCGAACGTGCGCTCGGTTCGATCCGGCCGAACGAACCCCGCGAGCCGCACGCCGCTCCGAACGAGTGGCCTCCCTGCCCGAACGGTGGGGCAAAGGCGCTCGAGCGCGCTCGCGAAGACCGACGTGTCACGCGTCGCGAGGGCGACGCCACGCTCGGCGAGGCGCGCGCCCGTGGCGCGGTCGGCGTTCTCCGAGCGCGCGAGGAGGTACGCCTCGAGCCACTCGTATTTGCGCGCCGACGGCGTCCAATCCAGGTCGCGCGCGGGCCTCGCGGGACCTCCGCCTGCCGCGAACGCCGAGGCGGGCGCCGTGAGGCGGTGCGCGTCGAAGTAGTGGATGCGTGTTCGCGCGATTCGGTCCCTCGCCCTCGCGAGGACGTCCGTGGACTCGCCTCTCGGCCGCCACGTCGCGACGAACGTCGGGTCCTTTCCAGGCACGATCGCGCGCTCGAGCGCATCGAGTTGCCACGTGAGCTCCACGAACCCGCCCGTGCGGCCCGGCGCGCACCAGGCTTCCGGAGGCGGTGGGAGCGCACCCGGGAGAAATCCCTCGCGAGCCGCCGCGATCGCCTCGAGCGCCGCGGTTTTTCCGGCGCCCGCGTCGCCCGTCACGCAGACCGTCGCACCCGGGGCGAGCTCGATCCGAACACGCGAGACGCCCCGAATCCCCTCCATTTCGATCCTCGTGAGCCTCATCTCTCTAGCCTTTGCGCGGAGGGACCGCGCCCGAAAGGAGCGCCTCCGGCGCGCTCATGTTGAGTTTGCGCGGAGGAACCGCGCCCGAAAGGAGCGCCTCCGGCGCGCTCATGTTGAGTTTGCGCGGAGGAACCGCGCCCGAAGGGAGCGCCTCCGGCGCGCTCGGCTCGAGCTTGAACGGCCAACTCTGCCCGCCAGACCCGAACGGGAGCAGCGTCTCCTCGAGGCTCGGTTCGGGATCGGAGGCGGTGGGCGCCGCGGATTGGACGCGCTGGGGCACGTAGACGCCTTGTTGGAAGGGCAATGCGGGCTCGCGAAGAGCCGCGCGCGCCGCCTCGTCCGGCTGGACGAACAGTGTTTCGGAGGACTCCTGGTCCGCCCCACCGCGCGCCCGCGTGATCGCGAGCTCGAGGGGCCGCACGAGCGTGCTGTCCTCCCGCAGCCGCTCCTCCCACGCCGCCGTGACGTCGGCCCAGGCCGCGGCGTCGAGACCGTACTCCGCGAGCACGTCCTCCGGGCGGAGGTACGGATCGCTCACGCGAGCGAGGACCTCACCAAAAACTCGAATGTCTGTCCGAATGTCCGTCATGCTCGCCTCAGCAGTTCAGGTCGATCGGGGTGCCGTTGATCGCGCACGTCCCCTTCGCGCTGATGGCGATTGTCTGGGCGCTGATGGCGATGCTCGAGTCCTTGATCACGATCGAGGAGCCGCCGACGGACAGCGTGATGGACGCGCCGCCCGTGACCGTGACGTCCTTGCCTTGGAGCGCGAGCTTGCCGAGGGACGACAGCTCGATCTCTCCCGAGCTCGTCGAGTGCGTGGTCTGGACTCGCGTGTCGTGGGACGTCGCGCGGACCTCGATGTCGTGGCCGGTGATGGTGCCCCGCTCCGCCGTCGCGATCGCGAAGCCCGCCTCGTACCGCATGTCACCGTGGCCTTTCGTTCGGGACGTGAAGTCCCCGTGCACCTCGCGCGTCTCGTCGTGCCGCACCAACGTCGTCGCGTCGTGCTCGACGACCGTCGAGTGGTCTCGCGCCGCGTGGATCGCGAACCTCTCGGCGCCCGCCAGGTCGTCGAGGAGGATCTCGTTGTAGCCCTCGCCGCCTGGGGAGCTCCGGGTCCGCCACACGGAGACTGTCTTGTTCTCGGGGAGCTGGGTGGGGGGCGGACGGACGGGGTTGTGTACGCGGCCGATCACCACTGGCTCGTCGGCGTCTCCGTCCAAATACCCGATCAAGACCTCGTCCCCGACGCGTGGCGCCGCGAAGAGTCCATGACCGACACCCGCCCACGCCTGTGACAAGCACACCCTCCGCGAGGTGCCGAGCGTCCCGAGGCGCCGCCTGTCCCAAAAGAATTCGACCTCGACGCGCCCGAGCGCGTCCACGTCGATCTCGACGCCGGGGGCGCCCACGACGCGCGCCGTCTGCACGGACGCGATCCGCGGCTTGTCGAGGAGTGGAGGCTTGAACGGGCTCTTCGTGTCGAGGCACTCGTGCGCGTGCCGGATCACGCGCCCGCGGCCGCTCCGCCACTCCGCCTTCGCGCGGGTCACGAGGTGGGGCTCCTCCACCTCGACGCGCGGGTGCCCGGTGATCCGGACCGTCGTTCCCACGGGGACGAGGCAGCTCGCCAGGAACGCGAGGTGCTCGCTCGGTGAGCTCTGGCGGTGAAACCGATCGCGCGCGCGGAGTCCCGCGTCGTCACCGGTCTTCACCTCGCCGACCTCGAAGACATAGTCTTCGAGGTCGAGATCCATCTGCTCGTCGAACGAGCCCTCGATGACATAGTTCGGATTGTCTGCGTCGTGATCGACGACGGTGCACTTGCCGCTCCGGACGTCCCGCGCGAGGTGGACGCCGAAGGCGTGCGGCTCCCCCGAGCTCACGCCGGCGGGTTGGTACGGGAGGGGGGCGGGCAGGGGGATGGGCTCTCGCGTGGAGTCCTGCAGGATCCGAAGTCGGCCCGACTCGAGCGTGGGGACGGAGACCCACCCTTCGTCGGCGAGCAGGCGCTGGAGCAGGTGAAGATCCGTCTCGCCATATTGGACGGTGTATTCGCGCACCGGGGCCTCGTGGGATCCGCGCAGCAAGGGCTCGAGCCCGTGCTCGGCGAGGAGGATGTCCGCGATGTCGAGCACCGAGGCATCCCTGAAGATGCGGTGGTTCGTGCGCTTCGAGAGTCGCCAGAGCGGCGGGACGATCCAGACCTCATAGTGGCTGATCCCGGTCGGCTCGATGGTGATGGTGCGAGCGCGTCGGATCATCCCGCGAACCCGGGGCACGAACGCCTCCTCGTCGAGGTAGAGCAAGAGGGCGGTCCCGAGCAGCTCGCGAACGCTGACGTCCGCCTTCGGGGTCGCGAGGACCAGACGAAACTCGAAGCACTCCGTGAGAGAGAACGTCGCGTCCGCCTCGATCACGTCGAAGCGGGGGAGCGTGGTGCTCTCGAGCGCGAGTCGGAGTGGGAGGGTGCCCTCTCCGTCCGAGGACTGCGGCATGGCTACTCGTCCTCCGTGAAGTATTGGTAACTGTCTGCGTTCTTCTGGGCGAGCTCGGGGGACTTCTGGGCGAGTTCCTTGCAGTCTTCGACGCCGTATCGGTTGTCGTCCGTGTGCGCCCCTTCGGTGAAATGCGACGACTCGTGGACGACGGACCCAGATTGCGTGTTGAACTTCGAATCCGGGTCGCTCGGGTCGGATCTCATGGGCTCGGTCCAGAACGCCTCGTCCAGATAGATCGTGTTCTCGAGCGGGTAGACGTGCGCGACCTTGTTGCCGCGCTTGGGGCCGATCTCGAAGTCGCTGCGCCCGATCTTGTCGTCCATGTGGGCGAGGTTCTCGAGGACGGTCGCGCGGGTGGCCTCGGAGTCGTCCCCGAACCAGCGGCGAAACCGTGCGGCGTCATCGTCGTTCCAGCGGAGGACGCTCTCTATCGCCCGTTTGATGCGGTTCCGTGCGTTGATCCGGGCAGCCTGGATCATCGTCACCGTCGGGCCGCCTATGTAGACCTCGTGCGCCGAGGTCACGTGGAGGCGCCCAAAACCGTTTGGGCCCGCGGTCTCGCAGAGGTGGGACGACACGGGCCTGCGCATCGAGCGAACCCCCGGGTGCCCCTCGGAGACGAACCACGGGATGTTCTCCCCGACAGAGCAGAACGGGTACTTCCCCTTGTCGCCCATCCGGAGGATGGGCGACTGTTGAACTCGGACGATCCCGCCGTGGCTGTCCCCGTGGCCGGACGCGATGTCCGAGACGGCGACGCAGATGTCCCGGTTGCGTGCGATCAAATCGCCCATGGCCCCTCAGTCGCGCCGACGACCGCGGGATGGACACTCGATCTTCGCCTTCCCCGACGGGCGACGCCTCCTCGGGGCGGGCAGGTCGTATGAGGGAACGCCCGCGGGGCTCGCGTCAGGCGCGCGGGAGAGCGTTGCCCGCCGCTCGCGCTCCCTCGGGCGCACACGTGAGCGGGGACGCTACTGCATCTCGCAGAACCCGTAGTTGCAAGCGGGCGCGCTCGCCGGGCAGTCGACGGGGCTCATGCACTTCTGACAGCTGCTCGTCCCCGTGGAGAGCTCGTCGAAGCGACAGCCGCACGCTCGGTTCGGGGCGAGGCTCGACAGCGCGCCGAGCTCGGACGTGCGCTGCACGGTCATCGCGCACGTCGGGATGATCGACGCCTCTTCGAGGAGCTGGATCAGGTCGAAGGACAGGATGTCCTTCGTGCCCGTGATGTACGCGACGACGTCCTTCGTGGTGGGGTCGAGCGGGTAACCCATCCCGTCCACTTGGGTCAGGAGGTGCAGCGGCCCCCAGAGCGGGTAGTGGCCATCTCGCACGTTTTGCTTGTCGTTCGAGGTGGGCGTGGAGTCCGGCCAGTAGCCGCACGTCTGGTCGACGTCCTGGTACGCGAGCGCGTTCAGCGATGCGCGGTTCGCGCCGGCCACCTCCGCGGTGAGGATGCCGATGGTCGCCTCGACGTTGGTGCTCGTCTGCATCGCGGTGACGATCGCGCCGCTCGAGCCCGCGTCCGTCCCCTTCCACTTGTCGGGTGGGACACCGATGCCGGCGCCCAGCATTTGCTGCGTGCCCGAGTCCTTGTTCCGGACGAACATGAACGCCTCGTCCGTCCACGGCGCGACGCCCGAGTCCTTCCCGAAGCCGAACACGAAGTAGGCCGCGTCGTGGCTGATGGACTGCTGCGTCGACGCCTTCGGCACCACGAACTGGTACGCCTCGACGGGGCCGAAGAAGTCGTGCACGTTCGACGGGAGGCCGTTCGGCAGGTTGAAGCAGGTCTCCGGGAACACGTCCGAGATGCCGAGGGTCGCGACCACGCCACCGACCGGGAGGTCGCACTTGAGCTCGCTCGTCGAGTCCCAGTAGATCGCCTGATCGGTGGCGGTGCTCGTGACCTTCGTCCCAGCGAGGATCGCGTCCGTCGCGAGGCACGAGCCCTGGAGTTTGTAGACGAGCGTGATCCCCGAAGCGGCGAGCGCCTTGCCGAGACCGGCGAGGATCACCTTCCCGGATCCGGTCACGTAGACGGGGTTCGGGAGCGTGTCGCAGTCCAGCGCGTGCGCGCCGGTCGGCGCGAGCGTGAGCGCGACAATCCCAGCGCCGAGGAGAGCTCGGCTCGGCGCGCGGAGAGACGGCGCGTTCTTCATGGCAGCTTCGGCAGTGAGCCGTCCGGGTTCAGCTTCGTCAGGCGCTTCGCGTCGAACGGCGCACATTGCGCGTCCGTGCAACCGTTGTGGAACTCCTTGTCGCTCGTCGGCGGGCAGGAGAAGCACGCGTTGCCGTTCGCGTCCGTCTTGTTGCACCCCTGGTTGACGACGGTCGTGCAGTACCCGTCCTTGCACTCGCTCCCGAGCCCGAACGCGGCCTCGCACTCGCTGTTCTTGGTGCACGGATCCGCCGAGATGTTCCCCGAGCGAGCAGGCGCTCACGAGCGCCGCAGGCGCGCCGACCCACGCGGTCGCGGCGAGGCGGGATCTCCACCTCGGTCGGTGGGAGAAGGAAGCGAGTCGAGGGGACGACATTGGTGCTAGGAACACAAAAACGCGGCCATGTGTCAAGCACCGCGCGCGCGGCGAAGGTTCGAGCGTCGCAGCGTCGCCGCGTCGACCGCGGTCGTCTCGCTCCGGTACCCCGGGAGCGCCTTGAAGAGCAGGTAATCGCCGCGCGCGAGCCGGCTCTTCACGAGCGCGCCGTCCTCGGTGCTCCACCCGATGGGCGGAGCTTCGTCGATGTGTCCGGCGTAGTGCACGTCCTCCGCGGTCTCCTCGACGAGCGTACGCCCGCGCACCTCGGTGCGATTCCCCTCGACGAGGACGGACGCGCCCGTCTCGAGCTGCGCGTACGAGGTGTCCGCTGCGATCATCTCGAACCCCTGATCGCGCACGATCGCGGGGCAATCCCCGGCGGGCGTGTGCCCCACCACGACGCGCCGAACGCCGGACGCCGCGAGCCGCTCGACGATCGCGCGCGGCGGGAGCACGGGGTTCCCGTCGGGATCGCACGGCCGGCCGTACACCACGCTCTCCGGGTTCTCGCGCGTCCCGCGGAGGGGCGCCTGATACGCGACGAGCGGCGCCCACGCGGGCTCGCCCGTGGCGTCGAAGCGTTGCTCGACGAACGCGCGCATCGACTCCGCGTAGAACGCGTTCAACGCGTCCACCCAGGCATCCACTTCGCCGGACGGGGCCGACGTCCGCTGCCCTCGGCCGGGGACGACCCCGAGGTTCCGAGGGGTGACCGCGCCGTGCACGAAGAGCGTCGGCCCCTCGCGGTGGGCGAGACACGCCGCCGAGAGGTACGCGGTGAGCGCGCCGGACGAAGGGTTCACCTCGTCGACGTAGCTCGCGACGACGGCGTCGTCGTCCGCACGAGCGCCGCGCGCAGCGAGCTCCGCGCCCCGGTGTTCGAACGCGTCCTTTGCGCCCATCGTGCGCTCGAAGATGAATCTGAGGAGGCGCGGGCCCGTCGCGTCCGGCGCGCCTTCGCGCGCGCGCTCGGGCGGGTGCCCTTGGAGCTCGCGCCACAGGCGGAGCTTGTTGATGTCGCGGTTGCCCGCGAGGAGGACGACGCGATCGGGCTCTCTGCGTTTTGCGTCGAGGAGCGTCGCCATCACGCGCTGCCCGGCCGGGCCGCGATCGATCGCGTCTCCGCCGAAGACGAAGAGCGCGCCGTCCACCACGCGCAGGCGATCCCCGTCGAGCGAGACGAGCGGGTTCAGGCGCGCGAAGTCGACCAGCTTGTCCCACCGGCCCTCGACGTCCGTGACGTACGCGACCGGCCGATCCGCCGCCATCAGCGATCGTCGTCGGGGGAGAAGAAGCGGACGGGCGTGTGGTACCAAGCCTCGACCTGCTCGGGCGTGTCGAGGTCCGTGGTCGCGCGCGGATCGATCACGGGGACGTCGACACAGTTCGTGTCGAGCGCGGAGAGGACCGCGTCGAGCGGGGGCAGCTCCGCGGGCGAGAGCTCCGCGACCGAGGGCGCCGCGCCCGTCAGGAACGCCTCGAGCGCCGTGTCGCGCACGAGGATTGGGTACCCGCGCTTGCCCTCGAACGTCGCGCGCACCGCGCTCACGTCCGCCGATTTCGCCATCGCGCCGAGGAGCGCTTGGCGGATCGATCCGCTCGCGGGCGGGAGGCCGACCGGCGTGATCATGTACGCGCAGGGGCCGTGCGCCGTGAGGGACAGGAACCGCAGCGCCGACTGCACCGACGCCGCGGGGCCGAAGTCGGCCTCGAGGTTCGAGGCGAGGATGTCGAGCCCGCGCTGACCGAAGCGGAGCAGCACGCGCGCCGCGTCCGACCGCGCCACGATGAGCACGCGCTCGGCGCCTCCGTCGAGCATCGCCCGGGCGTGCGCGATGGCGAGCGGGAGCTCGCCCGGCCCCTCGCCCCAGCGCACCGCGACGAGTCCTTTGTGGCCGCCCATCGTGTCGCCCGAGCCTGCGGCGAGCACGATGCCGATGAATGCGGGAGCTGGCTCCATGCGTCGGACCATACTCGAACATCGGGGCCACCGCCCCCGGGTTGCCCATCGAAAAGACGATCCCGGAGAGGATGATATAGAGGAGACGTGTCCGCCCCGAAACTTGGCACTCCTCCCGCAGCCGAGGACCGTTCGGGGCGGAGCTCGATGACGCTCGCGCAGCGCCTCTGCTTCCTCGCGGGGCAGACGGGCGTCATGGCGCTCATGCGGTTCTTCGTGCAGTGGTCGGTGAAGTTCACCGAGGGCAAGGCGCCCGGCGCGGCGGAGGAGGTCCAGGGCCCCGTCCTGTTCGTCGCCGCGGCCGCAGGAGCGCTCTTCATGATCGCGCGCTTCTTCGACGGCGTGATCGATCCAATCATCGGCGGCTGGTCCGACCGGTGGGTCGCGCGCGGAAAGGAGCGCCGCTCGCTCCTCGTCTACTCGTTCTTCATCGCGCCCGTCGGCCTCGCGCTCTTGTTCTCACCCACGCTCGACCAGCCGGTCGCGGTCCGCTGGGCGCTCCTCGGCGGCGGGCTCTTCGTGTTCTTCGTCGGGTACGGCATCTACGGGATCCCGCTGTGGAGCCTCGTCGACGACTACGGCGGGGAGAACGCCCGCGAGCGCTCGACGCTCTCGAACCTCCTCGGCGCGGGCATCCTCCTCGGCGTCGCGATCGGGAGCACCGTCGTCCCCATGGCGATCAAGAAGCTCGGGTATGGCCTGAGCGCGATCGCGGTGGGCGGCGTGGCGGGCGCGCTCATGATCTTGCCCTACTTCTCGAAGCCCCGTGGAAACGACCAGCCGCTCGCCGACCCTCACGCGCACGACGGCGTGAGTCTCAAGCGCATGCTCGCGACGCTGAAGGACAAGCGCTTCCTCGCGGTGCTCCTCATGTTCTCCGGCTCGCAGATGGCGCTCACCGTCGTCTCGGCGGCGGCGCCGTTCGTGTGCGCGGCGCTTCTCCAGGGGGACGAGGGGGACGTGGCGAAGCTCATGACCCCGTTCCTCGGCGGCGCCATCCCGTGCTTCGCGCTCGTTCCTTGGTTCGCACGACGCGTGGGCTGGGAGCGGGCGATGCTCTACGCGTCCCTCGCGCTCTCCCTCGTCTACGTCGGGATCGCCGCGCTCGGAAAAGGGATCGTCGGCTCGCCAATGACGACGGCGATGGTCCTCTTCGGGCTCGGCGGCCCGCCCGTCGCGGTGCTCCTCGGGCTCGAGGGCGAGGCGGTGGCGAAGTGCGCGCGCGCGTCGGATCCGAAGAGCGTCAGCCTCTACTTCGGCATGTTCAACCTGTGCGTGAAGGCGTTGAACGGCCTCGCGCTCGGGCTCGTGGGGCTCGTCGTGACGTTCGCCCACGACCACCCCGCGGAGGCGGCCGCAGCGACGCGCGTCATGGGCATCATCGCCGGGGCGGTCCTGTTCGCGGGCGTCGGCCTCTACTTCCTGGTTCGGCCGAAGGACTCGTCCTCGTCCACGTCCTCCGCCTCGGAGTCCTCCGCTGGCTCCTGATGCGAAGGAGCTCCGCGACCTCGTCGCGGATCCCAGCTTCACGCCGGGGAAGCGGCATGTCCCCGCGCTCCTCGACGCGCTCGCCGGGGACGACGAGCCGCTCGCGCGCGGCGCGCGGCGCGCGCTGCTGGACGTCCAGTCGGATCTCGCACCACAGATCGCGCGGCGCCTCGCGGAGGAACCTTCGCCCCGCGTCGCCGCGGCGCTGGTCGACGTCGCCGCGCGCGCGAACCTCCGGAGTCCGCGCCTCGACGCGATCGCCCGCGAGGGCCTGCGCCATGCCTCCCCGGCCGTGCGTCGCGCGGCCGCGCGAGCCCTGGGGAGCAGCGTCGCCGAAGACGCACGGGAGCCTGCGCTCTCTGCGCTCCGCGAGGCCGCGTCCACGGAGGGGGACGGGCGCGCGCGCGCCAGCATGATCGAGGCGCTCGCGAAGATCGGCGGCGCGCGCGTGGCGAGCGAGCTCGACGAGCTCTACCCCACGCCGAGCGGAGCCGGTGCTCGCTCCGCGGGTGTGGAGCGAGCGAGGCTCGCGGCGAAGCGAGACGCGATCCGCGAGACCCCGAGCTCGCTCCGCGAGGACGCGACGCTCGATCGCGCCGACGTCGTGTACCGGTGCCGCCGTGGGCTCGAGTCGATCCTGACCGAAGAGCTCCGCGCGCGCGGCCTCTCCGACGCGCGCCCCGAAGGGCCCTCGGGCTTGGTGCGCGCCACGTATTCGGGCCCGTTCGGCGCGGTCCTCGAGGCCCGCACCGCCCTGTCGGTCGCGTTCCCGCTGGCTCCGCTGGATCCGTCGCTGGAGGATGCTCCCGCGTTGGTGCGCGCGCTCACGGCTCCCGCGTCGCTCTCGCTCGTCACGCACCTGACCCACGGCCCCGCGCGGTTCCGTCTCGAGCTCCCCCGGGGCAAGCGTCGGGCGCTCGTCTGGGAGGTCGCGGCGTCGCTCGATGGGGCGCCGATCGTGAACGATCCGCGCGCGAGCACGTGGGTCGCGACGGTGCGCGAACTCGGCCGCGGCGCGCGTGTCGAGTGGTCGCCGAGGCTCCCCGACGAGCGGTTCGCGTACCGCGTGGCGGACGTCCCGGCGGCGAGCCACCCGACGCTTGCCGCAGCGCTCGTGCGGGTGAGCGAGCCCCGGGGGGACGACGTGGTCTGGGATCCGTTCATCGGCTCGGGGCTCGAGCTCTGCGAGCGCCACCTGTTCGGGTCGTGCCGCGCGCTGATCGGCACCGACGTCGACGACGCGGCGCTCGATCGGTCGCGCAGCAACCTCGCCTCCGTCGGTGCGATCGCGGACCTCTTCCGCGCGACCGCGATGGCCTTCCGCCCGGACACGCCGCTGAGCGTGATCCTCACGAACCCGCCCATGGGGCGCCGCGTCCTCGAAGGCCACGACATCGCGGGGATGCTTGGGGCGTTCGTTCGGCGCGCGCCCGAGGTGCTCGGCCCTCGGGGTCGGCTCGTGTGGCTTTCACCGGTGCCTGGGGCGACGCGGGAGGCCGCGCGCGCCGCAGGGCTCCGTCTCACGCGGTCGTCCGACGTGGACATGGGGGGCTTCAGTGCGGAGCTCCAACGCTTCGATCTGCCTTGAGGTGACGCGCCTGGCGCGCAGTTGACTCCGCGCCGCCGGGCAACGAAGGTGGGGCAGAATGAAGACGCGTAGCTTTGTGGTCGGGTACGGCGTGGCAGCCGCCGCGGTCGTCGGTCTGATGGCGGCCTGCGGTGGCAAGGTGACCTGGGTCGAGGACGGCGCGGCGCAGTCCGGGGGCGCGGGCGGGACGGGGTCGACGACGAAGTCGAGCAGTCAATCGACCAGCAAGTCGTCCAACGTATCGACGGTGCAAGGGACGAGCGTCCAAGGAACGAGCGTCCAAGGGACGTCTGTCGTCGCGAGCGTCGTCAGCACGGGCGCCGTGATGCCGGGCTGCGACAGCGGCCTCATCGGGAACCCCGGCGATGACATCTGTAACAACTGCGCCATGTGCTCGGTCCAGCAGTTCTGCTTCGACCAGTACATCGCGTTCCAGAACAGCCCCGAGGCGCAGGACTTCCTCGACTGCGTCAACACGTGCGGCGGGCCGATGTGCCAGCAGAAGTGCCAGAACCAGTTTCCAGGCGGCGCGATGATCTACATCGCCCTCTACAACTGCATCGTGTGCGACACGTGCGCGAACAACTGCAACGCGGCCCAGAACTGCTTTGGTCCGCCGCCCCCCAGCGGGACGAGCGGTCCGGGGGGCGGTCCTCCCCCGAACTGACGGGCGATACGGCGCGCCCTCGGGCGGACCGACGGCGGCGAAACAAGAGCTCCGGCGCGCAGGCCATTGACGGAAGCTCGGCACGCGAATAGTTCGTGTGCGAAACATCGTGGTCGCGCACTCGGACAGCAAACCAGCCGATGCCCGCCCGGAGGGGGGGGACGCGAAAGCCGACCCCACGTCCGGCGCGCACTTCGCGGACGCGATCGTCGAGACGATCATCTACCTCTACACGGAGTCGCGTCGCATCACGAAGACAGCGGCGCGCGAGCTCGGTCTCACGGGACCGCAGCTCACGGTGATGAAGCTCCTCGAGACGTTCGGCGATCTGTCGCTCTCGAGTCTATCCGAGCGCATCCGGGCCCAGAACAGCACCGTCACGGGGATCATCGACCGGATGGAGCGAGAGGGGCTCGTCGAGCGGGAGCGCAGCACGAGCGACCGGCGCGTCGTCTTCATCAAGCTCACGCCGAAGGGCGCCGCGCTCGCCAAGACCATCGAGGTCGAGCCGATGGAGATCTTTCGAAGCGTCCTCCTGGGCCTTTCGAAAGAGGACACGAAGGATCTGCTCCGCATCCTCGGAAAGATCCAGAAACGCGTGCGCGCGATGGTGCGCGAAGGAGGCGGTTGATCATGGCAGAGACGAGCTCAGGGACCCGCGAACGACCGACCTTCACGGGCGCGAAGCGCGCCGCGACGGGCCGCGACCCGGACATCGCGGTCGTCACGTGCGCCCTCACCGGCGTGCTCGCGAACCGAAAGCAGTGCGCGGGCATCCCGTACACCCCGGCCGAGATCGCGGACGAGGCGAAGCGCGCGTACGACGCGGGCGCGAGCGTCGTTCACATCCACGCCCGCAACGACGACGGCTCGCCGACGTTCTCGCCGGCCGTCTTCGCGAGCATCAAGCGCGAGATCCGCGCGCGCTGTCCCATCATCCTGAACTTCTCGACGGGGACGATCCTGGACGACGTGAAGGATCAGAAGACGTACATCGTCGAGAGCAAGCCCGAGATCGCCGCGCTCAACATGGGCACGATGAACTATTCGAAGTACTCGCCGAAGCGGAAGGCGTTCGACTTCGACATGGTGTTCCCGAACACCTACGGGAAGATCATCGACCTCCTGAAGGCGATGAACGAGGTCGGCTCGAAGCCCGAGCTCGAGTGCTTCGACACGGGGCACACGAACGGCGTGTGGCCCCTCCTCGACATGGGCGTGCTCAAGCCGCCGCTCCAGTTCTCGTTCATCGTGAACGTCCTCGGGGGCATCCCGGGGACGGTCGAGTCGCTGCAGCTGCAGACGAAGATCATGCGCGAGCTCCCGGGGAACCCGGCGTGCGAGTGGGAGGTCATCGGGATCAGCCACGGGCACTGGCGGATGATGGCGGCCGCGCTCGCCCTGGGCGGCAACGTGCGCAGCGGCCTCGAGGATCACCTCTACCTTCCGAGCGGGGAGATGGCGAAGTCGAACGGGGACATGATCGACACGCTCGTCCGCATGGTCCGAGACGTCGGCCGGCGCCCGGCGACGGTGGAGGAGGCCCGCGAGATCCTCGCGCTCGGAGCCGCGTCGTGAGCGCGAGCGATCTCGTGACGGAGAGGGCGCCTCGGAAGTACCAGGCGATCCAGGTCGAGCGGCGCGGCACTTCCGCGGTCCTCACGCTCGACAACCCCGCGCGGAAAAACGCCATCGGCCCCGTGATGGCGAACGAACTCCTCTACGCCCTGGAGGACGCCTCGTTCGACCCGGAGGTGCGCACCATCATCCTCACGGGCGCGGGCGACGCGTTCTGCTCGGGCGGTGACTTCGCGCAGATGCTCGGTGGGGGCGCGGAGGAGGCCCTCCCCCACAAGGGCGACTACGCCGACCTCCTCTTGGTGATGACGAACTACACGAAGCCCATCATCGCGCGCGTGAACGGCGTCGCGATGGGGGGCGGCCTCGGCCTGGTCGCGGCGTCGCACTTCGCGGTCGCGATCGACACCGCGAAGCTCGGGACGCCCGAGGTGAACGTCGGCCTCTTCCCGATGATGATCATGGCGGTGCTCGCGCGACTCGTGCCGAAGCGAAGGCTCCTCCAGATGATGCTCTTCGGCGAGAAGTTCGGCGCGGACGTCGCCAAGGAGCTGAACCTCGTCGGATCCGTCGTGAAGGCGGGAGAGCTGGACGCGGCGGTCGACGCGATCGCCGCCGAGATCGCGTCGAAGAGCCCCATCACGCTGGGCTACGGCCTCGAGGCGTACGCGAAGCAGTGTGAGATGGATCTCGCGGACGCGCTCCCCTACCTGCGGGGGCGCCTCGGCGCCTGCCTCGCCACCGACGACGCGCGCGAAGGGCTGAGCGCGTTCATGGAGCGCCGCAAGCCCAACTTCACTGGCAAATAGCGCGGCGAGCCGCGACCGGAGATCGATCCCATGGACATGCGTGAACTCGTGAAGGACCTCGAGCGCCGTCGCGCCGAGGTCAAGAAGATGGGCGGCGAGGACAAGGTCGCCAAGCAGCACGCGCGCGGGAAGCTCACGGCGCGCGAGCGGTTCGCCGCGTTCTTCGACGACGGCGTGTTCTTCGAGGTCGGGCTCCACGGGACGCAGATGGGGATGCAATCCGGCAACAACGATCGCCCGCCCGCCGACGCCGTCGTCTGTGGCTTCGGGAAGGTCGACGGTCGGATGGTCTGCAGCGTCGCGTACGACTTCACCGTGAAGGGCGGCAGCATCGGCCAGACGGGAGAGGAGAAGGCGACGCGCATGCGTCAGATGGCGCTCCGCGGGCGCTGGCCGATCGTCTGGTTCATCGACTCGGCGGGCGCGCGGATCGATCCTGGCTCGCAGCACCCGGACGCGATCAGCCTGTTCGCGGGCTCGGGGCACCTGTTCCGCGAGCAGGTCCACATGAGCGGCGTCGTCCCGCAGGTCGCGGCGATGGTGGGCCCCGGCGCCGCGGGCACGGCGTACATCCCGGGCCTCGCGGACTTCGTCCCCATGGTGAAGGACATCGGCTCGATGGCGCTCGGCGGCCCGCCGCTCGTGAAGGCGATGACCGGCGAGGACATCACGGAGCAGGAGCTCGGCGGATCGAAGATGCACTCGACGAAGAGCGGCGTCGGCGACGGCGAGTTCAAGGACGACGCGGCGTGCATCGCGGCGGTGAAGAAGTACCTCTCGTATTTCCCCTCGCACTGCGAGGACGAACCGCCGGTGCTCCCCGTCACCGACCCGATCGACCGCCGCGACGACGCCCTCCTCGACCTCCTGCCGGACAACCCGCGCAAGGCGTACGACATGTACAAGCTCATCGCGTCGATCGTCGATCACGGCGAGTACTTCGACATCAAGCCCCGCTGGGCGCGCGCGATCATCACGTGCTTCGCGCGCATCGGCGGCCGGAGCGTCGGCGTCGTCGCGAACCAGCCGAACCACATGGGCGGGATCCTCGACGTCGACACGTCCGACAAGGCCGCGCGGTTCATCCAGATCTGCGACGCGTTCAACATCCCGCTCGTCTTCCTGCAGGACGTCCCTGGCTTCATGATCGGCTCGAAGGTCGAGCACGAGGGGATCATCCGCCACGGCGCGAAGATGCTGCACGCGATGAGCGCGGCCACGGTCCCGAAGATCACGGTCGTCGTGCGCAAGGCGTACGGCGCGGGCTACTACGTGATGTGCGGCAAGGCCTACGAGCCGGATCTGATCGTGTCCTGGCCGACCGGCGAGATCAGCGTGATGGGCCCCGAGGGCATGGTGGGGATCGCGAGCCGCAAGCTGTTCGGCGACACGCCTCCCCCGCCCGAGGTGAAGGCGGGGATCATCCAGCAGATCCAGAGCTACATCGACATCTACAAGGTCGCGGGATGGGGCCTCGTCGACGACGTCATCGACCCGCGCGATACCCGCCGCGCGATCGCGTGGGGGCTCGAGCTCGCGAGACACAAGCACCTCGAGCGACCCCACAAGAAGCGTGGGATCTTGCCTGTTTGATTCCTGCTTCGACGCGCCGCGTCGCGACAAAAAAGCAGGTCAGGCGGTGAGAATCATCGTTGACCGCGTAGAAGGAGCGAGCGACCGTAGCTGACCCCGGGAGGTTTACTTTATGGCCAAGTACCGAGAGATGTCCCCTTCGACCATCAACGAACTCGCTGACGCGATCGCCGCGCTCGCGAAGGGCCGGAGCCACGTGAAGGTGCTCAAGTTCGACGAGAACGTTGTGACGAGCACGGGTCACGGCGGCATCATCATCGAGCTCGACGCGATGGCGCACTTCGCTGGCCACCAGGACCTGGTCATTCCGAGCCGTGGCGATGGCCACAAGATCGACGCCGTCGTCTCTGCGATTCGTCGCTCTGTCGAGGCCGGTCAGCCGCCCTCCCATGCGAACCTCGAGGAGCTCTTCACGTACACGAGCCGCAACCACCGCTGACGTTCGCGCCCGTCGCGCCGTCGAGCTTCACTCGAGGCGTGGATGGGTGATCGGGTGAAACGGGCGGGGGGCCGAGCGAGGCCCCCCGTCGGCGTTCCATCCGTCCGGAAGATGAACCGTTCGGTGCGTTCAGTTCGGAGCGTGTTTGCCCGGATGGTTGTGCTTCGGATCCGGCGGTGGCGGCGGCGGCACGTACACCGCGGGAGGGGAGTCCTCGAACGGTTCGCGCGCCGTGGCGACGCGAACGAGCACTGCATCGCGCGTGAAGGCGCGCCCGACATACGCCTCGAGCTCAGCAGCTTCTCCGCTCGCGAGCGTGTCGAGTCGCGGCGTCACCCGGTAGAGGCCCGGTCGGTCGAACGTCGAGGGGGGACACACCTCCGCCACGAGCAGCGGGATCGTGACGCTCTGGCCTCCCCCGAGGCCTCGCAGCATCTCCGCGGAGATGGGGTGGGTCTGATCCTCCCCCGTGCAGTCGACGGTCTTCATCGAGCTCCCGTCGCGGCCGAGCTGCTCGACGACGAACGACACCATCCGTCCGCGGAGCGCTGCGATCATCTCGTGGGTGCCCTCGTTCTTGAGGTGCACGTTCACGACGATGTCGCGCGCGGCGTTCACGTCGCTGAACCGGTCCACGAACACGGTGAAGCGGGCTTTGTTCTTGTCGATGAAGAAGGACTCCGGCTCGGGCGGAGGCGCGCTCGGCGCGACGAGCGACGCGTGCGTCGGAGCCGGCTCGGCCGGCGCGGGAGGGGGCGGGGGCGCGAAGGTCGCGTACGCGAGCTGGACGTCGGTGGCATCGATCGTCGGTAGCGCGGCGAACTCCGCGGGCTCGTCGATCCCCTGCGCGGCGAACGGACCCTTGCTCTGCCCCCAGGATGGAGCCGCGAACCCGTAGTGAGCGTGCACCACAGTCGCGTTCGTGAGCGCGTCCCCCGTGGTGCCGAAGCAGTAGAGGCGCGGGTCGAACTCCTGCTGGAACGCCTCACCGGGCTTCAAGTAGAGCTCGCGGCTCTTCAGGAGCTTGGTCGGGCGCAGCCCCGCGGGCGCCGTGCACTTCTTGGTTCCGCCCTTCGTCTCGAGTTCGAAGCTCAAGAGGCGCACGTCCGCGGCGATGCGGATGGGATGTTCGCCCGTGTTCTCGAGGCGCATCGTCCACGGCGGATCCGGTGTCGGCGCGGTGACCGTCAGCTTGACGGGGAGAGGGGGCTTCTCGGGCGCTTTGCCGCCCAGGAACGTGACGGGTGGCGTGGTTTCGGCCGCGACCGACGTGTGGCCTTGGACCGACGACCGGTTCGGCCCCTTGGGGGCTCCGTCTGCGCTCGCAGTCGAGGCGCTCGCCGAGAGGAGCGCGAGGAGCGCGAGCGACGGGAGCGCGGCGTGGCGGGATCGCATGCCGGGATTATCGTCCACGAGCGCCCGAGCGGCCAGGCCGAACGCGATGAAATCCCTCAAATACGCCTCGATCCGGGGCCGGTCGCGCTCTACGCTTCGCCGCGATGCGCGGCCTCTACGCGATCCTCGACACGACCGCGCTCGAGGCGCGGCGTCTCCCCATGGTGGAGGTGGCGCGTGCCGTGTCGAAGGCGGGCGTTGCCTGCGTGCAAGTGCGGGCGAAGGAGCTCGGGGCGCGGGCGTCACTCGAGCTGGTCCGGAGCGTGGTCGCAGCGGCGGACGGGGTCCCCGTCATCGCGAACGATCGCCCCGACGTCGCGCTCTTGGCGTCGGCCGCGGGGGTGCACGTGGGGCAGGACGATGTTCCCCCCGGGCTCGCGAAGTTCGTCGCGGAGCAGCGTGCGGGGCGGCTGATCGTCGGCCTCTCCACCCACGATCGAGAGCAGCTCCTCGCAGCGCTCGACGAGCCGATCGACTACGTCGCGATCGGACCCGTGTTCGCGACGTCGAGCAAGGACAGACCCGACCCGGTGATCGGCCTGGACGCCGCGCTCGCCCTGGCGCGCGAGGCGCACGATCGGCGCGCCGACTTGCCGGTGTGCGCGATCGGGGGCATCGGGCTCGAGACGGCAGGCGAGCTCGCCGCGGAGTTCGATCTCGTCGCGGTCATCGGCGCGCTGCTCTCGGGCGTGTCCACCGCGGACGAGGTGGGTGCTCGCGCCCGCGAGCTCGTCGAGGTCGTGTACGGGGCTGCCGCGCGAAGGAGCGCTGCTCCCTCGTGAGCCTCGTGCTCCTCATCACGTGTGCGATCGCGGCCTCCGCGAGCGCGACGGGCTTCGCGCTCGGGCGGCGACGATGGCGCCGCTCGCCTCAGCCGGCGCCTGGGCCCAGCGGTGCGCCCGCTCCCAACGGTCCGGAGGGCGGCGCGGGGCAGAGCGCGCCCGCCCCGCAGAAGGAGTCCATCGACATGGAAACGCACGCGCTCGCGCTCGGTGGCCTCGGCGCGGGGGAGGGCCGTGAGCGCTGGCTCGCGGGCGGCATCATCGTGTTCGATGGGCCCACGGTGGCGGCGGGCGTGTTCTTCGCACCCGAGGGGAGCGCGCTCGAGGTGGTCGCCGCGTTCCCCGAGCCGCGCCGGTCGATCCTCTGGCTCTCCCCGGTGGAGGTGGAGATCGGCCACGACGCGCCCACGGCGCTCGAGATCCAGAGCGTGCTGCTCCAGCGCAAGCGCCGGCTCCCCGTGCAGCTCAAGCGCGCGGGCCAGGGCGCGCCCGATCTCGGGAGCACGGCGCTGCTCGCCGAGTACGCGGCGGTCGGCGGCGACGCGGCGCTCGTTCTGCGCACGCCCGAGCGCACCTACGGGTGGTTCGGTCGGGAGGTCGCGCATCCGGACTACGACCGCATGGGCAAAGGGGCCTGAGTGTGAACGACGTCGAGCGCACGCCCGCGGAGGATGCTGCGGACATCCTGGTCGAGGTCGAGGCGCTCCTCCGCTCGGCGTTCGCCCTCGAGTCGTGGGGGCGCCTGCTCGTGTTCATGCGCCCCGCGGCCAAGACGCGGACGTTCAGCGCGGCCGCGAGCGACGCGTTCGTCGTGGAGGACCTCCAGGTGGAGGAGATCCTCGATGAGGATACGGTGGACCGGGTGTTCAACGGCGCCGAGATCCGCGAGGGGCTAGCCGCGCTCGCCACGGCGACGGCGACGCTCTCCCTACTCGCGGACGTCGACATCGCGGAGGTCGGCGGCGGGACGTTCGTGCGCGTCGTGGGGGAGGGGAACCGCACGGAGCGCGTAGCGTTCCTACCCGGCACGGTTCGCACGCCGAGCCGCGCGTTCGATCTCGCGCGCGACGCGGCCATCGTGGAGATGGAGGGCCGCTCGGCGGCGCTCGCGAGCGAGCTCGGGGTCCCGAACCTCGCGCATCTCGCGTTCGACGCGCACGCGTCCACGTACGCCGCGCCCTCGAAGGACGCTCCCGCTCCGCCTTCCGCAAGGGGGAGCGCCGTGGTCCTCGGCTCGTACTCCACGGGTCGGAGGTCGTGGGTCTGGGCAGGCACGAACCCCACGCTCCCCCCAGCGGCGCGCAAGCGCGCCACGGCGCTCCTCGACGCGTTCGGCGATCGGACCCTCTGGGAGATCTCGACGCCCGCGTTCTTCACGGATGAGCGGACGGCGTGGGCGCTCGCGTGCGTCGTCGCGAAGGACCGCGGCGCGATCGGCCTCGCGCGCGTGGACACGCCCGACGGGTTCGTCGTGTTTTGCCTGCACCCGTCGGACGCTACCGCCGAGCGCGACGAAGGCTCGACAACAGCTCGATCACCGTGAGCGTAGTGTTCGCGTTCTGTCCGCCGTCGAGGTTGCGCCACGCGTCCATCACGCGTTCGTGCGCGTTCGCGAGCCGCTCGGCGCGCGCCGCCGATCCCGTCATCGCCTCACGCCGACCAGCCCGGGCGAAGTAGCGCGCGAGCCCCTCGATCTGCTCGCGGAGCAGCTCTCGGCTCTTCTCGCCGCTCTCGGCGAGGAGCACGGACTCGGCGAGGCTCGGCGTGCGAAGCGCGTCGAGGGCGCGATCGATGAACGCGCGTCGACCCGTCCAGGCCTCGGGATCGACGAGGCGGACCGCCTCGGACGCGGATCCCTCGGCCTCCGCAAGGATCTCTTTGATCCGCGGCGCCTCGACGCCCCGGGCCTCCAGGATCCGCGTGAGGACCGTGTCGTCGAGCGGGGCGAAGCGAATGGGAACGCTCCGCGACCGGATCGTCGGCAAGAGCTTGCTCGGCCGGTAGGTCACGAGGATGAAGTGCGTCCGCGGCGGTGGCTCCTCGAGCGTCTTGAGGAGCGTGTTCGCGGCCTGCGTGCTGAGCTCGTCCGCGCCGAGGACGATGAAGACGCGGGCTCGGCCCTCGTACGGAGCGAACGCGACCTGACCGATCACCACTGTGCGGATCTGATCGATCGAGATGACCGTCTTCGAGTCCTTCCCACCGAGCTGCTCCGCGCTGTAGAGGCCGCGCTCGATGAGCACGACGTCGGGATGGAGCGGGACGCCGTCGCGCAGGGTGACTGCGTGCTCGCACGCCCGACATTTCCCGCATCCGAGCGGATCTCCCGCCGTGCAGAGGAGCGCTTGCGCGAGGCCGAAAGCGGTCATCGCCTTGCCGACCCCCTCGGGCCCTTCGAACCGGTAGGCGTGGTGGAGCCGCCCCGAAGCGAGCGCGGTCTCGATGCGCCCGATCGCGCCCTCCTGGCCGAGGACCTCCCTCAGTGTCATCGCCCCGCCGTCCGCGCTCTCTTCTTGGTCTTGGCAGCGGGCTTCTTCGGCGCGTTCTTCTTCCTCGGCGCAACCTTCTTCGGAGTGACCTTCTTCGGAGTGACCTTCTTCGGAGTGGCTTTCTTCGGAGTGGCCTTCTTCGCAGCGACTTTCTTCTTGGGCGCGGCCTTCCGCTTCGGATTGGCCTTCTTCCGAGCGGCCTTTTTCGCAGCGACCTTCTTCTTGGGCGCGGGCTTCCTCTTCGGCGCGGCCTTCTTCGGAGCGGCCTGTTTCTTGGGCGCGGCCTTCTTCGGAGCGGCCTTCTTCTTGGGAGCGCCCTTCTTCTTCGTCGCTGCCTTGGCCTTGGGGATGGGGAGCGTGAGCTCCGCTCGATCGACCGTCCCGCGGACGACGCGGAGGAGGAGCTCGAGGAGCGGATCGATTCCGTCGCGCGTCGCCGCGCTGATGAGGTGGAGCTTCACCCCGACCTTCGCGAACGCTGCTGCCAGAGCGGGGAACGCCTCCCGGGTCTCGGGGAGATCCGCCTTGCTCAGCGCGACGACCTCAGGTCGTTCGGCGAGCTCGGGGCTGAACTTTCGAAGCTCGTCGCGAAGCGCGAGGTAGTCCGCGAGCGGCGCACGATCGTCCGCGAAGTCGAGCGCGACGAGGTGAAGGAGCACGCGGGTGCGCTCGACGTGCTTCAGGAACTGAGAGCCGAGGCCGATCCCCTCGCTCGCCCCCTTGATCAGACCCGGGATGTCGGCGACGACGAAGCTCGTGCCGCCCGCGCGGGGGCCGCCGTAGAGATCCACCACGCCGAGCGATGGAACGAGCGTCGTGAACGGGTAGTCGGCGATCCGCGGCCGGGCGCCGGACACCGCGGAGACGAACGTGCTCTTGCCGACGTTTGGAAATCCAAGCAACCCCACGTCCGCGAGCACCTTGAGCTCCAGGCGGAGCATCCTCTCCTCGCCCGGCTCGCCGTTCTCCGCGCGTCGGGGAGCCCGATCGAAGCTCGAGGCGAAGTGGATGTTGCCGCGGCCGCCCTTGCCGCCCTTCGCGACGACCAGGCGCGCGCCGTGCTCGAGCAGGTCCCCGACGAGCTCGCCGCTCGCGTCGTCGAACACCTGGGTGCCGACCGGCACGCGCTCGACGCGATCTTCGCCGCCGCGCCCGTAGCAGTCGCTCCCCTGGCCGTGCTCGCCGCGCTCCGCGGAGATCGTCTTTTGGTAGATGACGTCCGCGAGCGTGGAGAGCCCCTCGTCGGCGACGAGGACGACGTCCCCGCCGCGCCCGCCGTCTCCGCCGCTCGGGCCCCCGAACGGGATGAACTTCTCACGGCGGAAGGCGACCACGCCGTTCCCGCCGGCGCCGGCGATCACCTTCAGCCTCGCCTGGTCGATGAAGCGCATCGGGGCTGCTTAGTCGCGTCGAGCTGGGCACGCTACCTCTCTCGCTCCGCTTCTCTTCGAACCGCTTCGCCCCAAGAATGGACGCGTGGCCCCCCGCGTCCTGATCGTCGACGACAACCTGATCCTGGCCGAGAACCTCAAGGAGGTGCTCGAGGCCGCGCTCGCGGGCGCCGAGGTGACGATCGCGCCGCGCTCGTCCGCGGCGCTGGGCCTCGCGAAGACGCGGTCGTTCGACGTCGCGATCATCGATCTCCAGCTCCCCGACGGCTCGGGCGTCGACCTCATCGCTCCGCTTCGCGAGGCCGCCCCGCGCGTGGAGATCGTCCTGCTCACGGGCAACGCGACGGTGGAGAGCGCCATCGCCGCCCTCCGCGCGGGCGCCGCGGGGTTCATGCTGAAGTCTTTCAGCCCGGACGACCTCGTCGTCACCGTCGAGCAGGCCCTCTCGCGCGGCGCGCTTCGGCGCGCTCGTGAGCTGTACGAGAAGCGCTACCTCGCGATCGCGAACGCCGCGGACGTGCTCATCGTCGGCCTCGACGTCAGCGGCTCGGTGGTGTTCTGGAACCCGATGCTCGGTCAGCTCCTCGGCGTCGCCGAGGCGGACGCGGTCGGCCGGGTGTTCGCGAACGCCTGGGTGGACGCGCCGGATCGCGCCCTGTTCACGGCCTCCCTGGGGGACGTGCGCAAGCGCGACGCGGCCCGGGAGATCGACGTGGGGATGCACGATCACCAGGGCGCCGTGCGGCGGATCCGCTGGCACCTCTCACACGTTCACGACGAAGGGCTCGACACCCCCGATCACGTCTACGGCATCGGCGTCGACGTCACCGCCCGTCGAGCGCTCGAGCGACGGGCGGCCTCCGCGGAGGCCCTGAACGCGATGGCGCCGCTCGCCCTGGGCCTCGCGCACGAGATCCGCAACCCGCTCAACGCCGCCGTGCTCGAGCTCCACCTCCTCGGGCGCTCGATCGATCGCCTCGACGACGTCGCGCTCCGAGAGCCGATGCGGCGGCGGGTCCAGATCGTGGAGTCGGAGATCCGCCGCCTCGAGCGCCTCCTCACGGAGTTCCTCGAGCTCGCGCGCCCGCGCCCCGCGCAGCGCGAGCGGGTCGATCTCGCGGCGGTCGTCGAGAGCGTCCTCGACTTGGAGTCGGGCGCGACGCTGCGCGCGGGGATCACCGTCCGCCGCGAACTCGCGTCCAGCACGTGGGTCGAGGGGGACGTGGAGAAGCTGAAGCAGGTGGTGCTGAACCTCGTCGTGAACGCGCTCGACGCGATGCCCGACGGGGGCACGATCGACGCGGTCGTCCGCGTCGACGCGGACGCGGCGGACGGGCTCGCCGTCGTGTGCTCCCTCTCGGACACGGGCAAGGGGATCGATCCGACCATCCTTGCGGACGTGTTCGATCCATTCTTCACGACGAAACCCGCCGGGACAGGGCTCGGCCTCGCGATCGTGCGAAAGATCGTCGAGCAGCACGGCGGGCGCGTCGCCCTGAAGACCAACGCCGTGGGAGGCGCCCTCGTCGAGGTGCGCCTCCCGCGGTGGGAACGGGTCAGCCGACCAGGCGAGAAGGCGGCTTCAACGGGAGCGCCGGCTTCGAGCCGGGCGCCGACGGGATCGCCTTCGGAATGAGCTCGCCCTCGAGCGCCGAGATGGCCGCGAACAAGCGATCCATCCCGAAATCGAGCGCCGCTTCACGCTGGAAGATTTGCGGGACCTTCATCAGCTTGAGGCACGTGAGCTTGCCGAGGTCGATCTCCCGCTCGAGGAACGCTTCGAAGGAGCCGTAGCCCTTCGCCTGGTAGAGCTCCTGCTGCTGGATCTCGGTGAGGACCTGACCCACCTCGTAGAACCCCTTCTCGAGGCGCTTGCGGAGGGTGCGGACCTTCTGCGTCTGCGTGTGGAGCTCGGCGATCTTCGCCTTGATCTCCTCGGCCCCGGTCGGGGTCCGGATCGTCGCTCGAGCGCTGCCGGGGGGAGCGGGCTCGGCCGCGCGGGCACGCGCCTCGGCCGCGTGCTTCGCCGCGTGACGAGCGGCCCACGGGGCGGCGCCGCGGAGCCCGAGCTTTCGCTTCGGGTTCGACGCACTGTTGGCATCGTGGCCCGACTTCGGCGACGGCGCGGGGGCTTGTGCCTTCCCGCCCTTGGACGATGCGGCGGACTTCGCGCCCTTGGTGCTGGCCGGACCAGCCTTGGCCGCTTTGGCCTTTCCAGGGGCAGATTTCGGTGAAGCGCCCTTCACTTTTGGAGAAGACGGCTTCTTCGCGCTCTTTGCCTTTGACATCGTCACGCGCTCCCAGTCGTTCGCGTGCCGTTCGCTTACCAAATTTCGCTCCCTTTCGTCCAGATTCTTCGCGCCGAACGTGGGATAACTCCTCCCGCGCATGGGACCAGCCGAAACCGCGCCCGCGGGGCGTGTCGCCGTCGTCGTGAACGGCAACGCCCGGAGCGTCACCGCGGACGTCCTGCGGACGCTCGACGAGGTGCTCTCGAGCGGAGACATCTACCTCTCGAAGCGCATCGAGGAGAGCGACGCAATCGCGCGAACCCTCTTGGATCGTGGGTACTCCACGATCCTCACCGCCGGGGGGGACGGCACGTTCACCGTAATCGTGACCGCGGTCGTTCGGGAGGCGCAGCGGCGCGGCGTGCCGTTCCCGAGGTTCGGGTTGCTGCGGCTCGGCACGGGGAACTCGCTCGCTTGGGTGCTCGGCGCGAGCAAGACGGGGGACGGCGTCCGAGGTGCCCGTGCGCTCACGGTCGATCTCGCGCGCCTCCGCGCGGACGCGGGATCGCGCTTGCTCCCGCTCGTGGAAGTGGAAGGGGTGCTGTCACCGTTCTGCGGGTTCGGCGTCGACGCGAACGTCCTCCACGACTACGGCGAGACGAAGCGGATGCTCGGGCGCGGCCCCTTGAAGCCCTTCGTGTCGGGGCTCGCGGGCTACGCGATCGCCGCGAGCACGCGGACGCTCCCGGGGTACCTACTGAAGCCCCTCCCGCACTGTCGCGTGACGAACCGGGGCGGCGATGCCCACCGCATCGGTCGCCGCGGCGCGCTCCTCGGCCCTCCGATCAAGAAGGGCAGCGTCCTCTACGAAGGCCCGGCGACGGTCGCGAGCGTCGCCACGATCCCGTACTACGGCTTCGGCCTCCGTATGTTCCCGTACGCGGAAGATCGCCCCGGGAAGATGCAGCTCCGCTGCTCCACCGCGGCGACCATCCCGTTCATCAAACACCTGCCCGCGATCTGGAGGGGCGAGTGGGACGATCCCGAGTACCTCTTCGACTACTTCGTCGACGACATCGACATCGAAATGGACCCGCCCCACAACTTCCAGATCGGCGGCGACATTCAGGGTGAGCGCCGGAGCGTGAACGTGAAGCTCGGCCCGAGCGTACCCGTCGTCGACTTCTACGCGCCGCCTCGCGGTTGACCCCGTAGCGCCGTTTCTCGGAGCGCCGATCGTCGCTCGGGGGCGGCGCGTGGCCTCGCGTGAAACCCGCTCGCGCCCGCTTTGGTGGCGACCGCGCGGTCGCGCCTCAGTCGAGGACGTTCGTCGTCGAGATGTCGTACAGCGTCGCGGACTTCTTCGGTCCGAACACCTGGTCGAAGTCTTTCATCGACTGGAGCACGGTCGCGGTGCGCTGCCCCTTCAGCTCCTTGGGGTGCTTCTTTCCTTGGTCGAGGTAGGCGCGGATGTAGAGGCTCGAGTCGTCCTTCGGGAGCGCCTTCACGTTGCGCTTCCAGGCCTCCCAGGGTTTCGGGTCGAGGAGGTACTGCTCGACGTTCGAGACGTAGTAGCTCGACACGACCAGGTTCTCCTTCGTGAGGTACGCGGCGAGCCCGGGCATCGCCTTCTCGCCCGCGAAGTCCCCGACGAGCGGGATGATCCGATGCTCCTTCTCCATGGTCTGGAGGAAGCGGAACGACTCCTCGGTGGCGAGGAACCCTTCCTGCGAGCCCTCGGGGCTCTTCGCGCCCAGGATTTCGCGGAGCGTCGGGTAGGCGCGGCCGTTGTTCGACTTGAGGCTGAACTTCAGCTCGAGCTGGCCATCGAAGAACGCTTTGTGGGTCGCCTCGAGGTGCTTCTTGTCGTCCGCGCTCAGGGTGACGCCGTAGCCCTCGACGCGCTTCATCAGCGTCTCGTGAGCCGCCTTGTAGGAGGCCGCGTCGAACTTGTCCTTCGCGACGTTCGCGAGCACCGCGTCGACGCCGTCGGCCGCCGAGCCGTCGTTCGCTGCCTCGTGCGCGCGCCCGAGCATGAGGGAGAGGAAGTGCGCGCGGCTCGACGCCTCCTCGAAGGCCGCTTTGTAGAGGAGGTGCAGCAGGAGGTTCTGCCGGCGGATGTCCACGATGAACGCGAGGCGCGGCTTCGACAGCGCGATGTAGGTGAAGTTCTGCTCCGGGCCGACGCCGATGTACACGCCGTCCTGCTTGGCGCGCTTCGCGAGGTTCTTCGCGACCTGCAGGTACGACGTCTCGTTCGAGATGAAGTTGTCCGAGAAGAACTCGGCGTCCGGCTCGGAGAGATCGTTCGCGAGCTCGGCGAAGCGGGCCTTCCGCGCCTCCTCCTCGCGCTTCGCGTTCTCGAGCGCGCGGCTCTGGTCGGCGGCCGCCGACGCGCTCGCGACCGCGGTCGACGTCGACACGCTCGCGGACGCGCTCGACTTCCCGCTCGCGGACCCGACCGCGGGGGGCGCGTTGGAGCACGACGCAGAGAGCACGATCAACGCGGAGGCGAGCCCGATGAGGGACGAGGAGAGCGATCTCATTCTCGCTGCCAACGCTACCTGTCGAACAGCCATTCCAACGGCGAAAAGCGACCGACCTGTATCCGGGCGTCGTTCGAGACTACTCTCCACCGCGATGGTGCGCGTCGCTCGTCCGCTCGTCCCCGCCCGGAGCCGGGCGGGGTCCCTCGTCGCTCTCCGGAGGCGTGGAGGTTGGCTCGTCGCGGCGCTCGCCCTCTCGTTCGCGACGAGCGCTCAGGCGTTCGTCTGGCCGAACGTGCCCGACCGCATCGCGCGCGCGCTCGAGTCGAGCGACGCGAGCGAGCGCCGCACCGCCGCGCAGCAGATCCGCGATCTCCCGTCCGAGCTCGCCGAGCCGCTCGTGAAGAAGGCGCTCGCGGACGAGGACGACCAGGTGCGCATCGCCGCGGCGAGCGCCGCGGTCCTGTTCCACCTGAAGGGCATCGGGGACACCGTGATCCCCTGGCTCAGCGAGACGGACTCGCGGCTCCGGCTGGCCGCCTGCGACGTCATCCTCGTGTCGCCCTCGCCCCGCGCCGTTCAGGCGCTCGGGCGCGTGCTCGCGGACCAGTCCCCGCTCGTGCGCATCGGCGCGGCGCACGCGATGGGCGCGTCCGGCAGCGCGGACGCTGTCTCTCCCCTGCTGGGACACCTGGACGACAGCGCACCCGACGTTCGGGCGGAGGTCGCGAGCGCCCTCGGCCGGCTCGGGGATGGGCGCGCGGTGCTCCCCCTCGTGAGCAAGATTCGAGACGCAGCGCCCGAGGTGCGCCGACGGGTCGCGCGCTCCCTCGGCGCCCTGGGGGATGCGCGCGCCGTCAGCGCGCTCATCCTCGCGCTCTCGGACACGAGCACGGACGTGCGCCTGGAGTCGATCCGGGCCCTCGGCCTCCTCGGCGCGGCCGCGGGAGCGAGCTCCACCTCGGGGACGGACGGCTCGGACGAGGCGACCCTCGCACTCACTCCGCTCGCGAACGGCTCCGCCGACTCCCTCGACGGTGCAGCGGCGCCCACGACCGAGAGCAACCTCGCCGTGCGCCAGGCTGCGCTCGAGGCGCTCGGGCGCATCGGGTCGCCGCGGGCCATCGGAGTGCTGATCGCAGCCCTCGAGGGCGACCGGATCGAGGCGTTCCGAACGCCGGCGCACGACGCGCTCGTCGCGGTCGGTGAGCGTGCGATCAAGCCGCTCGTCGCCCACCTCGACGGCTCTCCCACGCCCACGAGCGCCGCCGGAGCGGTGCTCGCGCTCGGCGATCTCCGCGCGGCCGACGCCGTCGTGCCGATCATCGATGGGCTTCAGCGCAACGTCGTGCCGACGCTCGCGGGTCTGCGAGCGCTCGAGAAGCTCCGCGATCCGCGTTCGCTCCCGGCCATCTTGGAGCTGATCGACAGCCCCGATCCGAAGGTTCGCGAGGCCTCGGTCGCGGCCGCGCGGGGCGTCCTCGATCCGAAGAGCCCCGACGGCCGCGCGGTGGAACCCATCCAGTCGGCGCTTCAGTCCGCGACGGACGTCGACGAACGTGTCGCCCTGGTCGAGCTCCTCGGCCGGACCGGCGCCGAGCGCGTCTTGAAGACCCTGGTCGAGCTCTCGTCCACCGGCTCGACGCCCGTGAGGCGCGCGGCGCTCACGGCGATCGGCACGCTCGGGGTCCCGTCGGGCGAGGCGGACGCGGCGCTGCTCAAGGCGCTCGACGACGAGGAGCCGCGCATCCGCGCGGATGCGTCCGTCGCGCTCGCGCGCGTCGGCTCCGCGGACATCGCGGGCGATCTCTTGAAGCGCCTGGTGGAGGCGGCCGAGCAGGATCGGCAGGCGCTCGGCGTGGCGCTCTCGGGCGTGCTCAGTCGCACGAGCTCGGACGCGATCGCCAAGGCCGCGGGCGCCGCGGTGACGAGCGCGCCGGACACGCACCGCGACGCGCTGATCGAGGGGATCGGGCGCATGCCCGCCCCCGCCGCCGTCTCGGTGCTCGGTGAGGTGGCGAAGGGCCCCCCCGACGATCGGCGCAAGGTCGCGGAGGTTCTCGGCGGGCAGCCCAAGGCTACCGCGCTGCTGCTCGAGCTCACGAAGGACGCGGATCCGTCCGTCCGGGCCGCGGCGATCTGGTCGCTCGGAAAGGTCGGCGGCGCCGGGGACGTCGCCGCCATCAGCGGGTTCGTCTCCGACCCGGACGTCGACGTGGCCGTGAACGCCGCGGGCGCGCTCGGGCGCCTCGCGCCGCGGCTGGGCGACGCGGCGGCCATCGAGTCCGCCCTTCGGGCTCCCCTCTGCGCCGCGATCTCAGACCGTCGCGCGTACGTTCGCGCGAACGCGCTCGCCTCGATCCGAGCCGCGATCGACAGCGGCGCAGCGTTCGGCTGTGACGGCTCGGCGCTCGTCGACGTGCTCGCGCAGGACTCGTCCGAGATCGTGCGGGAGGCCGCGGCGCGCACGCTGCGCGCGCTCCAGCTCGCAGCAGGCGCCGCCGCCGATCCGTCGATCAAAGCGGCGCTCGGGCGCTGCTCGTCCGATGATCTCGTCGCGACCGTCGCGGACGCGTGTGATCGATCGCCGCTCTTCAAGCCGAAGTCGGCGCAGCGCTTCGACCTCGCGATCTTCGTTGTCCCCGACGGCAAGGAGCTGCCGGTCCCGCGCGCGCCGTTCACCATCGTCCTGCCGGACGGCGCGCTGCGCGCCGGCGTCTCGGACCGGCGAGGCGTCGCGTTCGAAACGGGGATCCCGGACGGGACGGTGCAGCTCGGCGTGCCCGCGGCGCTCGCGCCGTGAGCTCGTATCTTCGCGAGCGACCCGGCTCCGTTCGCGGAATTGGCCGAGCGTGCCGAAGGCGCTCGATTCTGCCGCGGTCTTCTGCGGAACTTGCCGAGCGCGCCGAAGGCGCTCGATTCTGCCGCGGTCTTCCGCGGAACTTGCCGAGCGCGCCGAAGGCGCTCGATTCTGCCGCGGTCCTCCGCGGAATTTGGGTCACGATTGGCGCCGACGCGGGAACATTCGGCCGTGAACTGGACACCGTGGCCATTCGAAGGGAAGGCGAGCGCCTCCCCGAACGTAAAAGGGAAACCCATGCGCTATCGAGCCCTCGCTCCGACGATCTTCTCCGGTGTTGCGCTGATTTCCGTGGGGCTCGCCTCGGCGTGTAGCTCCGCCCCGAACGTGAGCACGACTGGCAGTTTGGTCGCGGTCTCCGAGTCGAGCGGCAAGTGCGAGGCGTTCTCTGCCGACGGATCGCTCAAGCCCGTCGAGAACCTGGGGCAGGGGAGCACGGTCGCGCTGGGCAAGTTCGCGGACGGTCCGCTCGCCGGCAAGACGATCGCGTTCGTCGCCGACGAAGACGCGCAGGCGATCATCGCGGTGGACGTCGACACCAAGAAGGAACTCGGCTCACACAAGCTCGCGTCGGCTCCCTCCCAGCTCATGATTCTGTCCGATGGGCGGGTCGCGGTCGCGTTGAAGAACGCGTCGAAGGTGGAGATCCTCCACCCCGCTAGCGACGGCTCGTTCGTCGACGGCTGCGCGGTGGATACGGACGCCGAACCGGTCGCGCTCGCGTCGACGCCGGACGGCAAGACCCTCCTCGTCACCGCGGGCTGGGGCCACTCGCTCGACGTCTACGAGACCGCAGGCCTCACCAGCAAGGGCAAGATCGATCTCCCGCGGGAGCCTCGGGGCGTCGTCGTGGACGACTCGGGCAAGCACGCGTTCATCGTCCACGCCGTGGGTGGCAGGCTCACCACCGTGGATCTCGACGCGATGCGCTCGCGCCAGACGCGGATCCTCTCGAGCGGCAGCGTCTCCGAGCCGGATCCGAGCGAGCCGGTGACGCTCACCTCCGCGGTCACGGGAGCGCTGGGCGCGATCGAGGGCGAGACCCCGGGCCGGTTCGGGACGCGCGTGGGCTGCCAAGGGTACCCCGTGACGAAGTCCACCGCGCCGGCGGGTCGCATCCTCGCCCCGCAGGTCCTCGTCGACCCGGGGGATCCGGACAATCACGCGGCCGGCTACGGCGATGGAAGCGTCGCCACGGAGGTGACCAACGTCGCCGTGATCGACGCCGGGACCCAGCGCATCCTCCCTGCGTCGCTGAGCAGCGCCGGCGCGCAGGAGATGTTCTTCCGCGAGGACGGATCGGGCGCGCCCCTCGAGGGAGAGTGCATCCTACCGCGGGCCGCGACGGTGGATGGCTCCACGCAGAGCCTCCTCGTCGCGTGCTTCGGGATCGATGCGATCGTCGCGTACGACGCCGCCTCCGCTTCGCCTGGGACCGTGGAGAAGGCGCGCTGGGACGTGGGTTCGGGCCCGACGGGCATCGCCGTCGATCCGGACGGACACCGCGCGATCGTGTGGTCGCAGTTCGAGCGCACCGTGGACGTGATCGATCTCTCGAGCGTCACCGCCTCCGATCGAGAGGTGCCTCGCCCCGAGCGGATCGCGCTGAACCAGCTCGAGCACCCGCTGACCTTGCAGGTGATGCTGGGCCGCCAGATCTTCAACACCGTCGGCGACTCGCGCATCAGCAAGGACGGGCGCGCCTGCGCGAGCTGCCACCCGGACGGGCGGGACGACTCGATCACGTGGTCGACGCCGGACGGGCCGCGGCGCACCGTGATGCTCGCCGGTCGCCTCCAGGGCACGGAGCCGTTCGCGTGGGCGGGCTCGAGCAAGGATCTCCGTGAGCACCTCCACCACACGTTCGATCGGCTGAGCGGGCAGGGGCTGCGGAGCGTCGATCTCGACGCGCTCACGGCCTACGTACAGTCGCTCCCCGCGCCGCCGCGCGAGGCGGTGACGAACCCGGATCTCGTCGCTCAGGGCAAGGCGATCTTCGAGTCGAAGGAGGCCGAGTGCGCGACGTGCCACGCCGCAGGTCGCCAGGACGGCAAAACGCACGACGTGCAGTCGCGGCATCACGCGGACAAGAAGGTCGAGTTCGACACCCCGTCGCTCTCGTTCGTGAGCGGTCGCGCTCCCTATTTCCACGACGGTCGCTACGCGACGCTCCGCGAACTTCTCGTCGAGAGCGATGGGACGATGGGCCACACGCGACAGCTGAAATCGAGCGACATCGACGCGCTCGAGGCGTACCTCCACTCGCTGTGAAGGGGATGAAGATGCGCAAACCGCTCCTCGCACTCGGCGGCCTCGCTGCTGTCCTGCTCCCGCTCTCGGCGTCGGCCGGGGCCGTCCCGTCGTTCTACGAGACCCTGCCGAAGGGCTCGCTGAGCGTCCCGTCGCAGTTCGACCTCCCCGACTCGATCCCAGCCACGGAGCGGGTCGACGGCGTCTACGCGGAGGTGCCCGACTACGTGAAGAACAACCCGAACCCGGCGTCGCGCTACATCCAGGTGTTCGGGTCGCAGCACGACGCGGAGATCTACCAAACCGGCGTCGGCGACAGGTCGGGCGCGTGCGTCGTGTCCTCCAGCCCTTCGGGCTCGAGCGGCGGCGCCGTCCGCTGGAACAGCAATTTCAGCTCGAGCGCGACGGTGTCGCCGTTCGCTCGCGCGTACTCCTACGGCCCGGACGGCCCCGCGCCGAAGGACTTCATGACCGTCGCGCCGGTCCGCATCGACCGCGTCACGCACGTCGACGAGGATGGCGTCACGCTGGAGACGAAGATCGCGCTCGTCGACTCGGCGACGTTGGGCGCGCGGCTCGTGCGGAGCACGTCGGCCGAGTTCAAGCTCGTCCAGACGTTGCCGGGGCGCATGAAGGTGTACGCGATGAAGGACGCCGACAGCGTCACGTTCCTCGTCCGCCACGAGCTCCTCGAGGGAGAGCGCAACTTCACGTCGATGTTCGGGAGGATGGGAAATTTCGATAGCGTCAGCGCCGCCGACGAATGCCCGCTGACGTTCTCGTTGCCCGTGCACGAGTCGAGCGCGAGTACGATGGTCCTGCAGCTCGAGGCGGTCCTCGAGATTCGCAACGCCGAGGTCCAAGATGCCGCGTTTGGTGAGAGCGATCCGCCGCCTCCCTCCATGGGTGACAACGTGCTGCGTGAGGCACGGATTCGGCCTATGCAGATCGGGTTCTCGTCGACGTGGCTGAGCCAGGATCAGGCCCCGGTGCTGAGCATCAGCCACGGATGGACGGGCAAGGAGCGCATCCAGCCGATGTGACGCGAGCGCCGCTCGGCGGTGCTCCCGAGGCGCCCCGGGGCATCCCGTGGATCGCGATCATCGTCCTGCTCTTCGTGCTCGGGGTCGGGTCGTTCGTCCTCGTGGACATGAAGCCGTGGGCGGCGAAGAAGTTTCAGGACCCGCGGCCCAAGCCCACGCTCAAGATCCTCGGTCGCGACGATCCGGCGACGCTCAAGGCGCAGCGCGAGGAGGAGGAGGAGGAGCGTCGGTTGCGTCGCAGGCCTTTGCCGCCCGCGTCGGGCACGGCGTCGACGCCGGCGCCACAAAACAGCGCGGCCGAGCCATCGGCTCGGCCGCACTGAACTCCGACACGCGCCTCGATCAGTCGCGGCGGTACATCGTGACGACGCACGCGCCGCCGAGGCCGACGTTGTGTTGCAACGCGACCTTCGCGCCCTCGACCTGGCGCTTGTCGGCGGTGCCGCGAAGCTGCCAGACGAGCTCGGTGCACTGCGCGAGGCCGGTCGCGCCGAGCGGATGGCCCTTCGAGAGCAGACCGCCGGACGGGTTCGTGACGAACTTCCCGCCGTAGGTGTTGTTGCCCTCGTCGATGAACTTCTCCGCCTCGCCCTCGCCGCAGAGGCCGAGCGCCTCGTAGGTGAGCAGCTCGTTCGCGGTGAAGCAGTCGTGGAGCTCGACGACCTGCACGTCCTTCGGGCCGAGGCCGCTCTTCTCGTAGACCTTCTGCGCGGCCTTCGCCGCCATGTCGTAGCCGACCATCTTGATCATCGAGTCGTCCTTGAACGAGCTCGGCAGATCCGTCGCCATCGCCTGCGCCGCGATGTAGACGGGCTTGCTCACGCCCTTCTTCTTCGCGAACTCGTCGCTGCAGAGGATCGCCGCGGCCGCGCCGCACGTCGGCGGGCAGCACTGGAAGCGCGTCAGCGGGTCGAACACCTCGTCGCTCGCGAGGATCTCGTCCACGCTGAGGACCTGGTTGAAGAGCGCGTACGGGTTTCGCGACGCGTGCTGGCGCGCCTTCGCGGAGATCTTCGCGAACGTCTCGCGCTTCGTGCCGTACTTCCAGCGGTACTCACGCCCCGCGCCGCCGAACATCTGCGCGGCGAACGGCGCCGTGTTCACGCCCTGCACCTTGCTCATCACGCCGACGTGGTACTCGAGCGGGTTCGTCCGATCGGTGTACTTCGCGCCGAGCGCGCCCTTCTCCATCTTCTCGAACCCGATGACGAGCACGCACTCCGCGATGCCGCCCTCGATCGCCTGCGCGCCGAGCATCAGCGCGGTCGAGCCGGTGGAGCAGTTGTTGTTCACGTTGAACACCGGGATCCCGGTGAGCCCGAGGTCGTAGATCGCGCGCTGCCCGCACGTGCTGTCGCCGTACACGTAGCCCGCGTACGCCTGCTCGATCTCTCCGTACTCGATCTTCGCGTCCTCGAGCGCCACCTTGCCGGCGTTCATCGCCATCACGTTGTATTCATCGCTCGCGCCGGGCTTCTGGAACTTCACCATCCCGACCCCGAGCACATTCACTTTGCGTCCCATTTTGGTTCTCCTCGTTCTCGTGGTTGGGGATCAGAGACCCTTCAAGATGCCAAGCTTCTGCGCGAGGCGAGCCTCGCCGTCGACGCGGATGTGCCCGCGCTGGAAGAGGTCACGCGCGCTCTCGCCCTTCGCGAGCGCCTCGAGCGTCTCGTCCTTGAGCGTGAACGTCGTGGTCGCTTTGGACGCGTCACCCTCGCTCACTTTGCCGGGCGCCGCCGAGAGGTCGACGACGAACGACGCGCTCGGGTCGGTGACCTTGAAGCCGAGCACCGCGCCGATCTCCTTCTGGATGCCGGCGTCCTTCGCGATGCGATCCGCGAGGCCGTCGAACACCTTCTTCGCGACCGCGGCCTTCGCCGGCGTCGCCGCCGCCGCTGCGGCCTTCGGCGCGCCCGACGCCCTGGACTTCGCGATCACGTCGGCCGCGGCCTTGGGATCGATCTTCTTCAGGAACATGAGCTTCTGCGACGCCATCACGTTGCCCGAGATCTTCAGCTTGCCCGCGAAGTAGAGCTTCTGCGGATCCGCCTTGCCGCTCGTCATGTCGAGGAAGTCCGCGTCCGAGAGCTCGAGCGCGCAGTCGTTCGTCCCCGCGCCCGGCGTCACGGCGCCCTTGCCGTTCTTGAGGTCCACGATCCACGTCGAGTCGGGGCCGGTGAGCTTGAACTGGAAGATCGTGTTCACCTGGCCCACGAGATCCGCGTTCTTCGAGATGTAGTCACCGATGACCGCGAACACGTCCGCGCTGTTCGGCGGACCGTCCGCCGCTGGAGCAGCGGCAGCGGCAGGCGCACCCGCAGCAGCCGCGGGCAGCCGGCCTTCCTTCGCCATCTGCGCGCGGACCTTCTCGCCGTCGATCTTCTGGAGGAACTCGAGCTTCTGCGACGCCATCACGTTGCCCGAGATCTTGAGCTGCCCGCCGAAGTAGAGCTTCTGCGGGTTGAGCTTGCCGGTCGCCATGCCGACGAAGTCGCTCTCCGAGAGCTCGAGCGTGACGTCCGCGCCCGCGAGCGCGCCGGGGTTCACGACGCCCGGGTTGCTCTTGAGATCGATGTACCAGTTGCTCGCCGCGCCGGTCAGGTTGAACTGGAAGCTCGTCTTCACCTGGCCCGCGAGGTCGGGGTTCTTCTCGACGTAGTACTTCACGCCTTCGAAGATGAGCCCGCTCGTCAATGCGGCTGGAGCCGCCGCTTGGGTGGTGGGAGCGGCCGCCGCGACTGCGGCCTTCGCCTTCGCCTTGGGCTGCGGGATCTCCTTGTAGAACTCGATGACGGTGTTCGAGAGGACGACCTTGTCGCGCTCCTTCACCTTCGCGCGGAGCAGGACTTTGTCCCCCTCCTTCCACATCTCGCTCACGATCGTCTCGCCCGGGAAGACGCTCTCGGCGAATCGCGCGCGGATGCTCTTGAACGTGCGGCCGTCGCCGTCCGCGAACGCCTGGATCGCGTGGCGCGCGGCGAAGCCGAACGTACAGAGCCCGTGCAGGATGGGTTTGTCGAAGCCGAAGTTCTTCGCGAAGTTCGGATCCGCGTGGAGCGGGTTCCGGTCGCCGTTGAGGCGGAAGAGGAGCGCTTGGCTCGCGTCCGTCTTCTGCTCGATGACCTTGTCGGCGGGGCGATCCGGCGGCGCGTTCGCGTCGCTCGCGGGGCCGCGCTCACCGCCCCAGCCACCGGCGCCGCGCACGACGCTCGAGAGCTCGTTCTCGAAGAGGAGCTCGCCGTCGGCGTCGTACGTCTTCACGGCGACGACGACGATCGCGTTCTTGCCCTTGTCCCAAATCTCCTTCACGCGCGCCTTGTGCGTGAGCTTCGCGTTCGGCGGCAGCGGCCGATGGATCATCGTGTACTGCTCGCCGTGGAGGATGCGCTCGAACCCGTAGTTGAGGCCCGGCGCCTGCTGGCCCTTCATCGCCGCGTCGATGATCACCTTGAGCGAGCCGGCGCTCGCGAACGCGGGCTGCGCCTGGAAGCCGCGCGGCGACATCTCGTAGACGTACGCGAGCTCCTTCTCGTCGGTCGGGTTCTCGGCCGCGCCCGTGGAGAGCGCGTAGAGCGCGAGGTCACGCTCGTCGTAGCTCGACTCCTGCGGCGGGAACTCGTAGCCGAGCGCCTGATCGACGTCGATGAGGTCGTTGCCCCCGAGGCTCTTCTTCTGGACGTTCTCGAGGATGGGCTGCATCGACTCGGCGACGGTGGTCGGCGTCGTCGACTCCTTGAAGCTCGTGATCGTGCCCCACTCCTTCTTCACGTTCTCGATGCTGATGGGCCGCCCGTTCGGGAACATCTTGCCCTTCGTGCGCTCCCAGCGGAGCTTCGCGAAGTAGCCGCCGCCGACCTCGAACAGGCCGCCGGTCTCCGTCGAGCTCTCGTGCGCGAGCAACGCGACGAGCGGAGAGACGACCTCGGGCTTCAGCGCGGCGACGAGCTCGGGCGGCAGCACCGTCTCGGTGAGGCGCGAGCCGGCGATCGGCGCGATCGTGTTCACGAGGACGTTCTTCTTCTTCCCCTCGAGCGCGAGCGTCTGGGTGAAGCCGTGGATGCCGAGCTTCGCCATCGCGTAGTTCGCTTGGCCGAAGTTGCCGTAGATGCCCGCGGCGCTCGCCGTGTTGACGATGCGGCCGTAGCCCTTGTCCCGCATGTGGTTCCACGCGGCCTTCGTCACCTTGTACGTGCCGAGGACGTGCACGCGGTAGATGAGGTCCCAGTCCTCGTCGCTCATCTTCTGGAAGCTCGTGTCGCGGAGGATGCCCGCGTTGTTCACGATGATGTCGACGCCGCCGAACGCGTCGAGCGCGGCCTGGACGATCTTGTCGCCGTCCACGACCGAGTCGGCGTTCGCGATCGCCTCGCCGCCCGCGGCCTTGATCTCCGCGACGACCTTCTCCGCGGGCGACTTGTCCCCGCCGCCTCCGTGCATCGAGCCGCCGAGATCGTTCACGACGACCTTCGCTCCGCGGCTACCGAGAAGAAGCGCGTGCGATCGTCCGAGGCCGTTTCCGGCGCCCGTCACGATGGCGACCTTGCCATCGAAGCGCAGCTCGTTCGACATCTTGTCCTCCGCCTTCCGAGAGATCCCCGCCTTTTGCTTCGCTCCCTCGCGCCCCGTGCGCGCCGAGCGAGGGTCGGGGTCGATTATTTCGTACGCGAACCTTTAGTGTGTCGACCGCTGGAGTCAACCAGCTCCGCGCCCGTCCGCCTCTGAGTCTGGTCTGCCCTGGCGCGAGTCCGCGAGCGCATTGAACAACCGGGCAGATAAGTCGGTCGAGAGGGGTGTCAGCGGACGCATGGCTATGGGAGCCGCGCGGAAGCGTGGTCATTCCACGCTGAGCACGGCGACCGACGCCATGCGTTCGCTGGCGCCCCTATCGACCGACTTATCGAAGAGACATCGGAAACTGGACGGATCCGCAGGTGCTGATTAGGAGAGCAGGCATGAACAGCACTGCACACGCCGTCCTCTTCGCTCTCCTCGATCTCGCCAAGAACGATCGCGCCGCGACCGTGCTTCGTCTCGTCGACGCGACGGGCCTCGAGCGCGCCGTCGTCGAGGCGACGCTCGCCTCGTTGGATCGCGCCGGGTACGTCGACGCGAGCCGCGTTCGCCTCTCGATGCCCGGGTTGGCGGCCGCGGCGATGCTCGGCGCACCACGCGCTCGTCGCGCCCGAACGCTGCGCGCTGCCTGACTTCGTGAGCCGCGAGTGCCTCGGTCCGCGTCTCTTGCTTCGGCAGCGTCGACTCCCGCCGATCGTGCATTGGCGGAGTCGCCGCGCCGTGATATCCGGGGGCGGAATTCGCCGAGCGCGCCAAAGGCGCTCGATTCAGCCGCGGTCCTCCGCGAAATTCGATGAGCGCGGGGTGGGCCCGCCGTGAGGTGACACGATGTCCAGGACGCTGATTGGGTCGAAGTTCGGTGCGTTGCTCCTCGCTGGAGGGCTCCTCGTCGCGTGCGGCGGGTCCGATCCGGATCCGGTCGTGCCGACCGCGACGACGCCGAAGCCGACGCCGACCCCCGTGCAGACCACGCCCCCGGTCCAGGACAGCGGAGATGCGATCCTCGACGGCGACCGCATCAAGATCGCTCGGGCGATCTTCTACGATGTCGACAAGGACACGATCCGCCCCGAGAGCTACCCCGTGCTCGACGCCGTGGCTGCGGTCATCCGCAACCACCCGGAGATCAAGCAGCTCATCGTCGAGGGCCACACGGACGATCAGGGCAACGTCGAGCACAACCGCGCTCTCTCCGAGAAGCGCGCGAACGCCGTCGTCCGCTACCTCACGCAGATCGGCGTGCCGATCCCGATGCAGGCCCCCGGGTACGGCGCGACCGCCCCGATCTGTATGACCACGGACGAGGCGTGCCGCGCGATCAACCGGCGCGTCGAGTTCCGGGTCAAGCGCTGAGACCTCGACCATGGCCCGAGCGCGCGCGATCCTGATGGGTCTTGGTGTCGCCGCGCTCGGCGCGATCGGCGCGTGCTCGCTCGCGGCGTGCGACGATCATTCCCCGGTCGCCGCTCCATCGAGCTCCGCGAAGGTGGCGACGCCGTTGCCGCCGCCGCCACCACCGGCTGCCTCATCGAGCGCGCCGATCGTCAAGAGGCCACCGCGCGCGTGCCCCGATGGCGCGGAGATGACCTTCGACGACCCGGAGCTCGAGGGCGCGGTGCGCGTGCAGCTCCAGCTGAAGGACCCCAAGGCGCCGATCAAGAAGGGCGACCTCGCGAAGATCAAGACGCTGAACCTCTCGCGTTCGAAGGTCAGCGAGATGGATCCGTGCGTCGGCCCGCTCGTGACGGGCCTGAAGGAGCTCACGCTCGCGCCGGGCACGTTTGACGACATGAAGACGCTGCCGCCCGCGAAGGATCTCACGACGCTGATCCTTGCGGGCACGGCCGTCGCGGACATCGGCGCGCTCTCGAACTATCCGAAGCTCGATCGGCTCGATCTCACGAAGACGAACGTCACGGACCTCTCGGCCGTGGGCAAGCTCACTGCGCTCACGGAGCTCCGCATCAACGACACGAAGATCTCCGACCTGGGGCCGATCGCCACGCTCGACAAGCTCGAGGTGCTGGAGCTCCGGAACACCCTCGTGGCCGATCTCGCGCCGCTCAAGGGGCTGAAGAAGCTCAAGACGCTCGACGTGCACGGCTCGAAGGTGACGGACACGTCGCCCGTGAAGGACCTGCCAAAACTCCACATCGTGCAGTCGAAGTAGCGGCACTACACTCGCCGGCATGTACGACGTCCTCGTCATTGGCGGCGGGCCAGGGGGCTCCACGATCTCGACGTTCCTCGCGCGGCGCGGCCGGAAGGTCGCGATGCTCGAGAAGGAGCGCCACCCGAGGTTCCACATCGGCGAGTCCCTCTTGCCGATGAACATGCCGATCCTCGAGCGCCTCGGCGTGATGTCCGAGGTCCGTGAGATGGGCGTCGTGAAGCTCGGCGCTGACTTCTCGCTCGGTGGCGAGCGCGAGTACATCACCTACGACTTCGCCGACTCGATGCGCGACTCGCCGAAGAACGCGTTCGAGGTCACGCGCAGCGAGTTCGACGAGATGCTCTTCCGCAACGCCGCGAAGAGCGGGGTCGACGCGCGCGAGGAGGTGACGGTCACGGACGTCGACGTCGTGTCGAACGCGAAGGGTGGATACGGCGTCACGGCGACGGCGAAGAAGAAGGACGGCACGATCGAGACCGTCCGCGCGCGCTACCTCGTCGACGCGACCGGGCGGGACACGTTCCTCTCGAAGAAGTTCGACTTGAAGCGCCGCAACGCGCGGCACGGGAGCGCGGCGATCTTCAGCCATTTTCGCGGCGTCGAGCGGCGCCCCGGGGATCAGGCGGGCAACATCTCCATCTACTGGTTCGACGAGGGGTGGATGTGGTTCATCCCCCTGAAGGGCGACGTGATGAGCATCGGCTGCGTCTGCAACCCGACCTACCTGCGTGCCCAGCGGGGGACCCACGAGCAGATCCTGATGGCGACGCTCGCGAAGGCACCGGCCGCGTTCGAGCGGATGGCGAAGGCCGAGCGGATCGCGGACGTGCGCGCGACGGGCAACTACTCGTACACCTCCGAGCGGATGTCCGGTCCGGGCTGGGTGATGGTCGGTGACGCGTTCGCGTTCATCGATCCGGTGTTCTCGAGCGGCGTGTACCTCGCGATGAACGGCGCCGAGCACGCCGCGAAGATGGTGGACGAGATCCTCGACCATCCCGAGCGCGAAGCGGCCCTACACGCGGCGTTCGACAAGCGCATCCGTCGGGGGATCGGCGCGTTCTCGTGGTTCATCTACCGGTTCACGTCACCGGGGATGCGCTGGATCTTCAAGAACCCGCGGAACATCTACCGGCTGCGGGACGCGGTCACGAGCATGCTCGCGGGGGACGTGTTCGAGAGCTTCGAGATCGAGAAGCGCTTCCACGCCCTGAAGCTCATCTACGCCATCCGATCGATGGCCGAGATCAAGGGCTACGTCGCGAATCTCTTGCAACGGCGTCGCAACAGCAAGCTCGGGTACGACGACGGGACGCTCGGCGTCGACGAGGATCAGCGTGGCGCGCCGCGCGCGCCCCTCGGTAAGGACCCGAACCGTTCGAAGCGCGCGGCGCTCTGAGCCAACGCCTGCGCGCGTCACCGCTGGATGAGCTCGATCTTGTAGCCGTTCGGATCCTCGATGAACGCGATCACGGTGGTGCCGTGCTTCATCGGCCCGGGCTCGCGCGTGACCTTCGCGCCGGCGGCGCGCGCCTTCTCGACGAACGCCGCGATGTCCTCCACCCCGAGCGCCACGTGCCCGAACTGGTCGCCGAGGACGTAGTCGTCCTTGCCCCAGTTGTACGTGAGCTCGATCACCGAGTGTGAGTCCTCGGGGCCGTAGCCCACGAACGCGAGCGTGAACTTCCCGTCCGGGTACTCCTTCTGGCGGAGGAGCTGCATGCCGCAGATCTCCGTGTAGAACTTCAACGAGGCGTCGAGGTCTTTGACCCGGAGCATGGTGTGGAGGAGCCGCATGCCCGAGAACAGAGCATGGCTCGCGCCATGGACTCAACCCTTGTAGGTCGAGAGGCCGAAGTCCCCGAACGGCTCGTCGCGCTCGCGCACGGCCTGCTTGAACCCCGCCTCGGCGGCGCGCTGCTGGAAGGCGTAGCCCTCTTTCGTGTGCCGCGTGATCCCGTCGAACAGTGTCCCGAGGAGCTGCGTCGTGTGGAGGCCCTGGGCCATGATGGTCTGGTTCAGCATGAGCTTCATCATCACGAGCTGGTTGATGGGCATGCGCGCGATGCGCGCGAGGAGCGCTTCGAATCGCGCGTCGAGCTCGGCGGCGGGGGCGGACTCGATCGCGAGCCCCCACTCCTTCGCCTCCTTCCCGCTCAAGCAGTCGCCCGTGAAGAGGAGCCGCTTCGCCTTCTCGAGACCGATTCGGTAGATCCAGAGCGCGGTCGTCGGCGCGCCCCAGACGCGCGCGGGTGGGTACCCGATCTTCGCGTCGTCCGCGATGACGAGTAGATCCGAGCAGAGCGCCATGTCCGTCCCGCCGGCGACGCAGAACCCGTGCACCTTGCAGACGACGGGCTTCTCACCGTGGAACAGGCTCATGAAGCCCCGCACGTTGCGGCTCATCATCGCGTAGTCGACCGTGGGGTCCCACGCGGAGTTGGGCGCGTGGTTCTCGAGCTGCACCCGAGGATCGAGAGGGGATCCCGGCGGTGGTGCTTCCGCGCGATCGAGCGCGAGCGCCTCGGCGCTCTCGACGAGATCGTACCCGCCGCAGAACCCCGTCCCGTTGCCGGAGAGCGCGATGACGTGGACCGCCGGATCGAGGTTCGCTCGCTCGACGCACGCCGCGAGCTCGCGCGGCATATCCATCGTGATCCCGTTCCCGCGCTTCGGGCGGTTCAACGTGATCCGCGCGATTCGACCGGTGACCTCGTACGTGAGGGTGGCGAGCTTCGCGGGCTTTGAAGGCTCGAGGTGTCGATGGGTCACGCGCTATCGATCGTCCGACAGCGGCCCGGCGTCCACGTCCTTCCACTGCCGGAACGGCTCGTTGAGGACGTAGCCGTTCGGGCCGTCCGTCAGCATCTTGAGCTCGCAGTTGTGTGGGTTTTCGAGGGACTCGAAGTAGTCCACGGTCCAGTGGAACCACCTCATCATGAAGAGGCGCATCGTGAGGCCGTGCGTCACGAGCAGGACGTTCGGCGGGTAGTCGGGCCAGTTGAAATTCCGGAAGAGCGAATCGGTGAACGCGCTCACGCGGTCGTACACGTCCGCCCCGGACTCGCCGTGCTGCATCCGATAGAAGAAGTGTCCGAAGTGGCTCCGCTGCGCCTTCTGCTCCGCGATGCGCTCCCGGTGCTGGAAGTTCCCCCAGTCCTGCTCGCGCAGGCGCGGCTCCTCGATCACGCGGTCCACGAGGTCCGAGAGGCCGAGCTCGCGGAGCGTCTGCTTCGCCCGAAGGTACGGCGAGACGTAGACCCTCACCTTCTCCTCTCCGAATAGCGCGCGGAGCTCCGCGCCGACGTGGCGCGCCTCCTCGATCCCTCGCTCGGTGAGCGCCATCATGTGGTCCGGTTTGGTCTCGAACAGGTGGGGGTCGACGTTCCCCTCCGCCTGACCATGCCGGATCAGCACGATGCGTTTCGGCCTCAATTTTTTCTGGGGGCTCCGCCCCGTGCGCCTTCGGCGCGGCCCCAGTGAGGGGCTGCCGCCCCCCATACGCGCCTTCGGCGCTCCCCCCGCACCAAACGGGGGCTCCGCCCCCTTTTGGAATTCCCCGAAGACGCCTTCGGCGCGGAGTCGTGAAAAGTCATTCCGCGTCGAGACTATCCGAAGTAGGCGTCACGCCCTTCAGCGTGATCATCGCGTCCCGCCGCTCTCCGCTCTTCAGGAAGTCCTGCAGAACGCGGGCGAGCGTCGCCGAGAGCGCGGCGATGAGCGGGAGGTGCTCGCCGCCCTCGCAGGTGGGCTGGCCCGGCTTGTCCTCCTCGTCGGGCTCGAAGCGATCGTCCCAACGGACGAGGCCGAACGTGCCGTCCGCCGAGACGCCCGCGTGCACGAGCGGGGTGCTCGTGCGGCGCGCGTGCTCGGAGAGGACGCGCCGGCTCGCGGCGTTGTCGAAGCAGTCGACCACGACGCTCGCCCCCTTCATGAGCGTGTCCACGTTGTCGGCGCCCACGCGCACGCCGAACGCCTCGGCCTTCACGCCGTAGAAGTTCAGGAGCTGGAGCTTCAGCGCCTCGGCCTTGTTCTTCTGGAGCGAGGGCTTCACGAACGCCTGCGCGAGGAGGTTCTTCGACTCGACGCGATCGAAGTCCACGAAGACGAGCGTCGCCTCGAGGTTGCGGCAAAACACGGCGGCGTGGGAGCCGATCGCCCCCACGCCCGCGAAGACGACGCGCGCGCTCACACGACACCGGCCGCGTGAGCGGCGTTGCCGAAAGGAACCTTCGGACGGAGGTAGATCCGGTTCTCACCCCGACGCGTCGAGGTGCGGTCCACCACGTAGAAGTCGAACGCGTTCTCCGGCAAGCCGGGGAAGCGCATCCCGCGCACGCCGCCCGCGCGCACGACCTCGGTCGCGATCCGGCGGACGTCCGCGTCCGTGAGGTGCGTGTCGTTGTCGAGCGGGTAGTCCGCCGAGACGCCGCCGTACGTGATGTTGAGGATCATTTTTCTCTCCTTGCTCGCGGAGCTCGCTCGGTCTCGGACGGAGGAGACTCCGGGGCGCTCGCAGGCTCGCTGCCTTCCCCGGTCAGACGGGGCTTCGCCCCCTCCGACACCTCCCCTTGCTCCTTGGAGCGCGCTGCCTTTTCCAGACTCATCCCGGACGCGAGTCGAAGCTCTGCTGCCCAGGATGGCTCGCACTCGACGCGCTCGTCGCGATCGGCCTGACGGCGGATCATGCCGTCCGGGGCGACGACGCTGAAGACGAGCTCGCGGCCGAGCGCGGACTCGAGGGCCTCGAACGTGGTCTCGTCCTCGCGCGAGAAGGCGAGGGGACCGATCGGGTGGGAGTGCGCGATCTCGCCGACGCGCTCGCGGTTCTCCCAGATGATCTCCCAGCGGCTCCGCGCGTCCGGGATCGCGATCGGACTGTCGCTCGCCTCGCGGTGGAGCACGACGCCGTCGACGTCGATGAGGAAGAAGACCTCGCGCGGAGCCGGCACGACGCGAGTCTACCGGCTCGTGATGACGAGCACGTCGGTCTCGATCGCCTCGCGGATGGCGGATGGGAGGCTGTCGAGCGTGAGCTCCGCGTCGGCGCCCGACAAGCAGACCCCGGCGTCCCACACCTGCAGCGTGATCGCGTCCACGACCGTGATGAACCGCTCGTGCATGAACTCGTAGCGCACCTCGAGGCTGCGGTTCGCCGTCCGCCGCGCCGAAAGGAACCGCGCGCCGGCGTGTTCGAGCGCGGCGATCGCGCGCTCCTCGGCGTTCTCTTCGCTCGGGGCCGCCGCGCCGCGGCGCTCGTGCGCGGCGCGGCGGACCGCGGCGCGCGCGTGACTTTGGATCGTCGCCTGCGTGTGCGCTTCGGCGGCCTCACGCGCCCGCTCGCGTCGGCGCGCGTCCGTGGCCTCGAGGGCCTCGCGCGCGGCGGGCTCTCCCCGCGCCGCGATGTCCCGGATGCTCGGGAGCAGCTCGACCGGCGCGATGGGGATGGAGAGCTCTCGGCCGATCCGCGCCGCGAGGGAGATCGCGAACGCGACGCGCAACGACGCGCCGACCCCGGACACGTCGTCGCAGCCTCGCCGCTCGTCGAGCCGCTGGCGCACGAGCTCCTCCACCTCCGACTCGAACTGCGACTCCCCGTAGAGCCACGAACCGTCGTGCCACTCTCGCGCGCGCAGCACCGACAGCGCGAGCGGCTCGTCCTCGGGCAAGAGCTCGAGCCGACGCGCGGCGCCGTCCTGCGTGACGAGGTATCCGCCGCCCGCCGTCGGCGCGAAATGGCCGACCTTGGATGGTCGATCCGACAGATCGATCGGCTCCGCGGGCGCCGTCGCGACGGCGTTGCGACCGCTGACCTTGAAGAGGTGCCACCCGAGCGAAGGACGCGCGGACGCCTCGACCCGCAGCCGACGCGTGCCCGTCTCGAGGAAGGTCCCCCCGAGATAGGGCAGCGTCAGCTCGGTCGATGCTCCGAGGAAGCGCCGGTAGTCGACCACCGCGCGACTCAGAGCGTGAGCAGGGGTGTCTCCATGACCTTGTCCACCCAGCTCGAGGTGGGCAGGCCGGGCAGCTTCGGCGCCTCGACGAGCGTTCGAAGCACGCGAGGCACCTGGTACGGATCCTCGAACTGCTCGATCTGGATCTCGCTGAGGCCGATCCCGAGCGTGCGCGCCGCGTCCCGCACCGTGGTCCCGCGCCCGCCCGCCACGTTGATGAGGAGGGCGAGCGCCGTAGGCCGGTAGCCGCACGCGGCGAAGGACTGAGCGAACGTCGCGCCGCTCTCCCCGGCCTCGTCCCCGACGACGACGACGAGGAGCCGGTGATCCGCGGCGACCCGCACGCCCGCCGCGAACAGCGCGCGAACGGCCGCCGAGTGCATCGTCCCGCCGCCCGCCGTCACGCTGGCCAGCATGTGCTGGACCGCGGTGCGCGACGCGGCCTTGGGCTTGTGCACCGTCCCCATAGTGTCGAACGACGCGATGTGCGTCCGCTCGGGCGGGAAGCCGGCGAGGATGCGCGAGAGGGCCTCCTTCGACTGCTCGATCGCGCCCTGCATGCTGCCCGATCGATCGATCAGGAACATGAGCTCGAGATCGTCCGCCTCGCGCGCCTCCTCGACCGCCTTCTTCACCGCGACGTCCGCCGCCTCCTCGAGCTTCTCGCGCACGTCCTTGCTGCGGACGTTCTTCGCGATGTGGAGCGCGCGCTGATCCGTCGCCGTGGAGATCGCCTTCTCCCAGCGTGCGCGGACCTCCTCGTCCGCGAGCAGGCCGAGCTCCTCGATCGTGGGCGTGAGGATCCGGAGATCCCGATCCGAGAGCGAGGGGAGGAGCGCCGCCATGATGGCCGGCGTGAGGCCCATCCCCTTCGGGAGGCGGCCGGTCGCGTCCTTGAAGCCGAGCTTCTGATCGACGATCGCCTCGCAGATCTCGGCCTCGGTGAGCGACTCGAAGCTCTGCTTCTTCGTGAGCTTCAGATCGAAGAGGCCGACGCTGCGGTGCCCGCCCTCGGCCTGCTTCTGCTTCCAGCCGAGCGCCTCGAAGAACACCTGGGAGTCGGGCTTGTAGCCGATCTTCCGGGCGATCTTCTTGATCGTCTCCTTGTAGCCAGCCTTCGCGAGGCCCGCGAGCATCGCGGGGTTCGCCTCGCGAACGCGGAGCCACTTCTCGGCGACCTTCGGCCAGCGGCCGAGCGGCGCGCTCTTCGCGGAGGGATCCGCGAAGCCCGCGATCCGGTTCAGCTCTGCGATCGCGGGCGTCTCGAGCAGCTCGCCGATGCGGAGGACCGCCTTGGGCGTGAGCATGTGCGTCGACTTCTTCTCGTAGGACATGACCATCGCCTCGCCGATGATCCGGAGATCGTCGTCGAAGAAGGCGACCTCGCCCTTCTCGTCCTTCACGGGCGCGCCGTAGCGCTTCTGCACCAGCATCAGCGCTGCGCACGCGACCTTGAGGTCGCGCCACTCGGTCTTCTTGAGCGCGTAGCTCGCGAAGTGCGCCATCAGGTCGGCGTTGAGGAGGTAGATGTCGACGAGCTTGCCGTAGAGGGTCGCCGCGGCGGGCACGAAGAGGCCGGGCTTCACGGGCGTGCCGCTCGCGCGCCTCCCCTTCGAGGGATGCCAGACTCCGCCGACGTCCACGCCCGGGCGGTTGTGCCAGAGGTGCGCCGAAGAGTTGAGGACGAGGTCGAGCAGGCGCTCGGCGGGCCCGCGCTGGGCCTCTGGGAGGGTCGTGGTCGTGGTCATGGCGAGCGGAGGTTAGCGGGATTGGTCCCGATGCTCGACCAGCGACGCGCGACCTCGCTCGACCCGACGCCTCAGGGCGCGGGGCGCCCGATTCGCACCTCGATCCGCACCGCGTCCCCGCCCAGGTCCAACGTCACCGCGCCAGCGGCGCCCGTCGCGATCGCGGAGGCGATCCCGATCTCGACCACGGCGACAGCGATCGCAAAGCAAAACGCAGCGCCGTCGCGCGTGCGGGTCTCACGGGCGGACGCGAGGACGTTCTCGAACATGAACTAACCTCCGAACATCACTTTGACGGTTTGATGGCTAACCTGTCAAACTGAATTTGAAGGTTAGTCGTCCGCGGGTCGGACGTTGGGCTCGAGTGAAGGTTCAGCACTTTGGCGGGAGACCGCACCAGAAAGGGACGCCTTCGGCGCGCTCATGAGCTCGGGCGAAAGCGGAGCGCATCGGTTCGATCTCTGCGGCGGGCATGTGGCGCTCGACTTCGCGAACACGCTCACGCGCCGTCAGGACGAGACCCCGGTCGACCATCTGACCTGCTTCGCCGACCTCGTTGCGTTCTTTGAGCAATCTGGATCGATCGAGGCGGCGGCGGCCCGCGCGGCGCGGCGCTGGAGTGAGCAGCACCCGGGCCTCGCGAAGCGCAGCCTCGCAGCGGCGATCGAGCTGCGCGAAGCGCTCTATCGAACGTTCTCGGGCATGGTCGAAAGCAAGGCGCCATCGGAAGCGGATCTCCGAGTCATCAACGAGTGGATCGCGCGCAGGCGGCTCGACGCGTCGTTCGCGTGGGCGTGGGCCGACGGGCCGGACGCCCCGGATGCGTTCCTCTCGCCGGTCGTCGGGGGCGCCGTGGATCTCCTCACGGGAGAACAGCGGACCCGCGTCAAGCTGTGCGAGGCGGACGACTGCGTATGGCTCTTCCTCGACTCTTCGAAGAACAAGAGCCGTCGCTGGTGCGACATGAACCAATGCGGCAACCGGGTGAAAGCAAGACGGTTCTACGAGAGGAGCAAGCGCTGAGGTGATCGATCCATTCCGATGGAACGTCGATGCCGCCGCCCGAGCGTTCCGCGAGAGCGCTCCGTTCGCGCATGTCGTGGTCGACGACTTCATCGACGAGCAGGCGCGCGCTGACGTCCTCGCGGCGTTCGACGACGAGCCCGCCGAGCGCCTGCAGGACGAGATCTTCGACGTGTCGGCCTCCTCCTCGCCGCCGTCGTCTGCCGCGCTCGCGGCCTTCCACGCGAGGCTCGGGGAGGTGGACGTGCTCGCCGCGATCGGCGCGATCACCGGCGTCGCCCTCGCGAGCGTCGAGGTGCGCGCGTACGTCTACGAGCCCGGACAATACCTGTTGCCCCACGCCGATCGGGACGCGGGCGGGCGCCGCGCGATCGCGTTCGTGTACTACGTCGGAAGTCTCCCGGACGACGAGGGGCGCGGTCTCGAGGGCGGCGAGCTCGACCTCTACGAGACCGAGCTCCGCGGTGGCGAGATCGTGAGAGCGACCGTGCACACGAGCATCCGCCCCGTCCCGAACCGGTGCGTGCTCTTCGAAGTGAGCCCGACTTCGCTCCACCGCGTGCGCGAGATCCGAAGCGGCAAGCGCCTCTCGCTCGCAGGCTGGTTCCACAGGTGATCGAGGTGCTCGCGAGGCAGTTCCGGGGGGCGCGCCTGCCGGCGATCTCGAGCGGCTCACTGCTCGACGCCGGCCTCGTCACGAGGGCGCGCGACGCGCTCCTGGAGATCGCGTGCGAACGCTACGAGCTCGCCGATCGGGGCGCCTACGACACGAGCGAGGTGGCGGCCCCGGGCGACGTCGAGGACTCGATCGCGGTCGCCGCGTCGTCCGTGGTGGGCGCGCCGCTCGAGGTGATCGCGCGGCGGTGGTACCGGATGCGCGCGGGCGACTACACGCTCGCGAAGGACGACCGTTGGGCGCACGAGGCGCGCGACGCGCTCTGGTACGACGTGAGCCTGGACGTCTCGCGCGAGGCCACGAGCGAGGCGGAGATCGTCTTCACGCACCGCGGATCCGCGTTCTTCACCGTTCCGCAGCGCTTCGGAGAGTTGGCCGTCGTCGCGCGGGGGCCGACGGTCGCCCGGTTCGATCGGTACCTCACGCACCGCGTGGGCTCGCGGATCGTCGAGCGGCTTCGGCTGCTTCTCGTCGCGCGCGGTACGCGAGCGGCATGAAGCGCACGCGCTCGGGCAGGCGAGGGAACACCGCGCTCACGACGCGCCCGAGCCGCGCGAGCGCGCGAGCGTCCTCGTCCGTCCACGGGACGTTCAGCTTTTCGCGCGCGGGAGCGGGGAGCAGGCCGACGATCGCGAGCCGAGACACGCGCGCGCCGATCTCCTTCGTGAGCGGCCAAACCGCCTTCACGAGGGGCGAGAGGGACGCAGGCGGCGCCGCGTCTCGCACCACCGAGATGTACGTGTGGACCACGGGGTGATCCTCGAGGCGAGACAGCATCTCGTCGAAATAGACCCAGTACTCCGCCACCGTCTTCGGCAGCCTCGCCTCGGGCACATGGAGGATGCGACACACGCAGCGCATCTCGTCGAAGATCTGCTGCTGCTCGTCCGCGGTCATGGGCCGCCCGTAGAACACCGGATGCCCCACGACGGTCGCGTAGAACGACGTGAGCGGGACCCACGCCCAAGCGTCCTCGTCGAGCGCGTCGAACGCCCGCCCCGCGCTGTCCGTCCCGCGAATCGACCGGTGCATGCGGAGCAGCCGATCCCCCTCGTCGAGCGCGCCCCGCCCCGTGTAGACCCACTTCTGCACCGAGAGCAGGCTTCGCTCGGCGCGCCCCCAGGGATCCGTCGCGAACGTGGACATCGTGCTGACCGCCGACGCGATCTGCGGGTGCATCAGCTGCAGGGCGAACGCCGAGCCGAACATGAGCGCGAACCGGCGATCCCCGACGCTCTCCCAAGAAGCCGTCCCCGGCCCGAGAAGAGACGCCTCACGCCGATCTCCACGCGACGCAGGTTCCGCGCTCCGCATCCCCCCAAACTAGCGCACTGTCTCCGCCGAAGCCGTCTCCTCTCGGCGCCGCCCGACGGCATCTCCGTCTCTGCGCCGAAGGCGTCTCCTTCTCCGCGCCGAGGCGCTGCGCCGAGGGCGTCTCCCTCTCTGCGCCGAAGGCGTCTCCGTCCTCTGCGCCGAGGCGTCTGCGCCGAGGGCGTCCGCCTCTCCGCGCCGAAGGCCTCCGAAGGGGAATCCCAAAGGGGGCGGAGCCCCGTTTGGTGCGGGGGGAGCGCCGAGAGAGCGCGTATGAGGGGAGCGGCAGCCCCACAGGGTGTGCGCCCCCCCGGGCGCGAACAAGGGGGGACAGCGTCCCCCAAATACACAGCGCCCGAGTCGAGGAGCCGGGGTTTGTTCACCATTGCAAGGTGGTGCCTTTGCCAATTGGGCCACGTCCCCGGGGATGCTCTCGCGAGCATGACGAGGGTGTTCGCGGGAACACCGTCGGCGGTGGGGACGGCCGGATTCGAACCGGCATTTCCGAGTGCGTGTATGGCTCTTCAGTTGGGCGCTGCGAGCACCGACGCTCCGGCATCTCGACCCTGACCGAGTGGCGATCTCGAGCCTTGACCGGCACGCGAGAGGCTTCGACCATCGCGCGATGAAGATTGGCGTCCTGACAAGCGGCGGCGACGCGCCGGGGATGAACGCCGCGATTCGCTCCCTCGTCGTCGTCGGGAGCTCGCGCGGCCACGAGATCGTCGGCATTCAGAGCGGCTACGCCGGACTCCTCGCGGGCAAGACCATGACCCTCGGGCGCGACGCGACCGAGGGGATCACCCGCCAGGGCGGAACGATCCTGGGTTCGTCGCGCTGCCTCGAGATGATCGAGGAGCACGGCCAGGCGAAGGCGTGCGCGCAGATCGAGGCGCTGGGCCTCGGCGCGCTCGTGGTGATCGGAGGCAACGGATCGCTCACGGGCGCGCACGCGCTCGCTCCGAAGACCAAGGCTCACGTGCTCGGGCTGCCCGCCTCCATCGACAACGACGTCGGGCACGCGGGCCTCGCCATCGGCGTCGACACCGCCGTCAACACGATCGTCGAGGCGTGCGACCGCATCAGCGACACCGCGCGCGCACACCGGCGCGCGTTCATCGTCGAGGTCATGGGTCGCAACTGCGGCTTCCTCGCGATGCGCGCGGGCATCGCGGCCGAGGCGGACGCGATCCTCTACGGGGAAGAAGGTCTCGGTGAGGACGAGGCGGTCGAGCGGATCCGTGGCGTGCTGCGCCGGTGCTTCGCGCCGGGGCGAACGAAGAAGCGGGCGCTCATCGTGAAGAGCGAAGGCCTCCCCGTGCCCTGTGCCGTCCTCAAGAAGCGCATCCAGGCGCACCTCGACGAGGACGCTCCGGGCGTCGACATCCGCGAGACGATCCTGGGCCACGTCGTCCGAGGAGGCGATCCGAGCGCGCTCGATCGCACGATCTCCCTTCGACTGGGGTTCGCCGCCGTTCTCGCGGTCGAGGCGGGCCTGACCGACGTGATGCTCGGGTGGGAGCCCCCGTTCGGCGTCGGCCGGGAGACGGTCGACCCGAGCGTACGTGTCGTCCCGCTCGGAGAGGTTCTCGCCGAGACCAACCGCCTCCTCGACGGCACGAGCCCCGTGATTCAGCGCAGAATCCAGATGCTCCACGCCGTCGAGGCCGCTCTGCCTGGATGACACCAATGTGGCAAGCGCCGGCGGGGGGAACCCCGTAGATTGGCCAGCGCGACGGCGAGGCGGTGGGCGCGGCACGGACCGCACACCTCCGTACGAGCCGCGGGCGACACCGGAGATCGACGAGCGCCATGCAACCGAGTGGTGGGGACCGGACCAATCTGCGTGAGGACAAGGTAGCGACGGCGCACGACGCGCCTCCTCGCGTCGGGCTCATCGAGTACTTCTTCGGCGGGGGAAAGCGCTTCACGAGCCGATACCGGTTCATCGAGGTGCTCTCGGTGATCGCGTACGCGTGGGTCTCCTGGCTCATCCTCGTCGAGATCCACGCGGGCGTGACGCGCCACCCGCTGGTGCTGTGGCTCATCATCCCCGTGCTGCTCGTGTCCTACGTCTGGGCGGACTTCCTCTCGGGCATGGTCCACTGGTGCGCCGACACGTACATGTCCGCGGACACGCCGTTCCTCGGGCCCAAGTTCGTGAAGCCGTTCCGCGAGCATCACGCCGATCCCCTCGCGATCACGCGTCACGACTTCATCGAGGCGAACGGGGACAACTGCTTCATGTCCCAGTGCCTGCTCCTACCCGGCTACTTCTTCTTCCCGATCCGAAGCACCGAGCTCGGCACCGTGCTCGGGATGTTCACCCTCTTCACCAGCTTCGGGATGCTCCTCACGAGCATCGCGCACGGGTGGTCACACATGGCGGACCCGCCCTGGGTCGTGAAGATCCTCCAGCGCTGGGGCCTGACGCTCGGCCCAGAGCACCACGCGGTCCACCACGTGCCGCCGCACCGCACGCACTACTGCATCACGACGGGGTGGCTGAACCCGCTGCTCGACCGCATCCGGTTCTTTCACAAGCTCGAGCGCGTGCTCGCGCTCGTCGGCATTCACCCCGGCGTCGACGCGGGCGTCGGCGACGACGACGCGCCCAAGTGAGGTTCGCCGGTCGCTGACCCGATCGCCGCCTCGACGTCGGGCAGCCCGGACGACTCGAGCCGCGCGAGGAGGCCCTCCTGGATTCGGCGGGCGACGAGCGGTCCCTCATAGATGAAGCTCGTGTACAGCTGCACGAGGGATGCGCCTCGGGTCAATCTCTCCCACGCGTGTGTCGCGGTGGCCACGCCGCCGACCGACACGAGCGTGAGCCGCCGACCCACGCGCGCGTGGAGGAGATCCAGCACCGCGAGCGAACGCCGCGCGACGGGAGGACCGGAGAGCCCACCTTTCCCGCACGCCTCGATCGCGTCCGTGGACGAGCGAAGCCCCGATCGACCGATGGTCGTGTTCGTCGCGATGATCCCGTCCAGTCGGAGCTCCAGCGCGAGATCCGCGACCTCGAGGATGTCCTCGTCCGCGAGATCCGGCGCGATCTTCACGAGGAGCGGGACGCGCCGGCCCGGCGACGACGCGTCGAGCGCGCTCCGCGTCGCCGTGAGGATCGCCCGGAGCGGCGCGATCGCCTGGAGGTCCCGAAGGCCCTCGGTGTTCGGAGAGCTCACGTTGACCGCGCAGTACGCGGCGCGCTCGGCGATCCGACGCGCGCTCGCGGCGTAGTCTTCGGGGGCGCGGGGCGGGGGGCAGACCTTCGTCTTCCCTATGTTCACGCCTATGACCGTGCCGCTCCGCGCACGCTCGAGCCGGCGCCGGAGGCGCGCCGCGCCCTCGTTGTTGAACCCCATGCGGTTGACGATCGCCCGATCGTCCACGAGTCGGAACAGGCGCGGGCGCGGGTTGCCCGGCTGAGCCTCGGCCGTCACGGTCCCCACCTCGACGGCGCCGAAGCCGAGCGCACCGAGCGCGTTCGGCGCGAGGCCGTCCTTGTCGAAGCCCGCCGCCAGTACGACGGGGTTGGGGAAGTCGACGCCCCATCGCGTCACCCGAAGCCTCGGATCATCGATGCTCGCGACGCGCCCGACGAGGCCGCACGCGAGCGGCGAGGCTTGGACGAGGCGCAAGCCGATGAACGCCGCGTGGTGCGCGAACTCCGGCGGGAGCCTCTTCAGGAGCTGAAACAGCAGCGGGTACAAGCGGGCGTCGATCAGCGCGTGCGCTTCATCCGTCGTGATGCGAACCAGCCCGCGACGAGCACCGCGGGGAGGAGCGCGGAGGCATCCGCCTCACCCGGAGCCATGCTGCAGCTCTCGTCGTTCGGTTCGGGGATGTACTGCGGCCCCGCTCCCCCGACCCCTGCGCCCGTGGATCCCACCGTCGCGGCCTTGGTCGACGACGCGCCCGTGGACGCCGAACTCGAGCCCATGCCGCCCATGCCGCCCGTCCCACCCGGCGGGACGATCTTCACCGCCGCGCACGTGTAATAGTAGGGGCTCGCCGCGTTCTCCATGAACTGGCGCACCTGAATCGTGCAGAGATCGCACGGTGTGTCGGGCACCGTCACCGTCTGAGAAATGTCCGCCGGCGCGGTCATGTTGGTGTCCGCGCCCTCGTAGACGACCCCGGCATCCATGTCCGCGACCGTGACCGTCTCCGGCGTCTTCGACGAGAACGCGACGCGGAATTTCCCCGTGTGCTGGATCGTCTCCGTCCACGTGACCTTCAACTGCTGCCCGGCGGTGACGGTCGTCACCTTGTAGTTCGCATCGCACGGCTTCGTCGCGCCGGGGGCGAAGCTGCAACCGCAGGGCCCCGTCTTCGCCGAGTCGTCCGGGCTGAGCGGCTGCGGGGTCTTCAACACGGTGTGGGCCGACGCGCTGAGGACGAACATCCCCGAGGCGAGGGTGGCTACGAGCGGAAAGGCAAGACGGCGCACGGGCATGGTTGCTCCTCGGTTGCTGCAGCGTGCAGGATACGCGCCGAACGACGCACGCCAGGGCTAGAACGTCCCGCTCGCGCCGATGAACGTCGGGCCGAGCAGTGGAGCGATCGTGAAGGACGTCGCCTTGGGCGGATCGGCGGTCGTGGCTTCGGCCTGAGCGGGCGCGTTCAGCGTCAAAACGAGGCCGGCGACGCCCATCGCGGCGCCTCCCACGGCGACGATGAACCCAATGTCCGCCACCCAACCGAGCGCGCAGCCCTTCGTGGTGCACGAGTCGAGCGCGGCGACCCCCGTCCCGATCCCGACAGCGAGGCCAACCCCCGCGACGGCACCACCGATGGGCAGGAGGAGGTGGATCTTCTTTCCTCCCGGGTCGACGGGTTTGATCGGCTCCGTCGCCACCGGCTTCAGCTCGATCGGGATCTGGATCGTCTGCTCTCCCTCGGGCGCCGTGATCGTCGACTTGTTGGTCGCGTATCCCTGCGACTCGACGACGATGGTGTGTTCGCCCGGGTTCACTCGTCGCGGCAGCGACTGCGCGGCCGGAGGAATCACGGCGCCGTCCACCGTCAGCTTGATCTCGTCCTCGGGCTTGGTGCCTTTGATTTGGATCTCGATCGAGGGGATCTTCTTGTCGACGTCCGCGGCGAGCTGCGCCGCATCCTTGCGAGCCTGCGTGAGCGCGTCGTCGCCGCCGTTCGGGGCAGCGGGCAACCGCCGCTGGACGCTGGATCGCGGAGTCCTTCGCCTCGAGGTAGAGCTTCAACTGGACTTGCCTTGAGCGACGGCGAGCGCCGTCGTAGGCACGTCGATGAGCGCCATCGCGCCTTGGTAGTTCTTCGGCGCCTCCTTGTAGTTGGCCTTGCGCCATCGCCGCGTCGCCGAAGGTCATCAGCTTGCAGCGCGGTGTCTTTATCCGCGGCGCTCGGCTCAGCGAGCGCGACGCGCGGGTTGAATGTCGCGCCGCGCGCTTCCGTGAGCGCAAGGAGGAGCGAAGTTCGACGGCGAGGCGTCTTGTTCAGTTGGGCGAGCGCATGGTTCCGGAGGAGATCTTCCTCGCTCCACACCGAGCGAGAGGCGCATCGAGCGCACGCCTCGCATCCTGCGCAACATGCTCAAAGAGGCCACGAGAAGCGCATGGCGCCCCCGGGCGGCCAGCATCCTGGGCGATCGGACGCACCCTCCGTGAGGCGCTGGGTGAAGGGCCGCTAGAAGCCGCGGTTCTTCGTGCCGCTCGGCGTCGGCGTCGTCCACGTGTTGGTGGCTTCGGGACCGTTCAGATCACTGGGGTCGTCGGCGCGGAGCGGCAAGGAACTGACGAAGGGCGGCGGAGGGCGCCGAAGCGACGACCTCCGGCGTCGACGACGCCGCAGGCGCGGTGCTCGCCGCGGTCGGTGAAGGGGTCGGCGCGACGACCACCGTGGGTGGCGGAGCCCCGCGGGCGCGCCATCGTCTCAGCCGTCTTCGGGGTCGTCCGCGAGAGGCGCGCTCTGCGTCTCGGCTCCGCCCCGGAGCGCGAGGAACGCGACGACGGCGCCGACGCCGAGGAGGCCGTCGGCCATGACGAGCGCGAGCCCGCGCCGCTTTCCGGGCTTGGGGACCCCGTCGAGCGTCGCCCGGCACCGTGGGCAAGCGGGCGCGCGACATGTCGACCGCGACGACGGGCGCGTCCGTGGCAAGGAAGCCGAGTCGGGACGGCATCGTGCCCCGAATCCCCGGATGGACGATGTGCGTGATCTCCTCCCCATCTGTCAGGCGGAGGCGAACCGGTCCGCATCGGCTCGCGCGCGGGCAACGCCTTCGCGAACCACGCGTCGATCACCTTCGGCGCCGATGGGACGTGCTCCGTGAGGGGCCGTGCCCGCGCGCTCCACCGCCACCGCGAGGCCGGCGACGGTCTCCCCTCGAACGGAAGGTGGCGCTCATCGCCTCGTACGCGACGACGCTGCACGAGCGGCGACCAAGAGGATCGCTCTGCGCGACCGCGTTCTTCGCGTTCGCCATCTGCTCGGGAGGAGGACATGCTGTTGGCGTCGCCATCATCAACGCCGGTCGACATCGCCGGTCGGCTCTTCGGCTCGGCCGGCGCTTCGCGACGCCGAAGTCGAGCACCTTCACGAACAGCTCGCCGTCGACGTCCATGAGAAGATGTTGTCGACGATGTCGCGGTGAACGTGCCGCTCTCGCGTGCGCCTTGCTCAGCGCCTTCGCGGACTGCGCGATGATCGTCGCGACCTCGCTCACGGGGAGCGCGCCGCGACGCGCGAGGCGCGTTCCGAGGTCTTCGCCCTCGAGCAGCTCCATCACGATGTACGCGAAGCCCATCTCGTTCACGCCGTGGTCGAACACCTGGACGACGTGCGGTGACTTGATCTGGCGCAGCCGCGACCTCGCGAGAACCGGGTCTTCGCCTCCTGGCTCTTCGACTGCTCGAGCAGCATGAACTTCACCGCGACGCGGGTCTTGAGCGACAGATGCTCCGCGATCCACACGGCTCCCATCCCGCCTTCCCGGAGCTTGCGCTCGAGGCGAATGTTGGGAGCCGCCATCATGCCGGCGGCCAAGCGAAACCCGGCCATATCTTCCTACTCCATGTGGAAGCGCCCTCGATGAGGCCCGCGCCGCGAATGTTTCGTCTCTCGGCCGCGCACAACTTTCGTGCTGGAAGCTCCACGCGACCCTCCCGCGATCAACGGCATTCGTTCCAGCCGGCGCTGGAGCACAGGGCGCGACATGTGGTTCGGACGCCTCAGTCGAGCGTCGGAGCCTTCGTCGGCGCTTCGCTGATCGACCAGGTCGCTTCGCAGCGGCAGGTTCTGCGCGGCGCGACTCGGAGGCGCTCGCTGGGTCTGCTCGAAAATGAACACCTGACTTGGCGGCGAGCTCCACTCGGTGGCGCACCGATGGTGGACGCGGCTCCGACCACCGGGGACATCGTGCCGGGGCTGGATGAGGCGCCACGCGATCCCATGCGGGGAGGCCCCCGGATCCCGTCCGCGCCGAACCGCGCCTGCACAAGGTCGGGGTGAACCGCGTTGGCGGTGACGCTCGAACCCTGGAGCCTCGCGCGAGCTCCAGGAGGTGAACATGAGGTTCGCGAGCTTCGCGTGGTTGTACGCGGCCGTCGCGCGGTAGGCCACGCGTTGCGCTGATCGGCATCGAACCCGGAGCCCGCCGCATCGCGTGTGTGCGCGCGCGGAGACGTTCACGACGCGCGCGGCCGGCGCCTCGCGCAGCCGATCGATCAGCGAGAGCGTCAGCAGGAACGGGCCGAGGTGGTTGACCGCGAACGTCGTCTCGTGGCCGTCCACCGTCGTGGTGCGCTTCTGTTGGATCAGCCCCGCGTTGTTCACCAACACGTCGATGCGCGGCGCCCGCTCGAGGATCTCGCGCGCGCCGCGCCGCACGTCCGCGAGGGAGGCGAGATCGAAGACCACGAGCTCCACGTTCGCGCGGGGGTCGGAACGCTTGATCTCGCCGAGCGCGTCCTCGCCACGCCACCGCGAACGGGCGGTCGCGATCACGCGCGCCCCGCGGCGAGCGAGGCCGCGCACCGTCTCCACTCCGATGCCCGAGCTCGCGCCCGTCACGATCATCGTCTTGTCGACGAGATCTCGGATCAAGACTCGGTCCTGCCGACCTTCTTTTGCGCGGTGTCGCAGAAGAACCGCACGACTCCGGGCACCACGCCCTGCGCGATCGCGCTCATGCGCGAGGCGGCGTCGCAGTAGATCTCGAAGTCGTTGTTCGCCATGCCCCGCAGGATCGCGGCCGCGACTTGCTCCGCGCTCAGCGTCTTCACCGTGCCCGCGATCGCCTTCGTCTCGGCGGGCTTGAACTGGTTCTCGAACGCGAGCTGCGGCGTGTCCGTGTCCGGCGGAAGGACGACGCTCACGCGCACGTTGTGCGGCCACATCTCGGCGCGGAGGACCTGCGAGAAGCCGCTCAGCGCGAACTTCGTCGGCGTGTACGCCGTGTACCCGAAGATGCCGATCACTCCAGCGAGCGAGGAGACGTTCACGACGTGGCCGCCGCCTCTACCGGAGCCGATCATCTTCGGGATGAGGGCGCGGCACATGTGGACGGCGCCGAAGTAGTTCACGTCCATCTGGTTGCGGAACTCCTCGAGCGGCAGTTCGAGGAACTTGCCGGGCTTCGCGATGCCCGCGTTGTTCACGAGCATGTCGACGGGGCGCGACGCGAAGTGCTGGGTCATCTTCGCGTCGACGTCGTCCCACCGGGACACGTCCACGTCGATGACGGAGACGCTCGCGCGCGGAGTCGCCGCGACGATCGCGGCCTTCGCCTCCTCGAGGAGCGAGCGGCGGCGCGCGACGAGGTGCACCTCCGCGCCGAAGCGGACGGCCTGCTTCGCGATCGCGAGGCCGATGCCGCTCGAGCCGCCCGTGATGACCACGCTCTTTCCCTGGAAGTAGCTCTCGATGTTCACGCCGCGGTTCTTACACCGCTTCGATGGCGTACACATCCACGTCGACGCCGTCGGACGCGAGCACACTCACCGGCGGCCCGGACACAGGGACGCCCGCGCTCGAGAGGAGCGTCTGGTCGACGCGCTCGAGCTTGGCGGCGCGGAGCGGGTAGGGCGTGTGGTGCACCTGCCCGCGATAGAGGCGATCCCCTTTCGCCGAGTAGAGGAAATAGCGCTCGGCGAGGAAGTCTTCGAGAGAGCCGGGAGTCGCCGCACCGAGCGGAGGCCCGAACTCGATCGCGACCTCGCAGTGCGCAGGGGTGGGCTTCGGCCACGCGCGGTCCGAACGGTACCGAACCCGCTCATCGGCGGCTTCGAGGCGCATGTCGGCGAAATGGTAGGGGAGGTGATACGCGACGCGCGCGCCGAGGACGCACTGTCGGCTCGCGGCGTCGAGGCTGAAGAACCACACGCCCGGGTCGCGCCCGTCGAGGTGGACGTACGTGCGGACGTTCGTCTCGTGGAAGTTCGTCATCCCGGGCCAGCGAGGCAGCGGGAATAGGCGAATGTCCTTCATCGTGAACGGCACGAGGCCGATGAAGGCTCGACCTTCGAACGTGTCGATCGTGAGTCGTGGATGAACGAGTCGCTGCAGCAGCTCGGCTGGGACCTCCCAGTGCAGGAACGAGAGCGTTCGCCAGCTGTGAAAGCCCGCGGGCTTCTTGTCCTGTGGGCGCCGTTTCGGTGCCTCGCGATCCATCCGCGCGATACTACCCGGCGGCGACTGGTTTCACGCCGCCGGCTGCGCCGCGACGTCGTTCGCGGGGACGGCCGGGGATTCCGGCTTCTTGATGCCGACGCGCAGCGGCGACTTCGCCTCCGCCTCCGTGCCGACCCACTTCTCGCGCGTCCCCATGATGTAGTCGAACAGCGGGTAGGTGACGCACCAGTTCGCGTCCTGGTTCGGACCCATGTGGTGATCGACGTGCCACGGGAGCCACTTCCGAGCCCACTCGGGATCGAGGTGGGACTTCTTGTGCACGTAGTAGTAGCCCGCGGAGTGGAGCCACGACGCCGCGACGAAGCCGGGCGAGATCGGGAACAGCGCGCTCGACAAGAGCGCCGTGCCGACGAGGCTCAGGGCCTCCTTCGACTTGCTCGGCGACTGCCACGCGGGCTGGTTGTACATGTCGTCGTACCCGCCGCTCTTGCGGACGTTCTTGTGGTGCTCGTGGAAATGAAATGACCAGAACGTCCCCTTCTTCTTGCCCAAGCCGTGCAGCACGTACTTGTGAAAGAACCATTCGGACGCGTTGGATGCCAAGAGACCGAGCGCAAAGCCGAGCATGGGAGCCGCCTTCCTGAGCCTTCCGTCTTCGATACGACCAAGATCCTAAAAAGGACCAATTGGTCATACTTTTATGAGGCATGCTAGCGGCCGTGTCAAGGCCCAGTTCCGTCGTTTCCAACGGTCGTGCGTCCGGCGACGCGAGCTCCAAAGAAAAGCCGAAAATCAAGGCGCCCAGCCCGCGCACGAAGCCGCTCGAACGTCCCGGTCGGGAGGGAGGGAAGCGGGCGGAGAACCGAAAGCAGCGCATCCACGCGCTCGAGTCGGCGTCGCTCCGGCTCTTCCTGCAGTACGGGATCGAGGCCGTGACGATCGACCAGATCGTCGACGGAGCGCAGACCGCGAAGGGCAGCTTCTACCGCTACTTCCGCGACAAGGAGGACATCGTCGACGCGATCGTCGCGCCCGTGGCGACCGAGGTGAGGACCGCGTTCGAGGGCTGCGCCTCGGGGCTCCGCGCGGAGCAGTCCTCCGCCGATCACCCGAAGCACTACCAGAAGCTCGCCGAGGAGCTCTTTCGGATCGTGCTCCAGTACCCCGAGGTCGTGCGGCTCTACCTGCACGAGTCGCGCGGGCCGAAGAACGGCGCGCGCGTGCCGATCGTCACGCTCGCCGAGGACATCCTCGATCAGGCGACGCTCATCAGCGACATCGCGCGCGAGCAGAAATTCCTGCGGCCGCTCGCGGGGCGGCTCAGCGCGATCGTCGTCGTGGGCGCCGTGGATCTCCTCTTGTCGCGCATCTTCGCGGGGGACGAGATGCCGAGCGTGCTCGAGATGCCGACGCAGCTCGTCTCGCTCGTCCTGGACGGCGTTCGGCTGCGGCCCGAGCCCTGAGGGCGCCGATCAGTCGAGGTGCATCGCGTCGCTGATGAAGACGTGCCCACCCCCGAACAAGTCCGCGGGCGGCGCGATGAGCGAGAGGCGGCGAGGCACGTCGCGGTAGTGCGCGAGCGTGGGGTCGTGCGTGATCGTCGCGAGCCCGACGACCGTGACGACGTCGTCCTCGATGAGCGCTCCTTCCGAGTACCGAAGGGAGTCCTTCATCGCGAGCAGGCGCGACCAACGCGGGCCGTTTTGGTAGAGCGCGCGCTCGAGCGCGAACCGCTCTTCCGGATCCAGATCGGACACCGTCCAGAGGTGGTCGTGGAGGACCTCGATCACCGAGCACTGCGCGTCGACGAACACGCGCCCGCTGTCGTCGCGGAGCCAGAACGACTTGGTCTCGCGCACGGACGCGCGCGGCCGGAACCCGCGCGGCTGGCGGGTCGCGACGGATGCCTCGAAGTGCGCGCACGGGCGGCCGCTGAACGGCGCTTCGAGCGGGGGCTCCGCGAGGGTCACGCGCCCGACGACCTTCACGATGGAGCCGGACGTGATCTGCGCGATCGGCGTGAGGTGCGCGCGCTCGGCGCGCCGGCGCGCGCGCATCTTCGGGCTCATGCGCTCGAGGAGGGAGCGCGTGGAGGCGACGCTGAGCGACGAGAGCCCCAGCGAGAGAAGCAACACGCTGAGTGAGCCGACTCCGCTCATCGGTTTCGAGGATAGGTTGATGTACGTTCGGCGTGTGGGCAATCCGCCCGAGAGAGGGGAGCGCCCGCGGCTCTCGCCGCGCGTGCTGCCGAGGCGCTACCTCGACGGGAATGAGCGGATCGCGCTCCACGCCGGGGGACGCGTCCTGGTGCTCGACGAGGCGAGCTTTCGGGTCGCGAGGTGCCTCGACGGCACGCGCGACGTCGAGGGCGTCCGGCTCGCCGCGCTCGGCTCCGGCGTCGCGTGCACGAGCGAAGACGTCGAGCGGATCCTCGCGACCCTGAGCGACGCGGGCATGCTCGAACAGGGCGTCGACCTGGCGACGCCCGACGAGGCCCCCGCGCCCGTCGCGGATCGCGAGGTCGTCGCGCTGCCCGACTACGCGTTCGAGTGCGATGGGAGCGGCGGGTGCTGCTCCCAGTACCCTTCCATCGGACTCGACGCCGCGGACGCGCGGCGCGCGCTCGCGGCGGGTATGCGTTTGCTCCCGGACGACCGGGACGGCGAGCGCACCCTCATGCCGTTCGACGCATCCCGTGGCACGCGGCGGCTCGCGATGGCGCTCGTCGAGGGCCGGTGCCTCCAGCTCGACGAGGACGGGAAGTGTGCGATCCATCGCGCCGCCGGTGAGGCTGCAAAGCCCCGCGGATGCAGGCTCTACCCCCTCACGTTCCTCGACGACGGAGAGAAGGTTCGGGTGTCCGTCGGCTTCGAGTGCTCCTGCGTGTTCACGAGCGCGACCCGCGCGCGCCCCGGCGATGTCCTGACGAGCGCGCGCCGCACCGCGGAGCTGCCCGAGGGGGCGCGCGTTCGAGCGCTGCCCGAGCTCCTGTCGATCGCGGGGCGCGCCGGCGCGCGGCGCGAGGTGCTCGCTGCGTGGCTCGACGCGTTCTCGCGCGGCGCGGGTGGAGGCGACGCGATCCGCGCGCTCCTCGACGCGGCGGGCAGGCTCGTGAGCGAAGCGGGAGATGCGGCGGGCGAGGTGCCCTCGCTCGAGTCGATGCTCGCCTCGTACGCCGCAGGGTTCGCCGCTGCAGACGAGAGCTCGCAAGCGTGGCGCTCCGCCCGAGATCGGATTCGGTGCATGCGCACGGTCGTCCGCGAGGCCGCCGCGCGCGCCCAGCCGGCGACGGCCCCGAGCGACGAGGCGGCCGAGGCGTTCTACCTCCGCGCGTCGCTCTTCGGTCTCGACTATCTCGGGCCCGCGCCCGTCGTCCACGCGCTCATCGGCGCGGCGGCGCGGCTCGTGATCGCGCGCCACGTCGGCGGCGAGCTCGGTCATCCCATCGCCGTCGTGGAGGCGACCGCGCGCGGGCTCAGCCCTGCCGGATGAACGTGGCCCGAAGCCTTCGGACGGGTGGATCTTCGTCGTCGTAGAAATCGTCGACCGAACGGAGCTCGAGCGCCCCCGCGCCGATCGCCTCGATCTCGGTGCGGAGGAGGGGCCACGGCATCGACCCCTCGGGCTCGTTCGCGTCCCGGCCCCGCGCGATGACGAGCAGCGTGCCTCCGGGCGCGACGAGTCCGCCGAGCGCGCGCGCGGCTCGTGCGCGCTCTTGGGCGGGCAAGACCTGGAGCGTGTACGTCTCGGCGACGAGGTCGAACGCGCTGGCCCACGCGCCCGGCGGATCGCATGCGTCGGCGGTGCACCACGTGATGGGGAGCTCCGGAAAGCGCTTCCGCGCGGCGTCCACCGCGGTCGTCGAGACGTCGAACGCGACGACCGAGAAGCCGCACGCCGCGAGGTGCGCGGCGTTGTCCCCGAGGCCGCAGCCGACGTCGAGCGCGCGCCCGCGGGAGCGCGGCGCCGCACCCGGACGGATCCCGCGCGCCTCGAGCCACGAACGGAGGTGGGGGTTCGGGATCCGATCCGCCCACGGGACGATCGCGGCGCCCTGATCGGCCTCGCGATAAAGCTCCTCGAACCACGCGAGCGGCTCACCTCGATCGAGCGCGGCACGTGCGAGCTCCCGAGCCCGCTTTCGGGGCGAGGTCGGATCGCTCACGCGACGACCGGAAGCCGCGTCCGTCGCGCCCCGTCGATCGCAGTCAAGCCGTTCGTGAGATCGACGTGGATCGCGTGCGCCGCGCGCCGCCCCTCCGCGATGGCCCACACGACGAGCGACGCCCCGCGGTGCGCGTCCCCCGCGGCGTATACGCGGGGCGCGCTGGTGCGGCCCTCCAGGTCGGTCGCGATCACGCCCCGCTGCCCGAGTCCGATCCCGAGCGCACGCAACAGTCGCGACGGCTCCGGGCCGACGAAGCCGGCCGCGATCAAGACGAGATCCGCGTCGAGCGCGAGCTCCGTCCCCTCGATCGGCTTGAAGCTGCGCCCGTCCGTAGACTCCACGCGCACCGCGTGGAGCCTCGCGACGTGCCCGCCTCGCCCTTCGAATCGCGTCGTCATGACCGCGTAGTCCCGCTCGCCGCCCTCTTCGTCCGCGGGCGAGATCCGGAAGATGCGCGGCCAGAGCGGCCAGGGCTCGTTCGGGCCGCGCTCGGCGCCTGGTCGCTCCGCGATCTCGAGCGAGAGCACGGAGCGCGCACCCTGCCGGATGGCGGTGCCGAGGCAGTCGGCGCCCGTGTCGCCCCCGCCGAGGATGATGACCCGCTTGTCGCGCGCCGAGATCGCGTTCGAGCGCGGCGCGTCCCCGGCGTTCGCTCGGTTCGACTGCGTGAGGTAGTCCATCGCGAAGTGCACGCCCGCGAGATCAGCTCCTTCGACGTGCACGTGACGGGGCGAGGTCGCTCCGACGGCGAGGCAGATCGCGTCGAACTTCGAGAGGAGCTCGTCCGCTCCCATGTGGACACCCACCTCCACGTTCGGCTCGAAGACGACGCCCTCGGCCTCCATCTGCGCGAGGCGCGCGTCGAGGATCGCCTTGTCCATCTTGAAGTCCGGGATCCCGTAGCGGAGCAGGCCACCGATGCGATCGTCGCGCTCGAAGACGGTCACGGAGTGGCCGCGGCGCGCGAGCTCCTGCGCGCAGGCGAGCCCCGCGGGGCCGCTGCCCACGATGGCGACGCGATGGTCGCTCCGCGTCGGTGCGATCTGCGGCTCGAGCGACCGATCGCGCATCCGATCGGCGATCTCGCGCTCGACGTATTTGATCGTCACCGGATCGGCGTGGATGCCGAGGACGCACGCCGCCTCGCACGGCGCGGGGCAGAGGCGCCCCGTGAACTCCGGGAAGTTGTTCGTCGCGTGGAGCTTCTCGAGCGCTGCGTCGAAGTCTCCGCGATAGACCGCGTCGTTGAAGTCGGGGATCCGATTTCCGAGCGGACACCCGTCGTGACAGAACGGGATACCGCAGTCCATACAGCGCGCGGCCTGCGCGGCGAGCTTCGCGCCGTCGAACGGGAGCGTGACCTCCGCGTGATCCTTCACGCGCTCCTCGATCGGCCGCTTCGGCGGCGATTCTCGCGGGGTCTCCATGAATCCGGTCGGCTTGCCCATCTCGCGTCGTCTCCCGTTATTCGGCTGCTGCGGCGTCCACGACGGCGGCGGCTGCCGCCGCGCGCTTCTCCGCGAGCGCGCGGCGGTAGTCCCGCGGAATCACCTTGAGGAGCCCTCGGAGCTCGATCGCCAAGAGCCCGCGCGCGACGTCGCTGCCGGTGAGGTCGGCGTGCTTCTGGGCGAGATCGCGGACCGTGTCCCGATCCTCGTCGTCGAGCTCTTCGACGTCGACCATCGCGGTGTTGCAGCGCTGCTCGAACGCCGCGCGATCGGCGAGGACGTACGCCACGCCGCCGCTCATGCCCGCCGCGAAGTTGCGCCCGACGCTCCCGAGCACGAGCGCGACGCCTCCCGTCATGTACTCACACCCGTGATCGCCGACGCCCTCGACCACGACGCGCGCGCCGCTGTTGCGCACGGCGAAGCGCTCGCCCACGACGCCGCGGATGAAAGCGTCCCCGCTCGTCGCTCCGTAGAGGACGACGTTCCCCGCGATGACGTTCTGCTCCGCGCGCCGCGTGGCCTGGGGTGGGGGGAGCACCACGATGCGCCCGCCGGAGAGCCCCTTGCCGACGTAGTCGTTCGCCTCGCCCTCGAGGCGCAGCGTGATCCCGCGCGGGAGGAACGCGCCGAAGCTCTGGCCCGCCGAGCCGCGGAACGTGAGCGAGATCGTGTCCGGCGGAAGCCCCGCCGCGCCGTACGCGCGCGTCACGTGGCTCCCGAGCATCGTCCCGACGGCGCGATCCTCGTTCGTCACCGCGAACTCCCCCTCGACCGGCTGCGCGCTCGTGAGCGCGGGCTTCGCGAACGTCACGAGGGAACGGTCGAGCGTCCGCTCGAGATCGTGCGCCTGCGCGCGACCGTGCGTCCTCGGGCGAGGCGCGTCGGGCTCGCCGAGGTGCGCGGTCGACAGGATCCGCTCGAGCGAGAGCCCCCGATACTTGCGCGTCCCGCGCACGTCGACGACGCCGAGCAGGTCGACCCGACCCACGACCTCCTGGAGCGAGCGCGCGCCGAGGGACGCGAGGATCTCGCGCACCTCGTCTGCGATGAACCGGAAGAAGTTCACGACGTGCTCCGCGCGCCCCGCGAAGAGCTCCCGGAGCTTCGGGTTCTGCGTCGCGATGCCGACAGGGCACGTGTCGAGGTGGCAGACGCGCATCATCACGCACCCCATCACGACGAGCGGCGCGGTCGCGAACCCAAACTCCTCGGCGCCGAGCAGCGCCGCGACGATCACGTCGCGACCCGTCCGGAGCTGCCCGTCGACCTGGAGCACGACGCGATCCCGGAGGCCGTTCCGCATCAACGTCTGCTGCGCCTCCGCGAGCCCGAGCTCCCACGGGAGCCCCGCGTGCTTGAGCGAGCCGATCGGGCTCGCGCCCGTCCCGCCGTCGTGCCCGCTGATCAGGATCGCGTCCGCCTTCGCCTTCGCGACGCCCGCGGCGACCGTGCCCACGCCGACCTCGCTCACGAGCTTCACCGAGATGCGCGCGAGCGGGTTCGCGTTCTTGAGGTCGTAGATGAGCTGCGCGAGATCTTCGATCGAGTAGATGTCGTGGTGCGGCGGCGGGCTGATGAGCCCGACCCCGGGCGTCGCGTGGCGGACCTCCGCGATCCACGGGTAGACCTTGTTTCCGGGGAGCTGGCCGCCCTCGCCGGGCTTCGCGCCCTGCGCGATCTTGATTTGGATCTCGTCCGCGCTCACGAGGTACGCGCTCGTCACGCCGAAGCGCGCGCTCGCGACCTGCTTCACGCGGCTCCGGCGATCGTCGCCGTTCGCGTCCGGGACCGACCGGTGCGCAGCCTCGCCGCCCTCCCCCGAGTTCGAGCGGCCGCCGATGCGGTTCATCGCGATCGCGAGCGTCTCGTGCGCCTCGGCGCTGATCGAGCCGTAGCTCATCGCGCCCGTCGCGAATCGGCGCATGATGTCCGCCGCGGGCTCGACGCCGGCGACGGGCACGGGGGTCTCGCTCGGGAGGAACTCCATCAGGCTCCTGAGCGTGACGTTGCCGTCTGCCTGTGCGTCCACGGCCTCCGTGTACTCCTTGAAGATCGCGCGCTGCTTCGTCCGCGTCGCGTGCTGCAGCTTCCAGATCGTCTCGGGCGTGAAGAGGTGCTTCTCCCCGTCCCGCCGCCATTGGTACTGCCCGCCCGTCTCGAGCGACCGCTCGGAGGCGAGGAGGCTGTAGGCCTTGCGGTGATTCTCGAGCACGTCCCGCGCGATGTCGCGCAGGCCGATGCCGCCGATGCGGCTCGGCGTGTGTGTGAAGTGCCGATCGACGAGCGCCTTCGAGAGCCCGAGCGCCTCGAAGATCTGCGCGCCGCGGTAGCTCGAGATGGTCGAGATACCCATCTTGCTCATCACCTTCACGACGCCCTTGGCGACCGCCTTCAGGTACCTCTTGCGGCGCGCGTCGTCCCCCACGGAGTCGAGCGCGAGCCAAGGGTGAATCGCGCTCGCGCCGTAGCCCACGAGCGCCGCGAAGTGGTGCACCTCCGTCGCGTCGCCCGTTTCGACCAGGAGCGTCGCCCGAGTGCGCGTCTTTGCGCGGACGAGGTGGTTGTGGAGGCCCGCGATCGCGAGCAGCGATGGAATGGGCGCGCGCTCGCGGTCCGCGCCGCGGTCCGTGAGGACGAGGACGTTCGCGCCGTTCTCGATCGCCACGTCCGCCTTCGCGAAGAAGCTCATGAGCGCCGGCTCGAGGCCCTCGGGGCCCTCCTTCGCGGGGAACAGCATCTCGAGATCGGTCACGCGGAACGCGCTCCGCTCGCCCGGCGGGATCGACGCCGTGCTCGGCCAGCGCGTGCTCGGCGGCGGGTCGTCCGCGAACGCGCCGCTGCCCGGGTGGAGCGCGAGGGAACGGAGCTTCGCCATCTCGCTCGCGTCGAGGAACGGGCTCTCGACGTGGATCAGGCGACAGCCGGCGGGCTGCGGGTCGAGCAGGTTCTGTTCGGGGCCGATCGCCGTCGCGATGCTCGTCAGGAGCTCTTCACGGATCGCGTCGAGCGGCGGGTTCGTGACCTGCGCGAACAGCTGCTGGAAGTAGTCGAAGAGGCGGCGCGGCCGCGTGGAGAGGATCGCGAGCGCGGCGTCGTTGCCCATCGACCCGGTGAGCTCCTCGCCCTTGTCCGCCATCGGCTCGAGGATCCATTTCTTGTCCTCCTCGGTGAGGCCGAACGCGCGCTGCGCGGAGAGGAGCGCGCGGCCTTCGAGCGGCAGAGGGACGGGCGCGCTCGGGAGCGAGTCGACGCGCACGAGGTTGTCCGCGAGCCACTCCCCGTAGGGCTTGGCGGTCGCGATCGACTCCTTGATCTCCTCGTCCGGGACGACGCGCCCCGCCTCGAGGTCCACGAGGAACATCCGCCCGGGACCGACCCGGCCCTTCTCGGTGACGTCGCGCTCGTCGAACCCGAAGACGCCGACCTCCGACGCGAGCCCGACGTACCCGCTCTCCGTGATCGCGTAGCGCGCGGGGCGGAGGCCGTTCCGATCGAGCACGGCAGCGAGGTGCTTGCCGTCCGTCGCGCAGACGCACGCGGGCCCGTCCCACGGTTCGACGAGGCAGCTGTGGTACGCATAGAACGCGCGCTTGGTCTCGCTCATCGTCGCGTGCTTCTCCCACGCCTCGGGGATCAGCATCATGAGCGCGTGCGGCAGCGAGCGGCCGCCCATCACGAGGAGCTCGAGCACGCTGTCGAGGCACGCCGAGTCGCTGAGCCCCTCGTAGACGACGGGCAGGAGCTTCTGGATGTCCGCGCCGAAGAGATCGCTGTCGAGCATCGCCTCGCGGGCGCGCATGAAGTTCACGTTCCCACGCAGCGTGTTGATCTCGCCGTTGTGCGCGATCATCCGGTACGGGTGCGCGAGCGGCCAGCTCGGGAACGTGTTCGTCGAGAAGCGCGAGTGGAAGATCGCGAACCGGCTCGCGGTCAGAGGATCCGCGAGATCCGTGAAGTACGGCCGCACCTGGCCGGGGGTGAGCATGCCTTTGTAGACGACGGTGCGCGTCGACAGGCTCGAGATGTAGAAGCTCCGCTTGTCGTCGAGTGACGAGCGGCGGATCTCGTCCTCGAAGCGCTTGCGGATCACGAAGAGCTTCCGCTCGAGCGCGTCGCTCCTCGCGTCGACCTCGTCCCGCGGGACGACGATCGCGTGCTCGAGGATCGGCTCCACTTCGCGCGCCGCCTCGCCGAGCCCGCGCGCGTCCGTGGGGACGCGCCGCCAGCCGACGACGTGACAGCCCTCCTGCCGCACGATCATCCCGAAGAGCGTGCGCGCGATGAGCGCGGCGTCGCGCCGCTTGGATTGGAACACGGCGGCGACGCCGTAGCCCCCGCGCGGCGGCATCCAGCTCAGGGGCTCGAGGCCCTCGGAGATGCGCACGCGGCTGATCGCGACCTCGCGCTCGAGGAGCTCGTGCGGGATCTCGATGAGCACGCCCGCGCCGTCCCCGCAGGTCGGGTCGGCGCCGGTCGCGCCCCGGTGCTCCATCTTCTCGAGCGCCGAGACGCCTCGAGCGACGACGTCGTGAGACGCGCCACCCTTGAGCTTCGCGAGGAACCCCACCCCGCACGCGTCATGCTCGAAGTTGCTGTCGTAGAGGTCGGTGCCGCGGTCAGCGGCCTTGGAGGGGGCCATTCTTGACGCGGTGCAGTATGCACGAGCCAACGCGCCGCGGCACGGGGATTGTGCGCCGCCCCTGTCCGGGGTGGCGCGCTATGGTTTGGTCGTGTTCTTCAAGAAGCCGGTGATGGTGACCCGTGAGAGCGCGATGCCGGGGCGCGCGCAACCCTCCTTCGACGTCTCGCCCCTCCACACGGTGACCGGTGGGCCCATGAAGGAGCCATTCCCGGCCGGGGCCGAGCTCGCCCTGTTCGGGATGGGATGCTTCTGGGGCGCGGAGCGGAAGTTCTGGACGATCGAGGGCGTGCGGTCGACCCAGGTGGGCTACGCGGGCGGCTTCACGCCGCACCCCACGTACCGCGAAGTGTGCACCGGCATGACGGGGCACACGGAGGTGGTTCGCGTCGTGTTCGACCCCGCGATCGTGCCGTACGCGAGGCTCCTCCAGACGTTCTGGGAGAACCACGATCCGACGCAGGGCATGCGCCAGGGGAACGACGTGGGGACGCAATACCGCTCCGCGATTTATGTGTACTCCCCGGCCCAGCGCGCGGCCGTCGAGGCGAGCAAGGGAGAGTTCCAGCGCCGCCTCACGAAGGCGGGCTTCGGACCGATCACGACGGAGATCGCGGACGCGCCCGCGTTTTACTACGCGGAGGACTACCACCAGCAGTACCTCGACAAGAACCCGGACGGGTACTGCGGCCTCGGAGGAACCGGGGTCGCCTGCCCCGTCCCGCTCGCGGTCGCGACCTGATCCATGCCGGAGTCGTTCGAGCGGGAAGGGGTGAAGCGAGCGCTCGTCGTGCTCGCCGAGGGCGCGGAGGAGATGGAGGTCACCATCATCGTGGACGTGCTCCGGCGCGCGAGCGTGGACGTGGTCCTCGCTGGGCTCGACGGTGCCTCGGGCGTGTTTTGCAGTCGCCGCATCGTCATCCAGCCGGACTGCGCGCTCGCGCGCGCGGGCAACGACCACGACGCGCTCATCCTGCCGGGCGGCGCGGGCGGCGCGCGGCGCCTCGGGGACTCGTCGCTCGTCGGAGATCTCTTGCGGAGCTTCTCCCTCACGCACCGCCTCGTCGGCGCGATCTGCGCGGCGCCCACCGCGCTCGTGAAGCACGGCGTGTTCGTCGGCCGGAGGATGACGTGTCACCCCTCGGTGCGGGACATCGTGTGGATGCACGCCGAGATCGCGCGCACCGGTCCGGTCGAGCCGGTCGTCGAGGATCGGAACCTCATCACGGGCTCCGGGCCCGGCACGTCGTTCCGGTTCGCGCTCGCGATCGCGTCCCGCCTCGTCGGCCCCGAGCGCGTGAAGGGCGTGATCCCGCCGCTCATGTTGACTCCATGACTCCGTCCGCGCCTCCGGTGCGCCCGCGCGCCGAGGAAGGTCGGCACACAAACGCTCGCTTCGCTCGCCAAGAAGCAGACTAGAGAGAGGAAATGGACAAGGACGCGCGCATCTTCGTCGCTGGGCACCGGGGGCTCGTCGGGAGCGCGATCGTGCGCGCGCTCGAGCGGCGCGGCGCCACCACGATCATGACGCGCACGCGCGCGGAGCTCGATCTCACCGATCGCGACGCGGTGATGACGTTCTTCAAGAGCCGTCAGCCGCACACCGTCTACCTCGCGGCGGCGAAGGTCGGTGGCATCCTCGCGAACGACACGTTCAGCGCGGACTTCATCCGCGAGAACCTCCTCATCCAGACGTCCGTCATTCACGCGGCGTACGCGACGGGGACGAAGAAGCTCGTGTTCCTCGGGTCGAGCTGCATCTATCCGAAGCACGCCCCCCAGCCCATGCGCGAGGACGCGCTCCTCACGGGCCCGCTCGAGCCGACGAACGAGGCGTACGCGATCGCGAAGATCGCGGGCATCAAGATGGCGCAGGCGTACCGCAAGCAGTACGGGTTCGACGCGATCTCGCTGATGCCCACGAACCTCTACGGGCCGAACGACAACTTCGATCTCACGAGCTCGCACGTGCTGCCCGCGCTCATCCGCAAGTTCCATGAGGCGCGCGTTTCGGGGGCGCCGAGCGTGACGCTCTGGGGCACGGGCACACCGCGACGGGAGTTCCTCCACGTCGACGATCTCGCGGAGGCGTGCCTCTTCCTCGCGGATCACTACTCGTCGGGCGAGGTCGTGAACGTCGGCGTGGGCGAGGACCTCACGATCCGCGAGCTCGCCGAGACCATTCAGCGCGTCGTGGGCTTCCAGGGCGAGCTCGTGTTCGACACCTCGAAGCCGGATGGCACGCCCCGCAAGCTCCTCGACGTCTCGCGCCTCCACGCGCTCGGGTTCAAGGCCAAGATCCCGCTCGAGGAAGGGATTCGCCGGACCTACGCCTGGTACCTCGAGCAGCCCGCGCGCTGACCCGCGACCGGCGGCTACCTCGACGCGTCCTCCAGCGTCGGGACCCCGCGTCGGTCGTCGCCCACGAGCCGCCTTCTCACGGAGACGAGATCCCCGGCGAGCGGGCTCTCGGTCCGGATGGGATCCGCGCCGTCCTTCGTCACCGTGACGCTCAGCACGTGCACGTACGCCCGATCGAGGCCGAGGGACTCGAACGCGTGCCGGAGGCCCGCCGCGGTGCCGCGCTTCGCGTCGCCGAGGGGAGCGTGCCCGAACTTGGCGAGCCGATCGAGGATCGGCCCGAGGCGTACAGGAGCCGTGCCCGTGACGCGGATCGCGAGCTCGCTGTGCCCGCTGTGCACTCCCGTGCGGCCGTACGTCGCGACGCCGCCGCTCCACGCGAGGATTTTCCCCTTCGCGCGCGCGACGCCCGTGACGAAGCACGTGAGCTCCACCTCGACGGCGGCGCGCGCCCGCACCGCGTCGAGATCGTCGACGCGCGCGCCCGACACGTCCGCGTCGAACACGACGACGTCCCCCGGGCGCTTCGGTGGTGGCGGCGGCGCGGGAACGCCTCGCGAGAGGAGCGTGATCGCCTCCACGTGGTGCGTCAGCGGGATCATGTCGACCGGCGTCGCGCTCTCCGCGCGGTACCCGAGCGTCGCGAGGTGCGCGAGGTCGCGCGCGAGCGTGTCCGGATCGCACGACACGTACGCGATCGCTCGCGGCTCGCGCTCCGCGATCGCGTGCCGGAGGGCGCGCGTGAGGCCGCGCCGCGGCGGATCGACCACGATGAGATCGAACGCCTCCGGGGCCCGCGCGAGGAACGCCTCCGCGTCCGCGCGCGCCACCTCGACCGGGAGGCCCGCGCGCGCCGCCGCGTCACCGATGGATCGCGCCGCGGGCGCGAACGACTCCACCGCCGTCACGCGCGCGCCGCGCGCCGCGAGCGCCAGCCCGAACGCCCCCGACCCAGCGAAGAGCTCGAGCACGCGCGGCGCGTGGATCCCGAGGCCCGAGACGAACGCGACGAGCCTCTCCTCGAGGAGCGCCGCGCCCCCGCGGTGCGCCTGCACGAAGCTCCCGGGCGTCGCGAACACGCGCGCGCTCCCCACCCGATCGAGCGCGCTCTCCGCGCCCGCGAGGAGCACGGTCGAGGGCCCGAGCATCTGAGGAGCGCTCGCGTCGCGGAGGTTCGCGAACACGCCCACGACCCGCGGCGACGCCGAAAGGAGGCGCCTCGCCGCCGCGGTCGCTGCGGGGAGCGCCGCCCGATCGGTGAGGACCAGCGTCACGAACACGCGCGCGCCCGCGTCCGTCTGCACCTCGCGCAGATCGACGGCGCTCAGCACCGCGCGAGCGCTCGCGTCGAGCGACAGGTGTCGGAGCGCCGCACCGACCTCCACGATCGCCGGCGCCGCGACGACGCAGCCCGGGATGTCCTCGACGACGTGGCTCGCGCCGTCGCGGTAGAGGCCGATTCGAATCGGCGCATCTCCATCACCCTGCGCGTCGACCGCCCACTTCGCGCGCGTGCGGTACCCCGTCACGGGCTCGACGCCCGCGCACGCCTCGACGCGCACGTGCTCAAGCTCGGGGTACGCGTGGAGCGCGTCGCGCAAGCGGCGCTCCTTCGTCGCCCGCTGTTCCTCGATGGGCACGTCGATGAGCGCGCACCCGGGGCACGCAGCGTGCGGGCATCCGAAGCGGCTCACTCGGCCTCGATCGCCTCGATCTCGGCTTCGGTGCGGGCGGACGAGAGCGCGGTGACGTCGCGCTCGCGATCGTCCCCTCGCTCGGCGGCGCTGTTCGCGGCGTACGCCCGACGGCCATATCGCCTCGGCTCCCGCTGCTTCACGGGGCGCTCGCGCGGCGCCGAGGGCGAGAGTCCGGGCCACGAACCGCCCGCGGCGTAGTGCTTCGATTCGCGCCGCCCGGGGCTGCACGCCCAGACGACCAACACGACGGCGAAGACGAGCGCGCGCTTCATGCCTTGCCGGACAGTTTGTCCGCGAAAGCCGCTTCGTCGAGGAGCGCGACGCCCGCCTTCTTCGCCTTGTCGAGCTTCGAGCTCGGATCCTTGCCGACCACGAGGAAGCTCGTCTTTTTCGATACGCTGTTCGTCACGGTCGCCCCGAGCTTTCGGAGCCGCTCGATCGCGGCCTCACGCGTCATCCCCTGGAGCGTACCCGTGATCACGAACGTCATCCCGGAGAGGTGACCCGAGACCGGGGCGCGCTCCTCCGCGACCTGAACCCCACCCGCGCGGAGCTTCTCGAGCACGCTGACGTAGAGGGGCGTACGCATCGCTTCGTGGACGCTCTTCGCGATGACCAGCCCGAGCCCCTCCACCGCGGCGAGCTCCTCCACGGACGCCTCCGCGATCTTGTCGACGGAGCCGAAGTGATCCGCGAGGCGGCTCGCCGCGACCTCCCCGAGGTGGCGGATGGACAGCCCGAAGAGCAGGCGATCGATCGGCTTCGACTTCGCGTCCTCGAGCGCCTTCCGGAGCTTCTTGACGCTCTTGTCCTTGAACCCGGGGATCTTCGCGAGGTCCGCGTCCGTGAGGTGGAACAGATCGCCCGGATCCTTCGCGAGCCCGAGCGAGAGGAGCGCGCGGCACGTCTCCTCGCCGAGGCCCCCGATGTCCATCGCCGAGCGCGACGCGAAGTGCACGAGGCGACCCCACGCCTGCGCGGAGCAGTCCACGTTCGCGCACCGGCGCACGGCCTCGTCCTCGATCCGCGGGAGCGGACCGCCGCAGACGGGGCACGCGTCCGGCATGACGAACGGCTTCTCCTCTCCGGTGCGCTCCTCCACCACCGGCTCCACGACCTCGGGGATGACGTCACCCGCGCGCTGCACGACGACCTTGTCCCCGATGCGGAGATCCTTGCGCTTCACCTCGTCCTCGTTGTGGAGCGTGGCCATCCCGATCGTCACGCCGCCGACGAACACCGGCTCGAGGATCGCGTACGGCGTCGCCGCGCCGCTCTTGCCGATGCTCACCATGATGTCCTTGAGCCGCGTCGTCGCGCGCTCGCTCGGGAGCTTGTACGCGACCGCCCAGCGCGGCGCCTTGCTCGTCGCGCCGAGCTCGTCCTGGGACGCGAAATCGTCCACCTTGAGGACGACCCCGTCGATCTCGTGGTCGAGGGTCACGCGCGCGTCCCGAAGCTCCGTGATGTACGCGCGCGCCTCGTCGAGCGTCTCCACGCGGCGGAGGAGCGGGTGCACCGGCAAGCCGAGCGCTTCGTAGGTCTTCATCGCCGCGCTGTACGTCGTCGGATCGAACCCGTCCGCGCGCACGAGGCCGTGGAAGTAGATCGAGAGCTTGCGCTCCTTGGTGATCGACGGGTCCTTCTGGCGCAGCGATCCGGCCGCCGCGTTTCGCGCGTTCGCGTACGTGACCTTGCCCTCGGCGCGGAGCCGCGCGTTCATCTGCGCGAAGTCCGTCTTCGCGAGGAACACCTCCCCGCGGATCTCGAGGTAGCGCGGGGCGGACGCGGTCCCGCCGAGGCGCCGCGGCAGGGACGCGATGGTCGCGACGTTCGCCGTCACGTCCTCGCCCGTGGTGCCGTCGCCGCGCGTCGCGGCGCGCGCGTAGCGCCCTTCCTCGTACGCGATCGCGATCGAGAGGCCGTCGATCTTCGGCTCACAAACGAGCGCGGGCGCGCGCCCGAGCCCCTTCTTCAGCCGGTCGTACCAGGCGCTGAGCTCGACGTCGTCGAACACGTTGTCGAGCGAGAGGAGCTCGGCCGAGTGCTGCACCGGCGCGAAGAGGGCCGCCGCACCCGTCGGGATGGCCGCGCCGACCTTCTTCGTCGGCGAGTCCACGCGCGCGAGGTCCGGAAAGCGCTTCTCGAGATCCTTGAGCTCGCGGAAGAGCGCGTCGTACGCCTCGTCCGAGATCTCCGGCGCGTCGAGCTGGTGGTACAGGCGATCGTGACGCGCGACCTCCTCGCGGAGCTTGTCGTACCGGGCTCGGGCTTCGTTCGGGGTCATCGAGCCCCGTAGTAGACGCGCACGAGGTCTCGCCCGTCCACCGCCGATCCCGGTCCGAGCGGCCGTCAGCCGCGCGTCAGCGCCTCGAGCGGCTCCCGCGCGACAGCCTCGAGGAATCCGCGCACCTCTGCGGCCTCGGCGACGAGCTCGGAACCATCCGTTCGGCTCCCGGGGCGGGCCGCGAGGAGCACCTCCACGACCGCCTCGCACGGCGCGTCGAGCTCGACGTCGCGCGCGGTCTCTGCGATGCGGGTCGCCTGCTCGAACTGCTTCGCCTCGAGCGCGGCGAGGAGTTCGACGCGGGTCTCGGCCGCGCGAGCGCCGACGTAGAGCGCGGGCAACGCCGCGAGCTCGCCCCGCGCCTCGTCCGCCACGCCGAGCCCGGCGAGCGCTGCGGCGCGAAGATCCCCGAGCTCCGCGAGGGTGTAGTCGTCCATCGCCTCGGTGTCGCGGAGCGCCGCGAGCCCGACCTCCGCGTGCGCGAGCGTGGCGCCGAACCGGCCCTCGGCGTACGTCTCGCTGGCGAGTACCGCGGCGCGCGCCACCCTCGCGCCGTGCGATCGCGGCCTCGCCGCCTCGAGCGCTTCGAGCGCGCCCACCTCGCCGCGTACGACGCGAGCGACGAGCCGGTGGATCGTGCGTAGCTCGAGGTGCGCCGCGGCCGCGGCGCGCAGCCGGAGCACCAGCGCGGCCGCCGCGAGCGCCGCGAATCCCGCGAGGCCGCGGCCGACGTGCGTCGAGGGCGGGACGAGGTCGATGAACGAAGCGAGGCCCGTCGTCCCCACGATCATCGTGACGAGCGGGATCGCGATGAGCACGCGCGGGTCCGGGGGCGCGCCGCGGACTGGCGCGCGCGTGGGAGCGGCGATGGCGGGGCGCGGCGCCACGCGCGCGTCCGGCTCGTGGGACGGCGCCTCGGCGCTCCCCGCGTCCCGGTAAGGCGTCCATGCGCGCGCGGTCGTTCGGCGCGCCGTGAGCGTGCGGTGCAGCGCGCGCTCCTCTGCCGAGCCGAAGCGCCGTATGACGGCGCCGTGCGCACGGACGGTCTCGCTCCCAGCGCGCGCGGCGAGGACGACCTCCGCGAGCGCGGCGCGCGCGAGCGCGCCGCCGAGCACGCGGTGCCGCGCACCGAGGCTCGGGACGTCGGCGTGGAGCGCGCGGCGGACGTGCTCGACGTCGGCTCGCGCCGCCCCGTCGCCCCCGGCGAGCGCGAGCGCGAGCGCGCGCTTCGACCGAGCCTCGATGTGTGTCAGGCGTTGGGCCCTCGGCGGGCGGATGGCGATCGCGTCCGAGAGCTCCGTGATGGCCTCCTCGAGCCAACCGCGATCGAGCGCGATGCACCCGCGCACCGTCGCGGCGGACAAGCGCACCCCGGCGGACGACGACCTGCGCTCCGCGCGCGCGACGAGCGCGTATGCGCGCTTGTAGTCCCGCGCAGTGGCGGCCTCCTTCGCCTCGGTGAGCAACAGCATCGCGTAGGCGCGCGCGTGCCCTACGAGCCCGCGCAGCGCGTACGCGAGGGCCCCCGCGAGGATGAGCGCGCCCACGATCCAGGTCTCGCCGAGATCCAGGAACAGCACCAGGGATCCCGTCGCTGCCGCCAGCAGCGCGCCGAGGATCCGGCCGATGTGCTCGTCGAGCACCGCGATCCGCCTCCGCGTTCGCGCATCCCTCGTTCGCCTCGTCGGATCGTCGTCGTACTGCATCGGACCCTCCCCCGCAGCATACGCCCCGGACGCGCCGCAGTGGAGGTCTCAGGACAATGGTGGGGCGAGCTCGGCGGTCCGCGCGCGCGGTGCGCGCGGAGCCTGGTCCCACGGCGTGAGTCCCCCTCAGCGCACGCGCGCGGCCGCCAGCGTTTCCCCTGCGAGAGCGACGAGGTCCCGTTCCCGAACCGCTCCGTACACCGGTGGGACGCGTAGCTCCTTGCCCCGGTAGAAGAAGAGGAGCGTCGGCAGGGACTGGATTTCGAACCGCTCGGCGAGCGCGGGCTCCGCGTCCACGTCCGCCTCGAAGAATTGCACGTCGGGCAAGTCGCCCTGCTCGGAGATGCGCGCGATGACCTTGTCGACCATCCGACACGGTGGGCACCACGTCGCGCTGAGCTTCACGATGCTGAGGAAGTCCCCGTGGTCGCGCATCACGACGTCGTCGAAGTCCGCGGCGCTCACGCGCGTCTGCCCGCTGTGCGAGTCCCCGTCGGGCTTCGGCGCCTCGCCCGGCTCGACGCGCGCGACGTCGTTCACGTACGCAAGGAGGTGGTCGCCCGTCCCGAACTTGTCGACGACCATCCGCATGACCGCGAAGCGGCAGCAGTACCAACCCTCGTGCAAGCTCGCGTCGTAGCGGCGCAGGCGCGGCAGGCCCGAAGCGGAGGAGAGCACGAACACCTCGTTCTTCTCTTCGCCGAGATCCCAGAGCGGCCGCCGCTCGAGGATCTCGTCCGCGTCGAACAGCACCGTCCCGCAGCGTCGGCACGCGTAGCATGCGCGATCGACGGCGCCCGTGGGCGGCTTGGAGGAGAGGACAGAGGAGGCGGGCGGGAGTGACATGGCTTCGTCCTTCGAGCACGCCGCGAGGAGCGCGCCGAGGGCCGCGAGCGCAGCACGGCGGCCGAGAGCGGTGGGGCGTTGCATGCCCCGGAACCTACGCGCGCGTCGTGGAGTAGGCTCGGCGCGTCGTGCCAATCGATAGGCCCGAGCTGCCACACCGCATCGACCCCGATACCCTCCCGTGCCCCGCGTTCGTGCTCGCCGAGCGCCACGACGCGGGCGCGGGCGCACCCCACGCGCACGCCCGCGCGCAGCTCATCCACGCCAGCGAGGGCGTCGTCGTCGTGCGCGCGGCCGACGGCGAGTGGGTCGTCCCCCGCGAGCGCGCAGTATGGGTCCTGCCCGGCGTCGAGCACAGCGTGAGCTCGCGCAGCGGCTACCTCCTCCGCACGCTCTACGTCGAGCCCATGAGCCTGGAGCTCCCCCCGCGGTGCGCCGTCGTCGCCGTCGACCGCCTCGCCGAAGAGCTCCTCGTCGAGGCCTCCCGCTTCGGTGCCCGATACGAAGCCGACACCGCAGAGTCGCGCCTCGTCCGCGTCCTCCTCGATCGCCTCCCCACCTTGGACGAGCTCCCCTTCCACCTCCCTCGCCCCGTCGATCCACGCATCCTCCCCATCGCGGACGCCCTCCGCCAAAACCCCGCCGACGATCGCACCCTCGCCGCCTGGGCCAAGAGCGCCGGCACCACCGAGCGAACCGCCGCCCGCCTCTTCCAAGCCGAGACCGGCCTCCCCTTCGGCGCCTACCGCACCCAAGCCCGCATGCTCGCCAGCCTCGAGCTTCTAGGCGAGGGCAAGTCCGTCACCGATGCCGCGATAGACGTTGGCTACCGCGACGTCTCCGGCTTCATCGCAGCCTTCGCCGCCGCCTTCGGCATCACCCCCGGGAAGTACATCGCCCCCCAACGCCGCTAGCCGAAGCCCCCCGAAGCATCCGTCTCTGCGTCGAAGGCGTCCGTCTCTGCGCCAAGGCGTCCGCGCCGAAGGCGTCCGAAGGGGAATTCCAAAAGGGGACGCAGTCCCCGTTTGGTGCGGGGGAGCGCCGAAGGCGCGTATGGGGGGCGGCAGCCCCCACGGGGGCGAGCGCGCCAGCGCGAGCACGTGGGCCGGAGGCCCCACCAAAAAAGCAGCGTATGGGGGCGGCAGCCCCGCACGGGGGGCGAGCGCGCCAGCGCGAGCACGTGGGCCGGAGGCCCCACCAAAATAAAATGTCTTACGGCGGGACGCTCGAGTGTCGCCTCGATGAACCCTTCGAAATGGAGCTCATCAAATGACCGCGACCCTGACCGTCCTCCCCGCCTCGACCCCTTCCAAGGCCCGCACCCGTGCCGGCGTCGCGGTCTCGGCGGTGCCGGCGCTGTTCCTCGTGTTCGATGCTGCCATGAAGCTCGCGCTCGTCGGCCCCGTGCGGGATTCGTTCGAGCAGATGCAGATCCCGGTGCACCTCGCGCGCGGCATCGGTGCGCTCGAGCTCGCGCTCGTCGCCCTCTACGCGATCCCGCGGACGGCCGCGCTCGGGATGCTGCTGCTCACGGGCTACCTCGGCGGCGCCCTCGCGCTCCACTTGCGGCTCGGCGACCCCCTCTTCAGTCACACGATGTTTCCGGTCTACGTCGGCGTCGCCCTCGGCGGCGGGCTCGCGCTCCGCGATCGTCGCGTTGGGGCGTTGTTCGCTGCTTGATACGGGGATCGAGCACGAGCACGAGCACGAGGCAGAGCAGAGCAGAAGAGGCAGAACGGAGAGGCCGAAGCGCCTCCATCCTGCCTCAGCCTCAGCCACAGCCCTCGTACTCGTGCTCGTGCTCGTGCTCGATCTTTCCCGACCGTCCGCCCCCCCAACCACGATACGGAGACGCCATGAAATTCCTGATGACCTACGCCTCGAAACCGAACGCCGCGCCGCCATCCCCGGAGAAGCTCGCGGAGCTCGGCAAGTACACCGCCGAGATGATCCAATCCGGCACCGTCCTCATGACGGGCGGGCTCGTGCGCCCCACGAAGGGGACCCAAGTGAAGCTCGCCGGTGGGAAGTTCAGCGTGACCGACGGACCCTTCGCCGAGACGAAGGAGCTCATCGACGGTTTCGCGCTCATCAAGGCCGCATCGAAGGAGGAGGCCATCGAGCACGCTCGCCGCTTCATGTCGATCGCGGGCGAAGGCGAGGGCGAGATCCTCCAGGTCTTCGAGTACGGAGACGGCGCCTCGCAGTAGCTCTCGAGAGACAGCGGAAGAACGCAGAACAGCCGCCAAGTGCGGGTCCCGGCGAACCCGGGCTCGCCCGGACCCGCACTTGGCGGTTGCTCTGCCTCTGCCCTCGGCCTCTGTGGTCTCATCGCGCGCGTGAGCCCCGCGGACACGCGCGCCACCATCCACTCTGTCTTTCAAGCCGAGTCGGCGCGCGTCGTCGCGAGCCTCGCGCGCCTCGTGCGGGACGTGGGGCTCGCGGAGGAGTTGGCGCAGGACGCGCTCGTCTCGGCGCTCGAAGAGTGGCCGTCCGCGGGCGTGCCGGAGAACCCGGGGGCGTGGCTGATGACCACCGCGAAGAACCGCGCGCTGAACGCGCTCCGGCGCGAGAAGATGCTCGCGCGCAAGCACGAAGAGATCGGCCGCGACCCGCGCCCGCTCCTCGGCGCGGACGCGGAGGACATCGCGGCGCGCATCGAGGCCTCGCTCGACGACGACATCGGGGACGAGCGCCTCGCGCTCATGTTCACGGCCTGCCACCCCCTCCTCTCGACGGAGGGGCGCGTCGCGCTCACGCTGCGCCTGATCGCGGGCCTCACCACCGAGGAGATCGCGCGCGCCTTCCTCGTCCCCGAGTCGACGGTGGCCCAGCGCATCGTCCGCGCGAAGAAGACCCTCGCGGAGCGCAAGATCGCGTTCGAAGTCCCCCGCGCGGAGGCCCTCGGGCCGCGCCTCGCGTCCGTGCTCGAGGTCGTCTACCTCGTGTTCAACGAGGGGTACGCCGCGACCAGCGGCGACGACGTGCTGCGGCCCGCGCTCGTCGGCGAGGCGATCCGGCTCGCCCAGCTGCTCGCGCGTCTCGCGCCCGCGGAGCCCGAGGTGCACGGACTCGTCGCGCTCCTCGAGCTCTCCTCCTCGCGCGCGCTCGCGCGCACGGACGAGGCGGGGGAGCCCGTGCTGCTCCTCGATCAGGATCGCACGAGGTGGGACTCCGCGCAGATCGCGCGCGGCCTCGCGTCGCTCGCGCGCGCTGAGGAGCTTTGCGGTAGCGGCGAAGCCGCGAAGCTCGGGCCCTACGCCCTCCAGGCCGCGATCTCGGCGTGCCACGCTCGCGCCCGCACCGCGGCGCTGACCGATTGGACGAGGATCGCCGCGCTCTACGCCGATCTCCTCGCGCTCGTGCCCTCTCCGGTCGTCGCGCTGAACCACGCCGTCGCGGTGTCGATGGCGGAGGGGCCCGCGCGAGGGCTCGAGCTTCTCGACGAGCTCTCGGGCGAGCCCTCGCTCGCGCGCTACCACCTCCTGCCGAGCGCGCGCGCCGACATGCTCGAGCGCCTCGGCCGCCACGCGGAGGCTCGCGCCGCGTTCGAGCGCGCAGCGTCCATGACCGAGAACGCGCGCCAGCGCGCGCGCCTGCTCGCCCGCGCCGCCCGCGCCTGACTCTCGGCGGGGGCGTCACCGGCGCTCAAGGCGCAGGGTGGTTCGAGAGGAACTCGCAGGCGAACGCGTACCCGTTCGTGCAGCTCGCGCGCAACAAGCCACTCGCGCGCGCGCGGTCCTCGGGCACGCCCTCGCCGAGCCAGAGCAGCCGGCCGAACGCCGCGCAGGCGTGGTCGTAGCCCATCGCGCACGCCTTCTCGTAGAGCCGCGCGGCTCCGGCCTCGTCGGGCGCGGCGCCGCTCCGCCCCGTCTCGAGGAAGATCGCCTCGTTGAAGCAGCCGAACGGCGCCCCGCGATCGCACGTCATCGCGTAGAGCGAGAACGCGAGCGCGGCGTCCACGGGGACGCCGATGCCGCGCTCCGCGGCGTAGCCGAGATCGTTGCAGCTCGTGTCGAACCCGGAGTCGCACGCGGCGCGCAGCATCGCCGCCGCCCGCACCGGATCGGTGGGCTGAACGAGCGCCGCGCCGCGCGCGCACCCGTACGCGCTCCCCGCTTCGCACCCCTTGACGTAGAGCGCGGTCGCCCGGTCGGGGGCCGAGACGCGCATCGCGTCCGCCGCCTCCGCGCACGCCTCTCCGCTCCCGGTGGCGCAGCGCTCCTCGGCCGTCGGCGGCGCGAGCGTCGCGGTCGGGGTGGCGCTCGGCGCAGCGGGCGCGGCGTCCCCGGCGCCACATCCGTCGAGCAGGAGGAGAGGGAGCGCGAGCCGCACCCACCGAACGAGGACCCTCGTCATCGAGACGAACTGTAGTAGGGTCCGCGCGCCCTTGGAGCCCACGTCTTCCGGAACGTCGCGCGAAGCGCCGAAGGCGCTCGATTCCGCCGTGGGTCCACCCGCGGAGCGCAGCGCGCTCGCCCCCGAGACTCCCGCCGCGGACCGCCCGCTCGAGGACCGGCGGGCGCGCGAAGAGCACGCCGCGACCACGCCCGAGAGGTCGGAGTTCGCGTTCGTCGCCGCCATCTTCCTCGTGTCCGGTGCCACCGGTCTGCTCTACGAGGTCGCGTTCTCCAAAGTCCTCGCGACGATCTTCGGAGCGACGGCGTTCGCCATCAGCACCGTGCTCTCCGCGTTCATGGCGGGGCTCGCGCTCGGCGCCCACCTCGGCGGGCGCTTCGCCTCGCGGATCCGACGACCGCTCTTCGCGTACGGGGTCGCGGAGCTCGCGGTCGGCGCGATCGCGGCGGGGACCCCGTTCGTGTTCGATTTCATCGCGAGCGCCTACGTCGGCTTCGCGTCCGCGAACCCCGACTCGCTCGTGCTCCTCACGCTGATGCGCGGCGGGCTCACGTTCGTCGCGATCCTCGTGCCCACCGCGTGCATGGGGGCGACACTCCCCTTCCTCTCGCGCGTCGTCTCGGGGACGGCGTCCACCGCGTCCCGCCTACCGCGCTTGTACGCGGTCAACACCCTCGGCGGCGCGCTCGGGTCGCTCCTCTCGGCGTACGCGATCCTCCCGCTCCTCGGCATCCGCGGGACGATGCGGGCCGCCGCGGTCATCAACGTCGCGATCGGACTCGCGGCGATGCTGCGCGGCCGGCGGCTCGTCATCGCGCCCGCGCCGGCCGAAGAGCCCCCGCCCGCTTCCGATCCGAGCTCGCGCCTCGCCCGCCGCCTCGCTCTGTTCGCGGCGGCGAGCGGGTTCCTCGTGTTCTCCGCCGAGGTCGTCGAGACGCACCTGCTCACGCTCCTCATCGGCAACAGCGCCTACGCGTTCGGCCTGATGCTCGCGGTCTTCCTCGTGTGCCTCGGGGTCGGCGCGGCGCGCAGCGCGGCGTTCGCGAAGAAGCACGGGAGGTCGGCGCTCGCGCGGGGCCTGCTCTACGCGGCGCTCACGATGATGATCACGCTCCCGCTCTGGGCGCAGCTCCCGCATTTCTTCTCGTTCGCGGGCAAGCACGTCGCGTCGTGGGCGGGGCGCGAGGTGTGCCGGTGGCTCGCGGCGATCGTGATCCTCGTCTGGCCGACCTACTGGATGGGGACCACCTTCCCCCTGCTCCTCGAGGAGATCGGGCGCACGGGCGCGGTCGCGAAGGGCGTCGGTCGGCTCACGGTCGTGAACACGCTCGGGACGATCGTGGGCTCGATCGCGACGGGTTACCTCGTCCTTCCGCTCCTCGGCTCCGAGTGGTCGCTGCGCGCGGTCGCGATCGTGTTCGCCCTGCTCGGGCTCTACGCGCTCCAGAGCGTCGGCGCGCTGGAGAAGGCGGCGATGGCCAAGCGGGGGACGCAGCTCTTGCTCGGCGCGGCGGGCGCGGCGCTCGTGCTCGCCGGGGCGCTCCCGCGGTGGAACCTCGCGCGGATGACGAACGGCGCGAACGTGTACTTCACGCATGGGCCGCCGCCCGACGCGATCGACTTCGTCCGCGAGGACGTGCACGGCGGCGTGACGACGGTCGTCCGCCGTGGGGAGCTCCACACGCTGCTCACGAACGGCAAGTTCCAGGGCGACGACGGCGCGGAGATGAAGGCCCAGCGGCGGTTCGCTCACTATCCGGCGCTCTTCGTCGAGAACGAGAAGCGCGCGCTCGTCATCGGGCTCGGCACGGGGGCGACGCTCGGGACGGTGACGGCGTATCCGTTCGAGGGGATCGACCTCGCGGAGATCTCGCCCGCGATCGTGGAGGCGTCGAAGCTCTTCTACGGCGCGATCGCGCGCAACTCGCTCGACGACAAGCGAGTGAAGATTCACCTCAACGACGGCCGGAACGTCCTCCTCGTCGCGCAGCAGCCCTACGACCTCATCACGATCGAGCTCACGAGCGTGTGGTTCGCCGGCGCGAGCAACCTCTACTCGAAGGAGTTCTACGACCTCGCGAAGAAGCACCTCGTGAAGGGCGGCGTGCTGCAGCAGTGGGTCCAGCTCCACCACATCCACCCGCGCGAGGTCGCGGCGATCATCAAGACGCTGCGGACGGTGTTCGCGCACGTCGCGCTCTTCGAGGGCGGCTCCCAAGGCATCCTCGTCGCGAGCGATCGCCCGCTCGTCGCCTCACGCCTCCGCCTCGAGGCCCTCGAGACGCGCCTCGACATCCAGGACACGCTCGAGCCCGGCCACCACCTCGCCGATCTGATGAACGAAATGATCGCCGCGGACGACGCGCTCGATCGCTTCGTCGCGGACACGGACAAGGACGTCGGCGGCGTCCCCGTCTCCACGGACGACAACCTCTACCTCGAGTACGCGACGCCCAAGGGCAACGTCATGGAGTACCAGAGCTCCCTCGAGAAGATGCTCGGCGTCCTACACGAGTACCGGAGCGATCCCGCAGAACACCTCGGTCCTTGAAGGGTGAGGGGCAGAAAACCGCCAAGAGCGCCAAGAGCACCAAGGCAGAGAGAGACGAAAGCTTCTCTCTCTGCCTTGGCGCTCTTGGCGGTTTTCTTTCTCCCTCTGAAAAACTACTTCGGCGGGCCGGCCTGGAGCGTGGGATCCGCGTTCGGGTCCTTCGGGCGCGGCTGCGGGACGCCGTGGTACTCGTTGCCGGTCGGGACGACGGGCTTGCGCTTCGGCGGATCGACCTTCGGGGGGTGATCGCGGAGATAGCGCTCCTCGGGGGAGAGGACGGTGAGCACCTGACCCATCTTCAGCGGATCACCCGGCGCGAACGGCCGACCGTTGATCTCGTGCACGTGGAACTCGGTGCGCCGGTTCTCCGCGCGGCCCGCCGCGACGTCGTTCGGCTCGCGCGGCTTGATCTCCCCGAACCCGACGGCGACGAGCTTCAGGTAGTCGACGCGCATGTCGCAGTCCGGGCCTTGCTCCTGCGGGTAGCCGCACGTCCCAGCGTCGACGAGCCAGTCCGCGACGGCGAGCGCGCGGCGGGCGCTGAGGTCCTGGTTGTACTCGTTGCTCGCGATCGAGTCGGTGTGGCCCTCGATGCGGATCCGCGTCACCTCGGGGTGTTCCTTGATGAAGCGGAGCAGCGCGCGGAGCGTCGGCTCGCTCTCTTTCTTGATGGTCGCCTTGTCCGTGTCGAACACGATCTTGCCGGCGATGTAGATCTGCGAGTCGTTGCCGTTCGGATCCCAGCGCGCGTTCGGGTCGAACCAGTCCGGGATGTGGTTGTTCGGCCCGGGATCCGGCGGGGGCGTGGGCGGCAGCCGATGGTCGACGCACGCCGTCGTCATCGCGATCGCGGCCACGCCCACGAGCGGGGGCAGCGGCGTGTATCCGCTGCGCTCCTTCGAGCGGCGCTCGACACCGACGTAGGGCGAACCGGGCTTCGGCTTGTCTTTGGGTTGCATGGCGCAAAACGAATCGTGTCTGAAACTGTCGAGCGAGGATAGTTTTTCGAAGAGCGCGCCGAGCGCGCGGCGGTCGGAGGCGTTCGTGCTCCCCGTTTCCGCGGCAGGAGCGCGGGGTGAACGGCCTCGCGCTCCGGGCGTTCGGGGCGCGACGAACGCGGCGAGCCTTACTTGGCCCTCGTGTGTGTGCGACCGCTACCGTTCGCGCATGACCGAGACCTACGCCCGAACGCATCTCGTCCCCGGCCGCCCTCGCATCCGCGCGCGGCACCACGTCCGTCTCCAGGGAGAGGTCGTACGTGAGCGAAACTTCAAGCTGGTCGGGTCGCGCATCCTCGACCTCTCCGAGGCGGGGATGCTCGTGTCCGCGAACGGGCCCGTCCAGCTCGGCGAGCCCGTGCTCGTCTCCTTCATGGCGCCGTTTTCCCGCATCTACATCGACGCAGAGGCGATCGTCACGCGCCTCGCGCACGGCCGCCGCAAAGAGGACCGCGAGCTCGGGATCGGTCTCCAGTTCACCTCGATCGATCAGGTCTCTCGGGCTCTGCTCCGAGAGCGCCTGAAGGTCCTGCCTCCGCCCCTGCCTACGCGGCGCCTCCCGAGGGTCTAGCCCTCCCGGAACCCGTCGGGGCGCATCGCGCTCGGCGGAGTTCTGGGCTAGGCTGCGCCGCATGTTGATGGTGTTCGAGGTCTACTTCGAGCCGGGGGCGATCCCGGACACGCTGCTGTCGGACGAGGTTCGCAAGAACACCAAGGCGCAGATGATGACCTTCGAAGAGGCCGCCGCCGTTGGCTTCGGCGGGCTGCCGAAGCCCGCGGCCGAGGGCGTCGCGCGACTCATCGCGGTCGCCGATCGCGACGGGAAGTGGATCCAGCGCCTGCTCGAGACGAGCGACATCGTCGCCGGCTTCCGCGTCCATCACGTCGACATCTGAGCTCGAGCTCGTCATGTTCCCCGCGCAGCACCCCACCGCCGATCGAGCGCTCGCGGCGCTCGAGTCGATGTTCCGCGAGATGGGGGCCGCGATCGTCTGCTACTCGGGGGGCGTCGACAGCGCGTTGATGCTCGCGATCGCGACGCGGGCGCTCGGGGACAAGGCGATCGGCATGACCGCCGTCTCGCCGAGCCTCGCGCGCGCGGATCTCGACGACGCGACCTCCCTCGCGGAGCGGATCGGCGCGGTGCACCGCCTCGTCGAGTCCCACGAGATCGACGATCCGAGCTACCAGCGGAACGCGCCGGACCGCTGCTTCCACTGCAAGAGCGAGCTCTACTCGATCGCCGAGAAGAAGCGCGCCGAGTGGGGCGTCGAGCACGTCGTGAACGGGACGAACGTGGACGATCTCGGCGACTACCGACCGGGCCTCGAGGCCGCGAAGAACGCGGGCGTCCGGAGTCCCCTCGTCGAGCTCGGGCTCGGCAAGGCGGCCGTTCGCGAGATCGCCGCGCTCCTCGATCTGCCCGTGTGGGATCGCCCCGCGTCCGCGTGCCTCTCGAGCCGCATCCCGTTTGGCACGACCGTGACGCCCGAGCGCCTCTCCATGATCGAGCGCTTCGAGGCCGGACTCCGCACCCTCGGCTTCCGGCAACTCCGGGTCCGGTATCATGTTTTGCCGGGACCTGACCCTCTGCGGGGAGGTGGCGGAGGGGGCGGAGCCCCCTCTGACGACGGGAGGAGCGAGCTTGCGAGCGGCCCGGAGGGCGGAGCCCTCCGGAACCGAGCGAGCTTGCGAGCGAGCACCGACGAGATCGCGTTCGCGCGCGTGGAGGTCGGCGCAGCGGAGCTCGCGCGGGCGGCCTCTCCGGAGATCGCGCCGCGGATCGACGCGATGGGGCGTGATATCGGCTTCGCCTACGTCACGCTCGACCTCGGCGGCTACCGGATGGGAAGCCACAACGAGGTGCTGAAGCGGCGTCTCTCCGTCGTCTCGTAGCGCCTACTCGCAGGGCGCGTCGGACGGCTTGGTCGGCGGCGGCACGCGCGCGACGCCGGTCTTGATGAAGGACTCCCAGAAGCAGCCGTACTGGTGCTTCACGCCTTCGTGGTGGCTGTAGAGCGCGTGCGGGTCGTAGTCGCCGTCGGCCTCGTACTGCGCGACGACGCCGGTATACGGGACGCCGCTGTCGCTCATCATGTCGTTCTCGATCGGGTAGGGGAGGATGCCGCCGACGCCCGCGAGCTCGAGCGCGTCCTGCATCTCGGGCCACACCTCGTCGCCAGCTTGCTTGTGGCCGTACGCGATCGCGACCGCGTCGTACGTCTGCGTGGGGAAGTACGAATCGCCGATGCCGACGGGGCGATAGATCGGGCGCACGGGGTGACCCGGCAAGGGGCGCCGAGCGAGGTGCGGCATGTAGACGATGGGATCGGCGGCCTCGAGGCCGGCCTCGCCGAGCGCGAGCACGGGGTGCAGGTGGCTGAGCGGTGCCTGCGACTCGATGAGCAGCCCCAAGAGCCCCGGAAACGCGCCGTTCTGGAGGGGCGTGTAAAAGAAGAAGTGGGTCCAGTAGCCGCCCGCGCCCGTCGGGACGACGGCCTTCACGCTCGGCTCCGTGGCGCCGATGATGTTCGTGTACATCCCGCCCATCGACTGCCCGGTGAGGAGCACGAGGTCCGTGTCGAACTTGAACTTCGTCTCGCCGTTCGGGAGGCTCGGCGCGTTCGGGCCGGTGCCGCACGCGCCGAGGAGCGCGGGGTCGAACGTGAAGTTCTTCACCGCCTCGATGAACAGGCGCTGCTCGATCGCGCCCTGCCGGAACGTGTCCCGCATCGCGGCGATGTTGCTCGAGTTGATGTACTGGGTCTCGGACGCGCCCGGGTAGCGCTCGGGGTTCAGCGGCATCGCGCTGCCCGCGACCGCGATCCCCTTCTTCGCGACGACGAACGCGGGCCCGATCGGATCGCCGGGGTTGCCGTCGTCTCCGACGGGGCGCACCGCGGCCACCGAGTAGCCGCCCGAGCCGTGGATGTTGAACAGGATCGGATAGCCCTTCGCCGGCATGGGGGTCTTCGGGACGAGCAGGATGATGGGCGCGTCCTCGTCGCGCTGCTTCTTCGGTGTGCCGTCCGCGTCGAACTCGAAGTGCCCGCCCGTGTTGTTGAAGGGCGGAGTCCCGTTCTGGAACTGGGGATAGGTGACCTTCCCCTTCAGGTAGCAAAACTCGGGGTACTGGTCCTTCGGGTCGGTGACCTCGGTGAGGCCGTCGAGCGTGACCTTGAACTTCTCCTTCACCTTGTCGCCGAGCGCGTTGAGCTCCTCGACGACCCCGCCGGTCGAGAACACGGTCGCCGTGGCGACGTCCGCGCTGTCCACGCCGATCTCCGCGAGCGCGTCCCAGAGATACGTGTAGAGCGGATCCGCGTTCGACTCGGCCTCGCTCGCCGGCGTGTGCTTCCGCAGGCGCTCGATCACGTCGTTCGTGCCGAGCGGCTTGCCGGCCGCGTCCCCGATCGACTTCATCACGATGATCGCGTACCCCACGTGCGGACGCAGCACGAACCCCGGCCGCGGCGCGACCGCGAGCAGGTTCTCGGGGGTGTAGTCGTCCGGCGGCAGCGTCGCGGCGATGGTCGGGATGAGCTTGCCGTGCTCGGGGGAGGTGGGGTCGATGTTCAGGAGGAGCACCGGGGACGTCTTGTCCGCGGCGATCACGTCCTCCTTGAGGCGCTCCTTCAGCGGATGATCGAACAGGAAGTGAGCCACCGGGACGACCGGGAACCCGTGCGCCTCCTTCGCGTTGCCGAGCATCTGCTGGACGATGATCGTCTTCTTCGGGTTCGGGAACCCGTCCAACTTGGGCACGGCGTCCGCGCTGATGCGCAGATCGCTCGGGTACGGGACGTCGAAGAAATGCGCGGCGTCGCCGAGGTTCGCGGAAAGATCGAAGACGGCCTTCGTCGGTGCGGCGGGCGGGACGGTCGCGTCGTCGTCACACGCGAGCAGCGAAAGCGCGGCGCACGTCAGCGCCGCAGGAGCCATTCTCCACATCGAAGACCTCACGCTCGGCTGTTCGGACCGGAGCTCTCGCCGCGCTCCTTCATCTTCTCGAGGACGATCACCGCGGTCTCCTCGATCGCGCGACCCGTGACGTCCACCACGGGCCACTTGTGCTCCTTGAAGAGCGCGGCGGCGTAGTCGAGCTCCTCGCGGACGTGCTCGCGCATCCCGTAGTTCGTCTCGCTCGGCATGCCGAGCTGCTTGAGGCGGGCCTGGCGGATCTCGCAGAGCTGCTCGATGCCGATCGTCAGGCCCATCACCTTCTCGGGCGGGACCTCGCGGATCTCGTACGGCAGGGACACGCCGAGCACGAGCGGGAGGTTCGCGACCTTGAGGCCGCGCTGCGCGAGGATGAGCGAGAGCGGCGTCTTCGACGTCCGGGACACGCCGACGAGGATCAGATCGGCCTTCCGGAAGTTGCGCGGGTCCTTCCCGTCGTCGCTCTTCACGGCGAACTCGACGCTCTCGATGCGGCGGAAGTACTCGTCCGACAGCGGGAGCATGCCGCTCGGGACGTTGATGGGCTCGCGGTCGAGGAACGTGCCGAGCTTGCCGATGAGGGAGCCGATGACGTCGATCGCCTCCACCTTCAGCTCGGCGGTGAGCGAGTGGACGAGCTCGCGGAGCTCGGTGCTCACGACCGTGAACACGACGAGGGCGCGCTGCTGCGCCGCGCGCTCGAGCACGGCGCGCGCCTGCTCGGGCGTCCGAATGCGCGTGTGGAGGCGGATCTGCGCGCCCGACTTCGGGAACTGGAGGAGCGCGGCTCGCACGACCTTCTCGGCCGTCTCGCCGGTGGAGTCGCTCAACACGTCGATATATCGGATTTCGTCCACGCTCTCCCGCTTCCCAAAGACGTGAAAGCCTACCACGCGCCCGCGGAGGACCGCGGCCGAAAGGCGGCGCACGTCCCGGCTCGTCGCGTCCACGACGAGGCGCCCCATTCGGGCGCGGAGCGGCGCGGGCGCGGCGCGCCTACTGGAAGAGGTTCTTCAATCGATCGAGGAACGAGGCCGCGGGCGAGATGGGCTGGATCTTCTGACCCACCGCGGCAGCGAGCTGCTCCACGATCGCTTTTTGCTCGGGGGTGAGCGACGTCGGCACCTGGACGGTCACCTCCACGAGCTGATCGCCGCGCGTCTGCACGAGGCGACGAGGGATCCCGCGACCCTTGATGCGCAGCACCGTCCCCGGCTGCGTGCCCGAGGGGACGCGCAGCTTGCCGCGTCCGTCGAGCGTCGGCACCTCGATCTCTCCTCCGAGCGCCGCGAGCGGGAACGAGATCGGCAGCGTGCACGCCACGTCGTCCCCGACGCGGCGGAAGAACTCGTGCGGCGTGACCTTGATGACGAGCTCGAGGTCCCCCGCCGGTCGATCGGCGCGGACGTAGTTGCCGCCGCGCTCGACGAGCTTCGTCGCCCCATGATCCGTCCCGGGCGGGATCGTCACCTCGATCGCGCGCGGCTTCGCGTAGAGCCCCGCGCCCCGGCATGTCTTGCACGGGTCCGTCACGGTGCGGCCCGACCCTTTGCACGCGTTGCACGGGCGCTCGATCGCGATCGGGAGCACGCCCTGCTGCACGCGGACGCGCCCTCGGCCCTTGCACTGCGCGCACGTCTCCGTCTTCCCGGACGCGGATCCGCTTCCGCTGCAGTCGTCGCACGGCTCGGTGCGATCGTACTGGAGCTCCTTCGTGCACCCGAACGCGGCCTCCTCGAACGTGAGCTTGAGCTCCTTCTGGAGCATCGCCGCTTGGCCGCCGACCTTCAGCCCGAGCGCGCCCAGGAGGTCGCCGAAGAGCCCGTCGAACTGGAAGTCCGAGAAGTCGAACGGGACGCCCTGGAACGGCCCGCCGGACGACGCGGCGCCGCCCACGCCCGACGCGCCGAACCGATCGAACATCTCGCGCTTCTTCGGATCCGAGAGGATCTGGTGCGCGGCGTTGATCTCCTTGAAGCGCTGATCCGCGGACGGGTCGTCCGGGTTGCGATCCGGGTGGTGCTTCGCGGCGAGCTTCCGGAACGCGCCACGAATCTCCTCGGGTGACGCGTCGCGGCCCACGCCGAGGACCTCGTACGGATCTTTCACGTTCGGCGGAATAGCACCGATCGCGTCAGCGGACGAGCGCGCCCAGCTCGGTCGGGCCCGCCCCCGAGCGCGCCTTCGCGCGCGCGATCACGAGATCGGCCATCTTCCCCACCACCCAGCGGAACTGCGCCTCCCCGAGGGAGGTCGCGTCGAAGTCGGGGGCGGAGTTCATGAAGTCGATCGCGTACGGCACCCCGTCCCGGATCGCGAACTCGACCGTGTTCATCTCGTACCCGAGCGCCGCGCAGATCGTCCGTGCGTCCTTCGTCACGCGCGCCTCGAGCTCGGGCGTGAGCGGCGCCATCGTCTCGGAGGCGCGCACGTACCGCTCGAAATGGCCGAGGCGCGGGTCCCAGAGGGCGGGGAGCACTTCGGTCGTCCCGACGACGATGCAGCGCACGTACTGGGACCACTCGATCGCCTCCTGGATGACCATCGTGAGGCGCTCGCTCTTGTCGTACGCGCGGAAGAGCTCCTCCATGTTCGAGACGCGCGTCACGTCCTTGAAGCCGCCTCCCCAGTGGGGCTTGATGAACATCGGGAACCCGAAATCCCGGACGAGCCCCTCCCAGTCGAGCGGGAAGCGCAGGTTCGAGAGCGAGCCGGAGGTGATGTCCGGCCCGTACGACTTCGACGGCAGCACCGCCGTCTTCGGCACCGCGACGCCCAGGCGCTTCGCGAGCGCGGCGTTGAAGAGCTTGTCGTCCGCGATGCGCCAGAACGGGTTGTTGACGAGGTGCGTCCCCGCGAGCCTCGCGAGCTTGAGCACGGGCTGGTAGCAGGGGATGTCGTGCGAGATGCGATCGACGAGGACGTCGTAGCGCGGGGGGGCGTCGATGCTCGTGATGTCGATCTCGGCGTACTCCGCGACGACGCCCGCGTCGCGCGCGGCGACCTCGGCGATGAGCGCGTCCGGGAAGGAGCGCTCACGGCCCACGAGGATCCCCACTCGCCTCTTGTCGTCGTTCGCCATGGGGCGCGGATGCTATGGAAAGCTGTTGGAAGAAGCGAGGGGGAGCGCGCTCACTTCCGCCCGAGGAGCTTCGCCGCGAGGGCGTCCCCGAGCTCCCGGTTCATGAGGTCCTCGACGATCTGCTCCGTGGACGCGCGATCCGCGTCGTCCCGGTAGACGAACTCGATGCCCATCCCGGGCGGGGACTGCTCCGTCGCGGCGTCCGCCGGGACGACCCATTTCACGCGGCCCCGGAGGCGCAGCGGATCCGCGAGCAGCGGCACCGTCAACGCGAAGACGAACTCCGTCCCGATCGCGAGCGGCTTCTCCGTCCGTATGAACGTGCCGCCGCGCGAGATGTTCTTCGTGTAGTCCGAGAAGAACGTGTTGACTCGCTTGTACTCCACCGCGAGCTCGATCGCTGCCCGTCGGCCCACCCGTCGTTCGTCACCCACGCGTTCTCTCGCCCCCGGTGGCTCGGCTTCTGTCCGGGCGTTGTAGCACAGGTATCCGGCGGGCGTGCCGCGCGGTCGCGCGATGGGCGACGTGCAGCGAGCCTCTCCGTCCCGTAAGATGATTCCGAATGCCCAGGCGCCCTTTCCATGCGCTGTCGACGGTGCGATGGCCCGCTTGGAGATCGCTCGCGCTCGCGGCCGCCCTCGGGATGACGCTCCCCACCGCGGCCGGGTGCGCGGCGCATGCGTACGACCCGCGCACCGGCGGCGACGTCGATACGAAGCCATCCGTCGTCGCGGAGTCCGGGTTCACCGCCGCGCTCCACGACGTGCTCCGAAGCGGCGCGGCCGAAGGCGCCGCGCCGCCCGCGGCGGCGCTCCGGCTCGGAGTCGTCAAGCAGGCCCTCGTCCACGCGAGCGAGCGCTTCGCGCGCGGGGACGACACGCGCGGCCTCGACAGCGTCTTCGGCGCGCTCTACCTGCTCCGGCCCGGCGATCGCGCGAACGCGCTGGTGGACGGGTCCACGATCGGCGCCGTCGACGGAGCGCTCGCGCGCGTGAGCGCGCGCGGCGACGCGACGATGGCGCGCTTCTTCTACGAGCTCTCGCGCGACGCGCGGCGCGCGGGGGTCGTCCCGGGCAGCACGTCCGAGGTGGACGCGCACCTCGAGAACCTCGAGGCGTTCGAGCGCGAAACGCGCCGAGGCTCCCCCATCGAGATCCTCGGGCGCGAGGAGCGCGCGGCTGTCGCACGGCGCTCCTCGCGCCGTCCACCGAGAACCTCGACGGCGCGCGCGCGGTCGTGTCGAGCTGGATCGACCTCGCGATCCAGCACAACGTCGCGTTCAAGCAGTCCGGCAAGCGGCCCACGCAGGGCGAGGCGATCGAGTCCACGCGCGCCCTCGAGAGCGGCGCGCAGACGCTCGTCGCGATCCACCTTCGCGCGGGAGACCTCGAGGGCGCGGTGCACGCGATCGACGCCTCGAGCGCGCGGCGCGTGATCGAGCCCGGGTTCTACCGCGCGCTCCGCGGGGCCGCCGATCGCGGGGACGCGTCGGCGTGGAGGAGCGCGTTCTCGAAGCTCGACGAGTACACCGTCGAGCGCGGCGGGGAGATCGGCATCGACGAGGCGCTCCTCGACGCGGCGTTCTTCAACACGGCGCTCGAGGCCTACCGGCGCGACGACGGGGACCTCATCACGGCGCTCGAGCTGTCGCGCGCGCTCCCCCGCATGGGCCTCGGCGAGGTGGTGCCCCTCGTCCTCGCGGACGGGCTCGCGGCCGCGGCTCGTGCGGAGGACGTCGGCGTCGCGCTGCGGGTCTTCAGCGAGTCCCTCGAGCGCGATCGCGAGCGCGGGGACGACGCGGCCTGCCTCCGCGCGATCGCCGCCGCCGGGCCTCTGCTCGGGATCGCGTCCACCGCGCTCGCCGACGATCCCCGCGTGCACCCGCAGGTCGCCGAGATTCGCCTGCAGTTCGCCGAGATCCAGGTGCACGTGGGAGACCTCTCGAAAGCCAAAGACACGCTCGCGCTCGTGGTCGCGGAGTCGCCCACGGCGGACAACTGGTTGATGCTCGCGCTCGTCAGCCGGCAGCTCGGGGACACGAAGGGCGCGCTCGAGTACGTGGGGCGCGCCTCGAGCGCGGCGGGCGCCGATCCGCTCGACGTCGCCGCGGCGGAGACGCTCGGCTTCGAGCTCCACCGCGCGGAGGGCCACGCGGACGACGCCGCGAAGTCTCTCGAGCGCGCGCTCCAGGCGACGCTGGACGCGCGCCGCAACGCCTCCGCAGCACCGCGCTACCGCGTCCGCGTCGAGCGCACGATGGGGCGCATCCTCGAGGCGTACGGCGAGAACTCCGCCGCCGGGCGGGCGTTCGAGCGCGCGCTCGACCAGGATCGGGGGATCGCAGCCTCGTGGGCGCGACGCTCCTTCGCTCGATGGGGTTTCGCCCTCCTCGTCGGGGACGTCGAGCGCGCACGCGCGATCCTCGACCGAGGGCGCGAGGCGGGCGCCAGCGTGGACGACATGGTCCGCGCCGCGCTCTGGCTCGGCGTCTTGGAGCAGCAGACCGGCTCGGGATCGGACGGCTCCGCCTCGCGCATCCTCGAGCGCGCGGCCGCGACGAAGCAGTGGGTCGGCACGCTCGCGGCCTGGGGGCTCGACCGGATCAGCGACGCGGAGCTCGTCACCGCGGCGCCCACGGAGGCGAACAAGGTCGAGGCGAACTTCTATGTGGCGATGCGCGCCCGCGCGACGAAGAAGGACGGCTCCGTGGACGCGCTCTCCGCGGTCGCGAAGAGCGGCGTGTTGGACCTGGTCGAGGTGGACGTCGCCCGGGAGCTCACCGCCCCCACCCTGCGCGTCACGCTTCCGAAGGGGATTCGGCTGCCCTGAACTCGCGCCCGCCGCTTCGGAGCGCCGCGCCTCGGCGATCGTCGTGTCGAGCTCGAACGTGAACGCTCAGTCGCCCGCGGCCTGCGCGCCCTCGAGCGCTGCCTTCATGAAGTTGCGCGCGCGCAGGGCGTAGGGCCCGTCGGGCGCCGCTTGGAGGTACCGAGCGAACGCGTCGATCGCGCCCGTGTAGTTCGCGCTCTTGAAGTGGACGATGCCCTCGGCGAAGCGCGTCGGATACGTGGGATCCACTCGGCCGAGATCCTGGACGCGTGTGAGCAGCGAGGACGCGACCGGATCTCCCTCGATGGCCGGCCTCGCGTCGAGCTCCGCGGCGGAGCGCGCGATCGCGAACGCCGCGACCGCCCGTTGCTCGTCCAGGTCGAGCGCGAACGCGGGCCCATCGAGCCCCGTGAGCTCGTTCCAGCGGGTCTTGAACATCGCGCGCAGCGCGAGCTCGTCGATGACGACGTGCGTCCGCGCGCCCTCCTTTTTCACCCACCCCGCCGTCGCGAACGACTTCGAGATCGAGCCCCCGAGCTCGATCAACGCGGCGCTCGATTGTCCCGTCGCGCTCCAGGCGTACACCGCTCGCGCGAAGAGCTCGCTCTGGTAGGCGCGCAGCTCGAGCACTTGCTCCGGCGCCGTGCGGACGGCCTCCGCGCCGTCCGCGCGGATGCGCTCCACCAGCCACGAGGGTGTCGACCCCTCCGTCGACTCCGTTCGCCCCACCTCGCGGACGTCCGCTCCCAGCTTGCGCACGGGAAGGTCGAGCGTGTGGGCCTTCGCGCGATCCGCGAGCGTGCGCTCCTTGGTGAGGAGCTCGGCGCGCGCGCCCGGCGCGACGACGGGGAGGGGGACCCGATCGGGGACGACGGTCCGTGGCACCATCACGAGCGCGCTCCCCCAGGCGATCACGACCGCGAGGACACCGAGCTGCCACCCGTCGAAGTGATTCCGAGGATTTTTCGAGGGTTGCGGCGCCCACCACGCCGCCCGCGGCTTGACACTCGCGGCGCTCAACTGTGACATGGGGTGAGGGTCGGGCAGCTTCCCGCGAGGTCTATGAACCCATCAGAACGTCGACGACACGGGCGTACCCAGGTCAGCTTGCCAGCGTCTCTCGAAAAAGGCGGCGTAAAGACACCGGGCGTGATGCGCGATGTGAGCATCGGGGGCGCCTTCCTGTCGACGAGCGGCTCGTTCGCCTACGGAGACGCCGTGATCGTACACGTACACCTGCCTGGGTTGGACAGCGAGATCGCGGTGCCCAGCACGATCCGCTGGATCGACACGGACGGCTGCGGCGTCCAGTTCGGAGTCATGGGCGTCCGCGAGACGCACGCGCTCGTGGAGCTCGCCAAGCGGAGCTGACGTTCCGCTCGTCGAACGCCGTCGACCCTCACCTCGAAGCTTCACCCCGCGGATCTCACCCCGCGGATCTCACCCCGCGGATCTCACCCCACGGATCTCACCCCGCGGATCTCACCAGATCCGACGCACGGCGCGTCCTCGGGGTGCATGCGCGTGGACGGCGTCAGACGCTACCGCGAGGAAACCGAGACCGGGACCTGGATGGAACGCGCACCCGGCGCAACCTTCGCGCGGAGCAGCGGCACCGCACACGCCTGAAGCTCGGGCTTGAGCGGCGGGTTGAAGCTCGCGGAGCGGATGACGCCCTCTTCGTCGACGACGAAGCGAACGGTGGACTCCGCGGAGAGTGAGACGCTCCCCTGCGAGGACTGCTTGCTCATCACCGACTCGATGCAGCCGACCAGGGAGCCGCGGAGCCCCGAGTCCGAGAGGACGGGCGACGCCGTGGGGGGATCGCTCGCGGTGGCGCTGGCGGCCGGCGGCTCGGCGCTCGCCGTCGGGCGCTGCGTCGAGGGCTCCGGCCGGATCGGGGGAACGCTCGGCGCTGGCTCACTCGCGACCGTGGCGCTCCGAACGATCTCGAGCGGCCGTGCCTGACCGTCGGCCGTGAAGGACGTGCGGACGGGCTCCATCACGCCAACGGGCTCGAGCAACCGGAACTCCTTCGCGTCGAGGGAGAGAGACCCGCGTTCACGAGCGCCAAGCCGGTGGACCTCACCCCCGACGAGCGCGCCCACGAGCGTCGTTCCCTGCTCGACCTCGATCGCGAGCCCCTTCGAGGACCGAGTTACGGTGAACAGCGCAGGGAGCGAGCTCCCCTCCACGCTGACCATCGCGTCGCCCGCCTGAACCACGAGCGGGTTGACGCGCGGGTCGCCCCCGACGGAGGCGTGGATCGATCCGCTCTGGAGCGAGACCACCTGGTTCCCCGCTCCCGCGCTCGTCGGCGCCTCGATACGCACCCGGCTCCCGGGTGAGAGCGTCCACACGAGCCGATCGCGTAGACCGAACGCGACCGAGCCCTGGGTCGCCTCCACCACGTCACCCTGTCGAAGAGCGTTCGCGTCGCGCACGTTCTCGAGGCCCTGGGCAAGCGGAAGCTCGCTGGGATCCACCCACCGCTCCTCCTGAATCGTCGCCCCGTTCGTCGCGGATCGGGGATCCGTCGATGCGCGGTGCACGACCGCGCCCACGAGCAGCGCGATGCACGCGGCGACCGCGAGGGCGCCAAAGATCCCCGCGAGACGCCTCGCTCGCGGGTGCTCCACGAACAGCCCGAGCCCCGCTTTCTTGGGCGGATCGAGCATCAGGCTGGGGGAGTGGAACGAGTCGATCGCCGCGGAGCTCTTCCGGTCCTCCGCGTGCGGGAACACGTCTTCACCGTCCGCGAACGCCCCGCCGTCGACCGGGTCCGCGACCCACTTCCCGCCAGGCACGTGGACGACGGAACGCGCCGCGGTGCGCGGCTGCGAGGGAGTTTCACGGGGCGCTTGCGGCGCGACGACCCGCACCGCGGGCTCGGGCGAAGGACGGTCGGCCTCGCCGGGGAGCTCGGAGAGACGAACGGACGTGTTGAGCTCGTCCTCCGACGCGTCCTCCTCGAGGCCATGATCGACGGCCCGCGAGAGCGAGGTGGGCGCCTCGTCCAGGCGCGCGAACAAGCGCTCCTCGACGGCGTCCCAGTCGTGAACGGGCACGTCCTCCGCGGCGGATTCCCGCACGAGGAACCGGAGCACCCGGGCGTCGAAGGGATCGCTCATTGGGAGCCTCGACTGTCTGGCGAACCCCGGGTCTCGGGCGGAGAGGCGGGCTCCGCGGGCTGCGCCTTCGTCGCGCTCGCCTTGGCGGGCGCCTGCGTGCGCGGACCATCGTCCTCCCGATCGCTCGCGAACTTGCGCGCCAGATCGGCGAGCGCGGGCTCGTCCCGCATCAGGTCGCAGAGCTCGCGGCGCGCATAGAACAGCCGCGTCCGCACCGTGAGGACCGGGGCGTCCACGATCGTCGCGATTTCGGCCGGTGCCAGGCCCTCGATCTCGTGGAGGACGAACACCGTGCGCTTCTTCTCCGGGAGGCGGTCGAGGACGCGCCGGAACGCGTCCAGCCGGAGGCGCCGCGCAGCGTCCTCGTCCGGCATCAGGCCCCGATCGGGCTCTGCGTCGCTGACTTCACCCGCGAACACGGGGCGCGAGCGCGCGGCCCGGCGGCACATCAGCACGACGTTGACCGTCACGCGGTGGAGCCAGGTCGAGAACTTCGACTGACCCTTGAAGTCCGCGAGGCTCCGGTGGACGTGGAGGAACACCTCCTGCACGAGGTCCTCGACATCCGCGCTCGGGCCGAGCATTCGGAAGATGAGTCGAGCGACGTCCGCGCGGTGGCGCCGGAAGAGCTCTCGGAACGCGGCGCGGTCCCCCGACTTCGCCCTTTCGACGAGATCGTCAGCGTCCGGCGCCTTCACGGCGCCCAGCGTAGACCCGCTCGAGCCCGGCTGAAAGCCCCCACTCGCTGGTCGGTAAGTGCTCGCATGATCGCTCGCGGCCGGTTCGGCGGACATCGAACGGTTGGTTGCGATCACCCTTCAGGACATTCGCCCCACCCAACAAGAATGCCTCATCAGGGAGGCCGGACCGTCTTCGAGGAGCCTGCCCACCCCAAGAAACACGCAGAAACGAGCCCTCGAGCACCCGTCGGCGGAGGAACCGCCGCGGCGCGGAGCGTTGGGGGCACGCGGGTCCGTCGGCGGAGGAACCGCCGCAGAGCGGAGCGCCTGGGGCTCGCGGGTCCGTCGGTGGAGGAACCGCCGCAGAGTGGAGCGCCTGCGGCACTCAGAAAATTCGCCCAAGGAAGTTGGCCCCGTCGGACGTCGTTATGCAGAACGCAATGATGATCGCGATTGCAATTGCGCTGGTCGTGGGCCTCATCGGAGCCGATCTCATCCAGCGGAAGACGCCGTCCCGACGAGCTGGCTGATCGCAGCGCAGCCGCGTCGCTTTCTTTCCTCCGCGTCGCTTTCTTTCCTCATCCCCGCGGGTCACGGCGGGCTCCAGGCAAGCCCGGCTGGGCGCTTGGATCCCTCGATTGGGCCGTGGCCGCGCGCACCCCACGAGGTGAGGTGCGCGAGCAGGGGATCAGAAGAGGGCTTTGAGCTCGATCGCGGGCTGCTTCTTCTGCTCGAGGATTGCGTTCACGGCGCGGAGCAGGCGCGTCTTTTGGGGGCCGCTCAGCGGGTTGCCCGCGAGCGCCGCCGCGATCCCGCGGGGCGTGATGGGGCGGCCCGAGCGGGGCTTCTCGGTCGGCTTCGCGTCCTTCTTGTCCTCGCTCTTCTTCGCCTTCGCCCGCGCGAGGCGGATCTTGCGGTCCTCCACGCGGAGGCTCTCGAGCTTCTTCGAGGCGGCCAGGATGCGGCGCGGATCGAGCTTCTTTTCCTTGAGGAGATCGGCAAACTTCGACATGGGGGGCGGCACCCTAGCACAGGGCCTCGCCATTGGAAGAGCCTTCCGAGGTCACGATCCACGGGAAGGGTGGTAGCGTCGCCCGCCATGTCGACACTCGACGAAGTGCTCACTGCCGCGGCGTTCGTGGGCGGCCGGATTGCGGAGCCCCCACGCGTAGGCGTGGTCCTCGGCTCGGGCCTCGGGACGTGGGCGGACGCGCTCGACGAGCGCGTGGCCATCCCCTACGCGGACGTGCCCCACATGCCCGTCTCCAAGGTCGTGGGTCACGCGGGCAACCTCGTGCTCGGGCGCGTCGGCCCGGCGCGCGTCGCGTGCTTGCAGGGCCGGGTGCATTTCTACGAGGGCCACTCCATGGATCGCGTCGTGTTCGGCGCGCGCCTGCTCGCGAAGCTCGGCTGTCGGGCCGTGCTCCTCACGAACGCCGCGGGCGGGATCCGTCGGGGCTTCGCGCCCGGGGATCTCATGCTCCTCACGGATCACCTGAACCTGATGGGGACGAACCCGCTCGCCGGTCCGAACGACGAGCGCCTCGGCCCGCGCTTCCCAGACATGACGGAGGCGTACGCGCGCTGGATCCGGGACGCGGCGCTCGGCGCGGCGCGCGCGTCCGGCGTCCACCTCCACGCGGGCGTGTACGCCGCGCTGCTCGGTCCTTCGTACGAGACGCCCGCCGAGATCCAGATGCTCCGCACCCTCGGGGCGGACGCGGTGGGCATGAGCACGGTGCCCGAGATCATCGCGCTCCGACACATGGGGGTCCCTGCGGGGGCGGTCTCGTGCATCACGAACCTCGCGGCTGGGCTCTCCCCCCACACGCTCGATCACGCCGAGGTGGAGGCGACGGCGCGCGCGTCGCGCTCGGCGTTCGTCGCGTTCCTCACGCGCTGGGTCGAGGCCGTCGCCGCGTCGGCGGAGGAGCACGGAGCGTCGTGACCGCGCCGATCGATTGGCCCTCGCTCGAGCGGAGCGCGATCGCCGTCCGCCGCTCCGCGCACGCGCCCTACTCGGGGTACCAGGTGGGCGCGGCGCTGCTCACGGAGAGCGGTCGCGTGTTCGCGGGGTGCAACGTCGAGAACGCCTCGTACGGGCTCTGCATCTGCGCGGAGCGGAGCGCCGTCGCGCAGATGGTCGCGGCGGGCGAGTCGCGCCCCGTCGCGATCGTCGTGGCGACGCGCGGACCCAAGGCGGGGACGCCCTGCGGCAGCTGCCGACAGACGCTCGCGGAGTTCGCGCTCGATCTCGAGATCCGACTCGTCGTCGAAGGGATGCCGGCGGCGACCCGAACGACGCGCCTCGCGACGCTCTTGCCCGATGCGTTCCGCGCGGACTCGCTCGCGGTGGAGCCCGCGCCCGCCGCGCCGGTCAGCAGCGCACCAACAAGAAAACGAACAAAACGACGATGATCGCCGCGCCCGCCGCCGTGATCCCGACGAACACCGCCTGCTGCGTCGCGCTCGCGCTGCGGAACCAGAGCTGACCGGCTCGGCCCATCCCGCCGATCTTGAGCAACATCCGATCGAGCGCGGCGCCCGCGCCGTCCGCGGGTCGGATCGCACTCCCGGGCGCGCGCGCGTCCGGGGAGAGGGGCACCTCGCCCGAGGCGGGCGGCGGCGCTGCGTAGCCTGCGTGCGGCGCGCTCGGTGGCCCGGCCGCGAGTGGGGAGGGCCAGGCACCGGAGGGGTAGTTCGTGCCCGACGGCGGGGCCATCGGGATCGCGGGAGCGTCGCCGAAGCTCGGGACCACGAGCGGGGGCGCCGCGGGATCGACGGGCGGATGGGGCGGCGCCAGAGGACGCCCGGTCGGGTGCTCCTCGACCTCGCTCGCCGCGCCCTCGAGCGCGGGGTTCTCGGGCGCGACGTTGGGCTCCGTGTCCGTCGTCGAGGGCTCGGGGAACGCGGCGACGAGCGGGAGGGACAGGACCGCCGTCGCGTCCGCGGGGTCGAGCGATCGCTGCGACGCGACGGGCGGGGGAGCGAAGAGGCCACCCGCGCTCGTCGCGGGGGAGAACATCTCCGTGGGCGTGTCGCGATCGCGCGCGCTGAGGGGGCGCGGGGGCTCGGGCCGTGGCGCCTTCGCGGCGACCCCAGCCGCGCGGAGGCTCTCTGCGACGCTCGGGGGAACCGTCCCCGCGCGCGTCGGGTTGTCGTCGTCCGTCGCGACGTCCGACATGGACGACTCGTCCATCACGGATGGCACGGAGATCGGCGGGACCGGAGCGGGCTGGCGGCCCTTCGCGGCGGCGCCCCCGAACACGGGCCCCTCGACCGGCGCGAGCGAAGCCGCGGTGGGTGGCGGGAGCGGAGCAGGTTGCGGGGGCGGAGCGGGCTGCGGGAGCGGAGCGGGTGGCGGCGCTGCCGCGGGCGGGGGGCGAGGGGCGGGGCGCGCGATCGGGAGCGTCTCCCCTGCGGCGCCACCCTGCGCGAGCGGGAGCCCGTTCGGGTACTGCACGGTTTGGCTCGCGCCATCGTCCTCGATCTCGCGGAGCCACAAGGAGTACGCGGGATCGGCGTGCGGCATGAACACGCGCGCCACGTCGCGCACGGTTCGCGGCCGCTGCTCGGGGACGGAGGCGAGCCCCTGCATCACGATGTCGACGATCGCGCTCGGGAGCTCGGGGCGCGCCGTGCCGAGCGCGAGCGGCGGCGCCGAGCAGATCGCGAACACGAGATCGCCGAGCGTCGCGGCGGAGAACGGGATCACGCCCGCGAGGCACTCGTAGAGCATCACGGACATCGAGTAGATGTCCGCGCGCGCGTCGACGTTGGACGCGCCGCGGAGCTGCTCGAGGCTCATGTAGTAGGGCGTGCCGACGGTCGACCCCGTACGCGTGAGCTGCGAAGTGTCGTTCCCCTGAGCGATCTTCACGACGCCGAAGTCGAGCAGGGTGACGTGGAACGTGCTCTTCGCAGCGTCCGCCGCGTCCCCCGGGGGGGCGCCGGGCGCCGCGGGCGCGCCGGACGAGAGGTGCACGTTCTCGGGCTTGAGATCCCGGTGCACGAGTCCCATCGCGTGCGCCTCGTCGAGGCACTCCGCGAGCTGCAGGACGATGTTCGCCGTCGTCCGGAGGTCGAGCTTCGGGCGCGACGTGAGGAGCGCGCGCAGGCTCTGCCCCGTGAGCAGCGGCATCACCATGTAGGGCGTGCCGCGGTCGTTCCCGAAGTCGATCGCGTGCGCGACGTGGTGCGACTTGAGCTTCGCCGTGGCGCGCGCCTCCTGCTCGAGGCGCGGCGCGAGCAGGGGATCGAGCAGCAGCTTCAGCGCGAGCCTCCCGCCGGTGCGCGTCTGCTCGACCTCGTACACGGTCGACGTGCCGCCCGTGCCGAGCTTCTTCACGACGCGGTACCGGCCATCGACGAGCGCGCCGGGGAGCAAGTCCCGGGGGCCTCGGGCCGTCGTTCGCTGCGCCTTGGGATCCACGGGTTCCTCGGCTTGCTTGAATACCACGAGGCTCACGGCTAGGGTGCCCCTCACGTCCATGCGCGAACCAGGCTCGAAGAGCGGCGCCGACGTGGGCTTCTACAGCCTCGCGGTCGCGACGGCCGCAGCGATCGTCACGACGATCCACTTCGTCTTCCTCGTGGTCCCCGAGGAGAAGACGATGGGCATCGTCCAGAAGATCTTCTACTTCCACGTGCCCTCCGCGATCTGCGGGATGTACGTCGGCGCGGCGATCTGCTTCTTCGGCTCCGCGCTCTACCTCGCGAAGGGGTGGGCACGCGCGGACGCGTGGGCGCGCGCCGGCGCGGACGTCGCCGTGGCGATGGGGTTCATGGTCCTCACGAGCGGGCCGCTCTGGGCGAAGAAGGCGTGGGGCGCGTACTGGACTTGGGACGCGCAGCTGACGACGTCCCTCCTCAGCGTGCTCGTGTACGTCGCGTACGTCGTCCTGCGCGCGTTCACAGGCGGGGGGGACGCGGAGCGCAGTTCGCCGCCGCGCTCGGCGTGCTCGGCGCGGCGAACCTCCCCATCATTCATTTTGCCGTGCAGAAGTGGGGCGGGACGCACCCGCAGGTGCTCCGGGGCAACGGCGGTGGGGTCGCGGATCCGAACATGAAGCTCGGGTTCCTGTTCGGGTGCATCTCGTTCTTGCTGCTCAGCAGCTTGCTCGCCTGGGCGCGCGCGCGGCAGCACGCGGTCGCCACGCGCGTCGATACGGCGGAAGAAGAGGCGCTCGTCGCGGGCGTCGTCGAGGACTCATAGCCATGCAGGTTGCCGACCCGAACGACACCTCGACCGCAGACCCGCAGGCGCCCAAGCCGATGGGCACGTTCAAGAACGGCTCGAAGAGCCTGAAGGACTTCGTCGCGCCCACGCCCTCGGCGACGCCGAGCGCGAGCGCCAGCCCATCGAGCGGGGACCCTTCGGCCGCGCCCGAGCTCGAGAGCGGGGGCCGGCTCATGGTCGAGGCGTACGCGATCATCTGGCTGATCGTGCTCGGCCTCGTCGTGATGATGTGGAGGCGCACGCGGAGCCTCGAGGCGCGCGTCGGCGTCATCGACGAGGCGATCGCGAAGGCGGGGCGCGGAAAGGCGTCTCCGCCGAAGAAGAAGGCCGCGCCCAAGGTGTCGGACGACGAGCAGGTCCCGTCCTCGGACTGATCGGAGCGCGCATGGACTTCAGCAATATGCCGGCGGAGCACGCGATCCTGATCCCGTGCGTGCTTCTCGTCGGCGGCCTCGTGGGATATGTGCTCGGCGCGCGCGCGGTCCGCGCGGATTTCGAGCGCAAGAAGCAGCGGATGAAGGAGTAGAGCGGAATGTTGGATTTCTCCCTGTCGGACGAGCACAAAGCCCTGGTCGAGACGGCGCGGCGCTTCTCGCGCGAGCGCATCCTCCCGGTTGCCGCCGAGTGCGATCGCGAGTCGAAGTTCCCGATGGACGTGTTCAAGGCCGCCTGGGAGATCGGGCTCGTGAACCCGGGCGTCCCCGAGGAGTACGGCGGCGCGGGGATGGGCGAGCTCGAGAACGCGATGATCACGGAGCAGATGGCGTACGGATGTACGGGCATCCAGACGAGCATCACCGCGAACCAGCTCGCGCTCACGCCCATCAAGCTCGGCGGCAACGACGCGCAGAAGAAGAAGTACCTGGGCCTGCTCACGAGCGAGCCCGTCATGGCGAGCTACGCGACCAGCGAGCCGGACGCCGGGAGCGACGTCGCGGGCCTCAAATGCCGGTTCACGCAGCACGGGGACGACTACGTCCTCAACGGGACGAAGTGCTGGATCACGAACGCGAGCTACGCGCGCTTCTACGTCATCTTCTGCACGGGCGATCCCGCGCTCAAGCACAAGGGCATCGCGGCGTTCATCGTCGACCGCGACACTCCCGGCTTCCGCGTCGGCAAGAAGGAGGACAAGCTCGGCCAGCGCGCGAGCGACACGTGCGTCATCCACCTCGATGACGTGAAGGTCCCGAAGGAGAACCTCCTCGCACCCGCAGGGCAGGGGTTCAAGCTCGCGATGGAGACGTTCAACCAGACGCGCCCCGACATCGCCGCCGGCGCGACGGGCCTCATGCAGCGCGGTCTCGACGAGGCCGTCGCGTACGCGAAGGAGCGCAAGACGTTCGGCGTGCCGATCGCGCAGCACCAGCTCGTGCAGCAGATGCTCGCGGAGATGGCGATCAAGATCGAGGCGACGCGCCTGCTCTACATGAAGGCCGGCTGGAACCTCGACAACGGCGTCCGCGACCCGATGACGAGCTCCATCGCGAAGGCGTTCGGCGCGGACAGCGCGATGCAGTCCGCGGTCGACGCGGTGCAGGTGTTCGGCGGCAACGGCTTCACGAAGGAGTACCCGGTCGAGAAGCTCATGCGCGACGCGAAGGTCCTCCAGATCTACGAAGGCACGAGCCAGATCCAGCGCATCGTCATCGCGAAGCAGCTCCTCTCGGGCTGACGGACTGCCCCCGGCCCGCGAGCGGGCGGCCCCTCCTCGTGGCGAGGGGCCCTCCGCTCCGGCGGCCTACCCGCCTCGCCCGCAGCGCTGATCGGGAGGGCGCGCCACCGCGGAGGTTCCGCACCCGCGAAATCCTCTCGGCGAAGTGGCGCGTGCGTCGATGAGCTCGGCGTCCGGCGAGGGCCCCGCGGCTGCGTCGTACTCACGGGCTCGCTCTGTGAATCAGAGCCAACGCCTCGACCACGGATCCTCGCCTAGCGCAGCGCACGCGGGGCCGAGCCGCGTCCGAACCTCGGCGAGCACGAGCTCGATCGCGCTCCCCGCGATCCGCACGAGGACCCCGTCGTCGTCGAGCGAGCTCGCCGCGGCGACGAGCGGCGCGTCCGTTCGGAGCGCGGATCGCGCGACGTCCGCGAGGAGCGCGCGCGCGTGCTCGGCGACGGCGGGGCCGACGACCACGAGGGTCGAGAGGGCGGCGAACCGACGCATGCGATCGCCGATCACACCGTCCGCGCGATCCAGAACGACGCGATCGTGGAGCCGGGAAACGCCCGCGCGCGAGAGCGAGAGCGTCGTGTCGATGCGCTCGCACGACCACCACTCGCCGTGAGCCACGCGGCCCGCGGTGACCGTGTCGGCGAGCACCAGCGAGCCGGACGCGGCGACCTCGATCTGGGTGACCTGCCGGACGCGCGCGTCCGCGAAGGGCACCAGCGGATCCGGCACCACGATGGCCGCGGCTCCCGCTTCGACTCGTACGCGGAGCTCCTGACCCGTTCGGCCGCGGTAGGCCTTCGTAGACGCCTGCGTCGTGATCACGCTCGTCGCGTCGGCCTCGATGTCGACGTCGAGCGCGACCTCGTCGCCGTCGACGAGGCCGCCCCCGAGGCTGCTCGTCACGAGCCACGCCGCGCGGCCCGCCGCTCGCGGCGTGAGCAACCGGAGCGGCCCGGCGCCGCGCGCCCGCACGACGTCGCTTCGACCGCGCCCCGCGCGCACCACGGCTGACGCGCGGAAGGGGCCGGGCGAGTCCACCGCGGCAACCTAGTCGCGAGCATCCCCGCGGGGTAGGTGGTACGTGCGTCGCGTGCGACTCGCGCCTCGTGATCTCGACAAGCTGATCCTGCACAACGCCGGGTTCCTCGCGCAGAAGCGCCTGGCGCGCGGCGTACGCCTCAACTACCCCGAGGCGGTCGCGCTCATCGCGACGCAGATCCTCGAGCTCATTCGAGACGGCCGATCCGTCGCGGAGCTCATGGACATCGGTCGCACGTTCCTCGGTCGTCGACAGGTGATGCCGGGCGTGCCGGAGCTCGTCGACGAGGTGCAGGTCGAGGGCACGTTCCCGGATGGGACCAAGCTCGTCACCGTGCATCACCCGATCGTCGCCGAGCACGGCGACCTCGCGCTCGCGCTCTACGGGAGCTTCCTCCCGGTGCCCGAGCTCGCGCGGTTCGGAGCGGAGGACCCGCTCCCGATCACGCCGGGCGAGCTCCTCCCCACCGATGGCGAGCTCGAGCTCAACGCGAACCGGGCGACCCTCGAGCTCGCGGTGACCAACACGGGCGATCGCCCGATCCAGGTCGGCAGCCATTTCCACTTCGTCGAGTCGAACCGCGCGCTCGCGTTCGATCGCGCCGCTGCGACCGGCATGCGCCTCGACATCCCGGCGGGCACCGCGGTCCGCTTCGAGCCCGGCGAAGAGCGCACGGTGCGGCTCGTCACCGGGCGTCGCCGCGGGGACGTCGCCCTCGGGCCGCACGAGCGAGGTGGCGCGTGAGCCATTGGATGAAGCGGCGTCACTACGCCGAGATCTACGGGGCCACCGTGGGCGATCGCGTCCGCCTCGGGGACACGGGCCTCGTCGCCGAGGTCGAGCGCGATCACGCCGTGTATGGGGACGAGTGCAAGTTCGGCGGCGGCAAGGTGCTGCGCGATCGCATGGGACAGTTCGCCGGCGCGGACGACTCGGACGCGCTCGACCTCGTGATCACCAACGTGCGCTCATCGTCGATTGACGGGCGTGTACAAGGCGGATATCGGCGTCAAACACGGGCGCATCGTGGGGATCGGAAAGGCCGGCAACCTGACGGTCATGATCGGCGTCTCGTCCTCGATGATCGTCGGCGGACGAGACCGGCGCGATCGCCGCCGAGGGGCTCATCGTCACGGCGGGCGGCATCGACGCGCACGTCCACTTCATTTGTCCCGAGCTCGGCTGACGAGGCGCTCGCGAGCGCGGTGTGACGACGTTCGTCGGCGGCGGGACTGACCGACGACGGGCACGAACGCGACGACGTGCACCGGGGCGCGCGCCACATCGAGCTGATGCCTGCAGCGTGACCGACGCGCTCCCGCTCAACATCGGCCTCACGGGCAAGGGCAACCTGTCCATGTCGAACGGCCTCATCGATCAGATCCGGCGCGGGCGCGATCGGCCTCAAGCTGCACGAAGACTGGGGGACGACGCCGCCGGCGGCGATCGATCAAGCCGCCTCGGCGTCGCCGAAGAAGAAGACATTCAGGTCACGATCCACACCGACACGCTGAACGAGTCGGGCTACGTCGACGACTCCATCGCGGCGTTCAAGGGCCGGACGATCCACACGTACCACACCGAAGGCGCCGGCGGAGGTCACGCCCTTCGACACCTCGCGTGCGGCGAGCCCAACGTCATCCGAGTCTATCACCGAACCCGACGCCTGTACACGGTGAACACGCTCGACGAGCACCTCGACATGCTCATGGTGTGTCACCACCTCGATCGCGAGATCCCCGAGGACGTCGCGTTCGCCGAGAGCCGCATCCGCGGCGAGACCACATCGCCGCTGGAGGACATCCTCCACGACATCGGCGCGCTCTCGATCATGTCGAGCGACAGCCAGGCGATGGCCGCGTCGGCGAGGTGATCACGCGCACCTGGCAGACCGCGCACAAGATGAAGGCGCAGCGCGGCCCTCCCGAGCGAGCGCGGGACAACGACAACAACCGCATCCGCCGGTACGTCGCGAAGTACACGATCAACCCGGCGATCGCGCACGGCCTCTCGCACGACATCGGCTCGATCGAGCTCGGCAAGCTCGCCGACCTTCGTGCTCTGGAAGCCCGCGTTCTCTCGGCATTCGCCCGGAGATGGTCCTGAAAGGCGGCTTCGTCGCGGGCGCAGATGGGCGATCCGAGCGCCTCCATCCCGACGCCGGAGCCGCGCTACATGCGGCCGATGTTCGGCGCGCTCGGCCGCGCCGTGGGCCCGACGTCGATCGCGTTCATCTCGCGCCGCGCGTGGCAGGAGGGCCACGTGCGCGCGCTCGGGCTCCACAAGATGTTCTCGATCGCCCGCGATTGCCGCGGGATTGGCAAGCGCCACATGAAGCTCAACGACACGCTTCCGAAGCTCGAGGTGGATCCCGAGACGTACGAGGTGCGCGCCGACGGCGAGCTCCTCACGTGCGAACCCGCGTCGGTCCTCCCGCTCGCGCAGCGCTATTCGCTCTTCTGATGGTGGCGTGGCGCGTCCTCCAGCTGGCCGATTCGGCGTTCCCGACGGGCGCTTCCGCGCACTCTGGGCGGGCTCGAGGCGGCCTCCAGTCGGGGATCGCCCGTGGGGCGAGCGGCGTGCGGTGCCGGTCGAGGAGGCGATCCTCGCATCGTCGACCGGCGCGCTCCCGCTCGTCGGCGCCGCCTGGGACGCGGAAGTCCACGCCGCAGGCGCGGCGGGGATCGAGCGCCGTGGGCGCGGCAGGATCGAAGCTGTGGGCGCGGCAGGATCGAGCGCCCTCGGCGCGCTCGCGGAGATCGACGCGTCTACCGCGACGACGCTCTGGTCCCACGTCGCCGCCCGCGCGAGCCGCGCGCAGGGCAGGGCGCTCGTCGACGTCGCGGCGCGCGCGTTCGCGCTCCCCGAGCTCGTCGCGGCCTGGTCGCGCGTCCTCTCCGAGGCGACGCCGGGCCACCTCGCGCCGATGTTCGGCGCGGTGACGCGCGCGCTCGACGAGCCGCGACGACGCCCTCGGCACGTTCCTCCACCTCACGACGCGCTCGCTCCTCTCCGCGCCGTTCGGCTCGGCGCGCTCGGCACCACGGGAGGCGCAGCTCCACGCCGCGCTCGACGGAGCGCTCGACGCAGCGCTGGCGCGCGGCCGCGCGCTCTCGAGGGACGACGTGGCTCAGCCAACCCCGATCACCGAGCTCGTGCAGCTCACGACCGACTGTACACGCGACTATTCCAGACCCGGAGATCCCATGGCGCACGGCGACGATCACGATCATCTGCAGCACTCGCACTCGCACGAGCACGAGCACGAGCATTGGGAGCACCGGGGCGCTTCGCAGAGCGCGCGGCGCCGCTGTCGCGCGACTTTGTGAGCGCGCCTTCACGGTCGGGATCGGCGGTCCTGTGGGCAGCGGAAAGACCGCGCTGGTCTTGGCGCTGTGCCGAGCGCTCCGCGATCGGATGTTGCTCGGCGTGGTGACCAACGACATCTTCACGCGCGAGGACGCCGAGTTCCTGATGCGTCACGAGGCGCTGCCGCTCGCGCAGATCCGCGTCACGAGACCGGCGGTCGCCTGCACGCGGCGATCCGCGAGACAGGTCAGCCCGAACCTCCACGCCCTCGAGGACCTGATGGCGCGTGTTCGCCCCGAGCTGCTCATCGTCGAGAGCGGCGGGGACAACCTCGCCGCGCAGTACAGCCGCGAGCTCGTCGACTACACCATCTACGTCATCGACGTGGCCGGGGAGACAAGGTCCCCTGCAAGGGCGGACCTGGGATCACGCAGTCGATCTGCTCGTCATCAACAAGACGGATCTCGCGCCGCACGTCGGGGCGGATCTTGCCGTGATGGATCGGGACGCGCGCCGGATGCGCGGCGACGGGCCGACGGTCTTCGCGAGGTCACGCGCGGTACGGGCTGTCCCCGCGATCGTCGATTGTATCGTCGCCGCGCGACCGCGCTCGGCGACCGTTCTCCGCCGGCGCTCGCCCCGGAGAATGACGCCAGCGAAAAGGAAACGAGTCACTCAAAGCTCGTGCGCAGCACGCCGTACGTACGCCTGCTGGGCGAAGCCCTTCAAGAGCCTACTATTGGTTTCGTCATGCTGTCGGGATGCGGACTTCTCGGCATCGGCGGCGCGCGGGAAGAAAAGCCATCGGCGGAGACCCAGCGGCACCTGGACGAGCTCCAGACCGCCCGCGCCGACGCCTCTGCGGCGCCGGGTGATCCGCCAAGGCCAAGAAGCTCGCTGGAATGGTCGAGATGGCGATTCACCAGGACTACGGCAGGCGAGGCCTCGCGGACCTCCGGCGTTGTTGGCCGGCGCGCGGGCGCCGCGCTGGACGCGCGGCGGCGGAGCACCTCGAAGACGCGCCGCGACATCGAGTACGCGCGCTTCGCATCTGGAGGGCTGTTGGGAAGAAGGACGAAAGTCCGTGCGCGCGCTGCGCGCGAGCATGGCCAGCGAAGGCGACGCCGCGCGCATGCGTCGACCTCGTCAACCAGCTCGACAAGAGCACGCCGAAGGAAGACATCCTCGCGCTTTGCAAGCAAGCGCTCCCCAACGCGACGAGCGACAACGGCCGCTTCGACCCTGAATACGTGCCTCGTGCGGAGCGGCCAAAAGGACCCCGGACGTCGGGCTCGCGTGGGCGGGGGGTGCTGGTGAGTATTGCGTTCTACAAGGAAGAGGTCGCCGCGTTGCACGCCGAGTCCACCCTGATGGATTCTACCTAACACCGACCAAGGCCCCAGGCGCCGCGCAACGCGCCGGGCGAGGAGGCAGCGCGCGGCCGGGGTGGACCAGAACTCAAGAATGGATGCGCGCGAACGTGAAGCCTTCGTCGCTCAACCCAAGTATGGAAGCGGGACGGTGACATCGCTCGCCGCGAACAACCTGAGCTCGTTCACGGGAGGGCCTCGGCGATTCGGGCTCTGATCATCGACGAGCAGGAGGGCGGTGTCGCGAGTGTCGATCCGCGCTCGGGGATCGACTGGTCATCACGTCCGGCTGCAGCGGGTTCGCGCTGGATTGAGGTCGACAGAAGAGGAGGATCTACACGTCGACACCCTCGATGCGCCACGCGGGTCGGAGCGCGTCCTGCCAGAGCCCTCCAGATGTCCGCGTGCCCTACGATCAGGCGCATGGCGGGTCGTTCCAGCATCGAGCGAATGGATCGCGCCGCCGCGGCTTTGTCTGCAATTCTGTGCTTGGCTTCCGGGGACTGATCGAAGCCGAACAATCGGGACGCCCAGCGAAGCGTCCAGTGGTCCTGTGGGCCTGCACATACGACGATGTCCGCGTGCGGAAAGGCAGCGGCCAGGCTGATGGTAGAGGACCGTTTCGTCCCAGAACGGAACGCCTTCGAGCGCCACTGCCTCGAGCTCGGGGACGGCGGCGAGGAACTCGGGGCCATGAATGTCGAGGTCGAGCTTCAGAGACTTGTTCCTCGCCAGCGCTGACGCGGGTCCCGGTCTCCGCGCCGATCCGAGGCCGCGCGATTCCGAGCGCCACGCACGGGGCGCAGGCTGGCACATCCACCGTTCGCTAGACCCGCCGGGCACCCGGACGATATCCGAGAAAGAGCCGCGTCGGCGGGACGCCACGCATGGAACAGTCATTGCCGCGGATACGGGCCTATGCGTCGTTCATCAGGGGTAACGTTGGGGGCGCTCGCCCTCACGCTCGCCAGCTGCAAACTCTCGATCACCTCCGACGGTCCTGGGGATGGCTCGTGCGTCGACGATCCCTCGAAGGGACTCGTCGCGACCTCGGGTCGATCGCTCGTCTGCACCACCTGCGGCACGGATCTTTGGCAGGGGGCGCACCTCGGACCGCTCGCGATCGCGGCGGACGGCAACGTACTCGTCGCAGGCGCCTACGGTGGTGAAGCGAACTTCGGCGCCGAACACCTCACGACCTCGCTCGACAATCCGTACGGCAGCGTAGCGTTCCTCGCCAAGCTCGGTCGCACGGGCGAGACGCTCTGGTTCGCGAGCTATCCGCAGACGGAGAACTCATGGATCCGCGGGCTCGTCGCGCTCGCGGACGGCGGCGCCGTCGCGATCGGCTCGACGGCGGGTGGAACGCTCGCCGAGCTTCGCCGCTATTCGGCGAGCGGCGCGCTGACGTCCACCCTACCCGTCAGCGACGACAACGAACCGGTGGCGCTCGCGGTCGCTCCCGACGGAGATCTCGTCGTGACCAGTGTCTGGGTTCAGAGCGCGAATGGGATCGCCGAGGCGTGGGGCCCGAGCATCGAGAAGATGGGCCTCGACGGTACGGTGCGATTCAGCAGACGGTTCACGTCGACGGGCTCCGGCGCGAACGCCTTCGCGAGCGTGACGGTGGATGCAGAGGGGCGCATATTTGTCGCTGGCTCGGTGGGCGGCTCGAGCACCGATGGCCTCGACGTCACGGCGCCTGCGGAGGCGACGACGGCGGTCGTGGCGGGCTTCGACGCGCAGGGGAACACGGCGTTCGTCCGATCGTGGCCAACCGACGATTCGTTTCCACTGACCGTCGTGCTCACGGCGGAAGGTCATCCGCTCGTCGGAGGCACGCTGACCGAGCCGGTGAGCCTCGGAGGCGATGTGTTGGTTCCGGCGAATCACGGCTTCACGTCGTCGAGCGCGACGGGAGGCTGCGACGGTTGCCCTCCGCCGTCTCACGACGCGAGCCCGTTTCTCCTGGAGCTCGGGGCGGACGGTTCGTATCTCCACAGCCGTGTTCTCGAGGTGCCGGGCGCCGCGGGCATCACCACGATGGCGGTGTCCCCGTGCTCGATCCTCGCGGCGGGAGACGCCGATGGAGGTCAGTACCTCGCGGTCCTCGCGCCCGACACCGGCTTCGTGCGCGCGCTCCCGTTTCGGGCGTACGCCGACCCGAACTTGAGCACGGCGACCCGCAGCGTCCCGATGTCGCTCGGCGCCAGAGGCGACGGTTCGTACGCCGTCGCCGGCACCTTTCGGGGGGTATTCTCGTTCGGCTCGCTCTCGCTTCAAGCCCCCGACTACCCCGACAGCGGGTTCGTCGTCGACGGCGCGAAGCTGACCGAGTGAGGCCGCCCGGCCGCGTGGGATCGGTGCCCCACGTCTCGCCCGGGAGGCGAGCCACGACTGCCACGTGACGGGACTGCCCGTCTTTCCGTCCTCCCGTTTCTGCTTCTGCGGGTGATCGAGAGGTCACGCTCGATGATTCAGCCGCAGAACGCCGTGCCCGTCGCGACGATGTGGCCCGTGTCCTGATCGGCCGGGTCGTTGCAACACTTGGCCGGGTCGTTGCGGCGCGCGACCCCCTTGTTGTCGACGAACACCGTCGCGCTGCCCTGCGTGACCGTTCCCTTGTTCGCTGGAGGCTTCTGAAAGGGGCCGCCCATCGGCAAGTGGGCCGGGAGGTTGTTCGCGACGCTGTCGACCATCGCGACGGGCTTGTTGTCCACGAACACCGTCCCGCTCAGGTTGTCCGTGAGCTGGCCGGCGAACGGGTTGGGCATCGGCGTCGGCACCGGGCCGCCGGGGGAGGGCACCATGACGACGTGCGTGTCGACTCCAAAAACGTGATCCCCTTGCTTCGCGATCGGCTGTCCCATTGTCTTCCTCGCACCAGCTTAGCTCGGACCCGCGGCTCGTGCTCGCCGAAGAGCACGCCGAGACATTTACAGCGACGCTCGTAAATGCGTTTGCCGTCGTAGTGCGCGCGGGCCGCCTCGTACATCGGGCATGGGTTCGAACTTCAAGCCTTATGTCGTCCGGCAGGGCGACCACGTCGACAAGCTGGCGCTGCTCCGCGGCGCGGACGGCGACGAAGTGTGGAACGACGCATCGAACGACGCGCTCCGCGCAAAGCGGGCGACGAAGGACGTGCTCTATCCGGGCGACGTCCTTCACCTGCCCGACACGGAGCCCCCAGGACTCTCCCTCGAGAAGGGAAGCAACAACCGGTTCACCGCACGCATCCCGCGCAAGATCCTCCGTGTCGCGCTCCTCTCGGACACGGGTCCCTACGCGAATGCGGTCTACGAAATCCGCGGACTCAAGCTCAAGGCGGGGGCGACGCCGCCGTCGGGGACGACGGACGCGAACGGGGTCGTCGAGGTTCCCGTCCCGATCCTCCAGCGCGAGCTCGGCGTCCTCCTTCCTGCGGAGAACGTCCTGTTCCAGTTCGCGATCGGCGACGTGGACCCGATGGATGAGGCGACGGGGCCGACGAAGCGGCTCGAGAACCTAGGCTACTTGAGGCGCGGCGAGCCGCACGACGACGCGGCGCGCCTCTCGGCGACCCAACTCTTCCAGCGCGACAACGACCTCGAGCCTTCGGGGCGACTGGACGCCGAGACCAAGAAAAAGCTGGCCGAGCAGAGCGGACAATCGGATTGAGGGAGGCGACGATGGTGGACTACAAATGGGTTCCGCAGGACGAAAGGCGCGAGGCGCTAGGGTTCGACCCGACCGTGAGCAAGGAGGCGCAGCTCGTCACGCCTTACGGCATCGTGGTCGGCACCATCCCCAACGCGAAGTCGCTGAGCTCCGGCGCCGACGCGCCGCTGGTGAAGATCCCCCTCTCCCTCTCGGGATTCCCGGGCTGGCATCAGCGCTTCACCAAGATCCTCAAGCGGAACGGGGATGAGAAGTACGAGCTCAAGTGGGTGACGCTCCCGTCGGATCTACTGGGCGCGGAGACGCTCGGTGAGCTGTGCACCCACCTGAACGCCACGCGAAAGTCGGAGTACCCCGACTATCTGTACAAGGCGACGGAGCTCAGCGGGGAGCTCCCGCGCAAGGACTCGGCCGGCAAGGAGACCGGAGACCCGAGCTATCACAAGAAGATGCCGCAGCTCTTCTTCGACTATTGGGAGAACACCGAGCTCCGGTACAAGATCATCACGGGCGGCGGCTTCGCTTGGGGGATGGCCCCCCAAATGATCCCTGCGGGCAAAGGCTTTCAATGGAAGGTCCTGCGATTGGAGCCCAAACCGGTCAAGGCGCCCGCGAGGCTGCACGACCTCAAGAAGGAGCCCGACCCCAACACGTCGACCCAGGGAGTGGTCAACAAGGTGGACGAGGACAACCTCAAGCGCGAGCTCGTGGAGCTGATGTCGCTCGTGGACGCGACGGCCGTTCTGCTGCGGGGGTGCCAGGAGGAGCTCCAGCGACGGTCGCGCGTGATCAGCCAGTTCAACGCGCTCCACGTGATGATGCAGTCCTGCCGGGCGGCCGCCGACCCAGCGGACCGCTCGACGTGCGACGACGCGATCGCCGCGCTCGAACGCATCCTCGAGACGGCGCACAAGAAGCTCGGCGAGATCGAGCTGATCGACCTGCTCGCCGACGCGAAGGCGGACAAACCTCCGGCCGTCGACATCGCCGATCTGGATCCCAGGATAAATGAGGCTCTCGCGACGCTCGGAGGGTACTCGATGACCGCGGCGAGCGAGGTCGCCTCGAACATCTACCGTATCAAGGAGAAGCTCTTCACGAAGTCGAGCCTTCACGAGGCCTGTGACATCTATTTCGGCACGGCGCTCGACGCGAAAGAGTACGAGTCGGACAAAGTCCGCGGCTGGCTACGACGTACCATCGAGTCGCTCACCGGCGCGCTCGTCGTCCTCGGGTGCGACCCGCACGACGAGGCATTCATCGACGAGATATGGAAGAAGCTCGCCGACGCGCCCTCCGAGGAGGCGAAGGTCCGGGCCGACCTCAAGGGCGAAAGCACGGTCGAGCTCATGCTGAGCGCCGTCGGCTACGTCGCTGCGAACAAGGCCACGGCCGCGCAGATCGGGCTCACGCTCGTCGGCAACCTGGCGGGTCCGCCGAGCCTCTCCATCGCGCTCATCGAGCTCGCGGCAGGGCTCTCGCTGCCGGGGGCGGCAGAGGAGATCTCGAACGGCGTCAGCGCGGTGCGCATGCTGAAAATGCGCGACAACATCCTGTTCTCCATCTCGAAGTACAGTCACTTCGCCGAGTACGACGAGTTCAAGGCTGCGGTTCAGGCGGGCGACGAGACGAAGATGTTCAAGCTGCGTGAAAGCTTCGTCGAGGCGGTCTCCGGGGCCCATCAAACGACTGTGCCGTGGAAGGCCTTTACGAACGTCCTGCAGTGCCTCGGGGCGGCGGCGTCGGTCTACAAGATTTGGGAGAAGGGCGGCTGGGACAAGGAGAAGAACCTCGTGTGGAACCTCGTCGACTACGGGAACGCGGGGTCCACCGTCCTCCAACTCGCGTTGGGGACGCTCGAGACGGTCCTGACCCACCTCGGACGGTTCAAGGTTTACAGCAAGCTCTTCAAGAAGGCGGGGATGGCGCTCGGCTACCTGGGGTGTGTGGTCGGGATGGTCCAAGGCGCGTGCGACGTCGCCGAGGGCAAGGCCAGTCGAGACACGACCAAGATCCTCGTCGGTGAACTCGAGTTCTTCGGCTCGGCGATCATGATGATGGGGATGGCGACGGGGAACCCCGGGGTGTCTGCCTTCGGGCTGACCCTGTCCTTGGTCGCCGCAGGGATCTCCATCGTCCACGACCTCGAACCGAAGACCCACAATCGGACGAACCGGGTGGCGATGAACGTCCTCGACGGGCTCGGCGATCACGAGTTTTTCTGGGTCATCTACGGGCACATCAAGGAGGACTACAAGTCGTTGAGGAGGCTGTTCGACGAACAGGAGCTCCCTTACGCGCCTCGCCAAGGGGAGCTGCTCTCCCCGATCGTCATGGAATCGCTGCGCCGCGCCGGGTTCAGCGAACGTCAGGTCGCGAAGATCATGGACTCACCGGCCATCGCGTTCGACCCCGCGTACGCGGACAAGCCCGCAACGCTTCTGTACGTCCCCCCTGCGAGTTGATGGGTCGATACGTGGAAACCTCTGCCAGCCCTCCGTTCGTCTTCGCCAGCGCGGCGCTCCCCGCCCGCTGGTTCACCGTCCACTCGCTTCGTGGCGTCGAGGCGCTCTCCTCCGGGTACCGTTTCGATGTGGTCGTCACCAGTGAGCGCCTGCTCGATCGGGATCTCGAGCGGTTGGTGCTCGGGCGGCGCGCGGCGCTCGTCGTGCGCGCGGGCGGCCGACCGCGTGCGATTCATGGCGTCGTGTCCGCCGTTCGCGCGCTCTCCACCCGTGGCTCGGGCGGGGCGGGCGGCACAGACAAGGCGCAGCACCGCCTCCGCCTCGTCCCCGAGTTCGAGCTGCTTCGCCATCAGCGGCGCTCGAGGATCTTCGAGGGGATGAGCGTCTCGTCCGTCGTGGACGAAGTCCTGGGCGGCGCGCTGCCCCGGTGGTGGGCGCTCGCGCGCCCGCTCCCGTCGCGGCCGTACATCACGCAATACGAGGAGACGGACAAAGCGTTCGTCGAGCGCCTGCTCGCCGAAGCGGGCGTCTTCTATTGGTTCCAGCAGCCGGACTCGGCGCTCTCTTTGCTCGACGGTGCGTCGGACGCGACGGTGGTCGACGCGATCTTGACGCGCGAGACGATCGTCTTCGGAGATCAGCCATCGGCGTACGCGCCGATCCACGCGGTTCCGCCGTCCCTCCAGTACCTGCCGCACCAGGGTCTCGGCGCCGACCGAGCGGGCAAGGTGCTCGACGTGACGCCCGAGCGGAGACTCGCCGCCCATCACGCCGAGTTCCGCGACTACGACCCGGACCGTCCGGGGTTTCGCGTCGGGGGGAAGGCGACGGCGCCCGAGCGCGCGCCGGACGAGGTCGAGCTCCACTTCGAGCAGTACGAGCACCACGGCCGCTCGCAGCAGCCCGATCTCTCGGACGACGCCCGGGAGGCGCAACGCATCCTGACGCGCGCGCGACGTCGCGTCGAAGTGATCGACGGCCGGAGCCTCTCCGCGGCGGCGGAGCCGGGGCGATGGTTCGAGCTGGAGGACCACCCCGTTCCGGCGATGAACCGTCCCTACGTGTTTACCCGCGTCCGGCATGAGGGGTCGGTCGCGGGTGCGGACGAGACCTACGAGAACACGTTCGAGTGCGTCCCGGCGGAGACCGCCTTTCCGCCCGCGCGGGTCAAACGGAAGACCGTCCTCTCGATGCTCACCGCCGTGGTCGTCGGTCCGACGCCCGACGCGGTGCACGTCGACGCTGCGGGGCGAATCCAGATCCAATTCCATTGGGATCGAGACGGCGCGGGCGGCGCGTGTTGGATCCGGACCATCCAATCGTGGGCGGGCGCGGGGTGGGGACATCAGTTCATTCCGCGGGTTGGGATGGAGGTCGCCGTCGTCTTTGACGGCGGTGACCCGGACAAACCCGTCGTCGCCGGCTGCCTTTACAACGGCACGCACCCCATGCCGTTTCCGCTCCCCCACGAACGAGACCGCAGCGGCATCCGCACCCGCACGATCGGCGGGAGCGGGACGAACGAGCTGAGCTTCCGCGACGCGCCGGACCGGGAGCAGATTTACGTGCACGCCGAGCGCGATCTCGACGAGGTCGTGCGCCACGACCGGTCGTCGATCATCCACGGGGACGCGAGGTCGCACGTCCATGGTCACCAAGAGGAGAGGGTCGGCGAGAACGCGCACCTCGAGGTGGGGCGCGACCGCGTGGTGACGATCGCGGGAGATCAGACGACGCTCGTCCAGGGCGCGCGCTCGGACGTGTGCGAGCGGGGGAGCTCGACGCGGGTCGGCGGCCTCGCGGCGACGATCGTCGAAGGAATCCAGCGGATCGACGTCACGGGCAGCGCGGACCACCACTTCGCTACGACCTTGACGACGCGCGTGGGCGCTCACTCGACCACCATCGTCGGCCAACACGAGGCGCCCGGCGCGAGCGCGCACCACGTCGAAGGCAGCTCCGTCTTCAGCGCCAGCGGCGTCCTCGAGCTCTCTTCGGCGACCGAGATCGTCCTGCGCGTCGGCTCGAGCGTCCTACGAATCGGCAAGGACAGGATCGATCTCGGCGGATCCGCTTTCGGCGCCCTCGGCGGGGGCGCTGGAATCGACGCGTCGAAGGACGGATTGAAGCTCGTCTCCGACGGGTCGGCGCAGCTCGTCGCGAAGGATCTCATCCTGAAGACGGAGGGGGCGTCGTTCGCGATGGGGAGCGAGATCAAAGCGGACGGCGAGCGCATCCTCCTCAACTCGCCGGAGCAGGCGCAGACCGAGGAGAAGGAGCTACAGGAGCCGACGTGCGTCGAGCTCGTCGACGAGGAAGGTCACCCGATTGCTTCGCAGCGCTACGTCATTGTACTCGACGATGGGACGGAGCGTGGTGGGGTGCTCGACGCGGACGGCAAGGCGACGCTCGACCTCGCGCAGGGGGGCACCATTCGGTTCCCAGATCTCCCCAACGCGCGCCACTGACGGGCGACGAAGTCGAGCGAATCGGCTTAGACTTTCGGCGTCGTCGGCGGGCGCCGCCGGCCGTCGGAGGGTGAATGTGAGGTGACGACCGATCTCGTCTCGATCATCGAGTCTGCTTACCGCGTCGAGCAATCCGAGGGTGCCTGGCTCGAGGACGTGCTCCGCACCGCCGCCCCGCTCCTCGACCAGGGGATGGGGTGTTCCGCGTTCTTCTACGACGCGAGCGACGTCCATCGGCTTCGCCTCCACGGGTTCAGGTCCGAGGGCGCCCACGACGATGGGATGATCATGCGCGCGATCGAGCGCTCCGCGCCCGACCGCGTGCGGTGGGTCTTCCGAACGCAGGCGTGCCGAACCGCGAGCGAGGGCCCGGACTGGGCGAGCCAGCCGGCGGCGAAGTTGTTCCGATCGTGGGGCATCGCCGACATCCTGTTCGTGAACGGCCTGGATCCGAGCGGCGTCGGCTGCTTCGTGACCGCGAAGCTCGGGGACGGAGGCACCATTCCCGCTGCGACCAAGCTCCGATGGAGTCGTATCGCCACCCATCTGGCTGCCGGTTATCGGCTGGTTCGGCGCCTCACCGCGCTCCCGGATCCACCGATGGCCGTCCTCACGCCTTCAGGCCACGTCGAGCACGCCGAGGGCGACGCGAAGGAGGCTCCCGCGCGCGCCTCCCTGCGCGCCGCTGTTGCACGGATCGAGGAAGCCCGCGGCGCGCAGCGCGCCCGCGAGCCCGACCGGGCGATCGCGTCGTGGCGCGGACTCGTGAGCGCTCGGTGGTCGCTCGTCGACCAGTTCGAGGAGGGCGGGCGTCGGTACGTCGTCGCGCGTGAGAACTCTCCTCGCGCCTCGGGTCCGCGCGACCTCACGGTCCGAGAGCGACAAGCGGTCGGCTACGCGAGCCTCGGCCACTCGAACAAGCTCATCGCGTACGAGCTCGGCGTCTCGGCTTCGACGGTCGGTGTCCTGCTCTTCCGCGCGGCGGCGAAGGTGGGCGCGAAGTCACGCGCGGAGCTGATCGCCGCGTTCCAGCGCACCGCCGACGAGCGCGCCTCGTAGGCACCGCGGGCTCGGCGTCATCACGATCGATTTACGCCACCCAAGGGCAACCGATCGGTTGCTCGTTCGGGCTCGGCGTCGGCGATCGAGTGCAGTGACCCCGTCAGCTGCCGTGCGCGGCTTCGAGCGCCTGGAGGAGCTCGGACTCCTCACCGTCGGCGGCGAGCCCGTGGTCCTCCCGGAAGAGCGCGATCGCCGCGGCGAGTTCGTCGTCGGTGGCCTCGGCGCTCGGCGGTAGATAGTTGAGGTTGGCGAGCCGCTTGCGCACGCCCGACTCGTCCTCGAGCGGATCCATGTGGCCGAGCTGCACCAGCAAGGTCTCGTGGAGGCGGGGGATCTCGACGAGGATCGCCCTCGCGCGCGCCGGCACGGGCTCGTCCAAGAGGCCGTCGCCGTCCGTCGTCGCCTGTCGCGTCTGCTCGCTCCCCGGCACCCGAAGGACGACGCTCTCGTTCGCGAGCGGCGATCGCGCTTGATCCTTGAGCACGAGCTTGAGTCGCGTCCGCGGGGGCGTGGCCTGCACGCGGAGCGTCTGATCCTGGGAGACCGAGTGCTGGTTTCTCTGCACGGGGACGGTGACGACGTCCCCGCGCGCGAGGATCCCGGCGCTCCGGCCGGTGCCCTGGAAGAGCTCGTGATTGTCTGGATGATCCAGGATGGATTGGACGTCGCCGACGCCGTGCGCCGCCGCGATCGAGTACACACAGTCGCCTTGTCGCGCGATGACGCGCCGAACCTCTCTGGCCATTTGGGACTCCTCGCGCGCGTGGCTACTGGTCGCTCGTACCGGACAGATCGGGGAAGGTGACGGTCGCCGATCCCTCGACCGGGGCCGTGAGCTGGCCGTTCTCGTCGGTCCGGCCCATGAACTCGCCTCCGTCGCTACCGGTGACGACGACGAGCGCGCCGGGGATCGCTTCCCCGTCGGGGTCGGCGACCGCGACGACGGACGTGTGCTCCTGCTCCGTCTCGATGTTGTCGGTCGCCTGCGAGGGGGAGTTGAGCAGGACCTGCGAGCCATCGAGCTTCGCCTCGGCCCCGAGCCCGAGGGAGGCGCCGCTCGACTTGAGGATGATCTTGTCGTCGGACACGACCTGGAACGCCGCCTTCACCTTCGTGAGCGACTTGCCGTCCTTCAGGACGAGCTGCGCGTCCTTCGCGTTCAGCCGTATCGTCGGAGCGGAGAGCTGGATCGTGTCCTTCGTGATGCGGATGAACGCGCCGCCGCCCGCGCTCAGGACGACGTCGGTGTCGGCCGCCGCCGACACGTGGTCGCCGTGGAGGATCAGGCGCTCGCTCGCGACGATGTCGACGTTCTCGCACGCGTCGATGAACGTGCTCCCCACGGTCGTCAGGAACGCGGTCCGCGAGGCGAGATCCAGGTTCCTGCCCGCGCTGATGACGTCGTCGCGCTGCGCGTGGAAGTTTCGATCCTGCGCGCTGATCGAGAGCAGCCCGCCGACGTGCTCGTCCCGGCCACCGCTCACGCGGAGGTGATCCGAGCTTCGCACGTGCCCGCGGCGATCACCGTGGATCTCGATGTGCTGGTCTCCCTCGACCCCCACGCGCTGGTTCCGACCCACGGTCTCGACGTCGTCGACGGCGACCACCGCCGTCCGGTTCCGGCCGACCTCGGCGTCGAGATCGCGCTGCGCCTTCAGATAGATCTGCTCGCTGTTCGCGCGGTCCTCGAAGCTCAGCTCGTTGAACCCGCTGCTCTCGGGGCTGGAGCGCGTGCGCCAGCCGCTCCGCGTCTTGTCCTCGGGCAGGCGGAACGGGGTCGGCAGGACGCGGTTGTAGACGCAGCCGAGGACGAGTGGCTTGTCGGGATCGCCGTCCTCGAACGCGACGACGGCCTCCATGCCGACCCGGGGAATGAACTGCGTACCCCAGCCCGTGCCACCCCAGGACTGCATGACCCGGATCCAGCACGTCGGCTCAGCGAGCTCCGGGCCTCGATCCCAGTGGAACTTCACCTTGATGCGGCCCTGATCGTCGACGTGGATTTCCTGATCCTTCGGCCCCACCACGGTCGCGGTGAGGTACGAGCTCATGACGCGTCGCCTCGGCCGCGCGGGGACGAAGGCCACGTCCGATGGGACGCACTCGAAGGCGTTCTCGTAGGCGACCGTCGCGGACGTGGCGTTGTACGTGCTCGTCCCCTCGTGGCGAATCGCCGTGACGACCCAACCCGAGTTGAGGAGCTCGACGGGGTACTCCTCGAGCTTGAACGTGTGGCCCGGGACGAGCCGCACCACGTCGCTCTTGCCTCGCGCGGTCTCCTTCGTCCTCCGGAGCTGCAGGAGCGCGCGCGCGGGCTCCTTCTTGCCGTGATCCCAGTCCGGGAAGAGGTCGCGACCCTCGTGGAAGTAGGTCTGTAGGCGCTCGTCCTCGAGCATCTCGTCGAACGACGAGAGGAGGCTCGACGGGCTCGGTCCCGCCGCGATGAGGGCGCCTATCGGATCCTCGGCGCGCTGCGCGGGGATGACGCTCTTCTCCACGTCGAGCGGCGACATCGGCCGGTCCGGATCGTACTCGCGGTAGCTCGCCTTGGTGGAGCGGAGCTTGTGCTGCTCCGAGAACTCGTGGATCGCCTCGACGTCCCCGACGAGCGCGCCCGCGGCTCGATACGGGACCGTGGGCCCGGCCGGCGATTCGCCGCTCTCGCCGCCGACGATGCTGTAGAGCGTTCGCTCGATCGCGCTCTCCACGATGTCCGACACCCGTCCGGGCGCGATGGGGAGATACGCGGCCCGATCCGTCACGACGATCGTCTCACCGCTGCCGGCTCGACTGGCCGCGCCTCGGAGCATTTCGGCGGCGCTCGCCGTGAACGCGAGCACCGGTGAGGGCGCTGCGAGCGCGGCGACGAGGGGCGCGCCGAGCGCGGTCGGCGGCTGCTCGAAGTAGTAGAGGAGCGCGTTCTCGGCGCAGAGCCGCGCGAAGAACTCGAAGTCGGTCTCGTCGAACTGCGTCGTGTACTCGCGCTTGGGCAGCGGGGTCGCGAGGTCGATCCGGAGCGCGAGCCCGAGGGGCTCGGCGATCGCCTTCAGGATCTCGTCGACCGACATGTTCTGGAAGACGCGCGAGTCGTGGCGGCGCTTGAGCGCCCACGCGGAGGGGGCGAGCTCTAGCCGATAACGGCTGAACCCGAGGGCCTCGTCCCGCGACTCGACGGTGCGGACCGCCACGATCCGCCCGTGCACGAGCCTCACGGAGTCGCCGACGCGCATCGCGAGCAGCGCGTCGTGGCCCAGAACGAACCGCTGGAACAGCGCCTCGGGGACGAACGTGCCGACCTCCAGGTCGAACCGGTAGAGCCGCGAGATCCCCTCCTCCCCGCGCACGGCGTGCGTCACGACGAAGGGAGGGCCGAGCGGTCCGATCGCGAGGGCGAAGGAAATGTTCTTCAAGGTCGCTCTCCGGAGGGCGGGCTACACGTTGTCCCAGTCGGCGCGGACCGGGCGGAGTCGGGCCTCGGCGCGTAGCTTCGCCATCAGCTTGTCGCGCCCCTCGAACGGGGTCTGGTGGAGCCTCCGAGCGTCGAGGCACGCCGACGTGTCGTCCTCGCCGAGGTGGTGCTGGCGCCGGAGCTCGAGCCACGCGACGTCGCAGACGCGCTCTCTCGGGTTGGGCTCCTCGGCCTCGCCCGACTCCGACGTCGGGATCTCTTCCTTGTCGGCGAGCGAGCCTTCGACCCAACCGTACACCCGCTTCCGGAGCGCGATCGTCGCGGCGGTGACCGACCGGAGCGCGAACAGGCGCGACGCCGCGGGCACGCGCTCGAGCTCGATGAGCGGCGCGATGCCGAACTCCTCCGCCGCCGCGAGGACGACCTCGGCGCGCGCCGCGATCTCCTTCGGCGTCGCCTCGCTCGTCGCCAGCTCGGCCGCGGCGCGGTGCGGGCCGCGCGCCGCTCGGTCGACCTCGTCGACGAGCGCCTTCACCTTCGTCAACGGAGTCTTTGCGATGCGCTCTTCGAGCTTGGGGGCGTCGTCGATCCGGGGTTGCATGGGTCTCTCGCTTCTCGCTAGGCGGACGCGATCCGCCAGGGGGATCGCGCCTGGATGAGCGACTGCGTCGCGTGGCGCACCGCGTACCTGAACTGTCTGCCATACGGCTGCCCGGCGCAGACCTCGGGGAAAGTGAGGTAGTGGTAAAGGAAGAACCAGAACCCCCAGATCCGGGACGTCGCGGTCGTCCAGGCAGCGCGCTTTGCGTCGCCGGTCACGGGCCCGACGATGCCGCGGTAGACCGCAGCGTTGTGAGGCTGGGTCGAGCAGCCCATGTGCGCGAAGAGCTTGCAGCGCACCGTGATCTGGCGGAGGTGGCGCGCGCCGGCGGGGACGATCACCCAGTCGCGGCCGTGGTGCTCCTCCGACGCGCGATACCACGGTACGAGCGTCGTCGGCCCAGCGTTGCGGACGAACGCCGCGGCGGTCGCGGGATCGACGGCGCTGAGCGCCTTGTTCGTGATGTCCCTCCGGTGATGCACGAGATCCGGATCGGCGCGCGTCATGTCCACCGTGTCGGACGCGATGGCGAGGTTCGTGTGGTACTGGTGCGACGAGATCTCCTCGCCCGTCACGCTGAGCCACTCCTGCCCCATCCTGAAGATGCCCTCGTGGGAGGTGAGGCCGTCGTTCCAGAACTCGCCGTGGTTCGCGGGGGGCGAGCCCGCCGGTCCAAAGCACGG